>CAWEHG010000026.1:0-69519 GCA_963808715.1 Ignavibacteriota bacterium | reverse complement strand
GTCTCCTTCTCCGCTCACCGGGGTGAGACGATCGCTTTTGTGGGACCTTCCGGCGCCGGCAAGACCACGCTGGTGAAACTCCTCGTCGGCCTCTATCGCCCCCAGGGCGGCCGTATCCTGTACAACGGCTTTGGCAGTGACACGGTGGCACTGGAACGCTTCCGCGAACGCATCGGCTTCGTCACACAGGACACCCAGCTCTTCTCCGGGACCATCCGGGAGAACCTCCTGTTCGTGAATCCGACCGCGACCGACGCGGAATGCCTCGACGTGCTCGCAAAGGCCGCCTGCCAGAATCTGCTTGCCCGCGCGGACCGGGGGCTCGATTCGGTGATCGGCGAGGGGGGAGTGAAGGTGTCGGGAGGGGAGAAACAACGGCTGTCCATCGCCAGGGCGTTGCTCCGTCGGCCGGACCTCCTGGTGTTCGACGAGGCGACCTCGTCGCTCGACTCGCTCACCGAGGAGGAGATCAGCGACACGATCCGGGACGTGTCCACGAGGAAAGACCTGATCACGATCCTGATCGCGCACCGGCTTTCGACGGTCATGCATGCGGACCGGATCTATGTGCTGGAACGCGGCCGCATTGTAGAGTCAGGGAACCATCAGGCCCTGGTCGAAGCAAAGGGACTCTACTACGCGATGTGGCGGCAACAGATCGGCGAAGAGCACGACGCTGTCCCCGGTCTCGCCCTCCGGGCCTGAGGCCCTCCGGGCTTGAAATTGAGAAGAGTTTCCTCCATACTCCTCCCATGCCCAACCGACGTGAGTTCATGAAACAAGCCGCAGGTACCGGTGCCCTCCTGGGTCTGAATCCATCGTCCGTCCTCACTGCTGAGGGCGGACCCGCGTCTCCGGTCGTTCCGCAGGTGGAACTGCCTCCACCGGAGAGGCGCCTCGACCTCTCCCCCGCTGCGTGGATCTGGTATCCATCCAGTCGGACCCTGCCGGGGACGGTGATCCTCTTTCGCCGGGAGCTCCGGCTTTCCTCACCGGTCCGCTCCGCCACAGGCTGGATCGCGGCCGAGAGCCGCTACCTGCTCACGGTGAACGGCCGGCGCGTTCAGTGGGGCCCCGCTCCCGCCGACCCGCGGAGGATGGAGGTCGACCCGATCGATCTTGTTGCCTTCCTGCAGCAGGGTGAGAACGTCATCAGGAGCGACCGTCCTGCACTACGGCCATGGAGACGGAACCCACCCAATCGGTAAGCCCGGCTTCATCCTGACGCTCAGGGTGGAATGCGCCGACGGCACGGTTGCGGAGATACGCACCGGCGAGAACTGGTCCTGCAGGCTTGCCACGAGCTGGCCGCCCGGAAGCCCCAAGCGCTGGTATCTCCGCTCGTTCCAGGAGCAGTTTGACGCGAGGGAATACCCGTACGGTTGGGATTCCCCCGGCGCAACGGCGGACGCGAACTGGATGCCCGCCATGAAGCTCGACTGCGCGGCCTCGCTGCCGCCGGTCTGTTCGCGGTACCCGGACCACCTCTACGAGACCCATACCGACGCATCGGTGTGCTGCCTGCAACCGCGGTCGATCCCCCTCTTGCGCGAGTCGTTCGTCCCGGTGAAGGCGCTGAGCGAACAGTACATCGTCCACTGGTCACGTCCGGCGGAAGAGTATTTCTCGATGGTGCCCGCCGACGGCTATTCCGCCACGCCACAGGCGGTCGCCCGGGAGACCGGCGCCGGACAATGGCAGCTGGAACTCCGCCCCGAACAGACCGTGGCGCTGACGTTCGAACTTGCGGAACAGGTGGTCGGCTTCCCCGAATTCATCGTGGAAGCTCCCGCGGGGACGACGATCGAAGCGCTGGCCCATGAAGCGCACGACGCCGGCGGTCCGGCCCTCCTGAACACGCACTTCCATTCCTGGTCAAGGTTCATCTGCCGCCAGGGAGAGAACGTTTTTCGGGCATTCGACTTTGAAAGCCTGCGCTGGCTTCAGCTCGTGATCCGGAACGGAGCCGGGACCGTCACCCTGCGGAACGTCGGCGTGCTCAGGAGGATGTACCCCTGGCCGGCGCAACCGGACATCCGGTGTTCCGAACCCGCCCTGCAGAAGCTGATGGGGGCGTGCCTGAACACGCTGTACAACTCGGCCCAGGAAACCGCGGTCGATGGGATGGGACGCGAACGGCAGCAATACAGCGGCGACGGCAGCCATCAGCTGCACGGCGTCTACCTGGCGCTCGGCGACACCAGACTCCCGGCCCGGTTCCTTCAAACATTCTCGCAGGGGCAGGTCCCCGACGGATACTTCCTGGACTGCTGGCCTGCGTACGACCGGCTCGCCCGGCTGATGGAGCGGCCGATCAACATGACCCCCTGGGGCCCGCTCCTCGACCACGGCGTGGGGTTCGCATTCGATACGTACCACCACTACATGTACACGGGAGACCTCGCGGCGGTGGAAGAGCCGTTCCGCAGGCTTCAGAAATTCATCGCCTACCTGCACCGGATGCAGGCGGCGGACGGGCTCTTACCGGTGGACGGACTCGGCATCCCGAACGTCTGGATCGACCACTACGCCTACAAACGCCAGCGGCACAAGCAGTGCGCCTTCAATCTGTATTGCGCCGCGATGCTTCGCCAGGCATTCGTCCCGCTGGCCCGTGCCGCGGGCGAATCCCGCTGGGCCAGTGACGCCGGAGCCTTCGCCGGGACCATCCTCAAAGGGGTCCGCCGCGCCTTCTGGAGCGAGCGCCGGCGCCTGTTCGTGAACAACCTCCCATGGGAAGAGGAAGAGGGAGAAGAGCGGCTGTGCGACCGGTCGCTGGCGACCGCCCTGCTCTTCGGCCTGAGCCCCGGAACCGATACGAAGGCGATCGTCAGCGCGCTGGCAGACTGCCCGCCGAGCATGGGCCTGTCGTATCCGGCCAACGCCGGGTGGCGCTACTGGGCACTGGCAGAGGGAGGCAGGACCGATGTCATCCTTCAGGAGTTCCGGGAACGTTGGGCGGCGATGCCCTCGGTGCTCCTGAACAACACTCTCGCGGAGATCTGGAACGCCCACCCCGACTCCGGGGATCTCTGGAGCCATTGCGCGATCGTTCCGCTCTACGTCACGTTCATGAGTCTGGCAGGGATCCGCCCGGCCTCGCCGGGATTCTCCCGCTGCCTCATCCGACCGCAGCCCGCCGATCTCGAGGAGCTGGCCCTGACCGCCCGCACCGTGCGCGGCGACATCCGGTTCTCCTGCCGCGGGAAGGCCGGCGATCGGATGCTGGAGCTGGAGGTTCCCGCCGGGATGGAAGCCACCCTTCTGCTGGATCCGCGGGAAACGCCGGGGCTTCACCCCGCCGCCGCCGGAGCCGGTCACGCCCGGAAGGGGCATATGCTCCCCTCCGGCAAGCGAGTCCAGATCCCCCTCCGCTTCACCTGATCCGGGCCGACCTCTCGCATCCCTCCTCGCGACGGGGTCGACCCGCTGAACGATCGAGAGTGTTGAAAAACGCAAATACTGTAGAGATTCTCATCGACAGACCCACCCTCTCTCCCCCCTTTTTTGTAGCCAAACAGCAATTATTGCGTTTGCACAATTAGTGCATGCCGTTTGGGCATCCAAAACCCCTGCGCGCCCAGATCGTGGAAACGTCTGACTCGACCATCGGCGTCGAGCTTATCAGATTGACCCGACGATGCCGTGGCATTGACAAGTACGTATCCTCCAGCGTCAGTCTCTCCATCGACGAGATGCACTGCCTCAGTGCACTCTTTCTCGATCACCCCCCTTCAGCGAAGCGACTCAGCGAACTTCTCAGCGTCGATCCGACGCGCACCTCCCGGCTTCTGAACGACCTCGAGCGCCGGGGTCTTCTGCTGCGCTCCCACATCCCCACGGATCACCGGATCGAGCAGGTGGCACTCACCGAGGCCGGATCACGAACGGCCCGGGCGGCCCTTGCCCTGTTCGCAGAGGTGGCCGGACAGCTTGCCACCGGTCTGCGCTCGGAATTCGCGGCGGAGTGTTCCTGGCTTCTCCGTACGATCGCGTCGGACCATTCTTCCACAGGACCATCATGACACACGCGGCCAACTGTGCTCCCCGGGACTCATGACCCCCACCGAAGCCGAACTGCGGGACATCTTCTTGCACCAGGTGCAGGCGGTACCGGGAGGAGAACGGATCGCCCGCTGCCTCCAGTGCGGCACCTGTACCGGGTCGTGTCCTGTCAGCCATGCCATGGACCTCTCGCCCCGGCAACTGATCGCGCTGTTCCGCGCCGGAGATCTCGACGGCATCATGCGGAGCCGGTCGATCTGGCTCTGCGCCTCCTGTTACGCCTGCACCACCAGGTGCCCGGCGGGGATCAAGGTCACCGACCTCATCTACGCGCTCAAGCGGACCGCCATGGAGACCCGCCGCCGCCCCTTTGCCCCGCAGGTCAAGGTCCTGGCCACGCAGTTCATCCGAACGGTGAGCAGATACGGGAGGCTGCACGAAGCGACATTGATGCGGCGGTACTATCTCCGGACCAACGTCTTCCGTCTCTTCGGCATGATCCCGCTTGTTGTGGCCATGGCACGCACCCGGCGTCTTTCGCTCTTTCCCCGTCGCATCCGTGCCCACGTGCAGCTCTCCCGCATCATCAGGAAGGCCCGCACCCTGGAGATGCGCCACCCATTTTCGCCATCCGCCGCCGATCCCCGCCGGCCACGGAGTCCCCATCACCAACGGAGGTTGACCGTGCGCTACGCCTACTATCCCGGGATGCAGCCTCGAGAAGACCCAGCGAAGCTATGACGCGTCGGTCCGAGAGGTCTTCGCGGCCCTCGACCAGGAGCTGCTCGAGATCGAGGACTGGAACTGCTGCGGCGCGACCATGTATATGTCCGTCCAGGAGACCGTCTCCCTCGCCGTCTCCGCACGGAATCTCGCCCTCGCAGAACGGATGGGTCTCGATATCCTCGCCCCGTGCAGCTCCTGCTACACCGTCCTGGCCAAGACCAACCGGATCCTTCAGCAGATCCCCGAGATGTTTCGCGACGTCAACGCGGCCCTGGCCGAAGGAGGCCTTTCCTACGGCGGCCACACCCGCGTGCGGCATCCGCTGGACGTGTTGATGAACGACATCGGTCCGGAGGCCATCCGCACGCATCTCCGCCGCGACCTCCGGGGCCTGCGCATCGCGCCGTACTACGGCTGCCAGATCGTCCGCCCCGACAAAGGGTTCGACGATCAGGAGGACCCGGTCCTGCTCGACCGTCTGTTCCGCGCGTGCGGCGCACGCATCGTGGACTTCCCCATGAAGGTCCGCTGCTGCGGGGGCATGCTGATGACCACATTCCCCGACACCGCACTGACGGCTGAACAGGGAGCTGCTCCAATGCGCAGCGGACAACGGTGCAGAGGTGATCGCCACCACCTGCCCCCTGTGCCACTTCAACCTGGAAGGGTATCAGCAACAGATCAATCGCACCGCCGGGACGGCCTTCGCCCTCCCGGTCCTCTACTTTACCCAGCTCCTGGGCATCGCCCTTGGCCTGTCACCGGAATCCCTTGCGCTGGACTCCTCCTTCCTGCCGCTGGGAGACCGCATCACTTCACTCGCGGAGGCGGCCTATGCTTGAACACCAGACACCGTCGGACGGCAACGGCCAGGTCCGGATCGGCGTCTACATCTGCCACTGCGGCGTGAACATCTCCGCCATCGTCAATGTCGCCGAAGTCCGCGATTTCATCGCCGCACAACCCCATGTCGTGGTGGCCCGGGACTACAAGTTCATGTGCTCGGATCCCGGGCAGCAGCTCATCACCGATGATATCCGCGACCTCCGGTTGAACCGCGTTGTGGTCGCCTCCTGCTCTCCGCTGATGCACGAGCCGACATTCCGCGCCGCAGTGGAATCGGCGGGACTCAACCGGTATCTGTTCCAGATGGCCAACATCCGCGAGCACTGTTCCTGGGTCCACGACGACCGCGTTATGGCCACGAGGAAGGCCTGTGCCCTCGTCAACGCCGCGGTCCGGCGCGTGGCGCTGCACACACCCCTGGAGATCACCCGGAAACCGCTCCACCGGGCAACCCTGATCGTCGGCGGCGGGATCGCGGGCATCCAGGCCGCCCTGGAGCTCTCCGCCGCGGGCGTCCCCGTCTACCTCGTGGAACGGGAACCCACCATCGGCGGCAGGATGGGACAATTCGACAAGACCTTCCCGACCCTGGACTGCGCGGCGTGTATCCTGACGCCGAAGATGGTCTCCGTGGGCCAACGAAAGAACATCACCCTCCTCACCTATGCCGAGGTGGAAGGGGTCTCCGGATCGATCGGCAGCTTCACGGTCCGGGTACGCAAGAAGGCCAGGTACGTCGACACCGCCAAATGTACAGGTTGCGGCCAGTGCTGGAGCGCGTGTCCAGCCACGCGTCTCCCCTCCGCCCGCTCCATCGTTTTCGGCGAGAGACTGGTCAACGAACGGCCGGGAGACCAGGAGATAGGGCACACCCATGACACTTGACGACGTCCGGGAGATGCTTTTGTGCGAGGTCTGCGGGGGGAACACCTGCTGGACAGGCCGGTGCGGTACGGTTGTGCGTCGGACCTGATGAGCGATGTCCTCGCCTTCTCTCAGGCCGGAGCCCTCCTGCTGACCGGGCTCGCCACCACGCAGACCGTGCAGACGGCGGACATCGCGGACCTCAGCGCGATCGTTCTTGTCCGCGGGAAGAAGCCGGACGCCGCGGTCATCGCCTTCGCCAGGGACCGGTCGATGCCGCTGCTCGCCACCCCCTTCTCCATGTACGAAGCGTGCGGCCTGTTGTACCGTTCCGGCATCCCGTCGACCATGAAATGCGCGGTCGGACCGGACGTTTCCGACGCAGGATGAGTCGATCATGGACCGGCCGTTCACCCGCTCGTTCACCATCCAGGGAAGGAATTTCCTGGATGCCGGAAACGTGTCCACCGAGATCAAGAGCATGCTCCGTGAGCTCGGCGTGGATCCCGGCCTCGTCCGCCGGGTGGCGATCGCAACGTATGAGGCCGAGATGAACGTCGTCATGTATGCGGAACAGGCCACCCTGACGATCGAGCTGACCCCGCGCGCCATCACGATCCTGGTCGAGGATCGCGGTCCGGGGATCCCGGACATCGGCCTGGCGATGCAGGAGGGCTATTCCACCGCGACACCGGAAATGCGCGAGATGGGCTTCGGGGCCGGCATGGGACTGCCGAACATCAAGAAGAACGCCGACCTGTTCACCGTCACTTCAGCGGTAGGCAAGGGAACCACACTGGCCATCACCGTCACCTTCAACTGACCTCCTGTGGGCACATTCCGTTCCATAGAGATCGACCGGCAACGTTGCGAAGGGCGGATGCGGTGCCTCCGCGCATGCCCCACGCAGGCCATCCGCGTCCGCGGGGGCGCGGCGACGTTGCTGGAGGACCGGTGCATCGACTGCGGTGAATGCGTGCGGGTCTGCCCGAACCATGCGTTCCTCCCCCGCACAAGCTCCCCCGGCGATATCTCCGGGTTCCGCCACACGATCGCCCTTCCTTCGCCGGTGTTCTACTCGCAATTCGGCAAGGACGTGTCTCCCGCGATGATCCTGCGCGCGCTGACGACCTGCGGTTTCGACGATGCCTGCGACGTGACCGCCGCATCGGAAGCGGTGAACTTCGCCATCCAGGAGTACCTGGATTCGGCACCGGGTCCCCGCCCGCTGATCTCCCCGTTCTGTCCCGCGATCGTGAGGCTGGTGCAGGTCCGGTATCCCAACCTGCTCGACCATCTCATTCCTCTCGAGTCTCCCATGGAGATCGCCGCGCGCGAGGCGAAGCGTTCGGCGATGAAAACGCTGGGGTTGCAGGAGCAGGAGATCGGCGCGATCTACCTGACACCCTGTCCCGCGAAGATGGTCGCCCTGAAGGATCCCCCCGGAAGCGGGATTCCCACCTCGACGGGGCGATCCCGATCGCCCAGATCTATCCCCATGTGGTTCATGCGCTGGCACGCGTCGAACACTCGAACGGGACCGGAGAGGTTTCCGGCCTCGGGCTGGGATGGCCGATCCTGGGAGGACAGGTGGCATCCCTGCGGGCCGAGGAGCGGATCGCCATCGCCGGGCTGCCCGATGTCATGCGGGTGTTCGACGAGATCGAGAACGGGAAGCTGCGCGACATCCAGTACATCGAATGCCACTCCTGCCCCACGGCCTGCGTCGGGGGGGCCTTGACCGTGGAAAACCCCTACATCGCCCGCGGCCGGGTTCTCCGTCTCGTGGAACGGTTCGGGAGACACTCCGCTCAGGACCCGGAACGGCTCCGCGCCCTCTACAGCGAGGACTATTTCGCGTTGCGGGGGAGCATCGCCCCCAGTCCCGTGCAGCCGCTGGACAACGACATCGCCCGGGCGATCCAGAAGATGCACCGGCGGAACCAGCTGTTCGAGACCCTTCCCGGCATCGACTGCGGCGCGTGCGGAGCGCCGACCTGCATGGCGTTCGCCGCGGACGTCATCAGGGGAGAGGCGGACGCCGAAACGTGCGTCTTCCTTGCCATGCATACGGTCGAGCTGCGGTCCCGGCACCTGCTCACGCTGATCCAGAAGCACCGGAACAACCTTCACACCACCATGACCAGGACCCCTTCATGACCCTCCAGCATGTGGTGGAACAGCTGCATCTCACGGTACGCACGGGCGCGGACCGCCTCGACCGGACCGTCACCGGAGGGTATGCGGGCGATCTGATGAGCGACGTCATCGCTCACAGCACGCCCCGGAGATCTCTGGATCACCGATGCAGGTCCATGTCAACATCGTCGCGGTGGCGGTGCTCAAGGAGCTCTCCGCGATCCTTCTCGTCCAGGGCCGGGAGCCCGATCCGGAGACGCTGGCGCGCGCCGTCGAGCAGCATGTGACGATCCTGATCGGCCCTCTATCCGGCATTCAGGGCGTCCGGGGAGCTGTATCGGCTTCTGAATGGTGTCGCCGACGTGAGCCTCCGCCGGATCAGAGCGGACCTGCACGTCCACACGTGCCTCTCGCCATGCGCCGACCTGGACATGTCGCCGCGGAACATCATCGCCCGGGCGCGGCTCGGTCGGGTCTGGACATGCTGGCGATCTGCGACCACAATTCGGCCGAAAACGCCTGCGCGGTCATACGCGCCGCAGCGGCACGCCGGTCCGGTCGCTCTGCCCGGGCTGGAGATCTGTTCGCGGGAAGAGGTCCACGTGCTGGCGATCTTCGAACATCCCGACGCCGCGTTGACCATGCAGTCCACGGTGTACGATCACCTCGCGGGACGGAACACGCCGGAGATCTTCGGGGACCAGCCGGTCGTCGGGCGACGATGACGAGATCCTGTGCTTCCAGGACCGCCTGCTCATCGGCGCGACCGACCTGGGGCTCGAGTGGATCATCGGGGAGATCCATCGGCTCAGGGGGCTGGCGATCGCTTCCCACATCGATCGGGAGGCGTTCGGCGTGATCGGCCACCTCGGGTTCATTCCGCCCTCCCTTCGCTTCGACGCGCTGGAGCTGTGCTCGCCGATGACCGCGGAGGCTGCGGTGGTCCGTTTCCCCTCCGCGGCGCCGTTCGTGCTGATCAGGAATTCGGATGCCCACCGGCTCGAGGAGATCGGAGCGGGGGCCTGTACGTATCTCATGGAAGCCCCGGTGTTCGGGGAGCTGCGCAAAGCGCTCGCCGGGGCCGACGGCCGGACGGTCTGCGAGGCGTAACAATGCAGGACCTGTCACTGCATATCCTGGATATCGCCGAGAACTCCATCGCCGCCGGCGCGAGGAGGATCCAGATCACGCTCCGCGAGGACTCCAGGGCGGACCTGCTGGTCCTCGAGATCACCGACGACGGCCGGGGCATGAGTCCGGAGGAGGTTCGAAGGGCGGTCGACCCCTTCTACACCACGCGGACGACCCGGCGGGTGGGACTGGGCCTCGCGCTGCTCAAGCAGGCGGCCCGTGAAGCCGGGGGAGACCTGGAGATCCGATCCCGGCAGGGCCAGGGAACGACCCTCGTGACGACGTTCAGGCTTGGGCATATCGACCGGAAGCCCCTCGGGAGCGCTGGCCGATACGGTCGTCGCCCTTCTGGCGGCGGCCGGACCGGTGGACATCCGCTTCGAACACTCCCGCGACGGGAAAACCGTGCTGTTCGACACTCTGGAAGCCCGCGCGCGGCTGGGCGATGTTCCCCTCGATTCCGCGGAAGCCCTGCGGTTCGTCCGCGAGTATTTGCTGCAGGAAGAGCGATCGTGACCGTGTCTCAGCCACAGGAACCGGAGCTGCCATGGAAACCACACACCATAGACGCCATCCTGCAGCGGTATCCGCAGGAGCCCGGATCGATCATCCAGGTGATGCTGGACGTCCAGAACGAGCTCTACTATCTCCCCCGCGAGGTGATCGATCACATCTCGACATCCCTGCACGTTCCGCTCAGCAGGACGTACTATCTGGCGACCTTCTACAAGGCGTTCAGTCTCACGCCCAAGGGGAAACATCCGATCGCGGTCTGCACCGGCACCGCCTGCCATGTGCAGGGTGCGCTCAAGATCATGGAGCAGATCCAGCGAGAGCTGAACATCAAGGAGGGAGAAACGACCCCCGACAGGAAATTCAGCGTGGAGAGCGTGCGATGCCTGGGCTGCTGCGGCCTCGCGCCCGTGGTCACCGTCGGGAAACATCTCCACGGGAAGGTCCCGCTGTCAAAAGTGTCCAGGATCCTGAAGGAATACTGACATGGGAAAACTGACCATCGACGATCTCGCCCGATTGAGGGAAACGGCCCGGCACGCCATCTCCCTTCGCGAAGGGGCCGGCCGGGTGAAGATCACGGTCCACATGGGCACCTGCGGCATCGCGGCGGGTGCGAGGGAGATCATGACCGCGGTCCTGCGGGCGGTCGAAGAGCATGACCTGCACGATGTGCTCGTGACCAACTCCGGTTGCGCAGGGCTGTGCAGCAAAGAGCCGATGATGACGCGTCGAGGTGGTCGGGGATGCCGCTCCGGTGAAGTACGTCTCGCTCACCCCGGAAACGGCGAAAGCGGTGATCGTGGCCCATCTTCTTCACGGGCAAGTGATGCGCGAGCATGCGCTCGCCATCGGCAGCGAACGGATCGGCTGATCCTGCTCTCAGAGGAGATATCCGCATGGCATACCGAACGACGGTCATGGTGTGCGCAGGCACGGGGTGTGTCGCCAACCGTTCACTTTCGATCAGAGACCGCCTCGAGGCCGAGATCCGCAAACGGCATCTGGAGCAGGAGGTTTCCGTGGTGACCACGGGGTGCAACGGGTTCTGCGCGGTGGGACCGCTGATGGTGGTCCATCCGGAGGGGATCTTCTACCAGCTCCTGAAGGAGACCGACATCCCGTACATCGTCGAAGAGCACTTCCTGAAAGGCAGGCCCGTCCGCGAACTGCTGTACACACCCCCGGAAGAGAAGCTCCCGATCCCCAGGATGTCGGACATCCCCTTCTTCGCCGATCAGACCCTCATCGTCCTGCGCAACCGCGGACTCATCAACCCCGAGAACATCGACGAATACATCGCGCGCGACGGCTACCAGGCGCTGGTCAAGGTGTTGACGGGCATGACGCCTGATCAGGTGATCCACGAGGTCAAGGCCTCAGGCCTTCGCGGCCGGGGGGGCGGAGGATATCCCACCGGGCTCAAGTGGGAGACCTGCAAACAGGCTCCGGGAGACACCAGGTACGTTGTGTGCAATGCCGACGAGGGGGATCCCGGAGCGTTCATGGACCGCAGCACGATCGAGTCCGACCCCCACGCAGTGCTCGAAGGAATGCTGATCGGGGCGTATGCGATCGGATCCACACAGGGATACGTCTACATCCGGAACGAGTACCCGATCGCTCTCGAACGCCTGCAGACGGCGATTGACCAGGCCCGCGCGTACGGCCTGCTGGGGACGAACATTTTCGGCCGCGGTCTGGACTTCGACATCAGGATCGTCCGTGGAGCCGGCGCGTTTGTCTGCGGCGAATCCACGGCGCTCATGGCGTCGATCGAGGGAAGGCCCGGGGAGCCTCGCGCGAAGTACGTGCACACGGTGGAACGCGGCCTGTGGGACAAACCCACCTGCCTGAACAACGTGGAGACCTGGGCGAACGTCCCCCAGATCATCCTGCGCGGTGCTTCCTGGTTCTCGAGCATCGGTACCGGCGACGTCTCCGTCGACCCGTGGGGCGGGAGCAAAGGAACAAAGGTCTTTTCGCTCTCGGGGAAGGTCAACAACACGGGATTGATCGAAGTGCCGATGGGGATCACCCTCAGGAAGATCATTTTCGATATCGGCGGAGGGATCAAGAACGGGAAGCGGTTCAAAGCGGTGCAGACCGGCGGCCCATCCGGCGGATTCATTCCTGAAAGCCTGCTGGACCTCCCGGTGGACTATGAGGAGCTCACGAGGGTCGGATCCATGATGGGTTCGGGCGGAATGGTCGTGACCGACGAAGACAACTGCATGGTCGACATGGCCAAGTACTTCCTCGCCTTCACGCAGGTGGAATCCTGCGGGAAATGCCTCCCCTGCCGCGAGGGGACCAAGCGTATGCTCGACATCCTCGAGAAGATCACCGCGGGTGAAGGGACGGAGGAAGACCTCGCCCTCCTGGAGGAGTTGTCCTCCATGGTCGCCCAGGCGTCCCTCTGTGCCCTGGGTGGGTCAGCGCCCAATCCGGTGCTGACGACCATGAAGTACTTCCGCGAGGAGTACGAAGCCCATGTGCACGACAAGAAGTGTCCGGCACACGCGTGCAGGAAGCTGATCACGTACAGCATCGATCCCACCGTCTGCGTCACCCGCGGCCACGGATGCCACGTGTGCGCCAAGAACTGCCCCGACGGGGCGATCCTCGGCGAGACCAAGCAGGCGCACTCGATCGACGCAGCGAAATGCGGCAGGTGCGGCATCTGCCAGGACGTATGCAGGTTCGACGCGATCCACGTTGAATAGCGAGCGAGACCACCATGGTGACGATCACGATCGACGACCGGACAGTCGAGGTAGCGGAAGGGATCTCCATTCTGCACGCCGCCGAGCAGGCCGGGATCTGGATCCCGACGTTGTGCCACAGCACCTATGTGGAGCCGTACGGCGTCTGCCGCCTCTGCAGCGTTGAACTGGTACGCGGAGAGCGAAGCCGCATCGTCACTGCCTGCAACTTCCCGATCCGGGCGGGGATGACCGTCCGCACCCGGTCGGCGAAGGTCCAGTGGATCCGGAAGATGTTGATAGAATTGATGCTCTCCCGGTGGCCCAACGTGGAGGTGGTGCGCTCGCTGGCTGCGCGTCTCGGCGTCAGCACCCCCCGGTTCACAAGCCTGGAGCGGGACGAGGCAGCGGACGCGTGCATCCTGTGCGGCATGTGCGTGAACATGTGCAACGACGTGGTTCATGCCGGGGTCCTGGGCTTCGCCCACACCGGCATCAAGCGAACGGTGGTGCTCCCCTACGACGAGTCGACGGATCGGTGCATCGTGTGCGGGGCCTGCGCCCGCGTGTGCCCGACCGGGCACGTCCGGATGATCCTCGAGGAGCACAAAGGGAAGCTCCCCGAGTTCACCCTGGGTCCGAAGACCGCCATCTCTGTGCCGACCCTGCAGGCCGTCCCCCGGGTTCCCGTGATCGATCCCGGCTCCTGCATCCATTTCGCCACCGGGGGGTGCTCGACCTGCGCGAAGGTCTGTGAACCCAAGGCGATCGACTACGAGATGCAGGACGAGATCGTCGAGTTCGAGGTCGGTCAGATCCTGGTGGCCACCGGTTTCGACCTCTTCAACGCGCGGGCGATGGGCCAGTACGGGTACGGACGTCTGGACAACGTCTACAGCTCGCTGGAATTCGAAGCGATCCTGAATTCCACCGGCCCCACCGGAGGGCGCGTCCAGATGAAGGACGGCCGGGAACCCCGGGCGGTCGGCATCATCCATTGTATCGGGTCCAGGGACGTCAACCACCATCCGTATTGTTCCCGGGTCTGCTGCATGTACGCGCTGAAATTCGCCCACCTGGTCCGCGACCGGACCGCCGCGGCGATCTATCAGTTCTATATCGACATGCGCGCGTTCGGAAAAGGATACGAGGAGTTCTACACGCGCCTGCTGGACGAAGGGGTCACCATGATCCGGGGCAAAGCGGCGGAGGTGGTCGAGACACACCCGGAGGGCGGCGAAACGCCGGCGCTGGTCATCCGTTGCGAGGATACGTTGATCGGCAGATTCCGCGAGATCCCGGTCGACATGGTGATCCTGTGTAACGCGATCGAGCCCCGGGCCGACAGTGACACGGTTCGGCGCCTCTTCTCCCTGAGCAAGAGCCCGGACGGCTTCTTCCTCGAGCGGCACCCGAAACTGGATCCGACGTCGACCACGACGGACGGCGTCTTCATCGCGGGCTGCGCCCAGGGCCCGAAGGACATCCCGGATACGGTCGCCCAGGCCGGCTCCGCAGCCGCACGCATGCTCTCGATGATCGCCAGAGGCGAAGTGGAGATCGAGCCCGTCCGGGCGACGGTCCAGGAGGAGTATTGCAGCGGCTGCAAAGTGTGCCAGGGGCTCTGCCCGTACGGAGCGGTCGAATTCCTCGATGAACGCAAGGTGTCCCATGTGAACGACGCCCTGTGCAAAGGATGCGGAACCTGTGTGGCCGCCTGTCCGTCGGCCGCGATGACGGGCCAGGGATTCACGGACGAACAGATTCTTGCGGAGCTGGAGGGTCTTCTGGTCTGAGCCGGCTCACCGGTGCGAGCCCGGAGCGATCTGTCACAAGCGTCGAAAGGGTGAGGATATGGCCTTCGAGCCGAAGATCATCGGTTTTCTCTGCAACTGGTGCTCGTATACCGGCGCCGATCTCGCGGGCGTGTCGCGCATCAGATCGGCGCCCAACGTCAGGGTGGTCAGGACCATGTGCAGCGGGCGCGTGGATCCGGTCTTCATCCTGAAGGCTTTTCAGCTGGGTGCGGACGGAGTGGTGGTCATGGGCTGTCATCCCGGGGACTGCCACTACCAGGAGGGGAATTACAAGACCGCCAGGAGGATCCCGTTCCTGCAACAGGTCATTCGCGAGTTCGGCATCGATCCGCGGCGGTTGCGGCTGGAATGGGTGTCGGCGTCCGAAGGAGATCGCTTCGCCGCGATCGTGAATGAGATGACCGAAGAGATCCGGTCGCTCGGCCCGCTGAAGCTGGCGGTGCACCGTGAAGTTCGGGCGCCACTGGTCCAGGAATAGGTTGAACAACAGGAGAGCTTCATGGCCAAGCCGAAGCTGGCGCTGTACTGGGCGGCGAGCTGTGGAGGTTGTGAGATCGCCGTGCTGGACCTTCACCAGAGGATCCTGCAGGTCGCCGAAGCCTTCGACATCGTGTTCTGGCCGGTGGCCCTGGATTTCAAGTACGATGCCGTTCGCGCGATGGACGACCTCAGCATCGATCTCTGCCTCTTCAACGGCTCGATACGGAACTCGGAGAACGAGGAGATCGCGCGGCTGCTGCGCGCCAAGTCCAGAGTGCTGGTGGCCTTCGGGTCCTGCGCGCTCGAGGGAGGGATCCCCGGGCTCGCGAACCTGACGACGAGGAAGGAGATCTGGTCGACGGTCTACAAGGACTCCCCATCCACCCCGGCACCGGACGGAGACCCCTATCCACAGACGCATACCGTCATGCCGGAGGGGGGGATCCACATCCCGGAGATGTGGGACACGGTCAGGGCCCTCGACCAGGTGGTGGCGGTCGAGTACGCCATCCCCGGCTGCCCGCCGCAGCCAGAGCGGATCTGGGAGGTGGTCGAACACCTGCTGAGCGGAAGACCTCTGCCGCCGCCGGGTTCGGTGCTTGGCGCCGGGGAAAAGACCTGCTGCGACGAGTGCTCACGTGAACGGAAGGAGAAGAAGATCAGACAGTTCCGGAGGCCGTATGAGTTCGTCCCGGATCCTGAGCAGTGCCTGCTGGATCAGGGGATCGTGTGCATGGGGCCGGCCACGCGGAGCGGCTGCGGCGCACTGTGCACGATGGCCAATGTCCCCTGCCGGGGCTGTTACGGGCCTCCCCCCAGGTCCTGGACCAGGGCGCCAGCATGGTGAGCGCCCTCAGCTCCGTGATCGACGCCAACGATCCGCTGGAGATCCAGGCGATCCTGGACCAGATCGTGGACCCGCTGGGCACCTTCTATCGATTCTCTCTCGCACATTCGCTCCTGCGAAGGGTGGAAACGCCATGAAGCAGATCACCATCGATCCCGTCACGCGTCTCGAAGGCCACGGCAAGATCGACATCTTCCTCAACGACGACGGCGAAGTGGCCAACACGTATTTCCAGGTCCCGGAACTCCGGGGCTTCGAACGGTTCTGCGTCGGCAGACCCGTGGAGGAGCTGCCGCGCATCACGACGCGGATCTGCGGGGTCTGCCCCGAGGCCCATCATCTGGCGTCGGCCAAGGCCTGTGACGCCGTTTTCCATGTCGACCCTCCCCCCACGGCGAAGAAACTCCGGCAGCTCCTGTACAACGTGTTCTTCGCGGGGGACCACACGACGCATTTCTATGCGCTTGGGGGACCCGACTTCATCGTGGGGCCGACAGCCCCGCCGGCCGAGCGCAACATCCTCGGGGTGGTGCGCAAGGTCGGACTGGAGGTCGGAGGGAAGGTGATCGAGATGCGTCGGAGAACCCAGGAGGTCCTCAAGGTCCTCGGCGGCAAGCAGACGCATCAGGTCACTTCGCTCCCGGGCGGCGTCAGCAAAGGCCTGACCGCGGACGAGGCCAGGCGGATCGAAGAGCAGTGCCGCTGGTTCGTCGATTTCGCCAGGTTCACCGTACAGGCCTTCCACGACATCGTGCTCGCCAATCAGGAATACGTGGACCTGATCCTCTCGGAAGCATACTCGTGCAGGACCTACTCGATGGGGCTTGTGGACGACCGGAACCGGGTCAACTTCTACGACGGTACCGTCAGGGTGGTCGACCCGGACGGCAAGGAATTCGCCAGATACCGTCCGGCGGAATACCTGGACAACGTTGCCGAACACATCGAGACGTGGACCTATCTCAAGTTCCCGTTCCTGAAGAAGGTCGGATGGAAGGGGCTCGTGGAGGGGAACGAGAGCGGAGTCTACCGCGCCACGCCGCTCTCGCGCCTCAACGCGGCAGACGGGATGCCGACGCCTCTGGCTCAGGAGGAATACGAGCGCATGTTCCAGACGCTCGGCGGGAAACCCGTGCATGCGACCCTCGCGACCCACTGGGCAAGGGTCATCGAGCTGTTGAGCGCAGCGGAGATGGCGCTCGCCCTGGCTGGTGACCCGGAGATCACCGGCCCGGACATCCGGACCATTCCGACCGCCACGCCGACAGAAGGGGTCGGTATCGTGGAGGCCCCGCGCGGAACGCTGACGCACCATTACGTCACCGATCCGAAGGGGATCGTCACGAAGGTGAACCTCGTGGTCGGGACCACGAACAACCACGCCCCCATCTCGATCTCCATCAACAAGGCGGCCCGCGGGTTGATCCGGAAGGGGGTCCCCGTCACCGAAGGGGCCCTGAACATGATCGAGATGGCATTCCGCGCGTATGATCCCTGCTTCGGCTGTGCCACACACGCATGGCCGGGCGCGGGTGCCCTGGAACTCCGGATACGGGACTCCCGCGGAGAGATCCTCGACGTGGTGCGCCGGGGTTGCTGATCGCTCCCCTGGAGGCGGCTCGTTGTGTTTCTGGCGGACGGTTGTTACCTTGACTGCAGACCAGGAACCCTTCCAGCCGTGACCCTCCCGCCGAACGATGTCCATCGCATTCTCTGCATCAAACCCCGCGGGATCGGCGACATCGTCCTTTCGACGATCGTGCTGGACAGCCTTGCCGCGGCGTTCCCCGGTACCGAGATCGACTACCTGACGGAGGCCTTCGCTGCCGACGCCGTGCGGGACCTCCCACAGGTCCACGGAGTGATCACCACGGGGAGGGGCGAGTCGATCTTCTCCGTCATCCGGAAGGTCCGGCGGCGGCGCTACGATCTGGTGCTTGACCTCTGGTCCAACCCGCGAAGCGCCCAGATCACTTTTCTTTCGGGCGCCCGGTTTCGTACGGGGTTCGCCTATCGAGGTCGGCGATACGCGTACAATCTGCCGGGGACGGCCGAGCGCGGCGACCACCACTCCGCCGAGCACAACCTGGAGCTGCTCGCGCCGCTCGGCGTGCCGGTGGTATCGCGCAGGATCCACTACGCTGTTCTCCCGGATGAGGCACAGCATGCCCGGGCCTGGTGCGCTGAACGCTCCGGCGGGAAGCCCGTGGTCGGGCTGGTCCCCTCCGGCGGTTGGGCGTCGAAACGATGCCCGCCCTCCACCTGGATCGCCATCGGCGAAGCCCTCCGGCGGCGATACGATCCGTGGTTCCTGGTACTCTGGGGCCCCGGAGACGAGGCTGATGCGGCCGCCATCGTCAGCGGTCTTGGAGCCGCACTGGCCCCTCCGACCACCGTGCGAGCCATGGCCGCGTTTCTCGGCACGTGCGCGCTGGTGGTCGCCAACGATTCGGGTCCGATGCACATCGCCGCCGCTCTGGGGGTCCCCACGATCGGACTGTTCGGCCCCACCGATCCGTCACACCACGGACCGTACGGCCCCCGCGGAGCCGTGGTCATCAAACGGGATCTGCACTGCATCATCTGCGACAAGTTGACCTGCCCGTACGGCCACGAATGCATGCTGCAGCTTCCGGTGGACGACCTTCTTGCGAGGGTCGAAGAACTCAACACAGGGAACGGGATCTTCCCCGGAACCGGCCGATGACGACATCTTCCCCTGCCGGCCCGGTCCGGCGCATCGTGATCGTCCGCATCGGCAAGATCGGCGACCTGATCGTATCGAGTTTTGTCCTACGGAAGTTCCGGCAGGCCTTCCCAGATGCCCGCATCGTCCTGGTCACCCTTCCGCGCACCCGCGAGCTGTTGCGGTACGATCGGACGGTTGACAGGGTCCTCTATTTCCGCGGCGGCGTGGATCTGCTTCCCCTGGTTCTCCGGATCAACGCCTTTCGGCCGGACCTTCTGACTGGACCTGAACGACCACCCGAGCACGACGAGCACCCTGATCTCCAGGCTATGTCCTGCGCGCGTCCGTGCCGGCTTTGCCTTCCCCGGCAAGCGGTTGTCACATCCTGTCGTGTGCCCTCCGCTCGACCGGACCCACATCACCGAGCGCCTCCGCCTGATCCCGGAGGCTCTCGGACTTTCGTTCACTCCAGAGGAAGTTCGCCCCAGACTGGACCTGGGACCGGACGAAGCGGAAGAGATACGGCGTTCGATCGAGCCGCTGCGTGATAGGCAAAGACGTTTTATTGCCGTCAATCTGAGTGCCGGGGACCCGAGCCGATACTGGCCACGTGACCGATGGAAGGCTCTGCTTCTGCACGCCTCCTCACACGAGGATCGGACGGTGTTCATCCTTCTCACGGCCCCCGGAGAGGAACGGCTCGGTGAAGAACTCAGGAAAAGCCCTCCCGTCGGTCCGGTTCTACGTCCCTGCAGGCCGCAGCTTTCATCACTTCGCCGCCTGTATCGCCCAGTCCGATCTCCTGATTTCACCGGATACTTCGGCCGTTCACATTGCGTCGGCCTTCCGAGGTTCCCGTTCTGGGTCTGTACCCCTCCGCAGAATGGAACTTCAGAGAGCTGGCATCCGATTGGAACGAGGTTCGAGATTGTGCGACCCGCCGAATGGAGACGTAAGGGACATCGGCACCAAAGAAGTCGTTCGGGCTTACGATATCCTCTCGCAGATACTCTCTTGAGCTGGCTACGCTTCTGACCTCTTTGGCCGACAGTGGCCACACACCCTGTCTATCCCTTACCCGCCTCCTTCCTCCCTCGCAAGAGTTCACTCCCTGGCATCACGTTTGTTGATTAATTCTTCCTAATAGGCTCCCCTTCACTTGATTGGCCTGCAAGAATCGCTGTATTTTTGCTATTGTTTCTGTGCGAGCCTGTTCTTCAAGTCGTTGGACAGAAGACTCGAGGTACATTTGCGTAACGCTGGGACATACGGTGTACCTCGGGCTCCTCCTGGGCGCCGGGCTGCTCTTCACCATCGCCTTCGGCCTCCACGGCCTGGACTACTACCTTACCCCCCTCCAGGAACGGCCCGTATCATCCCCTGCATGAATCTCTGAAACCGAGCGGCACCCAGGGACACGGGTACGGGGTCATCGGCACCCTCATGATCCTTACCGGGGTGACGGTCTACTCGGCGCGGAAGCGCTTTCGGATGTTTGCGCAGGTCGGCAAGATCCGGCACTTCCTCGAATTCCACATCTTCCTCTGCCTTGTCGGGCCGATCCTGGTCGTCTATCATACCTCGTTCAAGATCGGCGGGCTGGTCGCCGTGAGTTTCTGGAGCATGGTGGCCGTGGTCGCCAGCGGCGTGATCGGCCGCTATCTCTACACACAGATCCCGAAGGGACTCGCAGGCAACGAACTGTCCATGGCGGATCTGATGAAGCTGCGGGAAGAACTCGGACGCAGGCTGAAGAGCACCGGCGGAGCCTCGGACGCTGTTCTGCAGATGGTTGATGTGATCGGGATGCCGCCGCGAGACCCCTCACAGATGTCCCTCTGGGAGGTGCTCCGGTTCTTCGTCGTCAACGATCTGACCAGGCGCTCGCGGATGCGCGAGCTCGCGCGGACCCTGAAGCGCGCCGGACAGCCGTCCGCCGCCGTCCGTGCGTTCACCGCCCTTGCCTCCCAGCGGGCAATCCTCACCAGGCGGATCGCCCTGCTGCAGAAGTTCCGGGAGATCTTTCACTACTGGCACATCATCCACCTGCCCTTCTCGACGATCATGTTCATCATTCTGTTCGTCCACGTGGGGGTGGCCGTCGCCTTCGGCTACCGATGGCTCTGGTGATGACCCGGCCATCACGGTACATGCTCGCCGTGGCCCTGGGCCTCTGGTGCCCGGCATCCGTCTTCGCCCAGATCTCTCCCGGGGAACTGAGCTCGGCACATGCGGCCCTCGAGGGGATCGGCTCGTGCACGTCGTGCCACGAACTTGGCAAAGCCGTCGTCAACGACAAGTGCCTGGAGTGCCACAGGGAACTCCGCACAAGGATCAAGGCCGGGACGGGCTTTCATGGCCCGCTGGCGGGGCGTCAATGCGTGGAATGCCACAAGGAACATCTCGGCCGGTCGTTCAAGCTCGTTCGCTTCGACCGGAGCACCTACGATCACGGCCGCGTGGGCTTCCCCCTTGCGGGCAAACACGCCCGTCTCGACTGTGAACGATGTCATACGGCCGAATTCCGGAAGGCCGCGGACGTCCGCCAGAACCCGGCGCTCCTCTCCTCCAAAACGTTCCTGGGCCTCTCGCGAGAATGCGTTGCCTGCCACAAGGACGTCCACAAGGGGCAACTCAGCAGCGCGTGCCAGCAATGTCACGGGCTCGAGGGCTGGAAGCCGCCGGCGGCGTTCAGCCATGACCGGGCACGGTACCGCCTCACGGGGAAACACGCCCTGGTCCCATGCGCGAAGTGCCACCCCGTGCCGCAAGGAGGCGGGCCGCCGTCGTATGCCCGCATGGACTTCTCGCGCTGCACCGCGTGCCATACCGACCCGCACGGCGGCAAATTCCAGAAGCCGTGTGAGCCTGCCATTCGACCCAGGGCTGGTCCGAGGGGGTCGCCAGGGGGTTCGATCACACCGCCACGAAGTTCCCGCTGCGAGGTGCTCACCGCACGGTCCGCTGTGCGCAATGCCATACCCCCTTCCGCCGCCGGTGCTGAGGGAACCCCCGCCTCGCGCCGCTTCGCGATCAAGAAGTTCGGACAGTGCGCCGACTGTCACGCCGATGTCCACCGGGGAGAGTTCGCCGGCCGACCCGGCGGCGGCATGTGCGAAACCTGCCACACGGAATCCGGATTTTCACCCGCGAAGTTCGACCATGGCACGTCGGCGTTCGCCCTCGAGGGAAAGCACCTCCAGGTCAAATGTGAACGGTGCCATACGGCCCTGTCGGCCTACCGCGGGGCAGGAGTCCCGCTGGACCTCCGCGTTGCGAAGAAAGACCGCTGCGCCGACTGCCACGCCGATGCGCACGCGGGGCAGTTCGCTTCCAGAGCCGATGCCGGCGACTGCCGGGCATGCCACACGGTCAGCGGTTTCCTCCCGACGACGTACACGCCGGCGTCGCACGCAAAGGCCAGATTCCCCCTGACCGGGTCGCATGCCGCTCTCCCCTGTGCCAGGTGCCATGCCGACGGGGCGGTTCAGGCAAAGAACACGCGGCAATGGCGCTGGGCTCAGGTACCCGTCTGCGAGACGTGCCACAAGGACATCCATCGGGGGCAATTTGCGGGCCGGTATGCCTGTAGCGCCTGTCATGGTACGTCATCCTGGGCTTCCCTGGTGTTCTCGCACGACCGCACGAGATTCCCGCTCAACGGAAGACACGCCGCCGTCGCGTGTGCCTCGTGCCACAAGCCTTCCGCGAGCGGAGCGGCGCGATTTGCGGGAACGCCGACGCGCTGCACTGACTGTCATGACGCCACGACCCTGAAGGCATCACAATGATCCAGAGAGGAGTGGTCATGTCCTCATCACGATCGTCTATCCCCTCCAGGGGGTGCGCACCCCCGGCAGACTGGCCTGCGTGCTCGTCCTGGCCACGAGTGTCCTTTCGGCATCCGGCCTGGCCCAACGCTCACCCCACGGGACCTTGTCCGTCCCCTGTGAACAATGCCACAGCGCGGAATCCTGGACGGTCCTCCTGTCGCCGTTGAAATTCGCCCATGCCTCCACCGGGTTCCCCTTGCAGGGCCAGCACGCCGTGGTCCGATGCACGGGCTGCCACGCGGCGCTGAAGTTCTCCGGTGCCAGGAATCTGTGCGCCGACTGCCATGACGACGTGCATCGCGGGGAACTGGGCAAGCAGTGCGACCGTTGTCACACGCCGGAATCCTGGCTTGTGGCAGATATGGTACAGAAGCACAAGAACACCCGGTTCGCGCTCGTGGGGGCGCACGCGGCAGCCGACTGCCGGAGCTGTCATCCCAACGAGCGGAACTACGCCTTCACCCGGGTGCGCACCGACTGTTTCGCATGTCATGCGCGCGACTACGCCGGAGCCAAGAATCCCGATCACATCGCCGGCGGTTTCGGGACCGACTGCTCGCAGTGCCATTCCGTCAACTCGCTGCGCTGGGGAGGCGACTTCAATCACGCGACCACGCATTTCCGCTCACGGGTGCCCACCGCGCGCTTCCGTGCTCGCGGTGCCATGTCGGAAGCGATTTCCACTCCGCCAAGACCGACTGCTATGGCTGCCACGGACAGGTCTTCGCCAGCGCGGCGAGTCCGAAACACACCGGTTTCTCCACAGCGTGCCTTTCGTGCCACACCACGACTGCGTGGCAGCCGCTCTACACATACGGCGTTCAAACTTCGGAGTCCATATCGCTGTCCCCTGCGCGGTGTTCCCTGGAACACGTTCCACTGCCGGGCGAGCCAAGCATAGTTCGCCGCGAGTCCCAGTGCACCGGCATCATGATCTCATCGCTCACCACCAGCGCACTGCACCCAGTCCATCTACGGGCTACAGTCGGCCGTGTGCTATACGTGTCACCAGCAGGCATTCACCACGGCCGCGAACCCAAAGCACACGGGGTTTGCGACGAATTGCGCGACGTGTCATACCACCACCGCGTGGCGGCCGGCGTCCTTCGATCACAACCTGACGGCCTTCAAGCTCACCGGAGCGCATGTGTCAACGCCGTGCGCATCGTGCCACGTCGGCGGAGTCTACACCGGGACCCCGTCGACCTGCGGCAGCTCCAACTGCCACCTGCCGCGGTACAACGCCACCACGAACCCCCCGCACGCCGGAGCAGGGTTCGGGACGGATTGCCAGACGTGCCACACCACCACCGCCTGGACGCCGTCGACGTTCAACCATACCCCCTGGTTCCCGATCTCGGCAGGGAGCAAGCACCCGCCGGGGCGGTGGACCGTGTGCGCCGATTGCCATACCGTTCCGTCGAACTACAAGGCCTTTTCGTGCATCGATTGCCACGAGCATAGCAACAAGACCCGGGTGGACCAGCAGCATGCGGGGCGGGCGAACTACACGTACACGAGCGCGGGCTGCTACTCATGTCACCCGAGGGGAACCAACTGATGGCGCCAGGACGATGCGGGGCGATCGTAATGTGCCTGCTCCTCTGCGGCACGCAGGCCGGGAGCGCAGGGCAACGACGTGAGGCGGATCGCCTCAACCGTCACCTACGTGACCGTCGGCAGCGTCTACATCGGAGCCGGGAGGACGGCCGGGCTGGCCGTCGGCGACACGTTGGACCTTTACCGTGCGAAGGAACTCCTCGGCCGGGCCGTCATCACCGCAGTGTCCAGTTCATCATCGCTCGCCTCCGTCCTCGGACAGGGCGTGGTCCCCGCCGTCGGCGACAGTGCTGCGGCCTGGAAGGCCATCCCCGCTGCCCCGGAACCCAGGCCCGGACCCGGGCCGTCGCTTTCCCGGACGAACGTCGGAGACAGGACCAATATCATCTCCGGCCGCATCGGACTGCAGTACAGCGGGGCGGGCCGCAAGGGACAATCTCCGGATTTCTCCCAGCCCGCGATCGTCGGCCGTCTGGATGTCGACAAGCTCTTTGGCACGTCGATCGCATTCCGCATGAACGGCCGGCTGGCAGGAGACATGACCGAGCACTACGCGCGATACGGTGATGACTCCCGGTGGAGATCGCGGGTCTATGAACTTTCGCTGACGAGCGACGACCCCCGACAGCGCTATGGCTTCGGCCTGGGGAGGATCTTCCCTCGTTTTGCGAACGGCCTCGGGACGTTCGACGGCGGGGAACTGTACGGACGGATCGGCCGGTTCACCGCCGGGGTGATCGCCGGCGCCCAGGCGAACTACAACACCTCCGGGATCGATCCGGACCACCAGAAGCTCGCGGCCTTCGCGAACGTCTCCTGGGGACGCGACATCTGGGACCGTTCCGACGTCACCATCGCGTACGGCCAGCAGATGTACAAAGGAAAGCTGGACCGGAACTTCACCTACCTGCAGGCTTCGCTCCGCGTGGGTCCGGAGTTCACGTTCTACGGAAGCACCGAATTCGATTTCCACAAGGCGGGCGCCGACGGGATCGTATCGCGGTTCAATATGACCAACACGTTCGTGACGCTCAGCTACGCGCCGCCGTTCCGGTGGCTCTCCCTCAACGCGGGATACGACGCCACCCGCGCCATCCCGCTGATCGAAAGCGAACGCACCTACGTGGATTCCCTGCTGGACCGTTCCTTGCGGCAGGGGCTCCGGGGGTCTGTTGCGTTCCTGCTGCCCGCCCACGTGGTGATCACCGCCACCGGCACATACCGTCTGCCCTCCCGCACCTCCCCCCGGGCAAGTTCCGCGAACGCTTCGGTCCGCGCCAGCGACCTCCTTGGCAGCGGCTTCGGCCTTGGAGCGCAGTACGGCACGATCGACGGCGTCTATACGCGGGGACGGGATCTCGCGCTGGACCTCGACCGGTGGATCACCGATGCGTTGACCGCCACGCTGCGCGTCGACCGGTTTGAGTATCAACAGACCGACCGGAACGAGCGGCACCGAACCACCAATGTGAGCCTGACCATGAGCTGGAGGATCTCGAGGGCCTGGTATGCCGCCTTCAGTGGCGACCGCATCTGGGAAGACCAGATCACCACGCAACGCCTGTATGTGGAACTGGGGATGCACTTCTGACCATGTCGACCGATACGCTTGTCACCCTGGGGATCACCGCGGTGCTGATCATCGTCATCGCCGGCCCCTATTTCTGGCGGCACAGGAAGAACGAACGGGAGGCCCGCGAACGCTTCGAGCGCGCCCAGGTCAGCGGACTCACGGCGGCGGTGGCCATGCATCCCCAGATCGACCTGCTCGCCTGCATCGGGTGCGGAGGATGCGTCGACGCCTGCCCCGAGGGGGACGTCCTTGGACTGATCGGAGGGAAGGCGGTACTCGTGCACGGCGCAAAATGCGTGGGCCACGGTCTGTGCGCCGACGCCTGCCCCGTCGGAGGGATCACCATGATGATGGCCGCCCCCGGGCGCAGCGCCGACCTCCCGGTGCTGAGCGACCAGTACGAGACCAGCGTTCCGGGTCTGTTCATCGTCGGAGAACTCGGGGGGCTGGGGCTCATTCGAAACGCCGTCAACCAGGGGAAGGCCGTGGTGCAGGGGATCGCCGGGCGCCCGCGGGCGAAGGGACTGCCGTACGATCTGTGATCGTCGGGGCCGGACCGGCCGGACTGTCCGCCAGCCTCATGGCGAAGAAGCTCGGACTGCGCTTCGCCACGCTCGAGCAGGGAGATATCGGCGGGACCATCCTGCAATATCCGCGCAGGAAGATCGTCATGACCGCACCGGTGGAGATCCCGCTCTGGGGCAACCTCAAACTGACCGAGGTGTCCAAGGAGTCGCTGCTGGAGATCTGGCAGAAGATCATCGCCACAACCTCGCTGAAGGTCGAAACCGAACAGAAGGTGGTTGACCTGCAAGGAACCGGGGACGGGTTCCTTGTCGCCACCGCCGGAGCGGAATACCGCGCCCGCTACGTGGTGCTGGCGCTGGGCCGCCGGGGAACCCCCCGCAAACTCGGAGTACCGGGAGAGGGATTGTCAAAAGTGATGTACCGCCTCCTGGATGCGGAAGGGCTACAAGGATAGCGATCTGCTGGTGGTCGGAGGCGGGGATTCCGCAGTGGAAGCGGCGGTGGGGCTGGCCCTTCACGGCACGAACCGGGTCACCCTTTCCTATCGGCAGGCAGAGTTCACCCGGCTGAAAGAGCGCAACAGGCAGCGGATCGAAGAGTACGTGAAACGGAAGCGGTTGACCATCCTCTTCAACTCTTCGGTCGAAGAGATCCTGCCGGAGAGCGTCCGGCTCCGAACCCCGGCCTCCCCCGTCCAGCTCCCGAACGACAACGTCTTCATTTTCGCCGGCGGGGAGATGCCGTTCGATCTCCTGCGGCGCGCTGGGATCCGATTCCAGAACCAGGTGGTCAACTGAGACACGTCAGCGGCATGCCCCGCGACGAAAAGGCGGCAGGCGTCCGCGATCCGGGGATCATCGGATGAGTTGCATCCGCCGCGTGGCCCCTCCCGCCCGCCGCAAGCGCATACTCGATCGTGGTCACAGGGAGGTTTGCAGCATCCGCGCCCGGCGGGAACCAGGATCGGAGCAGGGCTGTTGAAGGTATCTGCAGGCTCTCCCCTGTCCGATCCACACTGGAGGTCCCCATGGTCCCCATTCTTGCTCTCTGGCTCCCCATTCTGCTGTCGGCCGTGTTCGTGTTCGTGCTCAGCTCCCTGATCCATATGGTCGCCGGGTACCACGCAGGCGACTACCGCAAGGTGCCGAATGAAGACGGACTGATGGACGCGCTGAAGAAGCTCAACATTCCCCCGGGCAACTACATGTTCCCGCGGCCCGCCAACATGAAAGAGATGGGCACTCCCGAGTTCAAAGAGAAACTCCTGAAGAATCCGAACGGCCTGCTGCGGATCTGGGAGGGAACCACGTCGATGGCGGCGCCGATGACCATGTGGTTCGTCTACTCCCTCGTGGTCGGGGTCTTCGCGGCCTACGTTGCCGGCCGTGCGCTCCCGGAAGGAGCCCATTACCTGGCGGTCTTCCGCTTCGCCGGGGTCACGGGTTTCGTAGCGTACGCTCTTGCCGGATGGCAGGAATCGATCTGGTACAAACGCCCCTGGTCGGTCACGCTCAAGAACACCTTCGACGGGCTCCTGTACGGGCTCGTCACCGCGGGAACTTTCGGCTGGCTCTGGCCCCGCTAAGGCACTCCGGCACGGTCGGCGCAGGCGCCATGCCTGCGCCGATCCCCCTCTTCAGCTCCTCCATTCAGGCCCATTCTCCATCTCCGGCGCATCTCATAGGGACGGCTGCTTTCGGGACCGTCGCAAGAAATGCTTTCCCCGGCACGAGTTTTGTCGTATTTTGAGGGATGTCCGGCATGTCTCCATACGCAAGAGGACCCGCGAGGCCGAAGTGCAACAACCGCCGTTCGCCGTCAGGTACGTCGTCACATCGTGGCACTGGCCATTTTCTCGCTCTCTTCCTCAGTACGCCGACGCGCAGTGGTCGGGGTTCGGCGCTCTGTCCTACGGCTATCAGAGCAATCCGCTCTACAACTACCAGCACCACGGAGACCAGATCACCACCGGATTCCTCGACCTGGGGTATTCCCACCAGAAATTCACCGCGCGGTACATCGGTGGCCTGACCCTCTTCAACCAGCTGACAGAACGGAACTACCTCGAACACGGGGTGACCTTCGACCTGGCCCTGAAGCGCGGCAGGCTCCTTGAACGCCCGGAGGTTCAGGACATCGACGCCGCTGAAGACGAAGAACAGGACGTCGACGACGGCCCACCGGATTCCGTGGGGGTGTACGCCAACCTCGGGGCACGGTTCACCGCGCGCCACGACAAGGAACCATACAAGGACTACAACAACCGGTCCGCATTCCTCACCGGGTCGTTCTATCGCGGATACGCCACCCCGTGGCATCTCCGCATCGGCGGCGAGGCGGGGTACCGCTCCTATCCTTCCCTGACGGAGCTGTCCAACCTCACCGGCCTCCTCACCACCGAGCTCGGCTTCGGGAAGGCCTCGGGGTTCTCCGGCGGGGGCTGGCTCTTCGGCGGGCTCCGATACTATACCAGCGCGAGCTATGACACGTCGGAATTCGTCAGTCAGAGCGGCAACTCCAACGGCAAAGGGCAAGGCTCCGGCAAAGGGGGGTCCGGCGTGAGTGGTCAGGGTACAACCTCCAAGAAGGTCCTGTCGAACGCAGACGAGCGGCACGTCTTCCAGATCGCCATTGGCCTGTTCCTCTCGCAGAACTGGACCGGGGGCTCGGCAAGACTATCGGGATGGTACCGAGCCAACCTCTCCGGCGCTGCCAGGATCCTCGCCAGAGACTCCGCAATCGGCCACGATCAACGAAGACCTCTACAACGATTTCTTCGCGTACGAGGGACCCGAGGCATCCCTCTCGTTCACCCAATCGCTCCCGTACGGCTTCCGGACCGCGGCGGCGATCCGTTTCGCTGGGAAGACGTTCAGCGGACCCGCGTTCGATCTCGCAGGGAATCAGACAGCCGGCTCGCGCCGCGACGATCACTTCAGTGCCGACATCACCATTTCCCGCTACTTCGTCGTCTCTTCCTCGATCGGCATCGAGCTGTCCTTGAGCGGGTACGCGGTCCGGAACGCGTCGAACGACCACTACAACGACTTCCACGGAGGAGGTCTGTCGTTCGGCATCGGGATCGGATTCTGACCCTGGCGGCCGCCTATGAGATCCGTCCTTCTGTCCGCCCTGGTGTTCGCCGCCCCGACCATCTCACCCGCCGGCTGGTCGTGGTTGCACCCGCTTCCGCAGGGCAATACGATATCCAAGGTGGCGTTCGCGAACGCGCGCTGGGGATACGCCGTCGGTGACGCCGGGACCATCCTCGCGACGCGGGACGGCGGCCGCTCCTGGATCGTGCAGTACGAAGCGATCACCGATGATCTCCGCGACGTCGCCTGCGTCGACTCCCTCTCTGTCTGGATCGTCGGGGACAACGGGATGCTCCTCCACACGGTGGATGGGGGCTTCCGCTGGACAGAACATCCCGTGATCACGGTCCAGGGCCTCAATACGGTCCATTTTTCAGACCCGCTCCACGGCTGGGTGGGAGGCGACAACAAGACCATCTTCCGGACCACCAACGGTGGGATCTCCTGGGCGGCCGCCTCCGTGCCACAAGGAATGAACAGCGTCGGGATCAACTCCCTGGCATTCCCAACCTCGACCGAAGGATGGGCGGCAGGGTATTCGCCCTCCAGCGGTGGAGTCCTCTGGCATTCCACCAATGCCGGACTGAACTGGGCGCTGCATTCGATCCTCCCGACGACCGGTCTTTGCGTGACGTTCAGCAACCCGGCCACGGGCTACGTGGTCGGAGGGGCGGGGATGTTCAATGTGACCACCAACGGCGGCGCGTCCTGGTCGTTCCAGACAGCATCGGGATACAGCCTCAACGATCTCCTTGCCTCCGATGGAACGCTTTGGGCGGTCGGCGACAACGCCACGATCCTCCACTCCACGAACCACGGGAGCACCTGGTTCGAGGAATCGCGCTCGATGTATGCGTCCCTGAACGGCGTAGCGCTTGCAGGATCGATTCCTGTCGCGGTGGGAGAATACGGAGCGATCGTCCGCAAGGAGGGCTCGTGGAATTCCCAGGACCCCGCGGCGATCCGGTCGGTCAACTGGCTCGCATTCGCGGATCGACGGAACGGCGTCGCCGCCGGACAGTACGGGCTCTTGATGAAGACGAACGACGGCGGGGCCACATGGAACACCGTGGCCGGGATCTCCGGCGATTCGTACTACGGCGCCGAGATGGCCGACTCCTCCAACGCCTGGGTCGTGGGAGACCTCGGGATCCTGCTGCACTCATCGGACGGAGGATCCCACTGGAATCAGCAATCCACGTACACCACCAGGACGCTCCTGAGCGTGTCGTTCGTCGACAGGACCCGCGGATGGGCGGTCGGCGATGCGGGAGAACTGATCCAGACGATCGATGGGGGAGACCACTGGGTACGGCGACCCAGCGGCGTTTCTTCGGTACTGTTCGGCGTGAAGTTCCTCGATCCGCTCCGTGGATGGGTGGTGGGCGACGGCGGGCTGATCCGGCGGACGACCGACGGAGGGAATTCCTGGGAGAGCCAGGCCTCAGGGACCTCCGCCATCCTGTACGCCGTGGATTTCATGGACGGATCGCTGGGCTTCGCCACCGGAACGAACGGTGTCATCATCAGGACGACGGACGCCGGAAAGAGCTGGACCTCAATAGGGAGCGGTCAGAACCGGGCGCTTTACCGGATCGCAGGAACCGGCCCTTCCAATCTCAGGGCAGTCGGCGACAGCGGGACCGTCCTCAGCTCGAATGACGGGGGGCAGACCTGGCGGCCGGAATTCGCCGCCACTTTCTACGACCTGTATTCGATCGTTGCGTTCGGCGACTCGGTCATGATGGCCTGCGGTGACTTCGGCACGATCCTCCGGACCATCCCTGACCCCACGTCCGCGGTGCCACTGCGCGGTCCCACCGGCAGCGATGTTCCGCTCCGGACCTCGCTCGGGCACAACTTTCCGAATCCCTTCAATCCGGCGACCGTCATCGAGTACACGATCGCGGGGAACGGAACCCCCGGCACGCTTCCTGTGCGGCTTGTCGTCTTTGACCTGCTCGGGCGGGAGGTGACGGTGCTGGAGGATGGATGGCAGGCCCCGGGAACATACCGTGCCCGGTTCGACGCGGACAGTCCGGCCGGAAACGCCGGCGGGCTTGCCAGCGGGATCTACCTCTATCGACTGACCGCCGGCACAGAAGTGGTCACACGCAGCATGCTCCTCCTCCGCTGAAGAAAGGCGACCATCATGACACTCAGACACTCTTCCAGAGCGACGGCATCTCCTTCCTCACGCTCCCGGACATCCCGATCCGCGACGCTGGCACTCGTCGTTCTCCTGGCAGGGATCCACTGTTCGGCCGGTCACACCGTTGCACAGAACCGCTTCGATATCGCCGACACCCATACAAAGAACGAGCACATGGTCCCGATGCGGGACGGCGTCAGACTCTTCACGGCCGTCTACGAGCCGAAGGACCATTCCTCGCCGGCGCCGATCCTCCTCACCCGGACCCCCTACTCCTGCGCGCCGTACGGCGAGGACCATGTTCCGGGATACGTTTCACCCAACTACCGCCGGTATTTCGAAGAGGGCTACATTGTGGTCTTCCAGGACGTGCGCGGGCGATATATGTCGGAAGGGGAGTTCGAGGACGTTCGGCCCTACAGATCGGAGAAGCGATCCCCGGCGGACATCGACGAATCCAGCGACGCCTACGACACCATCGCCTGGCTGCTCGACAATCTCGAACACCACAACGGCCGCGTGGGGGTCCTCGGGCTCTCGTACGGCGGTTTCTATGCTTCGATGTCGGCGATCGACGCGCATCCGGCGCTGAAAGCCGTGGCAGCGACCGCCCCCGTCACCACCTGGATGGGGGGCGACGATTTCTTCCACAACGGGGCGTTCCTGCTCCCTCATGCCTTCAACTTCTTTGCCTCGTTCGGCTGGCCGCGCCCCGCGCCAAAGAGCGCGCCCGACCGGTCGTTCGACCACGGAACGCCGGACGAGTACAAATTCTTCATGGACCTGGGTCCACTGAGGAATGCGAACACAAAGTACTTCCACGACAGCGTCGCCTTCTGGAACACCCTCACCACACACTGGACCTGGAGCCCGTTCTGGGCGGAGCGGGACGTCCTTCCGCACTTGCGGAACCTGCGCCCCGCGATGATGTACGTCGGCGGCTGGTTTGATACCGAGAACCTCTACGGCGCCCTGCAGAGCTACGGGGCCAATGAGGCGCAAAGCCCGGGCGCGGAAAACCGTCTGGTCATGGGACCGTGGTCCCACGGCCAGTGGTGGGACGGCGACGGAAGCAAACTCGGAAATGTTCCCTGGGGCTCCCGCACGTCGCGGTTCTACATCGACAGCATCGAGGCCCCTTTCTTCGACCATCATCTCAGGGGCGCCGCGGCCCCCGATGCGCCTGAAGCGTGGCTCTTCAATACCGGGACGAACGTCTGGCGGCGGTTCGACGCATGGCCGCCGAAAGGACTGGCGGAGAAGCATCTGTACCTTGCCGCGAACCATCGCGTATCGTTCACTCCGCCGGCGGAGACGGGAACCACGTTCGACGAGTTCGTGAACGATCCGGCCGCCCCCGTTCCCTATTCGGACGTGGTGGGACGCTGGTACAGCCGGGGGTTCATGGTGGAGGACCAGCGGTTCCTCGCCGGCCGCAACGACGTCCTGACCTACACGTCGCCGGTCCTGGCGGAAGAGCTGACCGTCGCCGGGCCCATACAGGTCTCACTCGTGGCGTCGACCACGGGATCGGACGCGGATTGGGTGGTCAAGCTGATCGATGTATTTCCTGACGGTCCCAAGGGATCGGAGCTCGGGGGGTACCAGATGCTCCTGCGCGGCGACGTGCTGCGGGGGAAGTTCCGGAACAGCCTGGAAAGACCGGAACCGGTCGAGCCCAACACCCCCACCTCCTTCCGGTTCGACATGAACGACGTTCTGCATACGTTCCGGAAGGGGCACCGGATCATGGTCCAGGTCCAGAGCACCTGGTTCCCGATGATCGACCGGAACCCGGGGAAGTTCCTGGACATCTTCCAGGCAAAGGCTTCCGACTATCAGAAAACGCGGCAGCGGATCTACCGCTCCGCGACGCATCCTTCGTATCTTGGCGTGACGGTCCTCCGATAGGCGCGCCTAGTAGCTGACGCCGAGCGTGAAGTGGTGGACCGCCCCGAAGATGCCGAACTGTTCGTACGCGTAGTCGGCCCGGACGGGGATCCCGCCCATGTCGTACCGGACTCCGAGTCCCGCCGTCAGTCCGCGTTCGTCGAGCTTCGCCTGGTACCCCGCCCTCAGCGCCACCAGACCGAAGATGGTATACTGCGCACCCAGGCGGAGGTTCTCGTCGAAATCGCGCGGATGCCGCGACTCGGCGCAGAGCAGGAGGTCCGCCGCGCCCTCACCGTCCATGAAGAACTGCAGTGGCTCAACAGTGAGGCCGAAGCTGACGGCGAAAGGCATGGGGAACTGCTCGTTCTCGTACTTGATCTCGCGTGAGATATTCTGCAGAACCGCTCCGAACCGAATGCCGTTGTAGAGGAAGTCATAGTATGCACCCACGTCCAGCGCGAAGTCGCCGTGCGAGTATCCCCGCTCGCTCATGGTGAAGGAGGGGTCGCCGAACGACGTGCCCTGGGGGGCGACCCAGGCCGACCCGAGATCCTGAAACGCATACTTGACCTGTACGCCGTACGAGAACCGGTCACTTACCTTCTGCGAGAAGGTGAGACCGACGGCGAACGCGGAGGGCGAGAACACACCGGTCTCCTCGAACCCCTGATCGTTGTCCGCCCTGCGGGTCCCGTAGAAATCACCGTAGTCCATTGCAAAGAACGTCAGGCCGATCACCCCCGCATCCCACAGGTGCAGAGTGGCGGCCAGGGCGTTGGTGTTGATGTCGGCGATCCCCTGGGTCCGGTTCAGCGCCAGATCCACGGTGGGTGCCACCCACCCGGCGAGGGCGGGGTTCCAGAAGAGTCCGTTTGCGTTCTGGGTGGAGACGATCCCGGTCCCTCCGCGTCCCATGGCTTCGGCGGCGACGGGATTCTCCAGGAAGCGGAACCCTGCCTGGGCCTTCTTCTCCGTTTGCGCCTCCGCGGTGAACGCCGCCGCACACAGGAGGATGGTCAGGAGCATACGTTTCTTCATGGTGGTCTCCTCCCGTCAGCGGACGATGACGAATTTGACGAACTGGTTGTCGAGCGGTGTCCCATCCAGTCCCTGGGCATCCGTGACGGCCAGGATATAGATGCCGCTGGCGACATACTGGTTGCCATCGGTGCGCTGGTTCCACTCGTGATCGGCTGTGCCGTAGTGGCTGATCGTCGTCACCAGGTTGCCGGTCTCCGTATAGATGCGGAGCGTGCATTTCACCGGCAGGTTGACGAACAGGATCTTGTCTGGCGTTCCGGCGAACGACATCCCCCCTGCCGCTACGGTCGCCGGATTAGGAACGACCCGCACCTTGCCCGACTCGCTCAGTCCGGGCTTGTAGGAGGCCGCCGGCAGTAGCGAGCGGGTGGCATAGAGTGAACTCTCCAGTCGTTTGCCGATCGAGACCCCATAGGTGTTCTGTGAACCGTTGTCCACCGCCGTGACGGCGTAGTAGTAGTCCACGCCTCGCTGGATGTTCCGGTCAAGGTAGGTCGTGGTGTTTCTGTCGGAGGTCTCATACAGGAGCTCCCACCGCGCTCCGCTCCCCTGATCCAGCGGATCATTCACGAGCAGAGCCCCCCGCTTCCGGTAGACCCGCCAGGCCGCCCAGTCGTCCACGCCGGTCTCCGCGTCCTGGAAATATGCGGGGTCGGGATACGACCATGCCACCTCGATCCGGTCGGGTCCCGACGTCACAGAGATGTCAGGCGGCGGAGGGGCCCATGGGATCGTCTGGCCTTTTGACAGTCTGTCCCACGCCCAGTTCGCCCGGTCCATGACCTTCCAGAGGGAGTCCCGGCCCGTCAGGACGATCGCTTTCTTGAGGGAATCGGAGACGGTGCCGGCCAGCCAGGCCTTCCCGATGGAGTCGGCGATGTTCCAGCCAACGCTCCCCACACCGACGGCGTAGACGAACGTCAGCGAGTCGAAGCGGTTCTGCGCGCGGTTCTTGGTCAACTGGTACGGCCCGTTCGTGATGAACCGCATCGGACCCTTCTGGGGATAGTTGGCGAGCCCCGCGGTCATGGCGTCGAGCGGGAACCGTCCACGGCTGTCGTCGCCCCGGTATGTCTGGAGCAAGCCGACGTCTCTGCGGCCCCAGAGGTCGAGGGTGATGCTCGCGTGGGCGAGGGCATACGGCTGCGCAGGATCATCCGTACGGTCGGTGGCGGACCGGTCCGCGTGCAGCAGCGTATACCCGGGGATCTGGGTCGAATGCAGGAAGCCTGTCAGGCGATCCGGGTCGCCTGTATCGTCCATCGAGCCGTTAGGATAGGGACGGGAAGTGGGAAAGTAGGCATCCCAGTAGTAGGCCACCGCCAGGGAATCGCGGCTGCGCCCCGGAACCAGTGTGGACTTCCGCTTGAACCAGCTGTCGAGGTCGTCCTCTGCCTCATAGGAGAATCCGCCGCTCACTGCCCGTTCTCCGACCTTGGAAGGTCCCAGGCTGAACGCGATGGGCCACCAGAAACGGATGGTCTGGTCGGGGAGGGAATCCCTGGAGGTCTTCGATTCGCGCGGGAGCCTCAGTTCTCCGGTGAACTTGTGCGTGGCTTTCCAGATGAAGTAGTCCGCGTGATCCGGATTGCTGAAGGCATACACCTCCACGTGTGACCGGATGCCGAATTGAGCGCATACGTCCTCGAATTCGAGCTTGATGTCAGCCTTCAGCTTCGGGTCCACCGTCCACCGATACGGCGGGTCCAGCGCAATGCCGTCGACCGTGATGTGCGGCGGCCTCCAGCGTCGGGTTTCCAGGGCCCAATCGGTGCGGCCGTAATTGGTCAGCGCATCCCCCCGGCTGAACATCGTCTTCACCACGTTGTCTTCGGTCAGGATCCCCTGATCGTCCAGTACGAGCGGATTGAAGATCTGGTAGAGCATGTTCGACTGCCACCGGTCCTGCGGCCAGTAGAAGATCTCCGTCTCCTCGCGGTTGGCGCCGGTCAGGTTCCAGCTGAACTGGGATTGCAGCCCGCCGTCGCCCATCTGGCGGTTCATGCTCAGGTGGATGCGGTTCACGTCCAGCAGCATGGGCCCGGGATTGTAGTTCACCTGGGCCGTGGCCTGGAGGACGACCGCAAGGACCGCCGCGCACAGCAGCACATGTCGTTTCATTGTCCCTGTTCCTTTGCGAATAGGCACCGCAACCGCTTCACTATCGAAGGATCGTCATTTTCCTGGAGAGGACCGTGGCCCCCGCCTGCAGACGGTACACATACGTGCCGCTTGCCAGACCCGTCGCATCCATCCTGACCGCGTATGTTCCGGCATCTTTCCGTTCGTCCATCAGCACGGCGACCCTGCGTCCCAGAAGATCGTAGAGCGCAAGTCTGACCTCGCCGTGCACCGGCACGTGACACAGGATCGTCGTCGACGGATTGAACGGGTTCGGGTAGTTCTGGTCCAGAGTCCACGCCGCCGGCACGTCCCGCGGCCCCGCCGGAGCCTCGACGCCGGTGGTCCGGAGCATCTTCCCGATCACCCCGAGCAACGGCTGCGTCCCGCCGATCAGGTCCTGTCCGAGAGCCCAGATGATCGTCCCGGCGACCCCTTTGGAGGTCAGGTACGCGCACTTGCCGGCCACGGAGACCGAATCGTCGTAGCTGATCAACTGGGTCTGGGCAGCATTGAGCATATACGGAACGAGTCCGGTCGCGTCCCACGACCGGGTCCATCCCGGGACAACTTCGGGGCGATCGACGTGTAGGTCAGCTGTGATGCTCCCGTGCTCGGCCCGTACAGGGCGGAGGCCGAGAACATCCACCCGTAGAACGGGATGCCGACCAGCAGCTTCTCTTTTGGAACACCGCGGGTCACGCCGTAGTAGTCCACCGAATAGTCCATCCATCCCTCGGTGTTGGTGGAAAAGCTCCCGTAGACTGCGGCGTTCGGCCCGGCCTTGCTGGTCCAGTTTCCGTAGTAGTCGTATGTCATGATCCCGATGAGATCGAAGTCGTTTGCCATCCCCGCGAGATCGAACCACTGCCCGGACCAGTTCGTCGACGGCCCGGCCATGGTGAGGAGCAGGGGCGGTTCCACCGTGTTGAAGGCGGCCCGCAGTTCGGACACCAGCGACCGGAGATTGGCGCGATCCGTGGCGTTCTTCGGGTACTCGTAGTCCAGATCCGCTCCGTCATACCCGTTTGCGAGGAGGAACGTTTTCAACTGTCCGACGAACTTCCGCCGGGCAGCCGTATCGGCCGTCATCGGCGAGAAACGTGAAGAATATTCGCCCCATCCTCCGAGTGACGGAAGGACTTTGACGCCGTTCGCGTGGGCCGACTGGATCAGCTCCGGGTAGAGGAAACCCGCAGGCACTTCGATCCCCCCATCCACCGTCGGGGCGATGAATGCATGAAAGATATGGGTCAGGTGTGAGTACCCCACAGCCGTATGCGGCAGGAGCGTGCGGTTCCAGCTGGGATAGTATCCCACGACCACCTTGCCGCCGCCGAAAGCGGTCGCGCTGAAGACCATGGTCAGTGTCAGCATCAGCACGTAGCTGGTTTTCCCCGCACCGCTCCGATCCATGTCCTGTTCCATCGCTCCCGCGCTCAGAGGTTCAACCGCAACCCCAGGGTGATCCGCCTGGGGTTCAGGAAGACCGGCGCCTGCCACCAGCCCACGTTGATGTAATCCTTCTTGTATTCGCCCCACTTGTCGTCGCCCCCTTGTCCGGCGTCCGCAAGGAGGTCTTATAGTCGCTGTACTGCGTCTGCAGCATGTTGTCGGTGTTCAGCCACTTGTTGTTGGTGAGGTTCTGGATCGTCACGACCAGCTCCAGGCTGCCGTAGGGGGTCTCGAACAGTTTGGAGCCCCGGAAGTCGATGTTCCAGTAGTCCACCGAATAGACGTAGTTGCGGAGCTTCACGTCGCTTTCCTCGGGGTTGAGCAGGATCCTGCTTCCTGCCCGCCACTCGAAGAGGAAGTTCGCGAACCAGTTCCCCAGCAAGACTTCCCCGATCCCCTCCGGCCCGAAGTCGGCGGGGGTGTGCAGGTTCAGGTTGATCGAAGCGCGGGGACGCGGTTCGGTCGTCACGATGTTGGGGTCGCGCACCTCGGCGTTCGCCGCCTTGAGCCGGTTCTCGTACACCTGAGCGAGTCCGGATTGTCCCGAGCTCTGGATCATATAGTCGTACATCGCATAAAAGGTCACGAACCTGCCGAACGGCCGCTCCAGCCTCAGTTCGACGCCGCGGACGTCCCTGTAGAGGTCGGGGTAGTACTTGCTGACGATGTTGTCTTCGTAGTAATTGATGAACGACCGGCTGAGCGGTTCCCCCCGAATGTCCTTGTAGTAGGCCGTGACGTTCACCAGGAAATCGTCGAACAGCATCTGCTCGTACCCGAATTCGTAGGCCACCGTGCGGGCCATGTCGAGATCCGGCGTCGGCACGCCCGTGGATCCAAGGTAGAGCTGGGTGTTGTACATGAAGGAGATCGGCGGGCGCTGGTAGAAATGCCCGTAGTTGAAATAGAGCTTGCTGGACTCCGTGATCGGGAACGAGACCCCCAGCCGCGGAGAAAGATAAGTCTGGACCTTCAGCTCTTCCGTTGGCCAGCCCGGCGGGTTGTCCAGCATTTCCCGGAAGGCGACCCAGCGCTCGTAATCGGTCCCCTGGAGGTTCTGGTAGATTTCCCCATAGAACTTCGCGTAGTCTTCCGGGAGCGGGAACGTGGTCGAATACCCCTGTTTCATTGGATCCAGCACGTCCAGCCGGAGGCCGGCGTTCAGGATCATCCCCTCGAACTCCAGTTTATCCTGCACATAGACACCGATCTCCAGCGGGGTGACCTTGAGGTATTGCCAGGTGTCCGGCGTGTAGGAGAGCTGCGACTGGAACCAGGTCCCGGTGTAGACGAACAGATCCTGCAGACGGGCAGAGATCCCCGCTTCGACCTGATGATGCCGGCCGATCTGGGTGGTGAAGTCCCCTTTGAGTTGATACACGCGTGAGTATGAGGAATCCACGCGCTGCGGCCCCCCGTAGATCGCGAACGTATTCAGCGGATCGAACCCGTAGTTGGTGGAGGCGTTCGGGCTGCCATAAATTGGAACGTTGTAACGGAGGATCCGGTTGGTGCGCGTGCTGAAGTACGAAAGCCACTGGTCCGAGCGGCTGGTATCCATCGCGAAAGGTTGCAGATTCTGGTCCGTGAACCCATATTGGAAGTCGATCGTGTAGAACGACTTGTCGGACAGCAGATGGGTGAACTTTGCCCCGGTGACAAGGTAGCGCTGGTCGTACAGCTGCAGGCGGCTCTTGTTGAACATCTGGTTCTGGCTTCCGCCGCCGATGAGCCTCGCCTGCTGGATCACGGAGCTGGACGTGCTGCTGAGGAACCCGAAGCTTGAAGACTGGCCCATCAGGGCACCGCCGTAGCTCGTGGACCTGCCGCCGCTGCTGGTCTCCACATTGGCGTACAGGCCGTTGACCGACAGGCGCATCCGGTCGTTCAGGACGGTCGTCAGCTTGAGCTGGCCGTTCCAGTCCAGGTAGTTGTTGCGCGGACCGATCGGGAAAGCCAGGCGCGAGTTCTCGTACCGGAACCCGAGCAGAAACGTGGTCCGCTCCGCGAACTCCCCGAACACGGGAATCGATCCCCCGGGGAACGGCCCCGTGATACTCCCCTCCAGGAGGATATCGGGCTGGTCCGCCACCGGATACTGCGGATGTTGCTGGTTCCACAGGTCCAGCTTCTGCACAGAGTCCAGCGCGCGGTCCTGCGTCCCCGGATTGGCCCACCCCTTGAAGCCCCGGAATTCATAGGGGATCGTGGTGTCGCCTTCAGGGACACCCCTCCACGCATATTCGCCGGCGTAGACCCGGTAGATCCACGACTCGTTGCTCCACGGGTTCGTCCCGAAGAAGTGGGGCTGGTGCGCGGGCGTGTAATCGGCCTTGAACGACGCCGTGAACCGGTCGCGATGTCCGTCCTTGCTCACCACGTTCAGGAGTCCGGACCGGATACCTCCGTATTTCGCCTCGAAACCGCCGGTAAGGACCTGGATCTCCTGCACCGACGTGGAGTTCAGCGCGAGGTAGGCGTTGTCGGTGCGCGGATCCTGCAGGGAGATGCCGTCCAGCCGCACGTCGGTCTCCCGGATCCCTCCGCCGCGAACACTCAGGCCGTTCCCTTCCGCGCCACTGACCAGGGTCACTCCCTTGATGGTGCCGACGAACTCGTCGAGCCGCAAGACCGGCATCTGTTCGATCCGGGTGGTGGCGATGACCTCCTGTGTCGCCGAAACGTCCGATTTCACCATGACACGCTCGGCGGTGACCACGACGTCCTCCAGCTGGACGTCGGACGGGAGAAGCTGGAAGTTCGTCGTGATCGTGCGGTCGCTCTCCACCTGGACCAGCGTCCGCGTTTCCTGCCGGAACCCGACCATGCCCGCTCGGACCGTGTAAACGCCCGGCCGGACGTTGAGAATGAAGTAATACCCATCAGGATCCGCAGCGGCCCCCAGCGGCTTGTCCAGCGGGATCTCCCTCCCACCGGAGGCCACGAGGTGCGTGATCATGACGTTCGCCCCGGCGAGTCCTTCACCGGTGGTACGGTGCGTGACCCGACCGGCAAGCTTGCCGTTGCCGGCAAGCACGCCGGAGGAAAACAGCAGACACCCGGCCAGCACTGAGCACACACCGCGGGCAAGGCTGCGACGTTCCATGATGAACCTCATGGGCAGGTGAGTCGTACGAAAGAGGGAATGGTCAGGCGGATGGACAGAAGTGCTGACCTCTCACGGGAAGTTCCGCAAAAGAACCGTGGATGTCAAGTATGTTAAGGCGGGACTCCACCCGAAGCGTGCCCGCTCCCGGTTGGGGCTTTCTCCTGGATCGGAGCACCCCCCGTGATCGGGAGGACCCCCTGGATCGCCCCTCCTGGAAAGGGACGCCGGAAGGAACGAGCAAGCTAGCGGACGAGAGCCAGCTTCAGCTTCCCGGAACGGGCGCCTGCCTGCAACCTGCAGGTGTAGATCCCGCTGGCAAGGCCGCCAGCATTGAACCGCACTTCGTAGAACCCGGGCGGCTGCCGTTCCTGTACGAGGACCGAAACTTCCCTGCCGAGCAGGTCGTACACAGCGAGCGTCACATCGCTGAGCTCCGGCCCGACCGTCGGCTGAAGACCGTTCGGACCCGGCACCGCGTACCGGATCGTTGTGACAGGATTGAACGGATTGGGATATCCTTCCAGCAACACCACGCTCAGCGGAACGTCGAGTCCATTCTCGGGGATCAGTATCGCACTCTCTCTGGCGGCGAACACCGGCAGCGCGCCACCGGCCACCAGACAGGTGAACCCCGTTTCGGTCTTTCCGTCCCATCCCCGCAGCGTGACCGTGTGTCCCGGGAAGAACCCGTCCGGTTCATCGGTCGTCGGGTCGTCCATCCCCGCTGCGATCGGTATGATCCGCACGCGGAGATGCTCTTCCGTGATGACCGCCGTTCCGACGCATCGGTCGCCGTCGAACAAGGCCAGCTCGTATCCCGGAGTCGATCCCGGGGCCGGCTTCGATCCGAACATAGAGGTTCATCGGATCGAAGGGGTTGCCGGTGAAGGCCGGGCGAAAATGTCTGGCCCCAGGGGCGGTCGCCACGGGGGCTGCCTTTGACGTGGAACCGTCCGCGTTGTAGGTGAGCGAGGTCGCTCCGTTGACCCGGAGGTAGTATCCCTCACCTGCCTTGAGGGTGCCGATATTGTTCACCCATCCGAGCACGGGGAGGTTTTCTATGGCGTTCCCCGATTCGTCCTGCACCTTCACCAGGCGGTTCTGCGTGATCAAAGGCTGCAATGCGGTCATCGCGTTCACCGGCGACGACCGGGGATAGCCGATGATGTTCCACCCGTTGGTGAGGGGCACCTGCAACGGGAGGGGTACCGGTGCGCCCGCCACGGTGAGCGAACTGCCTGCCGTGACGCGAAGGTAGTATCCTTCGGTCGGTCCCCAATTGCCGATGGAGTTGATCCATCCGATCCCGGGAAGATGTTCGAGCGCGTTCCCCTGCTCGTCCTGGACCTTCACGAGCTGCCCCGCGTCGATGAGATGCTGGAGGATCTGCGTCATTCCCGGGTTCGGGGGAACCACGGCGAGCGACAGGATGTTCCATCCCGCCGTCAACGCCACGGTCTGGGTGGAAACGCCGGAACCGGCCAGGGTCACTACCGCGGACCCCAGCGAGGTGAACGTCGGGACCGGCGTAGGGGGCGCGTAGGTCGCCGTGACCGCCTGCGTCTCCGTCCCCCCCTTCCAGAGACGGAAGGAGATCGCGTGCCCGGGCACGAACCCGTCGATCGCCGGGGTGGTTGGATCGTCGGTGCCGGCCACCATGGCCAGGGGCGATGAGGTGCTGATGGGACCGGTCGCGGCCGACGCGCCGACGCAGACCGAGCCGTCGAAGATCCCGATCTCGTCACCCGCGGCAAGCGGGCTGCCATCCACCGTCGCCCCCGTGACATAGATGTTCATCGCGACGAACGGCGTCCCCGACCAGATCTTCACGAAATGCCCCCCGGGCTGTGTCGCGGCGATGGTGAAGGCGCCGTTGCTCTGGTCCGATGGCGAGCCGTCGGCCGCGTCGCTCACGCGAACGAGGCACTGGGTCGAGAGGGTGGCCGGGACGGTCCAGGCGTACGTGCCGGCTGCCGCCGGGGTGGACGGCGTGACATCGGTCCATGCCGTTCCGTTGTTCGTGCTGTATTCGATCCTGGCCGACGCGAACCCGCTGGCGCTCCAGGTGATGGCGTGGCCGGTGCCCGTCGCCCAGGTCTCTCCGCCGTTCGGGGAGGTGACCGTCACCGACGGACCCGCGGTCCCGCCCAGGGCAGCGACCCAGGTTCCCCAGGCAGTCGGGGAAGAGGTGGCATACTCTCCCGCCACCCAGACCGTTCCGGATGGATCCGTGCTGATCCCGGAATAGTCGCCCCATCGCGTTCCCGTATAGGGACCCGCTCCTTTCTTCACCTCACTGCTTGACGCGTCGTTCCAGACCTCCGTCACCGCGCGGATGCCGACGTACTCGGCGCTCCCCGAGCGGTTGAAGACCACGTGCATGACGTCGGCGGAGTTCGCGGAGGCCGCCGGGAAGTAATAGAAATATCCATCCGCCCCGAAGATCTGATTCTGGGTCGCCTCTCCAAGTTGCGTGTCGATCTTCAGGACGCGGATCGCCGACACGGTCCCGCTTCCCCAGTCGTAGGCTTCGGTGAAGGCGGTGTAGAGGAAGTCGTTGCGACAGACAACGTCCTGCGTGCGGCAGTCGGTGGTATTGATCAGCGTGGCGCTCCCCATCTGCACGGCGTCCGGCGGCATCTCATACGTACCGATGTCCAGCGTCCCCTCAAGCAGGACGAGCGGCGGATCGCTCAGCGCCTCCTCCACCGACCAGACAGTGACCGTGCTCCCGCCTCCCGCTTCGGTGTTCAGGAGCCATTCGATGCTGGTGCGGGTCAACGACTGGGCCGGCTTGAGGGTGAACACGGTGGAGCCGTCCTCGTTGGTGAAGTACCAGAGGTCGTACCACCCCAGCGAGAGTCCCGCGTACATGCGGGACTTGTCGAGGATCCGGAGCTTCGCATACTGAAAGGTGTTCGGTGTCGAGAACGTGTACTGGTTGGACGTGATGTAGACCGCCGCGGAATCGAACCCCAGCCCGGGAAAGTCAGCGAATGTGCCGGAGTTCTCCGTGCCGTTGGCGGCGGCGTCCAGCTTGTAGAGGTACCAGTTCCCTGCCGCATCGGAACTCTGGGAAACCGCGATCAGGTACACGGAGGTCCCTGCGGTCTGGTCTCTGCCGAGCACCAGGAGGATGAACCGCTGGCCCACCGGGTCGAAGGCCACTTTGGGGTCGGTGAGCGACGAAGGGGGGGTAAGTCCCGAGAACCAGTTGGCCAGGGTGTTCTCGTATTGCAGCGTTCCGGTCTTGTCGGTGATCCGGATGGAAAGGTTGACCGCCTGCACGATGTTCGTTGGCCCCGCCGCCAGGATCGGATCCGGGGGCTCGTAGCCGGTGAAGCCGATCCCTTCGAACGAAGTCCCAATGACGGGTCCAAGGGGCTTCTGGAGTCCGCTCGCCGCGCGGTCGGCGGCAGGAACGCCGCCGTGCGTCGACCGCGCCGTGCTCTTGAGCTTCGCCGCGCGGATCTGCTCTTCGGGGACCGCATACAACATCGGTGTTCTCTCCCGGAGCTCTCCGCTCGACGCGATGCCGCTCATGGAGAGGCCGGAGACGGCACTGATCGTGACCGGTTGGACCTGGTGCGGGTTTCTCCCGGCCAGCTGCGACCATCCCGTCTGCGCAAGACAGAGCGCAAGGACCAGTCCGAGCTTTCTCATGCACACACTCCTTGGCGGGGGGAGCGCCGTGGCTATCGTTGAAGGATCATCGTGGTCAATGCCGTGTACCCGCCGGCGGCCATCCTGCAGACGTAGAGACCGCTGGGCAACCGTGAGCCGTCGAACCGCACAGCGTGCTCTCCGGGATCCAGCTCTCCGCTCACCAACACCGCGACCTCGCGGCCAAGCAGATCATACACCTTCAGCACAGTCGAGCGCCGTTCCGCGATCGTGAACCGGATGGTTGTCGCAGGGTTGAACGGGTTCGGATAGTTCGCATACAGCCGGTATCCCTGCAGCGCCGGGCGGTCCGAAACGCCCGTCGGTCGGCGGGCGGTCAGCGCGATGACTGCAGTACCGAGAGAAGCGTATGTTCCTGTGCCGGCGGCGAAGACCTTCTCGATGGACGGGTCGGCGTATTCCACGCCGGGCACCGACCGCCAGATCCTGAAGGCGACCGGACGGCCCGGCACGAATCCGTCGGTTGCGGGGGTTGTGGGATCGTCCGTGGAGGCGATCACCGACAGGGGCGTTCCGGCAACGATGGGTCCCGTGAGAAGTGCCGATCCAACGCACACATCCCCGTCGAAGAGTCCGATCTCATCCCCGGCACCGACGGGCACGCTGTCGCAGGATGCGGCGGTGACGTACACGTTCATTGCCAGGTAGGGAGTTCCCCCCGGCCATGCCCGCGTAAAGTGGGTCTGTGCCGGAGACGGGACGACGACCACACACGTCACGACAACCACCCGCGCAATGCACGGGAACGGTCTCATGATCACTCCAGGGGATGGTGGATGGAGCGGGGAGTTGCGCGTAACATACTGAATCGATCCCTGCCCTACAACAATGTGCGCATCAACCGGCTTGACAATCGGTGTTTTTCGTCACACATTGACGGCGGTCGGCCCGAATTTCGGGTCCGGCACCCTGGCATTCACCAGTGTGTGGTCACCATGGCCAACGAAGTCGCCGAACGGGCAGCACGGTTGACGCTGGAGGCCTTCGACACCCTGAACAGGGAGTTTCAGGCGATCACCAGCCGTGCCCGGCGTCGATTCGAAGAAAAGGACTGGACCGGGGCCCGCGCCGACGCGGTCGAACGGCTGGATGCCTATGAGGTCGCCCTCGACAGGACCTCCGCGCATCTCGACGCCGAACTGGGCCCCAGGGCTCATGAACAGTCCCTCTGGCGGAGCGCGAAGACCCCCTTTGCCCACCTGGTCGCGGATCGCTACGACCTGGACCGGGCCGAGACCTTCTACAATTCCGTCACGCGGAAGCTGCTGCAGACGGTCGGGCTGAACCGCGATGTCGAGTTCTTCTACCTCCACTCCAAGCCCGCATCACCCGCTTCCGAGGAGCAGGTGTTCCGCCGGTATCCGGCGGCCGCCGACACCGCGGCGGTCGTCGGGCGGATCTTGTCCGATCTGGGGTTCAACGCCGGCTTTGAGGATCCGGAGCGCGACGCGCGGCTGATCGCCCAGGAGATCGACCTGCATCTCTGGCCGGCGGTCGCATCCGGTGCGACGTACGTGATCGACGTCGCGAAGGCGGTCTTCTTCAGGAATTCCGAAGCCTACGTTGTCGGGCGGATCGCCACCGACGGACGGGTCCTGCCACTGCTGATCCCTCTCGTGCATGGGGAGCGGGGGATCTACGCCGACGCCGTGCTGATCTCCCCGTCCGAGGTGAGTATCGTTTTCAGTTTCGCCTACTCGTACTTCTTTGTGGACGAGGAGCGGTATGACGCCCTGATCCTGTTTCTCCGGTCGATCCTCCCGGAGTCGGATCTGGCGGAACTCTATTCTGGCCTCGGGTACAACAGGCACGGGAAGACGGAATTCTACCGTGAGCTGCACCGGTTCGTGCATGTCTCCAGGGAACAGTTCGTCGCCGCCCCCGGACTGGAGGGGGCGGTGATGATCGCGTTTACCCTTCCGCATTTCCCCTTCGTGTTCAAGGTCATCAAGGACAGACCCTGCTTTCTCCGCTCCGCGCTTCAGACCTCCAAGACCACCACGCCCGAGCAGATACGGTATCAGTACGATTTCGTCTCGCACCGGGACCATGCGGGCAGGATGGTCGATACGCAGGAATTCGAGAACCTGCGGTTCCGGCTCAAGCGGTTCTCCCCGGAACTGCTCGAAGAATTCCAGCGCGGGGCCACGGGAGCCGTGAGATTCACCGAAGAACATGTGGTGTTCCGGTTCGTGTATGTCCAGCGGAAGGTGCTTCCCCTCCCCCTGTTTTTCCGGATGGAGAAGAACCCCGAGATGCTCCGGCATATTCTGATCGATTTCGGATACTTTCTGAAGGACATCGCCGCCAGCGGAGTGTTCCCGTGCGATCTGTTCAACACGTGGAACTACGGGGTGACCCACTGGGGGAGGGTGGTGTTGTACGACTACGACGACGTGTTTCCCATCGAGCAGGTCCGATTCCGGCAGAAGCCGCTCCCGCGCAGCGAACTTGAAGAAACCGAACCCGAGGAGAACTGGATCGTCGCTACCGACGAGGATTTCTTCGTCGACGAGATCGACCGATATTCCGGCATCCCGTCGCCGCTCAAGGGGGTCTTCGCGGCAGCCCACGGGGATATCTTCTCTCTGCAGTTCTGGGACACCCTGACCCGGAAACTTCGTGAGGGCGCCCTATTCGAGGTCATCCCCTACGATCGCGCCAGGCGCTTCGCGATCCATCAATAGGGCGCGGATCCTCCGCATTGCTCTTCCAATTCGTTTTTTGTACCATGGGCATGGGATCCCGACCCGCCGCTGGACCGTTCAGCAGGCGACCCCCCCGGGATCCTCCCTGACCCGCCCCCAGGTATCGAAGGTCCGGCCTTGACTCGCGGAGCCCAGTTGCCGCGACCGCAGCCCGGGGGCACCCCAATCAGCCTCAGGAGCACGACCCGTGAGCTCGACACACAGCAAACACCTGGAATTCGTCAAGCGCTCCAACCGGGCGCTCAAAGGCGGCGGCGACAAGGCGATCGAAAAACAGATCGCCATGGGAAAGCTGACCGCCCGCGACCGGATCAACGCCCTGCTGGACGCCAATTCCTTCCACGAATACGACCTGTTCGTGGAGCACCGGTGCCGCGACTTCGACATGGACAAGAAGGTTCTGCCGGGCGACGGCGTCATCACCGGCACCGGCATGATCTCGGGACAGCCCGTCGGCATCTACGCCCAGGACTTCACGGTGGCCGGCGGATCCCTGGGCCTGATGCACGCCCGCAAGATCACCAAGATCATGGACCACGCGATCAAGATGGGGCTGCCGCTCATCGGCATCAACGACTCGGGCGGCGCCCGGATCCAGGAGGGGGTTGATTCCCTCGCGGGCTACGGCGAGATTTTCTACCGCAACACGGCGGCCTCCGGAGTCATCCCCCAGATCTCGGTCATCCTCGGTCCCTGTGCCGGCGGCGCGGTCTATTCTCCGGCCCTCACCGACTTCGTCTTCGTGGTGGACCAGATCTCCAAGATGTTCATCACCGGTCCGGAGGTGATCAAGACCGTGCTGGGCGAGGAGATCTCCATGGAGGATCTGGGCGGGGCGCGGGTACACACCGAGCTGTCGGGGAACGCGCACTTCTTCGCCAAGAACGAGGTGGAGTGCTTCCATCAGATCAAGAAGCTGATGACCTTCATCCCCTGGCAACAACTCGCAAGCGGGCCGACCCGTACCCCCCCGCGCCGCCCAAGCGGGAAGTACGACATCGAGCAGATCATCCCGCCCGACTCCCGGCAGCCCCTACGATGTGCGCGACGTCATCCGGGCGGTGTGCGACAACTCGGACTTCTTCGAGGTGCAGCAGCACTGGGCCGCGAACATCGTCATCGGTTTCGCGCGGCTCAACGGCGAGACGATCGGCGTGGTGGGAAACCAGCCGCTGGTGCTGGCCGGGGTGCTCGACGTGGACTCCTCCGACAAGGCCGCCCGGTTCATCCGGTTCTGCGACGCCTTCAATATCCCGCTCGTCACCCTTGTGGATCTCCCGGGCTACCTGCCGGGCGTCGACCAGGAACACGCCGGCGTCATCCGGCACGGGGCGAAGATCGCTCTACGCCTACAGCGAAGCCACCGTCCCGAAGATCACCGTGATCCTCCGCAAGGCCTACGGCGGCGGATATATCGCCATGTGCTCCCGCCACCTCGGGGCGGACTTCGTGTTCGCCTGGCCGTCCGCGGAGATCGCGGTGATGGGCCCCGAGGGGGCCGCGAACATCATCTTCCGGGCGGAGATCGGCGCCGCGGAAGATCCCGCAGGCCATGCGGCGCCAGAAGGTGTCGGAGTACATCGAGAAGTTCGCCAACCCGTACGTCGCCGCGGCAGCAGGGCACGTCGACGCGGTCATCCCGCCGGCGGAGACCCGGAAGTCCCTCCTGCACGCCATGCAGATCTCCAAGCAGAAGACCGACTCCCGACCCCAGAAAAAACACGGCATCCCGCCGTTCTGAGCCATGACCGACAAACCTAACCTGCGGCCGTTTCTCATCGAAGACCGGACGTACGACACACTGTACACCCGGAAGTTCGAACTCCGGAAGCCGTACGATCCGCCCGATCCCAAGAAGATCCGCTGCGTGATCCCCGGGGTCGTCTTTGCCATTCATGTGCAACCGGGCAAGAAGGTCCGCCCCGATGACCCCCTGATGGTCGTCGAGGCGATGAAGATGCAGAACGAGATCCGTTCGGCCGGCGACGCCACCGTCCGCTCGGTCAACGTGCGTCAGGGACAGATGGTCACCAAAGGGGAGGTGCTGATCGAGTTCGAATGAGGGAGGTTAACCGCCGAGCGGGTCATCGACAGCACCCGGCGGCAGACGTCGGCAGGAAACACCCCGTCCTCGAGGTCGCAGATGTGCGGATCGCCTGGACAGCGGGTCCTGCAGTATCCTTCAGGCGGCAACACCACGTCGCTCCTGTTCCCCAGCGGACCCCAGAGGCTCGGAGAACAGGCGGTAAGCGGACAGAAGAGCGATACCGTCGGGACCCCGAGCCCCGGCGGCGATGTGCATCGGTCCCGTGCTCGCGGAGACCATCACGTCCATGTGTGAGATCACCCCGACAAGCTCCCTCACGTTCAGCATTCCCACCAGGTCGGCCACCCGGGCAGGATCCAGCGATCCGAACGGCTCCATGAGCCGGCGGTCACCCTCTCCACCCGTGATCACGACCCGGACATCCGGCTCGGCGAGCAGCCCCGCCGCAAGATCGGCGTAGCGTTCGGGCCGCCAGTTGGGGGCCGAGTGCCCGTGACCCGGATGGATCCCGATCAACCGGATCCTCCCCTTCTGGCCCCACAAGGATCCCTCGCTGTCCCAGGATCGCTGACGCGCGCTTGCGTTCCTCCTCCGTTACGAACACCTCGGCACGAAGCCCGTCGTCGGTCGCCCCGATGGCGCGCCCCAGATCCAGGCAGTAGTCCGCTTCGTGCCGCAGCGGCACGTACTTGTGCCGGCTGACCGTGCGCATGAACGTCAGGACCTGGTAGAGCCGCGTGCCGACGCCGATCCTCCGGCGGATCCCCGCCAGGAAGAGCATCCATGCGAGCCGTTCGGTGGGAAGCAGCAGGAGAGCCGTGTCAAACCGTTGTGACCGGAGCATCCGCACCTGCTTCCAGAACCCCGTCCGTCCGGCATGGTCACGCTCGGGATCATCGACGAGCAGGTCGTTGAGATGGGGATTGTGGAGCAGCACGTCCCGTGTGTACGGGCGGACCAGGGCGGCAAGGTAGGCGTCCGGAAATGAACGGCGAAGGGCGCGGATCAGCGGGGTCGCCAGGACCACGTCGCCGATCCGGTCGGTGCGGACGATCAGTATGCGTCTCGGTTCTGCCATCGATGTTCGCTCAGCTCCGCGCGCCGTCCCGGGATTCCAGCCGGCTCCCGGCATCAGCCGTCACCACGTAGGCCTTCCCTCCTTCGGCTTCGATGGCGGCGGCGACCCGTTCCGGTTCCTCGGGCGCATAGACGAACATGCACCCTCCTCCTCCCGAGCCGTTGATCTTGCCGCCGTATGCCCCTGCGGCCAGCGCGGCGGAGAGCATCCGGTCGATCTTGGGGGTGGAGATCCGCAGGACTTCCCTGAGCACCTCCTGGTGTTCGCTCAGCAGCCGCCCGAATCGCCGGTGATCGAACGGCGTTGATTCGAACAACGACAGGGCCTCGCGGGTCAGGTCCCTGTTCCGGAGGGTGCCGTGCAGCAGGCCTCGCTCCTCGTCCGAGAGATCCCGGGCCAGCCCGTCGATTCTCTCGTGCCCGGCGGTCTGCAGCGAGAACCGGTCGTCGATCCCCCTGAGCCGCTCCACGGTGCGCAGGACGCCGTTCTTCACCCGCGCAAGGATCCCTTTCGTGTCCTTGGGTTCCCCGGAATCGCCCAGCACGAACGTCGAGAGCTGCACGTCCAGCGGCCGGACACGGATCTCGGGGGAGAACTCGAGAAAGATGACCCCGCCGAAGGTGGTCGAGAAATGATCCATCATCCCGCCGGGCTCACCGAATTCCACCACTTCGGCCTCGTGCGCCAGGCGTGCGAGTTCGAACGGTGGAAGCTCCACCATCGCGTCGCTTGAACGCGCGAGGAAATTGATCCAGGAGACGATCAGCGCGGAGGAGCTGGAGGTTCCTGAATTGATCGGGATGTTCCCCCGCACGATGCAGTCATACCCGTGCCGGAAGGTGTACCCTTTCCGCAGGAGCACGTTGATCGAGCTGCGGAAGTAGTCCCGCTCCGCACCGTAGGCGAGGGGCACGCCGAGCGGAAAGTCGTCCCGCGAACCGATGTCGGGGAGGTCGAGGTGTACGTGATGGTCTGTGCGCGCCGTTCCTTCCACGGCGATCCTTCGCGAGATCGCGCAGGGAATGACCGGGAGGAGAAGATAATCCTGGTGTTCTCCGAACAGGCAGACCCGACCGGGGGTCGAGACCCTGAGAGGAGAGTTGGCAACGCCGGCCATCCTGCTCATGCCTCCGTGGACGATGGAGCACTCCACAAGGTGTTGATCACCTTGATCAGTACTGCGCCGCTCACGGCGAAGACGGCCAGCAATCCCAGCGCATACCTCGGTGCGTCCGTACAGGAAGTTGCCGACGGTGAACAGGGACGACCAGATCGTCGTGCAGCCCGCCGCCCAGCCGAGCAGGGCCATCGGGATGTTCTCCCGCGTCGCTTTCGCCTCCGCCGCGGAGATGCCCGCCTCCTCCCTGATCCGCTTCCAGCCGGGTCCGAACGGGCCGGACCTTCTTGTAGAACGCCACCAGCGTGGCACGGTCCGTCTCCGGCCCGAAGAACACCGCCAGCACCCAGCAGACCGTCGTCGAAGCCACCGTCAGCAGGAGCGCCGCGTGTGTACTGATCGCCATGCCGTTCTTGTTCAGGACCAGGAGCAGGATGGAGACCACGAACGAACTGACCATCGCGGTGACCTCCGCCCAGGCGTTGACGCGCCACCAGAACCACCGGACCAGGTAGAGCAGGCCCGTCCCGGCGCCCACCTGGAGGATGATGTCGAAGGCATCCTTCGCCGTATCCAGCAGGTAGACCGTCCCTGACGACGCGAAGAACAGGATGATCGTCACGATGCGGCCCGCGGCGACATAGTGTTTCTCGCTCCTGTCCTTCCGGAGGAACCGGCGGTAGAGATCGTGCACCAGGTACGACGCGCCCCAGTTCAGGTGCGTAAGGATCGTGCTGGAGTTCGCGGCGATCAACCCGCCCACCATGAGCCCGATGAACCCGACCGGAAGGAACCGGAGCATGGCCGGATACGCGATATCGTGTCCGATGAGCGACGGGTCCAGGTGCGGGAAGGCCCGCTGGATGTCGGAGAGCTGCGGATAGACGATGATCGAGCAGAGGCCGACCAGGATCCAGGGCCACGGGCGGAGAACATAGTGGGCGAGGTTGAAGAACAGCACCGCACCCAGGGAGTCCTTTTCGGTCTTGGAGGCCAGCATCCGCTGCGCGATGTAGCTGCCGCCGCCGGGTTCCGCTCCCGGATACCAGACCGCCCACCACTGCACGGCGATCGGCATGATGAACACCGCCACCGCCAGGTCCCAGTTGTTCGTGAAGTCGGGGAGGATATTCAGGTAGTTCAGCCCTCCGGGTCCGGGAAGCGCGTTGAGCTTCTCCACCAGCCCGCTGAGCCCGCCGATCTGCGGGAGCTGGACCGCGAAGTAGGCCGCGGCGATCACCGCCGTCATCTTGATGAAGAACTGGATCATGTCGATGACCAGGACGCCCCAGAGCCCCGAGTGGGTGGCGAACGCGACGTTCAGGACCCCCACGGCCAGCAGCGTCTGCCAGCGTTCCAGGCCGAACAGTATCCCGGCGATCTTGCAGGCCGCCAGGTTGACCGTGGCCATGATCATGCAGTTGAAGAAGAGCCCCAGGTAGACCGAGCGGAAACCCCGGACGAAGCCCGCCGCTTTGCCGGAGTAGCGAAGCTCGTAGAATTCGAGGTCGGTCATGACGCCCGAACGGCGCCAGAGACGCGCGTAGAAGAAGACCGTCGCCACCCCGGTGAGCACGAACGCCCACCAGACCCAGTTCCCCGCCACTCCGTTGCGGCGCACGATGTCCGTCACCAGGTTCGGCGTATCGCTGCTGAACGTCGTGGCGACCATCGAGAGCCCGGCCAACCACCAGGGGACGGACCGCCCCGAAGCGAAGAACTCCGACGTGCTCTTGCCTGCCCGTTTGCCGAAAAACAGGGCCGGGGCGAAGCAAATGATCAGCGAGAAGGCGATGATGACCCAGTCAAGGAGTTGGAGTTGCACGGGATTCCTCGCATGAGGTGAGACGGGAGGCCGGGGACGGGACCGGCGGTACCGACAACGCGATTTCTCCAAGATATTGCGAGGGTTTCGTAGATGCAAGCACCCGCGGTCCGGGCATCCCACAACGGCCCGCTTGCACACTGATCCCTTTATTGCGTACATTGGAGTATGCGCTCAGTGATCCGCATAGCGTTCGTGGCCCTGTATCTCGCGTTGACCGTGGGGATCTCGATCGCCACCCATCTTTGCGGCGGCGAACCGGTATCCACGGATCTGCTGAGCCATCGGCCGTCCGAACCGGACGACTGCTGCGGCCCCGACGAGCAGCCCGACGGGTGCTGCTCTACCGTCGTCACCACGGTGCACATCGACGATGCACACGTGCTGAACGCCGCATGGACCCCCGTATTTGCTGCGTTCGATCTGCCCGGCATGCCGGACGAACCCCTCTGCGCGGATCCGGTGTTCGCCGCCGCCCCCCGTTCGGCCGGTCCACCCTTCGACGGTCCCCCTTCTTCACATCCTCCATTCCGCGCTCCTCATCTGATCGGTGAGATGTCCTGCATGTCCCGGGCGGGAGCACCTCCGCCTGCGATCACGTATGTTCATGCTGCTCACACGATCATTTTGAGGAAACCCATGAAAGCTCTCTCAGCAGTTCTGCTGTTCGCGCTCGCGCCAGTGGCGCTTGCGCCAGTGGCCTTCGCCCAGGAGACCCAGGAAGCACAGTTCAAGGTGTACGGCAACTGCGGCATGTGCAAATCCCGCATTGAAAAGGCCGCCACCGTCAAGGAGGTCCGCTACGTCAAGTGGAACAAATCCACGAAGATGCTCTCGGTCGCCTTCACCGTCCCCGGCATGACCGCCGATTCCCTGCAGCGCCGCATCGCCGCCGTCGGACACGATACCGACACGTACAAGGCGCCGGATTCGGTTTATGCCGCCCTCCCCGCATGCTGCCTCTACCGCGGCACGTCGACAACCCACTGACGCGGCCCGAAGGGGAAAATGGATCATGCGTGATCTTCTTGCCGCGTTGTTCTTCCTGGCCGCGGCTCACGCCGCGGCCCAGGAGGCCGTTCGGGGAACCGTACGGACAAGCGAAGCAGACGCCGCGCCGATCGTCGGCGCCAACGTCTACTGGCTGGGGAGTACCGTGGGAACCACCACCGACAGCGCGGGGATTTCCGGCTCCAGCGGCCCGCGGGGGCCCACGAACTCGTGGTCAGGCATGCAGCGTACGTCCCGGACACCCTCGACGTTCACGGAACGGATCCCCTCAGGATCCAGCTGCGGCCGTCAGCACGCGAGCTCCAGGAGGTCCAGGCGGTAGGGGAGCGATCTTCCATCGCCATCGACTATATGGACCCGCGATCGATACACACCATGACTGAACGGGAGCTCACGAAGGCCGCCTGCTGCAACCTCTCGGAAAGCTTCGAGACCAATCCCTCCATCGACGTCTCGTTCACCGACGCCATCACCGGCACGCGTCAGATCGAGATGCTGGGACTCTCCGGGATCTATACGCAGACGACGATGGAAAACGTCCCGTACATCCGGGGACTCACCTCCACCGTGGGACTCACGTTCGTCCCGGGCCCATGGGTCAAGGCGATCAACGTCTCCAAAGGGGTCGGCTCGGTGGCCAACGGCTACGAATCGATCACCGGCCAGATCGACGTGGACCTCCGGCAGCCTCAGGAAGAGGACGAGGCGAAGGTCTTCGTGAACGCCTACGGGAACCAGGACAAACGTTTGGAGGGAAATCTCCACTTCCGCCAGCCGTTCGGCGAGCGGTGGTCCTCGCTGACGCAGGTGCACGCCAGTTCCCAGCGCGAAGAGGTCGACGGGAACGGCGACGGGTTCCTCGATATGCCCCGGTTCAAGCGCCTCAGCCTCGGGCAGCGCTTCCGCTATTCCGGATTCGACGGCTGGGAAGGACAGCTGCTCGCCCAGTACACGAACGACCGCAGGGAAGGCGGGACACGAACCACGGAACCGGCCACTCCGGCCGCAACCGCTTTCCCCTATACCACCGACGGGGAATTCCTCCGCGTCGGCGGGAAGACCGGGTTCGTCTTCCCCATCGCCGAGCGCCTCCAGCATCGGGTTCCAGTGGTTCCTGGGAAGTTACCGGACCGCTTCCAGGTTCGGAGAACGGACCTACGACGGGGTCGAGACGAACGGGATATGCCAACCTCCTCTTTCAATCGACCCTCGGTTCTCCCGTGCACAAGTACCGCGTGGGGATGAGCTTCCTGTACGACAGCTTTGCCGAGCGGTTTGAGGCCGACCACTTCGACCGGATCGAACGGGTGCCGGGCCTCTTCGCCGAGTACACCTACACACCGGTGGAGGAACTCACGCTGGTCAGCGGCATCCGCCTCGATCACCACAACGCCTATGGCACGATGGTCACGCCGAGGTTCCACCTGCGCTACGCGTTGACCGAAGACTGGGTGACACGCCTCGTGGCTGGCCGGGGTTTCCGGACCGCGAATATCTTCGCGGAAAACGCGCCCGCCTTCGCCAGCAACCGGGCGGTTGTGCTCAACGGGATCGGCGAATTCGGATACGGCCTGGAGGGCCGCGTGGAACTACGGATTCAACCTCACCCACTACTTCCTGCTCGACTACCGGGAGGCGACGGTGACCCTCGATGTCTACCGTACGGTCTTCCAGCGTCAGGTCGCCGCCGACCTGGATTCCGACCCGCAGCAGGTCCGGTTCCTCTCGCTGGACGGCGGGTCGTATGCCAACAGTGTCCAGCTGGAGGTCAACCTCAAGCCATTGCAGCAACTCGACGACGAGGGTAGCCTACCGCTATCTGGACGTGCGACAGAGGATCTCCGGACAATGGCTGCAGAAGCCCCTCTCCGCGAAACACCGGGCGCTCGTGAACTTTCAGTACACGACCCGGGTCGAGGAACCGGGGGACCCGCGCACCGCCTTCGACCTGACGGTGCAGTGGTTCGGCCCCAAGCGTATCCCCTCCACCTCATCGAATCCGGACGGTTATCGGGCCAGGGAACGCTCTCCGGACTTCGCGACGCTGAACGCCCAGGTCTCGCAGACCTTCCGGCAGGGTTTCGAAGTGTACCTCGGCGCGGAGAACCTTCTGGGGTTCCGGCAGGACGATCCGATCCTCAGCGCGCAGGATCCGGGGAGCCCGTACTTCGATGCTTCACTGATCTGGGGGCCGGTCAGCGGAAGGATGGTGTACGCGGGATTGCGGTACAGGCTGTAGCAGGATTTTATGGAGGCCGCAGCCTGCGGCGCACGCGGCGCGAGAGCACCGGCGCAGAGTCCGTGCTCGCGCCTCGGCGACTCTGCGGCAACGATCGTCTCTATGGAATGTCGGACCGGCGGTGCTCTCCGGCCCACGGTACCGGCATCCATACCTGCGCCGATCGGGAGCAGCCGGAATTCGAACGTCTGGTCCACCGGCAGCACGCAGTACTGTGAGTGCGGACTTGCCCCCCACGAATCGTCGCCTCCCACCCCACGCTGCTTCAGGTCGACACACACCGACACGAAATCCCTTCTGGTCAGATCGATCGTGTGCCGCGACCCCCGCGATTCCTGCGTGAGGTCCTCAGGCGAAAAGCGGAGCGCCGACAGGCTCACCACAGGCGCGCCTGCGATCAGGAGCCCTCTGTCCGGCGCCGTCCCTGAACGCCATCCAGCGGACGTCGGTCTTGTTGCCGTTCTCCTGCGGACTGATGTAGGGGAAGTATTGCTCGCTCACCGTACTCCGGTATCGACCCACCAGCGCGGAGCTGTTCCGGTCACCATAGTTCTCCTGTGGGCCGCGGCCAAAATACTCGAGCGACTCGAGCGCCGTTTTCAGCCTGAGCTTCACCCCGAACCGGGGCATTTCGGGGAGATCCTTGCGCCCTGCCCGGAACTCCTCCCTGACGCGCACTTCGCCGTCGCCTGCGATGACGTACGTGAGGACGAGCGATGAGGACACCGTTGGAAGCGAATACTCCGCGCGCACCCGTACCGCACCCTTTCCGACCGCCTCCGCAGCGAACCCCTTCAGTACACGCTCGTCGCCCGCATGCCGCCAAACACCCGAGATCTTCGGCATAGAGTTGCCGAAGTCATTGTCGGTGGGGGGCCGCCAGAAGTGCGGCTCGATCCCCCGCTCCAGCATCTCGGTCCCGCGAAACCGGTACGAGGTCATCATCCCGGTCGACCGGTCGAACGAAAGACGGATTTCCTTGCCCGTCAACGTCAGCACCGAGCCGGAGTCGCGCATCGAGATCCGCGGAAGCGAGGAAGCCGGGATCAGACGGAGATCCACCGCATGCGGAAGGCGGTACTGATCGACCGCCACTTCGAACCCGGCCGGCTTGAACGGCTCCGGCGATCGGGTGACCGTCCGGAACGTGATGAAATGCTCGCGGCCGGGTTTCGGGGTGATCGCCGGCATGGCGATCGAGATCACTTTCCGACCGTGCGGCGGCACTTCCGGCGCCGCAACCGTTCCCCCGGCGATCCTGCGCCCGTCTTCGGCAACATCCCACCGGATGTCGAACGCTTTGAGATCTCTGAAATCGTGGGTGTTCGTCACCTCCCAGTGGTTCGCCGAGCCCGGTGTCGGCCTGACCCGGATGTACTGGTAGACTTTTTTCACCTCCCAGAGGGCGGGATGCGGCGTGCGGTCCGGCAAGACCAGGCCATTGCACATGAAGTTCTGATCCGATTTGACGTCTTTCGGCCCCCAGTCACCGCCATATCCGTAGTACTCCTCACCCGACGGGGCGGTCTTCAGGAACCCCTGGTCCACCCAATCCCAGATGCTGGCTCCCTGCAGCTGGGGATACCGCTCGATGATGTCCCAGATGTCCTGCAGGTTGCCGGTGCTGTTCCCCATCGTATGGGCGTACTCGCACATGATCAGGGGGCGGGACTGGACCCTGCTCGCGTACCGCTCCAGGTAGCTCCACGCGTACATCGGACAGACGATGTCGGTGTTCGGGCCTTCGCCTGCCCGCTCATAGTGTACCGGACGGGAAGGATCGTGTTCCCGGATCCAGGTGGAAGTGGCCGTAAAATTCGGCCCGTCTCCCGCCTCATTTCCGAGTGACCAGATGATGACGGAGGGATGGTTCTTGTCGCGCTCCACCATTCTCCGGGTCCGGTCGAGGTGGGCCTCCCTCCACACCGTGTCCTTCGCGAGGCTCTTGTCGCCGTACCCCATGCCGTGGGATTCGATGTTGGCCTCGTCGATCACGTAGATCCCATACCGATCGCAGAGATCATACCAGCGGGGATCGTTCGGATAGTGCGAAGTGCGGACCGTGTTGAGGTTGAACTGTTTCATCAGCCGGATATCGGTCAGCAGCACCGAATCCGACAGCACATGGGCCGTGCGGGGGTCGTGCTCGTGCCGGTTCGTTCCCTTGAGCCTGACCGCCACGCCATTCACCAGAAGCTGGCCGGCCTTGATCTCGACCGTGCGGAACCCGGTCCGGAATGCGGCGGCCTGGCGGATCCCGTTCCCGGCCGTCACCTCCACGGCCACCGTGTAGAGCGCGGGGGTTTCCGCCGTCCATCGTCGGGGCGCCGGGATCGAGCGGCTGAACACGACATGCCCGGATGTCTTGCCGAAGAGGTCGAACGGCTGATGTTCCGTGAAGACCGGCGTGCCAGCGTCATCCAGCATCTGCAATGTCACTTCGCCCGTTGCGGCCGTCCGGTCCGGCAGATGGTTCCGGAGCTCCACGTCGACCCGGAGACGTCCGTCCCTGTACCGCTCGTCAAGGCCGGCATGGATCGCGACGTCGCGGATCCGTATCGCCGGGGCCGCATACAGGTAGACGTCCCTCGTGATCCCGCTGATCCGCCACATGTCCTGGCACTCCAGGTAGGTGCCGTCGGACCACCGGTAGACCTCGAGGGCAACGCTGTTGGACCCCTCGTGGACATAGGGGGTGATATTCCACTCGGCCGGCAGTTTGCTGTCCTCGCTGTACCCGACCCGCTCCCCGTTGACCCAGATGTAGAAGGCCGACTTCACCGCGCCACAATGGATGAAGACCTGCTGACCCTTCCATTCCGGGGGAAGCGTGAACCAGCGTTTGTAGGACCCGACGGGATTGTCGTCGTGGGGGATCTTCGGCGGGTTCGGCTCTCCGGGAAATTCGTAGTCGGAGTTCACGTAGATCGGCGTGCCGTATCCCTGGAACTCCCAGTTCGAAGGGACATCGATCTCGCCCCACGTTGAGATGTCGTGATCGTCCCTGTGGAATCCCACGGGCCGGTCGGCGGGTTTCGGTACCCAGCGGAATTTCCATTTGCCGTTCAGCGAACGGTAGAACGGAGAGGATGCGGGGGTGAACCCCAGGGCGGAGGAGATCCCGGGGTGCGGGACACAGGTCGCGTAAGGCTCTTCCTTGTTGATGTTGAAGATCCTCGGATTCTCCCAATCGGGAACAGCGAGCGAATCCTGCGCCGGTGCGGGCGCCGTCAGGAGGAGCACGGCCCATGTGACGAACACGAACGATCGCGCTGTCGGAACCATCGGTGACACCCTTCGTTGTCGGAGGAGAAAGTGCCGGATTTTCCCGCCAGATGCAAGGCTCACACACCTTGGTGACGAGCACTACGGGCCTTTGGTATTCCGCCCGATTGTTCGTATCTTTAGAGATTCTGTGCCGCGTTCCTCCGACCCGGCGACGCGTGGACGGGCGCGGTTCACTCCATATCTTCGAAAGGGATTTCCATGTACCAGTACTTGGCCGCCGTTCTGGTGGTCTGCCTGACCGGGTGTCAGTCATCCGGGGATAAACCCGTGACCCTCTCGACGCAGAAGGACAAGGTCAGCTACAGCATCGGCTTGAGCGTGGGGAAGAACCTCGGGAGAGATTCCATCAGCATCGACCCCCAGGCGTTCCTCCGCGGCGTCCTCGACGCGACCGCCGACACCAGCAAGTGGCTGTTGAAGGAAGCCCAGATCCAGGAGACCATGATGGCGTTTCAGGACTCCATGAGGACCATGCAGATGCAGAAAGCAAAGGCCGCCGGCGAGAAGAACCAGGCCGAGGCCGACGCCTTCCTTGCCGCCAACACGAAGAAACCGGGGGTCGTCACCCTGCCCAGCGGGCTCCAGTACCGCGTCATCACCGAGGGGAAGGGGAAGCGACCGACCGCCACATCGACCGTAAGCGTCAACTACCGCGGCACGCTGATCGATGGGAAGGAGTTCGACAGTTCCTACAAGCATGGCCAGCCCGCCACGTTCGCCTGCAACGGGGTCATCAAAGGCTGGACCGAAGCCCTGCAGCTGATGAAAGAGGGATCAAAGTGGGAACTGTTCATCCCGCCCGCCCTCGGGTTCGGCGAGACCGGATCCGGCGGGATCATTCCCCCTTCCGCGGCCCTGATCTTCGAGCTGGAGTTGCTGTCGGTGAAGTAGCGGTCGACTGGACCTTCCCGGGGACACTGCATCCGTGCGGTGTCCCCGTTTCATTTCGCCTCTCTTCCCGATATTCCGTATCTTGAGACATCCCTTCACAAACGCCCCGTAACCATGCAGATCGGCATCGTCGGACTCCCCTTCGCAGGAAAATCGACCCTCTACCAGGCGATCACCAAGACCCACATCGACCCGGCGGCTCTTTCCAGGGCCGAGGCCCATCATTCGGTGGTCAAGGTCCCTGACCCGCGCCTCGACGCCCTGGCCGGCGTCTTCAAGCCCCAGCGGGTGGTGAACGCCACCATCGAGTTCGTGGACGTGGTCGGGCTCAAGAAGGGCGAAACCGGGTCGACCCAGTTCACGACCAACTTTCTGGGCAACGTGAAGAACAACGACGCGTTGATCCAGGTGGTGCGGGTCTTCGCGAACGATGCCGTTCCGCACCCGGACGGCTCGGTGGATCCAATGCGCGACATCGCTACGTTCGAGACCGAGTTCCTGCTCTCCGATATGGGGGTGCTGGAAACCCGGATCGAACGGATCAGGAAACAGGCCCACAAAGCGGGTGACGAACAGGCGAAGCGCGAGTTGCCTCTCCTGGAGCGCTGCCACGCGGCCCTGGAGGCCGAAAAGCCGCTCCGCACGCTGGAGTTCACCCGCGAGGAGATGCAGCAACTCAAGACCTATCAGCTTCTCTCCATCAAGCCGATGCTCATCGCGCTGAATCTCGACGAGCGCCAGCAGGACCAGTCGGCAACGCTGGCGGAGCGCGTGCGGGGGATCAAGGGATCCGTCAATACGCGCGTGCTCACGTTTTTCGGGAAGATCGAAATGGAGATCGCGGAGCTGGCCGAGGACGAAGCGCGGACCTTCATGGACGAATACGGCATCACGGAATCCGCCCTCACGACCCTCATCCACGAGGCCTACACGCTGCAGGGATTGCGTTCGTTCTTCACGGTGGGCGAAGACGAATGCCGCGCATGGACCATCCGCCAGGGGATGAACGCCCAGGAGTCCGCCGGGGTCATCCATTCCGACTTTTTCGCCCGTTTCATCCGGGCGGAGGTCGTCCACTACGACGATCTCATGGCTCACGGCGGCTCCTTCCCGAAGACCAAGGAAGCGGGCCTCTGGAGACTGGAAGGCAAAGAATACCCCGTCAAAGACGGGGACGTCCTCACGATCCGCCACAGCTGACCCCCCGCCACTACAACACGACGAAGCGCCGGATGGATGTGATGAACCGGTCCGGCGCAGCGACGAATTGCCCCTCCTTTTTCCTCCAGGTGTAATATAACGGAGGAGAGAAGCATCTCACCATCACAGAAGGAGGGGATACCATGAAGAGACTGGGTGCTGTGCTCGTTGGCGGGATGATGGTTCTCGGATCGGGAACCGCACTCCCGCAATCCTCGGCAGGATCCGCGGATGAGTGCGTGACCTGCGCCCGCTGGCGGTCATATCAGCAGATCGACGCCCGGCGGTTCGAACGGGGCTTTCTGGGGTCGCTGAACCACGATGTCGACGGTGTGGTGGAATCCGCGATCCGTGAAGTGGCCATGATCAAGATGGCCCAGCCCGAGTGGCAGAGTGCCCGCGTGACCGCGGCACTCCACAACCTGGCGACGGGGGACCGTACCCTGCCGATCCGGATCAAGGCGTCTCTGGCCGAGGCGGTGTTTTCGGAGGGAATGGAGTTTGGAGAGGGGGGGTATCGGACGGACGAAGAGGTGTTTGGCGCGATCGTCCAGCAGCTCCACCGCCAGCGCTATGTTGCCGCCGAACGGGCAGCGGCGACGATCGCCCGGCGGCTGGAGAAGTAGACGCTACCAGCCGCTCCGGATGCGGTCGTCCTGCCGCGGCGGGGGTGTGGACCGCTCCACCGGGCTCGAAGGCTCTTGATGGAAGGGGATGGTGACCTCGGCCACCGTCCCCCCTTCCGGATTCCTGTCCAACCGGAATCGGAACCTGCTCCCGTACAGCTGCTCCAGCCGGGATCTCGTATTGGACAGACCGATCCCCTGCGCCCCATGCTCGTTCCACCCCTCCGGCAGCCCTGCCCCGGTATCGCGCACAGTCATGCGCAGCTCCCCGTTCTGTCGTGCCGCTTCGACGGAGATCGTGACCGGTCCCCGGCGCCTGGAGATCCCGTGACGGACGGCGTTCTCGACCAGAGGCTGCAGGATCATCGAGGGGACCAGCGCGTCCAGCGTCCCTTCGTCAGCACTCTGCCGCACCGTCAGCCTGTCGGCGAACCGCACCGACTCGATCTCCAGGTACCGCTCCACCAGCTTCAACTCCTCATGGAGAGGGATCTCCTGCTTGCCGGAGCGGTCAAGTCCCAGCCGGACGAAGTCGCTCAGCCTGCCGATCATCCGCACGGCCTTCTCCGGATCGGTCCGGATCAGAACCGAGATGCCGTTCAACGTATTGAAGAGAAAATGGGGCTGCACCTGCATCTCCAGGACCTGGAGCTGGGCCTGGGCAAGCTGCGATTCGAGGCGCGCGGCGACGACCTCCCGTTCCCTGCGCCGCCGGTACAGCGCGGCCAGCCCGAACATGCAACCGATGGCAGCCGTAATGCACAACAGGGTGAACCACCAGGTCTGGTAGAAGTGGGGTTCGAGCGTGAACGTGAACGAGGCCGGTGGCGATGACCACGCGCCATCGGCGTTCGCCGCGCTCACCCGGAACACGTAGGTCCCGGGCGCGATGTTGGTGTACGAGTGGACCCGCCGTCCGCCGATGTCCCGCCACTCCCGGTCGAATCCCTCGAGCTTCACCCGGTAGCGGACCTGCTCAGGACCGGAGAGGCTGATCCCGATGAACGCAAACTCCAGCTCGCCGTCCCCCGGAGGGAACACCGGCTTCCCCTCCGGTGCAACATCGTGACGGTCAGCGGACGCCCGCTCGAGAACCACCATCGGCGCGACGGTGTTCTTCGACAGGGAGGACGGGTCGACCATCGCCACGCCTGCCGCGGTCGGGAACCAGAGCTTCCCGTCGGGGGTTTTCGCCGCGGCGGTACTGCCTCCGCCGTTGCACTCGTCGCTCACCATGCCCGCACTCACACCGAACTGCGTCCACGGATACGACGCTGCGCGCCCGGCGAGCACGCTGTCGAGATCCTTCTTCCAGATCCGGTAGACCCCGTTGTTGCTGGAGAGCCAGAGCGAACCCTCGTTGTCCTCCACGAGAGAATGGAATCCCTCTTCCGGCGGCCCGCCTTCCGCCAGACTCACCAGTTTTCCATCCCTCAGAGATCGCAGCCCGGCACCATAGGTCGCGATCCAGAGCCGTCCGTCCGCGCTCAGGATCATTGAGCCGACCCAGTTCGCACCCAGGCCCTCTTTGGCGGAATGATGCTCGAGCAGCTTCAGGAACCCCTTTGACCCAGGGAGGGACTCCCTCCGGACGGCGAATCGGAACACTCCGGCCTGGCGGGACCCGACCCACATGGACCCGTCCGCTTCTTCGATGAAGGAATTTGGTCCCACGCCCGACGACCAACCGGGCCATTCGCGGAACTTCCCGTTCACCCGGAACCAGAGCGTGGTGTTGGCTCCGACCCAGAGCAGTCCGTGCGAATCCTCTGCAACGGCGTGAATGAAGCCCAGGGGGTAGTACTCCGTCTGTCCCCCGCGCACCCGGTACAACCCCTGCGTGGTACCGATCCAGAGTGCGCCATGGCGGTCCCGGTGGAATGTGAGCGGGATCCCCGCAAGGGGCTTGACGAACGGGCCGAAGGGCACGAGCCGCCCGTCGCTGACGCGGAAGACCTCATGGCTTGCGCTTCCGGCGAGAATGCCTCCCAGGGGATCGGCGTACACGGAATAGACGAAGTCCCTGGCGCCTCCCTCGCCCGTGGCATACGTGGTGAACTTGCTATCGGAGTAGCAGTTCAGCCCGGTTGCCGTTCCTCCCACCCAGATCGCCCCTTCGCGATCCTCCAGGAGACTCACCATCTCGTCGCCCAACAGACCCCCCCGCGAGCCGAACGCCGTGATCCGATCACGGTAGATCCTGTTCACCCCCCCTCCTCGGGTCGCCACCCAGACGGCCCCGCGTCGGTCCACGAGGAGCACGGCGATGGAATCCGAGGAGAGTCCCCGCATCCGATCGTAGAGTGTCAGTTGCGTTCCGCGCAACGCCGCCACCCCGTGCTGGTATGTGCCGATCCAGAGCGCCCCTGAGGAATCAGCCACGATCAGCCGCACTTTTCCCTCCACGGCGGCCGGCAACGGATACTCCTCGAATCCTTCCCCCTGCAGGATCATGATGCGACCGCCAACCGCGATCAGGAGACGGCCCGGTTGGTCCTCTGCGATCCCGGTCACCGGACCCTTGGGAAGTCCCGTGGACCAGGTAAAAGTTCTGACCAGGCAGCCATCGCGAAACACCTGGAGCCCCTTGCTGGTCACCGCCCAGACGTTCCCCGAGCGATCGTGGAAGAACCTCCCCACGTTCATGGGCGACTCTTCCAATCCGTTGCAGACGGACCGAAAGACCCCGTCACGCATCGTCGTGATCCCGCCCCCCATCGTCCCGATCCAGAGCGTGCCGTCGGCCCCTACGCTGAGAGCGGAGACCGCTTTCGCCCCCAGCGCAGAAACCGTCCGCGGGGTGTAGGTCTTGAACGACATTCCGTCGAACCTTGCCAGCCCTTCGTGGGTTCCGACCCAGAGATACCCATCGGGAGTCTGTGCCAGGGCCAGCGCAGAGTTCTGTGGCATCCCTTCGCGCTTGGACCATCGTCGGTGACTGAACGAGAGTGGTTCGTTGTTGGGATCGAGGGCGTTGGCGGGAAGTTGGAGGAGGGAGAGCAAGGCGCAGAGGAGGAAACCCGGGATGGGCCGCACACGGGGCGCGACCCATCCGGGGGTTCGGAGGACGGTCAGGATCCTGTTCATGGTCAATGGTAGCAAGGTCCGGATCGAGTTTCAAACCCGGCAGGACGAACCGTCCCGAAACCGCGACGAAATGGACAGGCTCACGCCGGGACGGCCCTGGGGAAAGGGCGTTGGGGGAAGGAGCCGCTCCCTGGCAGGTCGGGCGAAATCGCCGTACATTCCACACGGATGCACCGCTGAACTGCAGGAGCGACCGGGAGAATGGCCTTGTGATCATCCACGAAGTTGATACCCTGGACCGGCCTGGTCTGGAACCTTACCGGACCATGCGCCGCCCCACCGATCACGAGACGCGGGGGATCTTTGTTGCGGAAGGTGAAAAGGTGGTGCGTCGCCTGCTTGCCTCGCCGCTCGGACTCCGCTCGCTGCTGGTGACCCCGGAGTGGCTCGAGGTTCTCCGGCCCGAGATCGCCAGGCGCGACACTCCTTCGCTTGAGGTCTTCCTGGCACCGCACGACGAGGTCGAGGCGCTTGTCGGATTCAGGTTCCATCAGGGGGTCATGGCGGTGGGAGAGGTGCCTCCGGAGCCGCCGGTGGATTCCCTCCCCCGGCCGCATCTCCTGGTCGCCCTCGAGCGGATCCACCATGTCGAGAACGTCGGCGTGATCATCCGCAATGCGGCCGGCCTGGGGGCCGACGGTGTCGTGGTCGGTGAGACTTCCTGCAGTCCCTATCTCCGCCGTGCCGTGCGGAACTCCATGGGATCGGTCTTCACCACGCGGATCTTTCGTCCTGCCGGCATGATCCTTTTTCTTCGTTCACTGCAGGAGCGGTACGGCACGCGGATCCTTGCGGCGGATCCTCTGGGGGTAACCCCTGCATGGAGTGAGGACTTCTCGGGGAACATCTGCGTGGTGGTGGGGAACGAAGACGCCGGGGTCAGCGGTGAGATCCGGGCTCTGGCGGACGCGCTTGTCGCGATCCCGATGGCGAATGGAGTCGATTCCCTGAACGCCGGAAGCGCCGCTGCAGCGCTGATGTACGAGGCGGCCAGACAGAGGTACGCGCGGCCGGGATTCAGCGGCCGAGCACCCTGAGGACGTCGCCCCGGACACGGTCCAGCGTGGTGTCTATCCAGCCTGTCCGGTGGTGCTTCATGACCGCCATGTCCTTCAGCCCCGAGCCGGTCAGCATGAGGACCACCCGGTCCCGGGAACCAATGCGTCCCGCCGAGCGGAGTTTGCGCACCGCGTGAAGGGTCGTGGCTGCCGCCGGTTCCACGAACAGTCCGGCCGAGGCGAGCGCCCTCTGCCCGTCCAGGATCTCCTCTTCCGAGACTTCTTCCGAGGGCCAATCGTATCGGCGGGCCTTTTCCAGCAACTCATCTCCGCCCGGAGGGTCTCCGGTGGTGATCGCCTCAGCCACGGTGTGGACGTTGGTGAAGGGGACCACTCTCGTCATCCGGCGTTTTGCCGCGGTAACGATGGGGCTGTTGTTGGCCGCCTGCACGATGATCATTCGAGGGACCGAGCGCACCAGTCCCGCGGCCTGCAGCTCGCGGTACCCCTTGAAGATCCCGCGGAGATGACCGCAGGCCGAGGTGGGGACCGCGATGAACTCCGGCACCTCACCCTCCATCTGCTCGAACATCTCGAAGGCCGTCAGCTTGTATCCTTCGACCCTGATCGGGCCGTTCCCCGAGACCACCCGGAGCCCGAGATCCGTCGAGAGGCCCAGCACCTGGCGCTTCATGACCGAGTAGTCCGGCCCCGCCACGCGGATCACCGTCGCGCCGTGGAACGCCATGGCCGAAACCTTCTCGGCGGTGGCGAACCCCGGAACGAAGACGATCGCTTTCATCCCCGCGCGCGCGGCGTAGGCGGCGATGGACTGACCCATGTTCCCGGTGGAGATCGTGGCCAGGACCGCTTCCCCCGTCGCCCGCGCCATGCACACGCAGGTGAACGACCCCCGGTCCTTGAAACTCCAGGTCGGATTCTGCGTTTCGTTCTTCAGGAGCAGCCGCGGGATCCCGGTCATCTCACGGAGCGGCGCCGGAGCTTCGAGCAGCGGCGTATTCCCCTCGCCCAGACTGAGCGAAGCATCGATCCCGTCGAAGGGGAGGAATGCGGCGAACCGTTCCCAGAGGTGTCGGCCTGGCCGCGGCGCAGCGTTGACGATGCCCGGGAGGGCGACCTCCAGCGACTCTCCGTTCTCCGTGAACTCTTCGAGACGGTCGAACGGATAGGAAGCGCCGGTGATGGTGGATACGAGTCCGGGGAGGTTCATACTCTCTCAGTCGAAAATGGGTCTGCCGGGTGAAACGTCCCCGCTGGAGATCATTGACATTCGCGTTACGCCGGACTACATTGTTTCATGCACCGGATCCTGGTCCGACACCACTGCAGGGCCTTCTTCCTTGCAGCCGCCCTCTGTGCTGCGGGAGCCTCTGCCATTGCCCAGACCGCCGCCATCAGCGGCACCGTGGTCGACGCCCTCACCGGCGCTCCGGTGGAATTCGCCAACGTGTTCCTCGCTCAGACCACCTCCGGCACGTCGACCGATGCTTCGGGGGCCTTCGTCCTGCAGAATGTTCCCGTTGGCTCCTATGAGCTGATCGTCTCCCGCGTCGGCTACGGGCGTTCAAGCCGGCACATCGACGTCGCCCCGGCCACTGGACGGCCGCTCAGGATAGAACTCCAGCCCAGGGCCTTCGAGAGCGAGGAGGTAGAGATCCTCGGTCTGGAACCGGGCGAATGGAGGCGACTGCTCGGCTTCTTCACCACGGCCTTCCTCGGACGGACCGAGAATGCATCCTCCTGCACGATCCTGAATCCCCTGCACCTCGACCTCCGGTACAACGCCGACACCCGGATCCTCACAGCGTCATGCGACACCACGTTGGTGATCGAGAACCGTGCGCTGGGATACAGGATCGATTGCGAGATCGATCTGTTCGAATGGGATGTCGTCCAGGACATCGGGAGGTACATCATTTATCCGCGGTTCCTCCCCCTCCCCGTCCTCTCGCCGGAGGACTCCGCCCATCGGGCCGCCCGCAGGGAACGCACCTACAACGGGTCGTTCAAACACTTCCTCAGGTCCATGATCTCCGGAAATGCCGACGAAGAGATGTTCGGCATGTACACCGGATCGCTGGAACATCTCAGCGGGGGGAACGGCGAGGCCGCTTCCCGGTCAGAGGTCGCCATGACCCCCGATACGCTGCTGGGAGGATATCGCCTGGCGTTTTCCGGATGGCTCCGGGTGGATTACAGCGGGCGCCTTCCGAAGGAACGCAACTTATCTTCTCCTCCGCGCTCCATACGCCCGCGTGGACAGGCATGGCAACGTCATCACCCCTCTTGCGGTCCAGGTGGCCGGCCTCTGGGGGCGCAGCCGTATGGCCGACATGCTGCCCCTCTACTGAAGGACCTCACTGCAGCCGTTCATTGCCGCTCCACGCGGATCGTTCGGACTCCCATTGGCGGAACGGTGACCGGCAGCCGCAGCTTCTCCCCCTCGCTCCGTTCAGATCACTCCCGTACACCGCTCCGGTCCCCGGACCGCTCCACCGGTACAGGAAGTCGTCCGATTCCGTCGAGGGATTGAACAATCGCAGGATCCATCCTTTTCCGTCGCCCGCCGGCCGCAAC
>CAWEHG010000025.1:0-50241 GCA_963808715.1 Ignavibacteriota bacterium | reverse complement strand
TGCTTGCTTTTGACATATCTCTTTTATAGGTTTAGTGCGTATGGGGGGAGTGGATATGAACAGGCGATACTGGCTGCTCGTTCTCCTCGTCGTTTGCGCGGTCGCCGCATTCGCCGGGGGGCCGGGGCTCATCAACGTGAGCGCCAGCAGCAATGGATCGACCATCACGCTCCGTTGGACCTCCGGCGACGAATCCGGGGTCGTCGGGTATTCGATCGAGCGCCGCGCGCTGAGTTCCACCGTGTGGGTTCCCCTGGTGCAGCCGTACAAGGGGGCGGAGGGGAACGACCACGAGTACTTCCTGGAAGACAAAACGGCTTTCCGCGTCACCGACAACATCTATTACTACCAGATCAGCCAGGTGTACGCCGACGGGCGGAAGGGTGATCCATACCGTACGGTCGTGAGCCACAGCGTCAGCGGAATCCGCAGGACCTGGGGCAGCATCAAGGCGATGTTCCGCTAGACACGATGGCTCACCGACGTTGGAGATTTTCGGGGCGATACGCGAGTATCGCCTTTTCTTTTGGCGTTGCAGCAGGGATCCGTATGGAGTTCTCGTGATGCGCCTCTCGAAGCCGTTCATCCTCGCTTCGCGTTCGCCGCGGCGGAATCTGTTGCTGCGGCAGATCGGCCTCGAACCGGTGATCCAGTCGTGTGATGTCCTGGAAGAAGTCGACCCCTGCTATTCGCCGTCCGAGAACGCCGCAGTCCTGGCGCAGAGGAAAGCCGGGTGCGTCGCTGCCCGGCACGACAATGCCCTGGTGCTCGGGGCCGATACGATCGTGGCCATCAACGGGGAAATGCTCGGGAAGCCAGTGGACGCCGCGGATGCCGTCCGGATGTTAAGGATGCTCGGAGGCCGTACGCACACGGTGGTGACCGGGTTCGCGCTTATCGACCGCCCCTCTGGCCGGATCCTTTCCGGCGCGGAGGAGACGAGGGTGACCTTCCGCGAGTTGCCGGAGGAGGAGATCGCCGAATACGTTGCGGGCGGCTCGCCGATGGACAAGGCGGGAGCCTACGGGATCCAGGACGACTACGGGGCGGTCTTTGTGACACGGGTGGAAGGATGCTACTATAACGTGGTGGGTCTGCCGCTGGCGCGCGTCTACGCGGCGCTGAGGGAGATGGATCCGCGGCCTGGAGCGAAAGAAACATCGACGATGGGACTATCGTGAGGCGAACATGAGTGACAGCAGAAAGATCCGCGTATTGATCGCCAAGGTGGGGTTGGATGGGCATGACCGTGGGGCAAAGGTCGTTGCCGCGGCCCTGCGCGACGCGGGGATGGAGGTGATCTACACGGGACTGCGCAAGACCCCGGAGATGATCGTCGAGGCGGCGATCCAGGAGGACGTGGATGCGATCGGTGTGAGCATCCTCAGCGGCGCGCACATGACCGTCTTCCCGAAGATCGTAAAACTCCTGAAAGAGAAGGGGGCCGGGGACATCCTTCTCTTCGGTGGCGGCATCATTCCCGGTCAGGACATCGAGGATCTCAAAGCCCTGGGCGTCGGGGAATTGTTCACGCCCGGCGCGTCCACCCAGGTGATCGCGGAGTATCTGCGCAACGCGGCCGGAAAGACGCTTCAGGCCTGATCTTCAGCTGCCGTTGGAACGTGCCCGCACGTTCGTCGCCTGCAGGCCTTTGGTTCCCTGCTCCACCTCGAATTCCACCACTTCCCCCTGCTTGAGGGTCTTGTAGCCTTCACCGATGATCGACTTGAAGTGCACAAAGAGATCCTCGCCGCTCTCACGCGCGATGAAGCCGTAGCCCTTCGCGTTGTTGAACCATTTGACGCTTCCCTTCTCCATGACGCCGCGCCTTTCGGTATGTCCCTGCACGTGCCCCGTCAGCCGTGGCGAGTCGATCGCCGCGTGCGGGTGTTGTCTGACCGCGCCGCGAGTCATTGGTCCAGCCAGATGCCGAAGCGGATGGGGGAGGGGTCCCTTCCCGGTCGTCCTGCACGCGCACGGTCACCGGAACGATCCGTGCCGGGTCGAACGGGAACAACTCGTCCGACGAGAAGATGGCATGATGATCCTCCGCTTCGAAGAATGGAGCGAAGCGGCGGGCAAGGCCCTCAAGGCGTTCGAGGTAATACGCGGTGTCCTCGTCCGGGAAGTTGCGATCCCATTCCTCGGCTCCCCGCCACCGGCGGCTCACGGCATATGCCGCGCTCGCGCCCGGGGGGAGCGGAGGCCCTTCGGCGGGGACATCGGTGAGCGGAGGCTCCGTCTCGCCCGCGCCGCCCTGGGTGAAATAATAGGCGACGCGCGCACCGACCGGGAGCCAGCGCCCGGTCCTCAGCAACACCTCATAGGGTGCGCTCTTCTCTCGTTTGCCCTCCTCCACGTCCCGCACGTACCTCTGCAGCGGCGTGGTAATGGCCTCCGTGCGTGCGAAATCCCCGATGTCCCAGGTCCGGCCTCGAATGGCTCCGTGCAATTCCGCGTACATGCGGTGCATCGCCGCGAGGTCGTTCGTGAGCAGGGCTTTCGTGCATCCCTCCAGAAAGGTCCTCGCGAACCGTTCGAGGTCAGGCGAAAGCAGGTCGGAGACCCTGATCACACAGGTGCCATCATATCCTAGGAGCGCAAGGTCGTGCCTGCGGAAACAGAGAACCCTTCGATACCTTCCGAGCAGGCCCGGAACCACTCCCGGGAGGCTGTTCCGGGCGATTTCCGTCACAAATCGACGTTCTGCCTCTTCCGAGGCGATCCCCGGGGGGGGGAGGATCAGGAAGTGTTCGCCGTCGGTCGAAACCAGCTTGGAGTCCTCCGAGGTCAGCCGTCCGTCCAGTGCAGCGACGGTGTTGCCCACGGCCTCCCTCAGGGCCTCGGCGGCGTCGAGATCGCCGAATAGCGTGCGGCCCGTCTCCAGGTAGGGGAGGAGCGTGCCCAACAGGGTGTCATAGGCCCCACCTGTCCCCCCTTCGCTCGTCGGCGTGCTCGGCAGCGGCATCGAGCAGGGCTTCCAGTACCGCGGGGAGGGCCCCGAGGGGATCGTTCCTCGAATAGACCTGGTGTGACAACATCTCCCGGGCGACAAGACCGGCGAAACCCGCCTCCACGACAGGCCCCAGGAGTCCAGAGTAGTAGAGCAGGCGCCCGTGGCCGCGTGGCGTTCCGCGTGGGGTTGGGGGTGGGATCGAATGCCGGACGCGGACGTATTCCCTCAGAAGCAGGTGTTCGAACCGCTTCGCCATTCCCGGGAACCGTATGTTGCCGTGTGCGGGCGGAGCGATCTGCGAGAGCGCGAAGAACTGCGTGGCGGCCGTGAGACTTGTTGCGGCGGCCGAGTCGGGCGCTGCGGCCTCTCCTCTCGGGAGGTCCAGGATCAGCCGCCCGGCCACCTCCCAGAGGGGCGCATCGCGGGGGGCCGCTGGATCCATGAACCGCGCGGCAGGCTGCGAGGGCTGGCTCCCGTCCCGGCCGAGAGCGAACGGGATCCCGAGCGAATCCGCCAGCTCCGACAGGCGGGGGAGGAGCGACCGGTAGATGGACGGGCCCTGAAGGAGGTCGGGATCCCGCTTATGGACAGTGTCCACCAGGCGCCGGAGGATCTCCCGCTCGCTCCCCCTGTCGATCCGCACCTCCCAGCCCAGGCAGTCGGTCAGCAGGACCGAAGAGAGTTTGTGGGCTTTCTGACCCTCCTTCTCGAATCGGGCTTCGATGTGCAGCCTGCGGAGATCGGAGAACGGCATTCCGCGGAAGAGCGTGCGGCCCGTCTGGAGGAAGTACTGGGACTGCGGATCCGGGATCAGGAAGAGGACGTCCAGGTCCGCGTAGTGCTCTTCAGGGGTTGCGGTTGCGATGTTGCGGCGCTGGAGGACCAGGCGTACGGCGTCCCAGAGGTCGGTCCACCCCTCGAAGGCACAGAGGCAGGAAAAGACGAGCTGGCCCTCGAGCTCCTTCACCCAGTGGCGCTTCGGGAACCCGCGGAGCAGGGTGGCGTCCGTCAGAAAAAAGAAGGGGAACCAGGGTTCGTCCTCGTGGACGACCGCGTCTCCCTCGCGCCGGTAGACGCGCATCCGGCCCGCCGAGGAGGGGTGGAGTCCGACGATCCGTTCAGACGGATCGTGTCCGTGAAGGAGTGATCGGTCCACCCTGGTTCCCGGGATGTGCGCTGCCTACTTCCTGGACTTCTTGGACTTCGTGTAGCTTTCGAGGAACGGGGCGATCAGGTCGATCGGGACCGGGAAGATCGTCGTGGAGTTCTTCTCCGAAGCGACCTCGGTCAGCGTCTGCAGGTAGCGGAGCTGCAGCGCCATCGGGTGCTCCTCGATGACCTCGGCGGCGTCGGCCAGCTTCTGCGACGCCTGGAACTCTCCTTCGGCATGGATGACCTTCGCCCGCCGTTCGCGTTCGGCTTCGGCCTGCTGCGCCATCGCCCGCTGCATCTCCACCGGGAGGTCGATGTGCTTCACCTCCACGTTCGAGACCTTGATCCCCCAGGGCTCGGTCTGGTGGTCGATGATCTTCTGCAGCTCGCTGTTGATCTTGTCGCGCTGCGGCGAGCAGTTCGTCCAGCTCCGACTGGCCCAGAATGCTGCGGAGGGTCGTCTGCGAGAGCTGCGACGTGGCGAAGAGGATAGTTCTCCACCTCGACGATCGCCTTGTCGGGCTGGACCACCCGGAAGTAGACGACCGCGTTGACCTTGATGGAGACGTTGTCCTTGGTGATGACGTCCTGCGGCGGGACGTCCATCACGACGGTCCGCAGGCTCACCTTCACCATCTTGTCGACGATGGGGATGAGCAGGATGAGCCCGGGGCCTTTGACGCCGATGAGGCGTCCGAGCCGGAAGATGACGCCCCGTTCGTACTCGCGGAGGATCCGGACGGCGTTGGCGATGATGATGACGACGAAGAGGACGACGATGAAGCAGAACACGGAAAAGGCCTGCATGACGGTCCTCCTTGTGGATGCGCGGGGTGACAACCCGGGTGTTTCCTGACCACGAGCGTCAGGTCGTTCGACGCGCACAACCTGTACCTGTTCCTGCTGTGTGGATCTTCTCCGATTCGGCGACGGCCGTCCAGATCTCGCCGTGGACCCGGATCTGTCCCTGTGGGCCCGGCCTGGGGACCTGCCTCGGGCTGCCGTCGGGCTCTGCCCGTCGGGCCTGGCCCTCGGGTGCGAGGTCCGTGAGTGCCGTTCCGATCTCGCCGACGAGTCCCTCGACGCCGGTCACGGGCTTTCGGCGTTGCGCGCGGATCCCCATGCCGACGGCGAAGAGGAAGAAGAGCGCGGTGCAGACCACCGCGGGGATGATGACGCTCCAGGAGACGGCAACGAACTCCAGGGATGACTCCGTGTCGATGAGCATGATCGAGCCGAGGAAGAGGGAGATCACCCCGCCCACGGTGAGCAGTCCGTAGCTGGCGATCTTGATCTCCAGGAGAAAGAGAACGATCCCGACGATGATCAGCGCCAGCCCTGCGTAGTTCACCGGGAGGGTGTGCAGTGAATAGAACGCCAGGATGATCGAGATGACCCCGACGACCCCGGGCAAGATCGCGATCCGGGATTGTACAGTTCGAAGAGCAGCCCGTAGATCCCGAGGAGAAGGAAGATATAGGCGATATTCGGATCGCTCAGGATGTCCAGGATGCTGGAACTTCCAGTCCCATTTCCTCTTCCGACGATGCGTAGCGCCGCGCGTGTGGAGTGTCCGGGCGCATCGCCCATCGACCTCACGGTTCGTGCCGTCGATGCTGCCGGAGCAGCGCCGTCGACCGAAGGGGCGATCAGGTCCATGACGCTGTCGCGCAGCGCCTCGGTCTCGGTGATGGAGATGCTCTTGCGCACGGCGTCTTCGGCCCAGCGGACGTTCCGGTGCCGTTTCTCGCTGATCGTCCTGATGAAGGCGGCGGCGTCGTTGGTCGCCTTCTCGTTCATGATCGAGTCTTTTTCGGCTCCCTGCATGCCGACCGGGTGCGCGGCGCCGATGTTCGTTCCGGGGGCCATGGCGGCGATGTGCGCTGCCAGGGTGATGAACGCGCCGGCGGAGGCCGACTGGGCGCCCGGAGGGGCGACGTAGACCACGACGGGGATCGGGGCGGTGAGGAGGTCGCTGACGATCTCCCGCGTGGATTTGAGCAGGCCGCCCGGCGTGTTGAGGCGGATGATGAGGCACGCGGCCCTGTCGGCGGCGGCACGGGCGATGCTCGATGGATGTACTCCGCGGTGGCCGGATTGATGGTCGCGTCGAGGGTGATGACGCGGATGGGCCTCTGCCCGGGGGACGTGTGGGAGAGCAGACAGACCGCACAGACGAGAATGATCAGAGGCTTCATCGACGAGACCTGCGGGATTCCGCTGGTAGCGGAGAGGATGGGATTCGAACCCATGAACCCCGTGAAGGGTTACACGCTTTCCAGGCGTGCCAGTTCAACCACTCCTGCACCTCTCCGAAATGCGCAACAATATAGCGAAAACGTGGAAAATGTGCAATCGGCGAACCGATCCCGGGCCGCGATGATTTCGACCGGCAACTCAGTATATTCTTCCCATGCACGCTGATCTTCGACGACCTCCGGACTCCGGTCCACTCCCTCGTACGCAACCCCTGGAAAAGGCTTCGCTCCGGGATCTACCCGCTCATGCGGTCGGCGGAGATCGTTCTCGATGCCCTCCTCTACGCGCTCCTCGCCGCGACGACCCGAAGGGGGCGGGGAGGGGTCCTCCATCGCGCCATCCTCCTTGTCAAGCTTGACGCGGCAGGCGACCTGGTGATGTTCGGAGGCTGCCTGGCGCGCTACCGGCGACTCTATCCGGGCTGGAAGATCGTGCTGCTTGTTACCGAAAAGACGTCAGACCTTGCCGCGACGATCGCCGGAGTGGATGAGGTCTGGGTGCTGCCGGTGGCCCGGTACAGGTGGTTGCCGTCAGAGCGCCTTCGGTGGCGTCGTGCGCTCGTCCGCGAAAGATTCGTGATCGCCGTGAATTGCAGCTATTCGTCGTCGGCGCGCCATCTGGATGCGCTGATCGGCTGGACCCGCGCACCCCGGCGCATCGCGATGGTGTGTCCGGATGCCATCGACGGTCGCAGGAAGCGTGGACTGTACTTCACCGAACTGGTGCCTGTGAGCGCCGCCTGGAAACACGAGTCGGAAAGGAACCAGGACCTGCTGCGGTATCTCGGCGACGGGGGGGCTTCGGCTCCCGCTCCACAGGTCTTCGTCACTGACGAAGACCGCCGCTCGGCGGTGGGGCTGCTGGACATGGCGCCGCCAGGCCCGTTCGTTGTGGTAACGCCGGGCGCCGGAAAGCCGGAGCGCCTCTGGCCTGCGGAGAATTTCGTGCGGACGATCCTGGCGGTGCACGAGGTCATCCCCCATACGTGGCTCCTCTGCGGGAGTCGTGAGGAACGGCCCCTCTGCGAGTGGATCGTGCGGGGTATCCCCGACGGCAGGGGGATCGTCCTTGCCGGTCGAACCTCCCTTCGCCAGCTCGCCGCACTGATCGAACGCGCTCAATGCGTTCTGGGGAATGAATCTGTGGGGATGCACATGGCCGCCGCGGTTTCCACCCCGGCGGTGTGCATTCTCGGCGGAGGGTTCTACGGCCGGTTCCTCCCCTGGCCGGCGATCTCGAGTGTGATCACCGTGTCACGGCAGTTGCCCTGTTACGGGTGCTTCTGGGTCTGCAGCAGATCGAGGGTGGAATGCATTGAGGACGTACCGGTCCATGTGGTGACAGAGGCTCTCCTGTCGGCCCTCCGGCAACGAGGTGCACGGGAGCGCGCAGAATGAAGAAGTCCCCTGATCTCAGCATCATTACGCCGAGCCTCAATGACCTGGCCTATCTCCAGCGTGCATGCGCATCAGTCGCCGACCAGGATGGGGCGGACTGCGAACATCTTGTCGTGGACGGCGGTTCGTCCGACGGCACGTGTGAATGGCTCGAGAGCCGGAGGGGGGTCATCCCGATCCTTCGAATGCGTCGGCGGCATGTACGCAGCCCTGAATGCCGGGATCGAGCGGGCCTCCGGGACGTGGGTCGGATTCCTGAACTGCGATGAGCAATACCTTCCCGGAGCGCTTCGGGCGGTGATCGAATTCGCCGCCGCACATCCGCGCGCCGGAATGATCACGGGCGACTTCCTCGTGGTCCGTCCGGAAGGCGGCCTGATCTGTCACCGGAGGGAGATCGTTCCCAGGCCCCTGTACATCCGGTCCTCGTACCTCTACACCTTCACCTGTGCGCTGTTCATACGCCGCGAGGTTCTGACGCCGGATCTCCGGTTCGATCCGCGTTTCAGGGCATCCGGGGATGAGGAGTTCGTGCTCCGGTCCTCAAGCTGGTCCGCGTACAACATCTCCGGCGTTACCTCTCGGCCTTTGTGGATCGTCCCGATGCGCTGAGCCTTACCCCGATCGCGGCGGCGGAAACACGCGCGATGCGTGCCGGTGACCCGATCTGGAGGGTCCCGCTCGGACCGTTCGCGAGGGGGCTGCGGCACTGTCGAGAAAGCTGCCGCCGGCGGATATTCGAGGCCGCGCAGACTGACGTACGAGCTCTACCTCGGCGATGAGTCGGCCGGACGGAGCCAGTTAACGGCGGACCGGGCTCCGTGGCGCTGGGATCGGCGTTGAGAAATCGGCCTCAAATCGTTACCATGAAGTGGACAATGGGATCGCCATGACACTTCTTGCTCGGCCGTTGATCGCCGGGATGCGCTGGATCTTCTGGAACGGCCGCGCCAGAACCCTCCGACCGGAGATGATCCGGTCACTCCTGCTCGTGGACCTGACCAGGTTCGGTGATGCGGTCACGCTCCTTCATCTGACGGGGGCTCTCCGCGATGCCTATCCTTCTGCGACCATCCATGTGGTCGTGGACGAACCATTCGTGGGACTGCTCGAAAAGCTCGGCCCCGGGATCAGGTTTCACGGCATCGCACGTCCGGACCGGCCGACAGGGGTCCTCCGGGCCATAGCGGCGGCACGCAGGATCCACGCGGACCTCGCCGTGAGCATCAGCCCCGCATACCGGAACGCCGCAGTCGTGCTGGCCTCAGGATCCGCCTTCAGGGGCGGCTACCTCAAGACCGGCGGTTCGGCCGCTCCGGCCCTGGTCGTCAATCCGATCGAGGCGATCGGATTCGATGCGCCTCAGGGGCTCACGTTCCAGGACGAGGGCTGGCTGGAAAGGCGATGGCTGCTGCTGGAGCTGCTCGGCATCCCCTCGCGGCACGAGCCGGGGACCTTCGGGCTTCCGGGGTCAGTGCGGGAGGTGGGAATGGCCAGCCTCCGCGAGAGGAACGTGGTCAACGGCCGTCCGCACATCGTCATCCATCCCTTTTCGAGTTGGGGCTTTCGCTCGTGGCCGGCCCCCAGGTTTCTTGCCCTGATCGGTCGGATCCTCGCGGAGCTCGATCACGACGTTGTCGTCCTCGGCGGAAGACACGAAACCGAAGGGCTGAACCTGTTCGAGGAACGGTTCGGTGCTTCCGGACGCGTCCGCTGTCTCGCTTCGGACACGTTCATCGAAAGCGCCGTCCTGATCGAGACGGCTTCGCTTCTGGTCGGGAATGACTCCGGTCCGCTACACCTGGCTTCGCTCCTGGGGACGCCTGCCGTGGGGGTCTACGGACCGTCGGATCCGCGCCACACCGCCCCTCCCTCCGTGAAGGCGATCTATCGTCGCGTTGAGTGTTCACCCTGCGAGCAGCGCCGATGTGTCCGGCCGGAGGATCCGTGCCTTTCCGGGATCACGGTGGACGAGGTGATGTCGTCGCTGGCGGAACTCCTCCGGAGCCGGCAACGTGGGAGGGAGAACTGAAGTGAGGACCGGGAAGGTACTGGGGGCTCTGCCGCTCCTTCTCCTTTGTGCCGACCCGGCATCCGGTGGCGGCGCGGACCGCCCATGGACGGTCGTCAGGTCGGCGGAACGTGAATGGACCGTGAGGTACGATGCGGTGTACACTGCGCCTCGGTCGGTGCGGATCGAAGGCGCAGCACACCGGGTGTTCGGCCCGCCGTATCATCCCGGGAGCTCGACCGAAGGGGTCCCCGGACTGCCCGTCGAGGTGCTCTCGTTGGGGATCCCTCCCGGAAGCACGGTCACTGCGACGCTGGAGACCGCGGAATACACCGTCGAGGAAGGGTGCGACGTCGCTCCGGTTCCGACGCTGGAGCGGCGCGAAGGCTCTTCCCCGGTCCATGTGTACCGCAAGGACCCCTCCGCTTACGGAAAGCTGGAGACCATCCCCGCTGGAGTACTGCAGGTCGACGATCCCTTCGAACTCCGCGGTCAACGGATCGCCACGGTCCGTCTTGCTCCGTTCCAGTACTCACCAGCTGCCCGTTCGCTGAGAACGCTTCGCAGCGCCCGGATCGTTGTCCGCGCCACCGGCGGTGAATCGGGCGGTGGGGGAAAATTCTCCGATCCGGCGTTCGAGCCGCTGTTCCGGTCGCTCCTGGTGAACGTTGAAGAGTCCCGGCAGTGGCGGATCCCCAACATGCCACTCCTGAAACCTGCGGTCGACAGCACGCGTGCCTGGTTCGCCGCAGGGGTCCCCTATGCCAAGATCGACGTGAGCCGTGACGGCTGGTATGGGATACCGCGGAGCGCCCTGAGTCCGCTGCTGGGCCAGGGGGTATCGCTCGCCGGTCTGGGGCTCGTCTGCCGCGGGATGCCGGTCCCGGTGCACATCCGGGGCGATTCTCTCATCGAGTTCTACGGGTACAGACAACGTGGCGACTCGACGTTCGTCAACGATATCACCGACACGAACGCCTACTGGCTCAAGCCCGGCCTGCCCGCAGTGTTCCGGGAGGAGACGGTTTCGGGACCGGCCTCGGACACCGTGCGTGCCTCTTTGGAGACGGAACACTTCGAAGAAAACCGGGCGATGTACGTCGGGACCACCGAGCAGGAGGTCATCAGCAACGCGCCGATCCCCGGCCGGGGCTGGGTCTGGGAGTTCCTGTATCCAGGCAACACGATCACCAGGACCTTTACGTTGGATACACTCGACGTGGCCGCTCCTGCCTCGATCGCCGTGCGATTCTTCAGCACGACCCTCCACTATTCGACACCCGACCACCGGGCGCGTCTCTGGGTGAATGATTCTCTGGCAGGAGAGATCGCCTTCGAGGCGAGGAGCGAGGGGGTCTTCCGCGCGCAGATCCCCGCGGGAGTTCTCCGGGCGGGCTCCAACGTCCTCAAGATCTCATCGGTCCCGACCGCCAGCTTTCCGAACCAGTTCTATCTCGATTGGTTCGAGGTGTCACGGTCCCGTCCGCTGATCGCCTCCGGAGGGATGTTGCGGTTCCGGACCGAGCCGTTCGGTGTCGGGCGCCGGGCATTCGAGGCGTCGGGATTCCCGTCGGCGAATGTGGGTGTGTTCGATCTGACCAACGGGCGGAAGCTCGACCTCGCGAGCGTGGGTCCGGACGGCCGAGGCGGATACCGGATCCTCTTCACGGATACGGCCACCTCCTCACGATCATATCTGCTTGCCCCATCGGGGGCTTCGAGGGAACCAGCGGGTCTCCACCGGAGGGTTTTTGTCGACCACCGGTCGAATGCGCGGGGGGCCGACTATATCGTGATCACCCACAGGCTCCTCGCCGGCGCGGCGGCGGAGCTGGCGGCACACAGGGAACGAATCAACGCGGTCCGATCCGCAGTGGTGGACGTCGAAGACCTGTACGACGAATTCAACTACGGTGTGAAGAGCCCCGGGGCCATCAAGGAGTTCCTTCGTTTTGCGGCGGTCTCCTGGCCCCTTCCGCATCCATCGGCGGTCCTGTTCTTCGGCGACGCCTGCGTCGACCCGAAATGGTACGATTCGACCACCACCAAGGCCGACCTGGTCCCCTCGTACGGACACCCGACCGGCGATAACTGGTTCGCCTGCTTCGACGCGGCCCGTCCGTTCCTTCCGTCACTCTTCCTCGGCCGTCTGCCGGTGGAGAATCCCACGCAGGCAGCCGCGGTGGTGGCGAAGGCGAAGATCTACGACGCCTACGAGCCCGCGGCATGGAACAAGCGGTTTCTCTTCATCGCGGGGGGCAACTCCGACGCGGAGCAGGCAGACTTCGAGCAGATGAACTCGCGGATCTCCGCGCTCTATGTGTTGCCGGCGCCGGTCGGCGGAGAAGAGCAACGGATCGGGAAGAAGACCTCCATCGTGATCGACGGGGACAGCAGGCAGTCGATCAAGGAGCTGGTGCGGCAGGGGCTGGTGCATATGAACTTCCTGGGGCATTCGGGAGGGAGGATCTGGAATGTGGATGTGGGGGACCCGGCGGACTTCGAGAACACCGGAGGGCAACTGCCGTTCGTCACCTCGGTTTCGTGTAACGTGGGGAACTTCGCTTCGGCATTTCAAAACTGTCTCGCAGAGGACTTCCTGTTCCCGGACAGGCGGGGAGCGATAGCCGTGTGGGGCTCCTCGTCGCTCGGATACGCCTTCTTCGGGTCCACGCTGGTCGAATACCTCCTGCAGCAGGTGTCGCGCGACACGATGCGCGAGCTCGGAGCGCTCACCACCGCCGCGCGGGTCAGGCTCTGGCAGGTCTACGGCACCAGCCCCGTCAGCGTCGCGCACGTCGGCCTCACGCCGCTGCTCGGTGACCCTTTGACGCGACTGGCATTGCCGATCCGGCCGGACCTGTCGGTCCGGATGGACGATGTCATCCCCGACAGGTCCGCGGCCACCGCCGCCGATACCGCGCTCCGCTTCCGGGCCGCAGTGCACAACTACGGACTCGTGCCGGGGGATAGCGTTGATGTGGAGGCGACGGACAGTTATGGACCGGGGCAGCCGGAGCCGTTGATCCGCAGACGGCTTGCGCCCGTGTTCAGGTCCGATACGGTGGACTTCAGCCTTCAAACCTTCGCCCGTCCCGGCAAACATACGCTCCAGGTCTCGCTCGACCCCGGCGGGAAGATCACCGAAGTCCGCACGGCGAACAACCGTGTTTCCCTCGAAGCCTACGTCTACTCCACCTCGACGAAGTGCGTCCGGCCGTTCAACGACGAGGTCGTCCCGCCCGGCCGGGTACAGTTGGTGGTGACCGTTCCGGGTGGAGGAGTGCACCGGACGGCCTTCTTCGAGCTCGACACACTCTCTTCGTTCGACTCCCCGGGAAAGGTCGCTTCGGGCGCTGTTGTTCCTGAGGAACTCGCTGCCCGCTGGGCCACCCCTGTCCTCGCGACGGGGAAGACATGGTTCTGGAGGGCGAGGATCGACGAGGCGACCGCCGAAGGCTCGTGGGCCTCCTCGGCGTTCAGTACGAGTACGGAGAGTGTACAGGCGCCCTTCAGGCGCTGGCGGCAATCGTCCAGGGGACAATTCGTCCGCAATCTCAGGACGCAGACCGTTCCCACCGACTCGGGGGTGACCCTGGCGTCACCGGCTCCGATCCGCCTCTACGCACGCTCGCTCGGGGCGAGATCCACGACGAACGGCGACCAGTTCAGCGCCCTCAGGATCAACGACGAGACGACGCTCGGGTACTGGTGGGCTACTGGGGACCGGCATCCTGACCGCGAGGGTCGCCCCGCTGACGGGGCTGTACGAACTCCGATCGTTCGACATGGCGTATCGGGGTCAGGCGGACAGTCTGGCGGCGTTTGTTGACGCCACGCCTGCGGGGCACTATCTGGTCTTTGCGGTCATCATCGACGGGGCGTCTCGGGCCACGGAACGCTTCTACGTGGCTCTCGAATCGTTGGGCAGTACGCGAATCCGTCAGGTGAAGAGCGGGGACTCCTGGACGTTCATCGCCCGGAAGGGAGAGGGATATCTGCCGGGGCTTCCCGCGGAGCACTTGAGCACCACGGGTCTGGCGCTGGACAGTGTCGAGGTGCCTGCGCGATTCGGCAACGGGACCATGGAGGCGCTGCCGCTGCCGCGAGCAGCCCAATGGGGTGTCTTTGGCTGGGAGTCTTCCGGAGCAGGGACTCGGATCGCCTTCGCCGGGCTTCGACAGGCCGGAGGCATAGATTCGATCTTCGTCACCTCCGCACCTTCCGGTGAGTACTCCCTCGGATCGCTGAATCCCCGACTGGCTGCGCTGAACTATCGCTTCCTGAGGCCGATCGTGGCGCTCTCGACGACCGACCCGTTATGGAGTCCGCTGGTGAAGCGCTGGTGGGTGGACCTGATGCCTGCGGCGGACCTCGCTGTGGGATCCGCCATCCTGGCGTGGGCCGACACGCCAGGAGTTGAGCCGGTGCTGTCCGTGCGGGTGCGGAATCTGGGGGCGACGGTGAGCGACAGCGCCCATCTGTCTGGTGTCGGTCGGCGATGGCGGCGGACAATGGAGCGCGATCGCGTCGGCCGCTATCCCGCCCCTTGCGACCGACAGTTCGATGTCTCTGTTCATCAGGATCCCCGCGGCTGTGCTCCCCCCCGGGGCATCTTGCGCGCCACGGTCGCCTTGGGGACGGGGGCCGTTGACCTCTTCGACGAAAACAACTCGACAGAACTCCTGGTCACGAAGGCCAATCCGATCGCCGGCCGGATCCAGGTGCTGGCGGACGGCTCGGAGCTGCTGGACGGGGACTTCCTCTCTTCGGTTCCCGCCCTCAGTATCCGCGTCCCCGGACGGGAAGGTGCGAGGAGGAGGACGCTCCGCGCACTGGTGGACGGCAGCATCGCGGGAGAGATGACGGTGATGCCGGACAGCGTCTCGCAGGGAGCCGGGGCGAACGAGCTGGTGCTGGCCCCGAGACTCGCCCGCGGGACCCACGAGATCGCCGTGTGGGTGCTGGACGAGTATTCCATCGGCCTGCCCGATACCGTCTTCAGGGCCATCCGCGCGCGCGTGGCTGACGAGCTGACCATCCACAACCTCTACAATTACCCCAATCCATTCTCCTCCGGGACCCAGTTCACGTTTTCACTTTCCGGATCGCAGTCGCCCGATGGAGGAAAGATCTCCGTCTACACAGTGGCCGGACGCAGGGTGCTTCGTCTGGAGCTGAACGACCTTCGCGTAGGGTTCAACCGTGTGGAATGGGATGGGCGGGACGACGACGGCGATGAGATCGCCAACGGGACGTACCTGTACAGGCTTGAGGTTCGGGCCGGAGGCGAGACTCAGGTGGCAGGGGGAAAGCTGGTGCGGGTCAGATAGCGCGCGGTCGCGTGGTCACGGATCCGGAAGGGACCGTGACCACGTTCTTCGAGGAAGGCAACCCCCTCGTTATGCCGCTTCCAGGTGGTTGCTCTCCTGGGCATGCGGCGCTCCCTCTTTCTCGAGCCGTTTCAGGATCTTCCAGATGGTCCGTTCAGAGAGGGAGATGTTGTACTTCTGCTCGAGGAAGACGCGCAGCCTTCGCTGTCCGAATCCGGTCTGTTCCTTCGCCTCGCGCAGGATCTTGATGCTCGCCTCCGGTGTCGCGCGCGGGAACCTGTGGGGCCTTCGCGAGCGGTCGGTAAGGCTTCCGGAATCGCCTTTGGACGTGTTGTAGCGCTTCAGCCACTTGTAGAAGGTCTTGCGGCTGATCCCGAACTTACGGCAGACCTCCTGCACGTTGCCGGTCTCGCGGTAGCACATCATCCACGCAAGGCGGGGATGGAGCGGATCGGGGTGCACAGCATCGACCGGGGCGCCTGGTTCCGGATGACCAACCTGGGGAGTGTCCATTGCACTGAATCCTTCCATGTGACTGATCACCTGCTTCAGTGCAGAATATTTCACTGGCTGTGCCAACGCCAACCGGCTGGCGTTCGACCCATTTCGAACGCATTTGGAGGTTTTTTCGGTGGATGGGTGGGGCCGGGCGCCGTTTTCGGGCCAATGCTACATTGTGTTTGTAGATATTACCGCTCGAAACGGGCCGAAATCGGCAGTATTGCCGGAGGTGGGAAGAGCGATTGATTCCCGCCCGAATTCTGCGTAAATTCCATAGGTTGTCTCGGAGAGGTGTCCGAGTGGTTGAAGGAGCCGGTCTCGAAAACCGGTATGCCCTTTTGGGCATCGTGGGTTCGAATCCCACCCTCTCCGCGATTTTCCTACCGCACGACCATCAGTTTTCTCACAGAACTCCACTGCGCAGTCCGTAACCGGTACAGGTATGTGCCGGAGGGGAGATCCCCTGCGTCGACCATGACCTCGTAGCGTCCCGGCTTCTGCCGTTCGTTCACGATCACCCGGACCTGCTGTCCGAGAACGTTGAACAACGACAGGACCACGTCCGTCTCCTGTGGGAGCTCATACCGGATCGTGGTGACCGGGTTGAACGGGTTCGGATAGTTCTGTGAAAGCTCGTAGCTGCTCGGAGGTTCGAGCGTCGCGAAACTCCACGCCGCAGTGAAGGGGGTGATCCATCCCGCATTCTTCGCCCTGACGCGCCAGTAGTAGGTCCGCGAGTGGTCAAGCGGTCCGATCTGCCGCGTGGTGTCGGCGACGGTGGAGTCGTTCACCACGAGCGAATCGAACGCGGCGTTCTTCGATACCTGGAGGTGGTAGGCCTCCGCGCGCGCAGAGGAACTCCAGACGAGCTTCACGAAGAACGGCTGGCCTCCCGAAGCGCTGGTCGGCGCGATCGGCGCAGGCATCGCGGGCGCCTCGACGATGGTACTGAAGGAACGGATGGAGGAGAAGGGGCCGCTCCCCTGGATATTCGACGCACGCACGCGCCAGTAGTACCGCGACAGGTAGGCGAGGGGTCCGACGGTGATGCTGGTGTCGCCGGAGGTCGAATCCTCGAGCAGCACGGTGGTGAACGGCGAATCCATCGACAGCTGGACGACGTAGCGCTGCGCCAGCTGGACCGGGCGCCAGCGCATGACGGCAAGCACGGGTTGGCCGGCCGCACCGTCCGCCGGGTACGAAGCGCTGACGGAACCCGGTGCCACGATGATCGTGGTGAACGTCCAGCGCGCGGAGAATTCCCCGACGCCCCGGGAATTCTTGGCACGGACCCGCCAGTAGTATTTCGTGTAGACCGTCAGTCCGGTCACCTCCCTGGACGTGGCGGTGAGCGTGGAGTCGTCGAAGACGGTGCTACCGAACAACGAATCGGCCGATACCTGGAGACGATACGTCGCGGCACCGGGGGTGGCGCCCCATCGCAGCGTCAGCGTGGTCGGTTGCATCACGGAACTGTCGGCAGGCGCGCTGAGCAGCGGCGTGGAAATGATCGTGAAGAAACTCCAGGAGGCGCACCAGGGCGATGTGCCGCCGGTGTTGGAAGCGGATACACGCCACCAGTACCGGGTGAGGGTCACCAACGGACCGACCTGCCGGAAGGTGTCGGTGACCGCCGAATCGGTCAGGACGATCGTGCCGAAGAGCGAATCCGTCGACACGACGAGCGTGTAGCGGGAAGCGCCCTGAGACGGACGCCAGCGGAGCACCGGGAGCGTGGAGAGCCCCGAGACCTTGTCGGCCGGGTACGCGAGCAGAGGAACCGCAGGCGTGTCGATGATCGTTGCGTACGTCCAGGGGTCGGAGAATGCGCTGACGCTGACGCCATCGGCATTCTTCGCCCGGACCCGCCAGTAGTATCGCGCGGAATTCTGCAATGGCGGACCGGTCCTCTGGATCCCCGCGATCAGGGAGTCGTCGAACGCGGACGACTTGAACAGGGAGTCGGTGGAGACCTGGAGCCGGTATGTCGCGGCCGCCGGCGTCGCGTTCCACTGGTACGTCATCTGGATCGGTTGTCCCGCGGCGCCGTTGGCCGGCGCGGCGAGGGCCGGGGTGGCCAGCATGGTCGTGAACGACGAGACCGGAGAATACGGAGTTGTTCCGCCGACATTGCCCGCCCGGACTCGCCAGTGGTACCGGGCGAAATTCGACAAGGACGGAATCGTCCTGGCCGTGTCGATCAACGCGGAATCGGCGACGACGAGCGTCTCGAACAACGAGTCGACCGCCACCTCCAGCCTGTAGGAGACCGCCCGGTCGGCCCTGCGCCACCGGATCCGCACGGCGGTCGGGACGTTCAGCGCGTTGTGCGCCGGGTAGACCAGCACGGGCGTCGAAGGCGTATCGATGATCGTGGTGAAGTTCCAGACCGGGCTGAAGCCGCTGGTGCTGGTGCCGGCGGCGTTCTTCGCCCGGACCCGCCAGAAATACCTCTTCGCATGCAACAGCCCCAGGACCGTTCTGACGGAATCCACGATGCTGGAGTCGTCCACGACGCGGGTCGTGAAGAGGGAGTCGGTTCCCAGCTGAAGCCTGTAGGTCGCCGCTCCCGGCACGCTGCGCCAGTGGATGGCAAGACCCACCGGAAGGTCCGCTGTGCCGCTGAGCGGGCCGACGGGGATCGGGGTCGGGATCGCCGTGGTGAAGGTCCAGGCGGCGGTGAACGGCGATGCGCCGCCGATGTTCACGCCGGAGACACGCCAGTAATACTTCGTGAGCCCGGCAAGCGGGCCGATCTGCCGGATCGTGTCCGTGATGCTGGTATCGTCAAGCACCGGGGTCACGAAGGTGGGGTCCGGTGAGACCTGGAGCCGGTACCGCTCCGCGCGGGCCGCACTGCGCCACGAGAGCGTAGCGGAGGTGGCAAGGTTGATGACGGCGTTTGCCGGCGACACCAGGACCGGGACCGCGGGCGTATCGACGATCGTGGTGAAACTCCATGGGTCGGCGAACGCGCTCACGTCGAGGCCGCTCGCGGATCTCGCCCGGACCCGCCAGAAGTAGCGGGTGGCGTTCGTCAGGGCGGGGATCCGTATGGAATCGCCGACCAGAAGCGAATCGTCGTAGACCCTTGTGGCAAAGAGGGAATCCTTCGCCACCTGCACCCTGTAGCGAGAGCCGCCGATCACGGTGGTCCACTTCAGGCTTGGTGTGATCGGCTCGTTGAGCGCGCCCGGGAGCGGTCCCACGAGGGCCGGGGTCGAGAGAGTCGTGGTGAAGGAGCGTGCCGCAGAGAACTCCCCGGAATCGGCCTGGTTGAATGCCTTGACGCGCCAGTAACACCGCGACTGGCCGGGGAGCGGTCCGATCAGGACGGACGTGTCGCTGATCCCGCGCTGCGTGCCGAACAGTACGGTGAATCCCGGATCGGCCGCCACCTGGACGCTGTAGGTCTGGGCGAAGGGGGTCACCCTCCACGTCAGCCTGGCGAGTGTCGGCTGATGCGTGGCTCCGTCGACAGGCAGGCTGACCTGCGGCGTATCGACCATCGTGGTGAAGAACCGATGGACGCTGTACGGGCTGGTGCTGGAGCCGCCGGGGTTCTGCGCGTACACCCGCCAGAAGTAGGTGTTGAAGCCCTTCAACCCGGTGACCACCTGGAACGTATCGACCGGGGTGACGGTCTCATAGGCCACGTCGTTGAACAGCGGATCGGCCGCGACCTGCACCTTGTACTGGGAAGCGCCGGGGATACGCGTCCAGGTCAACGCCGGGGCGATGGGCTGATGCTGCGACGCATCGGCCGGCGAACGGAGCAGCGGAGTGGCGATGATCGTGGTCAGGACCCACGGCGGAGAGAACGCGCTGTTGCCGCCGGTGTTCCGCGCCTGAACCCGCCAGTAGTACCCGGTCAGCCCGGCCAGCGGTCCCACGAGGCGGACCGTGTCGGTGATGCTCGAGTCGTTATAGACGATCGTACTGAATCCCGGATCCGTGGCGAACTGGAGCCGGTACTGGCTCGCCCCCGGGAGAGGAACGCCAGCGGATCGCCATCGTGGTCGGCAGGTTGATGGAGCCGTCGGCCGGAGAGACCGGCACAGGGGGCACCGGAGGATCGATACTCGTGGTGAATGCCCATTCGGCGGACGAATCCACGCCACCGGTGTTCTGCGAGTACACCCGCCAGAGGTATTGTGTTCCCGGTGCGAGCGAGCTCAGCAGCGCGGTCGTGTCGGTCACGTCGGGCCGGTATTCGACCACGGACCGGTTGGTCAGGAAGACCCTCAGCGTGTATGCGGCCGCGCCGGCTGCGCGGCGCCAGACGAGCAGCGTCGGGCGCCCCACGCCGGTCTCGCCGTTGAGCGGGAGCGCAAGTGCCGGAGCGGCAGGGGGCGGAACGGCCGTGGTGAAGTTCCAGACCGCCGAGTAGTCGCTCGGCCCCACGTCGTTGAACGCCATGACCCGCCAGTAGTAGGTCGTATTGTACTGGAGCGTGGTCAGGAGCTGCGCGGTGTCGGCGAGCCCCGGAGTGTCGAAAACGATCCCGCTCAGGAACGCGGGGTTCGTTCCCACCTGCAGCCGGTACGACTTCGCTCCCAGAGCCGCAAGCCAGCGGAGCATCAACCGCACCGGCTGCCCGGCGGAATTGTGCGCCGGGAAGGCCAGCGTCGGTACGTCGGGCTGATAGATCGTGGTGGTGAAGTTCCAGACCGGCGACACGGAGACGCCGTTCGTGGCGCTGGAGGTCATCACGCGCCAGTAGTACTTCTTGCTGACGCTGAGCGCGGAGACGATCCGCGAGGTCCCCGCGATGAGCGAGTCGTCGACCACTCTGGCCGCGAAGGTGGGCTCCGTGGCCACCTGCAATCGGTACGATGCCGCGCCGGTGACCGGGCTCCAGGCAAAGGTGATCGGCGTTGAGAGATTGGTCGCGTCGGTCGGCGGCGCGACGAGCCCCGCCGGCGCGATGACCGTGCTGAAACTGGAGACCGGCGACGGGGCGCTGTTCCCCAGGGCGTTCGAGGAGGTGACCCTCCAATAGTAGTATGCGTTGTTCACCAGCGGTCCGACGGCGACCGAGGTGTCCACGATGCCCGTAGAATCGATCACCGGGGTCCCTTCGAACCGGGAGTCGGTGGCCACCTCCAGCCTGTAGGTGGAGGCGGAGTTCGCCCGGCGCCATGAGAGACTCACCACCTGCGGCTGGTTGACGGCGCCGCTTGCCGGCATCACGGTCACCGGGACGTCGGGGAGCGCGATGATGGTCTTGAATGACCGGGCGACGGAGAAGGGGCTGCTGGCAGTGCCGGTGGCGTTCACCGCGTTCACCCGCCAGAAGTAGCGGGTGTTGTTCAGCAGCGGTCCGACCGCCAGCGATGTGCCGATCACGGGAGGTCCGTCAACAAGCTTCTGCGTGAACAGAGAATCGTACGCCACCTGGACGGTGTAGAGCGCCGCGCCGGCGCTGGGATTCCAGGAGAGCGTCAGGGAGACCGGAACGTCCTGGCTTCCGGCCGCGGGAGAGAGCAGTGCGGGAACCGAGGGGGTGTCGATCCGGGTAGTGAACGCCCAGACCTCGGACCAGTCGCTTGTGCTGGTCCCGAGGTCATTCCGGGAGTTGAGACGCCAGTAATAGGTGCGGCTGCTCCCGAGAGGTCCCACCTGCCGGGACAACGTCGTGCTGCTGAGCGTGGAGTCGTCGAACAGTGCCCCGCCGGCGAACGTCGGATCTTCGGAGACCTGCAGCCTGTAGCGGAAGGCGCCGGCCGAGGAGTTCCAGGATAGAACAGGGCTCACGCTCTGGTTCTTTGCGCCGTTGGACGGGCTGCTGAGGAGCGGGGCCGGGATCCGGGTAGAAAAATTCCATGGGGTTGCCTGGAAGAGGCTGCTGTCACCATTCGCGTTCCGGGCGGACACGCGCCAGTAGTACTTCGTGTTGTACAGGAGTCCGGTCACGCTGACGGACGGATTGGCGGTCGTGGCATTCAGGACGGTCGGCGCGAAGGGGGATTGCGTTGGCGACACCTGCACGAGATAGATCTCCGCTCCACTGACGGCCTGCCAGGCGAGCTGGAGGCTCACGGGCTGGTTGACGATCCCCGTCGCCGGAGCCGGGACCGCCACGGTGGGGAGGAGGGTCGTGAACGATCTGGTCTCCGAGAAACTGCTGAGGGCAGCCGCGTTCTTGGCGCGCACACGCCAGTAGTAGCGGTTGTCGTATGCAAGCCCGGAGATCTGCTTTGACTTCGTGGTGATCGTCGAATCATTCAGGATCAGCGTGGTGAAAGCCGCGTCCGTCGCCACCTGCAGCCTGTACGATGTCGCCCCGGTGGCGTCCCACGAGAGGGTCGGATTCTGCGGGAGGCTCCTGGCGTTCGCGTTCGGAGCCAGCAGGACCGGTACCGACGGGGTATCCACGATCGTGGTGAAGTTCCAGGCGGTGGTCGGATAGGTACTGGTGTCGCCCACCGCGTTCACCGCGCTTACCCGCCAGTAGTACTTCGTGTTGTTCGTCAGGCCGGAGAGGGCGAATTGATCCAGCGCCGTGGAGGTGCTGACGAGCGCCGGGCTGAATGTCGTGCTGGTGGAGACCTGCAGCCTGTACGATGCGGCTCCCGCGACCGGCTGCCAGGCGAGGATCAGGTCGATCGCCTGTCCCGTGGCTCCCGAGGCCGGGAAGACCAGCGGGACCTGGGCCAGTTGCGTGGAGAACGTCCGGGTTGAGGAGAAGCCGGTCGTCGCGGCGACGTTCTTCGCAGAGACGCGCCAGTAGAACACGGCATTGTTCGCGAGGCCGGTGAGCTGCCTGGTCTTGGTGGTGATCGTCGAATCGTTGAAGACCAGGTTCGTGAAGCCGGCGTCAGAGGCGACCTGCAGCCGGAAGGTCGTGCCGCCGGTGTCGGCCCACGTCAGGGTCGGGTTCGTCGGCAGGCTCCTGGCGGCATCGACGGGCGTCAGCAGAACGGGCACCGTGGGCGTGTCGACGATCGTCGTGAAATTCCATGCCGTGGAGGGGTAGGTACTGGTGTCGCCGTTCGCCCCGATGGCGCTGACCCTCCAGTAGTACCTGGTGTTGTTCTGCAGCGTGCCGGCGGGGAGTTGATCGCCCGCGGTCGTCTGGTTCACGAGCAACGGAGTGAATGCCGTTGCCGTGGAGAGCTGGACCCTGTAGAGTGCCGCACCGGCGACCGGCTGCCAGTCGAGGATCGGCTCGATCGGTACGCCTGTTGCCGCGTTCGCGGGGGCCACGATGACCGGCTGGGCCAGTTGCGTGCTGAAGGACCGGGGATCGCTGAACGGACCGATGCCGGCGATGTTCTTCGCCCGCACGCGCCAGAAGTAGCGTGAGGCGTAGGACAATGTGGTCAACTGCTTCGAGGTCGTCGTGATGGCGGAATCGTCGTACGCGACGGAGGCGAAGGTGGAGTCGGACGACACCTGCAGGCGATACGTTGACGCGTCGCTGACCGCTCCCCACGAAAAGGTCGGATTGGTGACGAAACTCCTGGCACCCGCCGCGGGAGCGGAAAGCAGTGGAACCGCCGGGATGGCCACGATGGTGGTGAACTTCCAGGCGGTCGACCAGCCGCCTGCTCCGGCGGCATTCTGTCCGTTCACCCGCCAGTAGTAGGCCGTCTTGTTGGCGAGCTGCGGGAGCCGGAGCACCTGCTTGCTGTTCCCGAACGCCACCGCGACGACCGTGTCGACCGCGAGCGTCGTGAACGTCGCGCTGGTGGAGATCTGGATCCTGTGGGTCTCGGCAAATGCGACGGCGTTCCAGACCAGGCTGTCGCTCATCAGTACGTTGACCGCGTTGTTCAGGGGGAAGGAGAGCGTCGGGATGCCTGGCGTCGGGCGGACGGTCTTGAAGCGCCAGAACGGCGACCAGATGCCTGCTGCCCCGCTGGAGTCACGGGTGCGGACGCGCCAGTAGTACGTGGAATCATACCCCAGCGGACCGACGACGGTGGACGGACTCGGGGAAGCCGCGACTTCCCCGTCGAAGCGGACGAAACTGAACGTGGAATCTCCCGCAACCTGGACGTTGTATCCAGAGGAGAAGACCACCGCACTCCAGCGCAGTTGCGGCGAGTCGGGCTGGGTGGAATCGCGATTGGCCGGCGAGAGGAGGGATGGCGGATCAAGGTACGCGAATGCATTTCCCGCGCACAGAGCAGCGAAAGCAATCCAGCATATCCGGCGCCGCGTTGAAAATCTCATGAGCCACTACGTCTTTTTGGCGAAGTACGGCATCGGGAGCATAGAACTCCCCCGAGCCGTAATTGCACGGGACGTGCCAGCGGGCCTCGAATGGATGGGAAAAGGGGGAGGTGAGGCCTTGCGGGGATCGCACCGGGAGGCCAGTATTCAACGTTTTTGGAGAGCTTCTGTACCCTTGGAAGAAGAACCCTCGGCAGCTCGTCCTGTAAGACTGGAGCGTGAGTGGCTGGTCTGGCCAATAATGGCCATCTGGTGACAATCGGCGGATCACTTCGTCTTTTCACCGTCGCGGTATTCGAAGTCCTTGGTCTTGTTCCCCTTGACGTCCCACTGGATCAGTTTGCCGTTCAACTTCCCCTCCTTGTAGTCGGCCTCCATCGACTTCTGGCCGTTCTCGTACCAGGTGATCCACTTCCCTTCAGCCCTCCCGTTCTTGTAGTCGACCTCGGATCTCTTCTGCCCGTTGGGGAACCAGTCGACCCACTTGCCGTCCCGGACCCCTTCGGAATATTCGTACTCGGAGATCTTCTGGCCGGCTTTGTTCCATGTGGTCCACCGACCGACCCTTTCGCCCTCCTTGTACTCACGCTCTATCGACCGCTGGCCGTTCTCGAACCACGAGGTCCATTTCCCCTGTGTTTTGCCGTCTTTGTACTCGTACACCTCCGAGGGATCCCCCTTCTCGTACCAGCCAGACCCCTTGCCATGGAGTCGTCCGTCTCGAACCTCCTCCTCCGAACGCTTGCGCCCTTCGCGGTACCATTCGGTCACCTTCCGGGCGACCTTTCCGTTGTCGTAGAACGCTTCCTGCTGCGGCGACCCATCGTCGTGGAAGCGGAGCGACTGTCCGGTGCGCACCGAATCGGCTACTGCATACCGTTCTTTGACCCTTCCGTTGTCGTAGTAGGTGGTCACGACATTGGCCGGCGTGCCGCATCCGAACAACGCGGCGCAGGCGAGAAGCAGTGTGGGTGTTTTCGTGTTCATGGGCGTATGGTCAGAGAGACCCCTCCGGCGGAATCCATGCAAATCGGATACCAAACTCCGGCGTCCACGCCCGCGTTGATTTCCCCTCCCCTTTTCTGTACCTTGACGCCACTATCATAGACAGGATGGACCCCTATGCACAGGATCGCGCTCATACCGGGTGACGGCATCGGCCCCAGCATCTCCGACGTTGCGGTCAGGGTGATCGAAGCCTCCGGCGTCAAGGTCGAATGGCTCACCGTGGAAGCCGGCCTGCCGGCGATCGAGAAGTACCGGGATCCGCTCCCGCCGCACGTCATTGAGGCGATCACTTCGACCCGCATCGCTTTGAAGGGGCCGCTGACCACCCCTGTGGGCTCGGGGTTCCGCAGCGTGAACGTCGCGCTGCGCAAGGAATTCGACCTCTATGCGAATGTTCGCCCGGCCCGGACATTTCCGGGAGCCCCGTCGAGGTACAAGGACATCGATCTGGTCATCGTCAGGGAGAACACCGAGGAGTTCTACGCCGGGATCGAACACTATATCGACCCCGCCCGCAGCGCGGCGGAAACGATCGGCGTGGTGACGCGCTCGGGCTCGCAGCGGATCCTCCGGTACGCGTATGAGTACGCGCGAAAACACGGGAGGAAGAAGGTCACCACGGTCCACAAAGCGAACATCCTGAAGTACACCGGTGGGCTGTTCCTGGAAGTGGCCCGGGCGACGGGAGCGGAATACCCCGACATCGCAAGCGACGACAAGATCATCGACAACATGGCGATGCAGATGGTGCTGAATCCCTACCAGTTCGACCTGATCGTCACGACGAATCTTTTCGGTGACATCCTTTCCGACCTGGCATCGGGTCTGGTGGGAGGCCTCGGCATGGCCCCCGGCGCCAACATCGGCTACAACGCGGCGATCTTCGAAGCCGTGCATGGAAGTGCACCGGACATCGCCGGGAAGAACCTCGCGAACCCGGCTGCGATCGTCCTGGCGGGAGTCATGATGCTGCAGTATCTGGGGGAGGACGAGGCGGCGGCGAGGATCGAGAAAGCCGTTGCCGGGGTGATCCAGGAGGGGAAGAGCGTGACCAAGGACCTCAATCCCAACGCACCGGTGGGGACGATCGAAATGGGCGAGGCGATCATCAAGAAGCTGACCGCATGAAGTTGTTTCGACCCATACTGATCTGCACCCTGCTGGCGTGCTCTCTGGCGCATCCCTCGCGGGGCGCGGACGCCGGCGGTCGTCTTTTCCACCAGTCGCCGGGCGATACCATCCGCACCGTGATCGCGGTCGTCAGTGCGGATTCGATGGAAAGCACCGTCCGCGGTCTGGAGGCCTTCGGGACCCGCTACTTCTCGAATGCCAACCACCGGTCGGTTGCGGCGTGGATCCGGGACAGAATGATGGCCGCGGGACTCCGATCGGTCGAGCTGGACAGCTTCACGCAGGGAAAGTATCCGCAGATGAACGTGGTCGGGACGATCCCGGGGTCCGTGCAGGGACCCGAGATCGTCGTGGGCGGACACTTCGATTCGTACTCCTCCGACCTGCTCCGGGCTCCGGGTGCGGACGACAACGCGAGCGGAACCTCAGCGGTGATCGAGATGGCTCGTGCCATGACGGCGAGCGGATATGTCGCCCCGTTCAACGGTCCGATTCGTGGCCTTCGCCGCGGAAGAGGTCGGCCTGCGCGGTGGTTGGGACTACGCCACCAAGGCAAAGGCGGCGCAACGCGACATCCGCGCGATGCTCAACTTCGACATGATCGGTCACCGCCTCGCGGACCAGCCGGATCGTGACTACTATGTCGTCTGGTATGCCGGAGGGGAATCGCTGGCACGGATCGATTCCTCGGTGGCCCGGACGTACACCACGCTGACCCCGGTGATGACCACGAGCTACCGGACGGGGAGCGACAGCTACTGTTTCGCGGAACAGGGGTACCGGGCGGTGTTCCATATCGAACGGGACTTCAGTCCGTTCTACCACTCTCCGAACGACCGGGCAGACACGCTGGACTTCGGGTACGCGGCGGAGATCGCCAGGGTCGGACTTGGCACGCTCATCCGGGTCGATCAGGAAGTGCCCTCCGGCGGCACCGTTGCTCCGGGGAGTTACGCTCTCGCGCAGAACTACCCCAATCCGTTCAATGCAGGGACGGAGATCCGGTACTCCGTCGGGTCGACCGGACGGGTGGTGCTCACCATCCATGATCTGCTGGGAAAAGAGGTGGCAAGGCTCGTGGATGCAGACCTCACACCGGGGTCGTATGCCGTCCGGTGGGCGGCCGACAATGTTGCGAGCGGGGTGTTTATCGGGCGTCTCAGCGGGGGGGGCGGATCCATCAGAATGGTGCACATCCAATGACCGGCTGGTGCAACGTCTGCGGGTGGGAGGGGGAGTTCCTCAACCCCGATCGCGAACGTGAAGGGATGCAGTGTGGGAACTGCAGTGCGTCGAGCCGCCACCGGGCGGTGGTGCGCGCGCTGGGGCTCGTGCTGGATCAGGGCGGACTTCCGCTATGCCTCTGGCCGCGGCGGAAAGAGGTCAGCGTTCTGGAATCCAGCGCCCGGGGCCCCGTGCCGATGATGCTGAGGGAGAAGGTCGACTACTACGCCACCGAATTCGACCCGGCGAAGATCGCCGCCGGGGCACATCCCCGGGAATACGCCGATTTCCAGAAGCTCCACTATGCGGAGGGGACCTTCGACGTGGTCATCGCGTCGGACGTCTTCGAGCACGTGCGAGACGATCGGTCGGGGTACCGCGAGATCTTCCGTGTCCTGAAAGAGGGTGGGACGCTTGTGCTGACGGTCCCGTACGACCACGAGCGGGCGGAAACGACTCGCAGGGTGGACACGAGCGGGGCGGAAGACGTGCATCTGCTGGAGCCCGAGTATCACGGCGGGGGAGGGCACACGCTCACCTACCGGAACTACGGCCGTGATCTCCTCCCGCTCCTGGAGAGCTTCGGCTATGCCGTCACCCGGATCGTGGTAGATCTGCCGGCATGGGGGATCACCGCGCAGTCGGTGTTCGTCGCGCGGAAGGGCTCCTGGGTGGAGCTCCACGACCATACGCCGGCCGGGATCCGGCGCGCGGGGACCGGTCCGCTGCTCCCGTTCAGAGCGTTCCTCTTCTATAAGTACAACCTCCTCAGCGCCCTCCACCACCTCCGTCAATTGCGCAAGTAGCTGCAGCCCCCGGAAGGGTGAATGGCCGCAGAGGCCCTCCCGCGGCCGATGCCGTCGCCGACCTCCCACCGTTGCGACTGCCGGCTGGTTTTGGTATCTTGATATCATGAAGATCGGTTCCGTCCATATCGATCGCGGCATCCTCCTGGCGCCCATGGAAGACGTCACGGACCTGCCGTTCCGCCTGATCTGCAAGCGGATGGGGGCCGACCTCGTCTACACGGAGTTCGTGAACTCCGATGGACTCGTCCGCGGCGCGAAAAAGACCCACGCCAAGATGATGTTCCTCGAGGAGGAGCGGCCGATCGGGATCCAGATCTATGGCGCGGACCGGGCAGCGATGTCCGCGGCGGCCGAGGTCGCCGAGAGCTTGTCGCCCGACCTGATCGACATCAACGCCGGCTGCTGGGTGAAGGACGTGGCCATGCGGGGGGCGGGGGCCGGATTGCTCCGCGATCTCCCCAGGCTGGAGACCCTGGTCACGGCGGTGGTCAAGGCGGTGAAGCTTCCGGTGACACTGAAGACCCGCCTCGGCTGGGACGCGGAGAGCATCCGGATCGTCGACGTCGCGAAGATGTGCCAGGATGCGGGGATCGCGGCCCTCACCGTCCATTGCCGGACCCGGGAACAGGCACACCGGGGTTCGGCGGACCACTCCTGGATCTCACGGATCAAAGAGGCGGTTTCGATCCCGGTGATCGTCAACGGCGACATCGTGACGCCGCAGGACGTGGCCAGGGTATTCGACACGACCGGGGCGGACGCCGTGATGATCGGGCGGGGGGCGGTGTCGAATCCGTGGATCTTCCGTCAGGCGAAGCACTATCTTGCTACGGGTACCCTTCTGCCGGAACCCACGGTTGAGGAGCGGGTGGATCTCCTCCGGGAGCACCTGCGTCTGGCGGTCCGCTACAAGGGGGAAAGGGTGGGGGTCATTGAGCTGCGGAAACACTACTCCGGCTTCCTGCGGGGTCTGCCGCATGTCAGCACGGTCCGGAACGAGCTGATGCAGTTCACGGAGGCCGAGCCCATCTTCGACCATTTGACCCGGTTCCTGGAGCTCTACTCTCCCGGCTATCAAACGGCCTCGCCGGCTTGATTGTGTCTGGAAAAGTCGGTACTGTCTGTCGAGGCTACCAGCTGCTCACAGCGTTCCTTCCACACCATCACCAGCCATGGCCGGCGCAGAGAACAAGGGCGGAGCCCGACTCATGAGGGTGTTCCTGGGAGTCGCCGCAGGCTCGGCCCTTCTTGCCGTTGTTCCCCAGATCCTGAACCATTATTACGGGACCCGAGTTGATCTCGGCCTCTGGGCGTTCGTCGCAATGCTGGTCTCCGGACTGCTCGGGGCCGCGGTCCATTCCCTCGGGGTCGGAACCGCTTTCGGGGCCCTGTGCGGGACACTGATCTCTCTGGCGGGGGGGATCGCGTATCTGGTGCTCGACGAGGGGGCGAGCGGAACCGGGTGGCGGAGCATCCTCTCTGGCATCGCAACCCTTGCGGTGCTCGGGATGGTCCTGGGGTTGCTGGGAGGGCTCCCGGTCTGGACGTTCCGGCGTCTTCATCGGAAGGATACCCCCGCGCGCTGACGGCTCCACGAATTCACGTTTCCAGATCACCACTGACCCGACTTTGGACAAGAACGCAGTCGTCAAGACCCTCGAAGAGATGGGAACGCTCCTCGAACTTCAGGGAGCGAACCCTTTCAAGTCCCGTGCGTTCCACAACGCTGCCCGGGCCCTGGAAGCGATCACCGACGACCTCGCCTCCATCGTCGCTGACGGCCGCCTGCAGGAGTTCAAGGGGATCGGTGCCGGCATCGCGAAGGTCGTCACCGACCTGGTCACCACCGGCCGTTCGGCCGAGCATGACGAGCTGCGGGCATCGGTGCCGCCGGGAGTCCTGGCGATGCTGAAGATCTCCGGCCTCGGGCCGAAGAAGGTCAAGCTGCTGTACGAGAAGCGCGGGATCACCGGTATCGACGAGCTGGAGAAGGCGGCGACCGAAGGGACGCTGGCAACGCTGGACGGGTTCGGCGAAAAGACCCAGGAGAACATCCTGCGGGGGATCGCCTCTCTCCGCACGCGGAGTGGAAGGACGCTGTACAGTGATGCCGAAGCGTGGGCTTCCCCCATCCTGACGGCCCTGCTGGACCATCCTTCCGTGAAGCGGGGGGAATTCGCGGGGAGTCTCCGCCGCCGGCGGGAAACCGTGGGCGATGCAGACATCCTGCTCAGCGCTCCCGGCAGTGCCCGCGCTTCCATCATGGAGCGGTTCGTTTCCCATCCGCTGGTGCAGTCGGTCCTTGCCCACGGCGACACGAAGTCCAGTGTCGTGATCGGTGCGGGACTGCAATGCGACCTGCGGGTGGTCAGCGACGCAGAGTACCCGTTCGCGCTCAACTACTTCACCGGGAGCAAGGAACACAACGTGGAGATGCGGAGCCGCGCGCGGGCGAACGGATGGAGCCTGAACGAATACGGGTTCACACCGGTCCCGCCGGCGAAGGGGAAGAAGGCCGGCCGCAAGCCGCCGAAGTCCTGCAAGACGGAAGCCGATGTCTACAGGGCCCTCGGACTTCAATACATCCCTCCGGAGCTGCGCGAATCCTCCGGCGAATTTGAGGCGGCGGAGACCGGCGCCATTCCCGACCTGGTGACCTGGGAGCAGATCCGCGGGACATTGCACTGTCATTCCACCTGGAGCGACGGGCTGCATTCCCTCGAGCAGATGGCCGCCGCGGCACGCGACCTCGGCTGGGAGTATCTGGGGATCGCGGACCACAGCAAGGCCGCCGCGTACGCGGGAGGGCTGACCCCGGCGAGGGTCCGCGAACAACTCCGGGAGATCGAGACGCTCAATCGAAAGGGGGGCGGGGCCTTCCTGCTGAGCGGGACGGAATGCGACATCCTCCCGGACGGTAGCCTGGATTTCCCGGACAAGCTCCTCGCGCAGTTCGACTATGTGGTGGTTTCCGTCCACAGCAGCTTCACGATGAGCGAGGAGGTCATGACGCGGAGGGTGATCAAGGCCCTGAAGAACAAGTACGTGACGATGCTCGGACACCCCACCGGGCGACTGCTGCAGTCGCGGGACCCGTACCCGATCGACATGCGGGAGGTCCTTCGCGCGGCCGCGGATCACGGCAAGATCGTGGAGGTGAACGCACACCCGATGCGTCTGGATATGGACTGGCGGTTGGGGCGGACGGCGAAGGAACTGGGGGTAAAGGTCTGCATCAATCCCGACGCCCACCACATCGACGGGCTGCGCGACGTCCGGTACGGCGTCGGGGTGGCGCGGAAGGGATGGATGGGGCCGTCCGACGTTCTGAATACGCGGTCGCTTGCTGAGGTGCGCAAAGTGCTTGCACGGATGAAGGGCTGAGCCGATGCCGGTCGTTCGCTTCAGCCCCCTGGGCAAAGAGAAGGAGATCCGGAGCGGGGCCACGATCCTCGCCGCCGCGAATCAGTCCGACGTTCCCCTCGGACAATCGTGCAGCGGCGACGGGATCTGCGGCTGGTGCCGGGTCAAGGTGATGGAAGGAGTGCAGAACCTCGCACCGCCGGGGGCGCTGGAACGGCGGCTGCGCGAAGAGAAGGAGTTCGCCCCTGACGAGCGGGCCGCCTGCCTCGCTCGGGTGCAGGGAGACATCGTCGTCACAACCACCTACTGGTAATGAGCCGATACCAACGCCATCTGTTCGTCTGCACCAACGAGCGGCCTGCCGACCACCCGCGCGGATGCTGCCGCGCGAAGAACGCCGAGCAGGTACGCGACCTCTTCAAGCAGGAGATCAAACGTCTGGGGATCGGTTCCATGGTCCGGGCCCAGCAATCCGGCTGCCTCGACGCCTGCGAGTACGGCACGACCGTCGTGATCTACCCCGAGGGGATCTGGTATGGAGGGGTGACCCCCGATGACGTCCGGGAGATCGTCGAGCGGACGCTCGTGCAGGGGGAGGTGATCGAGCGGTTGCTGGTGAAGCATCCGCGCTACCTCCCGGACGCGATGCAGTATCCCCGGCTCGGCCCCCGTCCGGGGGATGAGGAGGCGATCTGAGCCCTTTGTCCGATCACCGCACGATGACACGCTGATGCCCGTCCGCCACACGAAGAAGACGAAGCCGAAGCAGCTGCCGCAACAACAGCAGGAAGCTCTTTCGGACAAACGCCGCCGCGCGCAGAAGGTGCTGCGACGGCTCAGGAAGGAATTCCCCGCGTCCGGGACCGCCCTGTCGCACGGGGATCCGTTCCAGCTGCTGGTCGCGACGATCCTGTCGGCCCAGTGCACCGACGAGCGGGTCAACATGGTGACGCCGGGGCTGTTCGCCCGGTACCCGGACGCAGTGGCCTTCGCCCTTGCCGACCCGAAGGCGCTCGAGGCGGAGATCCGCTCCACGGGTTTCTTCCGGATGAAAACGAAGAACATCATGGGGTGCAGCAAGGCGCTCGTGGAACGCCATGGCGGGGTCGTCCCCTCGACGCTCGAGGAACTGGTACAACTTCCCGGGGTCGGACGGAAGACGGCGAACGTGGTGCTTGCACACGCCTTCGGCACGGCCGCGGGCGTAGTGGTGGACACGCACGTTCATCGGTTGTCGCAACGGCTCGGCTTCTCAGACGAACGGACGCCGGAGAAGATCGAGAGGGACCTGATGAACGTGTTCCCGAAGGCCGACTGGATGGATGTCGGGAGCATCCTGGTCTTTCACGGCCGGAAGACCTGCAAGGCGGTGAAGCCGAACTGCCCGGCGTGTGGAGTTGCCGGGGTCTGTCCCTCGGCGGAGGGGATCCTCTCCGGCGGTCCCGCACCCCGGAAGCGCTCCTGAGCCTCTGTACGGTGTTGATTTTCGTTACAGGAACGAACGCACTTTTCAAATGTAGGAAGCGGCTCCCCGCCGCTTCCCAACGGTAGGAACCCGACCCCTCTGAGAGGGGTTTTCTTCGCTCCAGGGGCGTCCTGTCCGTGGCACAACTTCTGTTCCCCGGTCAGAAGACCTTTCTCGCGTTCCCGCTCTTTCCCTACCACTCTACCCGAGGTTATGAATGTTCATTCTCGAACTCAAGGATCTTGATGCGCTGTTCGGTGCACTGAAGAGGTCCGGGTACACGGTCATCGGCCCGACGGTGCGAGACGGAGCGATCGTGCTGGAGCCGCTCGAGGGGTCCGGGGAGTTGCCGAAGGGATGGACCGACGTGCAGGCGCCCGGTGCGTATGCGCTGGAGAAGCTTCCTGCCGGGGAGATGTTCGGCTACGTCGTCGGCCCGCATTCCTGGAAGAAGTTCCTCTTTCCCCCCGGGCCAATCTCTTCAAGGCCCAGCGGAACAACAAGGGATTCGAAGTGACGCCCGGCAACGGCCAGGAGCCGCCGAAGTACGCCTTCGTCGGGATCCGGCCCTGCGAGCTGGCGGCGCTGGATATTCACGACCGGATCTTCATGAAGGGGCACTACGTCGATCCGACCTACAGCGCCCTGCGCGAGAAGGTGTTCGCGGTGGCGGTCAACTGTACGCGCCCCGGGGGCAACTGTTTCTGCACCTCGATGGATACCGGTCCCGTGGCGCAGCAGGGATACGACCTGTCGATCACCGAGGTGCTGGAGGGGACGGCGCACTACTTCGTCGTGGACGCCGGTTCGCAGCGTGGACGGGCGATGCTCGACGAGGTACCGCACCGGGAGGCAGAGAAGCACGAAGAGGACTCCGCGCATGTCCGGACCGCGCGCGCCGCAGGGACGATGCCGAAGTCGGTCGACACGGAGAACATGAAGGCGATGCTCTACGCCGCCTTCGAGCATCCCCAGTGGGACGAGGTGGCGAAGCGGTGCCTTGCATGCACGAATTGCACGATGGTCTGTCCGACCTGCTTCTGCTCCACGGTCGAGGACACGACGGACCTGACCGGCAGTCACGCCGAGCGGAACAAGCGGTGGGATTCCTGCTTCACCATGGACTACACGAAGGTGGCCGGAGGGAACGTCCGGCCGTCAAAACGGGCCCGCTATCGTCAGTGGCTGACCCACAAGTTCGCCTACTGGGTCGATCAGTTCGGCACGTCCGGCTGCGTCGGCTGCGGCCGCTGCATCACCTGGTGCCCGGTGGGGATCGATGTCACCGCGGAGCTCGGCGCCATCCGCCGGACCTCCGCCCAGCCCGCGTCGCGCTAAACCACATGAACACCCTTGACATCAAGGAGACCCGTCATGCACATCGATAATCTTGCGGACATCCTGCGGCAGCACCCGTTCCTGGCCGGACTGTCGGACAAGCACATGGAGGTCCTGGTGGGCTGCGCCTCCAATGCGCACTTCCCGGACGGCGGATACCTCATCCATGAGGGGCAGATCGCCAACAAGTTCTTCCTTATCCGGACCGGGCGCATCGCCCTGGAGATCGACGTGAGCCCCCGGGGTCCGCTGAGGATCCAGACCGTGGGACCCGGCGACGTGCTCGGCTGGTCCTGGCTGATCTCCCCCTTCCGCTGGCACTTCAGCGGCTGTGCGGTGGCCGACGTGCGGGCTGTCGCGCTGGACGGGGAATGCCTGCGCAACAAGTGCGAGAAGGACCACGACTTCGGCTACGAAATGCTGAAGCGCCTGGCCCAGGTGATGGAGCGTCGCGTGGACGCGACCCGCATGCAGCTGCTTGACCTGTACGGGATGATGCCCGGAGTGAACCCATGATGCCCGAACACGAACCCGAAGTGGCTGTCATCGATCCGATGGTCGTCCAGCCGGTGATGATCAAACGGGTCGTCTGGGAGACCGACGACACGTTCACGATGCTGCTGGACATGAGCAAGACCCGGGAGCCGTTCAGCTTCCTTCCCGGACAGTTCAACATGTTGTACGTTTTCGGTGTCGGAGAGGTGGCGATCTCGATCAGCTCCGACCCGACGAAACCGCAGACCCTGATCCACACGATCCACCGCGTCGGGACCGTGACCAGCGCCCTGGCGCAGATGAAGCGGGGCGATATGGTGGGTCTGCGCGGGCCGTTCGGGACGAGCTGGCCCGTCGAGGCGGCGCGCAGGAAGGATGTGTGCGTGATCGCCGGGGGCATCGGTCTGGCCCCGCTGCGGCCCGTGATCTATTCGCTCCTCCGGGAACGGAAGAAGTACGGGCGCATCATCCTGCTCTACGGGGCCCGCAGCCCGCTGGACCTGCTCTACCGGGTGGAGCTGGAAGAATGGTCCCGCGAGCACAACATGGAGGTCCTGGTGACCGTGGACCGCGGCGACTCGTCCTGGAAGGGGTACATCGGCGTGGTCACGAGCCTGTTTTCGTACATCAAGCTGGACTCGAGGGCCACGGTGGCCTACGTCTGCGGTCCTGAGACCATGATGAAATACACGATCGACGAGCTGGAACGCCGGGGACTGCCGGAAGACCAGGTCTACGTGTCGATGGAACGGAACATGAAATGCGCGGTCGGGTTCTGCGGCCACTGCCAGTACGGGCCGGATTTCATCTGCAAAGACGGCCCGGTCTTCAGTCTGCCGCGCGTGCGCACCTCACTCGAGAAGAAGGAGCTGTGACATGCCAGCACGAAAACCGAAGATCGCCGTCTTCAAGTTCGCGTCCTGCGACGGCTGCCAGCTTTCGCTGCTGGACGCCGAGGACGACCTGCTGGGCGTGGCCGCCGCCGTCGACATCGCCAATTTTCCCGAGGCCAGCCGCCGGGTGCTCCCGGGCCCGTACGACATCGGACTGGTGGAAGGCAGCATCACCACCCCCCACGACGTGGAACGGATCCGCGAGATCCGGAAGCAGTGCCGCGTCCTGATCACCATCGGCGCGTGCGCCACTGCCGGTGGGATCCAGGCACTCCGGAACTGGCGGGACGTGAAGACCTTCGTCAAGATCGTCTATGCGTCGCCGGAGTACATCTCCACGCTGGACCGCTCGATGCCGATCGGCTCGTACGTGCACGTCGACTACGAGCTGCGGGGATGTCCGATCAACAAGCTCCAGCTCGTCGAGGTGTTGAACGCGTTCCTGAACAAGCGGAAGCCGAACGTCTGTACGCACAGCGTCTGCATGGAGTGCAAGCTGCGCGGGACGGTCTGCGTGATGGTCAGCCAGGGACAATCGTGTCTCGGCCCGGTGACCCAGGCCGGGTGCGGCGCGATCTGTCCCTCCTATGCCCGCGGATGTTACGGCTGTTTCGGGCCGATGGAAAATCCCAATACGGGCGCCCTCAGCGGCCGCCTTGCCGACCTGGGGATGGGCCGGCAGGAGATGGTGCGGCTCTTCAGGGGATTCAACGCCTACGCGGAAGCGTTCAGGAAGGAGAGCGATGTCCATGAAAAATAAGGTCATCAAGGTCGACCAGCTCGCCCGGGTGGAAGGGGAAGGGTCCCTGTTCGTGAAGATCACCGACGGCAAGGTGGCCGACGTGAAGCTGCGGATCTTCGAGCCGCCCCGCTTCTTCGAGGCCTTCCTGCGCGAGCGTGATTTCTCCGAGGCGCCGGACATCACCGCGCGTATCTGCGGGATCTGCCCGATCGCCTACCAGATGAGCGCCGTGCACGCGATCGAGGATGCCTTCGGGATCACGGTGAACGGTCAGCTGCGCGAACTGCGGCGGCTCATCTACTGCGGGGAATGGATCGAAAGCCACGTGCTGCACATCTACATGCTGCACGCCCCGGATTTCCTCGGTTACGAGGACGCGCTGATGCTCGCAAAGGACAAGCCCGAACTCGTGCAGACGGCCCTCAAGCTGAAGAAGATCGGGAATGACATCGTCGCGCTGCTGGGCGGCAGAGAGATCCACCCGATCAACGTGCCGCGTCGGCGGGTTCTACCGGCTCCCCTCGCGGAAAGAGCTGCTGACGCTGGTGGACCGATTGAAGTGGGGACGGGACACGGCGGTGGAGACCGCGAAACTGACCGCCACGCTGGAGTTCCCGGATTTCGAGCAGGACTACGAATTCGTGTCGCTGCGGCATCCGTCGGAATACCCGATGAACGGGGGACGGATCGTCAGCAGCAGCGGGCTGGACATCGCCGTCAAGGAGTTCGAGTTCCACTTCGAGGAACGCCACGTCGCCCATTCGAACGCGCTGCATCGGCTATGAGAAGGGGAAGGGGGCGTACCATGTGGGTCCGCTGGCGCGGTACAATCTGAACTTCGACAAGCTCTCCGTGTTCGCGCAGCAGGTATCGCGGGACATCGGCCTCTCCGGCCAGATCCGCAACCCGTTCAAGAGCATCATCGTGCGGAGCGTGGAAACCGTCTACGCGTTCGACGAAGCGCTGCGGATCATCGAGCAGTATGAGCCCCCGGCGGCGGCCTGCGTGCCGGTCGAGCCGGTGGCAGGCATCGGGTTCGGGGCCAGCGAGGCGCCGCGGGGGACACTGTACCACCGCTACCGCGTGGGTGATGACGGGCTGATCAAGGATGCGAAGATCGTGCCTCCCACCGCGCAGAACCAGCCGACCATCGAGGACGATGTCCGGAAATTCGTTGCGAAGAACGTGGAGATGCCCCGCGAGGAATTGACCTGGAAGTGCGAGCAGGCGGTCCGGAATTACGACCCGTGCATCTCCTGCGCGACCCACTTCGTGCGCCTGGAGATCGACTGATGTCCGCCCCCTGCCGGCCGATCGTGATCGGGATCGGGAACGAATTCCGTTCCGACGACGCTCTCGGGTTGCTCGTCGCCCGCGAGCTGCGCCGCAGGGTGGGGGATGCCATCCGGGTGCTGGAAATGTGCGGCGAGGGGGCGTCGCTCATCGAGGCATGGGGTCCGGCCGATTGCGTCTGGCTCATCGATGCCGTCTGCTCGGGGTCGCCCCCGGGGACCGTCCACCGCGTGGATGCCACCGAAGCGCGGGTGCCGGCATGGTTCTTCTCCAGCCACCAGTTCGGGGTGGCACAGGCGGTCGAGCTCGCGCGCGCGCTGGGGAGGCTGCCCAGGCGGCTGGTCCTCTACGGGATCGAAGCGGGGGAATGCAAGGAGGGGATCGGCCTGTCGGACCGGGTCTTGCATAGCGTTCCTGAATTGGTCACCTTGATCGAACAGGAACTCGCCGGAGAGGTGGCCGCATGAACCGCCAGGAAGCGCTGGAGCTGTTGCACGAGTACACGAAGACCGACAGTCTGCGGAAACACGCCTACGCCGTCGAAGCGGCGATGCGTGCGTACGCGCCGCGGTACGGCGGCGATACGGACGTCTGGGGGGTCGTTGGGCTGCTGCACGACTTCGACTACGAGATGTTCCCCCAGTTCCCGGACCACCCCACCCGCGGCTCGGAGATCCTGAAAGAGCGCGGACTGGCGGAGGATCTCCGCATCGCGATCCTGGGTCACGTCCCGGCGATGAACGTCCCCCGCGAGACGCCGATGGCGAAGGCCCTCTTCGCCTGTGACGAGCTGTGCGGGTTTCTGGTGGCCTGTGCGGTGATCCGCCCCAACAAGCTCGCCGACCTGGAGGTCTCCTCGGCGAAGAAGAAACTGAAGGACAAAGCGTTCGCGCGGGCGGTGAACCGGGAGGACATCCAGCAGGGGATCGCGGAGCTGGGGGTGACGACGGACGAGCATATCCGGTTCGTGATCGACGCCCTCAAGACGGTGAGCAAAGAGCTGGGGCTGTAGCCTACCGCACCTCGAACGCGACTCCGATCGTCCAGTATCGTCTGTACAGATCGTAGTACTGATGGAAGATGTCGTTCCCGCTGAAGTACGCTGTGAACACCCTCACCGCCGCTCCTTCCCGTGCTCCCATGTGCAGCCCTGCTTCGACCGCGGTCGAGATGCCAAGGTCGGGATTCCCTTCCAGCGCCGAGTGGAATGCGATATAGAGTGCAGAAGGGCGTCCGAAGAGTCTTTCCGGAAAGCCTCGGAAGAACACCTCCGCGCCCCCCACGCCGCCCCATCGTGCGAGGTCGTCCGGTCGGACAAGGGTCGAGTAGCTCACGCCCAGGTAGGGACGCAGGTCCCAGGGGCCGGGGGAGATCCAGGGTGCGAGGACGAGCTCTCCGAAGTCGCGCGTGAACGGGATGGGACCGCGGCCGTCGGGTGAGGTCCAATCGTCATCGGCATGGCCATCGACGAAGTGGCTGCTCAGGTGCATGATCCTGAGGCGCGCGGCGAATGTTCCCCAGGAGGTGGGACAGAACCACGAGACGGAGCCGCCGAAATGTCCGTCGAGCGCGTCGATCTGCAGGCGGTGGCCCTCGACGCTGGTGGAAAGGCCGTAGGCGAAGAATTCGAGGCCGAGGCGGAGCGCAGGGCCGTCCGGCGAGTCCGGAGTGAACTGCAGGAACTCCAGGTTTGCGCCGATGTCCAGGCGCATCATGGAGGTGCCGATCTCCTTGCGGACCCCGAGCCGGGCTTCCTGCCAGTTCGCCGCGAGCGGCCGGAAGCGGTTGCTCTCGGGGAGGAACCTCCAGGCGCTCACCTGCGTTGTGTCCTGCGAACAGGCAGTGCCGGCGGCCCACAGCAGCAGAGTGCAGAGGATCCAGGCGCGGAAGAGGGGGGCGGAGGCTGTGCACATGACGTGTCCAATATATTGACTCACCTCCCGACAAGCAATCCTGTGGCTCTTGCGCCCTGCAATTGAATCTCTCTTGAAAAACAGGTACCATACGGTACTTTCAGATCAAACGGAGTCCAGATGAAGAAGCTGCTCGCAGTGGTTCTCCTTTGTTCCTTCGGGTGCGGCCTGGCGCAGGCACAGGAGGAATTGATCCCGCCGAAGCGCGGCAGGGCGATGAAGATGGGTCTGTTCGGTGGATTCACGCCGGGCTATCTGTCGCTGGACCTCGAACCGATCAACGTCATGCTGAAGAGTTCGGGGGTCGCGCCGTTCGATCAGCAGGGAGCCTGGCTCTGGGGCGGGGCGGGTGCCGCGTACATCATGCTCGTTCCGAACCTGCGCGTCGGCGGTCTGGGGATGAGCGGGTCGGTGTCCACCGGGTCGACGGTGAACGTGGCGGGGGTCGGGAACGTGCGGCGGGATGCGCAGGTGCATGTCGGGTTCGGCGGTGTGACGGTCGAATATGTCATTCCGATCGCCGACCGTTTCGACTTCGCGTTCGGCGCGATGCTCGGTGGGGGCGGGATCGACGTCGAATTGCGACAGAGTGTGGGAGGGGTCGACACCTGGACCAACGAAGGGAAGATCTTTTCGGCGTGGCCCCCCGCGCCGCTGAACAACAGCACGCGGACCCTGTCCGGTTCGTACTTTGTCTGGATCCCTTCAGTGAATTTTGAATACGCGGTGCTCGGCTGGATGGCGTTCCGGCTCGGGGCAAGTTACGTCGGGATGTCGTTCCCCTCCTGGTCGGTGGACGGCGATTACGATCTCAAGGATGTCCCTTCCACGGTCAGCGGAAAGGGTATTATGGTCAATGCGGGGATCCTGCTGGGCACGTTCTGACGTCGGAAGAAGTGCGGGATAGCTTCAATTTCTTCCATGCGCCTCCCGCACGTGACATGCCACTGCCCGGTGAGAATAGGTGGCACAGCAGACCGGGCAGGGGAGTCGCGGCGAGGTTTCCATGACACCGGTGATCCGCAACGCTACGTCCTTCCGTCGAACCCCCCATGTTCTGCTCTTCCTCTCGGCCCTTTTCTCGTTCCTGAACGCATCGTCAACACTGCACGCTCAGGGAACGGGGACCTGGCTTCTGCTCCCGGTTCCCCCTCCACCGTCAACGAGATACCAGTTCATTGACTTTGCCGATTCCGTCAATGGCTGGGTCGTCACGAGTGACGGCCATTTTTCGATTACCTCGGACGGAGGCCAAGTATGGCGCGGGCCGCGTTCCATCGACTCGGTGCAGGTGGTGGAGAAGGCCAAGCTCTATGACGCAGGCAGCGGCATGGTGATCTCCTCGCCGTCGCCGGGACCACCGTCGGCGAAGATCCCCCTGAAGATCTCCCGGACATCGGATGGGGGGGTGACGTGGATCTCTTCGTTCCTGCCCGACAGTGTCCCGGCACGCCTGCCGGTATCCCTGGTGAACAGGAGGAAGATCGGATTCGTCGTACCTGACCGCTCCATGGCCCGCAATGTCCTGTACACGTCCTCCGACCACGGAGTCCACTGGGATACGATGGCCATCCGCATCGCCCCGCTTCCCTTTGTCAACACCCTGGAGATCCTCGAGAGTGGAGTGATGTTTCTCGGTTATGGAGGGGGACTGACCGGAGGTCTCTGGAGAAGCTCGGATAGCGGTAGCACGTGGACCGAGTTTGTTCCACCGAGCATGTTAACCTCCGTCAGCGCCCGTTTCCACACCACCAGTCTTGGGGCCTTCGGGTTGTCGTACGGGGACGAGACCCCCGATCCATCAACACTATTCTATAACGCCGCCACGGACCGGACCTGGAGTTGCGGCGGGCGCAGAGAATGGTTCGGGGCGTTGTACGCTGACGGATCATCTCTTGCAGTGGACGCGTGGTACGGGAAACTCTGGAGGAGACCGGGTGACAGCCTGTTCGTTGTCCAGACCGGGGATGCCGGTCTCCGGATCGTCGGACTTGCCACCGTAGGGCCGCGGTACGCCTGGATCCTCGGAGACAGTAACAGGGTCTTCCGTCGGATCGACCTGCTCACAGGTGTGCGTGGGAGGAAGGAGACCGTCAACGGGTTTGTCCTTGAACAGAACCACCCGAACCCTTTCAACCCATCGACCACGATCCGCTACGGATCGTCCCGGCGGGCGACGATCTCCCTCGTGATCTTCAATGCCCTCGGACAGCAGGTGGCTCGCCTCGTCGACGGCGAGGTGGACGCAGGCTACCACGAGGTGACGTTCGACGGGTCCGGCCTGGCTTCCGGGATGTACATCTGCAGGCTGCAGGCTGGGGCGTACGCGGAAGTGAGGGTGATGGTACTTCTCAGATGACCGCTGCCATCGCCTGGGTCTCTTGGCCCAGTGCCCCAATGTCGCGGGCGAGCAATGGTCTGGCTCCACACCTTCGACGTCTGTCGATCGAAAGGGTCAAGATACGTTGCTCGGCTGGCTCATGCCCACCCCCTGGGGGAGGTGGTCTGTTTTTCGCTTGCGGTCGACGGCAGTCCTGCGTATGTTTGGACATGACCACAAAGCTGAAACGGACTTCATTTGATATCGAAGTGGATCTTATCGATCGCATCGTGCAGGTGCGTATCGTCGGATCGATGACGAAAGAGAACACGAAGATCCTGACGAGCACGGCCCTGCATCTGCTCCATCTTTATGGTCTCCGCAACTATCTCTATGATGTGACCTACGCGGACAGACACTACAGCCCGTTGGACAGTCGGGCCGTGTGGGCGCACATGGCGAAGTCTCACAAGAGGATGCTTTCGAAACTCCGCATCGCGAGAGTGGACATTCACGGCAAACCTTCTGAAGAAGCGATGGCCGAGGAGATCGCCAGATCACGAGGCGTGAGTGCGTTCAGGGCATTCAACAGCAAGCACAGGGCCCATGCCTGGCTTGCATCGCTCCTGGATGAGTACGAGAGATAGTGTTGGTGTTGCAGTTGTTCCCGCCCCACACAGACCGTCCCTCCGATGTTGAACTTGCCCGGGATCCGAATACCACGAACAGGCGTGCGCCTCCGGCGATAGGCGCGCCCGTGACAATTGTGTGACACTGCGAAGACCTGAACTGGCGTACTTGACGTTGGAGGTTCAACGTTGAGGAGGCCTGGCGTGAGCTACCTACGCGAGTGTGTGCGAACTGCCATGGAGATCGTCGTTCTGCGCGGTCACACCATGCGATTGCTGCGCGACTCCGGGCGTGTCGCGGCCGCTGCGGTCCTGTTGACGTTCTGTCGGGTCCCTGTCAGCAGCGCCGGACCGGCGGACACGTCGGACGTATGCATCGGGGCGGTCACAACGTATTCGGCCGACGAGATCGTTCCGGGCATCGGGGTGGGCGGAGCGACCTCGTGGTATTCGGGCGAGTTGGCGATCAACGGCTCCGTTCTGCTGCGCGATCCGTACAACGACAATGCGAAGAACTTCTCGCCGATGGGGCTCTACAGCCTGGGGGCCGCGTATGTGGTGGGCGGCGTCTTCCATGTCCAGGATGTCGGGGTGACGTTCAGGAAGGTCCTCGAATATGTCGTTGGTATCCCGCTGGTGGCCATGAATTCCCGGCACCACTTCTGGTTCCTGGGGGATCCCCGTCCGACCGCCGGCAGATCGATCAGAGCAGCTCTTTTCGTTACAAGCCGCACCGATGTGTACAGCTCTCATGGTGATCCCTGGTGGCGGTACTGTCCGTCGATCGGAGTTGAATTGGACGTAGCCCTCTCAACGCCGAGGAGCGAGCCCGTCGGGCGGGACAGCTCCGGGATGGACATATCGCAGTCCAGCATTGCGTTGGATCTTGGAGTGGACAAGGCGTTCGACCTGGTCAACGGCCGGACGATCACGAACACGCCCCGGGTGTTTGCCGGCGTGCGTTTCTACTTCGCGCGGATCAGTCAGGTTCGCGTTGGAAAGGAGATCCCGCGTCAGTCGACCGATCCCTAAACGGGTGTTCCATTTTCCTGTTGATTGCCTCGCCGACCGTTGGTATCTTTGATGCGTATCGTCCTTGACACTTGCCAAAGTGGCGGAATTGGTAGACGCGCTGGACTCAAAATCCAGTCCGGCTCACACCGGGTGAGGGTTCGAGTCCCTCCTTTGGTACACCCCAAGCGGTCTCTCCTCAGGATATCCCTGGCCGAGTGGTCATATGCAGTGGTCATATGCCATGAGGTCTCCCCGGGTTTCCTTCCCGCCGTCGTCAGCTCCACTATCTCCATTGCCGTGATCGGTCCGAATCCTGGTGAGGCCCCGAACTCCGGCATGACATTTCAAACGGATTTCCGACCTCAACCCCGATTCAAGGTGGGGGTGGGGGTCAAGATCGGAGCGCACACGCACTATGCAGGATTCTTTCTGGGAGATTTCTGGGGGACTTGCAGGTGCCAGTCAAAGGGGGGAAGGGAGTGGCGATCTGCGTTAGGGAGGGACAAATAAGAAGCCCGGGCATTGCTGCCCGGGCAGTGGCTCTACATTTGATGGCAGAGACTCACTGCACCTGGATGTTCCCCATCTGTACGGGATACAGGATCTCGCTCTATTGGGTTGCCGGCGTTCATAAGGTGCTGCACAAAGTCATCCGCTGACATCGCCATCCAGTTGGCAAGTCTCTGCCTCACTCGTCCGTGTACCAGACAAAAGACATGTATGTCACGGTGAGGAGTTCGTTCCCTCGCCGTTGTCAATGGCAATGAAGGCGTCATAGTATCCGGGAGCCGCTCCCGTCTGGTGGTCCTCGTACGCCGATGATCAGCGCCTTGTCACCCTCGACATTCAAATGAATCACCTTACCGTGCCATCTTGTCCATGCGCCTGAGGCATGACGGTAGATCTGGTATTCGCCATCAGCAACTTCGATCCTTGTATTTTCTGGGCCGTAAAGGCGAACGTAAGCGATCTTCGTTCGCCTTCCGGATAGAGATGCATGCTTCCGGTCGCGGCATGCACGACAGGCCCTCCTTTTGCCAGACTTAGAGCCCGCTGCAGTCGGCTGTTCTTTCGGTGTCAGCAATGAGCTTGAGTTGTCCGAACACCCCAACAGCACAAACGCCATGCTTGCCATCAGCAGGAGAGCAACAGACATGATCTTCATATAAGTGCCCTTTCTATTGTTTTGTGACAGGAAGTCCGGTCATCATTGGCATGGCACGATTCGGACTTTCAAATTGCATCGGCCTCAGAGGCGCTGAGGCATTCGAGACGGGCTATGTGGCACCACTGTGTTCCAGAGGTCCTACTGCTTTTGCCAGACCTGGATATTCCCTTGGGTGACATTATAGGGGGTCAACCCGGAAGTGGCCTCGATGAATGAATAAGCTGGCCGGAGTCATTGCCCACACGTCGTTCTTCATATGAAGATAGTTCGACGGGGGTTCGCTTAGACATTCGAACGCATATCGAGGAGATGTCGCTTGGCTGACCTCCCCTTGTCGACCAAGACGAAAGCGTCATACCACCGTTGAGGTAGATTTCGTCACCCTTGCCGGGGAACTTCCATTTCCTCTCCGCCAACAACGCGCCATGTTCCCATACGACTTCCATGGACAGAACCTTACCGTGCCACTAGTTTGTTGACTTCCAAGGAACGGTATGGTCGATGATTTGATACTCTCCTTCGCACGAGCCATCGGCATACTTGCGTGCAGAATACGGCAAATGTCCCGAATATCTTGCTTACCATCCATCCAATACTCCTATCGGACCGCCCCATTCCCGGTTACTGATGCAACGACTGGTCCCTTCTTCATAAGACTTGCCGGGGCAACAGGAGTTGCAGCGGCCTGATCGCCGGCAGCAACGATGAGTTCAAGTTTTCCGAACACCCCGCCAACACAAACGCCATACTTGCCATCAGCAGCAATGCACAAGACAGAAGCTTCATGGCTTTGCCCTTTCTGATGATTGTGGATTGGATGAGGAGGATACGTTGATGCCGCCACTTGCATGGCAAGTGTGGCTCAGGTTGGGGATCGTACTGCGGGGTCGTCAAGTAGAACGGAGAACGGAACACTCGGCGGCTCGGGAGTTCCTCTTTCGGAACCACACTCGCTGCACATATATCTATAGGCGCAACTGTGCCGCCAGCGGAAAATATTAGCTGAAATGAGGGGTGGGGACCCCCCGAAATGCCCTGCATTTCGGAGGCCTTCCCATGCCATCCGCAATACCGTTAACAGATATCCCCGACAAATGCGTGACAACTCTCAATCCTGCCTGTCCGATCATACCCTTGAGGAGTGCCACCTCACGTCAGGGTTTCCAGGAGGAGGGCCATATGGAGAAGGCCAGCAAAGGAGTTGCGTGGGTCTGCATCTTCAGCACCTTGCTGCTGGATGCTACAGCTCTCGGCAGGGGTGATCGGTCCTCATAGTCCTGACAAGGAAAGAATGTTCTACAGAGAATACTCTTTGTCGAAACGAAAGATGGAAGGGGTATGAGTTTGACTCCCCACCTGACATTCGTGACAGTTCACTTGTCGGATACGTTATGGGCGAATACACTCTGATCCCGTTGTCAGATGTAGACAGAGTCAAGGTCGAAAGACTGATGGAGTTGCGACGTCATTCGCTATCGCCGGTTGCATCGGGACTCCTGTATCTCTGCGTTGTGGTGACGGTTGAGCTGTACAATGATTCACCCTGGAAGCAATGGCATTGGCCGTGGTTATAAGGGATGTGGCTGAGAAGTGGCACCTCACGCATCGGGACTTGCAGGAGGAGGGCCATATGCAGAAGGCGAGCAAAGGTGTTGCATGGATGTGCATCGTCAGCACTCTCCTGATGGGATGCTACAGTTCGGTTGTGGTTGCTCCCGCAGAGAAGGAGAGGGTTCATGCTGGGGAGTATCGAGTATGTGATAACAAAGGACGGGGAAGAAGTGTGAGTTTGAAAGTCTCCGTTGTCGCCAATGACACGATTTGTGGTGGGTGGGTGAAAGTCACGTGCTTTGCACAGGTAAATCAGGAAGAAGACACAATACTCCACTCTGATGTGGTAATGGGTTGGTCAATCGCCGTCTGGAACGACGAAGTATGTTGTAACGAAGGCGGGAGCGAAGTACACCTATAGCGAACAACCAGCCTTTGTGAACAGATCATACGTTGGAAGAGCGACATTCTCAGGGCATGTGCCACTGGTCAAAGAGCAACTCTCAATACCCCTCTCCGATGTAGCAGAAATCACTTTGTCAGAACTCAGTAATGAGCAGACTTTGGGATTGGTCTACGGCATTGTAGCTATTGCAGGTATTGCCGCTATCGTTGCATCATCGTGGAGTCTTCCCGGTTTCGGAAAATAGGGGGTTGCCGGCCGGGAACACGGCATTGGAAACAGCTTGATGAAGGTAAAGGGACTATCCATCCGACCAGTTTCTTACGCAACTACTCTGTCAGCGAGAGACTCCGGTTGGATATTCGGAGTGGTCATATATGTGGTCATATGTGGTCCCATTCTCGGTCAGAAATCAGAGGAGAAGCGCTTCGTTTGTACTGATTCGGCGGGATATTCCCGCACTGGCGCACTCAAAATCCAGTCCGGCTCACCCCGGGTGAGGGTTCGAGTCCCTCCTTTGGTACAGACTTAGCAGCATTCCTTGAAGTTCCTCCCGCCCGAGTGGTCATATGAAGTGGTCATATGCCACGAGGTCTCCCCAGGTTTGCCTCCCGCCGTCGTCAGCTCCAGCATCTCCATTGCCGGATCAGAGCGCATACGAACTACGCAGATGATTTTCTGGGAGAGTTTTGCGGGACTTGCAGGCGCCAATCAAGGAGGGTGGGGGCGGTTGGGAGAATCTATGGTTGGGATGGGAGAAAAGGAAACCCGGGCATCGCTGCCCGGGCTTCCCGACTAGACCCTGAAACTTGTTCGTAGGACCTCGCTCAACTATTCGGACCTGGATGTTCCCCTTGTCGACGGGATACTTGGACTTGAGATGTTTCCTGGGATCCTGTGAGTGTCCAGTCTCAAGTACTCCTGTGGGGTCCACTGCATCCATGTCTGAGCTTCTGCCGGATCTCTCAGGGCGGGGGTAGCCCCACAGCGCACCTGTCTCGTCAGGACTGCCTCCCCCGGGCCACCTTCCCCCCGTTGTCATAGTGAACACCTGTGCGACCCCACCAGGGGCCCGGCGGGAAACCTTCAGGAATCGTCATGCTCGTTATTTCGGCCCCACTACAAGAGCCATATTCCCCTCGACTGCCAGATACTTGACCTTTGCCCTCCACACGTGCGGCGAACCCCCAGTTCCACTCTTCAGGAACTTCTCCCTGGAACTGGTTGATGAAACAGCCGCCTGCATAGACACCATTTCCCTGGTCGAGGCGTTTACCGTGACCCGACGTTGTAGAATCCACCTTTCTGTTTCGGTCCCGGGAAGACGAAGCCCGTCGCCGGATCGATGATTGCATAGCAGTTGGCGCTACCGGTGACAGAATGGAGAACGCCGCCCTTCGCAAGACCCGCGGCAGGCATTGGCGGAGCCATTTGGTTTGTTGGTGAGGCAATCGGAGTAGAGTTCTCCGAACACCCCAACAGCACAAACGCCAAGCTCGCCATCAGCAGCAATGCACAAGACAGAAGCTTCATGGCTTTGCCCTTTCCATTGATTTGTGGAATGGATGAGGAGGATACGTTGATGCCGCCACTTGCAAGGCAAGTGTGGCTCAGGAAGGTAGATCGTACTGCGGGGTCGTCAAGTAGAACAGAGAACGGAACACTCGGCGGCTCGGGAGTTCCTCTTTCGGAACCACACTCGCTGCACAAACCTATGTAGGTGCAACTGAGTCTTCAACGGAAAAATCCCCTCGAAAACACGGATGGGAAACGCTCGAAATGCCCACATTCCAGAGGCCTTTCTATCCCGGTTCCAAAGACCTTTAGCAGCAATCCCCGACAAATGCGTGACAACTCTCAACCCTGCCTGTCCGATCATACCCTCGAGGAGTGCCACCTCACGTATTGGGGCTTTCAGGAGAAGGAGCGCTCACATGGGACAGGTCAGCAAAGGAGTTGCGTGGATCTGCATCTTCAGTACATTCCTCTTGGGGTGCTACAGTTCAAGCCTGATTGACCCAAATGGTGGCGCAAAGGAGAAGATGTACTCTGGCAAGATCGAGTCTGTGATTCTGAAGGATGGTAGGGAGTACCTTTGAAGGACTGCCGACGGTTGTCAACGACACGATCATCGGGGAAGTGACAGCCAACGAGAATGGACCCGTGGAAGTGTCAATACCCCTGTCTGAGCTGGCGCAAACCGGTCAATCGCCTTCCGGCAACATTGAGTGGGTGGTAACGAAAGAGGGAACGGAGTACAGGTTTGAGAAGTCCCCTGCCATCGTCAACGGGGCGATCGTAGGAAAGCCGAAAACCCCGGAATTTGTGCCGTCGAAGATCACAGTACCCCTTTCTCAGGTGAGGGATGCCTGCGTTTCCGAGTTTCTGCCAGTGGAAACAGCGATATCGGTAGGGTTGTGCGCAACCATGGTGGTTGCAGCGATCATTTCCATCCCGAATAGCAGCTACATGTGGTGACTGTCAGCGCTTCCGTGAGCCGTCCGTGTTTGATTGGTCGGGCATCCGACCACGTCCAGAATGGATACGGTCTTGTGCAGCGTCCCACTCCGCATCTGGTTGTAGCCCTGGGTGAGCCACGACGGTCGAATAGCCAGCTATGAGCTGGGCATCTTGCATGGGTGCTCAAGATGCAAGGAGGTTGGTGCAGAAGGTGTTGCGGAAACAGGGGAGCTCCGGTTGGATATTCACAGTGGTCATATGTGGTCATATGCCACGAGGTCTTCCCAGGTTCGCCTCCCGCCCTCGTCAGCTCCACCATCTCCATTGCCGGGATCGGTCCGTTCGCCGGCAGGGACCCCCTGTTCTGGCCTTGAGCGTGTGCCGGTCTCTGGCACCGACGCATATCAGAGTATGGGGATCCGAGCCTTCCTGAATACCCCCCGTGAGGCTCTGACATACACACCGTCAGGTTGCCTCACCACTTCGCATTCCTTCGTCGGGAGGGTGTAACTCTGATCTCTGAACCTGACCCTAATGGTTTTCTCGCCGTCTTCGAGGAGCCGGTCCACAAGAAGGAGGACCGTGTCCGGCTGCGAAGGGAGGAAAATGTAGGTATCCGACACAGGAAACAGCTGAGAAGCTATCGTCCCGCCGACAATTGCTCCGAGACCAAAGGTCACCGGAATTATCAGGGGCCCTGGAATCTCATACAACCAATCTATGGGGACATCGTTCTTCGCGACATACTCGGCGATCTTGAACGCCGTTATCACGCCAACAACGATCCCTGCTCCTGTCGCTGCGGCGTTCCCATGATTGAATACCGTGATCTTCTGAATGTCGGGATACGCAATATCCATCTCCGTGACGGAATCTCTGGTCGAGATCCTGAGAGTATCGCCACGCAGAGCTTCTACCGTTCCGTATGCTTGTACGCCATTCCGCAGTGCCAGTCCCACGTCCTTCCCCTCAAGTCCCCGGAGCGTTGTTCGTACCTCGGCCGATGGAGGTGCAGTGCTGAGATCATGCGTGTGTGCGCAACCACAGAAGAAGGCTCCGGGAGTGAGGAGGGCGAACAAGAACACCATTCTCAGGTCAAACATGCCCCTGTCCACTGTTCCGTCCTCCCAGATCGAATGTCCGCCCCCTGTTCAGCTGGAAGAATGGCAGATCCGGGACCGTGAAGTGTCACCAAAATGTCGGAGCCGATCCCTGACAAATATGTGACAACT
>CAWEHG010000024.1:0-9752 GCA_963808715.1 Ignavibacteriota bacterium | reverse complement strand
TCGGGGTGAACAGTCTCCGGAGGGCGATCCGAAGAACATCGGGCGAAGGCAGATCCTCGAGCGCGGCCCGGAGTGTCGTAAAATCCCTCTGGCCGATCAACGCCTCGATCTCCGGCTGTATGGTCTTGCCGATCATCGGGACCACCCTTTCAGTGAGTCACGTAGTGCGCATCCATCTCCCCGGCCGGGATCCGGACCGGGAGGTGATTCTCCTCCGGTGGGACCGGACAGTTGTAGTGCGGCGAGAATGCGCAGGCCGGATTGTAGGCCTTGTTGAAATCCAGGGAGAACCGCCCGTCCGGAAGCTCTTCGGCCTCCACGTACCTCCCCATCGCATAGCTCTCTTCCCCGCACGTCCGGTCGCGGAAGAAAATGCTATGGTCCTTCTCCCCCACGCCCGGCTCCAAGAGCCGGGTCACCGCCAGCCGGAGCGCCTTCCCCCCGGCGGAGAACTCGAACCATCCGACCCGCAAGCCTTTACGCATGTTTCCGCGCGAGGAGAGAATGAGCACCGTGTCGACCTTGAGGTTCTTCTTGAGCGGCACGACAAATCGATACTCCGGGTTCACGGGGAAGTACTTGAGCCCCTTGTATTCGTTGAACCTCGGGCTTTCCGGATCGAAAGCGATCAACGCCGGGTACCGTTGATGCGAGAGCCGCAGGAGGTATCTCCCGATGCCGATCGCCGAGGGAGGAAGGGTTGCCGCCCTCGATCTGGACTTCCTGACCAGGAATGCTGCCCCGGGATCGATCGCTTCCACCCTGAACGAGTCTCCCACAACGGTGACCCGGAGGTGACGCGGCTGGATCTCCGGGTCGTCGATCCGCAGGTCGTTCTCCTCGCCGCGCCCGACAGTCAGGCTGGTCCGGCCGGCAAAATCCACCCGGTTGATCGTGGCCAGGTACGACGTGGGACTGGACTTGAGCCAGACTTCGGTGTCAAGGCGGTCCTTCAAGATCGCCTCCACCGATGAATCGGGGCGAACCGCGTCCTGGCTCGCTCCGGAAGGGAATGCCACCGCGGGGACCTGACCCCCGCCGGGCAGGGCCGTCCAGCAGAGAGGCTTATCAGGCTGCATACAACGCTGCGCATCGAGTCCCTCTCCTTGATCAGTTGGACATTGGTGGCCACAGCCCCCCGGACCCCCGGGCGGTCTGAAAGTAATTGCCCTGAACGTATGGATTCTGGTCATGAGAATCCACCGGCACGTTGCTTGAGCCCGGCCAGACGACCAGGACCTCCCGGCCGAGCGGCCGGGGCGGAGACCTCTATGTTCAGCGGTTCGCTTCGGGAACGAACAGCTCGGGGATACGGTGAGATCGAAAGAAGCCATCGGAAAGATGCTGGCGGACGGAGTTCTCGAGAGCGGTGCTTCGGGAATCCGAATCGCAATCACGGCACTCCACCCGAAGGCGGCTCGTCACAGGCGAGTCACAGGCGGCTGTCGCAAGCGGCCGCGGTGCAGTTGCTTTTCAGCCTGCCTCCGAAGTACATTCCATCAATCGTCCTCTGTTCTCTTCTTTCACTCGCTTTCCAGGGAGGCTCCATGCACAGGGAACTCGCGTTTCCCCGTATGGGGCTCCGCAGCGTGCTGTGGATCGCGATCGTGCTGATGTTTGCGGAACCCCTCGCCGCACAGACCAACGGCATTCTGGACGCCACAAAGGCCCACGCCGTCGTACCCCATGCCCCGGCGCTCAATCCCGGCGCCGCAATGACCCTCGAAGCCTGGGTCCGTCCCTCTCCGCAGACCAAGGCCTTCCACGCGTTCATCGACAAGGATTACAGCACCGGCTTCAGTTTCGGGCTCGCCTCGAATTATCCCCGGACAGACAGTAACATCGCAACGCTCTATCTTGCCGGGAACCACTACACGGGCCCCCTCGTCGTCACCGATAGTTCCACCTGGACGCACGTCGCGGTCACGGTAGACACTGTCACGCACCAGGGCGTGTACTATGTCAATGGAACCCCGTCCAGGTCCTTCTCCGGCTCACTGTACGACTCGTCGGTAACACTCTTGCCACTCATGATCGGCCGGTCACAATGCGGCGACCAGTTCCGTGGCCTGATCGACGAGGTCAGGATCTGGAATGTGGCGCGTACCGCCGGCGAGATCGCGGGACTCTGGAACCACGAGGCCCGTGGCAACGAACCCGGATTGGTGGCGGTCTATCACTTCGAGGATCCCCGCGATACCGTCGCGTGGAACCGCGCGACGGGGGGCGGGCTGAAAGGAAGCCTTGCTCCGGACGCCAGGATCGTGAGCATTCCCTGGACACAGGCGTTCACCGATGAGCATGAACCCAACGGCTCGTATGCAAGCGCCACGCCCATGGCGTACGGATCGAAGTTCCTGACCGCGAGCATCGCTCCGGGAGACACGGACATCTACAAGATCTATACGCTCCCCGGGGAGGTCTTCAGAGTGGTGACGGGACCGAAGACCGGCGCCGATGTCCTGAAACTGACCGTCTCGATCTACGGACCGGACTCCTCCAGGCACATCACCACCTACCTCAGCGGGAGCTCCGGATTCCCGGCACTCTACTCCGCGGCCTCCGTTCCCGGATATCGGTATGTCCGGATCCGCAACGACGGAGGTCCGTCCGGTTCGTACACGCTCACCGCCACCTATTCCCAGGCGCTGCCGCCAGACTCGTGCGAGCCCAATGACTCGAAAGCGACTGCAACTCCGCGCGCCTGGGGGACGCTGACCAAGGCAACGATCCTTCCCGGCATCGATGGAGGAGTCGCCGTCCCCGATACCGACTACTACAGCATCACTGCAGTCCCCGGGGAGATCGGAGTCTTCCTGTATTCCCTCCAGGGCGTGTCGTGCGGATCCGCGTTTGCATCGTTCCTGGATCCATCAGGAGCAGCGATCACCAAGACCTTCCCGAGCTACGCCGCCAACAAGCTCTTCACCTCGGGGGGGACATACTACACCAAAATTCGCCCTAACGAGGCGGCCTGCTACTATGTCGTCGGGTTCTTCAAAGGACTAGCTGACGTCCGCGGCATGTTCTACGATCCCATGACGTATGGCAGCAATGTCTGTCTGATGGACGGCTATAACGGCGCGTACGATCAGGCCTACGACCTGAAGGTCAACGGGACGAAATTCCAGGCGCTCGCCGACTACAGCCAGAGTGAACCCGGCGCAAGGCAATACGTGTTCGGCCCCGCGACCATGAGCGGACTGACGGTGTGGCGGAAGTTCTTCGTCCCTTCTGCGGCCCAGGGAGACTCTGTGGGGTATTGCCGGATCCAGGAGGTTCTGACCAATCCGACCGGCTCGCCGATCACCGTAACCGTGGGAGTGCTCTCGAACCTCGGATCCGATGCTGAGACCCGCGCGCTCTCCACCTCCAGCGGGGATACCCTCGTGACCTCTGCGGACCGGTGGGTGGTCACCGACGACAAGTTTTCCCCCGGCACTGATCCGGCGTTAACGTCCATTATAGATGGAACAGGCGGAGCCGACAAGCTCGATTCCTTGAGCCTGAATGGAGACAATCTCTACTGGGAGTGGAGGAATGTGACGATCCCTGCCGGCGAGACGAGGATCTACCTTTACTATGTCGCCCAGGACACGATCCCTTCGAGTGGGCTCGCAAAGGGGCCGTTGTTCTCCGGGGCGATCCTTCCGTCCGGAGCGAAACTCGGCCTGGGGTCCGATGCGGTCCGCGTGATGAACTGGCCGACCGGCGCGCTGGTCTCCGCCGACTCCGAAGAACCGCTCCCGCTGACCTTTGCGCTGGAGCAGAACTATCCGAACCCGTTCAATCCTGCGACAGTGGTTGGCTGCCAGTTGCCGGCAGCCGGTCAGGTCACACTCGTGGTGTACGACATCCTCGGCCGTCAGGTCGCCGTGCTGGCGAGCGGACGATTCTCCGCGGGACGCCATACATTCCCGTTCGACGGGTCGCGATTGGCCAGCGGGGTGTACCTCTGCCGGCTCGAAGTAACAAGCGAGCGGAGCTCGTTCGTGGCTGTGCGCAAGATGATCTTGATGAACTAGGGCGCACGGCCGGGCGAAAGGCGGGCCTACGCGCCCGCCCTGCGCCGGCCGGTCAGGAGCAACACGCACCAGAGTAACACACCCGCGACGAGGGTGAAAAACAACGCCCGCCGGACGAAGTAGGTGTGCTCCCCCTCCGTCGGGTAGAACGAGTAGGCCAGCTGGGGCTTGAAGAGGTAGCGTTCAAGATTCCCCACCAGGAACGTCCGATCCTTGATGAATCCGTCATAGATCTCCCGCACGTCCTCCACGTTCGGCGGACGGCGGTACTTCAGGATGGAATGGGGGGTGAATTCCCCCTCCACAGCGGCGTTGCAGAGAACGAAGGGCAGCGTCGCCACCGTATCGTTCGCGGGGAAACCCGGGCGACCCCGCCACTCCCAGTCAACGTTCACCCGTGCCGAAACGCTGTCAAAAGCGTTCAACACGTTCAGGTGCAGGAGCTCCGCGGTGTTCAGCACCTGTCCCCGCCGTTCCGTTACGTAGAGCGTGCCGTGCGAGAGATCCACGAACGCCCACCTCCCCTGCTCCCGGATGAACGACTCCGCGAACGCGTGTCCGGTGTAGACGATCGTGTTGTTCTCGGTCCGCGCGTTGAAGACGAACCTGGTGGGATCCCCGCGCGGTTGGCCCAGAAGACCCACACCTGGGCGTTCTGCGTGCACCACCCCTTGCCGGTCCCCTTCACCATTTCGTTGTAGAGGGTCCACGGATCCATCCAGCGCTCGTCATCTTTGGGTACGCCGCCGGACCCCTTCAGCTTTCCCCGGAGATAGCGCCCGAGCTTCTCCATCTTGGTGAACGTCGGATCCCCTTCCCGAAGACCCACCGGGCCGGCCAGAATGCTGTCAACGGCGGCAAGCCCCTCTTTTCCGACGTACTCGTAGCTGTCGGTCCACTCGGCGACGGAGAACTGCGGGAACTCCCCGCAGGCCACGCTGGAGCGGACGATGTAGACGTCGTTGTGCCGCATCCCCAGCCCGCCGTAGAATTCCTTGGAGTAGAAGCGGAACGAGAGGTCGATCGGTACGCAGGCGTTCTCCGGGACGGGGATCAGCCGGTAGGGGTGGAGGAGGCTGAAGGTCGTATCGATCCGGAACGTGGGTTGCATTCCCTCCGCTCGCTGCTCTTTTCCATCGGCCGAGACGACGCGCCATTCCTTCACCGGGGCGGAACAGACCAGCTCCAGTCGGATCCTGTCCCTGTCGACGACATGCCAGGCGCGGATCGTCGGGACGTCCAGCGGGTAGTACAGGGTCGCATACGACGCGGGGGAGAACGAAGATTCCCACTCGCGCGTCAGGAAGACGTATACATTGAGAGCCAGCAGGATCAGAACAAACAGTCCTGCGGAGAGGAGCAACCATCGGCGACGGAGCATCGGGTGACCTTGTCTGATCGTGGGGGATCGGTGACCTGAACGGGGCTACTTCATCAACACCATCTTGGCGGAGCTCGAGAACGCACCGGCAGTCATCCGGCAGATATAGACCCCGCTCGGAAGCCCTGAGGCGTCCCACGGCACGGCATACCGCCCGGCCTCTTTTCTTTCGTTCACCAGCACAACGACCTCCTGCCCCAGGAGATCGTACACCGCAAGCCTGACCGGGCCGGGTGCCGTAGCCGAACCGCCGGCCACTGTGTACTCGATGGTCGTGGAGGGATTGAACGGGTTCGGGTAGTTCTGGAACAGGGCAAAACGCTCCGGTCGGTCCGACGCTGCGCCTCCGACCGATGTCACCCCTTGTCCCGTCGACAGGTCGTCGAAGTAGACGGTACCGCCCGTTCGCCCCCCGGCACCTGGCTGATGACAAATCCGGCGAACTGGCGCTGCGACGTTGTCGGCACGCCGGCGATGGATGTGGCGACCAGCTTCCAGCCGGTCCAGTTCAGCGTGTCCACCCGTAGGCCGGTGAACGACGACCCCGCGGCTCCGGGATAGAACCAGTACTCGAGGGCGTTGCCGCTGTTGTCCCCGAACACCCATGCCGCCACCACCGGGCCGGGATCCACAGAGGGCTTTCCGCTGTTGTATTCGCGCACGCGGCCCCCTGCGGGGCCGGAGAACTGATACGAAACCTTTCCGCTTCCGGACCCCGACCGTTTCGACATCGGTCGCGATCGAGAACGAGGTGGTGGTCGTGCCGGTCGTGCTGCCGCTGGTCCCGGGCTGCCACCAGCTCCCGACGTCGTCGAGCGTGTTGATCACGGTTCCCGCAAAGCCGCGCACCGGACCGGTGGTGAACGGGACCGTCCAGGCCGAACCGAGGCCGTTCCCTCCGTAGTCCGCCACCGAAGGGAGCACGGTCAGCGTATACGGCGCGGATGCCTGGAGCTCCGTCTGCGGCCGGAACGTGATGCGCACGCCGCTCCCGGCCGGTTGGACCGCGGGCGAGGTAAGGGTGACCGTGGTTCCGTTTGAAGCGCGCAGTTGGAACGCACCGGGCAACGTGGAAGGATCGACCGGCTCGCTCAGGTCGACCTCGAACAGAAGCGACGGGCTGAGACCGGCCTGGTCGGTCGCGGGGTAGGTCCTGGAGAGAACCGGCGGGATCGTATCGCGGACCACGGTCCGCACGGTGTAGGTGTAAACCTCCTTCCCGATGCCGTCGCCGTTCACGTCCAGCCCCGCACCGAGGTAGTTGTGCGCTCCCGTGTCGATCGTCACGGTGTACTCCGTGTCGAAGAGCAGGGGTGACGACGGGGCGAACTCCAGCGTCCGGTACTTCGAGGACCAGCTGAGGGTGCCGGGGATGTTCGGGGAGATCCGGAAGCTCTGCTCGGTCGCGACACGGTCCATCCGCTGGTCGAACGTGACCGTGAGCGGTTGAAAGACCGCGATCCTCCCGGCCGGCGGCGTGGAACTGACACGGGGCGGCACGGGATCCCGCTTGATGAGTTGCATGAAGAACTGCCAGTCCCAGTTGGTGCCGGGATCGGTGTGGTTGTTGCACGTGCCGAACTCCGCCGGATATCCGTTCGCCACCGCCCAGCTGACCCAGTCGCTGTTCTGGTATTCGTTGTGCCCGATGATGTGGTTCCGGTCTTTCGGGATCGCGAACTTGTCACACATGTGGCGGACCAGGTTCGCCGACGCTATGTACATCTCGGGGGTCCACCAGACGGGATTGGACACGAACCCTTCGTGCTCGATCCCCAGGGAGTACCTGTTGAGACAGACGGCATGCCAGGCCCAGTACTGCTCCTCCACCTGCTGGGTGATGTCCCCTGCGGGTGCGTCGGAGGGAGAATCCTGCATGCCGTTGACGTCGTAGTGGACGCTGGCGTTCGTCGTGGACATCTGGAAGTATGAGATGACGCTCAGGTAGTAGCCTTCCATGTCGTGGATCACCACGAAGTCCTTGCTGACGCCGGAGGTGTACCAGTGGCCCGGGTACGCCTGTGCCCAGTGGGCCTGCGGGTAGTCGGGCTGGCCGGCCGTCTTCTGTAGCGGATGGACCGCGGCGACTTCCATGTAGATCTTCGAGGCGTTCGAACGAACCGTCGCCAGGTCGAGCGAGCGGGCCGGCATACGGATACCGTGGTCATCGTACCCTTTGTACAACCGTGCCAGCACCTCATAGGCGTGTTGCGCTGCAAGCTCCGGCTGTGGAATGCCACAGTACTGGGCGATGGCGGTCTGCCAGCTTTCCAGCGACCCCGGCGTCGTCCCCGGGGGAAGGGGAGCCTCTCTATAGAGAGACCTCAGGTACGCGGCGGCGGCCCGCATGTTCTGCAGGGGATCGCGGCGGACCGTTTCCGGCGATTCCCCGATCAGTGCGGCGCCGGTGGCCAGGCTGCGGCCGAAGAAGGGGTCGTTCCTGAGGGCCATGATGCCGTAGACCCGGGGGAGCCCCGTGCAGCTTGCCGTGTCTCCTTCGGCCCATTCCAGGTGTTGCCAGCGGGTCTCGGCGAAGGCGACGGCCCGGAGAATGTCGGGAGGAACCCCGAATTCCCGCCCGGCGGATTCGAACGCCCCGGGGAGTTCCTGGGTGGACAGCTGCTGGCCGAAGGCGGTGGCCGAGAACAGCACAACACAGAGAATGCGTTTCATACTCTTTCGGGGATACGTGACGGAACAGCGGCGGCAGAGGGAGGAGTGGCGCCGGTGAAATGTGCTACTGAACAAGTTATGGAATCACTGCGCGAATATCAATGCAGATGCCGGGGCAGCCCGCTGATCTCCCCTCTCGCCGTTCTTCACCCCCTCCGCGCGCTGTTGCAGGAGAGGAACCCCGGAGTTACATTGCATCACTCCCCGTGCACGTGTTGGAACCCCACACGCCCACACCCGGGGACGATCAGGGCACAAAATGAGAAGATCGATATTCGTATTGTCGTGCTGGACTTTGCTGCACTGCCCTGCCGACCCGGCGCCTGCCTCCGGCCGCATCGCCGGCTTTGGCTCTTCGGTCTGCAATGGTGCGGGCGACGAACTGGGACGCGGCGGCTACCTCGGTCGATTTCGCGATCTGATGGCCCCGAGGGGATGGACGGTGGTCAACGCCTCACGGAACGGTGACAACACAGTGAGCATCCAGGACAGATGGGAGAAGAGCGATCTTCCGCCGTTGCGGCCCGTCGGCGAAGACCAATACCTGATGCCGCAGCGGCCCGATCACGTCTTCATCGGACTTTCGCTTGCCAACGAAGGGATCAGGAGGGCAGATCAGAGGGGCCGGGATAGCGTAGCCGCGCAGTTTCGGACCGGCCTCATGGGCATTGCCGACCGATGCCGCAAGCGGGGGATCTCGGTCGTGATCGGAAGCTGTTACCCCCATAACGCCTACACACCGGAAGAGTATCGGGCGGTCGTCGCGATGAATCTGACCATCAATGCCTGGGACGTGCCGAGCGCGAACCTGCTGGGGGCCATCGACGACGGGGAAGGACATTGGGTGCGCGGGTTCTTCCACGACGAGGGCCATCCCAATGCGGGCGGGCACCGTGAAATGACCTTCGCGATCGTTCCTTCGCTGTTTGACGCTCTACGGTCGCGGAAACCGGTTCCTGTGGTTCCCCCCACGAAGATCTGCGCGCGCGTGGACACGGGCACCGACAATGGCTTCGCATACGCAGTTGACGATACGATCCATGCATTTGCCATCTCCTTCGCCGTTCGCACCGGCACGGACGCCCTCCTTCTCCGCCTCTTGGGGATCACGGCAGCCTGGATTCTTTTCAGGGTCCCGCCGGAAACTCCATGATCCACACGATCGGGCCGGGATCAACGGAGGTCCGGTCAGAAGTATCTGCGCACAACGGGGAGATCCGTTACCTGCCCGTCTCCGGTGGCAACGCCACCGCCGCATTCCCATTCTCTCCCGGGCAGTGGCATCACGTGACGCTTTCGTATCGCTGCGCAAAAGGGGAGACGACACTGTACGTGGATGGCGAGCCTGTTGCCACCACCAGTGAACGCTGGCTCCTGCAACGCGTGCAGTTCTTCGGCAGGGAGACGGTTGACTGCGACGACATCATGGTCCACCGGTCTGCGCTCACCCGGGAGGAGGTTCAGGCGATCGTCGCTGGCCGCGTCCTTCAGTCCAGCCTCGAGATCTATGCGCCTCTGGATGACAAGGCCTTCCCTCGGAACGGGGAGGTGGAGAACAGGGCGCAGAGCCTGTCACGGCTGAAGATCCGGGGGACCGTTCGTCCCATTCACCGTGAGCCCTGAACCTGGTCAACCGGCGGGGCGGTCCATGAACAGCTCCTTCCTGGCGGCAC
>CAWEHG010000023.1:0-25145 GCA_963808715.1 Ignavibacteriota bacterium | reverse complement strand
TCAGAGGATCGTGCCCGAAAGGACCAGCGATGCGACCGTAAAGTAGATCACGAGGCCGGTGAGCGACCAGCGTCGCGACGAACGGCGCGGACGACGCTGCGGGATCAGAGCCCAGCCGCCGGAGAAGAAACGGCAACATCGAGCCCGAGACCGTCCCGCACAACACGACGCCCACCAGGCTCCAGCGCGACGGCCACCGCCGACCAGCCTACAGTGCGCCCCGTAGAGCAGAGAGACGCGGCGACCAGAGCGCGATTCGCAAAATCCGATGCCCCCCCAGGACGCGCCCCGAGCGGGCCCCCCGAGACGATCTCGCGGAGCATCACCAGCCACCAGTCGCGAAGACTCCACCTCTCCGAGCGCGAACGCGACGGATGACCAGGGTCGCCGCCGGCACCCGGAGTTCCCACCGCTCGAAATGATCAGCGGCACAAACAGCGCGAACACCACCGCGCGCGCGATCCCCCCCTCGTAGTAGCCCATCGCGGTGGCCGTGAGCATCCCGCCGAGGAAGAGCACCGCCAGCCATCCCGCCCGCTTTCGCACCATCTCGACGAGCGATCTTCTCGCAGATACGGCTCATCCAGAGCCTCCGGACCGCCGAGCATCTGGATGTCCTCGGTCGCTTCCTGGGCAGCGACGTCCAGGACGTCGTCGGCCGTGATGATGCCCGAGCAGGATGCCCTCGGAGTCCGTGACCGGCAGGGCAACCCGGCTGTACCGGTTGAACATACGAACGGCGGTCTCCTGGTCATCCGTGGCCGAGAGGGCCACGAACGTTCCGTCGGAGATCCCCCTGATCTTCGCGTCCAGGGGTGCCAGCAGGAGCTCCCGGATCCGAAGATCGTCCACGAGGTGTCCTTTCTGATCCACGACGTAGATCACGTTGAGCGTTTCGCTGTCCTTCCCGTGCGTGCGAATGGTGTCCAGCACCTCCTGGATCGTACGCTCCTGGTCGACCGCGACGTAGTCGAGCGTCATCAAACGCCCGATGCTCTCCTCGGGATACCCGAGCAGCGCCTGGGCAACGCGCCGCTCTTCGGGCGACAGCCGCTGGATCAGGTCACGGGCCACCGGCGCGGGCAGCTCCTCGAGCAGGGCCGTGCGGTCGTCCGGCCGCATATCGTTGAGGATGGCGTTGACCTGGTCTCCGGCCAGCTCGTCCAGCAGCGAACGCTGGGCCTCCAGATCGAGGTATTCGAAGGTCTCCGTTGCACGCTGCTTCTGCAGCATCCGGAATACCACCGCCCGGTCCCCCCGGGGAAGGTCCTCGATCACTTCAGCGACGTCGGGCGAAGGCAGATCCTCGAGCGCGGCCCGGAGGGTCGTAAAATCCCTCTGGCCGATCAACGCCTCGATCTCCGGCTGTATGGTCTTGCCGATCATCGGGACCACCCTTTCAGTCGTCACGTAGTGCGCATCCATCTCCCCGGCCGGGATCCGGACCGGGAGGTGATTCTCCTCCGGTGGGACCGGACAGTTGTAGTGCGGCGAGAATGCGCAGGCCGGATTGTAGGCCTTGTTGAAATCCAGGGAGAACCGCCCGTCCGGAAGCTCTTCGGCCTCCACGTACCTCCCCATCGCATAGCTCTCTTCCCCGCACGTCCGGTCCCGGAAGAAAATGCTGTGGTCTTTCTCCCCCACGCCGGGCTCCAAGAGCCGGGTCACCGCCAGCCGGAGGGCCTTCCCCCCGGCGGAGAACTCAAACCATCCGACCCGCAAGCCTTTACGCATGTTGCCGCGCGAGGAGAGAATGAGCACCGTGTCGACCCTGAGGTTCTTCTTGAGCGGCACGACAAATCGATACTCCGGGTTCACGGGGAAGTACTTGAGCCCTTTGTATTCGTTGAACCTCGGGCTTTCCGGATCGAAAGCGATCAACGCCGGATACCGTTGATGCGAGAGCCGCAGGAGGTATCTCCCGATGCCGACCGCCGAGGGAGGGGAGGGTCGCCGCCCTGATCTGGACTTCCTGACCAGGGATGCCGCCCGGGATCGATCGCTTCCACCCTGAAGGAGTCCCCCGCGACGGTCACCCGGAGATGCCGGGGCTGGATCTCCGGGTCGTCGATCGGCAGGCCTTCTCCTCGCCGCGCCCGACGGTCAGGCTTGTCCGGCCGGCAAAATCCACCCGGTTGATCGTGGCCAGGTACGACGTGGGACTGGACTTGAGCCAGACTTCGGTGTCAAGGCGGTCCTTCAAGATCGCCTCCACCGATGAATCGGGGCGAACCGCGTCCTGGCTGCTCCGGAAGGCAGTGCCACCGGGGGGACCTTACTCCCGCCGGGCAGGGCCGTCCAGCAGAGAAGGCTTATCAGGCTGCATACAACACTGCGCATCGAGTCCCTCTCCTTGATCAGTTGGACATTGTTGGCCACAGCCCCCCCGACCCCCGGGGGGTCCGAAAGTAATTGCCCTGAACGTATGGAACCTGGTCATGAGAATCCACCGGCACGCTTTTTGAGCCCGACCAGACGACCAGGACCTCCCGGCCGAGCGGCCGGGGCGGAGACCTCTATGTTCAGCGGTTCGCTTCGGGAACGAACAGCTCGGGGATACGGTGAATTCGAAAGAGGCCATCGGAAAGATGCTGGAGGTGGCGGACCTCCTGGCAACGGGAGCGGCGAGACCGGCGAGGCCTTCACCCTCTATGACGAGTTGCACCGCCAGCTGTGGGGGCTCTTCGGAACCGTCCAGTCGGAGCTCGCGGTGAACGGCGGCCTCCCCCAGAGGCGTCCGTGGGAACTCTCCGGCATTCAGTCCTGGCACGTGGAGTCCACCGCGAACATCTTCTGCGCCCGGGCGTACGGCATGAGCCTCTCGTCGACGCTCGAGGCTCTCGCCGGCGTCCTCCGCGGGCACCTGCTCTGCCTCTGCTCGTCACGGGAGGTTTCGGCCGGGGTCACGAGAGACCAGGTGCTCCTGGAGTTCGGCCTGTCGTATCTCCTTCTCGAAACGGAGCTCCGGCGGCGGAGGGTGGCGCCGCTCTTTGCCTTGGTCACGGCGGTTGTGCACCGTCATTATCACAAACGGTGATCGGTCTAACCAAGCCGCGGTCCACCCTCGAACAGTTCATCGTGGAACGCGTGCGGACGGAGAGGTGTCGCGAAGGGAAATCCCTTGCGTGTCTGCTTGCCGACGATCTCCGGAACGCCGGCGAAACGCAGACGGAGTTTTCGAGGGCGGTCCTTCGGGAATCCGGATCGAACTCACGGGACTCCGCCCACGGGCGGTGGGAAGCGCACGGACGGCAGTGTGGGACCTGGAGCGACGCGCCGCCGTTCGACCCGGCCGGAGCGACCGAGGCCGAAAAGAAGGCCCACTATGGCCGGCTATTCGGGCTGAAGGGGACCATCTCCAGGTCGGAGATCCGCTGAAGTACCTGCAGCCGGTCGCCCTGTATCACCCGGACAAGGTACAGCATCTCGGGCCGGAGTTGCGGGAATTGGCCGAACGGAAGCCAAAGAGATCAACGCCGCCTACGACTGGTTCAAGCGGGCCTAGATCTCTATCGGCCGTGCCGGGATCACGCCGCCGGGACAGAAATGCGACGACCCAGAGCAGCACGCCGGCCACCAACGTGAAGAACAACGCCCGCCGGACGAAGTAGGTGTGCTCCCCCTCCGTCGGGTAGAACGAATAGGCCAGCTGGGGCTTGAAGAGGTAGCGTTCAAGGTTCCCCACCAGGAACGTCCGATCCTTGATGAATCCGTCATAGATCTCCCGCACGTCCTCCACGTTCGGCGGCCGGCGGTACTTCAGGATGGAATGGGGGGTGAATTCCCCCTCCACAGCGACGTTGCAGAGAACGAAGGGCAGCGTCGCCACCGTATCGTTCGCGGGGAAACCCGGGCGACCCCGCCACTCCCAATCAACGTTCACCCGTGCCGAAACGCTGTCAAAAGCGTTCAACACGTTCAGGTGCAGGAGCTCCGCGGTGTTCAGCACCTGTCCCCGCCGTTCCGTCACGTAGAGCGTGCCGTGCGAGAGGTCCACGAACGCCCACCTCCCCTGCTCCCGGATGAACGACTCCGCGAACGCGTGCCCGGTGTAGACGATCGTGTTGTTCTCGGTCCGCGCGTTGAAGACGAACCTGGTGGGGATCCCCGCGCGGTTGGCCCAGAAGACCCACACCTGGGCGTTCTGCGTGCACCATCCCTTGCCGGTCCCCTTGACCATTTCGTTGTAGAGGGTCCACGGATCCATCCAGCGCTCGTCATCTTTGGGTACGCCGCCGGACCCCTTCAGTTTTCCCCGGAGATAGCGCCCGAGCTTCTCCATCCTGGTGAACGTCGGGTCCCCTTCTCGAAGACCCACCGGGCCGGCCAGAATGCTGTCGGCGGCGGCAAGCCCCTCTTTTCCGACGTACTCGTAGCTGTCGGTCCAGTCGGCGACGGAGAACTGCGGGAACTCCCCGCAGGCCACGCTGGAGCGGACGATGTAGACGTCGTTGTGCCGCATCCCCACCCCGCCGTAGAATTCCTTGGAGTAGAAGCGGAACGAGAGGTCGATCGGTACGCAGGCGTTCTCCGGAACGGGGATCAGCCGGTAGGGGTGGAGGAGGCTGAAGGTCGTATCGATCCGGAACGTGGGTTGTATTCCCTCCGCTCGCTGCTCTTTTCCATCGGCCGAGATAACGCGCCATTCCTTCACCGGGGCGGAGCAGACCAGCTCCAGTCGGATCCTGTCCCTGTCGACCACATGCCAGGCGCGGATCGTCGGGACGTCCAGCGGGTAGTACAGGGTCGCATACGACGCGGGGGAGAACGAAGATTCCCACTCGCGCGTCAGGAAGACGTATACATTGAGAGCCAGCAGGATCAGAACCAACAGTCCTGCAGAGCGGAGCAACCATCGGCGACGGAGCATCGGGTGACCTTGTCTGATCGTGGGGGATCGGTGACCTGAACGGGGCTACTTCATTAACACCATCTTGGCGGAGCTCGAGAACGCACCGGCGGTCATCCGGCAGATATAGACCCCGCTCGGAAGCCCTGAGGCATCCCACGGTACAGCATACCGCCCGGCCTCTCTTCTTTCGTTCACCAGCACAACGACCTCCTGCCCCAGGAGATCGTACACCGCAAGCTTGACCGGGCCTGGTGCCATAGCCGAACCGCCCGCCACTGTGTACTCGATGGTCGTGGCGGGATTGAACGGGTTGGGTAGTTCTGGAACAGGGCAAAGCGTTCCGGTTGGTCCGACCCTGCGCCTCCGACCGTTGTCACCCCTTGCCCCGTCGACAGGTCGTCGAAGTAGACGGTACCGCCGGTTCGCCCCCCCGGCACCTGGCTGATGACAAATCCGGCGAACTGGCGCTGCGACGTTGTCGGCACGCCGGCGATGGATGTGGCGACCAGCTTCCAGCCGGTCCAGTTCAGCGTGTCCACCCGTAGGCCGGTGAAGGACGACCCCGCGGCTCCGGGATAAAACCAGTACTCGAGGGCGTTGCCGCTGTTGTCCCCGAACACCCAGGCCGCCACCACGGGGCCGGGTCCACGGAGGGCTTGCCGCTGTTATACTCGCGCACGCGGCCCCCTGCGGGGCCGGAGAACTGATACGACACTTTTCCGCTTCCGGACCCCGACCGTTTGACATCGGTCGCGATCGAGAACGAGGTGGTGGTCGTGCCGGTGGTGCTGCCGCTGGTCCCGGGCTGCCACCAGCTCCCGACGTCGTCGAGCGCGTTGATCACGGTGCCCGCAAAGCCCCGCACCGGACCGGTGGTGAACGGGACCGTCCAGGCCGAACCGAGGCCGTTCCCTCCGTAGTCCGCCACCGAAGGGAGCACGGTCAGCGTATACGGCGCTGATGCCTGGAGCTCCGTCTGCGGCCGGAACGTGACACGCATACCGCTCCCGGTCTGTTGGACCGCGGGCGAGGTAAGGGTGACCGCGGTTCCGTCGAGGCGCGCAGTTGGAACGCACCGGGCAACGTGGACGGATCGACCGGCTCGCTCAGGTCGACCTCGAACAGAACGACGGGCTGAGACCGGCCTGGTCGTCGAGGGATAGGTCCTGGGGAGAACAGGACGGACAGTGTCGCGGTCCACGGTGCGCACCGTGAACGTGTAGACCTCCTTCCCCACGCCTCGCCATTCACATCAATGCCGACGCCCAGGTAGTTGTGCGCTCCGGTATCCACCGTTACCGCGTACTCGCTGTCAAAGTGAGCGGCGCCGATGGCGTGACTCCAGAGTGCGGAACTTCGGCCACGCAAAGGTTCCCGGCGACGCGGGGAGAACCGGAAGTTCTGTTCGGTTGCCGCTTTGTCGAGGCGTTGATTGAAGGTGATACTGATCCTGTCGAAGACCTGCACCCGCGAAACGGGCGGAGTGGAGGTGAGCGCGGGGCAGCATATCGCCGGTGATGAGTTGCATGAAGAACTCCCAGTCCCAGTTGATGCCGGGATCGGTATGGTTGTTGCACGTGCCGAACTTCGCGGGGTATCCGTTGCTATCGCCCAGGACCCACTCGCTGTTCAGATATTCGTTGTGCCCGATGATGTGGTTCCGGTCTTTCGGTATACCGAACTTGTCGCAGAGGTGGCGGACCAGTCCGCGGACGCGATGTACATTTCCGGGGTCCACCAGGCGGGATTGGAGACGAACCCTTCATGCTCGATCCCGAGGGAGTACCTGTTCAGACAGACCGCATGCCAGGCCCAGTACTGCTCCTCCACCTGCTGGGTGATGTCGCCTGCGGGGGCATCCGAGGGGGAATCCTGCAGGCCATTGACGTTGTAATGTACGCTGGCGTTCGTCGTGGACATCTGGAAATACGATATGACGCTCAGGTAGTAGCCTTCCATGTCGTGGATCACCACGAAATCCTTGCTGCGCCGGAGTGTACCAGTGGCCGGGATACGCGGGGGCCCAGTGGGCCTGAGGATAATCGGGCTGCCCGGCGGTTTTCTCGCGGTGGAGCGCGGCGACTTCCGTGTAGGTCTTCCGGGCATTGGCACGAACCGTCTGCAGGTCGAGCGTGCGTGCGGGAAGTTCGATGCCCTGATCGTGATACCCTTTGTCAATTCCCTGGAGAATTTCAAACGCATGCTGAGCGGCGAGTTCAGGCTGAGGGATGCCGCAGTAGCGTTCGATGGTGTGTTGCCAGCTCTCTACCGAACCCGGCATGGTCCCCTCGGGTTGAGGTACATCCGCGTAGAGTGTCTTCAGGTAGGCTGCCGCGCCCCGGATGTTCTGGAGTGGATCGTTCCGGACGATATCAGGAGATTCTCCAATGAGCGTGGCGGCGATGAGGCTGCGGCCGAAGAAGTGATCGTCGCGGAGCGCCATGATGCCATATGCCCGCGGGAGTCCCGTGCAGCTTGCCGTATCTCCTTCGGCCCATTCCAGGTGTTGCCGGCGGGTCTCGGCGAAGGCGACGGCCCGGAGAATGTCGGGAGGAACCCCGAATTCCCGCCCGGCGGATTCGAACGCCCCGGAGAGTTCCTGGGTGGACGACTGCTGGCCGAAGGCGGTGGCCGAGAACAGCACAACACAAAGAATGCGTTTCATGCTCTTTCGGGGATGCGTGACGGAACAGCGGCGGCAGAGGGAGGAGTGGCGCCGGTGACCTCGCTGTCGTACTCCGGCAGGCGACATCAACCATCAAAGCTATGGATTCAGGCGTTGAGAATCAATTACCGTTAATTAACCTCCCGTAAACCGTTATTATCTTGCAAGATAGCGGAGAGGGGGGTACGTTGCACCATCTTCCCTGGTACACGTGGGTCGACTCACCCCTTTCCCCCCGGAGGCATGGAGGTATGATGAGACTGCGGTTCTCAATACTGCCGGGCAGCATGTGCATGCTGCTCTCCATGATGGCGGTTGCAGGCACCACCGGCAAGATCGCCGGGACCGTCCAAAGACCTGAACACCCAGCAGCCGCTGGTCGGCGTGAACGTCGCTCGTCGAAGGGACGCGGTTGGGCGGCGTCACCGACGTGGACGGGCATTACTTCATTCTGAACGTGCCGCCGGGGGAATACCGGGTCTCGGGTTCCCTCCTGGGGTATCGCAAGATCACGCAAACCGGCGTGCGAGTGCGCATCGATCAGACAACCACGCTGAACTTTGCATTGCCGGAGCAGACCATCGAGGCGGACGCCGTGATCGTCACGGCCGGGAGGCCCAAGGTCGAGCTCGACCTGACCGCCAGCAAGGAGTCCATGTCGCGCGACGACATCAGCAAGAGCTGGGGTACGGACATCAGCGAAGTGGTCTCCGACATCCCTGCGGCGAATATCAACGGAGGGATCCGCGGAAGCTTCGGCCTGGACGTCACCTACAGGCTTGACGGCCTGGACCTCCGGGACATCGGGTCGAACACGAATTTCTCGTCGGTGAATCTCTCCACGATCCAGGAGGTGGAGGTGCTGACTGGTGGCTGGAATGCGGAATTTGGCCAGGCGAACGGTTCCATCGTCAACATCGTCACCCGGAAGGCCGAGGACAGGATTGGTTCCTCATGACCTACCGCATGCGTCCGTCGGGCAAGTATCACTGGGGGAACAACATCTACGCGTCGGACGACGTCTTCCACACCGTCGATGACAACGCCGGACTTCTGGGATCCGACCAAGACCTGGCAGACCCCGTGGATGACCGCGCCGCTCGCCGGCTACGACGGAGGGAGCACCTACTTCAAGGCCATGACCCCGCAGCAGCGGGCGGACTGGTGGAAGAAGCTCGTCAACGACAGGAGCCGCTTCCCGCAATACGACTATGAAGAGCGGATGCAGTGGGAGAACGAGATCACCGTCTACGGCCCGCTCCTCCCGGGCCTGGGGTTCATGGTCTCCGGACGGTACCTCGAAGGAGTGGGGATCTATCCCGGCTCGCTGAAATACAACCCTGACATGACCGTTCAGGGCTGGCTCGACTGGTCCATGCTGGAGAGGACACGTCTCAGCATCAGCGGGATGTTCACAGAGATTCGAGAACTCCGGCACGCCGCGCACGAACTACGAGTCATCCGAAACCAGCGCGGGAGGGGCCAATGGTCCCACGGACCAGAACCTGCCGGACGTCCGGAATCCCTATTCCGACTTCAAGTACTGGTTGCTGGGGAACGTTGGTGGCACGGACGTCTTTACCGTCCGCCCTCCCGAGAAGGCACAACTGCTGAACGTCCAGGCGAAGCTGACGCATGTCTTTGACGATAGGACGTTCCTCGAAGTCGCCCTTCAGCACAGCCAGATGCAGTACAGTCTCGACTACCGGGATATCGCCCAGACCGCAAACTACCGGGACTACGGTCTCCCGCTCCCCACCGACAGCCTGAACGGCGTCCCGAACTTCGGCCAGTTTCCACCAAGCTTCTTCAGCAACAGCCGGTGGGGATATCCCGGAGACATCTGGAAGAACTGGTCCGACACGCGCAGCTTCAGCTTCGAGGCCAACCTGACAAGCGAGATCCTCAGGAACCACCTGATCAAGGCCGGGGTCCTCTTTTCCTACCAGCAGATGGAAAAGGTCTCCCACCGAGGGAGGGCTGTTCGGCTCCAGCGTCTACGCCCAGGTGAACGACATCATCTCGATCAAGGACCATCCGTACGAAGGGGCGGCGTACGTCCAGGACAAGATCGAAGTGGGCGGCATGGTCGTGAACGCCGGTCTCCGACTGGACTTCTTCAACGCCAACAAGAACGTTTCTTCCGACATCTACGACCCGCTGATGATCTCCGCGTTGACCCCGGGCAACTCCGGCACGATCGGCCTCGTGGGATACCGCCCGGACGGGTCAGGCCCCGGCTACACGCGCACCCCCACCCGGTACGCGATCTCCCCTCGCCTGGGCATCTCGCACCCGATCACCGAAACGACGGTCCTGCACTTCATGTTCGGCATCTTCAACCAGCGCCCCCCGTGGCAGAAGCTCCTGGCGAATTCCGTTGTGTGGACCGACACCCGGGGGTTCGACCCCAAGAAAGATGAACTCCGAATGGAATCTCCCGGAATCGACGCTGGTCACCTACCGGTATTTCGGACAGAAGACCGGAAATCCGGCACTGACGTGGGAGAAGATGACCCAGTACGAGATCGGCTTCGAGCAGAACATCGCCGACATGCTCTCGCTCGACGTGACGATGTACTACAAGGACGCCCATGACCTGACCTCGCTCGGGATCAGCCAGGGCCCCCCCAGTACCAATATCTCGAAATGGGCGGGAACATCAACGTCCGCCTCTACGGCGACCCGACGGCGGGAACGTGGACAACCGCGTTCCCGGTCAGACCATCGGAAATTTCACCACCACCGTCAACGGCGCTTGGGCCGACGTTCGCGGGATCGAGGTGAAGCTGGGGTCGCGGTTCACCTGGGTGAATTTCGACCTCGCCTACACCCTCTCGTACCTGTCCACCGGCAGCTACCACCTCAACCGGATGTACAAGACGTTCACCGACGCGAACGGGAACCCGTACAAGAACGGGACCGACACCTACCAGGGAGCGTCGAACTCGGACGGCGGCGGCGTCGGGACCGACGACGCGAGCTGGAACCCGCACCACTCCGTCCTGCTGAAGATCAACCTCGCCAGCCCGTCGGAATTCGGGCCGGCGCTCGGGGATTTCTACCTGCTAGGGGCAGACTGGTCCTTGAGCACGTCGACCCGCTGGGTGGACGGCGACGTCTACACCTACTATCCTTCGGACTACGTGGGGGCGCAGATCCCCAACAACCAGACGTGGGAAGCCCGGTGGAACACCAACCTGAACCTCACCCGGAGCCTCCGTCTGTTCGGCGCCCTGAACATGAAGCTCTTCGTCCAGGTCACCAACCTCTTCAACCAGCAGCACCTCCGGCTGTTCGGTTCCTCGGACATGCGGGTGTATCAGGAGGAAGGGAAACTTCCGTTCCAGGCGACGACGAAGGAGCCGATGAATGGCAACGGTACAGCAACCAGCCCCGACAGATCATCCTCGGGACCACACTTGAATTCTGATCTCCTATGACCACTCTTCACAGAGGTGTTTGCATGAGCGTTCATCCGGGTTCGGCACTGTTCCTTGCCCTCGTCGTCTGCGGAAGCCTGGTCTCGCCGTCGGTCGGATCTGCCCAGACGGTCACTCCTGCGACCATGACGCGGGCGAAGATGTCGATCAAGGCGAACCCCAACGAGAGTCGCTGGAGCCTGGTAACGCGCTCGGCCGGTCCAGCAACGACTGGGAGGTCGCCTATCCCGGATACTACGACAACCGCAACGAGGCCAGCGGAGGATGGGACAACAACGCCATCTACCACGGCGCGCAGGTGGCCGGCGAGGACGTGGCCTGGATGTACCGCAACAACTTCAACGCGGCGAACATCTACGAAGTGGCCCAGACTTCGCTCGTGAAGAACTACAACCTGGTGAACCCCAATGCCCCGGAAGAAATGGTCACGGGGACCGTCGGCTCGAACCCCTCGACGGCAACGGGAAGCGGCACATGGGATACAAGATCGAGGGGCGGATCATGGGATGGAGCCCCCACGCGTACGACGACTTCATCATCATCAAGTGCAAGCTGACCAGCACCGACACCGACACGCTCAAGAATTTCTACTACGCGCGGTACGTCACCCCCGAACGGCCCCCTACCGCCCCCTCATCCGTTTCATCGGGGTGGGCCAAGAATACCTGTGGGATACCGGCGGTCAGCGACACCCTCGGGCTTCATCTTCTACGACGACACATCGCTCCCTCCCACGGTCCCGGCCCCGGTCTACACGATCCCTCCGGGGGATTCCACGCGGCAACGCCGGCGATCCCGGCAACATCGGGACGCAGGGGTCCCGCGACTTCAAGCTCTATTCCCCCAGCCTGTACGCGTACGCGTTCCTCCCCTACACCCTGACGCCGAACAAGAGCGGGGAGCGCAAGGTCTGGCGGACCATCGTGTCGTCCTCGAGCAGCGCCCCGCCGGAAGAGCCATGCCGGCGTGGAACTCCGCGATGACCGAATACGCGACGATGGTCGATTTCATCACCAAGCGTGAACAGCCGAAGATGAATTGGCGCGACGCACACGCGGCCAATCCGCCCGTCGCGAACGCCGGGAGTCTCTGGGAACGGAACCCCCGGTACGTGTACGGCATCGGCCCTTATGATATCGCTCCGGGCCAGTCGATCGAATGGACCGAGATCTTCCTCTGCGGGCAGATGTCCCGCGACACCACCATGATCGGGGGACTGGCCGCTACCCGGCGCTTCGTCTCCGAGGGATTGAAGAACCTCAAAGAAAACTGGCGTCGCCGCCCGAACGCTGATCGCCAACAACTACCGCTTCCCCACCGGCCAGATCCCCCCGCCGACGCCGGGAGACGCCCCGCGGGTGGGGAACACGAACGAAGTGTCTGTGACTCCGGGCGACCAGATCGTCGGCGGGAAACGAGTTGCCGGGATCAACCTCTCGTGGAAGGCCGTCCATGTGGGGTACGTCGACCCGCAGTCGCGCAAGCCGGACTTTGCGTCCTACAAGATCTATCGTTCGGACAATTCGGTGGAAGGGCCCTGGACGCTCATCGATTCCGTCGGCAAGGCCCGCGCGGATACCCTGGTGAGCGGCGGGAAGGTGACCTACTTCCTGCCGACTCCGCCAGGGGTCCCGTACAGGTTCTGCGTCACCAGCGTCGACTCCGGCGGCAACGAAAGCGCGCGAACGGGATACTCCTACTATCCCCTTGCGTCGGAACCGGACCCCAGCAACGACCAGCAGAAGATCGTGGTCGTCCCCAACCCGTTCCGCCAGGTGAGCGGCTACGCAGACCAGTCGGAGAACAAGCGCCTCTCCTTCATGAACATCCCCTCCCGATGCACGATCCGGATCTACACCGTGTCGCTGGACCTGGTCCGGACCCTCGAGCACAACGGGGCGGGGCTGCAGTCATGGGGGAGCCAGGCCAACCAGGACTACATGCTCACCGATTTCGCGCAGAATGTGATGCCCGGGATCTACATCTACCACGTTGAGTCCCACGTTTCCGGACACGAAGGCGAAACTTCGGTCGGGAAGTTCGCGATCATCCGATGAAGACATATAGCGGAACGACCGTTCTGGAGGATAAGATGAGTGATTCGATCCCGCATGTTCCCGGCGCTCTGCCTGCTGCTGTTCCTGGGACAGCACGGCGCCGCCCAGATCGACTACAACACCGCCGGGTACGGCGTCGACCCGATGGACTACAGCCGCGTGGGGACCTCCGGCTGGCAGTTCCTGAAGCTCCCCACCAACGCACGATCCACCGCGATGGGCGGGATCAGGGCCGCGGCCGGGTACGGCGACGCCAGTGCGGCGTTCACCAACCCCGCGTCCGCCGCGGACGTGAAGGGCACCGACGTCCAGTTCTCCTCGATGAAGTGGGTCGCCGACATCCAGTACAGCGGCCTCTCCGCGGTCACGAACCTAGGCGAATGGGGTTGCGTGGGGTTGAACCTTGCCTATCTCAACTACGGCGACATGGTGCGGACGGAGATCGGTGAGTTCAACGGACAGCCTGGCATCGTGGCCGTCACGGAAGGGCTGGGGACCTTTTCGGCGCACGACCTGGCGATCGGCCTCCTCTATTCGCGGCAGATCACCTCCCAGCTGCAGCTGGGCGGGACGATCCGGTACATCCAGGAGAAACTGGACGACGCCACGATGCGGTCCTGGAGCGTGGATATCGGCACACTCTACTGGACGGGGCTGGGAAGCCTGCGGATCTCGATGCTGGGCAGGAACTTCGGGCCGGACTCGGAATTCCCCAGCTTCGAAGATCGTATCGCCCAGGCGCCCGCGAAGGTCCGCATGCCGATGCTCTTCGTACTCGGCGCTGCCTATGACCTCATGGAATCGACCCCCGACAGTCCTCACCGGCTCGACTCTCGCGGCTGAATACGTCAAGCCGAACGATGGGCTGGAGAAGGTCAACGTTGGCGCGGAGTATTTCTTCTTCTACAATTTCTATCTGCGCGGCGGATACAGGTTCAACTACGACGAAGAGACCTTCAGTTTCGGCTTCGGGGTGGAATACTCGGTCGCCGACGACGTTCGCCTGAAGGCGGATTACGCCTTCGCGGACGTCGGGAGGTTCAAGAGCGTGCACATGTTCACCATCGGCTTCGGGTTCTGAGGCCGGATCACCAGTTCTCCACTCACCAACAACCAGAGGGTCCTTCTATGAAATCCTTGGTCATGGTCTGCCTTTTCGCCGGGGTGGTCCTGGCGTTCCTGCTCCCCGCAGCCGCCTCCGCCCAGACGACCGTCACCGCGTCGGACGACGGCTATGTCCGCGGCGGCGTCCTGTCAGGCAACACCTATAACGCCTCCGACAAGGAAGCGCTGCGCGTCCGCTATGCTACGGCGGACACGAACAAGCGGCGCACTTTTCTGAAGTTCGACCTTTCGTCGTTCTCGGGGTCCAGTCGGGATCGGCCCGGCTGACCATCTGGGTCAGCCGGGCGGTTTCCAGCACCTACAACACCATCACGAATCCGAACCTGTTCGCCGATTCCGTGTATGTGTATGCGACCGGCGACAGCTGGACCGAGGCCGCTCTCACCTGGAGCAACGCTCCGGCGATAGGCCAGTTCCTCTTTCTGCAGGCCGTGAAGCGTAAGGCCTCCGCCGACCCCGACACCATGTACTCGTGGGACGTCACGAACTACGTGAAGGCCGAGTTCGCGGGGGACAAGAAGGTTTCGTTCGTCATGGCCGACACGGTCGTGGGACACGGGACGGATCTCCGGATGTATTCCAAGGAGACCTTCGGGTACGAACCCGCCCTGGTCATCTCCTCCACAACCGCGGTAGATGCCCCCGGCGGTGGCGTGCCCGACCGCTTCGCTCTGCAACAGAATTACCCGAACCCGTTCAATCCCTCGACGTCTATCGCCTACCAGCTCCCCATCGGCGGCATGGTCCGGCTCGTGGTGCATGACCTGCTCGGTCGTGAGGTCGCTGTGCTGGTGAACGAGAATCGGAATGCCGGTTCGTATTCGGTCTCCTTCGACGCTTCTGGCCTGGGGTCGGGGACCTACCTGTACACGCTGTCGGCCGGGACGTTCCGGGAGACGAAGCGGATGGTGATCGTAAAGTAGAGATCTCAGACGAGGAGCGGTTCGATGGATCCAGGATCGAAGAGCACAGGTCCGCGCGGCGGCCGGAAAGGCGTGGCAAAACGCATCGTAGGCATATTGTGTGCTTTCCTTGCGCTCGCCGTTGCGGACCTGCGGGGACAGAGCTTCTACGTGGACGCCGTCGCCGGGAGCGATTCCGCCGACGGCAGGACCACCGCCACGGCATGGAGGTCCATCGAGCGGGTGAACGCCGCCACGTTCGTGCCGGGGGACACGATCCGGCTCAGGAAGGGCTCCGTCTGGAATAACGTCTCTTTTCATCCCGCAGGCTCCGGTGCTCCTGGCCGACCGATCGTCGTAGCGGCGTACGGTTCCGGCAGCGCGCCGGCCATCCATGCCGCGGGGGCGTTCTCCGCTACTGTTCTTCTCCAGAACCAGAGCTACTGGCAGGTTGGCGATCTCGAGATCACCAACCGGCATCCCTCGAACCCTCTCGCGACCAGGTACGGCGTGTACGTCCTCGCGAGCAACGCGGGGGCCGTCCGCAACATCGTGCTGCGGAACCTCTCGGTGCACGACGTCAACGGGGATCCGGCCGTGAAGACCTGCGGGGGGATCTTCGCCGAGATCACCGGTAGCACCACCCCCACCTGGTTCGACAGCCTCGTCATCGAGGGCTGCACGATCACCGATGTGAGCCCGGTCGGCATCGCCAACACCTCCTCGTGGGCGACCCGCACGCTGACGGGCAACACCACCTGGACCCCGAGCCTCAACGTCCTCGTTCGCAACAACACGGTGAAGAGGACCGTCCGGAATGGCATTATCATCCGGGTCTCCCACCGTCCACTCATCGAGCGGAACGTGCTGCAGGAATGCGCCAAGGATAGTTCGGGGAATGCCCTGTTCGTCTTCAACTGCGACAGCGCCATCATCCAGTACAACGAGGCGTTCCTGACCAGGTACAACCCGGGCGACGAGGATGCCGGCGGCATCGACGCCGACTACCGCTGCAAGAGCACGATCATCCAGTACAACTACTGCCACGACAACGAGTACGGCGGCATCGTCGTGGTCTCGGACGGGGGCGGCGCAACGACCTTCAACGACGGCACGGTCGTCCGGTACAACATCCTGAAGGACAATCGGAACCACGTGATCCGCACCTCCGGCAACGTCACCAACACCACGTTCCACAACAACACGATCCTCTCCAGCGCCTGGTCGCCGGCCCCGTGATCGTCGTGTGGCACAAGAGCTGGGGCGGATACGCCAGCGGGACGAAGTACCAGAACAACATCTTCGAGCTTCAACGCTCCGGAAGTTCGTTCCAGCTGGGCAGCAGCACGAACAACCTTTTCGACTACAACATTTTCCATGGCGTCCGCGCCGCCGGAGAACCGGCGGATGCACACAAGCTCACGGGCGACCCCCTCTTCGCGGACACCGCCTCGGTCGGCATGGGATGGGCATCCATCACCAGCCTGGCCTTCACCGCCGCCTCTCCGCGATCAATACCGGGACCACCTTGACAGGCCATCCTGCGCGTGACTACGCGGGGCAACTGGTGCCGTACGGCGGCCTCGTCGACCGCGGAGCATTCGAATTCCAGGGAGCGCCGACCGGTGTGCGGACCGGTCAGACAAGTGCAGCGGCCGTCACTGGGCCCGGCGTATCCGAACCCTTCGAACCCCGTTTCCACCATCGGGTTCCACGTGGCCCGGACGGAGAGCGTGCAGCTCACGGTGCACGATCTCCTTGGCGCCCGGGTGGCCGTCATTGCAGACGGGAACTACTCTCCGGGAACCTACACGGCAACATTCGACGGCAGCGGCCTGCCGAGCGGCGTCTACTTCTATACGCTGCGGGCCGGCCAATACGCCGAACCCGGCGCCTGCTGTTGTTGAAGTGACCGGCTCGCAGGCGCGGCGACCCCCGCCCCCCACAGACCACTCTTCATGAGAGACAGAGAATCCTAATCCCGGAACAACATGATATTCCATGACATACGGCCCGGCCTTTCTGGCCTCTGCGCAGCCTCGCTTCTGGCGGCTCTTACGGTTCCCGCAGCGCTTCTTGGACAGGAACCCCGGCGCTACGAGAGCGAGGTCTTTCCGATCTACGACCTGAAGAGCAATGTTACGTACGGCCAGGCGGTCAAGGCCAGCGGTTCGCCGATGACGCTGACCCTGGATGTCTGTGCCCCCGCCGCCGACACCGCGACGAACCGCCCTCTGGTCATCTTCATTCATGGCGGCGGCTTCAAAGACGGCGACAAGGTCCGCGACTACGGGACCCTCGTCTGCGGGGGCCTGGCCCGTCGCGGGTATGTTGCGGCCTCCATGAAGTTCCACGGGCTGGGATCGTCGTCCAACCTGACCTCGGACAGCGCCTACTTCGAGGCCCTGTATCGCGGGGTGCAGGACGGCAAGGCGGCGGTCCCGTTCTTCCGGCGCTATGCGGCAACCTATACGTTCGTCGATCCACACCTGGTGTTCGTCACAGGCAGTTCCGCCGGCTCCAAGATCGCATTGCATATGGCCTTCCTGGAGCAGCGTGAGGTGCCGGCGTTCGTCGACACGACAAGGATGGGGACGCTCGAGGGATCGAGCGGAAATCCGGGCTATCCATCCGGCGTGCAGGGGGCGATCGGCAACTGGGGGGCCCTGTGGGACTACCGGTGGATCAATGCCGGCGACGTCCCGGTGTTCTGCGTCCACGGCATGGCCGACGACACCGTCCCCTATGATTCCTCCTTCTCGTACCACGGCTTCTTGGTACCGAGGAGGTGATCATCTCCGCCGCGCGCACGCGACGTCCAGATCCCGGCGGGATTGCTGCTCTTCCCCGCGACGGGACATACGCTCGACAACAGCGCAGCAAAGCAGGACAGCGCCCTGCGAACCTTCTCCCGCTGGCTGGCAGATCTGCTCCCCCGGCCGCAGACATCGGTGCAACCGGGAGCAGACATGCCGGGCGGATCCCACACGCTCGGGCAGAACTTCTCCCCAACCCATTCAATCCCTTTTCCACGATCCAGTACTCGGTCACCGAGACCGGGCGACGTGTCCCGGCGGCTCGAGCTGGTGTCAGTGCCGGAGCCAGCCGCCTCAGACTTGCTGTCTACGACCTGCTCGGACGCGAGGTCTCTGTCCTTGTCGATGATTGGAGGGCGCCCGGACACTATTCTGCAACATTCGACGGCAACGGGTTGGCCAGCGGAGTCTATGTGTGCCGCCTGAGTACCGATGGATTTCTGGCGTCGAGGAGGATGGTGCTGTCGAAGTAGTGTGAGGCAAAACCGTTCACTGTCCATGAAGGATCCCTGTGTCTCCTGCCATGGTTGGATCGTCGATCCAGACATCCGCTTTCGCGATCCTCGCCCTCCTGCATCCCTTCCTCTTCCACTGTTCATGGTGGTCCTGTGCACCTGTTCGCAGCGCGATTTACCATGACGGGTCGGTGGGACGCAACAAGAACGGCACCAGAATGCGTACGAAGACCCGACGCTCGACACCGACGCCCGCGTTCGCGATCTGCTGGCCCGGATGACGCTCGACGAAAAGACCAGCCAGATGGCCACCCTCTACGGGTATGGGAGGGTGCTCAACGACCCGCATCCTACGGCGAAATGGAAGCAGGCGATCTCGAAGGACGGTATCGCGAACATCGATGAACACCTGGACGAGCTGGATCGGCCGTCGAACGCGTACCGCCTACTCGTGGCCCCCGTCGAGAAAGCACACCCGCCCGCGATCGCGGAGGTGCAAAGGTTCTTTGTCGAGGAAGCCCGCCTGGGCATTCCGGGTGGATTTCGGCAACGAGGGAAACCGCGGCGTCTGCCAGCACGGGGCGACCTCCTTTCCCTCCCAGCTCGGCGTGGGTGCCACATGGGACATGCCCCTGGTTTCTGAGATCGGGGCAGTGACCAGGGTAAGGAAGCACGGATCCTAATTTGCACTCAACGTCTCCTCGGCCCATCCTGGACCTGGCGCGAAGAACCCCGTAGGGGCCGGGGGCATGGGGATAGCCACGGCGAGGACCCCTATCACGTCGCCCGCCTTGGAGTGGCCCAGATCCTCGCCATCCAGGCAGAGGAGGTCATCGCGAGACACAGAAACACTTCGCCGTCTACAGCGTGCCAAAGGGGGGGCTAAACGGCGAGGCGAGGACGAGACCCCGACGTCGCTCCTTCCCGCGGGGGTTCGAACCCGCTGCGCCTTGCTCCCTTCAAGGCGGCATTACTCCAAGGGAAGGCCCTCGGCACCATGAGTTCGTACAACGACTACGACGGGATCCCGATCACCGGTAGCGCCGACTTCCTGATCGGCAAGCTCCGACGGGAATGGGGTTTCAAGGGGTATGTGGTCTCCGACAGTGCTGGCGGTCGAATACCTGCCGCACGAAACGCCAAGTGGCCAGCGGACCGGAAAGAGAGCACATGCCGCCAATCGGTGGAGGCCGGACTGAACGTCCGGACGGAATTGTACCGGCACCCCGAGGATTTCGTTCTTCCCGTTGCGTGAGCTCGTCCGGGAGGGGGCACCATGTCCCATGCAGATGCTCGGAATCGACCCGTGTTGGCGACGTCCTTCGGGTGAATTTCCTTTTGCGGCCTGCTCGATCACCCCTATGTCGAACTTCCCGCGTTGGCCGATTCACTGGTGGGGTGCACCCGCCGCCCGGCGGGTCTCCCTCCAGGCCGCACGGGAATCGATCGTCCTGCTGAAGAACGAAGGCCGAACGCTGCCGTTGAAGAAGACGGTCCGCTCGATACTCGTCAACGCCACCGACCCCCGGCGGCAACCAGCTCATCCATCAGCCGCTACGGCCCGTCGCACGTCGCCGTCGTGTCGGTTCTCGACGGCATCTTTCCAAACCGCGCCCGCGGGCACCACCCGTGCGGTATACCCGGGGATGCGATCTGACGGGACGACCCGCTGGCCGGAAAGCGAAATAGAGCCCGAACCAGTACTCGGAACACGAGCTGGGGAGATCGCGCCGCCAGCAAGATCGCCCAGAGGCGGACGTCGCGATCGTGGTGGTCGGCGACGACGAATACTTCTTGTCAACTGGCGTGTGGAAGGAGGCCTGGCGCACAGCCTGGAGTACCCAGGCTATCGGCTGGACCTGGTGAAGATGGTGGCTGAATGACAGATACCTGCTGCCCGAGGTGATCATGCGTGAACGGCCGGCCGATGACCATCAACTGGATGAACCGCAACGTCCCGGCGATCCTTGAGGGCATTGACTCACCGGGAAGATGGGGAAAGCAGGCTATCCCGGAGGTGCTCTTGGGAAGGCTTCGTCTACTCCCCCAGGAAGCTCCCGGTGACGTTCCCGAGGACAGTGGGACGAATTGCCGCTGGACTTCCCGCACAAGCCGGGCTCGGTACTGGGGATCCGCCGGGACCCGGGGGGTGCTCTATCCGTTCGGACACGGCCTGAGCTACACGGAGTTCCGCTACAGTGGGACTCAGGATCGAACCGGCGGAGGCGGGGCCTACCGATTCCGTCCGCGTCACCTGCGAATGCAGAACGCCGGGAAGGTCGACGGAGACGAGGTGGTACAGCTGTATGTGCGCGACGACGTCAGCAGTGTGACCACCTACGTCAAGATCTGCGCGGGTCCCTAGATTAGCCTGGCACCCGGCGAGCGGAGAACGGTATCCTTCATCCTGAAACCGGACGACCTCTCCTTGCTGAACCGCAGGATGGAACGGGTGGTGGAGCCGGGCACGTTTCAGGTGATGGTGGGAAGTTCTTCGGCCGACATCCGGCTGAACGGGAACTTCACCATTCGACAGTGACGGCGCTTCGTGGAAGGCCCATGAACGGACGGGAGGATCCTTTTTCCCTTGCACCTGCCGTCGCAGTAGCAGTCGGACTTCTCGTGCTTTCCACCACCGAAGCCTCACCGCAATCCAAAGGGAAATCGCGCCGGGTTCGGCTCCTCCGTCTGCAACGGATCCGGCGACGAACTGGCCCGCGGGGGGTACTTCGGCCGCTTCAGCGATCTCCTGACACCGCGCGGCTGGGAACTCGTGAACGTCTCCCGCGGCGGCGACAACACCGTGAGCATCCAGGACCGCTGGAAGCAGACGGGAATACCTCCTGTACGTCCGGGTCAAGGAAGGACAGTATCTCCTCCCGCACGCACCGAGACTACGTGCTCGTCGGCCTTTCACCTGGCGAACGAAGGGATCAGGAAGAACGACGCCCGCGCCCGCGACAGTGTCGCCGCGCAATTCCGCAGCGGGCTCCGCGGGATCCTGCCGACCGCTGCAGGAACGAAAGGATGGTAGTGGCCGTGGCGAACTGTTATCCGCATGCCGCGTTCACCCGGGAGCAGTACCAGGCCGTCGAGCAGATGAACCTGGACCTCAACGGGTGGGATGTGCCGAGCGTGAACCTCCTGGGGGCCGTCGACGACGGTGAGGGGCACTGGACGCGCGGGTTCTTCCATGACGAGGGTCATCCCAACGCCGGCGGAGGCGCACCCGGGAGATGTCCTTCGCGATCGTCCCCACCCTCTTCGACGCGTTGAGAAAGGGGGTCCCCGCCCCGTCAATCCCGCCCGGCAAAGCCTGTGCGATCACCGAGAGGGGTACGGGATCCGGGTTCACCTATGTCGCGGACGATACGATCCACTCCTTTGCGATCTCCTTCAGCGTACGGACCGACTCAGACATCGTGGCACTACGGTTGTCGGGCCTGGCCGCCGTGCTGGACTCGTTCCTGGCGTCCACCGACAAGGGAACGTTCACCGTCCACACCATCGGCTCTGCATCACAAGCCGTCTTCGCCGAGGTCCGGTCGGCGGCCGGGACGCTCTCCTACCGGTCCGCCGACGGACCCACCACCAGTGTCCAATTGCCGCAGCCGGGCACCTGGCACAGACTGACGCTGTCCCACCGCTGCGCGAAGGGAGAAACCGGGATCTACGTCGACGGGCGGTGCGTGGCCGTAACCGGCGAACGCCTGCTCCTGCAACGCGTCGAGATCCTGCCGGAAGGAGCCGCCGAATGCGACGACATCATGGTCTACCGTTCCGCCCTGACCCCCGAAGAGGTTGCCGACCTCTCCGCGGGGCGCCTGCTTCAGTCCAGCCTTGAGGTCTACGCACCGCTGGACGACAAGCGGTTTGCGCCCGGATCAGCGGTGGAGAACAGGGCCCAGAGTCTCTCACGGCTCGTCGTGCGAGAACATGTCCGGCCTCTGCCCGATGGGCGATGAGCCGTCAGTGTCGCCGGGAGTGAATCGGGCAGGGGGTCAGCGAAGAGAAGTGCTATCCAGTGGCACGGCGGCGCCGAGGGGAGATCCCCCGACGACACGCTCGAACCATCGGGGGACGGTCTTGAAGTTGGTCTGGTTCAGCCCTTCCGTCTCGAGAACGAGGCGAAAGTGCAGAGGGTCCGGAAGGTCCACTTCCGTTGTCCCCCCACTAGGCTCGCGAGCAGTGTGCGATCCATGACCGCCCGGCAACCGGCGATCACACCGGCGTCCCCCTGGCCCACGATCAGCAGTACGGCGCCCCCCTCCGGCGCGGGCGCCTTGACGACCACAACGAAGTCTCTCTCAGAGCTCCCTTTTGAACTCCCGCGAGGAAAACGTTATGAGCGAATCCTTCCCCGGAGCACGGAGCAGGAACGTACTGGTCTGGACGCTGTAGGTGAGGCCGTAGAGGTGCAGGAGCTTGTCGAGACTGTAGAGGGATTTGGCGGAACCGAGGAAGATCACATTATGTGTCTTCAGATCGTCGGCCGAAAGCTGCGACGCGAGTTTGAGGGAAACGGGATTCGGGGATTCATGGAAGGCCGGCAGGAGTTCGGCAAGCCCCCAGACGGCGCTCGGGCGAAGAACGAGATGTTGCTGGGCACGTACCGTTTCGCGAACTCCGGCCTGGACCGGATGACCTGGCGGTACTCCGTAAGCGAGTTGATGCTGGTCTTCCGGACGAAGTCGCCTCCCCGGGTGCTGTCGGAGTGCTCGAACAGGAAGAAGAGATCCCCGACGACGAACAGCGTCGGGCGGCCGCCGGGAACAAGGAACTCCTTCAGGATGGGACTGGAAACCGGAGGGAGATCCCGGACCGGACGAAAATACAGGGTGAGCGCCCCCGCGACCGCGAGGACCAGTGCCACCGAAAGGTAGATGACCGCCCGGCTCTTCGCCGGTGTGGGAGGAGCAGGAGGCGGCGGAGGTTTCGGAACGGCCTCTGTAACGATGGGCTCGAATTCGACCTTGTAGTGGCCGACGGGGATCGTGAGCCGATATACCTGTCCCTTCGCCGCCGTCAGGTAGAAATGCTCGAGCTTCTTCCTCAGGTTGTTCATGTAGACGCGTATCGTGGCATCGTCGCGAGGATCGAACTCCTTGTCCTTGCCAAAGACCTGGACCCCGATCGTCATCTCTTTCGGAACGTTTCCGGCCAGGCTCTCGCGCACCAGGTAGGAAAGCAGTTCCTGGTATCGCTTGGAGTCCTTAAAGTCCGAACTCGCCAGGATCTGCGCGAGGATCTGGAGCTTCGTGTCGTCCGTCAAACCCTGGCTGCATCCCGGCCGCATGTTAATTAACTTCGAGTTACGGTTAATGGGGTGAATGTGTGAAGGTAGACCGAAACGGGGAAAGAAACAAGCCGACGAAATCTCTCGGGAGGTGGAGAATGGTCCCAGCGGTACTATGTCTCATCTGTCTGGCCGCCGGCGGCGGTGGCGCCATGGACGACAGTGTCACCGTCAGGACCCAGGTAAAGCCCGACAGGCCCTGGAAAGAGGTCCAAGCGATGACTCTTGAAGGCATGCGGGGATTTCCACGGGATCCCGAGATCCGGTCGGCAACGTCACATGGGTCCCATGCCGGCCAACGTGCCGATTCGACGGGCTTCTTCCATGTAACCCGTTCCGGAAACCGGTGGTGGATGGTCGATCCGGAAGGCTACACGGACCATCCACCGGGGGGTCGTCAGCGTCACTCCGCCCCGATCGGGGGTCGGCGCGTCCGCGCTTCCGGAGATCTTCGGTGACCGGACCCAGTGGGCCGAATCGACGACCGCCCTGCTCAGGTCGAACGGTTTCCAAGCGTCACCGGGGCATGGTCGGAGACCGAGACCATGAGGGCAGTGGCTTCCCCGCTGCCCAACGCGCGCGAGCTCAACTTCATGAGTTCATACGGCCGGAAGCGAGGCGGGACGCTCCAGCAGCCCGGCCATACCGGGTTCCCGAACGATTGCATCCTTCGTGTTCGAGCAGCGCCTTCGCGCAGTTTTGCGATAGCGTAGGGCAAACTCTAGTCCGGCCTTGCCCTGTGATCCGTTCCTTGTCGGGTATTTCACCGACAATGAGCTCCCGTTTCCCTTGCCGATGCACTCGAAGCGGTTCCTCCGGCTCTCCCCCGGTGACCCGGGGCCGGCGCGCGGCGGAGCGCTGGCTGCGGGACCGCGGGATGGTCCCGGACACTTCCCAATTGCCGGACAGTCTGCAGGCGGCAGCCCCTGGACACGAGGCCGGCGAGCTGCTTCCGTATCCACCACTTCCGCGATCCGTCGATCCGGACCCGAATCGGCATGGTCCTCGGGCCCGGTTCTACGGAAAGTCGCTCGAAGAGTGCGCAGGTCTTCACGGCGGCGGGCGGATGCTGCGACATCGTCTCGGTGAATTACTATGACCGCTGGACCCCTGCGACGACGCCGAGATGCAGCGCTGGACGCAGATACTCCGGACGGCCGTTCCTGATCACCGAGTGGTACGTGAAGGGCGCAGATGCAGGCCTGCCGAACCGGTCCGGAGGCCGGGTGGATCGTTCCCACGCAGCACGACCGCGCGGGTGCTTCATATCAGCATTTCGCGCTCGGGCATCTCCGGTCGGGGAACTGTGTGGGCTCGGCGCTGGTTCAAGTATATATCGACAACGATCCCACGGACACGACCGCTGATCCATCCAACAATGATTCCAACAAAGGGATCGTCAGCAACCCTTTATCAGCCGTACAACGACCTGCTCGTGATGATGAACGCGCTGAACCGGAGGGTGTTCCGTCTGATCGAGTACTTCGATGCGGTGCCCCGGAAAGCTCCGTGAAGAGCACCTTCGCCACCACTC
>CAWEHG010000022.1:0-89038 GCA_963808715.1 Ignavibacteriota bacterium | reverse complement strand
AGGGACGAAGCCGTCTGGAACAGGAACGCCAGGCTGAGGATGATGAACCCGGTCGACCCGGTCCTCGTCCGGCTCTCGATGTAGAGGTACGCGATCGCGATGCACCAGCTGAGGACCGTCATGATCTCGAAGACCGCGGTGATCGGCGGGTGGTCGAACTGGATCGTCCGCATCAGCAGGTAGAACCCGTGGAGAACGATCACGGCGATCAGCAGACGCGATTTGAAGCGTTCCGCCCGCGGGGCTTCCGCAAAGAAGGCCACGGCGTAGATCACCACGACGGCGGCATACAGCCACGGGAGCAGGGTCTGGAGCGGGGCCATCACATCGCGGAATTCCATTCCGTAATATACGGAACGGGGGGAAAAGAAAACACCCGGGCCGGGGCGGTCAGGTGAACGTGAAGGGCTCCCGTGCTCCGTCGAACACGAGCATCAGCTGATAGATGAAGTGCCGGTACTGCAGATCGGTCAACGTGCGGCAGAACCACTGCACGCGCGAAGGGGGAAGTTTGTACGAGGATTTCAGGATCAGCTTCCAGTCGTCGGAGACTCCCGTTGCCGAAGCCGACCATCATGTCGACGTCGGCCCGGTCGGCGATCAGGTAGAGTTCTTCGTGGATCCCCTTGGCGAGTTTCTTCTCCTTGCCGAGGATCTTCTCGAGCGCCTTGATGTCCAGCTTCGGTCCTGCGGGTCCCACGGTGTAGCTCTCGCGCCCCCGGTCCCGTTCCCGGCGTCCCGACATCCCGTCCGGGGTCAGGAACTCCCCGATCCTGCTGTCCAGCGCGTACACGCTCAGATCCACCAGGTGGTCTGCAGCTGCGCGTCGAGTGCCTGGCGCAGATCCGCCGCGCGCTCATCCATTCCGGAACAGCTCCTCGCGACCGGCCACCACCGTGCCGAACGCGAACGGCATCAGCGTCCCGTGCGCGCGCAGTTCGTTTAAGGATGCTCGCATGGACCCCCCTCAGGCGGATGGACTCCTGCTTGTTCAGAAGGAACATGCCGTTCCTGTTCACGTTCGCCGCGTAGGTCCTGAGCGTGCTGGCATACAACCGCATCCCTGCACGATCGACCGCGAAAGCGAAGTCTTTCCCCTCGATCCCTTTCTCTTCCAGCATGAACGGTTTCGCAGCGGCCTCTTCCCCCGACGGGAGGAGGGTGAATCCGTGGAGATAGACGGTGACATCCTCTCGCAGGTCCACCCCGGTCCGCTGGTGGAGCATCCCTACCTGCGGGGGTTCTTCCTTGTGCGGAGGGCGGGAGCGTTCCTTCGGCGGTTCGGGCCGCGCGGCAGGCTTCCTGGGCCGGTCGGATCGATCTTTGCCTTGAGGGTCGTGTTTGGTCGTCTTCATTACAGGTGCGTCGGCTTTCGCCACCGGGACCGCCGCCGGCGGTACCGGAAGATCACCCGCCGGGGGAGACGATGTCATGACCGGCGTCACAACCGTCCCATGGGGCTTTTCTCCACGGGCGGCGGCATCGCTGTCGCGGGTCGACATGGACGGGCGTCGGAGCGGCCGGAACATTCTGCTCCGCTTCCTGGGCGGGCTCTGCCCTCCGTGGATCGGTCGCTCCGCCACCAGGGCTCTCACGTCCCGATCGAGATCCGCCTCCACCAGTTGCTCCACGCGCCGTCGGGCGACGATCTTCTCGAAATCACTGATCAGCTCCTCGAGGAGCTCCTCGCGCGGTAGGTCTTCCAGGTCGTCCAGCATCCGCTGGAGCCCGTCCCGTTGCGACATGCGCACCAGAAGGGCCCCCAGAAGCCTGGCCCGGCTGTTCAGAACACCCGGCACCATTGCGGTCGTTTCCCTGCCTCTCTGCGAGACCGTTGGATATGCACCCATGCCCGAACATCTGCAAACGGTATGCCGTGGATTTGGAGCCCATGATCCGTATATTGACCGGAAGCGCCGGATTCCGCCCGAGAACAGGGCCGGTCACCACCCGGCTGCCGGGGGACCTCCTCCGGACCGTTACTCATCTCCACACATACGGACACTTTTTGGACCCGATGGGCATCTCACAACACAGGAAGACCCGGACCGAACCGCGGAGCGAGAGTCAGCTCATCGCGGCGGCCCGCAATGGAGATCATCGGGCCTTCACGGACCTGGTGAAGAAGTACGAGGAAACGGTGTACCGGTTCTCCTTCAAAGTCTGCCGCGATGAACGGAAGGCTGCGGAGACGCTCCAGGACACCTTCATCAACGTCTACCGGAAACTCTCGTCCTTCGACGGGAAGTCGAAGTTCAGCACCTGGTTGTTCACGATCGTTACGAACAACTGCCTGATGAAGAACCGGCGGCGGAAGTTGAGCGAGCTGGAAGAACCGCTGGCAATGTACGACGATCCTCCCGACGATCGGGATGGCGGACATCGGGGTACCGTGGCCCGCTGGGACGAACTCCTGCCGACCTCCTGCTCGACAGGGAATTGAAGGAGGAGCTGGACCGGGCCATTCAGAAACTCCCTGTGGAGTACCGATCGGTGTTCGTCCTCCGGGACGTCGAAGGGCACTCCACCGAAGAGACCGCGCGCGCGCTGGGGATCACCGTCGAAGCCACCAAATCGCGGCTCCGCAGGGCGCGGGCCTTCCTGCGGGACAGGTTGGACAACTATATGAGCACGCACCCATGATGCACTCCGCCAGCTGCAAACGCACCTACCAGTTCATCTGCGAGAATCTGGACCAGGATACGGATTCCCCGCAGTGCAGGGCCATCCGGAAACATCTCGAGGGCTGTCCGGAGTGCCGCACCTATCTTTCGTCGTTGAAGAAGACCGTGCAACTGTACAAGCTGCTCCCCCCTCCGCGCGTCCCTCGAGACGTCCACCGGGAACTCTTCCGCCAGCTTTCGTGCCTCGAGTCCGCTCCGCACCGTCGGACCGGCAAGACAGGTTCAAAGCCCGCCGCGAAACGCTGACCCGCCGCAGGCATTGAGTGCATCCTACGGGGGACCATTCCATACAAGGAGACCGTCATGAAGAAGAATCTGGGAACTGCAGACCGGATCATCCGGGTCCTCGCCGCCGTGGTGATCGGTATTCTGGTGCTGACCGGCCAGCTTTCGGGTACGATGGCGTGGGTCCTCGGGATCCTGGCGATCGTGCTGCTCCTTACCGGCATTGTAGCCTTTTGCCCGCTCTATTTTCTCTCGAAGATCTCCACGCTCGGCAAGGGTAAGGCACAGTCGTAGGCTCGGCATGTCCATCACACGGGGAACCGCTGTCGAAGACCTGCTGGCCTCTGTGCCGGACGCCGTGCGGTACCTGATCGAACGCGGGCTCCCCTGCCTGTGTGTGCGGCGAGCCCGCGTGGGGGACCTTCGAGGAGCTTGCGCGGAGGAGCGGGAAGTCGGACGGAGAGATCGATACGATGCTGGATGAGATGAATGTCCTCGCACGCAGGGAGCACGCATGAAGAACATCTGGGTACGCCGGCTGCTGTGGGGAACGGTGGGCGCGGCCGGCGGGTACCTCTACTATGCCTATGTCGGGTGTATCACCGGCAACTGCCCCATCACCTCCAATCCGTACATCAGCACCGCGTACGGCGCAATGATCGGCCTGGTCATGACGATCGGCTCCAAGCGCGCGTGAGACGGGCGGTCCCCGCTCCTCCCGCCGTCACCGGAGCGCCTGCCTCTTTTCTGAGCTTGCTGTTCCTGAATCCGAACAGGAAGTAGATCCCCAGCCCGAGGGCCAGCCACAGTCCGAACCGGACCCACGTCACCCAGGGCAATCCCGCCATCAGGTACAGGCAGCTCCCGATCCCCAGAAGAGGGACAGCCGGCACGAACGGTGTCCTGAACGCCCTCGGCGGTCCGGATCCTTGTACCGGAGGATGATGATCCCCACGCACACCAGGACGAACGCAAACAGCGTTCCGATGTTCGTCAGTTCCACGATCTCGTTGATGTTGGCGAAGGCCGCAACGAGCCCGACGGCGAACCCGGTCCACATGGTCGTGATGTGCGGCGTTCGATACTTCGGGTGGACCTTCGAGAAGAAACGCCGGCAACAGCCCATCCCGCGACATCGCGAAAAAGATCCTCGGCTGGCCGAACTGGAAGACCAGCAGCACCGCGGTCATCGAGACCACGGCTCCCACGGAGATGATCCCCGCCGAAAAGTCCGCACCGACGTAGGCGAACGCCGCGGCCAGGGGATCCGCCACCCCGAGGTGATTCCACGGGACCATGCCGGTCAGCACCAGGGCGACCGCGACGTAGATGAGCGTGCAGATGACGAGGGATCCGATGATCCCGATCGGCAGATCCCGCGACGGCTTCTTGCACTCCTCCGCCGCAGTGGAGATCGCGTCGAAGCCGATGTAGGCGAAGAAAATGAGGCTCGCCCCCACCCACACCCCGGAGAACCCGTTCGGCATGAACGGTGACCAGTTCTCCGGCTTCACGTATTGGACGCCCGAATAGACGAAGAACCCCAGGATCAGCAGCTTCACCACCACCATCATATTGTTGACCCTGGCGGACTCCTTGACGCCGATGATCAACAGCCAGGTGATCAGCCCGACGATGCTCACCGCGAGCGCATTGAAGATCACCGGGATGCCGAGGAGTGTCGGATGGGTCAGCCACGCCTGATGGGCCAGAACGATGGAGGGGTCCGCCGATCCGGCCGCTTCCGCGGCCTGGACAGCGCTTCGGTAGTCGATCGAAAGCCAGGCAGGGATGTGCAACCCCAGGCCTGCGCAGAACTGGTGAAAGTAGGCCCCCCAGGCGATCGCCACCGCCACGTTTCCCACCGCGTATTCGATGATGAGGTCCCATCCGATGATCCAGGCCACCAGCTCGCCGAGGGTCGCGTACGAATAGGTGTACGCGCTCCCGGAGATGGGCACCAGCGAGGCGAATTCCGAGTAGCAGAGACCGCAGAAGGCGCAGGCCGCCGCCGTGATCAGGAACGAGAGGACGATCCCCGGTCCGGCCCCGGGCCTCAGCGCGTCCCCCGCCACGGCGGTGCCGATCGTGGCGAAGATCCCCGCACCGATGATCGCGCCGATCCCGAGCATCACGATGTCAAAGGACCCCAGAACACGCTTCAACTGGTGTTCGGGCCGGGCCCCCTCGTGCAGCAGGGCGTCAAGACTCTTTCGTCGCAGCAGTTGGCTGAGCATATGGCTGCCACCATACAAAAGACACCCGTGAAATGCAAGGGGAGGCTTGGAGTTGCCCGAAGATTTAGCGATATTGTGGTTTGTGATCATTCAGATCGTCGCGAGGCCCCTCCGTGATTAAGAAACTGTCGATACTCGTCCTGATCATCGCCGCCGGCGTCGGGATCTGGGTGGCGTTCGCCCTCTGGTCCGGCATCTACTCGGTCTATTCGTTCCCCCCGTCCAAGGACCATCCGGATGGCGCCACCCTGCTCGTCTCCCGCGATGAGTGGGAACCGATGTTCAACTCGCCACAATACCGGGCGCCCGTCCGCGAAGCGGGGAAGACGCAGGGGGTGACCCTGGGCTCCGCTCCGAAGCTCAAGAGGCCTCTCGAGCGCCGGACGATCGTGACCCTTCCCTACGTCGAATGGGCCTACAAGAAGTCGCTGGAGCCCCAGGAAACCTACGTCCCCAAGCTGAAATGAAACTTTTGGGGATTCCTGAACGTTGAAGAGTTCATCACTCACAACACCCGTCCCATGGATCCCTCCTCGACCACGCCCGATCTCTCCTCCCTGCGCATACGCAAGGAGATGAAGGACAGCCCCTCCGGAAAAGGCTGGCCCGCATGGAAGGTCATTTCTCTCGCCGCCGCCGTGATCCTCGTCGGCCTGGGGTACATCTTTGCCAGGGATCTGCTGGAAGGGCCGAGGAGCGTGGAACTGGTCTCTGCGAGCATGACGTCGCCCGCACAGGCGAGCGCGGTCCTCACCGCCAGTGGCTACGTGGTCGCACAGAAGAAAGCAGCGGTGGCATCCAAGGGGACCGGCCGGTTGGTGTTCCTCGGCGTGGAAGAGGGGGACAAGGTCAGGACCGGGCAGGTGATCGCGCGCCTCGAGGACACCGACGTCATCGCGGCGCTCGATGGGGCCAGCGCCAACCTCGGCGTAGCGCAGGCAGACCTGTATGATGCGGAGCAATCGTTGGAACGGCAGAAGAGCCTCTTCGAGCGGCAGCTGACGTCCAAGGCGGAGCTCGATGTCGCCGAAGCCCGTGCGCGGCGTGTCAGGGCGAATATCAAGGCGTTCGAAGCGTCCGTCCGGGCGGCCCAGGTGTCGCTCGAGAACACCCGGATCCGCGCGCCGTTCGACGGCACCGTCCTCACCAAGAACGCCGACGTCGGAGAGGTCGTTGCCCCGTTCGCGGCCTCGGCCAGCTCCCGGGGCGCCGTGGTCACGATCGCCGACATGGGATCGCTGCAGGTGGAGGCGGACGTTTCGGAATCCAACATCACCCGGGTGCGCCTCGGGCAGCCCGCAGAGATCACGCTGGACGCCTACCCCGGCACGCGCTACCGCGGAAAGGTTCACAAGATCGTTCCGACCGCCGACCGTGCCAAGGCTACCGTGCTGACCAAGGTGGTGTTCCTTGAACGCGACGAACGGGTCCTTCCCGAGATGAGCGCCAAGGTGCTGTTCCTGTCGTCCGGCGCCGAAGCGACGGAGGCCACCATGACGCCGCGGCTGACGGTCCCGTCCACGGCGGTCGTGACCAGGAACAGCAACACGGTGGTGCTGCGCGTGCGGGATGGCGTGGCCAATGAGGTGATCGTCAGGACCGGTGACCGGATCGGCACCGCGATCGAGATCCGCGACGGCCTCGCCGCCGGCGATCGGGTGGTCGCGGCCCCGGACCCGTCCCTCGGCAACGGAACGAAGGTGAAACCCAAAGGAGAATGACCGACCATGGCCGGTACGAACGGTGCACCGCTGATCGAGATCAAGAATGTCTCCAAGTCCTACCACAGGGACAAGATCGAGATCCCTGTCCTGAGGAACCTGTCCATCAACGTCCCGCAGGGGGAGTTCCTGGCACTCATGGGTCCCTCCGGGTCGGGCAAGACCACCCTGCTGAACCTCGTGGCCGGGATCGACAAACCGAATGAAGGACAGGTGGTCATCGGCGGGGTGGACATCGCCGCACTCGGAGAGTCGGCGCTCGCCCAGTGGCGCTCCAGCCACGTCGGCTTCGTCTTTCAGTTCTACAACCTGCTGCCGGTCCTGACGGCGTACGAGAACGTGGAGCTCCCCCTCCTGCTCACCAAGCTGCCGGCCAAGGAGAAACGTCACCACGTCGAAACCGCGCTGAAGCTGGTCGGACTGGGGGATCGGATGGATCACTACCCGAAGCAGCTCTCCGGCGGCCAGGAGCAACGGGTGGCGATCGCACGGGCGATCGTGACCGACCCGACCATCGTCGTGGCCGACGAGCCGACCGGTGACCTGGACAAGGTCTCCGCGACGGAGATCATGTCGCTGCTCGAACGTCTGAACCGGGAGTTCGGCAAGACCATCGTGATGGTCACGCACGATCCCCGGGCCGCCGAGAAGGCCCACAAGGTCATGCATCTCGACAAGGGCGAACTGACCACCTGATCCCCACCCCCGGTCCCAACAAGACAACCGCCCATGAAGATCCTCAAGCTCGTCACCAAGAACATGCTGCGCCACAAGCTGCGCAGCTCTCTCACGATCCTCGGCGTGGCGATCGCGGGTATCGCGTTCATCCTGCTCCAGACCCTCGTTGAAGCCTGGTACGTCGGCGTGGAGGGTGCCGCGGCGAACCGGCTCATCACGCGGAACGCTGTCTCGTTCATCTTCACCCTTCCCCTGTCCTATGAACAGAAGATCGCCGCCGTTCCCGGGGTGGAACGGGTCGCCTTCGCCAACTGGTTCGGCGGAGTATACATCGACAAGAATCAGTTCTTCGCGCGCCTCGCGGTCGATGCGGAAGACTTCTTCGCGGTCTACCCCGAATTGCTCGTCCCCCCCGATCAGATGGAGGCCTTCCAGCGCGAACGGAACGCCTGCATCATCGGGAAGCAGATCGCGGACAGGTACAATCTCAAACTGGGCGACCTGATGACCCTCGAGGGGGACATCTATCCGGGACAGTGGCAGTTCGTGGTCCGGGGGATCTACCTTCCCCGGGACAAGATGACCGACCCCTCGAACATGCTTTTCCACTGGAAGTACGTCGACGAGCGAATGCGGACGGAGACCCCCGTGCGCGCCGGCCAGATCGGCTGGTACGTCGCCCAGATCAAGGATCCGGCGAAGTCCGCGGTGATCTCGGAGGCCATCGATCAGAACTTCAAGAACTCCCCCGCCGAGACCAAGAGTGAGACCGAGCGGGCGTTCCAGCAGGGCTTCCTCTCTGCGGCAGGCGCGATCATCACCGCCACGAACGTGATCTCCTTCGTCGTCATCGGGATCATCATGCTCGTGCTGGGGAACACCATGATCATGGCCGCCCGCGAGCGGGTCAGGGAATACGCGGTGCTGAAGACCCTGGGCTTCTCCCGGGGCCACTTCATGGGACTGATCGGCGGGGAAGCCCTGCTGATCTCCGCTCTGGGTGGGATCGTGAGCCTGGCCATTTCGTTCCCGATGATCGACGTCTTCGAACAGGTTCTCCCGAAAGGGTGGTTCCCTGTCTTCGAACTCCGGCCGATCACGGTGATCTTCGCGTTCCTGTCGGCGTTCGCCGTCGGGATCTGCTCGTCGGTGATCCCCCTCTACCGGACCCTGACCACCAACATCGTCAACGGACTCCGCCAGATCGGCTGAGGAAGGACCCCAGACCATGCGCATCCCTGTCAAGTACACCCTCAGGAACTTCAGCACACGGCGACTCACCACCGGACTGACCGTCGCGGGCGTCGCCCTGGTGACGTTCGTGTTCGCCGCCGTGCTCATGATGGCGAACGGTTTGCAGCGGACACTGATCTCCACCGGGTCCGACGACAACGTGATCGTCCTCCGCAAGTCCGCGACCTCCGAGATCACCAGCATCATCGACCGCGAGCAGGCGGACATCGTCGGCACTCTCCCCGGCGTTGCCAAGGACGCGGCGGGGCAGCCGCTGATGTCCCGCGAAGCGGTCGTGATCATCAATCTTCCCTACGCAGATGTGGAAGGGTTCGGCAACCTCACCGTGCGGGGCGTCTCCAGAGCGGCGATGGAGATCCGGCCGCAGGTGCGGCTGACCTCCGGACAGATGTTCCGCTGGGGATCGCGCGAGGTCATCGTCGGCGACGCCGCACGCAAGAGGTTCTCGGGGGCTTCCACCGGCGACGAGGTCACGTTCGGCGGAGACCGCTGGCGGATCGTGGGGACCTTCAGCGGCAGCGGTTCCGGTTTCGACTCGGAGATCTGGGGAGATGCCGACCAGCTCGGACAGGCGTTCGAACGGCCGGTCTACTCGACACTCACCTTCCGGCTGACGGGGTACGATGCGTTGAAGGAGTTCCGCGAGGGATTCGACAGGGATAACCGGCTCCTGGTGCTGGACGCGAAGCGCGAGAAGCAGTTCTACGAGGAGCAATCGGAAATGATGAGCGCCTTCATTTCGGTCCTGGGGATCGGCATCACCGTCATCTTCAGCCTCGGCGCGACCATCGGGGCGATGATCACGATGTACGCAGCGGTGGCGAACCGGACGGTGGAGATCGGCACCCTGCGCGCCCTCGGGTTCCGACGCCGGAGCATCCTGTCGGCCTTCCTGCTTGAAGCGGTGATCCTGGCGCTTGGCGGGGGAATGCTCGGGCTCCTGCTCGCCTCTTCCCTTCAGTTCTTCACGGTGTCGATGATCAATTTCGCGTCCTTCTCGGAGCTGGCGTTCTCCTTTGCGCTGTCGCCGGGGATCGCCATAGGGTCCCTGCTGTTCGCGCTTGCGATGGGCCTCCTCGGCGGCTTCCTCCCTGCCGCCAGAGCGGCACGCCTGGACATCCTGACCGCGCTGCGGTCGGCGTAGGGGGCAGCCGGCACTCCCCGGCGGACCTGGCTGCAGCCGGGGAGAGACCATTACCCTCTGAGGTCGCCGGTGACGGCGCGATCGAGCCAGCGGACCAGCGGCAGACACCCCGTCAGCACAGAAGCGACCGTATCGGCGAAGCGGGCCGAACGGCAGACTTCGTCCCCCAGGGTCTTCCCCACGTAGAACTGCTTCATCTTCAGGTGCTCGATCATCGGATGGTCGGGGGGATACCCCAGCGGGGCCCTCGACAACCGGTCCCCGAGCACCTCCTTGAACATCCTCCGGAATTTCGCATCCCTGACGATCTCGAGGTACTCCTCTGGCCGTCCGGCGATCGAGGCCCTGATCGACTTGAGTTGCGGCCCCGAAGGCATGTACAGCCCTCCCCCGATGAAGATCTCGCCCGGCTCGATCCCGACGTAGAGTCCGGGCGCCCCCGTGGGGTCCTTGCGCCCGCGTATCGAAAAGCTGGCGGCGATGTTCGTCTTGTACGGCGATTTGTCCTTGCTGAACCGGACGTCGCGATAGATCCGGAATATGGACCGGACCGGGTGGAACTGGAACTCCGGGGCGACCTCCCTCATCCGGCTTCCGAGCGAGGCGATGAGACACTGCATCGGGAAACGGACGAATTCCTCGTATTCGTCGCGGTGACCCTGGAACCACGTCCGGTGATTGTTCCGTTTGAGCCGGAGCAAGAACTTCATCGCCTCCGGAGGGAAACCGGCGAACGGCGGGTAGAGGGTTTCGTCAAGCTGTCGCGTGGCGGTCATCAGAGCGTTCCCCCTGTGGATGTGGTCCCCTATTCCAGCTGCTTTCTGAACCGCAGGACGCTGATCGTCAGCGTCGCGGACCCTATGGCCACTAACGCGAGAGCCTGTGGCCAGAGTTCCCGTAACCCGGACCCCTTCAGAAAGATCGCGCGGACGATCTCGAGGTAGTACCGTATCGGGATGATGTAGGTCACCACCTGGATGACCTTCGGCATGTTCGAGATCGGGAAGGCGAAACCGCCGAGGAACAGGAACGGCATGAAGAAGAAGAACTGGGCGATCAGCATCGCCTGCTGCTGGGAACGGGAGATCGTGGAGATGATGAGGCCGGCCCCCAGCGTGGTGAGAATGAACAGCCCCGAAAGGGCGAACAGCAGCCCCAGGCTTCCCAGAAGCGGCACGCCGAACCAGAACCGCGCCACGGCGAGCGCCACAACGACGTCCAGGAACCCGATCACGACGAACGGGATCAGCTTTCCGAGGATGAGCTCAAAGGGACGAATGGGGGTGACCATGAGCTGCTCCAGTGTCCCGATCTCCTTCTCCTTCACCAGCGCGATCGCCGTCAGCGTCGTGGTCACGATCATGAGCACGAGGGCGAGCACGCCGGGGACCATGAAGTTCGAGCTGCGGAGGTCGGGGTTGAACCAGATGCGTGGTTCCGGAACGACCCTCACGATGCTCCCCATCCCCCCCACGACGGCGTACGAGGCCAGGATCGACTGGTTGAACGTGGTCGACGATCTGGGAGGCGTACCCGAGCAAGATGTTCGCGGTATTGGCGTCGGCACCGTCCAGCAGCACCTGCACCTCCGCCGGACGCCGTGCCAGCAGGTCCCTGCCGAAACCCACGGGAAGCACCAGGGCGATCGACGCCTTCCCCTGCTCGATGAAGCCGTTCACCGACGAGAGGTCGATCGTGCTCGCAACGTGCACGAAGTACCCGGAGGTGGTGAACGAGCGGACAAAGGCACGGCTTTCAGCGGTGTGGTCCAGGTCGCACACCACCATGTTGGAGTACTTGATATCGGTGGTGGCCGCATACCCGAGGAGGACGAGCTGGAGGATGGGAGCGACGAGGGAGATCATCAGCATCCGGCGGTCCCTCCGGATCTGGTAGAACTCCTTCCTGATGATCTCCACGATGATGCCAAGGCTGCGTGACATGCTCTCCCGTCCTTCCGTCAGATCTCCCGCTTGTGCATCCGGACGACACTCAGTCCGAGCACCACGGCGGCGAAGAGGAACATATAGAGGAACTGCGGCCAGAGCACCGAAGGTCCGACCCCCCGCAGCATGACGCCCCGGACCACCACGAGGAAAAATTTCGTCACCGCGATGTTCGAGAGCACCTGCAGGGCCACAGGCATGTTGGAGACCGGGAAGACGAATCCCGACAGCAGGAAGGACGGGAGCAGCGACGACAGCACCGCCACCATGAACGCGACCTGCTGCGAGTCGGTAACCGTGGAGATCAGCAGCCCCTGGCCGAGGGCTGCCAGGATGATCGCCGCGATCCCCGCGTAGAGGACCAGAATGCTCCCGGCCACCTCCACGTCGAAGAGCAGGTAGCCCAGCACGAGGATGCCCGAGGAGGCGACCAGGCTGATGAGGAAGTACGGGACCGTTTTCCCGAGGATGACGTGGACCGGCCGGAGCGGCGACACCATGAGCTGTTCCATGGTGCCGCGTTCCTTCTCCCGCACCACGGCCATCGCGGTCGAGACCACCGCCGTCAGCGCGAGGATCAGGCCGATCAGGCCCGGGACAAGGAATTTCGACGTGACCAGGTCGGCGTTGTACCAGATCCGCGGCCGGTAGTCCACGGGCACATAGAGGTTTCTCCCCTGCCTCCGCAGGGCCTCGACCATGGCCCGGGAAGAATAGTCCATCGTCATCCGCGTCGCGTACCCGATCGCCTGCCCGGCGCTGTTCGCATCGGACCCATCCACCAGGATCTGCACCTTCGCCCCCCTCCCCGCCAGGGCGTCGTCGGCGAAGGAGGTGGGGAGGACCAGCGCGATCCGTGCGCGTCCGTCGAGGAACATCTCTTCGATCTCCTGATAGGTCCCGACGTCGTACAGGTAGTCGAAGTACTCGGAGTTCTTGAATGGGCGGACGAACTCGCGGCTTTCGGGGGTGCGGCTCTGATCATAGACGACGAGGGGGATGTGTTTCACGTCGAAGTTCAGCGCATATCCCACCAGGATGATGAGTGCCGCCGGGAGAACCAGCAGCATCCCGAGCGAAGTGGGATCCCTGCGGATCTGCCGGAACTCTTTCCGGATGATCGGCAACAGCGGCCGGAAGAGGCTCATGCCGCCTCCTTCCCGGGGTGCGCGCGATCGAGCAGGTAGAGGAAGACGTCCTCGAGCGAGGGCATGATCCGCTCGATCCCCACGATCGTGGTCCCCTCGCCGGTGAAGAGCGCCCGGATGGCCTGACGCCCCTCCTCCTCACGTTCCACCATCACATGGAGGCGCGTACCGAAGATGGAGGTCTCCAGCGCCCAGGGCTGGACACGCACCGACTCCAGCGCGCGCACGATATCGCCCTGGAGCGATACCTCCAGGATCGGGCTGCGGATGTACCGGGTCTTGAGCTCCAACGGGCTTCCGCCCGCAATGAGCTTTCCCGCGTTGATCAGGATGATGTCGTTGCAGTATTCCGCCTCGTCCAGGAAATGGGTCGTGACCAGCACGGTGATCCCCTCCGCCGAGAGCTGATTGATCAATTCCCAGAACCGCCTGCGGGAGATCGGGTCGACCCCGCCGGTCGGCTCGTCGAGGAAGACGATCGGGGGACGGTGCAGGACCGCGCAGCCGAGCGCGAGCCGCTGTTTCCATCCGCCGGGCAGTGTCGCCGTGAGGGACGATTCCCGGCCCCGGAGGTCCGCCATGTCCAGCACCCAGCCCATCCGTTCTTCAAGCGTCCGGCCGGAGAGCCCGTAGACCCCGCCGAAGAAGCGGATGTTCTGCTCCACCGTCAGGTCGCCGTACAGGGAGAACCGCTGCGACATGTAGCCGATGGCTTGTTTCACCCCTTCGGTCTCGCGCACGATGTCCTTCCCCCCCACGAGCGCCGTCCCCTGAGTGGGCTGCAGCAATCCGCAGAGCATGCGGATGGTGGTGGATTTCCCGGCGCCGTTCGCCCCCAGGAATCCGAAGATCTCCCCGCGCTCCACCGTGAAGCTCACCTGGTCCACCGCCGTGAAGGCGCCGAAGCGTTTCGTGAGCCCGCGGACCTCGATGGCAGGGGCGCTCATCGTCCGCCCCTCGCACGGACCAGCCGCGCATCAGCCACGGCATACTCCACGGCGGAGCCGGAAAGCGTGGTCTTGGCCTGCAGGAGAGAGACCTCCGCGTCGAGCAGGTCCGATGCGGTCGCAAGGCCGCTCCGGTAGCGGTTGTTGGTGATCCGCAGATGCTCCTCCGACTGCGTGACCGCGAGGCGGGCGGCACCGACCTTTTCTCCCGAGCGATGCTTCCCCAGCATGGCCCGGCGCACTTCCAGCGTGATGTTGTCCTTCATCTGCGCCAGCTGTTGCTCGCTCTGCCGCAGCATCGCTTCGGCCTGCTCCGTCTGCCGGGCGGTGCGTCCCCAGTTCCACAGGTCCAGGCTCATCTGGACGCCGACCTCCCACCCGCCCAGGAATTCCGGCGTGACCGGCTGGTACCTGGTGAACGGCCGGTTATAGTTGTACGCCGCGGTCAGGTCGACCTGCGGCCAGTAGCCCCCGGAGGCGGCCCGGACGTTCTCCCGGGCTGCGTCACGCATCAGGCCGGCCGAGCGGTAGTCTTTGCGGACCTCCAGGATGCCCTCCGTCGAGGAGGCGGCGGCCGCGCTGTCCGCGCGGAGGATCTCCTCGGGCGACGAGGCGAGGACGACCTCCGTCTCCACCGGCTGCCCTATGGCAGCGTTCAGGTTCATTGCCGCCAGAGCGGCATCGTTGGAGGCGTCGATCAGCTGGACGCGGGCGTTCGCGAGCTGCACCTCGATCTTGAGAAGGTCGTTGGTGGTGGCCATGCCGCTTTCGACGAGACGGCGAGTGTCGGCGACGTATGATTCGAGCCTCGCCACGTTCTCACCGAAAAGGCGTTTCGTTTCGAGCGACTGGAAGAGCACCCAGTAGGCGGTGCTGACGTTCAGGACCAGATCGTCGACCGCGAGGTCGCGGTCCAACGCGGCCGCCTCCGAGCTCAGCTCCGCGGCGCTTGCGGCGCTGCTCAACCTGAATCCGGTGAAGAGCGGCTGTTGCAGGGCCACGCGAACGGTGTAATTGTCTTCCACCACGGGCGGGGCGAAGTTCTCCGGGCTCAGGGCGGCCCCGAGAGCCCCCGGCAACTGAAGGTTCAGCGAAAAATTGCCCGGACTGACGCGGAGGTAGCCTGCGGCCACTCTGAGCGAGGCCCACCGGGCGGCGCCGGCCTCGCCGGCCTTCGCCTCGGCCCCTTCGGCGCGGGCCGCGGCCATCTGCAAGACCCTGCTCTGCCGCTTCCCGATGGCCACGGCGTCTTCGAGCCTCAACATCTGGGGTGTTTGTGCCGCCGCGACCGAAATGCCGCAGAGCGTCAGGGCCAGCCAGCGTTTCATGAGGAGACTCCTTCGGAATGGGTCAGCAGGGAGATAAAGACGTTTTCAAGCGACGGGGTGATCGCCCGCAGCGAAGCGATCGTGATCCCCGCATCGATGAGGGCCGAACGGACGGTCCCGGCCATTTCCGGACTGTCCACAATGGCGTTCAGCCGGTCGCCGAAGGCCTGGACCTCCCGGATCGACGGAACCGCGCGAAGCGCAAGGAACGCATCTCTCACCCGGTCGCAGACGATCTCCAGGACCGTTCCCGGCATCTCCGCCTTCAGATCGGCCGGTGATGCAACGCGGATCGCCCGCCCCCGGTCCATCAGCGCCACTCTGGAACACCGTTCCGCTTCGTCCAGGTATGGAGTGCTCATCACGATCGTAATGCCGTCGGCGAGCAGCCGCTGGAGGATCCGCCAGAAGTCGCGCCTGGAGACCGGATCGACGCCGGTGGTCGGTTCGTCCAGGAAGATCAACCGGGGGGTATGGACGAGCGTGCAGGCCAGAGCCAGCTTCTGCTTCATGCCCCCCGACAGGCGTTCGGCCAGCCTGTCCCGGAACGGTGCAAGCCGGGTGAACTCGAGGAGCTCTTCCCTTCTGCCGTGGTAGTCGTAGACACCGTTGATCTCCGCAAAGAACTCCACGTTCTCGTCCACCGTCAGGTCGCCGTAGAGGGAGAACCGCTGGGACAGGTATCCGATCTGCCGCTTGATCTGCTCCGGGTGTGTCCGCACGTCATACCCGAGGACGGTGGCAGTGCCCGCTCCCGGAGAGAGGACGCCACACAGCATCCGGATGGTGGTGGTCTTCCCCGCACCGTCGGGCCCGACGAGGCCGAACATCTCCCCCGGCCGGATCTCCATCGTGAGCGAGTCCACCGCGGTGATCTCTCCGAACCGGCGTGTCAGGCCGGATGTGCGAATGGCGGGTTCCATGGACCGTCAGGCCTCAGCGCGAAACTTCGACGTCGAGGGCGGCATCCGCCGGGAGTCCGGGTTTCAGCGCGCCATCGGCATTCGGGATCTCGATCTTGACGGCAAAGACCAGCTTCGTCCGTTCCTCCTTCGTCTGGACGTTCTTGGGGGTGAATTCCGCCGAAGGAGAGATGTAGACGACCGAGCCCTGAACAGTCTTTCCCTCCGCGAAGGCGTCGATCGACACCCGCGCGGCCTGCCCCAGCCGGATCCTGCCGATATCCGTTTCGTTGAGGTAGATGGTCAACTTGACCCGGTCGAGGGATGTCAGCTGGAAGACGTTCGTTCCGAAGCCGACAAGCTCCCCGGGTTCCACGGCCCGCAGTGTCACCGTGCCGTCGATCGGCGCGCGCACGACGCAATCCTGGATCTTCTTCCTCAGCAGGTCCGCCTGGGCCGCGGCCTGCTCCCAGCGTCCCCGGGCGGTCGCGACCTCTTCCGGACGAAGACCGGTCTTCAACTTGCGGTAGTTCTGATCCGCGGCGACGAAACGCGCGTAGGCGTCGTCGTACTGTTTCTGCGTGACGGTCTTCGTGGGGAGCAGATCCGCCATCCTCTGGTGGTCTTTTTCCGCGGCCTCGTAGGCGGCCTCGGCCTGGACCACGTCCTCTTTGCGCGAGCCCTGTGCGGCCAGGCGGTACCCGTTGTCGTACGCCTGTTCGTTCGCAACGGCCTGCCGGAGCTGGATCCGGTACTCGGTATCATCGATCAGCAGGAGCGTATCTCCCGCGTTCACGCGCGCCCCTTCCTGAGCCCGCACCGCACGGATGCGGCCGGCGACCTCGGACCCGATGTTCACCTGGGTCCCCTCGATCGTCCCCGAGGCCTCAATGACCTTACCGTCGTTGTTGCCGCAGCCTGCGAACACCGCAGCGGCCGTGCAGATGAACAGGAGTTGTTTCATAGGTCCCTCAAGCTGAAGTGGAATGCTGCGTGGCGGCGAAGAATTCCTCCCGCCCTGCGTCGGTCATGATCCCCGTATACATCATCGTGAGAAGCTGCGAGATGACCTGCTGGGGCGATCGGGATTCGTCCAGCAGCGTGGAGGGCCGGATGAGCGCCTGGGAGGCGGCGATGAACGCCATCAGGAAAAGCTCCCGGTCCAGTCCCGGACGGATCACCTGCTCCCGCACCCCCTGCTCCAGCAGCTTCGATACGTTTTCCCGGAGCTTCCGCTCGCGGAACTGTTCCACCGATCTCCAGACCTCGGGCATGCGAAAATGCAGCTCCTTCCCGAGATCGCTGTCCATCCGGCGGAACACGAACGACAGGAACGTCAGCAGCCGGGAGAGCTTCTGTGCCAACCGCTCATCGGCGGAAACGATCGCGTCGATGCGGCCGCCGGTCTCCGTCAGCACCAGTCCCACCAGTTGCCGCACCAGGTCCTCGCGGCTGGCGAAGACCGTGTAGAGGGTCTTCTTGCTCATCCCCAGCCCGGTCGCGATGCCATCCATCGACAGAACGATCTCTCCGCTGGCGTCGAGCCGTTCCTTCAGAGTGGACAGGACCCGCTCGCGAAGCCGCGCAGGGGTTTCCATCCGGGGCCTCCCCCTCCTGCGCCGCTCTCCTCTCTTTGCCGTTGCGGGGTTCTTCACCCGATCCTGATCGTTGGAAATATTAGACTAAGGAAACTGTGATTGTTTCTATAGTTTCCAATATACAATCCCGGAGGGTGGTTGTCAAGGGCCTGGCGAGAGTTTTTCGGTTTGTGTTTTCACCCCCTTTTTGGTAGGTTGGGAAGGATCGCTGTGAAAGGAAGAGGATGTCTCGTACGATCAAAGTCCTGCCCGTCGCACTCTGTCTTGTGTGTTTGGCGACGTCCGCCCGGGCCGGGGACCTGACCAGCACCTTCAACTTCCTCCGATCCGACGTAGGGGCAAGGGCATCTGCACTCGCCGGAGCGTTCCTCAGCGTCACCGACGATCCGACCGCGGTCTTCTACAACCCCGGCGCCCTTCCCACACTGACGACCACCCGCGGATCGGCCGGTTTCTTCAAGGAACTGCTGGATGTGAATTCCGGCCACCTGGTGTTCGGGATGGAGCTCGAGGGGATCGGAACCGTGGCTGCCGGCGTGGTATTCACACACTACGGAGAGTTCGCCGAGACCGACGCGTCGGGCAACACCACGGGATCGTTCGGTGCCTCCGATATCGCCCTGACCCTCGGTTACGGCCTGCTCGTCGAAGAGGGACTCTCCCTCGGGGGTGCCGTCAAGGTCATGCATTCGTCGATCGCCGGCTACAGCTCCACCGGGCTGGCCGTGGACGCCGGAGTTCTTTACCGCATCCCCGATAGCCGGGTCGCCCTGGCCATGAGCATCCGGAACATGGGCACGCAGCTGGATTCCTATCTCGGCGCCACCGAAGATCTTCCGTTGGACCTCGGGATCGGCGTGTCGGTGGTCCCCAAGGGACTTCCCCTGCTCCTGAACGCCGGGGTTCACCGGCTGACGGACAATGCCGAGACCTTCGCAGAACGGTTCAGGGCGTTCATGATCGGAGGCGAGTTCACGCTGAGCAAGGTGTTCCAGCTACGTGTCGGATTCGACAACGCCCGGCGGCGGGATCTGAAGGTGGGAACCTCGGCGGGCCTCGCGGGGTTTTCGGCAGGTCTGGGGATCAGGGTCAGCACCTATCGCCTGGACTACGGGCTCAGCTCGCTCGGCACGATAGGGAATCTTCACCGGATCACGCTCAACGCGGAGTGGTAGGCCTCCTCCCTACGGTCGGAACGGGTCCTGGAGGTATCGGCGGGCGAGTTCGTGGGAGTTCTGGTATCCCTTCATTTCCAGCACCTTCGCATACTGCTCCTTCGCCTCATCCCGCCTCCCCTGGACGTCGTATAGATTCCCGATCTTCAGATTTGCCATTGCCATGAAGCCCGACGCTTCCCCCTTGTCCAGCCCGCGGCTGAGCTCATCGCAACGATAGAAGTGCGCGAGAGCCTCCTCGTACTTCCGGTCCTGCAGGTCGCATTGCCCCAGGTAATACCGCGCCTCGCGTTCGACACCGGCTCCGTAACCCCGCTGCTGGCGCTTGCAGGCCTCCAGCACTTCACCGAAGGATTCTCTCACCGCGGGCCAGTTGCCGAGGGAGGAGTACGACCGGCCCACATACCGGTGGAACACCATGTTCGCCGGGAAGCGCTCGTGCAGGCGCCGGGCGAGAACCAGCGCCTTGCCGAAGTCCTTTTCGTAGAATGTGTAGATCTGCATCAGGAAGTACGAGGCTTCGGTGGATGCGTACCGCCCGTGATCTGACGCGAGCGTCAGCTCCTGGATCCCCTTCTGCTTGTCGCCCGGGGGGATGAACAGGAGCAGCGGCTTCACGAACGGGAATTCGTTCGGCACGACCTCGGCGTAGTAATCATAGATCCCGGTGCCGAGCAGGATGTCGTAGTTGTTCGGGGCCAGAGTGAACGCCTCCTGGACCAGGGGCAGGGCCTTCCGTCCGGCGTTGGCCGCGGCAAGGTAGTCCCCGCGGTGGAACTTGAGCCTCCCCTTGAATCCGATCGCCCCTCCCTTGAAGAAGAGTGCGTTCACATCGGAGGGATCGCGCTCCAGCAGCGAATCGCACATGTCCACCACCCCGTCCAGGGCGTCGAAAAACCTCTCGTCGTATTGCTCGTTCTCCATGTCGATGAGGATCCTCCACCAATCGACCATGGCCGTAAAGAAGTGGCCGGCAGGGTCGTGCGGGGCCAGCCGGACCAACGACCGGAAGTCCTCCTCGGCCGTTTCGAATTCCATATTGTAGACCCGCCCGATCCCGCGCCGCGCGATCGCATCAAATTCCAGAGTGTCCGGAGGATGATCCGGGCGCGCCGGAAGCAGGGCCAGCGTGAGCACGAGTCCCAGCATGGTCAGTTCTTTGATGTGGCGAGAAGGTCTTCGAGCGTATCGAGCGTCACCAGTCCCGGAGGGCGTCGGAACCGGGCCGCTCTGAGGACGAACCAGGCACAGCCGATCAGCGCGACGGTGGCGGCGGATCCGCCTTCAGGGCCGAACGTTCCCCCGGTCCACCACTCCGGCCCGGTGACCGTTGCCGTGCAGAGCATGCGCTCGGGATCCACGAGTCCGCTGACGGGATAGCCGGCCAGGGTCAGCTGGGCGAAGTTCCAGCCGCTGTGGATCCCCAGCGGAAGCCAGAGCCGCCCGGTCTTCGCATAGGCCACGCAGAATACCAGGCCGGCGATCCCGATGTTCACAGCGGCGAGGAGGGTGAACCCGGGATTCCAGACATGGGCCGCCACGAAGAGGCCGGAGACCACCAGGCTCGCGGGCAGGAGGGTGATCGCCTGCGTCAGCGTCTGGAAGAGGTACCCGCGGAAGACCAGCTCCTCGGCCGCGGCCGCGGCCAGAACCGTCACCGAGGCATACGCCGTGACCCGGACCGCCTCACCTGCGGGGAGTCCTCGCCACGCGAACGAGACATCTCCCGCCAGCGCGAACACGACGGAGAGACACGCGATGGCGAAGCCCCCCAGCGCCAGTCCCGCCAGGAGCTCCGGCAGGGGGTTCGGGGAGATCCCGGTGCCGATCGCGGAATATGGCTTCCTGTTCAGGAATCGGGTGAGCACCCAGCCAGAGAAGACCGCTCCCGCGAGTGCTCCCGTGGCGATACCAGAAGCATCCGTCCACCCCACCGCAAGAACGAGCAGCAGGGCCGCGGTGATGCTGAGCCCTGGCACGACGACCGCCAGCGCGATGCGCCACGCGATCCGCACCTCCCCGTGCCGGTCGAGCAGGATAGAACGGAGCATTCGTTTCCGGGCGGCCTATCGCTGAACGGGAAGTAGAGCCAGCGGTGGGCGTTCGCCTGTCCCCGCCTGAACGCTCCCCATGCGCGCCAGCTGCAGTTCCGCCACCCGCTGGAGCGACACCCGGATCTCCACGGAGCGGTTGGGGAACGCGGCACCGGGAGTGACATGGACATGCACCCGGGCATAGTTCGTTTCCCCGTTGTCGCCGCGCAGCCGCAGGTAGTAGATGGTGTTATCGATGATCGGGACATCGTCCCGGTCGTAGGTCGTCGGATACGACGAAAGATGGTAGTTCAGACCGGTCGAGGCGTGCGAGGTGGACGAGAACAGCGTCAGGAGCGCGTTCTGCAGCACGTACGTCGGACTCTGGAGTCTCAGGGGCTGCGCGCCTGAACCCTCAAGGATCAGCTGGACCACCTGAGAGGCATTTTGCGTCGTCAGGACCACGGCATACGGACTTGTGGTCCTCGAGCCCACCCTCATTCCGCGGGGGCGCGTCCCAAGCGTCCCCGGATCCTCGTAGATGATGACGGGCGGGGTGTCAAAACGGGAGGCGGGAGCCCACTGGAACGTCGCGGGGTTGCTGATGACGCCGTTCCGCAGAACGGTCAATACCGCGAACGTCGTCCGACCCAGCGGAAGCTGGCGAAGGATCTTCGTGGTCTGGGCCCGCGGGACGGAATCCACGAGACCGTTGTACTCGATCCTGTATCCGCTGATGACCGAGTCGGGCACGTCCCCTGCGGAGAGCCATTGCAGACTGACGCTGGTGCTGTCCCATGCCAGGCCCTCGAGGTTTCGCGGAGGGTCGACCCGGTCGGGATTGGACGGATCATAGACGTTCTCCTCACACCCGAGCATTGCTGCCCCCAGCAGAAGGGCGATCGCCGTGTGGATCCTCATGAGTGGTGCACTCCTTTCTCGAACACTGTTCTCATACGCCAGCGGCAAGCCGGTCGCGGAGATACGAGACCAGCTGCGCCGAGGCCACGCGGTCCTGCTTCATCGAATCCCTCTCGCGGACCGTGACCGTCTGGTCCTGCAGGGTCAACGAATCGACCGTGAGGCAGAACGGGGTTCCCGCTTCGTCCTGCCTGCGGTACCTGCGTCCAACGGCCCCGCTGTCGTCGAAGAAGACGCGGAAATGTGCCCGGAGGTCGCGTTCGATGTTCCGCGCCACCTCGGGCATCCCATCCCTGTTCACCAGCGGGAAGATGGCCGCCTTGACCGGCGCCAGCCGCGGATGGAGCCTGAGCACCACGCGCTGCTCCGTCCCCCCGTCGGCCGTGGGGGCCTCCTCCTCGCGGTAGGCATCCACCAGGAACGCCATGAAGGAGCGGCTGGCACCCGCGGAGGTTTCGATGATGAACGGGGTGTACTTTTCCTTCGTCTGCTCGTCGAAGTACTTCTGCGCCTTTCCCGAGAACTGTTCGTGGCGCGAGAGGTCGAAATCGGTCCGGTTGTGGATCCCTTCGATCTCCCCCCATCCGAAGGGGAATTCGTATTCGATGTCGAACGCCGCCTTCGCGTAGTGCGCGAGCTGTCCGGGCTGGTGCTCGTTGTAGCGGAGCTTCTCCGGACGCATCCCCAGCGTCTTGAACCATGCCAGGCGCTCGGCCTTCCAGTACTTGAACCACTCCATGTCGGACCCGGGCTTCACGAAGAACTGCATCTCCATCTGCTCGAACTCGCGGGTCCGGAAGAGGAAGTTCTTGGTGTTGATCTCGTTCCGGAACGCCTTGCCGATCTGCGCGATGCCGAACGGCGGGCGTCTGGCGCGAGGAGGCCTGGACGCTCAGGAAGTTCACGAAGATCCCCTGGGCCGTCTCCGGCCGCAGGTAGACCACGGCGCTGGAATCCTCCACCGGCCCGATGAAGGTCTTGAACATCAGGTTGAACTGCCGCGCCTCGGTGAACTTCCCTTCCGCCTGGCATTTGTGGGCCTTGCGCCCCTTGAAGGCGGGATTGCCGCACGCGGCATCCTCGATCTGATCCGCGCGGAACCTCGCCTTGCATTCCTTGCAGTCGACCATCGGGTCGGTGAAGTTCTCGACGTGCCCTGAGGCCTCCCAGACGCGGGGATGCATCAGGATGGACGCGTCGAGCCCTTCGACGTCCTCGCGGTAGGTCATCGTGCGCCACCATTCCTCCTTCACGTTCCGAAGGAGTTCGACGCCCAGCGGACCGTAGTCCCAGCAGCCGTTGAGTCCGCCGTAGATCTCGCTCGACTGGAAGACGAAGCCTCTGCGTTTCGAGAGCGAAACGATCTTCTCCATCAGGGCGCCTTCGCGGTCGCCCCCCTTCTTCGGTGCCGATTCCGTGCTAATGGGTCTTCTCCTTGCTGTGAAATTCAGGATCCGTGACCAGTGACAGGCTGTAGATCGTGGCCCCGGCCGCGACGACATGCATCGTCACCGTCGCCTCTTTCGTCCGTTCCGTCGCCACGACGTTCGCCCCGAGCGGCGCGAGCCTTGTACCCAGGAGCGTGATTGAACTCGATCGTATCGAACTCCCTCGGGACCGTGACCCGCTGTTCCGTCCGCGTGAACGTCGTTCCCGGGAAGCGCACCTTCCACACCCGGCTCCCGGCGGTCTCCTTCGTCGCGTTCGGCGAGGACCTTTTCGACCGTCCGCGCGATCTCCGCCGGCGTCGCCGGGATCGTCCGCGTCCCGAGGCCGGTCACCCGCAGTCCGGTGAGGGCAACGGCCACGATCGCGAGGAAGACGATCAGGCGGGTCTTCCAGTGCGGCATCCCCGTGGTCATTCGCGCGTGCTCATCGGTCCGTGAACCTGGGTTTCCGTTTTTCGAGGAACGCTCCGGTCCCTTCGCGGAAATCCTCGGTGGCGCAGCATTCTCCGAACAGCCGTGCCTCCTGCCGCATCCCCTCAGCGGAGATCTGCCGCCCCCGAGGCCTCGATCGCTGCGAGAGCGAAAGCGACCGCCCGCGCCGGCTGGTCCGCGACGAGCCGGGCGAGTTCCCTGGTCCGCGGCAGCAGCTCGGCTGCAGGATAGACGACGATTCACCAGTCCGATGCGCATCGCCTCTGCGGCGTCGATCTGTGCGCCGGTCACGATCAGTTCCGTCGCCCGACCGCGTCCGACGATGCTGGCCAGCCGCTGGGTGCCGCCGTAGCCCGGGATGATGCCCAGGCTCACCTCCGGCTGGCCGAACTTCGCCTGTGTCGGAGGCGAGGCGGAAATGGCATGCAAGCGCCAGTTCGCATCCGCCGCCGAGAGCATACCCGTTGACCGCGGCGATGACCGGCTTCCGCATGATCTCGATCGCGTCGAAGACCTCCTGTCCGCCCCGGGCGAACGCCTCGTCCGCTGATGCGGTCCAGCGAGGTCAGCTCCGCGATGTCCGTCCCGGCCACGAACGCCTTCTCGCCCGCACCCGTGAGGATGATGCAGCCGACCGACGGGTCGGACTCGCAGCCGACCCAGCAGGGCGTGCAGTTCCTCCTTCGTCTCCGCGTTGAGGGCGTTCAGCTTGTCCGGACGATTGACCGTGACCGTCGCGACCCGGCCCTCGGTCTCCAGCAGCAGCGTGTTCATATCGTCACTTCGCTGACAAAGGGTCTTCATGGGGCTTGCTCATCCAACGACCTCCACCCTGCTCTGGTCGCCGATCATGAACCTGTGGACCATCGGTTTTCCCGCCGCCTCCACCACCTCCACGTCGTTCCCGAGGATGCTCCCCTCGAGCCGGATCCCCACGTTCAGGATCTTGCATTCCCGGAGGATGATGCTGTACTCGACCTCGCTCCCCCGGACCACCGTCCGGTCGCCGATCGACGTGTAGGGCCCGATGAACGCGTCCTCGATCACACACCCCTCGCCGATGATCGCCGGACCGCGCACGACGCTGTTGACGATCCGCGCCCCCGGCGTCGCACGACCACCCGGCCCGCGACCGCGGAGCGTCCGTCGACCGTCCCTTCGATGGAGGGGGCGATGTTGTCCAGCACCAGCCGGTTCGCCTCCAGCAGGTCGTGTCGGCTTGCCGGTGTCCTTCCACCACCCGGTGATCTCGGTGTATCCGACGCTGAGCCCCTTGTCGATCAGGTACTGGTGCGCGTCGGAGATCTCCAGCTCCCCGCGCGCGCTCGGCGTGATCGCGCGGACCGCCTCGAAGATGTGGTGGTCGTACAGGTAGATCCCGGCGACGGCGTAGCGAGCTCTTCGGTCTGGACGGCTTCTCCTCCACGGAGACGATCCGCCCGTCGCTTGAGTTCCGGGACGCCGAATCGTTCCGGATCCTGGACCTTCGCCAGCGTGAGGAAGCAGTTCGCATCGCTCCGCTCGAATTCTTCAACGAATCGCTTGACGCCACCCACCACCATGTTGTCGCCGAGGTAGAAGATGAACCGGTCCTTCCCCATGAACTTCTCGGCCAGCGCGACGACCTGCGAGAGCCCGCCCGGGACGTTCCTGGGGGATGTAGGTGATGCGCACCCCCCAGCGGGAGCCGTCGCCGATCGCCCGGGGGACCTCGTCGCTGTCGGCGTTGACGACGATCGCGATCTCGCTGATCCCCGCCCCGGCCACCGCCTCGATCGCATAGTGGAGGATCGGCTTGTTGGCGATCGGGATCAGGTGTTTGTTCCGCGTGTGGGTGATCGGACGCAATCGGGTGCCGCGGCCGCCGCTGGCGATAAGTGCTTTCAATGCATGCCTCCGTGTGGACTGGTCATTTCGCTGAACGAATCAAGCATGGATCTGAACGCGCTCACCGTCTCCTCCGCCAGCGCCCCCTTTTCCGTGGCCAGACGGACGGTCTCGGCCGTCATGCTGACGAAATAGGGGAGCAGGTCCGGAGAGAGCGCACTGACCGCTTCCAGGTGTCCGCGGACCGTTTGCACCCCTCCGCGCGCGACCGGGCCGCTGAGAGCGCGCGCCGGAGAGGTCCGGTAGACGTTGTCCACCGTGGCGTCGATGATCGGACGGAACGCTGCCAGCACATCCCGGGGCTTGAAGCCGAGCCGTCCGCTCATCCGGGCGAGATCGGCCAGCAAGGCGGTCAGGTGGTTCGACGCCACGACGCAGGCTGCGTGGTAGAAGACCCGCAGGTCCGGCGGGACCACCACCACGCGGCCTCCCAGGAGCCGCGCAAACTGTGACGCTTTCCTGAGCGCCGCAGGCTCGCCGTCGACCCCGTAGGTGATCCCCTTCGCGTCGATCTTCCGGGGCGGGAAATCCCGTGGGAAGGTCTGCAAAGGATGGAACGAGAACACCGTCGCCCCCTTCGCCCGGAGCGGGGCGAGCGCATCGGCGGTCAACATGCCCGAGGCGTGGCAGACCGACGTCGCGGGCCAGTCGAGGTCCGCCTCGTTCGCCAGGCCCGCGGCAACGCCAGCGACGGCGTCGTGAGGGGTCGCGATGAAGACCAGGTCCGTCTCACGGGGGATCCCCGCCAGGCGAGTGGAGGAGTTCCGGCAACCCAGGAATTTCCTCCCTGCCGATGCGGATGCCGCTGTCCGCGAAACGACGCAGGTGATCGTGGCCCCGTTGTCCGCCAGTATCCTGCCGAGCACCAGCCCGACCTTCCCGGCGCCGACGACGGCCACTCGCAGACGGGCACGGGGAGACGCGCGCCGGCGGTTCCGTATGACCTTCCTGCCTGTCAACGCCACGCCACCGCAGAGAAGTACCCCACGACGCTCTTCCGGTCGCCGGTGATGTCGCCGGAGGTACAATGGTGGACGACCTCGATCCGTTTGGCCCCCATGGACCGGAGGGCCACCATCACCGCAACGATCGGACCGCCCCCGCACGCTTCCGCGGTTCCCGCCTCGATCACCTCCATCACCTCGTCCGGATCGAAACGCCTCACCGCGTCGAGGAAGACACCGTCCATCCGCTCCGCGACAGCCGCCTGGTGGTAGTGTGAGAGATCCGAACTGGCGACCAACAACACCTTGTTGTCGCGGATGACGCGCCCCAGGGCTTCTCCGAGACGCACGCAGGTCCGCCGCGTCTGATCGCCCATGACGAGGGGAAGGAAAGCGAACGCGGGAAGGGCCTTCTGGAGGAACGGAAGGTGAACCTCCACCGCATGCTCTTCCCCGTGGCCCCGGGGGGTGGCGTGCAGGACGGGGCAGGCTTCGAGCATGGCCTCCCGCATGTCCGTGTCGATCGGCACGCGACCCAGGGGGGTTTCGTAGGCGTCCCCCGGAAAGACCGAAACCCCGTCGAAAAAGTCGCGATGGCTCGGGGAGACGATCACGACCGTGTCATAGGACGCACCGGCGAGCGAGGCGTACGCCATCCCTGCGGTCAACCCGGAATACATGTATCCCGCATGCGGTGCGATGATCCCCATGATCGTCCCCTGTTCCAGCCGGGGCTTCTCCCGGGCGAGGAACCCACCCACCTGCTTTTCCAGTTCCGAGGCGTCCGCGGGATAGAACAGGCCGCTCACGGAACTCCGACGCACGTCAACGTGTGGCGACATGGCGTTCCTCGATGATCTCTGCGGCGAACCGGTACACGTGTGCCTTAGGGTCTTTCCATGCGTCGCGCGGAAGTCCGGCCTTCCATGCGGTGTTCTCCAGGAACTCCTCTCTTCCCCAGCCGTGCTCTGTGGCCACCTGCGGGAGCAGCAGGCCCCGCCGACCGCCAAGTTCCAGCATCAGGCCATCCCTGCCGACCTCGATCTCCTCAGGTGTACCGACCTGCACCATCGGACTGAGCAGAGAGATCTCGATCTGGAGCTGGCTCACCTCTCCGCGGGTGACCGGGGGGAACCTGGGATCCTGCAGGGCCGCCTTCACGGCAACCTCCTCCACCACTTCCGCCACTGGTTGGTGCGACTGGATGTACCCTATACACCCGCGGAGGCGCCCCTGCAAATGGAGAGTGACGAACGCTCCTCCCGGTTCGGCGAGCCTTCCGGATGGCTTGCCCGACCCCTTCGGTGCGGGGGCATCCAGCCCCACCCCTAGTGCCCGGCGGATCGAACACCTGGCGATCCGCAACAACTCCTCACTTTCCTCTTCGGTCATGGCGTTCCGGCGCTCTCTAGCGTTGAAACCTAACCATTTCAACGCTGACTTTCAAGGCAGCCGCTTGCATCTCCGCCACCACCTCCCTACATTTTTCCGTCGCAGAACGGCCGATCTTCTCATCAGACTACGGAAAAACCATGGCGTTGATGGTAAGTATTTCGGGCATCCGGGGGATCGTTGGAGACACCCTTACCCCTGAGGTCGCCATTCGGTACGCGGCGGCGTTCGCAACCTATGTCCGGACCGGCGGTCCCAGGCCCAGGGTGGTTCTCGGCTGGGATGGCCGGGTCACCGGCTATGCCCTCTCCCGGCTGATCTCCTCCACTCTCCTCTGGATGGGGATCGATGTAGAGGACATCGGCATCGCTCCGACCCCCACAGTGCAGTTGGCCGTGGAGCTCGGCCATGCGGCCGGGGGGATCGCCGTCACCGCCAGCCACAATCCCATACAGTGGAATGGGATGAAGTTCGTCGCCCCCACGGGGATGTTCCTCGACGGCGAGCAGAACCGGACCCTCTGGGAGTTCGCGACCGGGCAGCCGGAGTACGTACGGTGGGACCGCATCGGCCGGCGTGAAGAGAGCGACGCCTGGATCGACCGCCATGTGCGTACCGTTCTGACGCATCCATACCTTGACGTCCCTGTCGTGCAGCGCCGCCGGTTCAGGGTCGTGCTGGATTGCGTCAACGCCTGCGGTGGGCGGATCATGCCGCAGCTGCTGAGGGACCTCGGCTGCGACGTCATCGAGCTGCACTGTGGCGTCGAGGGGGTCTTCGCGCACACCCCCGAGCCGGTGCCTGAGAACCTCACGGAGCTTGCCGCGCGGGTGCGCAGGGAGAACGCGGACCTGGGGATCGCCGTGGATCCCGACGGTGACCGGCTTGTGCTGATCACCGAGAAGGGAGAGCCGTACAGCGAGGAGTACACGATCGCCTCGGCGGTGCAGTTCGTGCTGAGCCGCGCGGCGCGTGAGCCTGGCCAGCGGTCAGTGGTGGTGAATCTGTCCACCACGCGGGCCGTGGATGATATCGCCCGCAGGTTCGGCGCCACCGTGATCCGGACCCCGGTCGGGGAGATCAACGTGGCGAAGCGGATGAAGGAGGCCGGGGCGCTCATCGGAGGCGAAGGAAGCGGCGGAGTGATCTTCCCGGCGATCCATCTCGGACGCGACGCGGTGGTGGGGACCGGACTGATCCTCCAGCTCCTGGCGGAGTCCGGTGGGACGTTGTCGGAGCTCAAGGCTTCGCTTCCCGCCTATGCGATCGCGAAGGGGAAGATGGCCGTCGAGGGGATCTCCCCCGACGACGTGCTCCGCCGCATCCGTGAGGCCCACGCGCGTGACGGGCTGGTCAACATCGACGACGGCGTGAAGATCGACTTTCCCGACCGCTGGGTCCACCTCCGGAAGTCGAACACCGAACCGATCGTGCGCATCATCGCAGAGGCACGCTCGGCGGCCGAAGCAGAGGAGACTGTCGAACGGTTCAAGAAGGAGATACTCCAGACCTGAAGGACCTGCGCACCCTGCTGGTCCTTACCCGGATCCCCGGGATCGGACCGGGCAGGCTGCGCTCCCTGGTGGACCGTTTCCAGGAGCCAGGCCGCATACGTTCCGCGCCGGAACGAGAGCTGATGAAGGTCGAAGGGATCGACAGGAAGCTCGCGGCGCAGATCCACACCTTCTTCCGGGCGGCGTCGGCCACAGAGGCGGATCGGTGGGCCGACGACCAGCTCGCCAGAGCCGGGAGGATCTCGGCTCGGATCGTCACCTTCTGGGACCGGGAGTATCCCCCCGCTCTCCAACGCATCTACGACCCACCCGCCATGGTCTTCATCCGCGGAGCCTTCGTGGACTCCGACTCCCGGGCCATCGCCGTGGTGGGAACCCGCGGTCCGAGCACCTACGGCAGCACCATGGCGGCGGTGTTTTCCGAAGGGCTCGCCCGCCTCGGGTTCACGGTCGTGAGCGGACTCGCACGCGGGATCGACACGGTCGCGCACGCGGCGGCGCTGCGCGTGGGGGGCCGGTCGATCGCCGTGATCGGTTCCGGACTGGACGTCCCGTATCCGCCGGAGAACCGCGCGCTGGCCGACAGGATCGCCGGGCAAGGCGCGGTGGTGTCGGAATACCCCATGCGGACCAAACCCGACGCCGTCAATTTCCCCCGGCGGAACCGGATCGTCAGCGGGCTTGCGCTCGGAACCATCGTGGTCGAGACGGGCGTCGATGGGGGCGCAATGATCACCGCGGCGATGGCGCTGGATCAGAACCGGGAGGTGTTCGCCGTCCCGGGACCGGTCAACGGCAGGCGACCCAGCGGCACTCACCGGCTCATCCGCGAAGGGAAGGCGATGCTCCTCGAACGGGTCGAGGAGGTTCTCGCGGAACTCGGCCTCGCGGCGGGTACGGCGGAGGTCCGCCCTGCACCCCCCGATGCGGTGCCGCTGAACCTTTTCGAGCAGAAACTCCTCGATGCCGTCGGGGAACAGCCGGAACACATCGACCTCATTGCCGCACGGGCGGGACTCTCCATCGCGGACACGCTTGTGCACCTGCTTTCTCTGGAATTCAAGGCCATGGTCCGACAGCATCCCGGCAAGCTGTTCTCCCGGACCTGAATCACGAAATCGGAATTCCTTAGCAATAGTCTTGCCACTCTTTGAGGAATGTACTATCTTTTTGTGGTATGATTATTGTCGGGAACACGCTGATCGAGCCTGACATCCCCCGGGCGGAGTTCTGCTGCGACCTTGCGGCATGCAAGGGGGGGTGTTGCACGCTGGAAGGGGGCCGCGGTGCCCCGCTGGAGGACCCCGAGGTCGGGGAGATCCGGAAGGCGCTTCCGCTGGTCTTCCCGCTCCTGGCGGCGGAACAGCAGGAGACCCTTCTGCACACCGGGGGGATCGAAGGACCTCCGGGAGATGCCGCAACGGTCTGCGTGAGGAACCGCGAGTGCGTGTTCGCGTATTTCGACGGGCCTGTCGCCCGATGCAGCTTTGAAAAGGTCTACCTGGAGGGGCGGTCAGCCTGGCGCAAGCCGGTCTCCTGCCACCTCTACCCCATCCGGGTCCGCTCCGCCGGATACGAGGTCCTCCGATACGACAGGATCGAGGAATGTGCCGCGGGTCGTGCCCGTGGACATGCGGAAGGGGTGTTGCTCCATGAATTCCTTCGGGAACCGCTGTCGCGGCGGTTCGGTGAGGCGTGGTGGTCGGCGTTCAGTGCGCGGTGCAAAGAGCAGGGCTAAGGCGAGTCAGGGAACATGCTGAACATCTCGCTCCAACATAAGATGATGATGAAGCTGTCGCCTCAACAGGTCCAGTACCTGAAGATGCTGCAGCTCCCGACCCTTGCCCTCGAACAGAAGATCAAGGCCGAACTGGAGATGAACCCCCTGCTGGAAGAGGGGTACGAAGAAGAGACCGAAGCGGTCGCAGGAGAGACGAAGAGGAGCCCCGCGCGAGGAGGCCGCACCGGGACAGGCGGAGAAGAACCACGAGGCCGAGCAGGAAGAGAAGTACTCCATCGAAGACTACATGAACGACGACCTCTTCGGGCTACAAGGCCCGGGAGCCGTTCGACGACGAGGAAAGCGAGGACTTCCCGATCGCCGGCGACAGTCGCCCTCTACCACCGCCTGCTCGAACAGTTCACCCTGCTCGACCTGGACGATCGAGGAAATCCTGTCGGCCAGGAGATCATCGGGAACGTCGACGAGGACGGCTACCTGCGCCGGGACCTCGCGACGATCGTGCAGGACCTCAATCTGACCCACGGCACTGGCGATCACACCTGGACAAGGCCGAGGCCGTCCTCCGCAAGATCCAGCGCCTGGATCCGGTGGGGATCGCCGGCCGCTCGCTCCAGGAGTGCCTGCTCGTCCAGCTGGACGGCACCTGCCTGGATCCGCGCCGACCTGAGGCCCCTCGCCATCGCGCCTGCTCACGGAGTTCTACGACGACTTCACGATGCGGCATTTCGAGGAGCTCTCCAAGAAGCTGGGGATCTCCCGGGAAGAGCTCAAGCGGGTGATCGAGCTCATCCAGCACCTGAATCCCAAGCCCGGCGAGGGGGAATTCACGGCAGCACGAGAACTACTCGTCCCCGACTTCATCGTGACCAAACCGACGACGAATTCCTCATCAGCCTGAACGACCGGAACATCCCCCCGCTGCGGATCAACCGGGCCTACAACGACCTGATGTCCAAGCGGAAGAAGAACGGGGTTTCCACGGAAGCCAAGGACTTCATCCGGCAGCGGTTCGAAGCCGCCAAGTGGTTCATCAGCTCCATCCACCAGCGCCGCGAGACGATGCTGAAGGTGATGCGGACGATCGTGGACAAGCAGCGGGACTTCTTCGAGACGGGCGAAGGCCTCCGGCCGATGATCTACAAGGACATCGCCGAAGTCATCGGCATGGACATCTCCACCATCAGCCGCGTCGTGAACAGCAAGTACGTCCAGACCGACTACGGCGTCTTCTCGCTCCGCCATTTCTTCAGCGATTCCATCAGCACGACCGACGGCGACGAGGTGTCGAACAAGGAGGTCAAGAACAAGCTCAAGGCCCTCATCGACGCCGAGGATCCCGCTGAAGCCCCTAGCGACCACCAGCTTGCCGAGCTGCTGAACGCAGCAGGGCTGAACATCGCCCGCCGGACCGTCGCCAAGTACCGCGAGGCGATGCTGATCCCCGTCGCCCGCCTCCGCCGCAAACTCACCTGACCACCACGAGAGCGGTGTCACATGGACGAGACCATTCCATGGCACGACCGTGCTCGGGCTCACCCACGGGGTCGCACGGTCATCGGCGCCGACGGCCAGGTGACCGTCGGACAGACCGTGATGAAGCACAGGCGCGCAAGGTCCGCCGGCTGCACCACGGCAGGGTCCTTGCGGGATTCGCCGGGGCCGGCAGCCGACGCCTTCACCCTGTTCGCCAAGTTCGAAGACCACCTGGAAAAGTACGGCGGCAATCTGGAGCGCGCCGCGGTGGAACTGGCCCGGGAGTGGCGCACGGACAAATACCTGCGCCAGCTCGAGGCCCTGCTGGCCGTGCTCGAACGCGGACAACGGCACTGGTCATCTCCGGCACCGGCGAAATCATTGAGCCCGACGACGGCATCGTCGCGATCGGTTCCGGCGGACAGCTACGCCCTCGCCGCAGCGCGCATGCTCGTCAAGCACTCCACGCTGCCCGCCCGCGAGATCGTCGAGGAATCCCTCCGGACCGCCGCCGGGATCTGCATCTACACCAACGACCAATATCGTCGTCGAAGAGCTCTGAGCACCGCCCGCGACGGGACGGGAGTCACCCACACGTCCAGGACAGCACGACCGCGTGGACACCATGACCGACAGCGGCAAAGACGTCCGAACTGACCCCGCGGGAGATCGTCCGGGAACTCGACAAGTACATCATCGGCCAGGACAACGCGAAGCGGTCCGTCGCGATCGCCCTGCGGAACCGGTGGCGCCGGCTCCAGGTCCCGCCCGGACTCCGCGAAGAGATCATGCCGAACAACATCATCCTGATCGGCCCGACGGGCGTCGGCAAGACCGAGATCGCCCGGCGGCTGGCCCGGCTCGCCAACGCCCCGTTCATCAAGGTCGAAGCCTCCAAATTCACCGAGGTGGGCTACGTGGGACGTGATGTGGAATCGATCATCCGCGACCTGACCGAATTCGCCGTGACCATGGTGAAGGCCGAACGGCGGGCGGAGGTGAACGAAAGGCGCGGGCCATGAGCGAGGACCGGATTCTGGACCTCCTCGTCCCGCCGCCGCGCAAGCGCCCGGCGTGCCCAGGCGAAGCGCCGGCGGACCGAGGAAGACACCAGCGCCACCCGCGAGAAGTTCCGGCAGCGGCTCCGCGACGGCAAGCTGGACGACCGGATGGTGGAGCTCGACGTTCCCGCCGACCGACGGACCCGCTGATGCAGGTCGATCGGCCCGATGAACATGGAGGAGATGGGGATCAACCTCCAGGACCTCTTCGGCAACCTGCTCCCCAAGAAGACAAAACGGCGGAAGGTCACCGTGCGCCGAAGCGCGCGTCCTCCTGACGAACGAAGAGGCCCAGAAGCTCATCGACCAGGACGCAGCGGTCAAGGAGGCCGTCTGCAGCGCGTCGAGAATTCCGGGATCGTGTTCCTTGACGAAATCGACAAGATCGCCGGCGACCAAGAGCCAGGCGGCCGGACCGGATGTCTCGCGCGAAGGCGTCCAGCGCGACCTGCTCCCGATCGTCGAGGGCTCCAACGTGATGACCAAGTACGGGATGGTCAAGACCGATCACGTCCTGTTCATCGCCTCGGGAGCGTTCCACGTCGCCAAGCCTTCCGACCTCATCCCGGAACTGCAGGGCCGTTTCCCCATCCGCGTGGAACTGAGCAGCCTGACCGAGGAGGATTTCATCAAGATCCTCACGCTGCCGCAGAACGCGCTGATGAAGCAGTACGCGGCCCTGCTGGAAACCGAAGGTGTGACACTGGAATTCACGCGAGGACGGCATCCGGGAAATCGCCAGGATCGCCACGGAAGTGAACAGGGTGGAGAATATCGGCGCACGCCGGCTGCACACCATCCTGACGACCCTGCTGGAGGATACGCTGTACCTGGCCCGGACGAAAGAGCCCGCCGGTACCGTTGTCGTGGACCCGGCCATGGTGGATCAGCGGCTCGCGGGGATCGTCAAGGACCGCGACCTCTCGCGCTACATTCTCTGAGCCACCAGTTCACCCAACCGAAGCCGCCTAGAACACCAGCTTGATCCCAACCGCCAGGGAGCCCTGCGACAGCGCGTCCTGGTCGAAGAGCCACCACAGGTTCCCCGAAGCGATGTCCAGCTCGAAGAAACCCACGTGCACCCCGAGTCCCATGGCAAACACGGTCCCTTCCAACCCGCCGGCGGAGAACCCCAGGCGGAGCTGGATGGCCCGGATCGGGCGGTATTCGAGCCCCGAGGAGAACCGTAGCGCGGGCGTCAGTCCCGCCGACGGTTCGAGGCACTTGTTGAAGTCGCATGCCGCGGTCAACTCGCCGAAGAGGAACTTCCGGAAGAACCGCAGCCTGTGCAACTCCACCGAAGCCCCCACCCGGAACATCGTCGGCAGCGATGTGGTGAATGCCGACCCGGGCAGCGTCTCCCCCTTCACCGCGTTCTCGAGCGAGTCGCGCTGGGCCTGATCCGTGATGTCGTCGATATGGATCACGCCGTTCGCCACCGACTCTTCGATGTTGCGGGTCCATCGGAGTGACCCGATATCCGTCATGCTCATGCCGAGCGTCAGGTACTCCCCGATCGTGCCGGAGATCCCGAGGTCGAACCCGACCCCGCTCCCCGCAGGCGCGGGAAACGGATCGAAATCCCCCCCTTTGAGGGCGTCGATCTGCGAGATCCTGGTCACGGCGTCAAGCTGCCCGTCCAGCGTCCCGTCCGTGCCGGTCTGCAGAGAGGTGTTGAACCGGGGGATGTCGATGTGGGCGAAGCCATGCACGATCTTGACGGCGCCGCCGACGACGACCTGCTCGAAGACGAGGAACGACGGGATCTCCCGGGCGTAGGCAAGACCGTATTCGCGCGTCCATTGCGCGGCCCCCTGGGTCCCCTGGAAGTCCAGGGAGTTCCCCGGAGTGTTGCCGTAGAGAAGGAACTCGACGTATTCGCGAGGGATCTGGAAGTTCCCGTGGAACTGCTCGGTGATCGTGACCGCGAAGGTCCCGATGCTCCCCGCGCGTATGGCAAGACCGAACGGGCGCACCTCCGCGTGGCCGATGACGTTCCCGAGCCCGTCGGGGAAGGCGTCCAGGATCTCCTGCTTCTCCGCGTCGCCGAGATACCGCCCGACCCGGCCGGAATCGGTCTCAACCCCGGTGAAGTACTTCGTATAGAGTCCGTAGGTCATGAAGTTGGTCCCCACGGTCGTCCCGAGGGGGACCAGCCCGAAACTCACCGTGTTCCCGTCGTCGAACCCAAGGTTCGCCGGATTGACCCCGAAGGCGTCCAGGCCTCTCGAGGCGGCGACATAGGTCCTGCCCATGCCCATGCCGCGAATGTTCGTTCCGTCCCCGCCGGCCGCCGCCGTGCCGTTCACGGTCAGGATCAAGACCACCGCCGCAATGATCCGCGTCTTCATGGCTTCACCTGTTCGGAAAGTTCCAACCATACCCTCAGACCGATCCGGTCGGTCGTCCGGAAGTTCACGACGCCTCCGCCGGGTGTCCCGAACGCCAGTCCGCATGCCACCAGTTGCGCTTCGTTGAACCGGCGGATCTCCGCGGGCCCGAGCTCCAGAACGATGTGCGCCGTGGATGGCGCCACGACATCGCCGGCGGATACCAGCCCCGCCTGCACGCCGATCGAATCTCCCGCCGCCTGCGGGAGGTCGAACAGTCGCCTCTTCATCAGGTCCATGAAGCCCATCTTCAGCTTGACGTCGATCGGCAGGCCGTTGTCGATGTCGATGTGCAGCCGGGCCCAGTTCGACTGGTCGAGCACGGCCTGGTCGATCCGGGCATCCTTCTCCCCGTCGCCCGTGGTGTCGGAGATGGTGGCCGTGTCGGTCAACGCGCCGCCGACGATCCCGAGGCTGAAGGGAATCCCGAAGTCCAGTTGCCCCCCGAACGAGGAGTTGCGCCCGATACTCGCCGGTGTCAAAACGTCATAGTTCTGGTTCAGGATGACCGATCCCACGACGCGGATGGAATCCGGGAGAGCCCCGGAGATCTGCGACAAAAAGGCACCGACATCGCTCTGGACGAAGTCGATGGGCTCGGTCCCCGTCCCCACCTTGCTCGACGGAACCGGCAGGACCGCGGTGATCTTCCCCGTCCGGTCTTTCGCCTCGAATCGCAGGTCCAGCTGCATCGGACAGGTGATCGTGCTCTGCGGAACGAACCGGAGCGAGGCGGACGGGATCGTGAGCTTGCCGGAGAATTTGCTGACCACGTCGCCGAGGTCGAGCGGCAGCGACTGGTTGACCGCGATACGGGTGGGCTTGATGACCGCCACGACCGTGTCGGCCACGAGCGCCGTGCTCGTCAGGGAGACCGCGATGCTGTCGGTCTCGCTGACCATCACCGAGGACCCCGCGGATCCCTCGTACAGGTTCACCGTCCCCGAGGCATCGATCGCGCGGAGCAGCGATCCGTCGAGGGACCGAAGGGTGAATCCTGCAAGATTGATCCCCTTCGTCGTCACCCCGCGGGACGTGAGCGTGACGCTGTCGGAGTATGCCGCGCCGCCGGGCCGGAAGAGCTGCTGCAGGGTGAACCGGAATCGCATGCTCATGTTCACGCCGCTGGCGAATTGCAGATTCAGTGTCCCGCTCCGGAAACGGATCTCCTTGATCACGGTGGAATCGTTCAGGGCGAGCCGGGCGGCATCGGAGCTCGCGAGGATCTGCGGTGGAATCTGCGACAGCACCGCGTTGTGCGCCAGGATGCTGCCTACGCGTCAGCGTGCCGACGAGGGCATTGCCGGCCTGAACGGGAAGACCTCCGCTTCCAGGGGTTGAGAGCTGGATATCCGTCAGTCGCATCCGGGCCGTCACGTTCTTCTCGGACAGATCCGCGGAAGCAACGATCTCCCCTCCCGGCGGGATCGTTGCGGGGGCGAAGACGAAACTCGCCGCCACTCCGTCGAACGCGTTCCTCAGGTTCACAGGACCGAGAAGCGTCAGCGGCGCCGGGTAGGTATTCCGGAGCCTCAGCGATGCTGTCCCGCCCTTCAGGAACGCCTGTTGCAGGCCCGGGACCGTCCCACCGACCGAATCCACCGTGATGTTCGGGACCGCCGGGATGGGTGCCCCTGCCACAAGACCGGGGAGCGCACAGGTCATCACCACCACGGCAGGAGAAAGACCGAAGGGACCCAGGGTCGCCCGGGATCGCACGTTCATCGGCTCGAGCGAGAGCATATCGCCGACAAATGCCGGGGCAGCTGTGAGCGACGTCTTGTACATGATCTGTGTGGATCCGGGTACGACCCCCAGCAACGCAGGGTCTTTCTCCAGGATCTCACCGAGCGTATAGGTCCGTTTCGCAAGCGGGACGGCCAGATTCACGTCCCAGCGCGGGGCGACAGGTTCCACCGGTTTGTTGAAGCAGTGGAGGGCGAGAAGCGCGGCAAGAAGGGGTATCCCCCTCCGTGCTGAAACGCCACAGGCATTCGGTGTCATGGTCCGTCCCGTTGTTCTGGATCCGTTGGTCGTACCGGACATGGGTCAAATCCGATGCCAGCGAGAGACGGTCGATGTCGCCTGGATCACACGGAGAAAGGGCAAAGACAGGTCGTTTTCGGCCGATCCTGCGGGAAGCGGGGGGAAAGGGGATGGAAGGACGCCGGGAAAAACGTACTTTCTACAAACAGGGCCCGGGATCAGTGGATCTTCTCGTCGGAACCCGGATGCTGGAAGCCGAAGGGGCCGGCTCCCTCACCGTGGATCTTGATCTCTCCGAACTTCATCTCGTATTTCGTGATGTTGTCTTCCAGGGCGCGGAGCAAGAGCTTCGCGTGCTGCACGGTCATGATGATCCTCGCGTGCACCTTCGCCTTTGGGTACTCCCGGCAGGACGCGGGTGAAATCCATGACGAATTCGGCCGGGGAGTGGGTGATGATCGCGAGGTTCGAGTAGATCCCCTCGGCTTCCTTCTCGCCGAGTTCGATGTTGATCTGCTGGCCGGGTTGCTGCTGGTCGCTCATGCTCTGCTCCTAAAGAGAAGCCCCGTCCCGCCAGGGCGGGACGGGGCGACAGGGAATGCCGGACCTTACTTGCCGGCCTTGCTCAGCTGATCGAACTTCTTGAACGCGGCCTCCCCCTTTTCCTTCATGTTCAGGGTCAGGTAGACCTTGCCCAGGCTCTGCCACAACGCGGCGTCGTCGCCCCGGGCCTCTGCGGCCTTCTCCAGGTACGGGAGCGCGGTCTTGAACTTCTCCTTGTAGGCGAGGTCCTCCTTGCCTTCCTTCCCCTTGGCCTTCTTCTCGGCTTCGGCCTTCTTGTCCGCTTCCCCCTTCATCGCAACGCCCCAGTTCAGGTAGGCCACCCCGAGATTGTACGTGGCGTCGGTATACGTCGGATCGATCTCCACCGCCTTGCTGAACTGGGCCACGCTTTCCTCGTACTTCTCCTGCTTCAGGAGGAAGACCCCGTAGGCGTATCGGTAGATCTTGTTGTTCGGATCCTTCGCCACGGCGTCGCGCGTCAGCACCATGGCCTTTTCGGACTGTCCGGCGCGTTCGTAGCCTTCGATAAGGCGGGTGATCGCCTCGGGATTGTTCGGGTCGTTCTTATACGCGATCTCGAAAAGCCCCACGGTCTGGACGTACCGCGCTTTCGCCCCCGCCTCGTCCTTCTGTTCGGCCTTCGCGGCCGCGTCGCTGTAGTAGAGCTGCCCGAGGAACACCGCCGCGTCGACGAAATCGGGCTTCTTCTGCATCGCCGTTTCCAGCGCCTGCATCGTCTTCTGATAGTCCTTCTTCGCGTAGTGCGCAAGGGCCTTCACGTAGTAGGTGCCGGCCGAATCCGGAACCATCAGGATCGCCGTGTCAAAGGACTCGATGGCCTTGTCGTAGAAGTTCGGATCGTCCTTCCCCTTATTGTATTGCCCGACGCCTTCGTTGTACTTCTGCGCCCACAGGGCGAGACGATTGTTCTCGATCTCCCGCTTGTGCGCGTCCCCGAGCGCGAGCGCACGACCGTACGCATCGTTCATCCCCTTGAAGTCCTTCAACTCGTAGCGGACGACGCCGAGGAGATACCAGGCTTCCTCGCTTTTTTCGTTCTTGGCCAGTTCCTTCTGCAAACTCTCCTGGGCCTTCTCCCACTGCTTCTGCTGCATGTACAGCTTCGCGCTGGTGGTCTCGGCCGAACCGCACTGGAACCCGGTCGTGGACAGGTAACCCACGATACCGAGAACAAGGATGAGGGGAAGATACCGTTTCATGAGTGCTCCTGGTATGAATTGTGTCAAAAACTGCAGCGTTGAAATATACGCACGGGCTCAGAGAGATGCAACCGGAACGCCAGCGGCGCGTGGCGTTGATTTTAGGTGCGCTTTTTCTTAGGTTGGACGGCCCACATGGAGGAACCGTCATGCCCCAGTACACAAAGCTTTCGCCCCCCCGCGAAGGCCAGAAGATCACTGTCCATCAGGGGGTCCTGAAGGTCCCCGACCACCCGATCATCCCGTTCATCGAAGGGGACGGAACAGGCCCGACATCTGGCGGGCCTCTCAGAGGGTCTTCGACGCTGCGGTCGCGAAGGCCTACGGCGGCAAGCGCTCGATCGTCTGGTTCGAGGTGTACGCGGGCGAGAAGGCCAATGCGGTCTATGGCGAGAACACCTGGCTGCATGACGACACGCTCGACGCGATCAGGGAACACCTCGTCGGCGATCAAGGGACCGCTGACGACCCCGGTCGGCGGCGGGTTCCGCTCCATCAACGTCTCCCTCCGGCAGCTCCTCGACCTGTATGTCTGTCTCCGCCCGGTCCAGTATTTCACCGGGGTCCCTTCCCCCGTCAAGCGGCCGGAGCTGGTGAACATGGTCATCTTCCGCGAGAACACCGAAGACATCTACGCCGGGATCGAATGGAAAGCGGGAACCCCCGAGGCGAAGAAGGTGGTCGAATTCCTCCAGAAGGAGATGGGGGTGAAGAAGATCCGTTTCCCCGAGAGCTCGAGCATCGGCATCAAGCCGGTCTCCAGGGAGGGGACCGAACGCCTGGTGCGCGCCGCCATCCTGCTATGCCATCGCAGAACCGGCGCAAGTCGGTGACGCTGGTCCACAAGGGGAACATCATGAAGTTCACGGAGGGGGGATTCCGCGACTGGGGATACGAGCTGGCGAAGCGGGAATTCGCCAACGAAGACGGTCTCCTGGGACGACTGCGGCGGCAAGCCTCCGGCGGGGAAGATCCTGATCAAGGACGCGATCGCCGACGCGTTCCTCCAGCAGATCCTGACCCGCCCGGCCGAGTTCGATGTGATCGCCACGCTCAACCTCAACGGCGACTATCTCTCCGATGCCCTCGCGGCGCAGGTCGGCGGGATCGGCATCGCGCCGGGGGGGAACATCAACTACGTGAACGGATCATGCGGTCTTCGAAGCGACCCACGGGACCGCGCCGAAGTACGCCGGCCAGGACAAGGTCAATCCCGGCTCGGTCATCCTCAGCGGCGAGATGATGCTCCGGTACATGGGCTGGAATGAGGCCGCGGACCTCATCATCACCGGTGTGACGAAGGCGATCCAGTCGAAGATGGTCACCTACGATTTCGCCCGCCTGATGGAGGGCGCCACCGAGGTCAAATGCTCGGAGTTCGGCGACGCCATCGTCCGGAACATGTAGGCTGGACCGCCATGCCTGTCACGGGGCCCCGGCAATACGCCGGGGCCTTTTTTTTGCCGGACAGGCCGATCGACGGCACTTTCCGGCCGCGATGGCTGTTCTGAAAATTGTACCGCCCCGGATGCGCGGAAGATCCCGGGAACCCATCACCAACCAGAGTGCATGAACCATGAACAAGATCCTCACGCTGCTCGCCGGATCCCTGATCCTGAGCACCGCCTCCATGGCGGGAGCCAAAATCGACGAACCGGCCCCCGCTTTCACCTTGAAAGACGCCGCCGGGAAGACCCATTCCCTCGCAGACTACAAAGGGAAGCTGGTGGTGCTCGAATGGGTGAATTTCGGCTGCCCGTTCGTCCGCAAACACTATGACAGCGGGAACATGCAGCGGCTCCAGGAGATGGCCGCAGGGAAAGGGGTGATCTGGCTTTCGATCTGCTCCTCCGCGCCGGGGAAGCAGGGATACTATGCGGGATCGGAACTGACCGACAAGATCGCCGCAGAGCGCTCGGCCGCCGCAGCCTACCTCGTGGACGAGGACGGGACGGTCGGCAAGGCGTACGAAGCCAAGACGACCCCCCACATGTTCATCATCGATCCGTCGGGGAAACTGATCTACGCCGGAGGGATCGACGACGTTGCCTCGACGCGGCAGGAAGACATCGCGGGAGCCACCAACTACGTGCAGAAGGCGCTGGACGCCGCTATGGCCGGGAGACCGGTGGAGACCAAGACCAGCAAACCGTACGGCTGTTCGGTGAAATACAAGTGACCCCCGGCAGGAGCCGCGGGAGGTCCCCCCTCCCGCGGCACGGCCGCTCTCTCAGGCGAGCACTCTCGTCATCAGGTATCGATCGTGTTGGACGAAGCCCGCACGCGCGTACAGGGCCTGCGCGTGCTCGTTCGACCGCTCGACCTCGAGCCTGAGCGCCTTGATCCCGATATTCCGGCAGACCCCTTCGAGAAACCCCAGTGCGTGGCGCCCGATCCCCCTCCGGCGATGGCCGGCGCGCAGATAGAACTCATCCAGCACCGCCACCCTTCCCCCGAACTCGAGGCAGAAGCCGAACAGCAACACCATGTATCCGAGAAGGTCCTCCCCCTGCCGTATCAACCAGATCGATCCCGTTGCAGGATCCTCCAGGACCCTGGCGAGCGCGGTTCTTGCGCGCTCCGGGCGAAAATCCAGATGATCGAACGCGTAGTACTCCCGCATCATCGTGAGGACGGCGTCCGCATCGGCGGGCGCGGCGAGGGTGTAGTGGTGGTCCATGGCGATCCCTGTCGCAGGTTCGATCCCGGGCCGGGGCGGCCCGGGCGGATCAGCGGTTGAAGAAGAGCAGACGGCGGTCTTCCCCCTGGATGTCGATGCACGCGACCCCTCCAAGCGAGGGGACCAGGGTGAAGAGCCGGTCCAACGGCATGCTCAGGGCGTGGGCGACGGCCCCGCGGATCACCCCCGCGTGGGTCACCACCGCCACTCTCTCGAACTCCTGCCGGGCGAGGTCGTCGAGGAACGAAACGACCCGTTCCTGAACCTGCCGGTACGATTCGCCGTTCGGCGCGGGCGTGTCGATCACGCTCTTCAGGACGGCCAGCGTGTCACCATCCCAGAAACGCATCTCCCAATCCCCGAAATTGATCTCGATGAGCCTGCGGTCCACGATCGGGGGCTTCTGTCCGAGACCCTCTGCCAGCCGCGTACACCGTCCCAACGGGCTGGAGTAGTACCGATCGAACGGGGCGATCCCTTCGAGCTTCGCCCGTACGGTTTCCAGTTCCTGGGGGAAGGTGGTTTTGAGCGGGACATCAGAATGACCATAACTCGTTCCGCGGGGCACGTCCGGCGTGGTATGCCGAATGAAGTAGACTTCCATCGTCGTAGGGGGATGCAACGGCCCGGCGGGGAAGGCCCCCGCCGGGTCGTTCAGGAGGGGATCACTTCGTTTTTGGGGTCGTCGTGGTCTTGGCTTTCGGAGCGCCGGTGGTCTTCGCTTTGCCCGTGCTCTTCGGCTTGTCGGTGCAATCTCCACACCCTGCACCGCACCCTTCGGCCTTCTCCTTCACCTTTTCGCCCTCGCAGCAGTCGTCCTTCATCATCTTTTCCGTACCTTCCACCTTTGCGGGCGTCGTGGTGGCCGGCTTCTGCACCGTGGTCTTGTCCTGCGCGAACGCGAGCGCGCAAACCATGGAAAGGATGACAGCGAGACCAAGGAACTTCTTCATGTGGATCGTCCTCTGATGGTTGTGTGGTATGGGATTGTCCTGCGTTTCAGGTAATGCATGGTACGGATTCAGGGCGACAGGGGCAAGCGCCCGGGCTGCCCGAGTCAATCGAAGAACGCGGGGCGCAAGGGATCGCGAAGATGTTCCCGGATCTCGTCAAGATGCCGGCCATTGGTCCTGTTCGTCGAGAGATCCGGCACGGCGTCGAACGGGAAGAACCCCACCTCGGAGGTCTCGTCGCTCGGAGTGGCGACCCCACCCTTCAGATCGCAGAGAAAAACGATCTTGAAGGCGTGGTAGAACTCCATCGGGCGGCCGGTCCGGTTCGCATCGAACACCCCTACGACCTTTCGCGGGATCACATCGAAACCGCTCTCCTCTTTCACCTCCCGGACCACCATAGCGGAAGGCAGATCTCCCACGTCGGCCCAGCCGCCGGGCATGCACCAGAGCCCGTCGGTCCTTTCGCGCACGAGAAGGATCTCCCCGTCACGGACCACGGCGCCGCGAACATCGATCTTGGGAGTGGCATAGCCTGGCTGGGCGAGGAAATTCGCGGCCGTCTCTCCCGCGGCGAGCGAGGAATGAGCAGCCACGATCTCCGCAGCCAGGGCGGCAAGTCTCCGGTAACGCTGCTGATCGTAGTGCCCCGGCGCGTGCGCGAGCCCCGTCTGGCTCAACGCCTGGATCTCCCGGGCCCAGGAAAGCCACTGTGGCATCGCGGCCGACGGATCCCCGGCGCTCATTCCTGGTTCGGCCGATCCTTCGCCGGCTTGTCCTTCTTGGAGCTGGAATATCTGTCGCGCCACTGGACCGCGACCCCTACAACGGCGATCGCGATCGTCATAGGCAGGCGGACGGGCTCCTTGATGTGCAGCACCTCCAGGATCAGCGCCGAGCCTGCCAGCGCCGAAAGAACGATGAGTCCCACATCGAAGACCCAGCGGATCAGGATGGCGCCGAGAACCCCTCCCACCAGGAACGGGATCGCCGGATGTACGGCACCGAGCGGTCCGAGGTCCGGGGCGACGGTGAGCAGGGCGTATCCTCCCGCCAGAAACCCTCCGACAAGCACCGCGACCTTCTGGAGCAGGAGCGCGAGCAGCACGCACACGAGGCCGGCGGCGACAGCGCTGACGATCACCAGCGTCCCCTGTTCCGGTGGCAGGTACTCCTGAGCCAGGGTCCATCCTGCGAGAAAGCCGGCGGCCCCCACGAAGAACCAGAAGAGCCGCCTTCCGAGGAAGAGCAACCCAACGCCGGCGACGAGTCCGAGAAGCATCTCCACGGCGGGTCCCCTTTCTACCTGGTGAATTCCTGTCGGGTCGGTCGCATCCAGACCAGCAGCTCGCGGGCCAGTCCGGTCAGCGTCGGCCATGTCACGTTGATTCCGTGGTGCGGTTCGATGTGCACATCACCCCGGTATTGCCGGAGCGCCGCGCGGTCATGACCGAGGACGGCGAGCTTCCCTTCCAGCGCGAAGAACGACGACTGATGCGTGGAACACGAGACCGGGGGATTCTTCGCGCCAAAGACGTGGTATCCCTCGGGGAGAAGCCTCACGTCCAGCCCGCCATGCCAGTGCGCCAGCGCCGCTCCGGCACGGACGAACTGCCCGAGGAAGACCGAATCCGCAGCCTCCTCCGCCATCACCGACGCCAGCAGCCCGTTCCCCACTCCGTGAGCCAGGATGGTCAACGTGTCGTAGGACGGCCGGTAGTCCACGTCGGCCATCCCCCGCGGGGTCCGGAACGTCACCTCTCCGTCGGCCAGTTCCATCAACATGAGGTCGCGCTGTCCGTTGATGTGCGACTTGTCGCATCCGGAACGGGTCACCAGCATCCGGACCGTCGGCACCTCGACCAGCATGGGCTGCCCGCCGTGCATGAGGCGTACGTGGAGATCCCCGTCATGACGGACCACTCCCTCGTGCAACCACGACTCCGATCCGAGGAGCGCATCCGCTGCGTCCTTCTTGAAGGCCCGGCCAAGAGGGGTCGGGAGTTGCCGCGACAGGAACCCGTAGCTCATCCCCGATCGGCGGTCGAGGTACGCAGCGGCGATCCTCCGATAGTAGGCATCCCGGAACCTGAGCGAATCGGTGGAGGTGTGAAAGAGCATGACCCCCGGTCCGTTCCCACAGCGGGGCACCCTCCTCGAAATCCCGGACGTACGGGGCGATGGCCGGATCGGCAAGATCCAGCGACCCCTCTTCGAACCGGAAGTCCGACGCGTGCGGAGGAACGACGGGGGCCGCGACCTTGGAGATCAGCGTCTTCTCCACATCGTCCGCGAACCCTTCGCCGATCCTGCAGGGGATGATCGCCCCATTCATCGTGCAGATCGTCCAGCGTGCCTCTTCGACAAAGAGCACCACCTGGACGATGTTCCAGGAGAGTTCCTGCACGATGCTGTCGAGCTTTTCCTGATTTGCCTGTTCCGCCCCTGCGGGGCAGGGAGCATCGACGATCCCCACGATCGTGGTGCGCCGGAGGTTCCCGACGAAGTTGACCGGAAGCCTCCCGGTCTCCATCTCCCCGGCAGCGATGATGACCATCCCGTCCTGGAGTTTCTCCCGGCCTCCGGCCGCGAAGGCGTGTTCCCACGGCACCACTGCGGCACCGAGATCGGTGAGGACCTGGTGCAGCCTCGTCACGAAGACCTCGAGACGCGGTGTCTTCCGGCTGTGCGGGAAGAAGGTCACCCGGAGCTGGCGCGCCATCGTCTGGACGGTCAGCGGAACGTCGCGCGGGATCCCCAGCAACGCTTCCGCCGCCTCGGGCGAGAAGGGATAGGCGTCGTACGTCCTTCGATGTTCGGGAATGGGTCGCATGGTTCAGCGGGAGATCCGTTCTTTTCCTTCAAGCCCGAACAACCGGACCAGGAGGTCCGCCAGTCGAGGGGAGAACGCGTGGACCCAGACCAGCAAGGAGGGTCCAAGGAACGGCACGATCACTTCGGTGGCCGTCCCGCGCCCGAGGTGCCTGACGATCACCCGGGCAACCCGGGCGCTGGAGATCTTCCTGGAGACGAGCGGCACCTCCAGGTCCTGGATCATCGGGGTATCCACGCGGGCCGGAAGGATCGTGAGGGCCCGTACGCCGCTGCCGCGGAGTTCCTGACGGAGAACGTCCATGAACCCGGTCAGGGCGAACTTGGAGGCGACGTACGGTGCGTCAAGCGGGAGCCCTTTCTTGCCGTCCACCGAAGAGACCGCGACGAGGGCGCCGCTGCGGGCCTTCAGCATGTGCGGGAGCGCCGTGTAGAACACGGACAGGGAACCGAAGAAATTCACCTGCAGGGCGGCCTCAAAATCGGCCAGTGTACGTGTCGCCACCGGTCCACGGATGTATTGCCCGGCCGAACTGATCACGATGTCCACCCGTCCGAACCGTTCCACCGTCTCCTCCACCAGCCGCGCGGCGTCCGCGGGATCGCCGACGTCGGTCCGGCGAACGATCACTTCCGCCCCCAGTTCGCGGATCGCTGCGGCGAGCGACTCCAGGGCGGCTGCATTCCGGGAGGCAAGGACCAGGCGGGCCCCCCGATGCGCGAGCTCCAGTGCGGTGTCGCGCCCGATCCCGCTCGACGCGCCGGTCACGATCGCAACCTGGCCGGAGAGTGACCCGGTCTTCATTCCTTCGAGGTCCTTGCGGGGGGAGTGTTCGTCGCCGCGGGCTCGGGGGCGCGGACGGGGGGCGGATCGTATCCGACGACGGAACCCGCCCGCACGAGGGCCAGGTACGGAGAGAGGGTCGTTCCTGGCAGCGTGCGGACCCCGTCCTCGATCCTGATGGGGCCGATGCCGGTCCCCGCGCCGATCAGACAGTTGCGCCCGATCTCGATGATGCCGTAGCGGAACCGGCCTGACCCTTCATACGCGTGAACCGTCATGTGCGAGTAGGCCCCGATCAGCGTGTTGTCGCCGATGAACACCAGCTCGGGACGAAAATGGTCAAGCCAGGTCATCTGCATGATCTCGACGTTCCGGCCGATGTGCGCCCCCATCCAGCGGTACCACCGGTTCTTGAAAGGGGCCCCTTTCAGAAAGAAGGAGACCCCGACCTGGAACAGCAGCAGCGTCCGCCGGAAGAACGGAAGATTCAGTACCCGCCAGTTGATCGCATTCGGATCATCGGGCGCACCCAGCCCCGAAAAGGTATAGTACCTGTTGGTCGGTGTCAGGTACAGGTCCAGATTCTTGGATCCTTCCGCGGTCCGTGGGTCCAGCGTGCGGACGTCGACCGCTTTTCCCCGGGCGGATTTACTGATATACACGGTGCGGCGCTTCCGCTCCGAAAGCCGGACGGCCCGGTGGATCATCTCCACCGTGACGCGCCGCATGACCTGTTCTGGTGAGGGGGACGTTGGTCGGGACATGGATGCTGCCTGAAAGGAAGGAATTCAGGTGGATAAATATAGCGAAAAAAAGAGTCAGGAGACAATATGGGGTTGCGAATGTCCGCTCTTCTTCCAACATTGGGAGCGGTCCGGAGACCCCTCCCGGCCCTCTCCCGTTCATCGCAGCATCACCACTTTCAGGACACCGCCATGAGAACTCTCACTTTCGTGAGTTTTGCCCTTGCCTTCGCCTCATTGTTCGGCGTGGCCCGGGCTGCAGCAGCGATCCCGGATGCTGAGATCGCCATCATCCCGAAACCGGCGTTCCTCGAGCCGGGGGAAGGGTATTTTCTCCTCGGGAAGGGAACGGTCCTCGTCTGTGACCAGGCGGACAAAGAGGTCCGCAGGGTGACCGACTATTTCCGTTCGCAACTGATGACCGTCAGCGGATTCCAGCTGAAGATCACCGGCGCGAAAACGGCCCCGGCAAAGGGGATCGTCCGGTTCGTCCTCCGGGAAGAGGCGTCGGCACCGCCCGAGGGATACCGGCTCACCGTCACATCAGGAGGCAGTGCAGCTGGAGGCAGCGACGCCGGCGGGACTGTTCTACGGGGTCCAGACCCTCTTCCAGCTCCTCCCACCGGAAGCCCTCGGGACGAAAAAGGTTTCCGGTGTCCGGTGGCAGATCCCATGCGTGGTCATCAAAGACTCACCACGCTACGGATGGCGCGGCCTGCACCTCGACGTCTCGCGTCATTTCTTCCCGGTGGCGTTCGTGAAGCGCTACATCGACCACCTCGCCATGTACAAGATGAACCGGTTCCACTGGCACCTCACCGATGACCAGGGTTGGCGGATCCAGATCCTGCGATATCCAAAACTGACCGAGGTGAGCGCATGGCGCGTGGATCATGAAGACGTGCACTGGAACGTGCGAACGGGACAGCAGCCGGGCGAGAAGGCGACGTACGGCGGGTTCTACACGCAGGCGGAGATCCGGGAGGTCGTCCGCTATGCCGCAGGAACGGTTCATCACGATCGTTCCGGAAGTGGAAATGCCGGCCCATGCCACGGCGGTCCTCGCTGCGTACCCTGAACTCTCCTGCACCGGCGGTCCCTTCACCGTCACCGCAGGGGGGGTATGGCCGATCACGGACATCTTCTGCGCGGGGAACGATGCGACGTTCGAGTTCCTCCAGAACGTGCTGACGGAAGTGGCCGGGCTGTTCCCCGCGGAATTCCTCCACATCGGCGGGGACGAGGCGGACAAGACCGAATGGAAGCGGTGCCCGAAGTGTCAGGCACGCATCAAGGCGGAGAGCCTGGCGAACGAGGCGGAACTGCAGAGCTATTTCATCAAGAGGATCGAAAAGCACCTGGGGACGCTGAACAAACGCCTCATCGGGTGGGATGAGATCCTGGAAGGCGGACTTGCACCCAATGCCACGGTCATGTCCTGGCGGGGGATCAACGGGGCGATCCACGCGGCGCGGTCTGGACACGATGCGGTGATGTCCCCCACCTCCTACTGCTATCTCGATTACTACCAGGGTGCTCCCGAGCTCGAGCCGGTCGCCATCGGCGGCATGCTCCGGCTGAAGACCGTCTACGGCTACGAACCGACCCCGGACAGCCTTTCCGCCGAGGAGAGCAAACACATTCTCGGTGTCCAGGGCAACCTGTGGGCCGAATACATCCAGACACCGGAGAAAGCCGAGTACATGGTCTTCCCGCGCGCGGCGGCCCTTGCGGAAGTCGCGTGGAGCCCGCGGGAGCTGCGCAACTGGGACGACTTCCTTGCCCGGCTGATCTCCCACTGGCCGCGCTTCGACGCCCGGAAGGTCAACGCCGCGAAGAGCATCTTTTCCGTCTCCGTCGCCGACTCGTTCGACGTCGCCTCCCACGCCTACGTGTTCTCCCTCGATGCGGACGCCGGTCCCGGCCTGATCCACTATACGCTGGACGGCTCCACGCCGACCCGCAGGTCTCCCTCCTACACCGGTCCCTTCACTGTCCCGAAGTCGGCGCTGCTGAAAGCCGCAACGTTCGTGGGCGATTCACCCGCCGGCACGGTGACCGAGCGACGTTTCCCTCTCAATCCCCCGACGGTCGCTTCCGTCTCCTTCGCCGTGTCTCCCGACCGGATCACCGGCGATCCGACGTCGCTGGTGGACAACCGGCGCGCCTCCTGGGCGCGGAACGACGCCCGATGGATCGGCTTCCAGGGGAAGGACATGGAGGCCACGGTCGATCTCGGTGTCTCGCGCACGATCCACCGGATCACGGCGCGGTTCCTGCATGAATCCCAGTCCATGACCTTCCTGCCGCCGGAGATCGTTATCGCCGTGTCGGCGGACGGGACCACGTTCGTTGAGGCCACGAGACTCCGCCAGGATTCCCCTCTGAAGGCCGACCGATCGTTCGTGAAGGAGTACGAGGCCGCATTGAAGAACGTCGGCGGGAGATACGTGAGGATCATCGCGAAGAATGCCGGCAATACTCCGGCATGGCACAAGTTGGCGGGGCAACCGAGCTGGCTGCTCGTGGACGAGGTGTCAGTGGAATAGCGGCCGGACGGGGAGGGCGGCGGCGCGTTCAGCGGCCGACGGGGAAGCCGGCGCCGCGTTCAGCGGCCGACGGGGAAGCCGGCGCCGCGATCAGCGGCCGGCTGAGAGCCCCCAGGGCCGCGGTAAGGAGCGCCTCACGGGCCGCACGATCCTCTGATCCGTACACACCTGCGATATCGACGCCGATGCGCCGGAGCAGAACCGTGCCGTTGTGGGGGTCTTTCAGTTCGAGGGTCCCATCGGGGCGGGCCGCAACCGAGTCTTTGACCGCGGCACGGTATTTCTTGACGATCGCGTCGGCCTCTGCCTCACTCGCCGACCGGATCAGGAAACATCTCCCGCCGCGCTCGTAGCCCGCGCTGAAGGCGTTGACCAGGAACGCGTGCCCGAGCAGCCCGCGGCGAACGAACGTCTCGCTGTTCGTGATCCTTCCCGGCACCGGAAGGCGACGGAGTTCCTCGGGCCATTCGCAGGGCCGCCGCAGATGGACGACCACCTGCTTCCCGATCTCCACCAGCGCTCCCTGCGCTGAGCGGACGGTGTCCATCGTCGAAAGTTTGACGTAGTACTCTCCGCACAACAGGTTGACGATCCCTTCGGCCCTGTACCCCTGTGTCCCGATCGCGATGAACGTGTAATCGGTGGAGCGTTCCGCCGCATAGATGCCGAACGCATCATTCGCCGTGGCATGCCGGTAGACCTCCACGCGCACCTCGATCCCTGCCGGGCCGACATACCGGGCGAGATGGAGATCCTCGAAACGGTACTCCAGGAACAGATCGGCGGCGCCGTCGATCAGGTCCCACAGATTCGAGGCCGTGTACACCGTCGAATCAGGCATACAGGCCCACCCCGGCACCTGGGGGAACTCCAACGGTGGGCAGATCGCGAGCATGCAGGGAACCACGAGGGAGGCAAGCATCGGTCATCCAGAAGGTTCGTGTCTCCGGGTGAATTTCAGGGTGACGGCGGTTCCGGGACCATCCCCGGCCTCGATGGTCCCACCGAGTTGGCCGGCGAGGCTGCGAATGAGCACCATGCCCATGCTCCGCGCCTGTGTGAGCGTGTCCGGCGCCGGCAGGCCGATCCCCCCGTCCCGTACGGCAAGCTCGACCTCCTCTTCCCGCAACCGGATGGAGACGTCGATGCTTCCCCGGTTGCCGTCCGGGAAGGCATGCTTGAACGCGTTCGTGATCAACTCGTTGAGGACCAGTCCGGCGGGAATGGCCTGGTCGATCCCGAGAAAGAAGGGATCCGCGTCGACGGTAGCAGGCCGCCCCGCTGCGCCCGTAGGAGTGGGCCAGCTCTTCCGACACGCTCCGCGCATATTCATCGAACTCGATGGAGGCGAGGTTGCCGGAACGGTAGAGTCTTTCGTGGACCAGAGCCATCGCCCGGATGCGGTGCTGGCTTTCCCGGAACAACTCCCGCGTGGGCCCCTCCTCGATCTTTGACGCCTGGATGCTGAGAAGGCTGGAGACCACCTGCATATTGTTCTTGACCCGGTGGTGGACCTCCTTCAGCAGGACCTCCTTCTCTTCCAGCGAAGCGCGCAGCTCCGCTTCGGCGCGGGTCCTCTCGGTGATATCCCGGCAGACGAGCTGGACCCCGGCCACCCGCCCCTCCTCCATCACGGGAAGCCCCACACAATCCAGCACGCCCAGTGAGCCGTCCTTCCGGCGAACCCTGATCTCCACCCCCTCCACGATCTCTCCCCTGGCATTGCTGGCCAGGGCGTCGCGGATCCGCCCGGCATCGTCCGGCTCCGCCATGGGGAACGGAGGCCTGCCCACGAGTTCCTCGGGAGTGTAGCCGAGGATCGCGGCGGATGACGGCGTGACGAACGTGCAGAGGGATCGGCCGTCCAACAGGATCACGAGGTCGGAGATCCGTTCCACCAATCCCCGGTACTGCTGCTCGCTGGTCTCGAGCGCGGCCAGCGCCTTCCGCCGCTCCCGGCGGACCCCCAGCTCGGCAAGTTCCCTCTCCACCGCAGGCACGATGCGCTTCCACTGCCCCTTTCATGATGAAGTCCTGGGCACCGGCCTTCATCATCGCCACGGCCGCGTCTTCCCCGACAGCCCCGGAGACCAGGATGAACGGTACGTCGATGCCGGATCGCGTGAGCAGCTCCAGGGCCTCGTTGCCGCTGAAGTGCGGCATGGAGTAGTCCGAGATCACGACATCCCATGCGCTCCCGTCCAGTTCCCTCGCCATCGCCTCGGCGGTCTGGACGCGTCTCCACTGCACCTCCACCCCTTCGCGCTCCAGCGTCCTGATCAGCAGGGCGGCGTCGTTCTCGTCGTCTTCGACGAGCAGCAGGCGCAGCGGCGACTTCATCGGCCTTCTCCGTTGCCGGGGATCTCAGGCATGAAGGAACTCCGGAGGAACGTTCACCAGCCGGGCCACGTCCCGGAGCCGGTCGCGAACCGGGAATCCTTTCGCACACCGGACACCGCACACCTCGCACCCGTCACAGGGGTCGTTCGTCAGCTGCGCCGCTGTCACCACCTCCCGGCCCAGGCCGGCGTCCTGGTACGCGTAGGTGTACATGTACGCGCGCATAAGGTCGGGGATCGGCAGTCCGTGAGGGCATCCCGGCAGACACTGTTCGCAGCCCTGGCAGTACAGCCCTCCCTGCAGCGAGGCCTTTTCGATCTCCTTCCGCTCGTCCTCCGTCAGCGTGATGTCGTGGTTGACTCCGGCGTTCTGCTCGAGCTGGTCGAATGTCGTGATCCCGGGGATCGTGGTACAGAGATTCGGATCCTGCAGCACGAACTTCAGCGCCGCCACGCAATTGACCGGTTTGGTCTTTTCTTTGTCGAGGAATCCGCCGGCCATCGTCTTCATGCCGACGATGCCGACCCCCTTCTCAGCCGCTTCCGCCATCGCGGCCCGGACGTCGCGCAGATGCTGCTGGGTGAAGTTGATCGACGTCAGAACAACGTCATACACGCCACTCTCGGCGGCGGCCCGGATGACCTCGGGTTCACTGCGGTGGGTGGAGACCCCCACCCAGCGGGCCTTCCCCGATCTCCGCGCTTCGGTCACCGCCTCCAGCATCGCCGGATGCAGCGCGTCGGCCCGGGAACCGACGGCGTGGACGTAGAGGATGTCCACGTGGTCCATCTTGAGACGCTGGAGGCTGATGTCCAACCGCCCGAGGAACGCCTTCGCGGTGGTGTTGGGACCGATCGCGCCGGTCTTCCGGTCGCGGTCTTCCGCGGCGACCTTTGTCGCCAGCACGAACGAATCCCGCTGGACTCCGGCAAAGACCTCGCCGAGCATCTCCTCGTTCTTCCCCTGCTGGTAACCGTGGGCGGTGTCGAAGAACGTGATCCCTTTCTGAAGGGCTCCCTTGACCAGCATCGGGCTGTCGGCCCGCATCACCCCCATGCTGACGACCGGCAATTTCAGGCCTGTCCGCCCGAGCGTTCGCTGGATCACGGTGGCCGTTTCATCAGCCCGCGCCGTCGGCACGCCGGCAGTCCCCAGCGCCCAGCCCGACATCCCCGCGGCCGTGGACCTGAGAAACATCCTTCTGTTCATTCGCATCGGTTTCCTCGGTGATGGTGAGTTCATACCTCCGGGACCACATCCACCCCGCCCCGGTTCGTACGGATCATGCGCGAGAAGAGCGACATGTTGCCATCCGTGAGGAACCGCCAGATCAGCCGCGACAGGGAGCGGTGGGACACAAGCGGGTCGTACCATTCCGGCGCGAGAGCCTTCAGCCGGGGAAGGTTGTTCCAGGGCACGGAGGGCATGTCGTGGTGCTCGTTGTGGTACCCCACGTTCAGCGACAGGACGTTGATGGGACCGTAGTAGCTATACGTCTCCTGCGGCGGATAGGTCAGGTAGTGTTCCTGGATCCACCGGCCACCCAGCGGATGCAGTCCGATGGAGAAGAAGAACGATGCCGCAAGATACAGGAACGAGACCGGCCCCAGGAACACCAGGATCGCGGCATCGTAGGCCGCCACCACGATCCAGTTCACCACGGTCCACCGGTTCATGAATTCGATCTCCTTCAGCCGCGGGGGACGCAGGGCCTGAAATACCGGGAACAGGAGAAACCAGAGCGCCTTTCCCACGAATGTCGACCCGATGAGCCGGGCTTCCCACCTGCTGGCGAGATCGGCGTCCAGCGTGTAGTCCCCCTGAAAGCTGTGGTGTTTCAGGTGGTAACTTCGGAAAGACACCGAGCTGGGAACAAGGTTGGGCATATCGGCAACGATGCCGCAGAGGATGTTCGGCACTTTGCCTTTCAGGACCAGGTTGTGTGCGCACTCGTGCACGAGGACGAAGATCGTATGATTGGCGAACGCCCCGATGAGAAAGGCGGCTACCAGGGCCGCCCACCAGGGCTCTTCGCGCAGGACGTACGCGATCAGTGTCTGGAAAGCGACCACGCACAGGATCAGAAGCGCCGACCAGGGATTGCGCCCGATCAGCGCGCGGGCTTCAGGATGCGCCTTCAGGATCCCCCGGGTTCTCTCCCGGTGAGGTTCCGGCGTATCGGTCAGGGTAAAATCCTTCGGGCTGGAGGCCATGGAACAGTTCCTTTCAAAGACAGGCGGTGGGCGGCGACGCCGGAGGGGCCTGTTCCGGCGGCGGTTGCGCAAAAGTAAGAAAGGGACGCTCCAAAAACAAGGCGGGCGTTGACCAGCGGTCAGGATCCAGCGGTCAGGATCACACCCGGGGTTGCCACGGTCTGGACGCCGTTGTCGACCACTGGCACCCCGTTGACCAGCACATAGGGGATCCCTTCCGCGAATTGATGCGGATCGGTGAACGAGGAGCGGTCGTTGATCGCCATGGGGTCGAACGCCACGATGTCCGCCGCCTTCCCGGAAGCCAGCACACCCCGGTCGCTCAATGCGAGCTGCGCCGCGGGGAGTGAGGTCATCTTGCGGATCATGTCATGGAGCGGAACGATCTTCCGTTCCCGGACATACTTCGCGATCGCGCGGGGGAACGTTCCGTAGGAGCGGGGGTGAGGCCAGGACCCGTCGCCGGGGGCATGCGGACTCGCATCCGAGGCGACCATCGTGTTCTTCCATGCAAGCACCATCTCCGTCCCGGGTTCATCCATCCCGAAGCCGACCATGCCGACATTCCCCGCGTCCGCCTGGAGCAGCTCCACGGTCAGCTCATAGGGATCTGCGCCGCTCTCCTCGGCGCTCTGCCGGATGGTCTTCCCCTGATACTTCCGGAGGCTGTCCTGCTCCACGCTGGACACCAGCACCGAATCCCAGGAACCCAGCCCCTGCACCTTGCGAAGCACCTCCGTCCGTATCCGCTCGCGAAGAGCGGGATCTTTCAGCCGGTCCAGGAACTTCTGCGTCCCGCCTTCGCGGGCCCACAGGGGGAACAGCTGCCCAAGTCCCGTGTTGAACGCGATGTATGGGTACCGGTCCGCGTGGACGTCCACCCCCGACGCGATGGCCTCGTCGAGCATCCGGAGCACCTGCTCCTGCTTTGGCCAGTTGTGCCTGTTCTGGACCTTCAGGTGAGCGACCTGCAGGCGGGCCCCGCTGCGCCGTGCGATATCGATCGCTTCGGCGATCGCGTCCAGCACCCGGTCGTCCTCGTTCCGCATATGTGTCGCGTACAGCCGCTGAGAAACCGGCGCCGCGGAAATGATCAGCGCGATCTCCGCCGCGCTCGCGAAACTTCCGGGGGTATACTCCAGTCCGGTCGAGATCCCTACGCAACCCTGTGCCAGGGCTTCTAGCATGAGCCGCTGGATCGCGGCCGTCTCGTCGGAGGTTGCCGGCCGGTCGTCGTATCCCACGACCACGGCCCGCAGGGTACCGAGGCCGACCATCGACGCGAGGTTCACCGCCGAGCCCGAACGACGGATCATCTCAAAGAACCCCCCCATGTCCCGGTAGGGACACTCGACACCGTATTGTTCCTTGAACCGCAGGAGCTGTCGCTCCATCTGCCCGCCGCCAACGGGCGCCACCGAATCCCCGTCCTGGCCCGTCACCTCCGTCGTGACCCCCTGCCGGACCTTGCTGGGGGCGAAACGGTTCTTCAGCAGGTCCAGGTCCGTGTGCGAATGGATGTCGATGAATCCCGGGGTGACGACCAGACCCCTGACGTCGATCATCCGCCCCGCCGAGGCGTCTCCCAGCGAGCCGATCGCTGCGATCCTGCCGTCGCGGATCCCGACATCGGCGAGCCTTCCGGGACTTCCTGTTCCATCGATCACCGTGCCGCCGCGCAGCACCAGGTCGAATGCGGGGCGGGCCCCGACGATAGCACCTCCCGTGCCGCAGCCGGGAAGGAGCATCGCGGCACCGGCTCCCGCAAGGATCCCCAGGACGCGCCTTCGTTCGAGATCGCACCGCACCGTCTGTTCCAGAGCGTTCATGTTCAGGTCCTCCGGCGCCCATAGAGGATGATGCCTCCGAGAACCAGCGCCACGGTGACCGTGACCCCGAATGCCCAGAGGTTCTCGACCCGCGATTCCGCCTCCATCACGAAGTCCATCATGCTGTACTGTTCCCCGTCGAACTTCCAGGTCAGGGTCTGCGCCTCGGCGACCGGACTGTTGGTCTGCACAACGAGCCCCGGGAGGGTCACCGAGACCACGAAGATCCCCTGCATTCGCGCTGAACGTTCGACGACGTTGTTCCAGGCGCGCCACGCACCGCGCGCGCTTTCTTCCAGGTCCGGGGTCGGCGGGATCCCGATGACCATCCCGACAAGCTCGACAAACGCGGCGAGACCGGCCGGCGTGATCTTCGAGCCAACGAAGAACGAGCGGGCATCCCCTCGATACGAGATCCGTTCAGCGATCACATCGCCGAAGTCCCTGAGCGTGCTGTCGGGACCGATCTTCACCATGGCCTCGAACAACAGCTCCTTTTTCTCCTCGAGGCTTGCAGCCCCGGGGCGGTCGCCCGCCGCCATCAGGCCTGCTTTGAGCGTGTCGACCAGGATCTCATACAGACTCCTGGCGACCCAGATCTCCGCCTTCTGATTCAACAGGCTGTTCCGCTCTCCGCGCCCATACCTGGAAACCTCCTCCTCCGTGAGTACCGCGGTCGGGGGGACCTTGGTGAAGGGGGTCAGCCGGTGGAACACCTCCCGGTACCGGTAGTATGTGTAGAACCAGCGGAAAGACTTCTCGACTTCCACCTCAACATGGAGTCCGCTGCTGTCGGTCGGAGCGCCGTACTCGGCGGCGAGCTCCTCGGGGCCCGCGAAGTGCTTCGTCAGGATCAGCACGAGTCCCTTTCCCCCTTTCGCCGGCCGCCAGGAGGTGTCCCACCCCGCCGTCACGTTGAGCGGGAAGGGGGTCGAGGGAACGACCATGGAATCTGCCGGGAGCATGACCATCCGGTCGCAGCTCCCGTCCAGGTACACCGTGGTCTGCACCTGGTGCTCGAGGCACCCGCACAGGAGAATGCCCAACGCCAGCGGAACTGCGCGCCCCAAGGTCATGCGGATCTCCAGACGTTCGCCTTCAGGTTCGACAAAACAGGATGCAAATGCAAGGCGAGGACTGTGGCTTTTGTCGGGAGATCCGACGTATATTGCGCAGCGCGATCCATCCTCCGCGGTAGGTATCAGAGAGTCTTACTACAGGCGGCACACCACCGTGACCACGACCGTCCCCCGCAAGACCCGCCAGTCAGGCCAGAAGAACATCTCCTGGAAGATCCTGGCGGCCTACCTGGACGCGGCGCAGCTGCCTCTCAGGACGCTGTTCGGCCGTCTGAACGACGTGGATGTGCTGCTCCTGGCCTCCGCGATCTCCTTCAGCGTGCTCATGACCACGATCCCCGTCCTGATCATCTTCGCCTCGCTTCTGGGGATGGTCTTCCACTCCGGCTCCGTCCAGATCCAGCAGTTGCCGAAGATCCTCGACACGGTGTTCCCGCCACAGCCGTTCGCGGCGGACATCAAGGACGCCGTGGTCCGGGTCGTGCGGGATGTTGTCGACTACCGGACGCCACTCGGCATCATGGGCCTGCTGGGGCTGATGGTCAGCGCATCGTTTGTCTTCGGCATCGTCCGGACGGCCCTGCACCGGATCTACCGGCTCCGCAGCACCCGCTTCTTCCTTCTGAGCTACCTGCACGATCTGTTCTTCGTGATCGTCGCTCTCGTGCTGCTGGTCGTGCTGAATGTGGCACTCTGGGTCCTGGACTTCGTGCGGGGATACCTCGTCCAGCGATACACGCTCGACTCGACGCTGCTGATCCAGCTGGACCGAGGCCTGCCCACCGCGATCGTGGTCTTCCTCACCGCCCTGCTCTTCTATATCCTGTACGCGTATCTCACCGACACCAGGCCCCCCTGGCCGGCGGCGGCGGCTTCCACGCTCACCAGCACCACCCTCTGGCTGGTCTCCGGGCTGGTGTTCGGGACCTACGTCCAGTCGTACTCGCTGATCGGGACGATCTACGGGCCCTACGCGTTCCTGCTCGTTCTGCTCCTGTGGATCTACTATTCGTCCGTGGTATTCGTCTTCGGCGGCGTCGTCGGCCAGGTCTTCTGGGAACGCCTGCGCGAACACACGGTCATCTGACCTTCCACTCGTGGATCCCTGCCGCGAACCCTTCGCGAGAGGTGATCTCCAGCCGCAGCGCGTCGGTCGTGACCGGCGCGAACGAGAGCACGGTGAACCGATCCTTGACGGGCGGGGCGGCAGCCCGGGGTGTAACGGGTTTCCACGCCCCCCCTCCCGGTACAACACCTTCCAGGAAGCAGGCAGCCGGCATTCGCCTCTGGCGGTATCGTCGTACCAGTAGACTTCCACTGTCGAGACCGGTGAGGGCCCGGGGAATTCGTACTGCACCCACTCGGTCGTCCCCTTTCTCGGCCACCAGTGCAGGTAGGGGAACTCGTGGCCGGCAGAGCTGTCGGGATCGAAGAGGTCGTTGACCGCTTCCCGTGCGGCGCCTGCCGATGCGGTGACGCTGCTCCGGGAGGCCAGCGTCGGTTCCGGCCGCGGATGGACCGCCGAGATCTCCCGCGCAGGCCAGACCGTCATCTGGGCCCTTCCGCGGTGCGCCCAGGCGTAGTAGGGGATCGCGGTGAACTCCTGCGCGTCGCGGACCACCGCTCCCTTCTCCTGCCTGAGGCGGCCGGCCACGCCCCGGAGAACCGTCACGCCTCCAAAGAGCCCTTCCCGGAACTCGTTCCGTATGGCGGTGGTGTCGGGAAGCTGAAGATCGAAAACCCATCCTCCCGGATGATCGATACCTTCGAGGCAGTAGACGATCGGGCCCCGCTCCAGAGCGACACGGCCCCTGTTCGCCTCGACCTTCGGATGCGCCACGGTTCGGCCGTTCGTCACCGGCAGCCTCAGTTCCACCCTGTCGCCCTGACTCCAGACACGGCCGATGGCCGCAAAACCCCGGTCCATCACCACGGGCACTCCCTTGCCGTTCACGGCGATCCGCACCGGCTCGGTGGGGGCGCTCACGGAACGGTAGAGATCCCCTGGCACCGGCTGCCCCTGTGCCCACCCCGGGATCCTCACCTTCAGGACGAACCGGAGCGGCCGGGCGGGATCCACATGGATGGCAACCTCCCCCGCCCATGGATACCCACCACTCTGCGCGATCGCCACCGGCACGCCATTCACCGCGGCGGAGGCTGAACCGCCGACGAACAGGTTGACGAAGACCGTGTCGCTGTGCATCGCGTAGACGTACCCGGGGATGGAGGGGATGAAGCGGGCGACGTTCGGCGGGCAGCAGGCGCAGGTGAACCACGGCGTGCGGTCTCTTCCGGAGATCGACGACAGGGGATTCGGGTAGAAGAACCGGTCACCCTGCAGCGAGACCCCGGGCAGCACGCCGTTGTAGATCACCCGCTCCATCACGTCGAGGTAGCGGCCGTCGCCGTGCAGGAGGAACATCCTGAAGTTCCAGTAGACGTTCGCGATGGATGCGCAGGTCTCGCAGTAGGCCGAGTGGTTGGCAAGCTCGTACGGAGGCCCGAATCCCTCGATATCCCCCGCCGAACCGATCCCCCCGGTCACGTAGAGTTTCTTCGTGACGACGTCTTCCCAGAGCCGGTCGATCACCCTTATCAGGGCGGCGTCACCCAGGAGCGACGCCACATCCGCGATGCCCGCGTAGAAGTACGCGGCGCGAACGGCGTGTCCAACCGCCTCGGTCTGTTCTTCGATAGGCAGGTGGTCCTGATTGTAGACCTCACCACGAGGCGTGCTCCGGCCGCGCTCGTCAATGAAGAACTTCGCGAGCTCCAGGTACTTCCGCTCACCGGTCACCAGGAAGAGCTTCGCCAGGCCGATCTCTGTCACCTGGTGCCCCGGCACCGTGTGCATCTTGTCCGGACCGAACGTTTTCACCAGCAGCTCCGCGCTGCGGAGGGCGACCTCCAGCAACGACCTCTTGCCGGTGGCGGCGAAATGCGCCGTCGCCGCTTCGTAGAGATGACCGACGTTGTACAGTTCGTGGCTGGACTTGGTCCGGTCATTGACCCAGCGTTCGTTCGCCCACGAGACCCGGGGATTGATCGTCCGCATCGTGTAGAGATACCCGTCCTGCTCCTGAGCACGGGAGATCCTGAGGATCAGCGTGTCGAGGTAGCGGTCCAGCTGCCCGTCGTACCGTGTATGCAGCGCATAGGACGCTGCTTCGATCGCCTTGAACACATCGGAGTCGTCGAACCCGTACCGCGAGCAGAACTTTCCGGAGTCGATGCGCCCGGTCAGGATGCTGTCCGCGATCAGGAAGTTCCTGATCCGGCCGGTCTCTTCACACATGCGGAAGACGTGCGGGATCGTGACCGTCCGGTTCGTCTCGAGGCGCGGAGACCAGAACCGGTCGTCGACTTTTACGGAGGTGAACGGAACGGGGGTGATCGGATACCCCGCCGGGGCTTTCGCCGGAATTCCGGCGGATGCCGGGGGCCACCGGAAAGCCGTCGCTATCGCGACGATGATGACGAGACGAAAGAGAGTGCGCATGGGAAATTCCCGGTTTGTGGTACGGGCGCGGCAAGAGGTCTTTGCAGTGATCATCGGAGGAGCTGGATCGCGCATCCAAAGAGCCGCGGGGTGGGATGGCCTGGACGCCCTCTGAGCATCACCGCCACCCGCTTCCTGTCACCGACGACCGCCGGATCCAGCGGGATCGTGACCAGGCCCTGCTCCCCGGGATGGTGAGGCGTTGACACGATCGTCGTGAGCGGAAGACCGTCCAGCAGCACCTCGAACGCCGAGCTGTCGATCCCTCCGATGGTCAGCCGAAGAAGACCATGCGAACGCGGGATGAGGTTCAGGTCGTAGCGCAGCCAGAGGGGTGAACTGACCCAGGAGCTTCCCGCGGAATCGCCCCGGGTGTATCTCCACGCCTGAAAGTTGTGTTCCTCCTCCGCCTGCGCGTCTCCCACACGCACGGAGTCCACGATGCCGGCAGGATAAGCCGCAAGGGCCGCCTTGCGGCTCTCCCACTCCGCCGCGCTGCGGGTGCGGAAGTAGATGGCATAGCGCTGTCCCGCCAGTCTGGAGAACGGCACAAGGTCGAATTCCGACGGCCTGCCCGCGCCGTGCGTGCGAAACGCCAGGGTCCCTTCGTCGACGGGCCGGATCCAGTCATGGGGATCGTTCGAGGGAGGGACGAGCACCGGCGTCTCCCGCGAGGCCCCCTCGCCGAACATACGCTCCACATCCGGGGTTCCGAATCCTCCCCGCATCCCGTCCGTCATTCCCTCCGTTCCGAGCGCGCAAGCCAGGACGACTGGGCCGTACATCACCGACACCAGGGACGGATCGCCCGGCAGTTGGACCAGACGAAGGTCCATGGGGAACCGCACGACAAGACTGTCTCCGCTGTGCCACGTCCGCTCTACCGTAGCGTAGGTACCCGGTGCACTCTCGAGGCGGAGCGCTTTCCCGTTGAGCGTCCACCCGGGGGCAGCGCTGATCCAGCCGGGGACCCTGACCCGGAGTGCGAACCGGGCAGGGCCGTTCGTCTGCAGATGGAACCGGACCGTCGGTTCCTCCGGATATCGTGTCTCGATACGGATGGTCACCCCTCGTTCCTTCCACTCAAGAACGGACGGCAGGAAGAGATCCACGAACAGGCCGGCGCTGTCGCGGTAGAACGCACCCGCATTCAGCGTGGCGAACGATTCGATCCCGGAGCCGTTGCAGCACCAGTACGACGAGTCCGGGACCCCGAACATCTTGAACGAACCTGCGCGCATCGGGACGTAATACATCAGGCCCCCGCCGTCCCCGGGATGTTGCGTCGGCAGGATACCGTTGGTGAGTGCTCTTTCGTAGTAGTCGCCGCGAGCGGGGTCGGGGGTCCATTCCTGGAGGATCCGCGTAAGCCTCAGCAAATTGTACGTGCAGCAGTTCTCGTGCGATTCATCGCTGAGCTCTCCGGCAAGCGTCCCCGGATCGGTCCGCCAGTGTTCGTAGTTGCTCGTCCCTCCGGTCACATAGGTCCTGCGGTCGACCACCTGTTCCCAGAAGTATCGTGCCAGGTCTGCGAACCTCCGCTCTCCCGTCGCTTCGTAGAGTCCGGCCGCGGCGATCGCCTGCGGAATGTGGGTGTTGGCGTGCAGTCCTTTCAACTGGTCGGTCCGCCGGGCAAGGGGGTCTGTGAAGCTGCGTTTCTCGAACCGCCGGGCGAGCGCAAGATGCGCGGGGTCTCCCGTCAAGCGATAGGCGTTCCCGAGCAGTTCCCCCATACCCCCGAACTCCACGTTCAGCATTGCCTGCATCTGCCGATCATCCAGCCGGTCGGTCCGCCTCTTCGTCCACGACAGGACCCCGTCCAGCACCCGGAGGGCGGTCGTGTCGCCGGTGCGCGAAGCCATGTCCAGCAGACCCTGGAAGATCTTGTGGAGTGTGTACCAGGGAGCCCAGACGCGTTTTCCGGTCTCCACCCTGTCGATCAGGTCGAGCGGGAATGCGCTGAGGTATCCGTCGGTCCCGAGCGCCTGCTGGCAGAGCGCAAGTCCGCGCACCACCGCACCCGCACGCCGGCGGATGAGCGTGTCTCCGGTCGTCTGCACCACGATCGCACAAGCGGTGAGATAGTGCCCCACGAAGTGCCCGCGCAGTTCGCAGTCGGGTCTCTCCCATCCGCCCAGCGGCACGGCCGGGGAAGGGAGACCGGCGTTGACGCGGAAGTTGTGGAGCAGCCGTTCCGGATCCAGCGACCGGAGGTACGCGCGGTTCCGTTCCTGTGCGTCGAGAAGTGGGCCGGGGAGCAGGGTCACCGCCTCCGGTGGCAGGGGACCCCGGCGGGGCGGCGGAGGGCTCTGCGCTTCCGCTCCTGGCAGAGCGACGACGGTGGAGATGAAGAGTATCGCCAGCGTTTTCATCGTGGAACGAGGATCACTTTGTGGACATCCCGGTCGTATGCGGAGTTCATCCTGAATGCCTCGGCCCCTTGTGCCAGCCCGAACGTGTGGCTCACGAGTTCATCCACGCGGACCATCCCGGAGTCGACGAGCGCGATGGCCTCAGGATAGGTGTGTTTCATCCGTCGGGAGAACTGCACCGAGAGTTCCTTCCGGCGCCCGCTCGAATGCTTCAGCGTGAGGATGTCGTCACCGGGGATCCCGACCAGCACGAGCCGGCCTCCGGGACGCGTCATATCCGCAGCGGCCTGGACCGCGGCACCGCCCCAGGCTGCCTCGACGGCGACGTCCACCCCGCCGGTCGCCCTGGCGATCTCCTCGGACTCTCCCGGGTCCTCCAACACCGTCGCTCCCCACTTCCGCGCGATCTCTCTGCGCCAGGGCAGCGGTTCCACCGCGAACACGCGGCTCGCTCCCGCCAGGACGGCCAGGCGGATCAGCATCGACCCGATCGGCCCCGCACCGATCACGGCGACCCTGTCGCCACGGCGGATCGATGCCAGGCGCATTCCGTGGATCGCCACCCCGAGTGGCTCCAGAAGCGCTCCGGCGGCGTCACTCATGGAATCAGGGATCGGGAAGCAATTCCCCGCCGGGACGAGCATCCTCTCCCGCAGACACCCGTCCACAGGGCTGTGCCCGAGGAAACGGATCCTGTCACAGAGGTGCGGATCATCCCGATGACATGGAGGGCACGTCCCGCAGGCGATCGCCGGCTCGACGGCAACGCGGGTGCCGATGCGAAGGGGCGCGCCGTTGCCATCGAGGGGACCCGGTCCGCAGGCGGCGACCACGGCGGAAAACTCGTGCCCGGGGACCAGCGGTGATTCCACCACGGTATCCCCGATGCGGCCGTCGATGTATGTGTGCAGGTCGCTCCCGCAGATGCCTGCGGCGCGAAGATCCACCAGCACCTCCCCCGGCCCGGGCGGCGGGGGTTCAGGCAGGTGGTCGACGCCGAGGTGTCGCTGACCATACAGGCGCAGGGCGAGCACGCGGTGCTCCTTCAATGGGTGATCCCCGGTCCGGGGGAAGTCAGCGGAGTTCGGGATCTCCCGGCTGGCCGTAGGTGGATCCCGGCCCGTGTTTGCGCCCGAAGTGCTTGTCGATCAGCCCCTGCTCCAGTCCGGCCGCGCCGGGATTGATCTGCAGGGTGAGGTAGGCTGTCCTGCAGATCTGCTCGACCATGAGTGCATGATACACGGCCTTCTTCGGGGTATCGCCCCAGACGAATGGCCCGTGGCCGCCCACCAGCACCATCGGGACGGCGGCAGGCGAAACCCCGGCCATCGTCCGGACGATCAGCCGTCCTGTTTCCTCCTCATATTCCCCTCCGATCATGTCGGGCGTCATGGGGGGGGTGACGGGGATCTCCACCGGGAGCATGTCGGCGTGTGTGGTGCCGAAGACCGGAACGGGTCTTCTGGCCTGCGCCCACGCCACGGCATAGGTCGAATGTGTATGCACGATCCCTTCGATATCGGGGAAGCTGCGGTAGAGGTGCGTGTGGGTCTTCGTATCGGACGAAGGACGGTACTTCCCTTCGACGACCGTGTTCTGCAGATCCACCACAACGATGTCGTCGGGAGACAACTCCTCGTACTGGACCCCGCTCGGCTTGATCGCCACGAACCCTTCGCGGCGGTCGAAGACGCTGGCGTTGCCGAAGGTGTGGACGACCAGGCCCAGCGCCGGCAGTTCCATGTTGCACTTCCAGGCCGCCTCCTTGAGCGCATCGAACCGGCTCATACACTCCTCCTGGCCAGCGCGACCTCCGCATCCTCGAAGGCCGCAAGCCGGCAGTAGCGTTCATACAGCGCATCGTACGCGGCCGCACGTTCCGGATCCGGGCGATACTCCTTTTCTATCCCGCTCCCCATCGCGTCCTTCGCCGCCTCCACCGTCGGGTACAGTCCGGCCACGGTAGCCGCGAACATGGCGGCTCCGAGGGCGCACGGCTGGTCGGCCCGCGGAACACGGATCGGCACACCCATCACGTCGGCGACCACCTGCATGATGAACGGTGAGCGCTTCGGCACGCCCCCCAGCGCGGTCACGGCGTCGATCCGGACCCCCTCCGTCCGGAACCGCTCCATGATCCTCCGCGCGCCGAACGCGGTCGCTTCCACAAGCGCACGGAAGATCCGCGGTGCATCGGTCCCGAGGCTCAATCCCGCGATCGCCCCGCGGACCGTCTGGTCGGCATCCGGCGTCCGGCGACCGTTCATCCAGTCGAGAGCGAGAGGGCCAGAAACGTCCACCGGCAGACGGGACGCGGCCAGTGACAGTGCGTCCACGATCCCTGCTTCCGCCTCCTCCACAAACGAGCGCCGCTGGTCAGGGGTCAGCAACGCGCTCCTGCCCGCGAGCTCCTCCAGCGGCCACATGAGGACCTCTTTGAACCAGGCGTAGACGTCGCCGAACGCCGACTGTCCGGCTTCCATCCCCAGCATGCCGGGAAGGATCGACCCATCAACCTGCCCGCAGATGCCGCTGACCAGCTTTCCTTCCATGTCGCCTGCCGGGACGACGATCATGTCGCAGGTCGAGGTCCCCATGATCTTGGTCATCACGTACGGATCGATCTCTCCTCCGACCGCGCCCATGTGCGCGTCGAACGCCCCCACTCCCACCTGCACGTCGGGAGGAAGACCGAGCTTTGCCGCCCAGGCGGCGGAGATCGTTCCTGCCGCGCGGTCGCTCGTGGCGGTATGCCGGAACAATCGCGCTCGCAGTCCCGAAAGCAGTGGATCCAGCCTCGTCAGGAATTCCTCGGAGGGGAGGCCGGAGAACGACTCGTGCCACATCGCCTTGTGGCCGGCCGCGCACCTGCTCCGCTGTATCGTGAGCGGATCGGTCATGCCGGTCAGGAGTGCCGGGAACCAGTCGCAGTGCTCCACCCACGAGTATGCCTCGGCACGAACCGCTGTGTCCGCCCGGAGAACGTGCAGGATCTTGGCCCAGAACCATTCCGACGAGTAGACGCCCCCCTCGTACCGAGTGTAGTCGATACCGCCCCAGGTACGGGAGAGGGAATTGATCTCCTCCGCCTCCCGCACGGCCGTATGGTCTTTCCAGAGGACGAACATCGCGTTGGGGTTTTCGGCGAACTCCGGCCGGAGCGAGAGCGGCGTACCGGCCCGGTCGACGGCACAGGGTGTTGATCCGGTCGTGTCGATCGAGATCGCGCGGACCCGGGCCGCCGAGCCTTCGGGGGCGGACCGTAACGCCGCGGTCAAGGACCGTTCAAAAGCTTCGACATAGTCCAGGGGATGCTGGCGGAACATCCTGGCGCCGGGATCGCAGAAGCGGCCTTCCGCCCAGCGCGGATACGCGGCCACGCCGGCAGAAAGTTCCGCGCCGGTCGACGCGTCCACGAGTTCTGCACGGACGGAATCCGTGCCAAAATCCACACCGATCACGAGGGGAAACATCCGGCGGATCTCAATTGCTGTTCAACGGCAGTGTACACGCAATTGTACGACCCCTGAGCGAAAGATGCCAGAAGAAAGTCCTCGCGGATACTTCCCCGGCCGCTTGATTCTCCGCCCAAATTGCATCAGATTGTCCGGAGAACGCCACAATCCGGAACGACATCATGCGCCGACTTTTCCCCCTGCTCCTTCTCACGCCGGCACTACTGGCAGCCCAGGTCCGCTTCGAAGACCACTTCGAGGACCGTGCCCTGAGGATCGACCTCCATCAGACAGGCGATGCGTCGACCGAAAACGTCACGCTCGGCCGGATCGTCCGCGAGGGATCCTGGCCCGAGCGTACCGACAGACTACTCGAGCCGTTCCAGAACGGGAAATACCGTGCGACGCTGTATGATGTGGCATCCAACGCGCTGATCTATGCGCGGGGTTTCGACTGCATGTTCGGGGAATACCGGACAACCACTCCCGCCAGCCAGGGGGTCACGAAGATGTTCGAACGCTCCATTCGGCTCCCGATGCCGAAGCGGCCGGCCCGGTTCGTTCTGGAACGCCGGGACCGGGAGAACATCCTCCGACCGCTCTACACCATGGCCCTCGATCCGAAGGATCTGCATATCATCCGTGAGACTCCGGACGGCAAAGACCAGATCATCGAGGTCCTGGTCAACGGAGAGCCCAGGACCCATGTGGACATCGTGTTCCTCGCTGAAGGGTACGCTGCCGGAGAGCGGGAGAAGTTCGCCGCGGACATCGACAGGCTCTCCCGAAAATTGTTCGAGGTCGAACCCTACGCCGGAGCCCGGAAACGGTTCAACCTCCGCGGGGTCTTCCACGCGTCACCGGAGAGCGGTACGGACGAACCCCGACAGGGGGGCTTCAAGAAGACCGCACTGCACTCCTCGTTCAACACCTTTGACCTCGACCGGTACCTCCTGACCGAAGAGAACCACCGGCTGCGCGAGATGGCCGGACAGGTCCCGTATGACGCCATCGTCATCCTGGTCAACAGCCCGCGGTACGGCGGAGGAGGGATGTACAACGATTACTGCATGACCACGGTGGACAACGCGCGGAGCCCGCAGGTCTTCGTGCACGAATTCGGGCACGCGTTCGGGGGACTGGCGGACGAATACTACACCTCGGATGTGGCGTACAACGAGTTCTATCCTCCGGGCGTCGAACCGCTCGAGCCGAATATCACCGCCCTGCTGGATCCGGCTCATCTTAAATGGGCTCACCTCGCGGCGCCTGGCATTGCGGTCCCGACCCCGTACGGGAAGGAGGCGCTGGACAGCCTGCTGGCGGCGAGACCCACGGCCCCGGAAGCGGGCCGCAAGGAGATCGACGCACGAGTCGATTCGCATAAGAAAGGCCTATGCACCGGTGTACGGAAAGGTTGGCGCGTTCGAGGGTGCCGGCTACGCGTCCCGGGGACTTTACCGTCCTATGGTGTACTGCCTCATGATCAACAATCCGAAGAACGAGTTCTGCCTGGTCTGCAGGGAAGCCCTCGGAAGGATGATCGACTTCTATGCCGTCCCATGAGCCCGGCGCACCGGGCACACCCGTCGGCCGCTGGATGAATGCCATGAGCCCCGGAGAGAGGCCGCAGCACGAACAGGTTGCCGATCAGGAAACCGCACGTATCCGGCAGTACCACGTCGTTCTGCTGGACGATGATCACCACAGCTACGACTACGTGATCGAAATGCTCTCCTCGATCTTCGGGTACGACCGGCAGCGGGCGTTCCAGATGGCGGTGATCGTGGATACCAGGAAGCGGGTCGTGGTCGAGACGACGTACAAGGAGCGGGCGGAGTTGCGGAGGGATCAGATCCACGCCTACGGTCCTGATTGGCGAATTCCCGGCTGCGCTGGATCGATGTCCGCGGTGGTGGAGCCTGCGGGAGAATATTCAGGGTAGGGGCGTCCCGCCGAAGCGGGACGCCCTGTCCGCCCGCCCCCTGCAGGGGGCTACGATACGTAGAGGTGGCGCTTGATCTTCTGCGTCGGGGTCTTCTGGAACGGCTCGAGGTGTTCCACCACCCGGTGGATGCGCGCATGGAATGGCACGCCGTTCGTTCACCTGCTTGTGCAGATCGTCCAGGATCGCTTTCACCTTCCCGCGGATGTCCACCTCGCCGAAGGAGTGGACGAGCTGCTGGAGCTTCTCGTAGTCGAGGTGGATCAGGGCCACGAATCTGCTGCTGCTGCTCGAAGACGATCGATCTCGCGGACGCTGTCGAATTCGTTGATGATCGTCTCCAGCTCCTCCGGGTAGATGTTCTTGCCGCTCGGCCCGAGGATCATGTTCTTGAGCCGGCCCTTGATATAGAGGAATCCATCCGCGTCCATCACCCCGAGATCCCCGCTCTTGAACCAGCCGTCGTCCGTGAAGACGCTCGGCCGTCCGCTCGGGGTCGCGGTAGTACCCCATCATGACCGTGGGCCCCTTGATCACCACCTCACCTTCGCCCGTGTTCGGGTCCGGATCCAGGATGCGGATCTGGGTGCCGGGGAGCGCCGGGCCGGTCGAGCGCAGCCGCGTGTACCTGGGAATGCAGCCGGCGACGAGCGGCGCAGTTTCGGTCAGGCCGTATCCGATGGCATACGGGAACCCGGCCTCGCGCAGGAAAAGCTCCACGTCGGGGGCAGAGCGCGGCCCCGCCGATCGCGAAGATGCGCAGCTTGCCTCCGAACGTTGACTGAGCAGCTTCCGCCCCGCGATCCTGTTGAGGACCTTGCGCAGCGGCGGGGACACCGTGCAGCTTCCGGAGGAGCGGCGTCCGGGTCAGTTCCGGCAGGACCTTGCCTTTGTAGATCTTCTCGATGATCAGGGGGACCGACAACATCACGGTCGGGCGCACGGTCTGGAGGGCCGGGAGCAGGACGGCCGCCGTCGGGGGCTTGTCGAGATAGTGCACCGACGCACCGCACATCAGCGGTGTGATCAGGCCCAGCGTACACTCCATCGTGTGGCCGAGGGGGAGGATCGACAACATCCGGTCGTTCGGACCCACCGCAGTGATCTCGCGGGTCGCGATGGCATCAGAGACCAGATTGCCGTGCGTCAGCATGACCCCTTTCGAGTGGCCCGTGGTCCCCGACGTATAGACGATCGACGCCAGGTCGCCACTGGCGATCGGCACACGCGGGCTTTCAGTCTCGCTGGACTTCCGATGTTCCGAATCGACAACGCTGAAGCTCTCCAGCAGAATGACCACCTCGCCGTTCTTGAGCTCGGAGACCTTGGGCGCGAGGCGTTCGGACACGAACACGGCGCGAGCCTCGGCGTGGACGATGATATTCGAAATGTCGGCCGGATGGAAATCCGGAAGGATCGGGACCGCGACGGCCCCCATCGTGGTGATGGCGAAGAACGCCACCCCCCAGTTCGGCATGTTCTCCGCAAGAAGCGCCACCCGGTCACCGGGACGGACCGAATACTGCGTGAGAAGGTCCTGGACCTTGCGGACACGCGTCAGCAGTTGCGCGTATGTCATCGCCTCCCCGCCGATCATGGCGAGGGATGTGGAGCCCGCAAACTGCTGCGCGCTCTGCTCAAGGACGTCCCTGAGCGATGCCGGATGTGTAGTCATACCGACGACCTCACAGCGATTGATGTGGGAAAGCGGATCGGGATCTTGAAGGAACCACTGAATATATTAGAGTATCGAATCCTGCCAAAAGGGTCAAGACCCTGGGGAGCAGAATTTCTATTTGAAAAACTTTACGAAAACCGGGAAACCCCCATTGTCGCTCCGATTCGGCATATTCGCAGGATCACCACAGACACCCCGGGCATGTGGCCATTAACGTTGCCGGGCTCCAAGGAGTTCCACGCCGTGCGGAGGGACCGCGACCTCCGCCTCCCCGGTGAAAGAGCCGATATCCTTCTGCCTCCAGAGATCCCGGAGCGTCACTGTGCCGGAGAGTCCCAGGGACTTCAGCGGGATCCGGTACTTCCGCGGAACCCTGCCAAGATTGAAGACGCCGAACGCCCTGCTCCCGTCGGCCAGAGGCTTGCTCCATACCTGGATCGTGCTGTCGATGATGGCCGGCGTCGCCTGGCGTCCCAGCGGATCCTGGTTGATCGCCAGCACCTCGTCGTTGGTCAGCAGGTTCAGCGTGAACTGGTCGAGCCGTTCGAGGTCGCAGCCGATCAGCAACGGCGCCGACAGGAGACACCAGAGGCTGATGTGCGTGTACTGCTCGTCCGGCGTCAGGCGCGTCGGATGCAGACTCGGGCCCCAGCCGACCCAGCCCGACCACCAGCATGTCGGGATCGTTCCAGTGGCCCGGGCCGGCGAAGGGCGCGTTCTAGATCTGGGAGAAGCCGATATCCCTCATGCTCTCCCAGGTGTCCGTGATGTCGCCTGTGGTCCGCCACAGGTTCCCGCCGACATCGTTCGCCCCATTCCCAGACTTTGCCCATGCCGTACTGGCACAGGCTGTACACGATGTCGCGGTCCACCTCGTCGAGGGCCTTGCGCATGACCGCGTAGGGCGCATCAGCTCCGGCCGCGAGGTGTCCTTCGCCATCTTCTCGTAGGAACACCAGTCGTACTTCAGGTAGTCGACGCCCCACGCGCGAACGAGCGCGCATCCGTTCCTCGTGCTGATAGCTGGCGGTATAGCCGCCGCAGGTCAGCGGTCCGGGCGAGCTGTAGATCCCGAACTTCAGTCCCAGCAGCGTGGATGCTGTCCCCCAGCGCCTTCATGTCGGGGAACTTCTCGTTCGTGAGGATCGTCCCGTCGGGATTGCGCGTCGGGAGCGGAGAATCCCCCTTGATCTCCCAACCGTCGTCCACGTTGATATAGGACCATCCGTGCCGGTTGCAGCCCCTTGGCCACGAAGGCGCGGGCGCTGGACAGCACCTTCCCGGCGTCCACCGCCAGTCCCCAGCAATTCCAGCTGTTCCAGCCCATCGGCGGAGTGAGGGCGATCCGGTCGCCGATCTCCACGGTCAGCGTACGTTTTGCCTCTCCCCACCGGTTTCGCGCCGCCACAGTGACCTTCGAAGTGCCCTTGTGCCGTGCGCTTCCCGAGATGATCCCGGACACGGGATCGATGCGCAGACCGGCGGGGAGCCCCTTCGCGGTGAACCGCATCGGACGCTCGCCGGTGGCCGGCACCGTGAAGAGGAAGGGGTGGCCCGGACGTGCACCGGTCACGACCGGGGAGTTGATCCGGGGTTGACGAGGCGCCGGCGGGGTGACCAGATACGGGAGGTCGTCAGATGCCTCGACCGTGTCGGGAAGTCCCGGTAGACGAATCGATAGACGACGGTCGCAGATTCGTCGACCCGGGGGACCGACACGGTCACGGGCTCTGTCCCGCCGGGCGCGAGATCCACTGTCCGTGTGGAACGGGAGAGCTCCATGCCGCTCAGTACTCTGGCAGCGGTAACGGTCAACGTGCCGGCAAGCGGGTGAGTGGACGAACTGTTCTTCAATCTGAACGCCTTGACGGCACTCCCTTGCGCGAACGTGAACGGGACGGCCGCATGGTCCATCGCCAGGTAGTCCGTGATGCTCACCATTCTCACCACCGGAGCCCCCCACCAGAGCCCCCCCTGCCCGGACCGGTCGAAGACGCGGACCGCGAGCACGTTGACCGTATCCCAACGGAGCCGTGGATCGTCGGGCTTCACCACGTAGCACCGCTCCACGTCGTACATCGTCATGTCGACGCCGATGAACGATGTGTCGCCGGCCGCGACGGCGTCGGTCCGCTGCGCATTGCTCCCGATGATCGCCCCGTTCAGGTAGGTCTGGTCGAAGTTGTTGATCTTCCCCAGATACACGCGAACGCCGTCCTGGATCCTTGCGGCGCGTTTCAGGGCCGAGGGGAGAGTGAACTTCACCCTGTACCACGCGTAGCGATCAAGCTTGTCGAAGCCCTGTTCCTCCCAGATCTTCTGTACCGAGAAGGGGATCCAGGCCGAATCGTTGAACCGCGGTTCGGCATACCGCAGGTCGTCTCCCTGCGTGAATCGCCATCCTGCGGTGAGGGGAACGGCGGGCTCGTGCTGAGCAGCGGCGAGGGGCCCGAGGCACAGGACGAGAAGAACGATCACGGATCGGCTTGTGAGGGACACGGCGGCAGCCTCCTGGGCGGAAGTGGCGGGTCAGGGAGTGCTGGAACGTACGCGAATCGACCCTCAGAATCCAGCGCCTCGTCCGGCGACCGGCGGAACCGGGGACAGGGGACGAAGGCAAACTCTTCCCCCGTCTTGAAAGCCACTGGATTCTATTGTATGTTCATCCCAGGCATGCATACCCCTCCCCCCCTTGTCAGCGTGATCACGGTCTGCCTGAATTCGGCACGGACCATTGAGCGGACCATCGGGAGCGTCCGGAACCAGGACCATCCTGCCATCGAATACGTCGTCGTCGATGGCGGATCCACCGACGGGACCCTGGAGATCCTGGAACACCATCGCGACAGGGTCGACAAACTCGTCAGCGAGAAGGACCGGGGGATCAGCGACGCTTTCAACAAGGGGATCCGGCTCTCCACCGGGAGTTTCGTCCAGTTCCTCAACGCCGACGATGCGCTTGGACCGGGACAGCTCCGCATCGCGTTGGAGCTCCTGGACCGGCACCCCGACGCCGGCTTCGCGTCGGGCGACGTCGTCAAGGTGGACCCGCGCACGGGTCAGGCGAACACCATGAAGGGCTCGCAGCGCTACGACCGATACATCCGTTATGTGATGAAGGGTCTGAACCACCCCACGATCCTCGCGCGGAGGGAGCTCTTCGAACGTTTCGGGCAGTTCGACGAACGATGGCGCGTGGCCATGGACTACGACTGGCTTCTGCGCCTCCACCAGGCCGGGGATCCGCGGGGTGTATTCCGCCGACATCGTGGCGACCATGTTCGGAGGCGGGATATCGGACGCCCGGGCCTATGAAGCATTCCGGGAGGTAAGGGATATCTCCATCCACTACGGCTGCAGCCGGCTCTTTGCGCAGACCTACTACGCCGCACGTTGTCTCAAACAGCGCCTGTACGTGGCCCTCGGAAAACGATGAATCCGGGGCCCGGCGGGAGATCGCTACTTCAGGAGCACTTCAGGAGGAATCCGATGCACCGACTCACAACAGCGCTCGTGATACTCTACCCTCGTGACCGGAATGTCCGGCTGCGGCGGAAAAGGCTCCTCATCGTCGTCGAACCGGCCCGTCATAGCCGTCATGCCGAAAGGGACCACGCATGAATTCTGGAAGTCGATCCACGCCGGAGCCGTCAAAGCCTCCAGGGAGGACACGGTCGAGATCCTCTGGAAAGGTCCGCTGAAGGAAGACGACCGGGAGGCGCAGATCTCGGTGGTGGAGGACTTCGTCAGCCGGGGGGTATCCGGCATCGTCCTCGCTCCCCTGGACGACGCCGCACTCCGTCAGCCTGTGGCGAACGCCAAACGGGCGGGCATCGCCGTGGTGATCATTGATTCCGACCTCAAGGGGGACGACTTCGTGAGCTTCGTGGCCACGGACAACTACCGGGGTGGAACACTCGCGGGCGAGCACCTGATCAAGGCTTCTCAACGGCAAGGGGACCCTCGTCATGCTCCGCTACCAGGAAGGTTCCGCCAGCACCACCAATCGCGAACAGGGATTCCTGGACGCGATCGCCAAGGCCCCCGGGATCACGCGTCGTCAGCGCAGAACCAGTACGCGGGGGCGACGACCGAGATCGGCGTACCGGTCGAGCGAGAATCTGCTTGCTCCCCTCAAGCCCGCTCCGGGGAAGCTTTCGGTTGACGGGATCTTCACCCCCAACGAGTCCACGCACCTTCGGGATGCTCCGCGCGTTGCAGGACGGAGGTTTCGCCGGCAAGGTGACCGGTTCGTCGGATTCGACAGTTCCCCCAAGTTGTGGAGGCCCTGCAGAGCGGACAGATCCAGGCTCTGGTCCTGCAGAACCCGTTCCACATGGGATACCTCGGCGTGAAAACGATGGTCGCACATCTGCGAGGCCGCCCCGTGGAGAAACGGATCGACACGGGCGTCGACCCTGGTCACCCGGGAGACCATGGACCTTCCGGAGATGCCGTTCACTGCTCCAACCGGACCTTTCGCAGTGGCTGCAGTAGCATCAGCGACCGGAGGACCACCCCGCCTCACGATGACCGGGGTTCGCAAGGCGTTCGGCGCGACGCGTGGCCCTCGACGGCGTGGACTTCGAGGTCCGTGCCGGCGAGGTCCACGCGCTTGGTCGGCGAGAACGGCGCCGGGAAGAGCACGCTGATGAAGATCCTGGCCGGCGCGGTCGAACCCGATGCAGGCGCGGCTCCTCCTGGACGGCGGACCCTGTTCCAGCCCCGGCATCCGCTCGGTGCGCGACGGCGCCGGGAGTCGCGATGATCTACCAGGAGCTGTCCCTCGCCCCCCACCTGAACGCTGTGGAGAACATCCTGCTCGGGACCGAGATCACCGCGCGGGGAGGGCTGCTCCGTCTCGGGCAGAGCCGCGCCGCGCCCTGCCGGCCCTCGAACGCTGGGGCATCCCGATCTGCCCCTGGACATCCCGGTGGGGCGGCTGACCGTCGCCGAACAGCAGATCGTCGAGATCGCCCGCGCTCTGGGGAGCGGATGCCGCGTCCTCGTTCTGGACGAACCCACCAGCAGCCTCACCGCGACCGACACCGAGCGGCTCTTCGGCGTGATCGCGGGACTGCGGGCCTCCGGCCTCGCGATCGTCTACATCTCCCACTTCCTGGAAGAGGTGAAACGTATCGCGGACCGGTATCACCGTGCTGCGCGACGGCAGGGTGGTTGGCGGGGGGATCTCCACCGGTCTCGAGCTCCAGCGACATCGTCAGGCTGATGGTGGGCCAGACCGCTCGCCGAGCTCTTCCCGTCGTCGGCGCGGAGTCCCGGTGAGCCCGTCCTCCAGGTGAACGGCCTGACGGGCGCGGCGAAACTCGACGACGCGAGCTTCACCCTTCACCGCGGCGAAGTGCTGGGGATCGCGGGATTGGTCGGCGCCGGACGGACCGAGCTGATCCGCGCGATCTTCGGGCTCGACCCCATCCGGCGCGGCGAGATCACCGTCGGGTCGTGGACCGGAGCGGGAACCCCGGTGCGGCGCTGGCGGCAGGGGGCGGGCGTGCTGAGCGAGGACCGGTCGCACGAAGGGCTGGCCACTCTCCTCTCGATCGCCGACAATATCACGATGAATCTCGGGGTTGACGCGGGGTTCGGTGGGTTCGTGTCGCCCCGCCGCCTCGCGGCGGCCGCCGGCCATTGGATCGGCCAGCTCGGGATCAAAGCCGCGGGCCCGCATCAGAACGGTCGCGGCCCTTTCGGGAGGCAATCAGCAGAAGGTCGCCCTGGCACGCCTGCTCCATCAGCGGGTCGACATCCTGCTCCTCGATGAACCCACCCGGGGGATCGACGTCGCCAGCAAGCAGCACATCTATGGGCTGATCGACCGGCTCGCCTCCGGGAGCGACGGCTCCGCGCCCCGGGCGATCCTGGTGGTCAGCTCGTATTTCCCGGAGTTGCTGGGGATGTGCGACCGGATCGCCGTGATGCATCGCGGAAGACTCGGACCCCCGCGCCCCACACGCGAGTGGACACAACATCTCCTGATGACGGAAGCCGTAGGAGGAACCGCATGACCCCCGCCGCAAGACAGGAATCATCCTCCGCCGGGCCGCCGCCGCGCACGCTCCGCGCCCGGCTCCTCTCGCGCGTCGGTCCGCTCGCGGGCCTGCTCGGCGTCTACCTCCTGTTCGTGATCATCGGGCCATCGAGCTTCTCCAGCCCCGGGAATCTGGAGACCATCGCCCGCCAGACGGCGATCGTCGGGACGGCCGCGCTGGGCATGACGATGGTCATCATCGCCGGCGGGATCGACCTCTCGGTAGGCTCGGTCATCGCCCTCGTGACGGTCCTGATCGCCTCCGCGATGCAGGCCGGGTTCTCCCCGATCGCTGCCGTTCTGACCGGTGTGCTGGGCGGGACGCTGTGCGGCCTGGTGAACGGCACTGCTGATCACCCGGCTCCGCGTGGTCCCGTTCGTGGTCACCCTCGGAACCCTGCTGGTGGTACGGGGGGCGGCCAAGGGGATCGCCCATGAACAGAAGATCGATGCGCCGTTGACCTGGGTGAACGATCTGCTCGCATCCCTGCCGCCAGACCGCGCCTGGCACCTGGTCCCGCCGGGGGTCTGGGTCATGGTCCTGCTGGCCGCCGGTGTGACGGTGCTCCTGCGCTACACCCGGCCTGGCCGACATATGTTCGCGGTGGGATCGAACGAACAAACGGCCCGGCTGTGCGGGGTGCCGGTGGAGAGGGTGAAGCTCCTGGTGTACGGATTGAGTGCGATGTTCAGCGGGATCGCCGGGGTCATGCAGTTTTCGCGCCTCACCGTCGGAGATCCCACCGTGGCGGTGGGGACGGAGCTGGACGTGATCGCGGCCGTGGTGATCGGCGGCGGGAGCTTCTCGGGCGGCGAAGGATCCGTGCTCGGAACCATGGTCGGGGCCCTGATCATGACCGTCATCCGTTCCGGATGCTCACAGATGGGCCTGCCGAACTGGGTCCAGGAAATGGTCACCGGCACCATCATCGTCCTCGCGGTGGCGGTGGACAGGCTGCGCCACAGGCGGATGGCCTGACGGCCCCCGGCCCCGCAAGGGCGGCTCCCGGGCCCCGTGGATTCCCTGCGGCAGGAATGGTATATTGTAGGATCACCACAAGGTCAACGGCCCCATGGAGTTCTTTTCCCCTCAGGCGATCCAGATCATCCAGGCAATGCTTGCCCCCGGCCTCGGCATCTCCGCCGTAGCCCTCCTCCTCCTGGGCTTCGGCAACCGCTACTCGGCCATCATCAATCGCATTCGGCTGCTCAACGACGAAAAGAGAAAGTACCTCAAGGTCCTTGCCGAAGGCAAGCACCTCGAGTATGCGGAGAACACCCGGTACATGAGCGTGGCGGAACAGATCAAAGAGCTGTCCGTTCGCACGAGGATGCTCAGGAACGCGATCCTCTCGCTGCAGACGGCCATCGGCCTGTTCGTCCTCGCGTCCATCAGCATCGGCGCCGGCTTCTTCGCCCAGTCCCAGGCGGTCCAGGGCGGTTCGCTCCTCCTGTTTCTCGCAGGGATGGTCGCCGTCTTCATGAGCATCGTCTTCGCAGCATCGGAGGTCCGGCGCTCCTACCGGATCGTCATGATCGAAGTGATGGCGGAGTAGAGAGATCTGCACCCGCTGTTCCGGCGGCCGCGGCCGCCGGCGAGTACGGTATGTCGTTGTACGCTCCCACAGCCAGGACGTTCACCATGATCCCCCGCATATCCATGTCCGCACTTCTCCCGGCGGTGGCGCTCCTGTTCACCGGCGTCGCCCTCGCCGTCCACCCTCAGGAAAGCGGAACCGTGAAGACCACTGACCCCTTCCCGCCCGGCACGTTCGGGCACGATGTCGCCTTCTTCGAACAACACCACGTGGGCACGATCGTCCTCGAGGATGGATCGACCGGCGCCAGCATCCTGCTGGTCCCCGCATACCAGGGACGCGTCATGACCAGCACGGCCCGCGGCCTCCAGGGACCGAGCTACGGCTGGATCAACTACGCCCTGATCCGATCGGGCCGTACGGTCGAGCACATGAATCCTTACGGCGGCGAGGAGCGTCTCTGGCTCGGCCCCGAAGGTGGACCCTTCTCGATCTTCTTCAAATCCGGCGATCCCCAGGAGTTCGCGCACTGGCAGGTTCCGCCCATTCTCGATACCCGCCCATTCACGGTGGTATCCCAGGATCGGCGGCAGGCCACATTCACGGCCGACATGGACTTTGTCAACGCCTCGGGACAGATGCTGCAGGCGGGCGTTCGCCGGACGGTCCGGCTCCTTTCCCATGCCGATCTGCAACGGGCCCTCGGCGTGGCACCGGACACTTCCGTCCGCTGGGTGGCGTACGAATCGGAGAACGTCCTGAGCAACCGTGGCAAGGCTGCGTGGACGAAGTCGACGGGCATGCTCTCGATCTGGATGCTCTCGATGCTGAATCCCTCGCCCGCCGCCGTTGTCGCCATTCCCTATCGGGATGCGCCGGGTCCGGTCGTGACGGACGACTACTTTGGCAAGGTCCCCGCCGACCGCCTGAAGACCGCTGACGGGATGATCTTCTTCCAGGCCGACGGCAAGAAGCGGAGCAAGATCGGCGTATCACCCGCGCGCGGCGAAGGAATTCGCCGCGAGCTACGACCCGAAGAACCGCCACCTTACGGTGCTCTGGTGCACCCCCCCGGATCCCGCGGCACCGTACGTGAACTCGAAATGGGGGCCCCAGACGGATCCGTTCTCCGGAGACGCGATCAACTCCTACAACGACGGACCGCTGGACGACGGGACGCAGATGGGTCCATTCTACGAACTGGAGACCTCCTCTCCCGCGGCAGCCCTCAAGCCGGGAGCATCGTTGCGGCATGTTCAGCGGATGTTCCACTTCGAGGGGAACGAGGAGGAACTTTCCAAGATCACCAAGGCGACGATCGGCATCGGTGTCCGGCAGATCGCCGATACGTTCAAGCAGAAACCCTGAGGAGCTTTCCATGGAATACATCCTTGTTGCCGTCGTGGCGGTCGTCGGGATCCTCCTGTACGAATACCGCCTGAGGAAACCCGGGCAGATCGTGATCTCGGGAACGCCGGAAGCCGTGAAGGTCCGCAGAGGCAGCTACTACCCGCGGCACTTCAGCCTGCCCATCCCTTCCACCACCCATGCCTTCACGCAGACCGTCGAGGCATCGGCAAAAGGAAGCATCGAGGTCCGGGTCAAGCTGGCGGTCACCGTCGCCCCCAGCCCGGCCCACCTGGGCGCGCTCGTCCGGATCGGCGGATGGTCCGCGGATGCCCTCGTGAAAGCGGCCAAAGAGCTCGAGACCGTCCTGCTCGGGACTGGTCAAGCAGCATACCGAACGTTCCGGGCTGGAGGAACTCACCTCGGATTCGGTCCGCGACGCCCTCGCGCGCCACACCGCGGATCTCCGCTCCACGCTGGGGCTGGACATCGTCACCCTGACCGTGGCATCCGTGGATGCCGCGGATCCGCAGATCGCCGAGGCACTCCGGCAGCGGGAACAGGCCCGCATCCTCGAGCGCTCCGAAGTGATCAGCCACCAGGCGCGGATCGCGGCGGCGAAAGCCCGACTGACCGCAGACGAGGAGATCGCCCTGATGGAGCATGAAGTGGAGCTTAAAAGGTACGATCTGAAGAAGGTCCAGATCGAAAAGGAATCCGCCCTCGCCGGATCACGCGCGGAACACGAACTCGAGCTGAAACGGGCCAACCTCGACTTCGAGCGCGACGAGCTCCGTGTGCTTCGGGAAAACCCTGAACTGCTCCTCCTCACACCCCAGGCAGCCCGCCTGGCGGAGGCCAGTCAGGCACTCAAGAACGCGCGCACGGTGGTCTCCCTCTCGCCGAACGAGAGCGGACAGGCGGGAGATCTGCTTGGGCTGTTCGCCTCGCTTGCTGCAGGGCGCTCTTGACACGCAGAAGCGCAAGAAGGAGAAATAGCCCCGTTCATGGTCGGCGAACCACTCCTCGAGATCTTCCGTCTCAGACCGACGCGCGCAGCGAAGGTCTCCGAGATCAGCGAAGCGACCGCCTCTTCCTCCATCCCCGTCGAGGAACGGGTCAACTTCCACATCGGGAACCCGGTCCAGGAACCGCGCCTGTCGTCGGCCTACCTCCGCATCGTGCTCGGACTCGACGTTCGTCATGCGGCGCTCCGTGACGACGATCCCGAAGCCCTCTGCGCCGCCCTGGAGTTGACGGACAGCCGATCGCCGGCAACTCGAGTTCCTCCGTACCGTCATCCGGGCCAGCGTCCCCTACCTGCCAAGAGGCGGATTCGCGCGCTCGACTCCATCGCCCCTCGCGCTGTCGGTGACCGCGTGGCTCGAACAGCAGCAGGAGACCCTCGCGTACGACATCGGCACAGGCCGGCGGACGGAGGGAGATCATTTTTTGCGCCGGAGGGATCGTCGAAACCCTGCGCGTCTACTTCCACGCGCTTTCGTCGTATCTCGTGCACGGCCCCGCGAGGATCGCCACCTGGCAGGTGGCACTTCCTCCGCATCTGCAGGAGTTCGCAGGACTGCGGTTCATCCAGCTGCCGGAGGCGGATGATGCCGCCCTGGCCTCGCTCGAGCGCGAGACGCGTGAGTCGACCGAACCGATCTTCGTCGTCCTGGGAAAGATCCCCAGCGAGCGGATGCGAAGGGGGCTTCGCAGGACCGCCCTCACTTCGCCACTCTTCTTCCTGGAGGTGAACAACGCGCCGAATCACTCCTCCCTCGCCAGGGAGGCGAAACTCGTCGACAGAGTCATCCGGTTCCTGACGCCGGGGATCTTTTCCCCGACCTGAAGGACCTTTCCACGGTCATCGCCCTCGGCAACGCGGACCATCTCGCACTTCTCGAGACGATCCATTTCCAGTTGAAGGGAACCCCGTCCGCCTCCGAGACCGGATTGCTGACCTACCTCCTCGAGCGGGAAGCCCCGGCAGGACGAGCAGGATGAGCTCCTGCCGGACACCGGGAGCACCGGCCGAAGCCCCCGGATTTGGGCTTTCCGGCGAAGCAGCGATCCTTCGCAAGACCGCGGCCACCGAATCGCGGCTGCACGGGGCCATGAGATCCCTGGAAGAGGTCGTCGAACGGACCGGGACGGCGATCGAGGCACTCGCGGGACGGATCGACAGGCGCATCGCCTCCCACGCGCGGTTGCTCCCCGTGGACCGCTTCGCGGGGGTGCCCGCGGTCGACCTGGTCAGAGATCTCGCGATGCACCCCGACGACGGGGAGTTCGTCCGGGACCTCGAGGCCGCTTTCCTGAGCGCATTCGTCAGGCATCATCCTCCGTACCGCCAGGCAGATTGCACGGTCGTGAGCGGCTCCGCACGGACCGCCCTGGGCCTGCTCGGCTTCCATTGCGGGATCCGGGAGGTCGTGATCCCGGACCTGAGCTGGACCTACGAACACTGCTTCCCTTCCGTGCAGGCCGTCCCGCTGACCGCGGAGCTCGGCCTCGATGCCGACGCGATCATCGCGACGGTGGCCGGACGCATATCCGCCGATCCCGAATGGCCGCGCTATGGCGCCGTCGTCCTCAACAATCCCCACAACGCCACGGGGAAGGTGTTCGCAGGGGATGAGATCCGCCGGCTGGTGGAGTGGCTTGTGTTGCACCACGTGAGGGTGATCGACGACCTTTCGTACGAGAACGTTGCACCCGTGCCCGACCTTCCGGCGTATCCCCACACTCAGGGATCACGCCGCCGCCCTGGTGGCGCTCGGCAGGATCCGGTCCGACCAGGCCGACCTGGTGATCACGGTACAATCCGTCTCGAAGACGGATTGTCTTGCGGGAGCGCGGCTGTGCGTCGTGGAGATCCACGAGGATCCTCTGCGCCGAGCGATTCCGGACGCTCACGAAGACCATAGCACCGAACGCAGGGGCGCTGCTTCTGGGGTACCTGTTCTATCGCAACTCCCTGGAGGTCACCCGGGCGTTCTGGAGGCTCCGGAACACCCTTTTCGCCGAGCGAATGGAGGCCCTGTCCACCGCGGTCGGGAACCTTCCTGCGGAGAGGAACCCCTACGGGATCACGATCGTGCCGCCGACAGGCAGCATGTACCCGCTCATGGTCATCCGGGATCTCCCCGCCGGACTTTCGCTCGAGTGGCTTGCCACCAGTCTGGCCCGACAGGGCATCGGGATGATCCCCCTCTCCACGTTCGCCCGGAGCGAGAAAGGGTACCGGAGCGGACCGCAACGCCTTCCGCCTCACCCTTGGCGGGGCGGACGGCGCCGAAGTCCTGAGGAAGAAAACCCGGCGCGTGCTGATCGATCTGAACCGGCTGATCGCCGAAGAGTCCGCCAGCTACCGGCGTCGGGACTTCGTCATCACCAGGCCGCAGGCAGTATCGTCTGCGCCGCCGGGGGCATGGACAGCGGTCGCCGACCAGATCCGCATGCAGGTGGCCGCCCGGCATGGAGGCCGCGACCTGTATGAGGAGCTGCGGAATGAACGGACCTCCCGCGATCTCCTGGACCGGTTCGTTCCGGAACGGCTCGAGGTCTACGGGAGGCGCCTGGCCGACCGGTCAATGCTCGCAGCCGAGCTGGCTTCCGATGCCCGTGGCGACCGGGGGCGGGGGTTGATGCGCCGGCTGGAATCGGAGTTCTTCAAGGATTCGCTGGAGCGCCGGCAGACGGCCTTCCGGGAGCGGCTGTTCGACCGGACCGTGCACCCGACCCAGATGTACTCGATCCGCACAGAGGCGATCTTCGACAGGATCATCGAAGGCCTGATCCGCGGCGAGACACCGCCCGACGGGCTCGTCGGGTCGGCGGCAGCGGAGCTCGTCAGCGAGTACCTCGGACTCAACGTCGCGATCAATTCCAGCGCAGAGGCTGACGAGGTCCTCCTGGACCTCGACGCACACGTGGGAGCGGAACTCTTCGCGGAACTCCAGGGGGCCCCGGGCGGCCCGACCTGCCTCTCGTTCTGGGGCGACTGGGACGGGAGCAACCGCCCATCCGGCCAGGGACATCGCCTGGTGGCAGGGGTGCTGCTCCAGAATGTCCGGCGACTTTCGCGGATCATGACCCTGCTCGCAACCCGCGGAGCAACGGCCGGAGTCCCCGCGGATCTGCTGGCGGAGATCGTGCGCCTTCCCGCACATTCCCACCATTTCACGAGCGTCCTGGATGAGATCACCCAGCTGACGCACCAGCTGGAGCGCCGGTATCGTGGGATCCTTCCCTTCCAGGCCGCGACCGGCATGTGGCGGCGGATCGGGATGGCCGTGGGCATCGCGCCGGATCCGGTCACCTCACTCTGGCACCACAACGACCGCCTCGAACGCAAGATGCGCGAACTCCGGCAGCAACGCGGCGATGCGCTGGAGTACTACTTCTCCCTCAACAAACGGATCCGCAAGGAACTCCACCGCCTGATCCCCCTGATGGGGGGCCGACTGAACGATCCCGTCCTCCTCCGCGAGCTGGTCCTGTACAGGGATCTCCTGCAACGGTTCGTCCTTACGCCGCGGATCCATCAGCGCCTGATCACCGACCAGGATCCGTTCGCCATCGACACCACGGTGTTCAACCTCAACGAAGTGAACGAGATCGGGGCGCGGTACGGGAATCCTGGAATGGTCCTCGAACTCCAGGTGAGCATGTCGACGAAAGCGGAAGCACTGATCTCGCTGGACCGCAAGCTGAGGGCACGGCGGGAGCACCTCCTGCGCGATCACCCGGGACTCGACCTGCCGCCGGTCTGGCTGGTCCCCCTGTTCGAAGGTCCGGAAGCGGTCGGCGGTATCATCCCATACCTGCAGAAACTCTGGGAGCATGCGCTGGAGAGCCGGCGGATGAACCAGGACCCCCGCGACCGGTTCGCAGAGATCATCCCCGAAGTGTTCGTGGCGGGGTCGGACCTCAGCCAGCAGATCGGACAGCCGGCCGGCGCTTCAATGAACCGCGAGGCGAAACTGGAAATGATGCGCTGGCTCGCCGAACATGGTCTGGCGGACCGGATCCGCATGAAGGTGGGAACCGGCGAGCCGATGCAGCGCCAGGGGGGCTACTACAGCGCCGTCAGTGGTGTTCCGGCCTTCCTGTCCACCCCCTCGGCCGAGTCCAGGTTCGCGGGGCACCTGCGGGAGTCCACCCGGACCAGCACCGCCTACGCGGTGACACCGATGATGGGGTTCTTCGCTGGTGGCGATCTGCGGACACTGCAGAGCGCGGTCGCCGAGCAGGTTCGTCATCTGCCGGTGGCGGAATTCGCCCGGTTCCTTCACCATATCGGCGACGCCCAGCGCCGCCAGCACCAGGACATCGTCCGCGCCTGCGAGGAGATGGTCGATTCCCGGCTCCGTGGCAGCCGCAGGGGCGCACAGGCGCTGGAGCGGTTGACGGTGGGACAGCGGGAGAAGGCCTACGGGGAATTCCTGAAGCTGGCGACGGATCATTTCCGCCAGATCCTCTACGGCCGCGATGAGGACGTGGTCGGGATCCACATCATCTCCTATTTCATTGCCCGGAGCACTCCGTCGCTGCGAGACCGTCCGACGGTCAGGCCTGCGCAAGGAGGGAAAGACCAGGGGAGCAGGATCCTCGAGAGGATCGCCGAAACCATCCCCCTCTCCCGCTATGGAAGCCTGTTAAGGGCCATCGCGCACAATCAGTCCCAGACGGCGCTCCTGGGGGTCAATCAGCTGACCACGGGGCTCTTCCGCGCTCTGGATGCCTTTGCCCGATCGCCGGTGGTCGAAGGTGACCCGCAGACGTTCATTGCGGACCGGATCCTCCCGCATCTTCCGGTCTACGAGATCCTGCATTCGTTGCGGTTGTACCAGGACGTGGGACTGGTCCATCTGCGGGCTGTCGAGCGGGCGATCCCCGCAGGCAACTCTGCGTTCCTGGCCGTCCGCGAGGACCTGGATGCGATGCGCCAGTTCCTCCCCCTGCTGCAGCAGGAACTCCTGCGGAGGCACGGCATTGACATCGACGACTTCTTCGACGAGATGAGGTTCATCCCTGCGCTGCTCCCGACGATCCGGCCCGATCTCGCCGTGTTGCTCCAGCCGGACCTCTTCAACACGAACCCGGAACGGCTGTTCGAGCAGGCAGGGGGCATCCTGGAGGCCGGCTGGAAGAGGTCGGTCGCAGAACTCCTCACTCTTCCGGAGAAGATCCGGGACCTCCGCGCCCGGGCATGGGGCCTGCTGGAGCGTCCCGTGTTCGAGCGGGTCAGGAGCTTCGTGGAGCTGGCAGTGGCCCTTTCGTCCATCCCGCCGCGGGCGGGAACACGGGACATCCTCCCCTCCCGCCGGGAGATCCGGCTTCCCTCCAGCGTCGCCGGGTTCTTCCGCGGAGCCCGTGCGGATGATGAGATGTACCAGTTCCTCGCTGCTGCGGTGGACCACCTCCGTTCCGCGTCCGCGGGCATGGTGGAAGTCCCGCCGGTCATCGTCCGTGCGCTGCAGCAGGTCGAGCGGATCGCCGCGATCGAGGAGCAGGCCCTGTCGCACGCCGACCAGGACCGCCTGCGGTACTATCTGCTCCAGATCGCCCGCCTTGCGGGCGAGAGCGGGTAACGTCAGCGCCCGCCGGAAGGGCGGGCGCTGAGCAGACAGACACTGCATGGTGAGGCAGCGATCACGCCGCGGGGATCTGCACCCTGAACATCGAGCCGCCGTTGGTCTTCCAGATGAACACGCCCTTCAACTGATCCGCAAGCATCCGGACCAGCTGCAGTCCCATCCCCGGCGACCGCTCGGGATCGAAATCAGGCGGCATCCCCACCCCGTCATCCGACACCTCCAGGAACATCCCGTCCTGCGTCTCACCGGCCACGATCCGGATGGTCCCGGGATGTCCGTCGGAGAACGCGTACTTGAGCGCGTTCGTGATGCACTCGTTCATGATCAGGCCGATGGGGACGGCCCGGCGCGTATCCACGATGAGCGGCTCGCATTCGGTGCGGATGGTGATGTCTTTGCGGTCGTTGACGTAGGCACGCGACAGGGTCCCGGTGATGCTCCGGATGTACTCGTCCAGCCGGACCTCGTGGGTGGTTCCCGAAGCGTACAGCTGGCTGTAGAGGCTGGCGATGGAGTGGACCCGGTCGCCAAGCGTGCGCAGGACATCCCTCACGTCCCCTTCGGGCCAGCGATCCCGCTCCAGGTTCACCAGGCTGCCGATGGTCGCGAGGCTGTTCTTGACGCGGTGCTGCAGCTCGTTGAACAACGCTTCTTTTTCCCGGAGCGACCGCTGCAACGCTTCCTCGATCTGCTTTCGGCCGGTCAGATCTTCCACCGTCCCGTCGTAGTACAACACCTGACCCTGGGCATCGCGGATGGCCTGCGCCCCCTCGCGGACCCAGAGAGTGGTGCCATCGCGGCGCTGCCAGCGGGTCTCCAGCCCCACGATCCTCCCTTCGTCCTGCATGATCCGCTTGAAACCTTCCCGGTCGTAGGTCGGCCCGAATCCTTCGGTCTCCAGATTGCGGCTCGCAAGCTCGCCGAACGAGGCATAGCCGAGCATGGCGATGAGAGCCGGGTTGGCCATCAGGATGCGCCCGTCCGGTGTGGACCGGTAGATCCCGATCAGGGTGTTCTCGTAGACGCTGCGGAACCGCTCTTCGCTCTCCCGGAGGTCCTGTTCGGCGCGCATGCGCATCAGGGTGAACGCGATCAGGGAGGCGAAGGAGCGCAGAAGTTGCGGCGAGGGAATGGGGGTCCCCTCCTTGAACGCGAGGATCGAAGTCGCGTGCAGGGCGCCGTCGGAGGCGAACGGAATGGCCACCAGGCGTGTGATGCCGAGAAGCGTCTTCACGAGCGTGGAGACGGGGCGAGGGACGGCCCCGAAGGAGATCTCCGTCAGGCTGTTGCGGTACAGGATCTCCCCGGCAGCCATTTCGTGAAGGTGGTATTCGTCGATCCGGGACACCAGCGTCGCGAGATCGATGCCCACCACGCTCCGGACATGGTCCAGGAGCCGGGCGTCGTTCTCGAGGTGGCGGATGACCACGGTCTGGTTTTCAGGGAGGTAGTCGCCGTAGGTGACCGCGACGGCTCCCGTCAGTTCCTTCAGTTTCCGGGCGACGTACGCCGGAAATGCCGCGGCCGAGTTCAGCGAGGCGAGTTCGATCCCCAGCTCGTTCAGCTTGCCGATGATCCGGTATTCGTTCTCGAGCTCGGCAAGCTCCGCCTTACGCGCGGTGATGTCACGCGCGATGCCGTGGATCGCCCTGGGGCTCCCATCGTGATAGAGGATCGATCCCTCCGCCTCGATCCAGAGCTGGCTCCCGTCCCTGCGTCGCAGCCGCCACTCCCTGGGGGTCGGGTCGCAACCGTTTCGAATGATCTGCCGGAACGACTCTTCCGCGGCGGGCCGCTGATCATCCTCCAGCAGCGAGGGGAAGGTCAGCAACCGCATCTCTTCCCGTGTGCATCCCAGCCACCGGAGGGCGGTATCGTTCGCGTCGAGGAAGCGGCCCTGCAGGTCGTGCACGTACACGCCGACCGAGGAGCTTTCATAGAGTGCGTGGTAGCGCTCACTCCCCTGTTCGAGGATCTCTGCGATCCACTCCGCTTCCCGGACGGGCGCCGCGGGCGGTGGAGTGCGGTCACCGTTGTTCCCATGGGCCGCCTCGAGTGGTTCCCGTGCGGCAGGTTTGCGCGGAGGTTCCGGAGGCGACAGCGACGGGGGAAGCTCGATGGTCAGGGTCTCGTCGTCCTGTCCGTTGGAGGGACCGCGACGGCTCCCGTGGAGTCGGAGTGCGGCGTCGATCGACGAGAGGAGGACCGACTCGCCGCTGTCCTTCACCACGATGCCGTAGGATTCGACCCCTTCCGTCCGCTTGACGGCATCCTGGTCCATGTGTCCGGTGAGGAAAACGATGGGAACGTCCCGTACGAGCAGGATCCGCGACGCGGCTTCGACGCCGTCGCCGCCGTAGCCCAGCTCGATGTCCATGAGCACCAGTTCGATCGAAGGGTCGCGCTCGATCCGGCGGACCGCATCGTCGGCCGTGGAAACGACGTCGACGGAAAAGCCGCTTTTCCGCAATAGCGCGGCTTCCGCCAGGCCGATGATGGCCTCGTCCTCCACCAGCAATAGACGTCTCGTCTGGTGCTTCACCGGACGT
>CAWEHG010000021.1:0-28548 GCA_963808715.1 Ignavibacteriota bacterium | reverse complement strand
GGTCTGGGCGGGCGAGAATGCCTGGAAAGACATCGCCTTCCTGCGCGGTGGCTACATTTCTCGCCTCAGACGGACAAGGACATCACGGGCGCGAACGGGTACATCTATGACTGGACGCTGGGTGCCGGGCTCCATTACACCGTCGGCGGCGTCGGCCTGTCGGTCGACTATGCCTACAGGAACCTGAAGTACTTCGACGGCAGCCATACGATCACGTTCGGCTTGAAGTTCTAAGGACGTCGTCCGGTTGTCTCCCGTCCCCTGAGGGACAGGCAGAGACCCTCTGGACCGTGTCCTGTGTAATAAAGAGGGCTGGCGTAGCTCACGCCAGCCCTCTTTCCTTCTCCACGAATACCACGGACCGTCTGATGCCTTGCCGACCGCTTCCCCTGCGATGGTTGCTCACCCCTGCCCTCATTCTCGCTCTTTACAGTTCGCCGCGGCCCACTCTCCGGATTTTCCGGAGGCGGGGCCTGCGGCAGTTCACCAGGTCACCCTCGAACTGGGGACGCCGGCGGTGGTGCTCTGGGTGGCCCTCCAGCCGGGCTACGAGGACCTCGCCCGGATCGCTCACCTTCGTATGGCCACGGGGGCCCGCGTCGTGGTCGCCTACGTCACCAACGGCGAGGCGACGCCCGACGACGAAGGGGGGGCGCTGCCGCTGTTCACCGCGGCCAAACGGAAGGAAGAGGCAGACCGGGTGACACGCCTGCTTGGTTCAACGGCCTACTTCCTCAATATCCCCGACCCGGGCGCTGTCCCGAGCCGGACGATCCTCGAGGACATCTGGAATACCGATACCGTCATCGCGCGACTGGACCGGACCTTACGGCGCTTCCGTCCCGACGTGATCGTGGTGAGCGGAGACCGCCGGGAACCCGACAGTCTGTCCGAAAGATCCTGGTTTCTGAAAGATCTCGTGGTACGGACCGTGAAGCGCGCGGCAACCGTACCGACGCCGGTCGATACGTCCCGGGTCCCGAGGTGGGGGGATGTCCGCCGGGTGTTCGTGGAAACCCGCGCACGCGGGCAGGACAAAGCCTACGACGCCGTCCACCCGGCATGGCACTCCACTTTCCGCGCGATCGCCGGCGAAGCCGCCCTGCTCTACCGGAGTCTGTCTCTCCAGCGTCCGCATTGGACTGCGGAGGGCGACCCCGGGTACCGGATGGTCCATCCATCAGGACAGCGGCAGGCCTCCTCTATGGTGAGCGGTGTGCCCGCGCCCGGGACCCACACGCGTCCGTTCAGGCCGGTGATCGATGGCCTCCTTCGCCAGAAGAGAGGAGGCTTGTTCCATCCGCGCCTCGGAGATGTTGTCCGGGCGATCGACGGGATGGATTCGGTCTACGCAAGGTACCGCCGCGAGCTTTCTCCCGTCGACAACCGGGTCATCGCGGGGTGGAAGAATTCGATGGAAATGCTTCGCTGCGCGCTGCTCGGCGTCAGCGTTCCGGTGTCGGTGGATGACAGCGTGATCACGCAGGGACAGATCGTCTATCTGCGGTTCGGCACGGTGCTTCCCTCTGCCGACAGCAGCCGGACACAGATCTTCTTCCCGGGCGCGATCAATCGCACCTGGGGGATCAACGAATCCCTCCTCAGCCAGTTCACCTTCTCGTCGGACCGGGAGTTCAACGTCCTGAGCACGCATCACCTCGAATACTCGCTGCCGCTGACCCAGTTCGGGATCTCGCAGTCGAGTCTCTGGTCCAGGTTCTCGTATATCGTGGTGCACAGGGATTCTGTGCGCTCGCGCGACTACATCTACCGGGGGGAGATCCAGTTCCGGGGGGCGCCGCGGCGCACGATGGAGCTGCTCACCCCGATCGTCCGTGCGGTGGCGGGGACGCCGGTGGTCGTGCGCCTGACCAACGTCAGTCGCGATGCGTATGAGGGGGTCCTGCGCTTGGACGATTCGCTTGTTGTCCCCGTGGAGCGTCCTGTTTCTCTTACTTCCCGAGGGGCGACATTGCTCGACACACTTCCGTTCATCCCACGGGCGCCCCTTCCGTCCGGCGATTTTCCTGTGAAGATCAAGCTCTCGGGAGGAGGGGACCTCTCCTTCGTTGCCCGGAGTTTCGATGCAGGAGTGGACGCATCGGCAACGGTGGGGGTGATCTCCGGGACGCCGGAGAGCCCGGTGCAGCAAGGGCTCCAGAGGCTGCAGATCGCCTGGACCCGGATCGGTCCGCAATCGGGCGGCGCCCTCTCCCGATTCAACGTCATCGTTGTAGACCGGGACATCACCGAATCGGCCACGGGAATGAATCCGGAACGATGGAACGAGCTGGTCGCCTGGGTTCGGGAAGGAGGGACACTGGTGGTGATGCCTCCGGTGACGATGCAGGGAGGGGTCCCCGGCGCCTCTTTCCGCGCGACGGCCTTCCTGTCCCCTACAGCCTCGGTACTGGTGGATTCGGCGGCCGGAGTTCTCGCACGACCCAACAGGATCTCCCCGGCCGATTGGGACGGATGGATCGTCGCCCGCGCGTTCGGGAGCATCAAGGTGGATCCGGAGCGGACGGCGGCGACGGCCGTGGCCTCGGATGACGGCCCCTTGGTGGTCTCGCTCACCGAAGGAAAAGGGACGATCCGGATGGTCGCCCTGGACCTGTATTCGCAATTGATGAACGTGCATCCGGGGGCACACAGGTTCCTGGCGAACCTCGTGGGCCGATAGGATCACCCTTTATTCCCGATCGTTCCTGGCGGGATTCGGAAAAGAAGAGCCGCATGGGTACTAGTACACAGGTCGGTTCGTCATCCTGTTCGTCGGCGTCTGCCTCTGTGCTGTCCTGGGCGCTGCACCCCTGTGCGGTCAGGTGCCGGATTCGCTCTCTGTCACGGCAACAGCGGTGGATGTCGACCTGTCGGGGAACATCTACCTCCTCGATGGTGAGCGTGGGATGTTGTCGATCCTCGGACCGTCCGGCGCGCCGATCGCCGTCATGGGGGGCATGGGGTGGGAGAATACGAAATTCGATAACCCCCGGGGCCTCTGGGCGAGAAACGGGATCGACGTGTTCGTGGCGGACCACGGCAACCACCGGGTCCAGCGGTTCGACCGGAGGCTGAACTACATCTCGACCCTCTACACCAGGGACAACGACGTCCCCGAGGAGCGGTTCGGGTACCCTACCGACGTCGGGGTCTCGCGGCTCGGCGACCTCTTCGTGTGCGACGGGGAGAACCAGCGCTTGATCCGGATCGGCCGTGACGGAACCACGATCCGGTCGATGGGAGACTACACCGCCGGGAAGGGACGGCTGGTGGCGCCCACACGGGTGGACGTCGGGGCGAACGACCGGGTCTTCGTGGTGGACGGCCGGCGTGTCGTGGTCCTGGACCTGTTCGGGAACTACCTGCACGATCTTCCGCTCGGGACCGCACCCGTGGCGTTCTGGGCCGACGACGAGGGGGTCCTTGCGGCGGACGGAGGGCGCCTGTACGCCTTCGACGATGAGGAGCGTCCCTGCGGGGTGGTGAACCTCGAACCCTGGCTGGGGGGGAAGCCGCTGCTGGCAGTTGCGGCAGGCAGGGGAAAACTCTACCTTCTTGTGCATGGGGTGCTGCTCATCAAGCCCGACCCGCGCATAGGACAGTAGAAGTCTCTCGCAAAGCCGCAGAGTGCTGAGGAGAGCATGCGCGCGAAGCCGCAACTGTCTGAGGTACAGTATTCAAAACCCATTTGCGTCTTTGCGGAACTTTGCATCTTTGCGAGAGAACCCATAAGCCTATTCACATTTCAAGCGGAGTGAGACGATGGCCAGAGGATTGAACAAAGTGTTGCTCATCGGCAACCTGGGCAAAGATCCCGAGATGCGGGTCACGGCCAACGGCACGAACATCGCGTCGTTCAGCATGGCCACCACCGATACCTGGAAGGACCACGAGGGGAATCCCCAGGAACGGACCGAGTGGCACAATATTGTGATGTTCCAGCGCCTGGCGGAGATCGCGAGCCAGTACCTCAAGAAGGGGAGCAAGGTCTACATCGAAGGCAGGATACAGACCCGGAGCTACGACGACAAGAACACCGGTCAGAAGAAGTATATCACCGAGATCCTCGCCAACAGTATGCTGCTGCTCGACTCGCGCCAGCGCACCGAGAACGGCGGTGGCGGCGGTTTCTCGCAGTCCGCACCATCCGAAGAGAGTTTTGGCGGTGGCGGAAAAGCCCCGGATTCCGACCTGCCGTTCTAGTCAGCCACCCTGTCGATGGATTGTCCACAGGGTTATCCACAGGGCCGACTCGGGAATGTGGACAGCCGAACGGCCGTAGTTGATTGAATCTATTGGGTTTAGGTGGATCATGCCGTGTGTGATCAGACATGGTCCACGGTCTGTTTTCCACAACAGGTGCGCAGGTTCACAGGTGAAATGAAGGCAAAACTGGCCCTTGAAAACGGCGTGGTCCTCACCGGCGAGGCCTTCGGCGCCTCCGGCGAGATCACGGGCGAGGTCGTGTTCAACACGAGCCTCAGCGGGTATCAAGAGATCTTCACCGATCCCTCCTACTGCGGACAGATCGTCACTCTCACCTATCCGCTAGCGGGGAACTACGGTGTCAACGATCTGGACATGGAGTCGCCACGGCCCCAGATCGCAGGAGTGATCGTCAGAGAATACGTCGATACGTACTCGAACTTCCGGGCGAGCGGCAGCCTCGGGGAATGGCTGAGCCGCCATGGGATCGTTGCGATCCAGGGCCTGGACACGCGCATGCTGACCCGCATGATCCGCGACCAGGGGGCCCTGCGGGGCCTGCTCACGACGAACGACACCGACGACGCCGCGCTGCTGGCGAAGGTCCAGGCCTCTCCCTCCATGAACGGCAGAGACCTGGCCACGGTGGTGACCTGCAAGCAGCCGTACGAATGGGAGGAGTCTGAGCCACTTCCCTTCCCTCTCCCCGTCCAGGGAGGGACCCCCGCATCGGACGGCCTCCTTCGGGTGGTGGCCTACGACTTCGGCATCAAGCGGAACATCCTCCGGAGACTGAGCGCCTACGGATGCTCCGTGTCTGTCGTCCCGGCGGACACCCCCGCCGATGATGTTCTGGCGATGGACCCCGACGGGGTCTTCCTCTCCAACGGTCCCGGAGACCCGGCGGCGGTGAAGGTGGCGATCCGGAACGTCAGGGCGCTGCTCGGCAAGAAGCCGGTGTTCGGCATCTGCCTGGGGCACCAGATCCTGGCGCTCGCGCTCGGCGGCCGGACGTTCAAGCTGAAGTTCGGCCACCGCGGGGGGAACCACCCGGTGAAGAACCTCGTGACCGGGAAGATCGAGATCACCTCGCAGAACCACGGGTTCGCGGTCGATCCCGATTCGCTCGACCCCGCCGCAGTGGAGGTCACGCACCTGAATCTCTACGACGGCACGAACGAAGGGATCCGGCACAAGGACCTGCCGGTGTTCAGCGTGCAGTACCACCCGGAGGCCTCGCCGGGGCCGCACGACAGCGACTACCTGTTCAGGGATTTCGTCGGACTCATGCGCGCGGCCGTCCCCGCCGACGGAACGGTTCAGGCCAGACCCGGCGGTTGCTGAGGAAAAGGACTTCTCGCAAAGGCGCAAAGTTCCGCAAAGGCGCAGAAGAGTCTTTGTATCATGATTCCCTACTCCCTTTGCGTCTTTGGATCCCTTTGCGGCTCTGCGAGAGACTCACAAGGGGATTCCCATGGGTAGAGGGTACCAGGTGTTGCCGCTGGTGTACGACCGGTGGCAGAGGTCGTACGGCAAGGACTACTCCACGCTGATCCTTCCGCGCGTACTGGCGTCGGTCAGGCGGCACGGGACCGCCGACCGGACCATGGCGGACCTTGCCTGCGGCACCGGCACGCTCGCGCTCGCGATGGCCCGCAGGGGCTGGAGGACGTGGGGCGTGGATGCTTCCCCCCTGATGGTCGAGGAGGCCTCGCAGAAACGCCGGCCCGCACGGCTCGCCGGGTTCCTCCGCCAGGACATGCGCGATCTCCACCTCCCGGAACGGGTCCACCTCGTCACCTGCCTGTTCGACAGCCTGAACCACCTCCGGTCCGCCCGCGAACTCTCACAGACCTTCGGGGCAGTGGCGGATACCCTCCACGAAGGGGGGCTGCTTGTGTTCGACCTCAACACCGAGCGCTGCTACCGTACGCTCTGGACCGGCACACAGGCGGTCCACCACCGGGACTTCACGATGCTGATGCAGAACAGCTACGAACCCCGGCGCACGACCGCGCACTCCCTGGTGACGCTGTTCCTGCGCCGGCGGAGGGAATTCCAGAGGTTCACGGAGGTGGTGCAGGAGAGATTCTTCCCCAACGACGTGGTTTCGTCGCTGCTCCGGAAATGCGGGTTCCGCATCCTTCAGCACGAGGAGTTCAATTTCACGAAGATCCGGGAGGTGGGCGACATCAAATCGTGGTGGGTGGCCAGGAAAGCCGCTAGGTGAACCCCTCGTACCGCATCGCCTGATTCATCTCCCTCGTCAGCCCCATCCGCTTCAGCGCTCCACCCCAGGGTTCTCTCGCCGCCCGGTCCCCGTTGACGGTCTCGATGGTCAGCGACCTCTCGGTCTGCAGCAAGACGCGTACGAACTCTTCCAGTCGCCTGGCCGGGTCTTCGAGCCAGAGCTGCGCGCCGTGTCCCTCCACCAGCCCGACCGCCTCCCCGTCGACGAACCCGACTCTCTGTGACGGGATCCGGGAAAAACGTCCGGCTGCCTCCGGCGGAGTACTCAGGGGAACTCCCGGGCCGAACGGGTTTGCGGGATCGAGCGCGTTCACCAGCACCAGCCTGCCCGACGGCGGGAGAGTGCGGACCCTTCGCATCTCCTCCACGGCTTCGTGCATGGCGAACTGCATGCCGGAGAGTCCCTGCACGAAATAGCCGCGGCGGATCTCCCCGCGAAGTTCCATCCTCTGGAACGCTCCGGCGATCATCGCCCACGGGAGCAGATCCTCCCTCGGGAGGAACTCCCGGGCAACTATCCCATAGCGTGCGAGAAGTTGCGCGGCCTGACGCTCGATGCGGGCCGCAGGCTCCGGATCTTCTCCCAGGATCGCAGGGACCCTGACCGCCGACCAGCGCCCCTGCCATCCCGGCGTTGTGCGGATCGCCCGGCGGACCGCCGAGAGCACCTTGTGTCGCGCAGGATCCCTTGGAGGTCCGACCATCCGCACCCGTTCCTCGGGAACCTCCTGTCTGGACGATCGCTTGACGGCGACGAGCTCGGCGAAGAGGTCGTTGGTGACCTCGCCCGACCAGACAAGCTCCGCCAGGGCGTTGTTCATGGCGGCGAGGGCGAGGCCCGTCCCGCCCCGGATATCCGAGAGGAACGATGCGCCGTGACCATGCAGGTGGTCCAGTATCCGTTCCGCGGCAGCTGACCGTGCCGGCTGCGAAGACGCACTTGATGGGGGGAGGAACACCGCCGCTTCACCCCTCGTGACCGGCATCAGCCGTCCCTGCCCGACGCCGATCCACGTCATGCCGACGCCCGCGCGCTCCACAAGGTCGGGTGCGAACCCGTCGATCCGGGAAGGAAGGACCTCCTTCATCCACAGGTCGGCCGGCAGCGCCAGCCCCTCCATCTGGAGCAGGCACTCCTGGACACCTTCAACCCCCTTGAGTCGCGATCCTTCGCCGCGGTGCTGCCAGTGGAGCAGGAACCTGGTGAACTCCGCGATCGTGCAGGGGGTGATCTCTTTGCGGAGGATCGATATGGTCCTGCGGTGGATCCGCTCGAGCGTCGGTTTGTATGCCCACTGTTCGGCGTCGACACCCTGGCGGAAACGTCCGCGGGAGATCCGCTGGCCGGGGTCGAGTGAGCCGATCGCCGAGCGGATGTGGGCCGGATCCAGCCCGAAGCGCCCCGCGAGCTCGCTGGTAGAGACAGGAGCGTGCGAACGGATGTGCCGGAGCAGCACGTGGCGTACGTGCGCCGGGTTCTTGAGGTCGCGGTAGATCCGTTCTTCCTCGCCGGCGATCCACCGCGTGACACCGCCGACCTGGACCGCCCTGGCCCTGCCGTCGTTCGCCAGGACCTCGAGCAGCGTCGGATCGGCCGCGCGTCGCGCGATCTCCTCGGCGCTCAGGTCGCCGAGGCGGAGCAGCAGCTCCATGAGCTCCTCCGGCGACCGCGCCCTCGCCCCTTCGCCGGTGTGCTGCAGCTCGGTCTCTACCGCTTCGATCGCCTCCGGCCGCATCACCGAGGGGACTTCGTCAACGTCCAGAACTGACGAGAGGAGCTCCCTGTTCACCGCCACGTATTGCGCGGCCCGGTCCGCCTTCGGGCGGTCCCACTCGTACATGAAGACCGCCATGAATTCGAACAGGAGGCTCGCGGCGAACGGGGAAGGGAGTTCGTTGTTCGCCATCCGGACGGCGATCGTGCGGGCTTCCACCCCCGCGAGGACCTCTTTGAAATGGTCGAAGTCCAGAACGTCGGTCAGCACCTCACGCATGGTCTCGATCACGAGGGGAAAATCGGCGTGCCGGCGGGCCACTTCCAGCAGGTCCTTGGCGTGCAGCCGCTGGAGCCAGAGCGGGGTCCGTTTTCCCGGCTGGAGCCTCGGCATGAGAAGGGCGCGCGAAGCGTTCTGCCGGAACTGACCGCCGAAGACCGCCGTCTGCATGATGTCGTCCAGGATGATCCCGGCTCCCTTCCTGGCGGTCATGCCGTCGAACAGGTCAAGCGGCAGCATGTCGGTCCCCGGCGTCCGGATGAGGATGCCGTCGTCATTGTAGAGCATCTGCGGCGTCACTCCCGTCCTCTCGGCGACGGTGCGTGAGAGGACGATCCCCAGCAGTCCGTTCACCCGCCGGCCGAACGGCGCGTGGACGACCACGCGGGGATCGCCGATCTCGTCGCGAAAACCTTCTATCAGGATGCACCGGTCGTGGGGGAGCACCCCGGTGTGCTCGCGTTGCCTGCGGAAGTATTCGATGATGTTCCACGCGCCGTCCGGATCCACGGGGAACTCGCTCTTCAGCCAGGAGAGCAGGGAGGGGTCGTCCAGCCGATCGGACACGGTCCGCCGGAATTCTCCGACCTTCTGCGCCAGAGCAAAGCTTCGTCCGATCCCTTCTCCTCGCCAGAACGGCATGCGTGCCGGCTCACCCGGCGCCTGGGCGACGGTCAGCCGGCTGGTGTCGATCTCGGTCACCCTCCAGACGTTCGTGCCGAGCAGGAACGTGTCGCCGACACGGGTCTCGTACACGAACTCCTCGTCCACTTCGCCGATCTTGGTCGAACCGTCGGCCAGGTAGACGCCGAATTGCCCCCGGTCGGTGATCGTGCCGCCGCTCGTGATGGCCAGGCGCGAGGAGCCGGGGAGGGCGCGGAGCAGGTTGTGCACCTTGTCCCAGGAGATCCTTGCCCGAAGCTCCCGGAACGGAGCGGCTTCGTAGCGGCCGGACAGCATCGCGAGGACGGAGGCGTAGAGAGGGCGGCTCAGGTCGGCATAGCAGAACGAGCGCCGCACCAGATCGAACAGATCGTCCACATCCCAGTCCTCCACCGACACCATCGCGACGATCTGCTGTGCCAGCACGTCCAGGCAGTTCCGCGGGACCGCCACCTCCTCCACATCGTGCTGCATCATCAGGCGGCCGACCACGGTCGATTCCACGAGGTCCTCGCGGTGCGTGGCGATGATGCGCCCCTGGCTGCGCGCGGAGACCAGGTGTCCGGAACGGCCGACCCGCTGCAGTCCCCTGGCGATCCCCTTGGGCGACTGGAGCTGGATGACCAGGTCCACCGAGCCGATGTCGATCCCGAGTTCCAGGGCCGAGGTGGCCACGACGACCCTCAGGCGCCCGGCCTTCAGGTCCGACTCCATCTGTTCCCGTGATTCCCTGGACATGCTCCCGTGGTATGCGAGGACCGGGGGAGAGCCCGGCTCCGGACCGCTCGGCTCTGGCACCCCCGTGCCTGACCAGTCGGTTCTCACGGGAACCGCCATCAGGTTGATCGCCGACGGCGTGCCGGGGATGCCGAGCATGTCGTTGAGGCGGGCGGCGACCCGTTCCGCGAGGCGACGATTGTTCACGAAGATCAACGTCGTGCGGTGCGAGCGGATCTCCTCCAGGACGCGGTCGAACACCACCGGCCAGACCCCGTCGGCGGGGAGCAGGGAGAAGTCGGGGACGGGGCAGACCACGCTCAGATCCATGGCCTTTCGCCGTCCGGCGTCCACGATCTCCACAGGTCGTGGCCTGCCTCCGGCATCCCGCCCGCCGAGGAACGAGGCGACCAGTTCCAGCGGCCGTTGTGTGGCGGAGAGCCCCACGCGGACGAACTCCTGTTCCGCGAGAGCCTGCAGGCGCTCGAGCGAGAGGGAGAGGTGGACCCCGCGCTTGTTCCCGCACACCGCATGGATCTCGTCGACGATGACGTAGGCGACCGTGGAGAGGATCTTGCGGGCCTGTCGCGAGGTCAATATCAGGTAGAGGGACTCGGGAGTGGTGATCAGGATGTCCGGGGGGTGTCTCAGCATCCGGGCCCGGTCCCCCTGAGGCGTGTCGCCGGTGCGTACGGCCGCGTGGACGGGCGGGATCGTGATGCCGGCCCCTCGCGCCTCTTCCGCGATCCCCTGGAGTGGGACCTCGAGGTTTCTGGCGATATCGTTGTTGAGCGCCTTGAGGGGGGAGACGTACAGAATGCGGACTCCGGGAGCAAGGTCTTCCCCCAGTCGCCGCTCAATGAGGTGGTTGATCGCCCAGAGGAACGCCGCGAGGGTCTTGCCCGAACCGGTGGGGGAGAGGATCAGGGTGTTGTGTCCACCCGCGATCCGCGGCCAGCCGGCCTCCTGCGGAGGGGTGGGGGTCCCGTAGGTCCGCTCGAACCACGAGCGGACCACCGGGTGGAAGAGATCAAGGGCAGAGGGCGCTGCCATGGCTCGGGAGTGTCGGGGTGTTCGTGGTGCGTGCACACCACAGGAATGTTGACAACATACCGGAAAGGCCATGGACAAGCAAGAGCCACAGGGCCACGGCATGCGCCGTAACAATAGGGTTCCCGGGGTCGTATACCGATGCAGCCTGTCCCCGAAATCCTGCCGGAGATCCCTGATGAAGAAGAAGCTTGTCTATGTCCTGCTGGCGGTGGCCGTCCTGGCGGTCGCCGGATTCCTTCTGCTCGGCGGATCGAAAAATGGCGCCGAAGATGCGCTCCCCAGGGTCACCGTGACGAAAGGCACCATCGTCGAGAAGGCGCTGGCGGTGGGGACCGTCGAACCCGAACGGGAGATCTCCGTCAAGTCCAAGGTGTCAGGGGTGGTCAAGACGATCTTCGCCGATGCCGGGACGTACGTCAGGGCCGGCGAACCCCTCCTGGAGGTCCGCCCGGATCCCACCCCTCTGGAGCTGGCCGACGCCAAGCGCCAGGTCCAGTTGAAGGAGGTGGAGATGGTGAATCTCGACAAGGAGAAGACCCGGCAGGAATCGCTCGTCGAGAAAGCGCTCATCTCCCACCGTGACTATGAGGAGTTCCAGCGGCGGTATCAGGAATCCCAGCTCCAGTTGAAGATCACCAAGGAACGGCTGGCGCTGATGGAGAGCGGCCGGGTGAAGATCGAGGAGACGAGCATCGAATCGATCGTGAAGGCCCCCATCGACGGGTTCGTGCTCCGAAGACCGTGGAGGTGGGCGATCCGGTGACCCCTCTGACCAGCTATCAGGAAGGGACCGTGCTGATGAAGATGGCGAACATGGAGCGCCTGCTGTTCAAGGGGACGGTGGATGAGATCGACGTCGGCAAGCTGAAAGAAGGGCTGGAGGCGGAGCTGAAAGTGGGTGCCCTCCCGGCCGAAAAGATCATCGGGGTCCTCTCCAAGATCTCGCTGAAGGCGGAAAAGAAGGAGAATGCGACGGTGTTCCCGATCGAGGTGACAGTGCCCCGTACCAGCAACTCGCGGCTGCGCGCGGGGTACTCCGCGAACGCGAACGTGATCATCCAGAAGAAGGACAGCGTGTTGATGATCCCGGAGCGGGTGGTGACCTTCCGGAACGACTCCGCGTTCGTGTCGGCCGACCTGGGGGAGGGGAAGAAGGAAGAGCGGTTCATCCGGACCGGCCTGAGCGATGCCATCAACATCGAGGTGGTCGCGGGACTCAAGGAAGGGGACCGGGTCATCGAGAAACCCGTGAAGAAGATCGAGTGACAACCGACCGATGAACGGGACCCTCACGACACTGGCCGAGTTCCTCCGGGATCTGCGCGCGCAGAAGCTCCGGACGGGCCTCACGGTCTTCGGGATCGTCTGGGGGACGGTCTCCATCGTCCTGTTGCTGGCCTTTGGCAAGGGGTTCCAGCGGCAGCTCTCGATGAACATGCACGGCATCGGCGACCAGGTGGCGATCATGTTCCCCGGTGCCACGACCAAGGCCTTCGCCGGTTTCGGCGTGGGCCGGCCGATCAAGCTGGTGGAGGAGGATGCCTGGCTGTTGCGCTCGCAGATCGCGGACATCAAGAACATCAGCCCGGAATACATCGGCTGGGAGAACCAGATCAGGGTGGGAGAGAACATCCTGAACACCCTGGTATCGGGGGTCTACCCGATCTACTCCGAGATGCGCAACGTCATTCCCGAGCGGGGCGGACGGTTCATCGACCAGATCGACATCCGCGAACGGAAGCGGGTAGTGCTTCTCGGCAACGAAGTGAAACGACTGCTCTTCGGGGACGGGGAGGCGGTGGGGAAGATCGTCAATATCAGTGGCGTCCCCTTTACGGTCGTGGGGGTGATGCAGAAGAAGACCCAGAACTCCTCGTACCAGCGCCGCGACCAGGACCGGGTCTTCATTCCTGCCACCACGTTCACCTCCGTGTTCGGTGTCTACGATCTCAGCAACATCATCTTCCAGTCGCACGACCCTACCCGTTCGAAGGAGACGATCCGCCAGGTGCGGGAGGTGCTGGGCAAGCGCTACCGGTTCGACCCGACGGACGAGGACGCGATCTGGATCTGGGACACGGCGGAGTTCGACAAGTTCATCTTCTACTTCTTCCTCGGCTTCAACATCTTCATGGGGCTGATCGGCAGCTTCACGCTGGCAGTGGCGGGCATCGGGCTGGCGAACATCATGTTCATCGTGGTGCAGGAACGGACCAAGGAGATCGGCGTGCGCCGCGCGGTGGGGGCGACGCGCGCCAACATCCTGGTACAGTTCTTCGCAGAGAGCCTCCTGGTGGTGGCGGCGGGGTCGCTGGTGGGATTCCTGCTGGCGACGGTGTTGACGAAGGCGTTGCAGTACATCCCGATCAAGGAATTCGTCGGGACCCCCGAGATCTCGGCGGAGGTCGTCGTGGCGACGGTGGCGGTGCTCTCAGCGATCGGCATCGCGGCGGGCTTCTTCCCGGCCCGCCGGGCGGCGAACCTGAACGTGGTGGATTGCCTGAGGGCCTAGAGTGGCACTTGAACTCCTGAAAGACTTCCTGCTGGACCTTCGCGCCCACCGGACGCGGGCATTCCTCACGCTTCTCGCGATCACCTGGGGGACCGTTGCCGTGGTGCTTCTGCTCTCCTTCGGGGAGGGGCTCGGGAACCAGATGATGGCCGGCCTGCTCAACGCCGGGAACAGGATCATGATCCTCTGGGGCGGGGAGACCGGGATGGTGTTCGAAGGGCAGCCGAAGGGCCGGAAGATCCGGTTCGTGGAGCAGGATGTGGAGGTGCTGAGGCAGGCCATCCCGGCGATCGAGATGATCAGCCCGCAGTATCGCGGAGGGGTTCGCCTCACGCTCGGGAAATACTCCACCAACACGGAGTGCGAAGGGGTCAACCCGCTGTTCGAGGAGATGCGCCGGATGTATCCGGCCGCCGGGGGGCGGTTCCTGAACGAGGCGGACGTCCGAATCAGCGACGGGTGCTCGTGATCGGCTCAGTGATCGCGGGGGAGATCTTCGGAAAGACCGAACCGGTCGGCCAGCAGATCGAAGTCGACGGCCTCCCGTTCACGGTCGTGGGGATCATCCAGAACAAGATGCAGACCAGCATGAACAACGGCCCGGATTCCCGGCGGGCCATCATGCCGTACACGACGTTCCGGACGATCTACGGAAGGGAGCGGGTCGGTTCGATCGTGATCAGGCCGGCGGACCCGGCCCTCCAGGAGGTGGTGAAGAAGGAGATCTTCCGCGTTCTGGCGCGGCGGTACCATTTCCACCCGGACGATGAACGGACGCTCTTCATCTGGGACTTCATCGAGAATGAGAAGGTCAGCAGGAAGGTCGGCATCGGGATGTCGATCTTCCTCTTCTCCGTCGGGTTCATGACGCTCCTGATCGCCGGGGTGGGGGTGGCCAACGTGATGTACGTGGTGGTGAAGGAGCGGACGCGCGAGATCGGCATCAAGATGGCCGTGGGCGCGACCCGCCGGATCATCCTGGCCCAGGTGATCTTCGAATCCCTCCTCCTGGCGTTCCTGGGCGGAGGGATCGGGATGCTCTTCTCCTGGACCGTCATCACGCTCGTCCGGATGATCCCGAACGAGAGCGGCGGCCTGGGGGCGATGCAGTTCCTCGGACGGCCGGTGCTGTCGCTCTCGACGATGCTGGTCACCTCCGGCATCCTGGCCCTGATCGGGCTGCTGGCCGGGTACTTCCCCGCGCGTAAGGCGGCTTCCGTGGATCCTGTCGAATCCCTGCGCTACGAGTAGTCCGCCGCCGCACGGCCCGGTGAGGACCTATCTGACGAGCACCAGCTTCTTCACCGCCACCTTCCCTCCCGCCTCCAGCCGGTAGAAGTATGCTCCGCTCGGGAGCCCCCCGGCGTCGAACCTGACGGAGTATCTTCCCGGTTCCTTCCGTTCGTTCACCAGGGTCGCCACCTCGCGCCCCAGCAGATCATACACCGCCAGCTTCACTCGGCCCGCCGCCGGCAGCTGATAGCCGACCTCTGTTGCCGGGTTGAAGGGGTTCGGATAGTTCTGCTCCAGGGCGAAGGTCCCCGGCAGGATCTCGTCCTCCACGGAGGTCGTGCCGGTCATCCGGACGGCCTTCGTGTACCAGGTGTTCCCGCTCGAGTCCACCGCCGCGATGCGATAGTACTTCTGTCCGCTGTTCCCCCGGTCCCCGTAGCTGTAGCGCTTCATGGTGGTGGTGGTGCCCGCGCCGGGCCGACTGCCGGTGAGGATCGTCTGGAAGACCGTGGAGTCCACGATGGCCCTCTGGATTTCGAAACGCAGGCAGCGGTACTCTCCGTCCGTCCGCCATGTCACGGCAACGCTGTCCCCTGCCCCGCGGGCCGTGATGGAATCGATGCGCGCCGGGAGCGGAACTTCGAGCGTGAAGGCGATCGTGTCACCGGCGGCGCTGATGTTCGAGAGGTTCAGCCCGCCGGCCTTCTGGTTCGACAGGAACGGCCAGGGATTGGTCCAGTCGTTGATCGCGGTGCGCCCGCTCTGCGCGGAGAAGGCCGCGCTCGCGAGGGTTCCGGTGTTGTTGGTGTCGCCGCCCGGACGATAGACGTAGATCTCGTCCGGCGGACCGTTGGCATTCCCGGATCTGATGGAGTCGACCCGGTAGACCAGGAGCCCCTCGTTGGACTGCTCATAGATCGTGTTCTTCCTGCTCCGGTACTCGACCACGAAGTACTGCGTGGTGGAGTAGGGGGAGGGGATCCGGTAGCCGTTGTTGGTCTGGACCGTCAGCCGGTTCAGGACGTACCTCCCCGGGGTCTTGATGATCGGGAGGGCTGGAAGCCACTTCATATAACGGACCTTCATGTGCACCTCCATCTGCTGTGGAGGCGAGGTGTTGTTGGACATGAGGTCCCAGCTTCCTACGGGGGTGATCTTCTTGTTGTTGTACCGGTAGAGGTCCGGGGCTCCGAGCGAGTGCCCCATTTCGTGGCAGAGCACGCTGGCGCCCATCATCGACTGGATCTGGAAGTTGTAGTTGGTCACCCGCTTCCCGCCGAGGGAGTCCACATACGAAAACAGGCTCCACATGTGCGGCCAGAGGAGTTCGGACCAGCCGGTGTTCGTCCCCTTGATCACGAAACAGACGTTGTCCACGCGCCCGTCGGCGTTGGCATCCAGGTTCAGGCCGGCCGGGATCTGCGGTTTCACCGCCTGCAGGGCGAGATGGAGCAGGGTCTGCTCGCGCGAGGTCCGGTCAGCGCTCTTGTACCCCGTCGGGTTGTTCGTCGAGTCGTAGGGCTTGTAGTACGCCCGGGGATGGCTGTCCTGGAACGATGCCACGGTTGCTCCCGACGGAGTCGGGAAGAAGTGCGACGTGATCAGGACCTGGTTGTACGAACTGACCTTGAAGTAGTCTGAGAGCGAGCCGCTCCCGGTCGTCGTGGTATTGAACATCGCATTGTAGGTGGAGACCAGGTCCGTGAACAGCGTATCGTCCGAGAACCGGATGAAGATCACCACGTTGTTCACGTTCCCCATGGGGGGACCTGCGGCCGCCGCGGGTTCCATCAGGGCCAGGGCCTTTTCCCGGATCTCCGAGACCCTCCGCGCAGGCAGGGTGATCCATGGCTCCAGGCCCGCGGGGGTGTCGCGGCCTGCGACCATCTCGGTCGCCGCGAGCTCTTCCCCCGAACGCTGTGCATACACGTACCATCCCGTCCGCGGATGCTGGACGATCGTGTACCCCTGCTGGTCGTGCAGCCAGTTGTGGTATTCGTCTCCGCTGGCGTAACACTGAAGTTTTGTCCCGTCAGGCTGGATCATGGTGATGGGCACGTAGTCGAGCCAGGCGCCGTAAGATGGCAGTGCGAATACTGCCATGGCGACAAGGAACAGGACGATCTGCCGGTTGCGTGGCAGAGCTGGCGAAGACAGGTGATCCTTCATGGTAAAGGCCTCATTGTTGACGTACCCATGCATCGATGGGTTGTTCCCTTTCCCCCAAAGTTAGGCAAAAAGCGAACCAAGAGACAAATAGGGCTTTTCGCGGGGATGTAGCCGATACGGCATGGATTCGAGGCTATTTTGGGCGATTCCAGGGGGTGGGAGTGTCACCCTTGCAAATCTACATTATGCTTTCTACTTTCCCTCCAAGGCCACTCCGGCGATGTTTCAAGGAGCCTGCATGCTGAAAGATCTTCTTCACTCCAGGTCGTTCGTGAGGACCGCGCTGCTGATCACGGCCCTGGCGCTGCTCGTTGTCGGCCTGCTTTCCGGCGAGCCGGACCTGACACGGATCGAGAGCGGTACTCTCTGACTGGACTGCATCGGGATCGGGTGATCCCACCACACTCCGATGAGCCACACGCAACCACGCACGGCGTATGCTTTCCTGCGCAAGATCCGCGCGGGGATTGTGGTGGGGCTCGGCGGGATCCTCGCCAACAGCCACCTCGGTTTCCTCGCCACCAAACAGGTCTATGACGGTCCTCTGAAGAAGGGGTGCGTCCCTTTTCTGAACTGCCACGCCTGTCCGACGGCGTACATGTCCTGCCCGGTCGGAATTCTCCAGCATTTCGCCGCCGTGCGTCAGGTCCCCTACCTCCTCCTGGGATTCCTGCTCTCCATCGGTATGGTCTTCGGGAGGGCGGCGTGCGGGTGGCTCTGCCCGTTCGGATGGATCCAGGACACCCTCTTCAAGATCCGCAGCCGGAAGTTCCGCATTCCGGCGTGGCTCAAGAAGGGCAAGTACGTCTCGCTGGCGGTTCTCGCGATCGCGCTCCCCTTCCTGACCGGCGACCACTGGTTCTCGCGGCTCTGTCCGTGGGGAACCCTGATGGCCGGCCTTCCCTGGGTCCTCTGGGATCCGGTCGACCCGCTCTCGGCGCTTCCGGTCATCGAGCCGGGCATGGTGGGCTGGCTCTTCGCGGTGAAGATCGCGGTGCTGGTGGTCTTCCTCGGATTGTTCGTCGTGACCCGCCGGCCGTTCTGCCGCACCTTCTGTCCGCTGGGAGCGATCTACTCCTTCTTCAACCGGATCAGCATCATGCGGATGACGGTGGAGGGGCAGTGCGTGGACTGCGACCTCTGCGTGAAGGTCTGCCCGGTCGAGATCCGTATCTCCGACGACCCGAACTCTCCGGACTGTGTCCGGTGCCTGAAGTGTACGGTCTGCAAAAACGTTCATGTACGGTGGGAGTATGGCAATGATCGAGGGATCCAGCCCGCCCTACCACCTTCTCCCGAAGGTGGACCGGGTTCTGGAACAGCCGGACGTTGACGCGCTGCTGCGCCTTCATCCGAGGACGGTGGTCCTGGAGGCGGTCAGGGCGGAGCTTGACGCGGCGCGGACGCTGGTGGCCGGGGGGGAAGGCGTGCCGTCCATGGACGTCCTCTGCGCGCGTGTGGGCGACCGTGTGAAGCTTTCCGTAACACCCGGGGTCCGGAGGTGCGTCAACGGCACAGGGATCATCCTGCACACCGCGTTGGGCCGGGCGCCGCTTGCCGAGGCGGCTCAGGAGGCCCTGGCGACGGCGGTGAAGAGCTACTGTACGATCGCGATCGACCTGGGGACGGGCAAACGCGGCGACCGTCACGCCCACGTGACCGCGCTGCTGAAGAAGCTTACCGGGGCCGAAGCCGCGCTGGTGGTGAACAACAATGCCGCGGCCACGCTGCTGATCCTGAACACCCTGGCCGAAGGGAAAGAGGTGGTGATCTCCCGCGGCGAGCTGGTGGAGATCGGGGGCTCATTCCGGATCCCCGACGTCATGGCCCGGAGCGGCGCGGTGCTGGTGGAAGTGGGGACCACCAACAGGACCCACCTCAAGGACTACCGGAACGGATTGACCGACCGGACCGCCGTGATCCTGAAGGTTCATCAGAGCAACTACCGCATCGAGGGGTTCACCAGCCAGGTGCCGATCGAGGAGCTGGCGGCCCTCGGCCGGGAACGGAACCTGCTCGTGGTGGACGACGTCGGGAGCGGTGCGCTGGTGGATCTGTCCCGGTACGGGCTTCCGCGGGAACCGCTGGTTCGGGATTCCATCGCGGCGGGCGCCGACGCGGTCTGCTTCAGCGGCGACAAGCTGGTCGGCGGGCCGCAGTGCGGCATCATCGTCGGGAAGAAGGCGGTGATCGACCGGCTGAAGTCGAACCAGCTCATGCGCGCCCTGCGATGCGACAAGCTGACCTACGCGGTGCTGGAGGCGACGCTGCGCCTGTTCCTGGACGAGGAGTGGCTCCGCCACCACCACCCGGTGGTCTCCATGCTGGCGATCTCCGAGGGGGAGATCAGGAAGCGTTGCGGCAAGCTTCGGCGGGTGCTGACGACGGTCCTCTCGGCGGATGATGAGATCTCCGTGGAACGGGACAGCTCCGAGGTGGGGAGCGGATCGCTTGCGGCGGTCCCGCTGCCGACCTGGGTCCTCGCGCTCAGCCTGAAGGGGATGCCGGCCGAACTGCTGGCCTCACGGCTGCGCTCCGCGGATGTCCCGGTGATCGGGCGGGTGAAGGAGGGGAGGGTCCTCCTGGACGGGCGCACCATCCGCAACGACGAGATCCCGCTTGTGGCAGCCGCGATACGGCAGGCGAAGCAGCAAGAGACGCCCTTGATCCGATGACACACTCCAATCCCATACCGCACCACGTCGTCCTCGGGATGGCCGGGCACATCGACCACGGCAAGACCTCGCTGGTCAAGGCGCTGACGGGGATCGACACCGATCGACTGAAGGAGGAGAAGGAGCGGGGGATGACCACCGATCTCGGTTTCGCGTTCCTCGGGGACGAGATCGCCATCATCGATGTCCCCGGGCACGAAAAGTTCGTGAAGACCATGGTGGCGGGGGTGAACTCGGTGGACCTGGCGATGCTGGTGGTGGCGGCGGACGACGGGATCATGCCGCAGACCCGCGAACATCTGGAGATCCTCAGGCTGTTGCAGGTGCCGGCGGGACTGGTGGCGCTCAACAAGATCGACCTGGCTGAGCCGGAGTGGATAGAGCTGGTGAAGGGAGAGCTCACGGCCCTGCTCAGGGGGACTATGCTGGAGCGTGCACCGGTGATCCCTGTGAGTGCGGTGAGCGGCGAGGGGGTGGAGACCCTGAGGGCCGAGGTCCGCCGCATCGCGAAGAGTGCCGGGCAGCGGAGGGACAAGGGGGTCTTCAGGATGCCGGTGGACCGCGTCTTTTCGATCAAGGGATTCGGTACGGTGGTGGCGGGGACGATCGTCTCCGGCGAGGTGCACGAGGGGGACGATCTCGAGCTGCTGCCGCGGCGAACCATCGCGAGGGTCCGTGGCATCCAGGTGCACGACCAACCGGTCAAGGCGAGCAGGATCGGCCTGCGCACGGCGATCAATCTTCAGGGCTTGGAAAAGGAGCTGGCAGAGAGAGGCGACGTCCTCTGTGCGCCGGGCTATTTCGTGCCGACCTCCATGGCGGACGTACGGATGTCGTACCTCTCCTCAGCCCCCGGGGAGTGTGCGAACAGGATGCGGGTGCGGATCCACGTCGGGACGAGCGAAGTGGTCTCGCGGCTGATCCTCCTGGACCGGGAGATCCTGAAGCCGGGAGCGGATGGACTGGTCCAGGTCCACTTCGAGAGACCGGTGGTCGTCGACGCGGGGGACCGGTTCGTGGTCCGGAGCTATTCTCCGGTGCAGACGATCGGCGGCGGTGTCGTCCTGGATCCACACCCCACGAAGCACAAGCGGCTGAATGAGGAGGTGTTGACACGGCTGAAAGAGATGGAGCGGGGCGATCCGGCGATGTTGACGCTGGAACAGCTGCTCCGTTCCCAGCGCGGGATCGAATCTCCCGCTGCGCTCGCGAAGGCCGCGAGCATTCCTGTGGAACGTGTGACCGAGCATCTTCACCAGTTGCGGGGGCGGAACCTCGCCGCCAGGATCACCGCCGACGGGTGGTGCGCTGCGGGGGTGCGGGCGAGGGTCCGCAGGGGGATCCTCACCCTGTTGGAGCAATTTCACCGGGATCATCCCCTGCGGCTGGGGGCCGCCGCCGTAGAAATGCACTCTCGCCTCCGGCCGCCGGTGGACCGGCGGCTCTTCGATGCGGCGTGCGCGGAACTTGCGGCCGAGTCGAGGATCGCGAAGCAGGGGGAACGGATGGCCCTGGCCGGACACGAGGTCCGGCTCACCGGGGAACAGCAGGCCATCCGCGAGAGGATCTCCGCGGCATTCCGGCCGCCCCGCTCACGCCTCCTTCGATCGAGGAGGTCGTGCGGACCGCCGGGCAGGAGGGGGAGAATGTTGCAGCGTTCATGCTGGAGTCGGGAGAGTTGGTCCGTCTGGAAGAGGGGGTGGTGATCCACCGCGACGGGTTGGAGGTGGCGAGGCAGAAGCTCCGCGGCTATTTTGCCGCGCATCAGCAGGGGACCCTGAGCGAACTGCGCCAGCACCTGGGGATCTCGCGGAAGTATGCCGTTCCGATCATGACGCAGCTGGATGCGGAGGGGATGACCGAGCGGGATGGGGACGTCCGCCGGCTCAGGAAGGGATGACGCGGCGCCCGTGGTCGGGGATCGTATCATGAAAGAGACTCACGATCGGAGGGGGTATGGATCCTGAAGACGGTCATCGCGAGCTGCTTTCCGGGCTCGGAGTGGATCTGCATCTCCATGACCAGTTGATCGCCTACAACAACGGACTCCACGAGCGGACATTTGGTGCCCAGACGGGGCGCCCGAACGCGATGAGGCTCTTTGACGAGGCCTTCCATGCATCCCACGGCGACAGGGTGGCAGAGATCCATGCCTACCGCAAAAAGGGGGGGAAGTCGATCGGGACATTCTGCATCTACGTCCCGGATGAGATCGCGCTGGCCGCCGGGGTGCTCCCGATCCCTCTCTGCGGCGGCACCAACTGGTCGGTGGACCACGCGGACAGGATGTTCCCGCGCGACATCTGTCCGCTCATCCGGTCCACGTTCGGCATGGCCTTCAGCAACACCTGTCCCTACAAGAAGCTGAAGGACGCGGCCGTCGGGGAGACCACGTGCGATGCCAAGAAGAAGGCCTGGGATCTCCTGGGATTCAAGGTGCTGGAGGTCCCGCAGCGCAAGAAACCGGTCGATAGGGCGCTGTGGCGGGAAGAGGTTCGTGAATTCAAGTCCTTCGTTGAAGGGCTTTCGGGAATCACCGTCACGGCGGAGCGGCTTGCGGAGGCCATCCGTCTGGTCAACGGCAAGCGTCGGGCCCTTCAGATGATGAATGACTTCCGCACCATGGCGGACCCCCCGATCAGCGGCCTGGACGCCCTGCTGGTATCGCAGGCCGCCCTGAGCATGGACGTCGGGGCATTCAACCGGGCCTGCGAGGAGCTGATCGGTGAGCTTGCTTCGCGCGCCGCGCAGGGGATCTCGGCCTATGCCCATCAGGGGCCGCGGGTCCTGGTGGCCGGCTCCCCCTCACCGATGGGTTACGCCAAGCTTCACCATGCCATCGAGACCTCTGGCATGCGGGTAGTGGCCGATGAGAGTTGTACGGGGATCCGCTACTATCGCGATCTGGTCGACGAATCCGCGGTGGACCTGGATACCATGCTGGATGCGGTGGCCGATCGCTATTTTTCGATCGACTGTTCGTGCTTTTCGCCGAACGCTGAGAGGGTGGAGAACATCCTGAGGCTCGTCGACAAATACCGTGTGGACGGGGTCGTGCACTCCATCCTGCTCTTCTGCCACACCTACAACGTCGAGGCCGGGGTGATCGACAGGGCCCTGAAGAAGAAGGGGGTCCCGTCGCTCAAGGTAGTGACGGACTACGCATACGAGGATCTGGAGCGGATACGGGTGCGGCTGGAGGCCTTCCGGGAACAGTTCGCGGTGCGTGAGGCATGATCACCTGCGGGATCGACATAGGCTCGACGACCATCGAGGTCGTGTTGCTGCGCGGCGGGGAACCGATCGGGTCGGGGTGGGCGCTCTGCGGACCGGCGCCGGCTGCGAATACGGCGAGCCTTCAGGACTCGGTCCTGTCTCGAGGCCGGGATCACACGGGCTGATGTGGCCCGAACCGTCGCGACGGGCTTTGGACGGAACTACTGCGCCTTTGCCGACGAAGTGTTTTCGGAGATCCGCTGCCATGCCGCGGGAGTGGCGGCACAGATCCCGGGCGTGCGGACGGTGATCGAGATCGGCGGGCAGGATGCAAAGATGATCCAGCTGGGGGAGGGGGGACGAGTGCAGGAGTTCCTGATGAACGACCGGTGTGCCGCGGGGACCGGACGGTTCATCGAGACGGTGGCCCGGACGCTGGGAGTATCCGTGGAGCAGACGGGTCCGCTGGCGCTTGAGTCGGAGGCGGTCTGTGAGATCAATTCGATGTGTACGGTCTTCGCCGAGTCGGAGATCGTCGGGTTGTTGCATCGGGGCGAGACTCCGGGGGCGATCTTGCGCGGGGTGTTCCTTTCCGTTGCCAGGCGGATGCGGGGGATGGTGGGGCGGTTCGCGGTGAACGGACAGGTGGTGTTCACCGGGGGCGTGGCCCGCAATGCGGGTGTGGTGCAGGCGATGAGGGAGGTGCTCGGGAGAGAGGTGCTGGTGCCGGAGGATCCGGAGTTCACCGGAGCTCTCGGGGCGGCGATCCTTGCCGCCAGAGGGCAGGGTACTTGATATTGTGCTGATCTTTGTGCAGCGTGACGTGACCTATGGCTGATGCGAACAGTACACCGGGCGGCAAGGAGATCAGGTTGATGTCCTACGCCGCCTGCGCGGGCTGAGCGGGGAAGGTGGCGCCGGCCAGGCTGGCCGGCCTTCTCAAGAAACTTCCCCGGGTGATCTCCCCGGACCTTCTTGTCGACATGGAGACCATGGACGACGCGGGGGTATTCCGTGTCGCGCCGGGGATGGCGCTGGTTCAGACGCTCGATTTCTTCCAGCCGGTCGTGCAGGATCCGCGGCATTTCGGGAGGATCGTGGCGGCCAACAGTCTTTCGGATGTCTGGGCCATGGGCGCTACGCCGTTGACGGCGATGAACATCCTCGCCTGTCCGGCCAAGCTTCCGGTCAGTGCCATTGAGGAGCTCTTGACCGGTGCGGCAGAGAAGCTACAGGAAGCCGGGGTGGTGCTCGTGGGGGGGCATTCCATGGAACTCGCGGAGATCTTTTACGGGATGAGCGTCACGGGGATCGCCGATCCCGACCATATTCTGACGAATGCGAAGGCGCAGGTGGGGGATGTGTTGATCCTCACCAAGCCGCTCGGGACGGCGGTGTACAGCGATGCGCACAGCAAGGGGGAGCTGACGTCGGAGGCGGAGTCGGAATTCATCGACAGCATGGAGCGGTTGAACATGTATGCCTCCCGGGTCCTGTCGCGGCATCAGGTGGGAGCGTTGACCGACGTGACGGGGTTCGGGCTTCTGGGTCACGCGTTGCCGATCGCCCGGAACGCCGGAGTGACGGTGCGGATCGACGCTTCAGCGGTTCCGTTGTTCGCCGGCGCCCTTGCGTTGCATGAGCAGCACGTTTCTCTTCAGGCCTGGAAGGCCGAGCAGTATGTCGGTCCGTGGTTACGGGAGGAGGGAAAGGTCCCGCCGTTGTTGATGAAGTTGTTGATGGAGCCTCAGACCTCCGGGGGGTTGCTGGCGGCGGTGAGGGCGGTGGAGGCGGGGCAGATCGTCCGGGAGCTGCGTGAAGCGGGCGATCTGCGGGCATCGGTGATCGGTGAGGTAGAAGAGCTCTACCGTGCTGACGGCGAGGTGAAGTACCTTAAGGTGCAGTAGCGGTTGACGGTTGTCGTTGGTGGATCGGCAACCGGGTCTCATTGGGGATGAACGGGAACCTGGTGGTCCCCGCGGACTTCAAATCCGTTGTCCCGGTCCGAAAGGCCCGGGAGGTGGGTTCGATTCCCACCCGTCCCCGCTCGATATCTGGGTTCATCGTCAGCGTGCCTCTGAGAACGGTTCCCCTCGGGATCCGAGGGCAAGAGCAGGATGCAAGTATTTGTTCTGGGGAGATTGTTGGGGGAGACTTGCAGGTGCCATTCAGTAGGGTAGGAGCTCAGGGCAGAGTCTCTGGTAGGCTGGGGCTCAAGAGAACCCCGGGCATCGCTGCCCGGGCTTCTTTCTCTGTGGAGGGACAACTATCGGACGGTGTACGTCGCCTTGGTCGATAGGCATCAGGAACTGTTCCAGCGTGAGACCGAACGCCCGCAACTGCACGTTGCCCAGCCATGCGCCAATAGGCGTCAACATCCATATTGTCGACTTCTTCTACTGTCTTCCCAATAAGGTAAGTCCCATCATCCCAGAAGAACGGGGTAACGATATCTGCTCCGCTTGCCCCTGAGCCATCTCCATTGTCCACTACCACGAACCAACCGTGGAAGTCAGACATGTTTGGCCCAGGCGCAACCTGGCTGGTCCGCTCAAATACGACGGCGACCTTTGCTTGATTGCCGGTTACGTGTACGTTCAGAACGGTGGCTTTGAAGTAGTACTTCGTTTCATCATACGTGCGGCTTCCACACGAGATTCCCTGAGTAAGTGCCGTTCGTGTGTTGAATAGCCGTAAATGAAGCCCTGACTTTGGTTTCGCCGAAGATAGACATCTCCCTGAATGTCCGCTTCCGCGTAATGGAGAATCGGCATCCCCCGTCTTCGCAACACTTGTAGCAGAACTCGCGAGACAGTTGTCCGTTCACTCGGACTCACCACCCCGGTTGAGTCGTCCGAACATCCCAACAGCACAAACGCCATACTTGCCATCAGCAGCAATGCACAAGACAGAAGCTTCATGGCTTTGCCCTTTCTGATGATTTGTGGATTGGATGAGGAGGATACCTTGATGCCACCACTTGCAGGGCAAGTGTTCAGGTTGGGGATCGTACTGAGGGGTCGTGAAGTAGAACGGAGAACGATACACTCGGCGGATCGGTAACCCTTCGACTCATGGCGCCTGCAGCGCCATTCGCTCAGGGCCCTGGCTCCTCTTTCGGAACCACACTCGCTGCGCACATTTCTATAGGTACAACTGAGTCTTCGGCGGAAAATATCATGGGGAAAAGCAGGCTGGAAAAGCTCAGAAATATTGGCCTTTGTTGGGCTCCAGGATGATGCCCCCAGGATCCTCTCCGGGCGGGGAATGTACATCAGAAGTGTCGGAGGGGTAAAGAGTCCCGGGGATCGCTGGCCGGGTTTCCGGTGCTACCCGGGCGATGGTACTATCCACTATCCTGATGGGAATCCGAGCCTTTCTGAATACCGCTCGTGAGGTTTTGACAAACACACCGTATGGCAGCGTTACCAGTTCACATTCTGATTGGACAAATGTGTTCGCGTCCGCCGATGCGAACTGTTGCCGAGGTAACACCCTCTTCGAGGAGTTGGTCTACCCGGACAAGGAGAGTTTCCGAGGGGGAGCCCCGAAAGACATATGTATCTCTTACATGGAAGAAGATTCGAAGCGATCCCGGCGCCGACTAAGGCTCCAACGACCCTCCTCCAGCAGAAGTAAGCTCCGGTAGATCACCCTGGTCATTGTCGTATCCGATCTTTGCCCCAACGAAGCCGCCAAAGCTATACGCCCGCCAAGATCACCGCATAGTTGTCGTTGTTGAACACAGTGATCTTGTGGATCTCTTCGTAGCCGATATCCCAGCTCACAAGTGTGCGGTATCACTCGAAGAAAGCCTAGGGAATCGGCCTTCAGTGCTCGGACATGTCCTTCCATGTCGTCCCCACTTTCGAGTGCCACTGCAACTTCTCTCCCTTCAAGATTCGGAAGGTTCGCCTGCACCTTGGGCCAAGAACAGTCCCAGTCAATGTTATCACATGGGCACATCCCGCAGAAAGCAGATCGAAAACATAGGACGGCGCCCAGAACACATTCTCAGGTCGCATGGCCCTTTTCATTATTCCGTCCTCCCAGATCAAATGTCCTCCGCCTGATTCGCAGGAAGAATAGCGGAGCCGGAGGCGTGAAATGTCATACAACTGTCAGGGGCCATTCCTGACAAACACATGACAACTCTCAACCCTGCCTGTCCGATGATACCCTTGAGGAGTGCAACCTCATGGCTTGTTGCCTCTGGGAGGAGGGCCATATGGAGAAGGCGGGCAAAGGAGTTGCGTGGCTGTGCATCTTCAGTCTGGCTTCGCAGGCTGCTACAGCCCGGCAGCAGTGATCGGTCCTGATAGTCCAAACAAGGAAGGAATGTTGCAAAGAATACTCTTTGTCGAAACCAAAGATGGAACGGGTTATGAGTTTGACTTCCCACCTGACATTCGTGACAGTTCACTTGTCGGACACGTTATGGGCGAATACACTCTGATCCCGTTGTCAAAGTTTGTCGACAGAGTCAGGTGGAAAGACTCGATGGAGTTGCGACGTTATTCGCTGCAGCCGGTTGCATCGGACTCCTGTATCTCTGCGTTGTGGCGACGGTTGGGCTGTACCATGATTCGCCCGGGAGCCACTGGCATTGGCCGTTCTGGTGAATGTGGCCGATGGTGCCACCTCACGTAATCTGGTTTCAAGGAGGAGGACCCACATGGACAAGGCCAGCAAAGCAGTTGCGTGGATATGCATCGCCAGCAGCCTTCTTGGTGGTGCTACAGTTCGGAGGTCTTCTACTCGGCCGGTCGCAAGAAGGAGAAGATGTACGCCGGAACAATCGAGTATGTCACGACGATGGATGGAAAAAGTATGAATTTGGCAAAGCACCAGATGTCACCAACGATAGGATATTGGACAGGCGAGACTTCTGGAGAACGGCCAAATGGTCACGAAGGACGTTTCAATACTCTCAGCTGAGGTGGGGACAGTTCGTGTGAGGGAAATCGACTGGACGACCACCACAGGCGTGGCAGTATCATTGGTCGTTGTCACGGGAGTAGTGGGTTATCTTGTAACCATGGACCAGCTCCACCGACGTTTGGAAAGGTAACCGGACCCTGTCGACTAATGGTGGTAGGTCGCAAAGCTCAGCTTCAAATCCATTGTCCCGGTCCGAAAGGCCCGGGAGGTGGGTTCGATCCCCACCCGTCCCGCTTATATCTGAATTTGACCGTCAGCGTCTCTGAGAACGGCTCCCCTCAGGATCCGAGGGCAAGAGCAGGAGGCAAGTATTTGTTCGGAAGATTGTTGGGGGAGACTTGCAGGTGCCATTCAGTAGGGTAGGAACTGATGGCAGCTCTGGTAGGCTGGGGGCTAAAGAAAGCCCGGGGTATCGCCGCCCGGGCCTTAGGTAGTTGACGGATAGTAGTGCAAGTGCATCAATGCACGGGAACGCCAAGTCTGGTGAACAACGCTCGAGGACCTCTAACATAGACCCCGCCGGGGTTTCTTACCTTGAGAGATACACGGATACTCGTGGAAGACGACGAGGCAATACTCCTCGGCCTGGAGGAGAACCTCAAGTACGCCGGTTACGAGGTGACGACGGCGACCGACGGTCCGCAGGGATGTGAATGGTGCCAACTGGCTGGACATGATCCTCCTCGACATCACGCTCCCCGGCATGTCCGGCCACCAGGTCCTGCCGGAAACTGAGGGACGGCGGCGCGACAGACGCCGATCTCGGTGATGCTCACCGCCCTGGCAGGACCAGTTCAAGGTGCACGGGTTCGACGTGCTGATCAGCGACGCGACCAAGCCGTTCAGCGTCGCCGAACTCCTTGCGCGGATAGGGGCGATCCAGCAATACGCTAACGAACGCGACCACATAACATAG
>CAWEHG010000020.1:0-20438 GCA_963808715.1 Ignavibacteriota bacterium | reverse complement strand
AGGGACCTGCGGGACGTCCTGGTCCTGAAGGAGAGCCAGAAGGCCGAGAACCTGACGCTGTCCAACTCCATCGTGGCGCTCGAAGAGCAGCTCAACCGGTACCGGACGTCCCTCGCCCTGTATGATTCGCTCGTCCCCGGGCGGAGCGGTGGAGCCGGGTTCTGACGCAGCTGAGCCACGGGGTGGAAGACCTGAATTCCATCTGGCTCACCGATTTCAACGGCCAGGTAGACGGATCGGTGAATATGAACGGTTACGCGGTCTACCGGACCCGCATCCCGCGGCTGTCCACGCTATTCGACAACGCCATCCTGCGCGAGGTGAACGTGCAGGCTATCCGCGAGCAGACGGTGTACCGGTACAAGATCGAGGTGCCCCCGCAGCCGGAAAAAGCCCCGGCCCCGGCACAACAGTAAGTCCACAGCAGAGAGAAAAGGAGGAGCGTCTTGTCGTACAAAATTCGAAACAGCATCGCGCTCGGCATTCTGCTGTTCCTCATCGTGGGGATCGGAACCTATATCCGCGCCTTCAACCTGCCGAAGAAGGCGAAGGAGGTCGAGAAGCAGATCGCGCAGATCGACGAGGAGCTGCAGAATACCCCCAACCTCGTCAACCAGTTCAACGACCTGAGCGCCATCCTGACGGATACGCAGAAGCGCTGGGAGAACCGGAACAAGGATATCCCCCCGGTGGACATCACGTCCCAGAGCTACGCCTACTTCAGCCGGCTGATCGACCTGAGCGGCGAGGTGAAGCTGGACATGGTGTTCGCGGGGACGCACGCCCTGACCAACTACGGTTTCAACGTCTACAACCTCCGCGGGCGAGGCGGAGTTCGAGAATTTCTACCGGTTCATCTGGTATCTGGAAAACGACCGGAAGCTCTACAAGATCCAGAACCTGAACATCAAGGGGCTTGAGATCGCGCCGACGGACAAGGAGGAGGGGAAGATCCTGTCACCTTCGACATGGCCGTCATGCCTACTTCTCCACCGTCGCGGAGCTCTCCAGCTCCCTCGGGAGCGGGCGCTTACCCCGAACGGCTTGAACGTCGATCCGTTCGCCCCGGTCATCACCAGCGGGATCCCCCCGAACTACCGGACCCTGGTGGAAGTCGAACGGTCGGATCTGAAGGCGGTCATTCCCGGGAAGGCGTTCGTGCTCGACCAGACCAATGTGATCCGGACGCTCCGCGAGGGGGATGAGGTCTATCTCGGCTACGTGACGCTCATCGACCCCGAGGGAGGGCGCATGGAGTGCACCCTGAACAAGGGCGGGATCATCGAGAAAGTGGAATTGAAGATACGTTTCGGTGCGTCACAGTCTGTTTCACAAAACTAGGATCGAGGAGAGTATGAACAGAACAGTCCTCATCGTCGGAATCGCCCTTGTCCTGTGCGGCAGCAGCCTGCTCCTGGCCCAGGGTGGGAAGAGCACTGCGGAGCGGAAGGCATTCCGTGAGTACACCTCTCCCCAGGAGCTCGTGTCCATCGCTCCGTCCACTTCCCTGGACAAGGCCCTCGCGGCCATCAGCGAGGTGAGCCAGAAGTTCATCGGGAAGGTCATCATCGATCCTGAACGGCGCAGCATGCCGATCAACATCGATATCCAGGGGCTCCAGTGGAGGGATGCCCTCGAGGCAATCCTCCGGAAGAACAGCCTCTGGTACAGCGAATACGAGACCTACCTCCAGATCTCATCGGCCACACCGACCGATGCCGGCGGGACCGAGCGGGTGATGGTGGGCGGCGGGGGCATGGGGCCATGGGTGCTGGGACCACGAACATCAACCGCGAGGTGGCCACCTTCCGGAGCCGGGAGATCAAGATCACGGCCGTCTTCTTTGAGGTCAGCCTGAGCCGCGCCGAAGAGGTCGGGATCAACTGGAACTTCATGAAGAGCACCTCGGGCCGTCACGGTGGATGCGGCGTTCCAAGGCGCGGAGAAGGTCACGGACCAGATGTTCAAGGCGCAGGTCACCCCGAAAGTGAGCTTCGCCAACATGGACTTCCTCCTGTCACTCTTCTCGAACTACAACCTCGGTGAAGTCCTCTCCGGTCCGTCGCTGATCGTCCGGTCCGGCGAAGAGGGCCGGATCCAGGTTGGGCAGGACTTCTCCATCCGGGAACGGGATTTCGCCGGAAACCTCCTGGACAAGTTCTACAGCGCCGGCACGATCATCAAAGTGACCCCCCAGGTCATGACCGAGCAGGGGGTGAACTTCGTCCATATGAAGGTCAACGTGGAACGGAGCTCCGTGGCCCCCGGGCCGGTCAGCACGATCATCAACAAGACCCAGGCGGCGACGAACATCCTCCTGCTCGACGGCGAGGAGACGGTGATCGGCGGCCTCTATAACAACGAGACCACCACCGTCCGGCAGGGTGTCCCGTTCCTGAAGGACCTCCCCTGGTACGTGTTCGGGCTCCGGTACCTGTTCGGCTACGATCAGGACAAGGTCGAGAAGAAGGAGCTGGTATCCTGATGAAGGCGGAACTCGTCCCCACGCTGCAGGAGCGCATCACGCAGAAGACGCGCGAGGATGACCTGATCGCGAAGTTCCGCGACAATTGGAATTGGAAGGACATGCTCCTCCGGAGCGGCCGTCTGTCTCCGATGAAAGTGAGACGAATGATGGCCCACGGGCCGGAATGACTATCGAAAGGGGAAAAGCATGACCCGCCAGACTCTGTGGTTCTCACAGCGCTGACCATCGTGGCAGCGCTCATCTCGGGGTGCGAGAGTGACGACACTGTGACCGCCGCGGCGGGAGAGGGGATCCTCACCGGGGACGGTCTACAGTGGAACCTCGGCCGCTCCCCTGAGCAACGTGAGTATCACTGTGATTTCCTCCGGCGCCGGGGCCCAGACCGCGGTCACGGGGGCCGACGGGAAGTTCTCCCTCACGTTCACGGTGGACAGCACCCTCAACCTTACCGTCAGGTTCACAAAGGGGGGGTTCAGCGACACGACAACGAGCAGTGGTCCTCAAGTCCGGGGGCGTCCGCCTACCTCGACATCAGGATGAGCCCAATCTACGGCATCGTCCCCGGAGGCGGGAGCGGTATCGCTCAGACGATCGCCTTCCTTGGCGCGGATCCCGACGGAGATCTCGGTCTACGGCGTGGGAGGGAAGGAGACTTCCATCCTCCGCTGGGAAGTGCGCGACTCCCTGGTCTCCCGATCGACGCCGCACACGCGGTGAACATCTCCTTTTCCACCCCGAGCGGCCCCGGAGGGGGAGAGTATGTCTCCCCGCCGATCATCGGGACCTCCGATGCCGGACAGGCGGTGACCACGCTCAACGCGGGCACCCGCTCCGGCGGGTGCAGATCCGGGCCTCGGCCACCGCGGCAGGCGCACGATCCTCTCCAGCCCGGTCCAGGTGATCATCCGGGGGGGATTCCCCGTCCAGCACACGGTTTTCCATTGCCTCCCGTTCATTCTAATTTCCCCGCGCTCGGGTTGACTTGGGAAAACGCACGAGTCACCGTCCTGGCCGGTGACGTTCAGCAATCCGGTCGCCCTGGGACGGCCGACTACTTCCGGACCAGCGCGGGCGTGATCCAGCCCTCGGTCTTCACGAACAAGGATGGGCAGGGGACCGTCCAGCTCATCAGCGGAAATCCGATGCCGATCGGGACCGGCTTCCTCGGGCACCGATGGCTACCACTTCGTCGTTGCCAGAACCCTCGGACAGGGGGGGACCGTCATTCAGGATAGCATCCAGTTCCTCTGGTCAGGACGCGGATCGATCAGCAACGTGGAGCCCGCCAGGGACATTCAGCATCCCGAATACCGGGCAGCTCGCGTTCACGTTCGAGGTCTCCGACCAGCTCGGGCACCCGCTGGCACAGGGGACAACGATCAGTGTCGTGGTGACCATTCCACCTCCGCCAACTCCGGGGGTTCAACAGAACCAGGCCTTCGTCGTCTTCGGGAACAATGGGATCCTTACGCTCGGCGATGCCACCACCGCCGGCCCGGGACGTACCCAGTTCTCGTTTACCCTGAAGGACGGGGACTTATGCCATCACTGAGGCGACCCCCGTGAACCTGACGATCACCGTACAGGGGCCGAATATCGAGGGGACGATCACGTCCACCCTTGCCGGAACGGTGAACTGAACCGCCGGACGGCGCACGATCTCTGACAGGGCCGGGCCTCCGCAGTTCCCCTAGCGGAGGCCCGGCGTTTCGATGGCGAGCACACGACGGGCGCGCAGAGGAGGAGTGGCCGGAGAGTCTCTCCGGCGACTCCTCGGCTCAACCGGGGCCATCGGGGGCGCTCCTGTCCCTCTCCTCCATCCTCATCTACCACCCCCTCGTCTCCCTCCCTCCGGTCCAGGACGACTCGGGGATTCCTCGGGATCCTCTTCAGCGATGGGGTGTGGAACGGCCTGATGTCCGGGATCTCCCCCCCGGGAGGCCTCTTCTATCGTCCACTCCCCTGGCCCCTGTTCGCACTCCAGTACGCTCTCTGCGGGGATGACCTCGCGTGTTTCCACATGGGGATGATCCTGGCCCATGCCGCGACGGGGACGACGATCTTCCTCATCCTGACCCACCTGACCGGGACCGCAGGTCCGTCGCGTGCGCATCGGCGTTCATCACCGTTGCCGGGGCCTCTGTTGCGCTGGAACCCCTTGCCCTGGATGGTGGGCATCTACGACGTCGGCGGGCCTTCTTCGCCGCCCTTTCATTCCTTCTCTTCTCCGGGGAAGACAGCGCCTCCTCTGTCGTCTTCCTCCCTGGCGGCCTTGACGAAGGAGGCGACGCTCTTCCTCCCCGTTCTCCTCTGGGTGACCGCCCGCGTACTCCACTCCCTCCGGCGGGGACGGACGGGCTCGCTACCACTTCGTCATCGCGGGAGTGCTCCTCCTCGGTCGCGCCCTCCCTGCCTTCGTTGGACTCCCCCCCGATTCGGCGTATGCCTTGCAGTTCGCGCCGGCGCCCTCTTGGCGTCCTTCCTTCGCTATGTTGGATGGGGGCTCCAGGGGATCGTCCCGATCCCGCTCGGGTCTGCTTTCCTCCGGCGGCCACCCCGTTCGGCGTCATGCTCCTCCTGTCGCCTCTCTCCCGACCCTGCTTCGGGTCCACGGGCGTGGACGCCGGGTCCGGAACGGACGGATCGTCATTTTGCTCGCCGGGTGGGCCATCCTCGCCCTCTCACCTGCGCTCCCGCTGACCGATCATCCCTTCCGCTACTACCTCACGTATGCTCTCCCACCACTGCGGCGATCGCCGTCATGGGGGTTCGGGGGTGGGCTGCTCTTCGCCCCTTCCCTGGCGCGGGGTTCCTCCTCACGGGGATTCTCCCGGCGGGAGCGCTCATCTCCGGGTTCCTCCACGTTCAGGGTGCGGTCGGCTCTGGCCTTTTTCAGAACCCCTTCCCGGGGGAGAACCGGCTCCCCGGAAAGGGAGCGGAGGTCCTCCTGGTGAAGGAGACCCTTCGCTCGCTCCATCCGGATCTTCCTCCGGGGAGCAGGCTCGCGCTCCAAGGGATCGACACCCCTCTGTTCGGTGGAGCGACGGGGCCGCGGATCTGGTACGGGGATAGCACGATCACCGTCGAAACCTGGGGAGGATCGGCCCGGGTCGGGGGGCGAACCCCGCACGTTCTCTTCCCCAGGAAACCGTCCGTACTTTCTCTTCGGTGATGGAAATGGAGGGAACGGAATACCACCGGACGGCTGATCGAACGGCCCGTTGATTTTCCCTCCGAATAGCCATAGTTTAATCATTCATCGCTTTTCCCCTTTCATTCCCGGGACCCCTGTGCACGAATCGATCCTCATCCGCGGCGCGCGGGTGCACAACCTCAAGAACATCGTCCTGCACGATTCCGCGCAACTCCCTCACCGTCATCACCGGCGTGAGCGGTTCGGGAAGTCGAGCCTGGCCTTCGACACGATCTACGCGGAAGGGCAGCGGAGCTACGTCGAGAGCCTCTCCGCCTATGCCCGCCAGTTCCTCGAACGGATGGACAAGCCGGACGTCGATGCGATCGAGGGGATCGGTCCGGCGATGGCCATCGAGCAGAAGACCAACATCCGGAACCCCCGCTCGACCGTCGGCACGACCACGGAGATCTACGATTACCTCCGGTCTTCTTTGCCGCGGATCGGCACCACGTTCTGTCGGCAGTGCGGAAAGCCGGTGACGAGAGATTCCGTCGCGACCGTTCGGGCCGCGCTGGAACGAGCCTTCGGTGATGCGACCGCGCGCGGCGAGGACCTCTCGCCCGGGCTCAGGTACCACGTCTCCTTCCCTCTCCCGCTTCATCCGAAGGAGACCCTCTCCCAGGCGATCCAGAATCTCCAGAAGGAGGGATTCATCCGCGTCGTCGTCGGGGACCGGGTCATCGACACGACGACCGAGAGCCTCCCCCCCCGGACGAAAGGGGCCGAGGTCGCGGTCCTCGTCGATCGTCTCCTCTTCCGTCCCGGGGAGGAGAACGAGAGGCTCGCCGATGCCGTCGAGACGGCGTTCGCGGCCGGCAGCGGAAAGGCGACCGTCACCCTCCTCGGGAACGGCATGCTCCTCCGGTTCGATCAGAGTTTCGCCTGCGCCGAATGTCATATTGCTTACCAGGAGCCCGACCCGCGACTCTTCTCCTTCAATAACCCCTTTGGAGCATGCCCGGAATGCCAGGGCTTCGGACGCGCCGTGGGAATCGACCTGGAGAAGGTCGTCCCCGACCCGGGGCGGACGATCCGGGAAGGGGCGATCGCAGCCATGGACCACCGTGAAGTTCAAGGAGCACCTCCGCGCCCTGTTGCGCGTGCGCCAGGGATGCGGGGGTGCGTTGTGACATCCCCTTCCGCGGGCTCTCACCGAAGGAGACTCCAGATCCTCTTCGACGGTTACGGGGAGTTCGGGGGGATCAACGCCTTTTTCGCAATGCTGGAAAAGAAGACGTACAAGATCTACTACCGGGTCCTCCTCAGTCGTTACCGGGGTATACACCACCTGTCCGACGTGCAAGGGAGCCCGCTTGCGGACCGAAGCGCTCGACGTGAAGATCGGGGGCGCTCGATCGCGGAGCCGTCGCCATGACCGTGTCAGAGGCGAGACGCTTCGTCGGCTCACTTCGAGCTGACCCCCCTACGAGCACTCTGTCGCGCGGCGGATCCTGGGCGAACTGCAAAAGAGACTGGAATACCTGGACGAGGTCGGGATCGGATACCTGACCCTCGATCGCCTCTCCAGCACTCTCTCGGGGGAGAATCACAGAGGATCAACCTGGCGCACATGCGCTCGGATCCTCCCTCGCCGGTGCCGTCTACGTCCTCGATGAACCGAGCATCGGCCTCCACCCGCGCGATCACGGGAGGCTCATCCGGATCCTGAAGGCGCTCCGCGATGGCGGGAACACGGTCATCGTCGTCGAACACGATCCCGACATGATGCGTGCGAGCGATGCGATCATCGACCTCGGCCCGGGTGCGGGCGAGCAGGGGGGGGAGGTGATCTATTGCGGATCGCGAGACGGGATCATGAAGGAACGACGATCCCTGACAGGGGAGTACATGAGCGGCAGGCGGACGATCCCCGTCCCCCCGCGGCGCCGCGATACCACCGGATCATGCCCTTGTCGTCCGTGGGGCCGGCGAGCACAACCTGAAGGGGATTGACGTCCGGATCCCGCTCCATGCGTTCGTGTGCGTCACCGGGGTGAGCGGGAGCGGGAAGAGCACACTCGTCCACAACGTTCTGTACGGGAACCTCCGGAAGGCCCTCGGCGACCATTCGGCGCAGCCGGGGCGGTGCGGCGGCATCGAAGGGACCGAGTCCCTCAGCGCGGTGGAAATGGTTGACCAGTCTCCGATCGGCCGGACCCCGCGGTCGAACCCCGTCACCTATATCGGTGTCTTCGACGCAGATCCGCGCCATCTTCGCTGCGACCCCCGCGGCGAAGGTGCACGGGATGAAGCCGGGGGCCTTCTCGTTCAACGTCCCCGGAGGACGCTGCGAGGCGTGCGAGGGGGACGGGGTGGTGCGGGTTGAGATGCAGTTCCTCGCAGATCTCTTCCTTCCCTGCGATTCCTGCAAGGGGAAACGGTACAAGAGCGAGGTCCTCGACGTCCGGTACCGCGGAAAGAATATCGACGACGTCCTGTCGATGACCGTCGCCGAGGCGATCGCGTTCTTCGATCAGGACGTCATGGGCCGGAAGGTCGCCGATCGGCTGCAGGTCCTCGAGGACGTCGGGATTGGGCTACGTCCGGCTCGGCCAGCCGGCCACTTCCCTCTCAGGAGGGGAAGCCCAGCGGATCAAGCTGGCGGCCCATCTCGGAGTGGCACACAGGGAGAGGCACACGCTCTTCATCTTCGACGAACCGACGACCGGGCTCCACGTCGACGATATCGCGCGCCTGATCGAATCCTTCGATGCCCTCATCGCCGCGGGGAATTCGGTCCTGGTCATCGAGCATAATGTCGAAGTGATCAAATGCGCTGACCACCTCATCGACCTCGGGCCGGAGGCGGGGGAGGAGGGAGGACGGATCGTGGCCGAAGGGATGCCGGAGGAGATCGTCGTAGTCCCGGCATCGCACACCGGTCGCGCGCTGGCTCCCTGCTCTCACCCCGAGGACGACGGAAGGGGCGGACCTCGGAAGGGTGATGGGTGACAGCCGGGGTGACACTCGTCACGGTCCACAGGGGCGGGCTGACGTAGATTGCACCAGCGCTTCACACGAAAGGCGCAGGTCACGTGGGTGCGGGGGAGGCCCAACGTCACTTGCGCCTTTCACAATTTCTTGAGGAGTGCTCAGAAGGTGAGCCGAAGCTGACGGTGAGCGCCACGCCCCCGAAGTCCGTTTTCGTCCCCGCTGTCTCTCCCGTGTAGATGTTGTACGCCGAGGGGAGCCCTTCCCCGAACAGGTTGATGATGTAATAGCGGAAGTTCACCCCGAAGACGCTCCCCTCCGTCGTGCCGAAGTTCGCCCCGAACCCGATGTATCCGCCGAACGTGTAGTGTGATTCCCTGGCCGATGGCCTTGAAGAAGTCGACCTGTTCCCCGTTGGCGAAGCCGCCAGGCCCGGCTCGACCTTCTGATAAGGCATCGCGTAGATCTCGTCGGCCCGGCCGCGACGTTCACGAACGGGCGGAAGTTATTCTCGATATCCTCCCGGAAGAGCCGCCACTGGAGTCCGCCGTAGAGCGGAAGGACGAGAAACCGGAGAGCTTCCCGGAGTGTAGGTCAGCCCCGTCCACGGGTCGATCCGATCGACCTCCCTCTTGTCCTTTGACTCGGAGATCGAGAAGGTCGCGAACCAGGAGAGATCCGGTTGATCTCCCTCCGGAAGAAGAGTCCCGCGCCAAATCCACCGTCCGAAGCCATGATGTCGAGACCCCGAGGCGTTTCTCTCGGGCGGATGGGGGGGCGTCCCTGACCGGTCCCGGCCGTGTCCTGACCCTGTGCCCCGACCGATGCCGCCAGAAACAGAAAAGCGACGGCCATGCCAAATCGTCTCATCGTCTCGTTCCCTGTCTGATGCACATCTCCTCGCTGACATTCAGAACATCTTTTTTTCCTCCGGAGTTCGCGCACCCCCGGGGGAGGAACTCGGCCTACCGCACCCGGAAGACCCCCATCTTCAGATACCCGGTCTCCGGGACCCCCGGGATCGTGGGATGATCCGGGGCGGCGCCGCGCCAGTCGAGCATCTGGAGGCGTCGCCCGCATCTCCATGCTGCTTCGGCAACGACCTCCAGGAAGGTTTCGGCCTCGATGTGGTGGAACAGGAGCCGGTCAGGAGGAACCCGCCGCTGCGGAGGAGGCGGAACGCCCCTTCGTGAAGTTCCCGGTACCCCCGCTTCGCTGCGGGGACATTCTTCCTGCTCCGCGTGAAGGAGGGGGGATCGAGGATCACGGTGTCGAACTTCTCCCCCTTCCCCTGGAGTTCCTTCAACCGGAGGAACACATCCCCGGCCTCGAACGCGATCGTCCCGATCCCGTTCAGTGCGGCGTTCGCCGATGCGCGGCGGATCTCCTCTTCCGATGCATCGATGGCGAGGACCTCGGAGGCGCCGCCCGAGGCGGCGTTCATCGCGAAGCCTCCATCGTTGCAGAAACAGTCGAGCACGCGCCCGGACGCGCCGTACCGTCGCGCGAGAAGGCGATTCTCCCTCTGGTCGAGGAAGAATCCGGTCTTCTGCCCCTCGAGCGGATGCATCCGGTACCGGAGGCCGTGCTCCTCGAGGATCACCTCGTGCGCGGTCCCCCGGAGCACACCCTTTCTCTCCGGGAGCGACTCCAGCGCCCGCAGCGGAGACTCGTTCCGCTCGACGATGCCTTCGGGAGCGGCGAGCTCCATGATGGCATCGCAGATCTCCTCCAGGCGCATCTCCATCCCGAGCGAGAATGTCTGGACGACGATCATCTCCTGGAACCGGTCGATCACCAGCCCCGGCAGGAGATCGCTCTCGCCATGGACCCACCTGTAGGTCGATGAGCCGGGATACGCCTTCCGGCGGAGCGCCTCGGCCTCCTGGAGCCGCTTTCGAAAGAACGCGCGGTCGATCGGCTGGTTCGCTTCGGCGCAGAGGCGAACGGCGATCAGGGAATGGGGGTGGAAGAGTCCGGATCCGAGGGACCTTCCGGCTGAAGAGACCACTTCGACCTGGTCACCGGGCAGGGGAGAACCGAGGATTTCTTCGATCTCGTTGCTGAAGACCCAGGGATGCCCCCCCTGGATGCGCCCCTCTTCCTTCTTCCGGAGCCGGACCCGTTTTTCTCCCTGTGTCGTATTCATATGCCTCAACCTACCAACTTCGCAAGGGAATATCAAGGAACGCCGGGCGCTGGAATTCCCTCTGATTTTTCCATACCTTTCAATGATATGGAAACAAACACCAACGGGCTCTCCTGCGTCATCTTCGACGTTGACGGGACCCTCACCAGGACGAACGAACTGATCTTTGCCAGTTTCAACCACGTCGCCCTCAGGCATCTCGGGCGCGCGTTCACTCCGGCGGAGATCATCGCCCTCTTCGGCCCGCCGGAAGAAGGGGCGCTCCGCAAGGTCTTCGGCGCAGGGGAGGTGGACCGGGCCATGGAGGAGCTCCTCCAGTTCTATGCCGCGAACCATCAGACCCTGGCATCCCTTCACGAGGGGATGGAATCGGTCCTGCGATTCCTGAAGGAGAGCGGCCTGCGCCTTGCCGTCTTCACCGGGAAGGGGCCCACACCGCCCGCATAACGCTCGATGCCCTGGGGATCGCCTCGTACTTCGATCTGGTGGTCTCAGGCAACGACGTCGTCAGGCACAAGCCGCATCCCGAAGGGATCATCCGGATCCTGACCCACTTCGGGGTGGACCCCGGGACGACCCTCATGGTGGGAGACTCGATGAGCGACATTCTCGCGGCCAAAGCGGCCGGGGTGCGCATGGCTGCTGTCCTCTGGGATACGTACGACCGGGAGCGGGTGACCGCCGCCGATCCGGATACACTCTTTGAGAGCGTCGGCGAGATGGATGCATGGTTCAGAACACTCCTGAATTGAAACCCCTCTCCTTCATCATGCTCCTTCTCCGATACGGCCTGCCGCTCGTCGTCGGGATCCACTACGTGGTCGCCGCCCGGGGGATCGGCTACGGCCCGGACGCCGCCTTCGGCGGGGCGCACGCAGCGGCCCTCTTTCCGGCATGCGAACGGAGAAGCGGTCGCCTCAGACCACTTCAGTCCCCTCTGGACCCTCCTCCTCTCCGCCGGGAAGGGATTCGGACTCGACCCTCTCTTCACCGCTCGGATCCTGGGCCTCGTCTTCTCCGCCTGCGGCGTGATTGCCGTCTATCTCTTCGCCATCGAATTCCTCGGAGACCGCCTCCTGGCGTTCCTTGTGGTTCTCGTGAGCGGGCTCGAACCGGGACTCCTTGCCCTCGCTCCCTCCGGGACGTCCTGGGGACTCCTTTTTGCGCTCACGTACACCCTTCTGTTCTTCCTCCGGAGGGGTGAGTTCGCTATCGGCGGGATCATCATCGGGCTGGCCGGATTGCTGGCTTGGCCCGCATTTGCCCTTCTCGCCGTCCTCGGAGTCGAGGCCCTCTGGGGAAGGGAGAGGATCCATCCGGTCCAGACGGCGCTGGCGGGAGCCTTGGTGACCGGAGCGGTGCTCATCTCCTGGGGAGCGATCGCGTTGCTGCAGGGTTGGCCCCTCTGGTCCGGTCCGCAAGTGCCGGGGAGCGTCGGGGCGCTCACCTGGGGTCTCGCGATCGTGCCGTGCGTGGGGTTCGCCCTGGGGCTCGCCGGATGGCGGCGGACGGCCCAGCTCCCGCTCCTCCGGCTCATCTATCCGGGGAAGCGAGTGATCCTCGTTCCGCTCATCGCGTGGGGAGCGATCTGCGCCATTGTCTCACCGGCGTATCTCCTCCTTCTCGCCCCCGTTGCGGTCATCCTCGCCTTCGACGGGATCCGGCGAATCGTTCCGTCGTTGTATCGGGAGCCGATCTCACTCGCTTCCCCTCTCTACCTGGCCGGTCTTCTTCTCCTCCTCCATCAAGCGATCTTCATCTCTTCGACCCGGGGGGAGATGTCCAAGGAGGAGACTCGCCACGAGGAGATCGGATCGATCGCCGCCTGGATCGGGCGAATGCCCCGGCCGGAGAGACCGTCTCCTCCGAGCGCTGCGGCTCCCTTGCCTATCTCCTCTGGCCCGACTACCGCGTCGGATCAGCCGGCTCCGGTTCGACCTCCTCGTTCCACGTTTCGCTTCGCACCCCCGGGGAGGGGTACCGGGAGGTCTACCGCCCCTCAGGACCCGGGCAACCGGGGGAGGCGGCGTATGCGCTCTATCAGCGACGGTCACAGGAGCAATGAACATGAGCGAACTGCGCGTTGGCGTGATCGGGGTCGGCCATCTTGGATCCCTCCATGCACGGATGCTGAAGGACATCCCGGGGGGAAGGCTCGTCGGTGTCGTGGACGCAGATCCCGTCCGGGCGGGGAAAGCGGCGGCAGAGCATGGCGTACCGGTCTTCCCCAGCGTCGGCGCGTTGCTCGCGGAGGTCGATGCGGTGACGATCGCGACCCCCACGAGCACCCACTTCGCCGTCGCACGTGAGGTCCTCGAAGCGGGGAAGCATCTCATGGTCGAGAAGCCGATCACGAACACGGTCGAGGAGGCGGAGATCCTCTGCCAGATGGCCCGGGAGCGGGGCCTCATCCTCCAGGTCGGCCACATCGAGCGGTTCAATCCCGCGATCCTGGCACTCGAGCCGTATGATATCCGCCCTATGTTCATCGAGTCCCACAGGCTTGCCCAGTTCAACCCGCGGGGGACGGACGTGGCGGTGGTGCTCGATCTGATGATCCATGATATCGACCTGATCCTCAGTTTCGTCCGCTCGCCGGTGAAGAGCGTCGAGGCGAACGGGGTGGCGGTCGTCTCGGATACGGTCGATATCGCCAACGCCCGCATCCAGTTCGTCAACGGATGCGTCGCGAACGTCACCGCGAGCCGGATCTCGCAGCGGAAGATGCGGAAGATGCGCCTCTTTCAGCCGAACCGCTACATCTCCATCGACTTCTCAGACGGCGTCGCCGAGGTCTTCAGGCTCGCCGCGGAGGACGAGCCGGAGGTGGAGGGAGCGCTGATGGTCGGAGAGATCGGTTCGGGCGTGCGGAAAAGGAAGGTCCTGTACGAGCAGCCGGAGGTGAAGGAAGTGAACGCCCTGAAGCACGAGATCGGGCTCTTCGTCCGGTCCGTCGTCGCCGGAGAGCCCCCGATCGTCTCCGGAGAGGACGGAAGACGCGCCCTGGAAGTCGCGAACATCATCATGGAAAAGATCAACCAGCAGGTGTTCCCCGCGTGAACCAGAGCGAAGAGACGGTCCTCCTCCCCCTGGACCATCCCCTGCTCTCCCGGATCGGGAGGGTGGCGGACGAAGAGGGGATCGAAGCGTTCGTGGTGGGGGGATACGTCCGCGACCACTTCCTCGGCAAGAAGGTGGAGGACCTCGACGTCGTCGTCCTCGGTGACGGCATCGCCTTCGCGCGGTCCGTTGCCCGCGCCCTCGGAGGGGAAACGGTGGTCGCGTTCGAACGCTTCGGCACCGCCATGGTGCCGCACGAAGGGGGGAAGCTCGAGTTCGTCGGAGCGAGAACGGAGGTGTACGATCCGGCATCGCGGGATCCCCGGGTCGGGAAGGGGACCTCTCCAGGACGACCTCCTCCGGCGCGACTTCACGGTCAACGCCATGGCCGCCTCGCTCAATCGGGGGACGTTCGGCCTCCTCCATGACCCCTTCGACGGAAGGCCGGACCTCGCGGCCGGGATCCTGCGCACCCCCCTCGACCCGCGCCGGACCTTCGACGACGATCCTCTCCGGATCATGCGGGCGGTCCGGTTCGCCGCCCAGCTCTCCTTCCGCATGGCGCCGGAGGCGCTCGAGGCGATCCGGGTCATGGCCGACCGTCTCTCGATCGTCTCGCAGGAGCGGATCACGGAGGAGTTCTTCAAGCTGCTCGCGGCCCCGAAGCCCTCTGTCGGCCTCCGGCTGATGTTCGATACGGGATCCTCCAGGAGGTGTTCCCCGAGGTGGCCCAGATGGCGGGCGTGGACCAGCGGCGGGACCATCACCACAAGGATGTCTTCCTTCACACCTGCACGGTCGTGGACAACATCTCACAGACGACCGGCAACGTCTGGCTCCGCTTCGTTGCGCTCATGCACGACATCGCGAAGCCCCGCACGAAGGCCTTCAAGGAAGGGACGGGCTGGACGTTCCACGGGCACGAGGAGATCGGGGCGCGGATGATGAAGAAGATCTTCCGCCGGATGCGCCTGCCGCTGGAGCAGGCTCCCCTACGTGGAGAAGCTCGTCCGGCTCCACCTCCGGCCGATGGTCCTCGTCGACGAGGTGGTCACCGATTCCGCTGTCCGGCGCCTCGTCTTCGAAGCGGGGAATGACATCGACGACCTGATGGCGCTCTGCCGGGCCGATATCACCTCGAAGAACCCCGCCCTTGTCAACCGGTACCTCCGAAATTACGATCTGGTGATGGAGAAGATCCGGGAGGTCGAGGAGAAGGACCGGCTCCGGAACTGGCAGCCGCCCGTGAGGGGGGACGAAATCATGGCCGTCTGCGGCCTCGAAGCCCGGGACGAAGGTCGGAGTGCTGAAAGAAGGCCATTGAAGAGGCCATTCTCGACGGCACGATCCCGAATGAGCACGATGCCGCCCTCGCGTACCTGCTCGAAGATCAAGGATGAAATCCTCGGAAAATAGCCCTTGAAAATCTCCATCTCGTGAAACCTTTTCTGCCAGTTCTTTTTACCGTCTAACTCATGATATCTTTCCACGTCAACCCTCAGCATCAGCCAGTCATGGCGGAATTACAATGCGCCTACGTCTCACACTCTGATCCTTCACTCGTTTTGCACCCTGTTCTCCGGAGTGCCCAAACAAGGGTCCTGACCCTGGAGGAGGTGAACCGGCTCGCCCTCGAGCAGAACCTGACGGTGGTCCAGGCCCAGAACAACCTCTCCGACGACGGAGAGCCAGGTGCTGGCCGCCCGCGGGCAGTGGTCTCCCGACCCTCTCCGCCTCCGGCGGCTGGTCCCGGAGCCAACAGCAGATCCACCGGAGGCGGATACCAGATCATCGGAGGGGTCATCGTCCCCGTCAGTCCGGGCGAAGCAGACGTCGAACAGCTTCAACTCCCGTCATTTCCGCCGTCGTGGCTCATCTTCGACGGCTTTGGCCGCGAGTCGGACAATTCTATCGGCCACATCGCGCGCGGCCGCGGCCGAGCTTGGCTTCACCCGGACCCGACAGAGCATCGTCTTCCAGGCGGAGAGCGCGTACCTGAATGTCCTCCGCATGGAACAGCTCGTGAAGGTGGCGAGGAGAACCTGAAGCGGGACCGTCGCCAGCTGGAGCGGATCACCGAATCGAACCGGGTCGGCGCCCTCTCGCTCGCCGACGTCTACCGCCAGCAGTCCCAGGTCGCGGCCGACGAGCTCGGTCTGATCAACGCGCAGAACAACTACGACAAGGCGAAGGCCGACCTGTTGCGCCTGCCTCGGCATGAGTATGATCGAGGAGGTCGAGTTCGTCGACGTCGACGATCCCCGTCCGACATCGATTCCGCCGAGGTCATGCTGGAACGCACGCGAGATACGCGCGACTTCGGGCCGCTCTCACCCGGCGTGCGCTGAGCGCCCGCCCCGACTACCGCGCGCCGCCCAAGACACTGGAGGCCTCGCATCGAGCGTGACGTCACCGCGCCAAGTCGCGGCTACTTCCCTCAGCCTGTCGACGTCGGCAGGATACTCCAGTTCCGAGGTGGAGACCTGGTGTCGGCCGTTCAAGAACCATCGGCATCAACTGGGGGATCAGCCTCTGCCTGGAACCTCTTCGACGGTTTCCGACACGAACCAGGCGGTCCAGGCGGCGGTCGCGGCCAGCAGGAACGCGGAGATCACAGCTCGCGCAGGCGGAGCGGAACATCAACGTGGAAGTGAAGAAGGCGCTGCTCGACCTGGATGCGGCGCGAAAGTCGTACGATGCGAGCCAGAAGGGTGCTGATCTCGGCGACGGAGGACCGGAAGATCGCCGAGGAACGGTACAACCTCGGCGCGGGGACCCTGCTGGACCTTCTGGTCGGCGAACGCGAGCTTGTGAACGCCGCAGGCGAACAAGGTGAATGCGGTCGTACGATTTCTCATCGCAAAGACAATCGTGGAATACGTCACTCGGCGAGCGGACTTACTAAGTCGCGGACATGTCTGACAAGGAGAGCGAGGACATGGCAAACGAACGGAAAGAAGTCGAAGAAAGAAGCTCATCATCTTCTCGATCCTCGGTCGTGTGGTGATCGCGCTGGCCCTGCATCGTCTTCCTCGGCAGCAAGAAGGAGCCGGTCATCACGGTGCAGATGGAAAAGGTCTCAGACGCGGACGATCACGCAGATCGTGACCGCGACCGGGAAGATCCAGCCGGAGGTGCAGGTCAAGATCTCGCCCGAGGTCAGCGGCGAAATCTCGGCCCTTCCGGTGAAGGAAGGGCAGCGGGTGAAGCAGGGGCGATCTTCTGATGAAGATCAAGCCCGATATCTACATGGCGCAGCGGGACCAGTTCGCGGCGGGCCTGCTCTCGGGCGAAGGCGGGCCTGACGCAGGACCGAGCCGGAATTCAAGCGCGGATCGAGACCCTCTACAAGAAAGGGCTGGTCTCGGAGTCGGAGTTCGATCAGGCGCCCGCGCCGCCTACGAGTCCAGCAAGGCCATCTACGCGCAGGCCACGGCATCGCTCGAACCAGGCGAACGAGAACCTCCGGAAGACCACGGTCTGTCGCCCCGATGGACGGGACGGTCAGCCAGCTGAATTCGGAGCTCGGCGAGCGCGTCCTCGGCACCAGTCCAGTTCCAGGGAACGGACGTCATGACCATCGCCGACCTCTCCCGCATGGAAGCCCGCGTGGACGTCAGCGAGAACGACGTCGATCCTGATCTCGCTCGGCGACACGGCCCGGATCGAGGTGGACGCCTTCCCGGACCGGAAGGTCAACGCCGTCGTCTACGAGATCGCCAACACCGCGCAAGTCCAAGGGACTGGGCACGCAGGAAGAGGTGACGAACTTCGAGGTGAAGATGCGCGTCGTCGACAAGGATATCATGCTCCGCCCGGGCATGTCGATGACCGCCGACATCGAGACCGAGACCAAGCAGAACGTCCTGACCGTGCCCGATCCAGTGCGTGACCACCCGCATGCCGAAGGAGGAGATGAAGGCAACCGGCGAGCGGGGACGGCCAGAGCGGCGCGGTGATGGCCGGCGGGAACGACGGCCGAAGAAGAAGGCACGAGAACAAGCCGAAGGAGATCGTCTTCGTCGTCGACGAACGGCGTGGTGAAGGCGATACAAGGTGAAGCGCGGGATCAGCGACGACTCCTACATGGAGATCGTCGAGGGCTCAAGGAGGGCAAGCAGGTGGTCTCCGGCAGCTACAAGGCGATCAACCGCGAGCTGGAGGACGGCGCGAAGGTCCGCGTCGAAGAGACCGAAGAAGACGAGCCGCGGCGAAGAAGCCAACGCGCGACGAGGGGGTCGTAAGGAACCATGAACGTCATCGAACTGAAGGACATCGTCAAGACGTACGACATGGGCGGCGCGGAGGAGGTCCACGCCCTCCGCGGGCGTCAACGTCACGATCGCGGAAGAACGAGTATGTGGCCATCATGGGCCCGTCGGGCTCCGGCAAGTCGACGCTGATGAACATCATCGGCTGCCTCGACACGCCGACCTCCGGGCGCTACGTGTTCAACGGCGTGAACGTCAGCGAGATGAACGACAACGACCTGGCGGAGATCCGGAACAAGGAGATCGGCTTCGTCTTCCAGACCTTCAACCTCCTGCCGCGGTCCGACGCCCTGCACAACGTCGAGCTTCCGCTGATCTACGCCGGCGTCCCGTGCGGCGGAGCGGAAGCGGCTGCGCGATCGAGGCGCTGGAGCACGTGCGGCCTCGGCGACCGCATCCACCACAAGCCGAACGAGCTCTCCGGCGGCCAGCGCCAGCGCGTGGCGATCGCCCGCGCCCTGGTGAACAACCCGTCGATCATCCTGGCCGACGAACCGACCGGGAACCTCGACCGAAGACCGGCGACGAGATCATGGGGCTCTTCGAGGAGCTCCACCAGCAGGGGAACACGATCATCCTCGTCACCCACGAGGAGGATATCGCCGAGCATGCCCACCGGATCATCCGGCTGCGCGACGGCAAGATCGAGAGCGACGAGACTGGTGGCAAAGCCGGCAAGATCCGCCGGCCGCGACCGCGTCCTGACCGGAAGGACGCACGATGTATTTCCTGACGGAACTGAAAGAAGGGCTCATCATCTCGTTCCGGGCGATCCGGGCGAACAAGATGCGGTCGGTCCTGACCACGCTCGGGATCATCATCGGCATCGTCGTCGGTGACCGCGATGGCCACCGCGATCGACGGCCTCGAACCAGGCGTTCGAGCAGGAGCGCCACGGCGTTCGGCACCGACGTCGCTGTACGTCCAGAAGTTCCCCTGGGTCGTCGAACGAGGACTGGGCACCTGATCCGGAACCGGCCGCGACATCAAGATCGAGCTACGCCGAGGCGATCGAGCGGCAGGCGACGCTCGCGACGCCGTGGCGCCGGTCGTGGGGACGCGGACGGCGGTCACCAACGGCGACAATTCGCTCGAGGACGCCTTCGTCACCGGCACGACCCACCAGTACAACGATGCGTCGGGCATGACGCCGAACATCGACGGCCGGTTCTTCACCGCCGAGGAGTCCGACGGCGGCCGCCCGGTCTGCGTCATCGGCGCGGTCGTCGCCGAGAACGCTCTTCCCGACCGGCGACCCGATCGGCCAGAAGATCCGGGTCGGCGGCGCATCCCTACACTCGTCCTCGGCGTGTACGAGAAGCAGGGCGGGCTCTTCGGCCGCTTCACCTCCGACAACCGGGTCTTCATCCCCCTGCACTCGTTCGAGAACCACTTCGGCACCAGGCGCGTCGTCACCATCAACGTCGGATCGCGGACGTCGAGCAGATGGAGGACGCGAAGCTGGAGCTCGAGGGGATCATGCGGAAGCTCCGCAAGATCGCGCCCGGGGAAGGCGAACGATTTCAACATCAACGCCGCAGGAGATCCTCACCCAGACCTTCGGCGCCGATCACGCTGGTCGTCGGCGTCGATCGGCCTCTTCATCACCGGCCTGTCGCTCTTCGTCGGGCGGCATCGGCATCATGAACATCATGTTCGTCTCGGTGACCGAGCGGACCAAGGAGATCGGCATCCGGAAGGCGATCGGGGCCAGGCGGCGCACGATCCTCCTCCAGTTCCTGATCGAGGCCGCCGCGCTCTGCCTCATCGGCGGGCTGATCGGCCTCGCGATCGCGTTCACCGCTAGTCTCAGTCGTGAACCAGGCCTTCGAGCTCGACGGCCGATGCCGCTGTCCGTCGTGTTCATCTCCATCATCGTCTCGCTCGCTCGTCGGGGTCATCTCCGGGTTCCTCCCGGCCTACCGGGCGGCGAAGATGGACCCCGTGGAGGCGCTCCGGTATGAGTAAATTCATCTTCGAACTGGTCGCAGCCTGCAGGGAAAGCTTCGCGATGGCGATCAACGCCATCCGGGCGAACAAGCTCCGGTCGGTCCTGACCCTCCTCGGCATCGTCGTCGGCGTCTTCTCCATCATCGCCGTGATGACCGCGATGGGCGTGATGCGCAACAGCATCGAGGAGGGGATGACCCAGCTCGGGGTCAACACCTTCCAGATCCAGAAGTTCCCCGCGGCTTCGACGCGGGCACGGAGAGCGCCGGCGATTGCGCAACCGCAAGGACATCACGTACGAGCAGGCCCTGCACGTGCGCGACAAGACGACCCTCGCCGAGGCGGTGGGCATCGAGAGCTGGCAGTTCGGCCTCATCATGTTCTGGGAGAGCG
>CAWEHG010000019.1:0-12441 GCA_963808715.1 Ignavibacteriota bacterium | reverse complement strand
ACCAGGCTGAGGCTCCCGCCGGCGAGCACATGGGACGGCGAGCGCGCCCAGCAGGAGACGCGTCGCGGGACCCCAGAGTGGCCGTCCTTGGCGAGACGCCATCCGGGACGAAAAGACCAAGGCGGTCCCGAGAGCCAGGAGCAGGACCGAAGCGCCCAACCCGATCAATTGGAGCGTCAGCCCGGCCGGCAGCCGTTGCGGAAGGGATCCCATGGCGACCGCGTTCGACCCGAGCATCACCCACGCCGCCCAGGCACCCGCGAGGGCGATGACTCCTGCGCCGATCCCCGACAACCCGCTTCAGGGTGAGGAATTTCGATGCCCGCTCCATCATGGAACGGATCTCCGCAAGGTCGTGTAGTCCGGATTCGATGTCCCGCATGGTCCCTTGATGTACTTTGAAGTACAAAGTACGTTGCCGGGCGGCGAAAGTCAAGCGCCTTCTGGCGCGCCGCCGCACCGTTACCACAGCGAATGTCGCCTTTGACTTTTGGAACAACGAGCCGTATGTTCCTCATCGAACCGGGAGCAACGGAATCCCGTCCGCGATCCAGGACCCACGACCCGTGGAGCCGCCATGAACCCGACCCCTGCCCGTATCGCTCTGATTCTCTCGACCTGCATCCTGATGGCCGTTTCCACGGGATCCGGACAGAGCTCCGGAAGCAGCGGAGGATCCTTCGGGGTACGAGGCGGCGTGGGGACGGACGTGAACTTGGGCCTCGGGTTCGGCGCCGGGGTCTTCTACCTCTGGGCCTCGGGCACGACGGCCTTCGAGTTCGGCGCCGACGTCTACTACTCCCACACGACCGAGAGCTACACGGATCAGCGGGGGGAGCGTGACGGTGAACGGGGAGGACGTCACCACGCTCCTCGTGTTCGGCATCCGAGGGAACGCCCTCTTCAACTTCCGCCCGTCCAGGAGAGAGCGTCCTACTTCATCGCGGGGAGTCGGTTTTGTGGTGGCCTCCATGCAGTGGGAAGAAACCGAGACCGCCCCCAACTGGACGGCGCCGTACCACGACGAGGCGGAAGGGACCTCTGCCGGGAACATCGTCAACATAGGAGTGGGGATCCCCCTGACAGAGACAGCTGGACGTCCGGCTGGAATTTCCCATGCTTTTTTTCTACGGGAGCTATGGGAAGACCGCGACGTTCGTCCCCACCGGTTTAAACACTGAGTCTGGCCTATCGTTTTCGTCATCCGTGAACGACCACGAACCATGAACACCCACATCGGATACGATCGATGACAAGCTTGATTCCGACGCCTCCTGCTTCTTCCTTCTTGTTGTCCTTCGCAGCGATCATCTGGATGTCCCGGAATCGGCCGCGGCCGGGCCCAGCGGGTTATCACCGGGTATCGTCGATCCACGGGAACACCATCATCTACTTCACCGCCGAAGGGGACCTGTGGTTGGTGGGTAATCGAGGGAGCTGGGGGTTGTCGAAGGCTGACATCGCACCAGGGGTCGACTTTCCGCCGCCTTTGCCGGATGCTCCGACGGTGGCGTTCTCGGCGGAGACGCCGGCCCGACTTAGGTGCCGCACGATGCCCGCTGGCGGCGGCGTTCCTCGACGCTGCACGCCAACCACGGGGAATGCCAGCGTCATCGGATGGACGAACTGGAAGACCCCTCGATCTTCATTCACTCGCCATTTGATGCTCCCGAATCCGCAGCCGTCGCTGTTTCATCTGGGCGGAAACGTCGGCCTTATTGGTTGTTCTGCTTTACATAGGCCAGCGATGGTTGTACGCTGGATATATGCTCTTCTTCACGTGGCTGGCCTTTCAAGGGAGCCACATGAAGCGTTACAATGGGCGTTCGTAGAGAATATTTGGCGGTTGGCGTCGGGCTACCGCGAAGCGGTTTGAAGCTCACCTGCAGACTTTGAGGGACAGGCAAGAACCCTCAGTTCACGCTGGAAGGATCTATTTTCGGGATCAGATCGGGATGGGACGATGAACCTCTGGTCCATGACCGACATCGGGGCGGAGCTTTAACAACTGACGAAGCACAAAGGGTGGGACGTTAAGGGGCCGTCCATCGACGCGGGGAAGGTCGTCTATCAGCTGGGGGCGGACATCCGCCTCTATGATATCGCCGCGGGGACCGACAGGCCATCCCGATTACGCTCTCGTCCGACCTCGATCAGCTCCGGGAGAAATGGGTGAAAAACCCGATGGAATACCTCACATCGTTTGGGATCTCGCCCAGCGGAGACCGGGTGGTCCTGACGGCCCGCGGGCAGCTGTTCGTGGCGCCGGTGGAACAGGGGCGTTCGTCAGGCTGACGGACAACAACAGGGCTCGCTACAGGAACGCCGACTTCATGCCCGACGGGCGAAAGGTGCTGGCGCTGTCAGACGCGACGGGTGAAACCGAGTTCACGTTGCTCCCGCCAACGGTGTCGGGGATCCGGGCCCCCTGACGATCGACGCCACGGTGCTCCGCTGGGGCGGTGAGCCCTCGCCCGATGGCAAATGGATCGCCTACACCGACAAGAACGAAGAGTTGTGGGTCTTGGATCTGCAGCAGAAGAAGAACATCAGGATCCTGAAGACCGCCGAAGGAGGACCGGGAGGGCTGGCCTGGTCGCCGGACAGCAAATGGCTGGCCTACTCCCGGTCCGCCAGGAATTTCTTCGATCAGATCTGTCTCTACAGCGTTGAGACCGGCAAGACGCTCGAGCTCACCAGCGATCGTGTGGACAGCTACGACCCGGCCTGGTCGCCGGACGGGAAATGGCTCTATTTCATCTCCGACCGCGTCTTCCAGACCGTGGTCCCGAGCCCGTGGGGCCCGCGCAGCCCGAGCCGTATTTCGACAAAACCCGGAAAATCTACGCGATAGCCCTCGCAGGGACTCCGTTTCCATTCCTCCCGTCGGATGAGCTGTTCGCCGCCCAGAAGAGCCGACAAGAAGACGAAAAGGACGATAAGAAGGACGCCGCCAAAGGAGTGACCGTCAAGGTGGACATCGAAGGGCTCCAGCAGAGGGTGTTCGAGGTACCGTTCCCGGCCGGAGCCTACAGGGCTCCGATCACCGACAAGATCTCTTCATGGACGAGCGCCGGCGATCTTTCAGGGGAAGACCAACCTTGTCGCGGTGGAAATCAAGAACAGGGACGTCTCCACAAAAACTGTTCTGGAGGATATCAGTGGCTATGAGATTTCCGTCGATGGGAAGAAGATCGTCGTGCGGAAGGGTGAGGACCTCTACGTGATCGATGCGGGCGGAAGCCCCCCGGCGATCTTGCCAAGACAAGGTGAACCTGGACGGGTGGACGCTGACCGTCGACCCGCGCGAGGAATTCCGGCAGATGTTCATGGAATCGTGGCGGCTTGAGCGCGACTATTTCTACGATCCGTTGCACGGCATGGACTACAAGGGGCTGTTGGACCGGCATCTGCCACTGGTGGAACGGGTGACCGATCGCGACGAGCTTAGCGACCTTATCTCGAACCTCGTCGGTGAACTCTCGGCGCTGCACATCTTCGTCTATGGCGGCGACGCGCGCAGGTCCGCAGACCGGATCGGGATCGCTACCCTCGGCGCACGGCTCGAGAGGGATGAATCGGTCGGCGGCTACCGGATCGCCCATATCTACCGCGCGGATCCCGACTATCTGGATGTCGCTTCTCCGCTTTCCCAGCCCGGTCTGGGGGTGGAAGAGAAGGACCTGATCCTCGCGATCAACGGCACGCCGGCCCTTTCGGTTCCGTCGCCGGAACTCCTGCTGAGAAACCAGGCGGGCCAACAGGTCCTGCTCCGCGTGAAGATGCGCGCGGAGGCAAGGAGAACGACGTGATCGTCCGGCCGATCTCGCTTGTCGGACGAGGACAACCTGCGCTATGCGGAGTGGGAGAACTCCCGGCGGATGCGGGTCGAGGAAGCGGGGAAGGGGGATCTCGGATACGTCCACCTGCGCGCGATGGGGGGCGGGAACTACGCGGAGTGGGCGAAGAACTTCTATCCGGTGTACGACCGCAAGGGACTGATCATCGACGTGCGCCACAACCGCGGCGGGAACATCGACAGCTGGATCCTCGAAAAGCTCCTGCGCAAGGCCTGGTTCTACTGGCAGGGACGCGTCGGCAAACCGACGTGGAACATGCAACACGCCTTCCGCGGCCACATGGTGGTTCTCTGCAACGAACGGACCGCGTCCGACGGCGAGGCGTTCTCCGAAGGATTCCGCCGGCTCGGACTTGGGAAGGTGATCGGAACACGGACATGGGGAGGGGAGATCTGGCTCAGCAGCTCCAACTATCTCGTCGACCGGGGGATCGCCACGGCGGCGGAGACCGGGGTTTTTGGGCCCGAAGGCGAGTGGCTGATCGAAGGGAAAGGAGTGGTGCCCGACATCGTCGTGGACAACCTCCCGCACGCCACATTCAAGGGGGAGGACGCCCAGCTGGACGCGGCGATCCGCCACCTGCAGCAGCTACTGAAGGAGAAGCCGGTCGCAGACCCGCAGGCGCCCCCGTACCCTGACAAATCATTCAAGTACTGATCGGGAGGCCGGTGGTGAAGGTCACTGCATTCAGGAGGTCGATCGCCGGGTCTCTCCCGGCCATGGTCCTCGCTCTGTCGGTGGCCGTCGCACCGCCGGTCCTCGCACAACTGGTCCTTTCCGACAGCTCCCGGCTGAACGACGTCCGCTACATGGCCGACGAGATCCGGCAGATCTCAACGGGGGGTCTGCTCCGCGCGCTTGATCCGGCCCGGCCGGAGTATGGCTCCCGTCCTGGCATCGGCGAAGCAGGGGCGGTCCGCGGAGGCGATGCGCCGGTGGAGGGAGGTCCGCCTGCGGCAGCCGAGACCATCGTACATCACGTCCACATACCGCCTCTTCACGGACACCGAGCAGTTGACGGATCTCGTCTCGTTCCGGAACCTGATGGAAAACCATGCCGATGAGCGGGACTCCGTGCTTCTGCGGGCCCGGGACGCCCTGAAGAACCGGCTGCGCGTGTGGGGGAACACCGTGATGGATTTCGGCGATACCGTGGACTTCAACCGGGAGATCGGAAAGCACGGCAAATACGGCTTTCACTACTGGGGTTGGTCGAAGCCGTTGCTGCAGGCCTTCGTGATGACGGGAGAACAACGGTACCTGGAGTGCTTCGACCGTTTGTTCACGCAGTGGTACCGGCAGCGGAACGTCATCACGCGCTCGATCCCCGACTTCGACGTGGTCTACTATGAACTGGGATTGGCGACACGGAGCCGGATGTTCATCGAGTACGACATCCTCTCCGGGGGCCGCCTGCCGGATTCGACCCGCGAGCGCCTCCTGAAAAGCGTACTCGGAGCCGCCCGCTGGCTGTACGAGATCCAGCGGTGCGAGGGCTATCGCCCAGGGAACTGGCAGATGCACGGGTCCGCGACGCTCGTCCAGATCGCCCTGACCTATCCGGAATTCGCGGAGTCGGCCGGCTGGCTCGCCCTGGGCCTGCAGCGCCTGCAGGAGCACGCAGCCCAGGACTTTCTTGAGGATGGCGGGCACTCTGAACACTCCCCCAGGAACTACACCCTGGCCACCTATGGGCTCCTCAGGAACGTTTCCTACCTGCTCAATGCCCACGGGATCTCGGCGGACGTCGCGGACCGTCTCCGTTCCCGCCTGTCGCTCACGGCCCTCTGGTGGGTGACGATGCTGACGCCGACGGGAGAGATCCCGGCGATCAACGACAGCCACCGGGGACGATTCCCCCCCAGGGTCCTCGAAGATGCGGCCTCGAGCTTCGGGATGCCGGAGATCAGCGGAGTGCTGGGGTCCCTCTTCTCCGATCCCCCGCCACGCGGTATTCCCCGTGTTCTGCCGGCATTCACGTCGCGGCATTTGCCGGCCTCCGGTTTCACGGTCATGCGGTCGGACTGGACCCGCGATGCGCTGTACATGAACATCAACCACGGTCTGTCGAGTCCCACCCACTTTCACAACGACATCCTTTCGTTCGAACTCTACGCCTTCGGGCGTGCGCTGGCCGTGGATGCGGGGATCGGCGCGACGTATGACGACCCCGACCATTTCACCTGGTTTCTCTCGTCGCGCGCGCACAACATGGTGGTGATCAACGATGGGAACCTGGACCGTGCGAAGAATCAAGGACGGGAGATACAGTGGGACTCGACTTCCACGGTGCAATGGTTCACGGGATGGCACGAAGGATATCCGGGTTACCGGTGCCGGCGGACGGTGATCTTCGTGAAGCCCTCCTACTGGCTGGTCCGGGATGATGTGGCATCGACCGTTTCCGGCGACACCGTCTCGTGGTATCTGCATTCCCCCGAACGATTCGAAAGGGCTGAAACGGGCTGGCGGACGGGTGGTGCGCCGGGGATGTGGGTTCTGCCGGCAGAACAGGGGTTGGTTTCACGCCTCGGCTCCGGCCGGGCGGCGAGTACCGTTGATCCCGACCCCGGGAAGACGCAAGAGGCCAGTTGGATCCGGTTCGACCGCACGAGTCACGTCGACTCTACCGCCCGCTTCTCCGTCTTTCTGGTGCCGTTTCGCTCTCCGGGGGACGCGCCCCTCTGTTCGGTGATCGGTCCTGGGCATCTGAGGATCGTTACCGGCGAATACACCGACGATCTGTATGTTGGAGGGGAGGGGAGTGCCACCGCGGGCGCTTCAACGGATGCAGCCTGTTTCTGGACACGCTCGACAGCGGGACAGCTCCGGCGTCTCGCCCTGATCGATGGGACCTTCGCCCGGATCAACGGCGACGAAGTGATCCGGCTGGAGTCCCGCGGCAGCAGGGAAGTCCCGTTCCACTGATCTTTCCGGCACATTTGGATGGGAGCGCCGAAGTCCGTAGATTGATGCGGGCCCCTCCGGCCCGCGTGACCGCCTGGTGCTGTCGATCCGCCGGCACCGTTCGGGCGGAGGGCTGAACTTCACTTCCCACGTAAGGACCACAGGATGAATCTCTTCGTAGGCAATCTCGCGCGCGACGTTACCGAGGCTGAACTCAAAGCGTTATTCGAACCATTTGGCAAGATCACGACGGTCAACGTCGTCAAGGACAAGTTCTCCGGTGTCGGCAAAGGGTTTGCCTTCGTGGACATGCCCGTGAAGGAAGAGGCCGAGGCGGCGATGAAGGCGCTGTACCGCCACCCGCTCAAAGGGCAGTCGATGGACATCACCGAGGCGCGTCCCAGAGAGCAACGGAAGGGTGGGCACGGCGGAGGCCGTCGCCGCTCGTGGTGATCTCCCGCGCATTCCCCCGATTAGGAATTGTCGGGGGAATGTGTTATCTTCCTGTACTGCAAACCAGCGACATTCCGTAACCGGTCATCGTGTATCGGGAGCGGACATTCGAGACTCGCTCTCCGATGACGATGCGCAAGGTTTTGTCGCACCAAGGCTGACCGCTATCCGCTGTTTTTCCCCGGGTACCGACTCCTCACCAGCGACTCAACAACTGCCTTCCACTCCACCAGCGTGTTCCAAGGGCTTGTAGACCGTCGCAGCGCCGTTTCATCACGCTAGCAGCGGCCACGGATTCACACACTTCTTTACAGGATGTATCATGGGTTTTTCCACTTTTGGTCTTTCAGACCAGATCATGCAGGGTGTGCACGCAGCGGGGTACACCGCGCCGACCCCCATTCAAACACTGGCGATCCGGCCGGCGATGAACGGCAAGGACCTTGTCGCCAGCGCGCAGACGGGGACCGGCAAAACGGCCGCATTCGTCCTCCCGATGCTCCACCGCCTTTCGGGCGGTGCCACCGGGCAGAAGGGCGCCCCCAGGGCTCTCGTCCTGACCCCCACGCGCGAACTTGCGCATCAGGTTCAGGATGCCGTTTCCACGTACGGCAAGTTCCTTCCGTTGCGCGCCCTCTCCATCTACGGGGGGGTCGGTATGGAGGGGCAGATCACGCATCTCCGCCGCGGCGCCGACATCGTTGTCGCCACGCCGGGACGGTTGCTGGACCACCTTCAGCGCCGAACCATCGACCTTTCCAGGGTGCAGATCCTGGTCCTGGACGAAGCGGACAGGATGCTCGATATGGGTTTTATTCGCGACGTCCGCAAGATCATCGACGCGCTGCCGAAACAGCGGCAGACCCTGCTGTTCTCCGCGACACTCTCGCGTGAGATCACCACGCTCGCGGGGGATATCCTGCGCGAACCGCAGACGCTCGAAACCGGCGAGCGCCGGAATCCGGCCGAGACGGTGACGCAGCACTTCTACGAAGCCTCCCGCGAAGGCAAAATGGGGCTGCTGCTCCATGTGCTCGATGCCGAGGCGATGTCGAGCGTGCTGGTCTTCTCCAGAACCAAGCACGGGGCCGACAAGATCTGCCGCAGGCTCGATCGCCAGGGGATCGCCTCGGTGGCGATCCACTCGAACCGGACCCAGGCCCAGCGGGAACGGGCACTGGACGGATTCAAGAGCGGCAAGTACCGGGTCCTCGTCGCCACCGATATCGCGGCGCGCGGGATCGACGTCACGGGGATCTCGCACGTCATCAACTACGACGTGCCGCAGTACGCCGAGGACTACATCCACCGGATCGGCCGGACCGGCAGGGCGGGGGCGTCGGGGGATTCCGTCACCTTCGTCAGCGCGGACGAGCGCCAGTACCTGCGGCGGATCGAACAGTTCACCGGCAAGTCCTTCAAGGCCGGACGGTACCCGGGCGCTCCAGCGCCCGAACGGGTGGAACCGACGCCTGCACAGACCGGCAGGTCTCCCCGTCCGCCTTTCCCGCACCAACGGCCGAATGGCCAGCGGAAGCAGGCGGTAAAGGTATCAGCGATGGCGCCGGCCAGGAAGAGAAAGCCGTACAAGAAGATGGATACCTACTCCAGCGATCCCGGAAGCGCGGGCTGGTCGAACTACTGACGTCGCTTCGCTGTCGAGCTGCGACAGCGCAGACACCGTCTGCTCCGGCGTTACCGGACAAGAGACCGCCCCCAGGGGCGGTCTCTGCGTTTCCAGCCCCCTCCGATCATTGATACTCACCGCACATTTCGGTACTTTGGACGGAACATCGCCGGCGGGACGCACTCCCGAACGGTCCGTGGACCGTCACCGGTCCGTGGACCGTCACCGGTCCAGGTCGATCCACAAGATGAGCCTCGGATGAAGAACCCGCGAACTGGCCGCCCGACACGCGGCAGGAAGCTCTCCGGCGAAACACCCCCGTGCAGGGAGCGCCCGGGAGCCTTCCGGCAAGGCGATGAAGACCAACGAGCCAATGCCGTTCGACCTTGGCCTGGTCCAGCCGCTGCGCGTGAACCGGAGTGCCGTGGAGGCACGTGCGGTGGAACTCGGAACCCGCCGGACCTTCAAAGTGGAAGCACAGGCCGCCGCCTATCTGACCGCGATCCGGTGCATGGACCTGACCACGCTGGCCGGCGACGACACTCCAGGCCGCGTGGCGCGGTTGTGCGCGAAAGCCCTCGCTCCCCTCGAACCGGAGTTGCTCGCCGCCCTGGGCGTCTCTCCGATCACGGTTGGAGCGGTGTGTGTCTATCCGGCGCAGATCACACCGGCAGTACGCCATCTGGGGGGGAAACTTCCGGTGGCGTCGGTTGCGACAGGCTTTCCGGCCGGTCAGACCTTTCTGGACCTGAAGCTGCGGGAGATCGATATGGCGATCAGGGCCGGAGCGACCGAGATCGACGTCGTGATCAGCCGGGAGAAGGTGCTGACGGGAAAATGGAGATCGCTGTACGACGAGGTCGTAAGGTACCGCGAAGTGTGCGGAACACGCGCGAAACTGAAGACCATCCTGGGCGTCGGCAACCTGGAAACCCTCACGAATGTCGCTGCGGCCTCGGCGGTCGCGATCCTGGCAGGATCGGATACCATCAAGACCTCCACGGGCTTCGAGCCGACCAACGCCACCCTCCCCTCGGGCCTCGTCATGGTCCGGCAGATCCGGAGGTTCATGGACCTGGGACTCGTAGACGGCCGGCCGGTGGGCTTCAAGCCTGCAGGAGGTATCCGGACCGCCAGGGAGGCCATGCTCTGGCTCACCCTGATGCTGGAAGAACTCGGCCCGGAGTGGACCAGGCCCGGGCTGTTCCGGATCGGGGCGAGCGGACTGCTGACGGACCTGGAGCGCCAGTTGCGCCACCTGGTCTCTGGCCGCTATGCCAACGCGCAGTACCAACCGATGGGCTGAGATCATCCCGACGAACGAGCCGACCATGGACCGAGACACGCTGACGTCAATGCTGCGCACACTGGAATACGGACCCGCGCCGGAACAGGAATCGAAGACCCGGGAATGGCTGAAAGGGCACGGTGCGAAGTTCCAGCACTACATCGACGGCCGGTGGCAGGAGCCGGCGGGCGGCGGGTATTTTGCCACGATCAACCCGGCGCGGAGCGAGGAGGTCCTGGCCTCGATCGCCCTCGGGACCCAGCCGGACGTGGACGCCGCGGTCGCAGCGGCCGCGAAGGCCTTCCCGGCCTGGAGTGCGCTACCGGGACATGAACGCGCACGGTATCTCTATGCGATCGCCCGGACCGTGGCGAAACACGCCAGGGTGTTCGCCGTGCTGGAGTCGCTCGACAACGGCAAACCGATCCGCGAGACCCGTGACATCGACGTCCCCGTGGTGATCCGGCACTTCTACTATCACGCGGGATGGGCCCAGACCCTGGAGCGGGAGTTCGCCGGCTACCGCCCGGGAGGCGTGGTCGCGCAGATCATTCCGTGGAACTTCCCCTTCCTCATGCTGGCCTGGAAGATCGCGCCGGCAATCGCGGCAGGGAACACGGTCGTGCTCAAACCCTCGAAATCCACACCGCTGACGGCGTTGCTGCTTTCCGATCTGCTGATGCGCGAGGTGGGTCTTCCCCCGGGGGTCGTCAACATCGTGACCGGCGATTCGAAGACCGGGACCATGCTGTACGAGCATCCCGTACCCTGGAAGGTGACCTTCACCGGTTCGACCGAGGTGGGTCGTGTGATCCGAAAGGGGACGGCAGGTTCACGCAAACACCTGACCATGGAGCTCGGGGGCAAGTCGCCGTTCATCGTCTTCGAGAACGCCGACCTCGATTCGGCCATCGAAGGGGTGGTCAACGGGATCTGGTTCAACGGCGGACAGGTCTGCTGCGCGGGGTCACGACTGCTGGTGCAGGAGGGGATCCACGACGATTTCATCCGGAGACTCAAACGCCGCATGGCGAAGCTGCGGGTGGGCGATCCTCTGGACAAGACGATGGATATGGGGGCGATCAACAACGCCGAACAGCTGAAGAAGATCACGGAACTGATGGAGACCGGGCGCAAGGAGGGGGCAACGCAGTGGCAGCCGGAGAACGTCCGCTGCCCACGTGGCGGGTTCTTCCTGCCGCCGACGCTGTTCACCGGGGTCCAACCTTCGCACACGATCGCGCAGGAAGAGATCTTCGGGCCCGTACTCGTGACGCTCACCTTCCGCACCCCCTCCGAAGCTGTCCAGCTGGCCAACAACACCCGGTATGGCCTTGCAGCGTCGATCTGGTCTCAGGACATCGACACCGCCATGGATGTTGCACGGAAGGTCAAGGCCGGTACGGTCTGGATCAACTCGACGAACCTGTTCGATGCGGCGGCGGGTTTTGGCGGGTACCGCGAAAGCGGATACGGCCGGGAAGGCGGCCGTGAAGGGATGTACGATGTCCTGGTCGAGGCGGGGCACGACGGGGCGGAGGTTGCGGCGGAACCCCCGCCGGTTGCTGCGGCGGTCCTCCCGTCGTCAGGCCGGAGGTTGACCGGACCTACCGCTTTCTTATCGGTGGCAAGTTGGTACGCCCCGACCAGGCAGGGAGCTTCCCCCAGCATGCAGCGGACGGATCGCTGCTCGGGGCGATGGGGGACGCGAACCGGAAGGACGTACGTAACGCCGTCGAAGCCGCGCGGAACGCCTTTCCCGCATGGTTCGAATCGGCCGCCCATCTTCGCGCGCAGATCCTCTACTTCTGGGCTGAGAACCTCTCCGCCGAAACGGACCGTTTTGCGGCCGCGATCGCGGCCCAGACCGGGTGCGGGATGGACGCCGCCCTGGTGGAGGTTGAAGCCGCCGTGTCCGGGCTCTTCGACGCCGCTGCGTACGCGGACAAGTTCGGCGGGATGGTACAACCGGTGCTTGGCAGGCGGCTGGTTGTCGGTCTCCGCGAACCGGTCGGGGTCATCGGCATGCGAGCCCCGGACGATCCGGCCCTGATGGGTCTGGTCTCCACCGTCGGCCACGCCATGGCCATGGGGAACACGGTGGTGGTCGTCGCGGGGAAACACTCCCTGACGGCCATGGATCTGGTGCAGCTGGTACAGCATTCGGATGTCCCCGCGGGAGTCCTCAACATCCTGACGGCAAAGGACGCCGAAGCGGTGACACGGGTCCTGGCCGAACACGAGGACGTGGACTCCGTCTGGTATTTCGGAAGCAGGGAGGGGAGTGCGATGGTAGAGAGAGCCTC
>CAWEHG010000018.1:0-9323 GCA_963808715.1 Ignavibacteriota bacterium | reverse complement strand
TGACCAGGGCAGTCGACCGCAGAACGAATCGGCGGCCTACCCCTCCGCTCCAGTGGCCCTGCGCCTGCTGGCCCCGCCAGGCGATCGCAGGCGAAGCCACGTTCAACAACACGATCCGATGAGTGACCCGATCCTCTACCGATGAACGACGTGGTGGTATGGCGCTGTGAGCGTGATGTCGATTCAGATTACGAAGAGAACATCATGATAAGGGCCAAGGAATTCATCACGACGCATTCCCTGCCGATCTACTTCACTCTGACATTTGTCATCTCCTGGGGCGTGATCTTGCTGATCACTGGTCCCGGCGGGATCCCGGAAGCCGCGGACCAGGCCGTGATACCGGGAATGGCAATGCTCCTCGGCCCGAGCATAGCAGGCACGTTGCTGACAGCTCTCACCGCCGGGAGGCAAGGGCTTGGTGGTCTCATGTCCAGCGTGCTCAGGTGGAGAGTGGGTGCCCGCTGGTACGCTGTTGCCCTCCTTACCGCGCCGTTGGCGACCGTGATAGTGCTCTTTGTACTCGTACTTTTCTCTCCCGGGTTTCTCCCTGGCATACTGACTGCCGACGAGAAGGCATCCCTGCTTTTCATGGGTCTCGTTGCCGGCCTTGTTGTCGGGACCTTCGAAGAGCTTGGCTGGACGGGATTCGCCGTCCCCACCATGAGACTGCGCTCCAGTGCGCTGACCACCGGGATCGTCATCGGACTCCTGTGGGGTGCTTGGCACTTCATCATGTTTTGGGAAAGGGACAGTTGCTCTGGAGCGCTCCCGCTGGCCATCTTGCTCGCGCGCCTTTTCGCCTGGTTGCCTGCCTATAGAATTCTTCTGGTATGGGTCTTTGATCGCACTGAAAGCCTGCTCGTCGTGATGCTGATGCATGTGAGTCTTGTGGCCACGCTGGTGATCGCCGAGCCTCCGCTGACAGGGGAACGGCTTTTGATCTTTATCCTTGGAAAAGCTGCCGTACTGTGGCTCATCGTTGCCGCGGTGACCATGACTCGTCGGCGGATCGCTCGAAGAACTTGAGGCCGGTACAACTCGAGAGCATTGCCGCAAAACGCGGGAAATCGAGGCCGGCAAGGTCTCCTCTTCATGATGCAAAAGGTGGACAGATGATGACCGTTTCTGCTTTCGCGAAGAACCGCCCGGTGCTTACCTACTACGTGCTGGTATTCGCCATCTCCTGGGGCGGCATGCTTCTGGTGGCCGGTTCGAACATCTTCGCCGGTACCCGCTGGCAAGCCGATCCACTGTTCATGTCGGCGATCCTGATGATGCTCACCGGCCCACCTGTTGCAGGCATTCTGATGTGTGTTCTCGTTTCCGGAAAGGATGGTCTGCGAGAGTTGCTTGCTCGATTGATTGCATGGAGGGTGGCTGCACCCTGGTATGCAGTCGCCCTCTTGACCGCCCCGCTCCTTCAATCGATCGTACTGCTTACCCTCGCACAAGTCTCCCCCGTATTTCTTCCCGCGATCGCCACGACGGCCAACAAGGCTTCCTTGGTGCTGTCGGGGATCGTTATCGGGCTCGTCGGGGGCCTCGTGGAAGAGCTCGGCTGGACGGGGTTCGCCATTCCAAGGCTGAGAGTGCATCACAGCGTCCTTTCGACCGGGCTCGTTGTGGGTGTTCTGTGGGGAGCATGGCACCTGCTTCAAATGTTGTGGGTGGGCAGTACTTCCGCCGAAGCGATTCCACCGGGCCTGTATTTGCTCCAGTTCATCATTTCTCAAATAGCGCAGCTCACGGCCTACCGGGTGATCATGGTGCGGGTCTATGACCGTGTTGAGAGTCTGCTCATAGCGGTACTCATGCACGCGAGCTACATCTTCAGCACGCTCTTCGTCCTCGCGCCACCGACAACAGGCGCCCCCTTGTTGACCTATAGCTGGCTCTTTGCCATCGTTCTGTGGGTCGTTGTCGCGGCGCTTCACCGGATCTTCCGCGGCATGGAAAGGAGAGAGACACCATGACACCGGGCATGACGACACTTCAATTCCAGGGTGAAAAGTCCCCTTCGATTGCTCCAAAGGCTGCGATGATTCTCTGGTATCTCGTCTGCGTTGCAGTCGCCGCCTGGGTGACATTCTTCGCAACACCTGACGCGGATCGTCTTGGCAACCCTGGGCGGCAAGCGGTGCTTCTGATGTTCGGACTCATCTACATTGCCAGGGCGGTCATTACCCTCCTGGTCTTCGTCAGGCGGAAGATCCCCTGGTGGGAAGCATCCTCGGGAGGAGGGCTTATCGGATTCATGCTCTTCCTCTTTCTGCGTGACGGCCTTCGGACCCCCCAGCCACTCATATTTGTGGACGCTGTGGGAGTTCTCCTGTACCTTGTTGGGTCCTATGTCGGGACCGCGTCTGAGTACTCACGGCACATCTGGAAGACTCGCCCCGAGAACCAAGGCCACCTTTACACAGGGGGACTGTTCCGATACTGCCGACATATCAACTACTTCGGTGATCTTCTCCTTTTCGGTGGATTTGCACTCCTCACTCGGCAACTGTGGACCGGTATTGTGCCCGTGATCATGGGTCTCAACTTCATGTTCTTTCTCATCCCGGCCCATGATGCCTATCTTGCCGCCCGATACGGGACTGAATTCGATGACTATGCGAGACGTACGAAGAAGCTGGTGCCACTTCTCTACTAAGCCGCAGTAGGTTCCAGATGCCATCACGTGTTGGACCATGAACCGATATGCCGCACTACGGTCTCGAAACCGCCCCCCCGTTTCCCCCCTGCAAGATCGGCGAGAAGGTGTTGCGATTCTCATCAGTGTCGAGTATACTACGGCATAGACCGTTCTTTCCCGGCGGAGCCGAATGCACGCCACCCAGACCCTCGCGCTGATCGCCATTAGCGACATGATGCGCTCCATCCTCTCGCGCATCGACACCATCGCCGCCTCGGACAGCTCCGTCCTGCTCATCGGGGAAACGGGCGTGGGGAAAGAGCTTTTCGCCGAATACATCCATCGCACCAGCCCCCGCAGCACCAGACCCTTCGTCAAGGTCGGCCTTTCCGCCCTTCCCCCTGAGCTTCTCGAGAGCGAGCTGTTCGGCCATGAACGCGGGCCTACACGAGTGCCTCAAGCGAAAAGAAGGGTCTGTTCGAGCTTGCCGCCACGGGGAGCATCTTTCTCGATGACATCGACGACTTCCCGCTCGTGCTGCCAGGGAAAGCTGCTCCGCGTGCTGGAATCCCGCGAGATCATGCGGGTGGGCGGCACGGCACCGATCCCCATCGACGTCCGGTTGATCACCGCGACCAAGGTGGACCTGAAGGAGATGGTGAACCGGAACGCCTTCCGTTCCGACCTCTACTATCGCATCAACGTGGTCCCGATCGTCATCCCTCCCCTGCGCGAGCGGCGCGAGGACATCCCGCACCTCGTCAAGCACTTCCTCGACCGGTATGCGGCCGATAAACCCATCGTCGTGACACCGGACGCCGAACAGGCGCTCGTGGAATATGCGTGGCCCGGGAACATCCGGGAATTACGGAACGTGGTCCAACGGATGGTGTTGTTCGCGAACGGGAGTATCGGACTGGAAAACCTTCCGCCCGAGATCCGGGAAGAAAGCCCGGTCGGGCTGATCGCCCGCGCCTGCCAGCGCTGCTTCACCGAGGAAGGGATGTCGTTCGACGAGGTGGTCGCCTGCCTCGAGACCAATCTGCTCCGGCAGGCCCTTCAACAGGCCGAGGGGAACCGGTCGCACGCGGCCAGGGCACTCGGCATGAACCTCTCCACCCTGCGCGACAAGCTCAAGAAGTACGGACTCGCCTGAGCGCCCGCCCCAGGACAGCCGCGCCGTCCGATAGCGGAATCCCGTTACCTGCATGCGGGATCTCGTCACACCCGGATCCTCTCTCCCCCCATACGCTCTGTTTTGTCCCATTCTGCATGGCATGACAGTTGCGATGCTGCAACTGGTTCCACCCGAGACGGTCCATGCCCGATCCCCGCTCTTCCCGGATGCTCTTGCTGACAGGCGAGGTGGTCGAGACCTTCGAACGTGACGGCGCCCCGGTCGCCAAGATCCTCCTCCGGCCCGTGCACATGGAGGTCCCGCAGGAGGCACTTCACGGTGCCCACCTCGGAGACACGCTTCGCCTTCGCATCGCGTATTCGGTGGAAAGCATCGACCAGGGCCTGCACATCGACGATGAACACATTCTTCTCCCCTAACTCTCACCGGAGGTTCTATGAACACACCTCTCACCATGTGGGAATATGCTGAACTCCAGGGGGTCAGTCGGCGCGACTTCCTGAAGTTCGCCGGCTGGATCGCCGCCGCGGCCGGACTGGAGGCGTCGACCGTCGGTAAGGTGGTCCATGCCATGGACACCAAACCCCGGCTGCCGGTGGTCTGGTTCCACGGACAGGAGTGCACCTGCTGCAGCGAATCGTTCATCCGCTCTTCCCATCCGATCGTCTCGGACATCGTGCTGGACAAGATCTCGCTCGACTACACCGAGACCCTGATGGCCGCGGCGGGACACCAGGCCGAAGAAGCGCTGCACGCCACCATGAAGAACTACAAGGGTGAGTACCTGATGCTGATGGAAGGTTCGGTGCCTCTCGCGAACGGCGGGGTCTACTGCTGCATCGGCGGTCGCACGATGGAGGATATCGTGCAGGAGGCCGCCGCAGGGGCCAAGGCGGTCATCGCGTGGGGGAGCTGCGCGTCCAACGGCTGTATCCAGGCCGCCCGGCCGAATCCTACGGCCGCCACACCGATCCACAAGGTGATCTCGGGAAAACCGGTGATCAATGTCCCGGGCTGCCCACCCATCGCGGAGGTCATGGCGGGCGTGGTGGTGCACCTCCTGGCGTTCGACCGGATCCCGCAGCTGGACGGCCTCGGGCGTCCGAAGGCGTTCTATTCCCGGCGCGTTCACGATACCTGCTACCGCCGCCCGAACTACGACGCCGGGCTGTTCGTCGAAACCTTCGACGACGAGAACGCGCGGCGCGGGTACTGCCTCTACAAGATGGGGTGCCGCGGACCGATGACCTACAACGCCTGCGGCGCCATGCGCTGGAACAACGGGGTCAGCTTCCCGATCCAGTCGGGACACGGGTGCATCGGCTGCAGCGAAGCCAATTTCTGGGACAACGGTCCGTTCTACCAGCATCTGGCCTCCTTCCCCGGATTCGGTATCGAGAGCACTGCGGACAAGATCGGCGTGGCAGTGGGAGCGGTGGCGGTGGCCGGGATCGCGGCGCATGCCGTCTCCACCAATATCCGCAAGCGGAAGCTGATCAAGGAACATACCGGGCATGAGAAGAAAGGAGGTGCGTGATGTCACGCATTGTCGTAGACCCGATCACCCGAATCGAGGGGCACCTCCGGATCGAGGCGGAGATCAAGGATGGAAAGATCGTGGACGCCTACAGCGCCGGCACCATGGTGCGGGGCTTCGAGATCATCCTGAAGGGGCGCGACCCGCGCGACGCCTGGGCGTTCACCGAACGGGCCTGCGGTGTCTGCACCACCGTGCATGCTCTTGCCTCCGTCCGCACCGTGGAAGACGCCCTCGGCATCACCGTTCCGCCCAACGCGGAACTGATCCGCAACCTGATGTTCTGCGCGCAGTACATGCAGGACCACGTGGTCCACTTCTACCATCTCCACGCGCTCGACTGGGTCGACGTGGTGAGCGCGCTGAAAGCCGACCCGGCGAAGACCTCCGAGATCGCCCAGAGCATTTCGAATTGGCCCAAGAGTTCCCGGGGGTATTTTTCGGACCTGCAGAAGCGATTGACCGGATTCGTCAAGAGCGGGCAGCTCGGCATTTTTGCCAACGGCTACTGGGGCCACGCGGCATACAAGCTCCCGCCCGAGGTGAACCTGCTGGGAGTGGCCCACTATCTTGAAGCCCTCGAGTGGCAGAAGGAGATGGTGAAGGTCCACACGGTGTTCGGCGGCAAGAACCCGCACCCGAACTACCTGGTGGGCGGTGCTCCCTGCTCCTTCAACCTCGATGAAGCGAACGCGATCAATGCCGAGCGGCTGGCCATGGTCGGCAAGCTCTTCGACGACGGCATGGAATTCATCAATCAGGTGTACATCCCGGACCTGCTTGCGGTCGCAGGCTTCTACAAAGAGTGGGGAGCCATCGGCGGCGGGCTGTCGAACTACCTCGCCTATGGCGATCTGCCGATGCACGGGTACGCCGACGTGGAGCATTTCAAGTTCCCCCGGGGCGCAATATTGAACCGGGACCTGAGCAAGGTTCATCCTGTGGACGGCCACGATACGAAACAGGTGGAGGAGTTCATCGCCCACTCCTGGTACGAATATTCCGACGGGGACCAGGCGGGGAAGCACCCCTGGGTGGGCGAGACGAAGTTGAGCTATTCCGGTCCGAAGCCGCCCTACGAACATCTCGATGTTGAGAAGAAGTACAGCTGGCTGAAGACGCCGCGGTGGAAGGGGAATGCGATGGAGGTGGGTCCGCTGGCGCGCGTCCTTGTGGCATACGCATCGGGCAGCGCCGAAGTGAAGGATCTTGTGGGGTTCGCGCTGAAGAAGCTGGACGTGCCCGTCGGCGCCCTCTTTTCGACGCTGGGCCGGACCGCAGCGCGCGGGCTCGAGACCATCCTGATCGCCCGCTGGGCGAAGGAGTTCTACGACCAGCTCCTGTCGAACATCAAGAACGGCGACACGCGCACGTTCAACAAGGAGAAGTGGGATCCGGAGAGCTGGCCGGCCGAAGCGAAGGGGGTCGGCCTGACCGAGGCTCCACGCGGTGCACTGGCACACTGGATCGTGATCAAGAACCGGTTGATCGAGAACTACCAGCTGGTGGTCCCCAGCACATGGAATGCTTCGCCCCGCGACCCGAAGGGACAGCTGTCCGCCTACGAGGCCGCGCTGATCGGAACGCCGGTGAAGAATCCCGACCAACCGCTGGAGATCCTGCGCACGATCCACTCGTTCGACCCCTGCATCGCCTGTGCCGTGCATCTGTACGACGAAAAGGGGCGCTATGTCCACCAGATCAGCACATTCTGAGAGGCGGCCATGGAACGCTTCGATCGCGTATACGTCTGGCAGCTGCCGGTCCGGTTCTACCACTGGATCAACGCGCTGGCCGTGACGGTGCTGGCGGTGACGGGGTACCTGATCGGGAGCCCGCTGGCGGTCCAGCTGGGCTCCGAGGCGTCGTACAGCTACTGGTTCGGCACCGTGCGGTTCGTCCATTTCGTCGCCGCATTCGTCTTCTTCTTCAATTTCGCCTTCCGCATCTTCTGGGGGTTCGTCGGGAACAAGTACGCGGACTGGCGGAATTTCATCCTCTACCGGAAGGAGCAGATCGAGGAGATCAAGGACGTGCTGGCCGTCGATATCATGCAGGCGCGCACCAAGCCGCTGGATTCCATCGGCCACAACGCGCTTGCGGGATTCACCTACTTTCTGACGTTCCTCGCGTTCCTGATCCAGTGTATCACCGGCTTCGGGATGTATGCCGCCATGAGCCACTCCCTGCTGCCCGCAGCTGTTCGCCTGGGTGGTGCCGCTGCTGGGCGGGGACTTCGCCGTGCGCCACTGGCACCATGTGATGATGTGGTTCTTCGTCGTCTTCTCCATCGTCCATGTCTATCTCGTGTTCTACCACGACTACGTGGAGGGACGCGGGGTAACGTCGTCGATGGTGGGAGGATGGAAGTTCATCGAGAAGACGAAGTAGTGCCGTTCTCTTCGTCCATCCTTGTCCTCGGTGTTGGCAACCTCCTGATGGGCGACGAGGGTGTGGGCGTCCGGGCGATCGAGTTCCTGCAGCAGCAGGGCGCGCCGCCGGGTGTCACCCTTCTCGACGGCGGTACCGGCGGCTTTCATCTTCTGGAGCTGTTCCAGCACTACGACCCGATCATCTTCATTGATGCCACCATGGACGGTGCCCCGGCGGGCACCGTCCGGGTCTTTCGTCCCCGTTTTGCCAGTGACTTCCCCCGTACATTAAGCGCGCACGATATCGGCCTGCGCGATCTGCTCGAGTCCGCCCAGCTGCTCGGCCCGCTCCCACGGTTGTTCCTCGTCGCGGTGTCCATCGACGCCATTCAATCGATGCAGATGGAGCTTTCACCGCCGGTCGCGGCGGCGCTCCCTGCCATCAAGCATGAGGTCGATCGGATCACTCTGCCGGTCTTTGACTTTCTGCGATTCATTCCGGACATTTGTCGCGTTCATCCGTTTCTCCGCCGCTCACCGGGGAGTACCCTGCATTCAGTACGGTCCCGGTTCTCCGTGGTGAGTCGATATTGCCCGGCGACTCTCGGCCCTGCATCGGCACCGGGGCGGAGTCCGATCGGGTCGCGAGCGTCGGATCTGGCCCCCCGAGCAGGGGCGATCATCCGGGCCTTCCTGCGCATATAGAGTCCCCCAGACAACGCGATCCAGCCGCGATAGTTATGACCGCTCTTGATCAGAAGATCTCTCCCGACGATTGCTTCGATCGCGGTGGGTGTGGTGCCAATTATGGTGCTCATTGGGTGTTATGGTGTGCCCCGAAAGCTCATCCTCGGGTGGGGAGTCCTTTCGTACATCCTCGGCGTTACAGTATTCAAGATGCCTTTGTACCATCTCATTCTCGTCCGGGACTTCATCCTCGACTCACGAATTTCTGGTTGGCGTGCTTCCAGGGCGTCTTTTCGGCGATATCCGAACTGGGGGCGGCATTGTTGTTCTTTGTCTTCGTTGTTCCAGAACTCACGTTCATACAACTTATCGGGTTTGGTGTTGCCGCGGGTTCTGTTGAGGCGGTAGTTCTTCCCTTCATGCGGAACCCATTTCTGGGCACACCCCTGGAACAGCACGCAAATACTGTGCTGAGCCGTGCGGCGGGGAAACGGTCACTCGAATGGCTGGGTGTGCTCGAACGACTCATGGCCTCCTGCACGAATAGCAGCCAGAAGCCTTGTGTATTTTGGACTGGTCACCTCGAGCATGGTGCCGGCCTTCATTGCCGTCGTCACGTTCTCTGCGCTCGACGGAAGAGGATACTACGCCCATCTCGAGAAATGGGCGTTTGATGATCGCAGAGTGCTCAAGAGATTCTATCTTTATTTCTTGGGTATCGTCACCCTTCAAGCGGTTGGTGTTCTCGCGTTCTATGATCCGCTGTAGCTGGACACGCATTCACCATGCAGGGAACCGTAATGCGTGCACCGGCATGTCTCGCGGCAAGGTCTCCTTGAATGCGACCACTGAAGCCGCCACAAACCGCATTGCTGTCAGCGAAAGGTCACCGACAAGATCATGGCTGAAACAGGGCACCAGAACACCAGACGCCGGCCGGAGCAAGAT
>CAWEHG010000017.1:0-10941 GCA_963808715.1 Ignavibacteriota bacterium | reverse complement strand
CCTCCGTAGAAGACCCTGGTCGCGTATTCCTGTTCTGGCGACTGTGAGGTGACCGTTGAATCGCCCTGCTCGGGCCAGGCCTGGCACCGAGAGCAAGGCGGAGAGTGTGACGACGGAGAGGAGGCGGTTCATGTGGTACCCCTGCGCAAGTGACGGGTGGATGAACATCTCGTGTGTGTGGTTGAATGTAAGGAGAGTTGCGCCGGATAGCAATTCTCCCCCCGCGCAGAGTCTCGTGTTCGCGTGGTCCCAATTTGCCCCAGGTCCTGCAAATCCCTACATTGAGGCGCAGATCCGGCTCCCCCCCACGTCCTGGCAGAGACGCAGATGGAACGATCGTTCAGGCGATACAGAGTTCTCTTCATCGCAGGAGTGTTGTTCCTCGCGGCATACACCCTGTTCGGATTCCTGTTCCTTCCCGGGCTCCTGCGGCCGCGACTCACGTTGATGATCGAGCAGCAGACCGGCCGGCGTGTCCGCGTTGCCGGGATCGCGACCAACCCATTCACCCTCGCGGTGACACTCCGCGAGTTTTCCCTGGGGGAGAGGGATTCGAGCACATTCCTCGGTTTCCGTGAATTGTACCTCAACTATGATGTCACATCGCTCGTCCGCGGAGAATACCGGTTCGACGCGATACGGGTCGATGAGCCGTTCGTAGCGATCCGGGTTCTGCGCAACGGCGCGTTCAGTTTCCAGGATATTCTGGATTCCCTCCGCGCCGGGTCCGTGGATGACGCCTCCGGGGGGGCGGTCAGGCCAAGGCCCTGCACATCGCTGACCTGGTGATCAGCAACGGGTTCATCCGCTTCGAAGACCAGTCGCGGCCCAGTCCGTTCTCCACGAGCATCGATTCCATATCGCTGATCCTGAGGGATTTCACGACCCGGCCTGATGAATCCGGCGTTTACTCGTTCGAGGCGTCCACGAATCGCGAGGAGTACCTCCGCTGGAAGGGCAGTCTCGGTGCCAACCCGCCGGCCTCCTCGGGTGAATTCGAGCTCCGCGGGTTCCAGGCGCGGACCTTCTGGGAGTATCTCCGCGATGAGGTTCGGTACGAGGTGACGGACGGGATTCTCAACACGCGCGCCTCGTACGAGTACGCCTCGGCCGGTGACAGCGGCAGGTTCGTGCTGAGGGAAGGGGTCATCTCCGCACAAAACCTCCGCATTGTGGATCGATCGGATTCCTCCGTGCTCCTCGACCTGCCGTCGGCGACGATCTCCGGAGTGGCTCTGGAGTTCCCTCGCCGAATCGTCCGGATCGCCTCCATACGGGCCCAGGCTCCCGGCCTCAATTTCACGCTGTTGCGGGATACCACCGTCAACTGGGCTCACGCGTTCATGGAGAAGACCCCGTACGGGGATTCCTCGCGAGGACCGCGCCCTCGATCTCCCCGGCTCCCCGGTGGGCCGTTCACATGGAGCGGATCGAATCCAGTGGAGGGAAGATCCGATTCCGGGACCAGATCATGGATGCGTTCCTCGAATTCGGCCCGGCCGATCTTACGGTGTCGGACCTCCGCTATGGCGAGAAGCATGCTGGGAGGTTCACGGCAATGATGCCCCTGAACGGCACGGGAATGATCCGGGCGGAAGGATCGGTCGTCCTGGATCCGCTGACCGTCAGGGCGAAGGTGACCGCTGATTCGGTCACGGCTCGACCCTTCGCGCCCTACCTTGGCCAGTTCATGAACGCCACAATGCAGAGCGGCACCTTCGCGGTGAACGGGAACGCCTCCCTGAAACAGGGGAAAGGGGCGCGCTCCTATGACTTCAAGGGCCAGTGCACTCTCAGCGGCTTCCGGTTCACCGACAACGTCTTGAAGGAGGAGTTCCTCCGCTGGGATCGGCTCGAACTACGGGATCTTGACTTCCGATCGGAACCGCCGGCGGTGACGATCCGGGAGATCTTCGCCCGGAGACCCTTCCTCCGCTTCGTCGTCGGGCCGGACAGGATCAGCAACATTCAACACATCATGCGAAGTGACACGGGAGCTGCGAGGGCCGCCGCGCCGAATCCGGCGGATACCACGGCGCGCCGGACCCGGACCAGGATCGGCAGGGTGACCATCGTGGATGGTCTCATGGCCTTTGGAGACCTCACGCTCACACCCAGCTTCACGACGGGGATCGAAGAGCTGAACGGTTTGATCCTGGACCTCTCTTCGGATCAGCTCGCGCGAGCCGACATCGACCTGAGGGGGAAGGTAGACCGCTATGCCCCGGCGGTAATCTCCGGGCAGATCAACCCGCTGAGTGAGCAGGCCTCCACCGACGTCCTGTTCAGTTTCCACAACATCGAGCTGACCAAATTCTCATCATACTCCGGCAAGTTCATGGGGTACAAGATCGACAAAGGCAAACTCTCCGTCGATCTCCGGTACACGCTGAACCAACGGTATCTGAAGGGGGAGAACAAGATCGTGATCGACCAGCTGACCCTCGGGGAGGCCGTCGAGGGTCCGGACGTTACCTCCCTGCCGGTCAGACTCGCGATCGCGCTGCTCAAAGATAGGAACGGGGTGATCGATATCGACCTTCCGGTTGAGGGGAGTATCGACGATCCGGAATTCAGCGTGGGTCCTCTGATCTGGAAGGCCCTGACGAACTTGATGTTGAAGCTGGTGACGGCTCCCTTCGCGCTGCTCGGGTCGTTGTTCGGTGGTGGGGAGGACCTCGACCACATCCACTTCGCCGTGGGAACGGATTCGCTCGCTGCGGCGGAGAAGGTGAAGCTGGACAGCCTTGCGAAGGGACTGCAGGAACGGCCGGCATTGCGGCTGGATGTGCGGGGTCTCGCCGTGGTGTCGCTGGACGGAAGGGCGCTGGCGGAACGATCGGTCAATGCGAGACTCGGAGTGTCCTCGAAGCCCACCGGGGAGCAGCGAGAGGACCTCTCACGCGTTGCGGGACTGTACCGGAAGACCTTCGGGGCCGATCCGATGCTTCTCGTGCCCGTCCTGGCGGAAGGGGAGGCACCACCGTCCGACGAGGTCAGGACCCGGCAGGTGGTCAGTGCTGCCTATCAGCGACTCGTGGATTCCACTGATGTCCCCAAGGAAGAGCTCCGTGCTCTTGCCGTGAGCCGGGCGGAGAAGATCAGGAGTTACGTGGTGGGGACCGGCGGGATCGACGCAAGCAGGGTCTTCTTCCTTGACGTCGAACCGGCTGCTCCTGCCGCTGAAGGGGAGGTGAGGCTGCCGCTGGCGCTGAATGCGATGTAGTTCTTCACGGGTGCGAACAACGCGGGAAATCGCGTATCAGCACGCGACCTGCCGGTGGGGACGGATCGTGTCAGATGCTCAAGCGCCCAGCTCCCACCGGCGGAAATAGAGCCCCTGGCGCACGATCGGGAGGGTCTTCCGTTCGATCTCGTCCATCTGTCCCGGACTGAGCGGTGAAAACTCTGAGGCCCACCTGACATTCTGTTCCAGCTGCCCGATGCTGTCTACCCCCACGATGTTCGTGCTCACGGGGAGAGTGCAATTATAGAACAGCGACTCGCGCATGCTGATGGTCCCGGGCTTCGATGTGCGCATCCGCTCAGGTTGCTTTTCGAGCGGAGGGGGGACCCAGCTGGAGAGCATCCGTCCGCGTGTCGCGATCTTCATCCCGATGATGCCGATCCCTTGCTGCTGGGCGACGGGAAGGAGGTAGCGACGGAAACTCAGGTAATGTGTGTCTGCGGCATTGACGGCCATGAGAATGGCATCGAACTGGAAGCGTTCTATGGCGTCCTTGAGAACGAGCGGTTCATAGTGGCCGGTCACGCCGAGGAAACGGACCATTCCCTCCTCCCGGGCTTTGAGAAGCGCCTGCATCGCCCCTCCCCTGGCGAAGATCGCATCCAGCTCCTCCTGTGTCCGGAGGTTGTGGATCTGCCACAGGTCCAGATGGTCGGTCTGCAGCTGGCGCAGGCTCTTCTCCAGTATGCGCATGGAGCCGTCGTAGGTCCGGTCCGCGGTCTTTGACGTCTGGAATACTTCGTTGCGGCGGTCCTTCAAGACCCGTCCGATGTTGATCTCGCTTACCCCGTCGCCATACCCGGCTGCCGTATCGATATAGTTGATGCCGAGGTCGATCGCCCGGTTGATGATCTCGACGGATTCCGTCTCTTTTCCTTTGATCTCCAGTGTCGCCTGGCCGCCCAGACTGAATATCCCCACCTGGAAGCCGGTCTTTCCGAGGTTGCGGGTGGGCATCGCCTTGTGAGTCACGGGATTGTACGGCAGATCTTTGACGGTCTTTTTCACCGGTGGGCGTGATGAGCCCGCAGGAACGCTGGCCATCGCCAGGGTTGCGGCCACGGTGGTTCCAATGAATCTGCGTCTGTTCATCGCTCTGTCAGGACTTGCCATGGACTCCTCTCCCTGAAGTGGTCGCTGTAACGCGTCAACAGATCCGGCCCGGGACTCGGTGCGAATACTGCGGACCTCACCTGGTTGAACGGACAGGGACTGTCAAAGAGCAATGTACACAGCGAACGGGGCAACCGCAATTGGTCCTTTCATTCCTCGTCTCGAAGGTCTATATTCCGGTATCCGGACCTCTGCCCACGCCCGTTCAGCACGCCCAAGGAGTTGACGATGAGTCCTTGTTGTCCGATCCCGCACACGGCTCGTACACTGATCGGCCTGACCCTGCTCGCCGCTCTGATGGCCACGACCTCGTACGGTTGGATCTATCCCGAACATCGGGACATCACCCTCCTGGCCATCCGGAAGCTCGATCCGACCCACCGGGCGGCGTTCGACAAGCTCTGGGCTGAAGCGAGGATCGGGCACGAATCGCGCCTGTCGGTTTTCGCCGCGGACACGGCCCAGGGTGAGGAACCCGCCTCCATCGACTACGGCGCATGGCCGGCGATCGCCGGTGACCATTCGGTCTCCGGCGCCGACCTGCTGCACAATGTTCTTAACACGAGCTGGATCCTTGCTGTGGCGGACATCGCCGCCGAATTGAAGAACCGTACCGCGAGGGCCACGGACCGGTCCGACCGCATCAACTACCTCCGGGACTCGGACATCAAACTCCAGCGGGCCGATCCCGCGTATGCAACGCGCGCGGGGAAGAACAACGTCCACTTTCTCCTTGCGCGCCCGAGGGCGGACATCGATACGCGCACCTATCTCAGGGCCAGTGTTCAGAAAGGCTCTGAGCTCAATGCCATTGGGATCTACACCTGGTATCACTACAGCGCGCTGCTGAAGGCCGGCCGGCTTTCGCGCGAAGAGTTGAGCCAGAAGGAGCGCACCGAACTCATCCTGGCAGGGCTTGCCGACGAGGCCTTTTCGCTCCATTTCCTGGAGGATACGTTCGCCGCTGGGCATATTACGGGGACCTGGGGGGATGCGTCGTTGCGCAAAGGGACCCACGACTACTACAACGATCACGGGTTCGAGACGCGTTCGTGGCTGGGGAAGCCGATGATCCTCAGCGGTGACGCCTGGATGCGTCCGGAGGATGCTGAGCGGGCCGCAGATATCATGAGTGTGAGCCTGGCCCAGTTCATCGATGCAGCCTCTGGTACGGGGGTCGGCGCCCGGCTTGTGACTTCGGAAATGCCGACAGCGACCCCGGACACGTTCAACGTGGGATACAACACCGTCCACCTGCAAAGAGAATACGACCCTGCGGCGATCCAGCTGTTCGCGGAAACGCTGCTCGAGACTCCGATCCCCGCGCTCGGATCCGGCAAGGGCGAACTTCCTCGGTTCCGGGCCGAACTGGGGCCGTTCATCGGCCTCGTGTCGGCTGCGGCCGCCGGAACGCTCGACGGCGGTTTCGGTTCGGGTCAGACGCATGTCGGCGGAATTGGGGGCCTGGGCCTGGGGATGCGAGTCGGATTGGGAATAGAAGGGGTCATCAACGAGTCGGGAGACGGGCTGGTCTTCCTCGATATCGGGGTCCGGCAGGACGCAGCATCCACTCAGAACATCACCGGGGCGGAGAACCTGGAGAAATACGGAGCGATCACCGCGATGATCCCGGCCCGCGCGGCGTATACCCTTCGCTTGCGCATGCCCTTCTGGCTGATCCCTGGCGACCTGCTCCTTGCTCTGCCGTTCGTCGCCCCCTTCTCGACCTCAGCCTACATGCAAATGGCCGTCGCCGCAGGGGCCGGGGGGCTCATCCCCTGGCAGGCGGGCATCGCAACGATCATCGGACGGTTCCAGTTCATGGTCGGACGGGAGATCGGCGTCTCGTTCTTCGGCTATGGCAAGGAAGAGGACAGGATGTTCCTCCCCTCAACATCGGAGACCAATCCGCAAACGACGGTGGTAGCCGTCCGTTCGATCCAGCTCCAGTTTCCGGTTCTTGAGTACCGGCCCTTCCGCACCTTCTCCATGGACCAGAGTTCCAGCCTGGTCTTCCAGCTCTTCGGGGGGGTGGACATCCCCACGAAGATCACGATGGTCTCTCCGCCCGAGGCTCCGGTGCCGGACCATCGATCGACGTGGATGCTCGGGATCCGGATGGCGTTCGACTGGCGATACTATCTTGGCTCGGGAGAGGGTGGACACCGATAACAGTCACTAAGCTTGAAGGAGGTGCTCAATGAAATTGTGGATCGTGTTGCTGCTCGTGCTTCTTACCGCCTGTGCGCCTGCTCTTGCGCAGGATGGGCAGGGGAAGGCCACGGCGGTCCAGATGCAGGCGACCGCCACCGTGACCGCGGTCGATCAGGCGGCCCGTATGCTCACGCTGAAGACCGCAAACGGCAAGGAGCTGACGACGGAGGTCCCGCCCGAGGTCAAGAATCTCAAGCAGATCAAGGTGGGCGACGTTGTCACGGTGACGTACACACTGGCCCTCGCCTTCCGGCTCAACCCGACGAAAGCCGTCCCCTCCGAGGCCACGACGGCAGTGGCGACCGCAAAGCCGGGGGAGAAACCGGCCGGTGTGGTCGGCACCGTGGTCACCATCACCGCGCGCGTGGAGGCGATCGATTTGAAGGAGAACACCGTCACGTTCAAGGGACCCAGGGGGAAGACCCGGACGGTGGCCGTGCGAGATTCGACGTACCGGGAGATGTTGAAACAGCTCAATGTCGGCGACTCCGTGCAGGTGGACTATTCCGAGGCGGTCGCGATCACCGTCAAAGAGGGGAAGAAGGAGTAGGTCTCTATGAAAGCAGTGACCGTAGAACCGAAGAACCCGGGCAGCGCGATGCTGGAGGATATCCCGGAGCCCGATCCCAGCTACGGATCGGTCCTTGTCGAGGCCGTGGCCGTTGGCGTGTGCGGAACGGACGTCGAGATCGTCGAAGGGAAATATGGCTGGGCCCCTCCCGGGAAGAGCCGCCTCGTTCTGGGTCATGAGTCCCTCGGCCGGGTCATCGACCCGGGACCGTCCAGCGGGCTCAAGAAGGGGGACCTGGTGGTGGGGATCGTCCGCCGGCCGGACCCCGTTCCCTGTCCGAACTGTGCCGTCGGCGAATGGGACATGTGCCGCAACGGGTTGTACACCGAGCGCGGCATCAAACAGATCGACGGGTTCATGTCCGAGCGCTGGAGGATCGAGCCCGAATACGCGATGAAGGTGGAAGCTTCCCTGGGGATGCTCGGGGTGTTGCTTGAACCGACCACGGTCGTGACGAAGGCGTGGGAACAGGTCGTGGCCATCGGCCAGCGGGCTCTCTGGGAGCCGCACACCGTGCTGGTCACCGGGGCCGGACCGATCGGTCTTCTCGCCGCACTCCTGGGGATGCAGCACGGGTTGGAGGTGCACGTCCTGGACCGGGTGGAGTCAGGGGCGAAGCCCGAACTCGTGCGCTCGCTGGGAGCGACCTACCACACCGGCTCGGTGGCGACTGTCGGGTTCGAGCCGGATGTGATCGTGGAGTGCACTGGCGTGGGGCAGATCATTGCCGATGCGATCCGGACTGTCGGTGCGGGTGGCATCGTGTGTCTCACCGGGGTAGGGACGGGCGGGGTGGTCGGCGGGTCTGCCACGGCCGATGTCGCCGCTGCCGCCGTGCTCAAGAACAATGCGATCGTCGGAAGCGTCAACGCCAACAAGCGTCACTGGTACAAGGCTACCCAAGCCCTTGCACGTGCCGACCGCGCGTGGCTCGCGCGCCTCGTGAGCCGGCGGGTGGCGCCGAAGGATTTTCCGGGAGCCCTGCAACGCAAGCCGGACGATATCAAGGTGGTCATCCAATTCTCAGAGGTGTGAAGGAGGACGATGTGCGAAGGCTCGCCGCTATGGCATGCTCGCTGGTGACCATGCTCGCGGGTTCCGCGGGCATCGCCACTGGCGGAGCGCAGCTCGTCTATGTGGGGACCTACACAGGAAAGGGAAGTGAGGGGATCTACTGCTTCCGGTTCGATCCCACCACAGGCGAGATCGGTCCTCTCGGTCTCGCGGCCCGGACGGACAATCCATCGTTTCTCGTGGCCGACCCACATGGGAAATTCCTCTATGCGGTCAACGAAGTGGATTCCTTCCAGGGACGCCCGGCGGGGGCGGTCAGCGCCTTCTTGATAGAACGGGGAAGCGGTGGGCTGAGACCCCTCCAGCAGGTCTCATCGCTGGGAGGGGGGCCGGCGCATCTGTCGCTTGACAGGTCCGGGCGCTTCCTTCTGGTCGCGAACTACGGCGGTGGCAGCGTGGCGGTGTTCCCGGTGGGGAAGGACGGACGGGTCGGCGAACATACGGCATTCATGCAGGCGTACGGGTCGAGTGTCAACCCGAAACGGCAGGCGGGGCCGCATGCTCACTGCGTACGGGTCACCACAGACAATCGACTGGCGATCGTCGCGGATCTGGGGATCGACAAGCTCCTGGTCTACGATTTCAACGATCGGACGGGGAGCCTGACCGCCGACAGCAGCAAGTCCGCCTCGCTGGATCCCGGTGCCGGGCCGCGGCATGTCGTCATGGGTCCTTCAGGACGGTTCGTGTATGTGGTCAACGAACTGGCATCGTCGGTAACGGTGTTCGCCTATGATGCGAGGGAAGGGACGCTGAAACGGAAGCAGACGATCACGACCCTGCCGGCCGGGTTCACCGGACCGAACACCACGGCAGAGATCGTCGTCGACCAGCAGGGGCGATTCCTCTACGTGTCGAATCGCGGGGACGATGCGATCGTGGTGTTCGGCATCGATGGGAGAGAGGGAACGCTCACTCGCATGCAGCACATGCCATGTGGGGGAAAGTCGCCACGGCACATTGAGCTTGATCCGACAGGCCGGTGGCTGTTTTCCGCAAACCAGCGGTCGAATACCGTCTCGCTGTTCCAGGTCGGTGCCGCGGATGGCAAGCTGACCCCGACCTCGCGGTCGGTCACGCTGACCTCTCCGGTGTGCGTGACGTTCGTTCCGTAGGGCCGGAGGATTCACGAGCGGACCATGATCGTCCGGGTAGCGCCGCCGTCCCTCAGCCCTGGTTCGGTTTGCCCAGCGGCCACAGGTCGTAGATCGCGCGGATCTCCCTGAACTCCTCGGCCATGTTCAGCTTCAGGTCGATGAGTTTTCCCGTTCCGACGTCGAACACCCATCCGCAGAGCCTCGGGAAGCCCCGCTCGTACCACGATCTCTGGACGTGGTCGATCTTCAGAATGTTGATGCACTGCTCGCGGACGTTCAGCTCCACCAGCCGGTCATACCGGTGCTTCTCGTCGGGGATCGCATCCAGTTCGCGGTGGTGGATGCGGTAGACGTCGCGCAGCGACTGGAGCCAGCTGTTCAGCTGTCCCATGTCGCTGGGGGTCATGGCAGCCTTCACGCCGCCGCATTCGTAGTGGCCGCAGACGATGATGTATTCCACCTTCAGGTACTCCACCGCGTACTGCACAACCGAGTTCACGTTGTTGTCGGTGGCCAGGACGAGATTGGCGATATTCCGGTGGATGAAGACCTCGCCCGGGGCCAGCCCCATCAGTTCCTCGGCGGAGACCCTGCTGTCGGAACAGCCGATGTACAGGAGCTTCGGATTCTGCCCGGTGGCGAGTCTGGTAAAGTAGTCGGGATCCCGGCCGAGTCGTTCGGCGATCCATCGTTCGTTGTTCTCGAAGATCTTCTGCAGATCCATCGGCATGTCCCGCAACGTGGAACTCATAAGCGGAGGAACAATGGAAGTCTATCAAAAAAATCCTGTCAAAACAAGGGCAGGTGGTGGATCCGGCGCACGGATCGCCCCGTGGCAGCATGGAGAGCCGCGACCCGATGCCCGCTGCCTGCTCCGCGTGGCGCTGTTGGTGCTGGTCGTGACGGCCGCTTCCCCTGCTTCACAGGCCGGTGAAGATTCGACATGGACCCACCCGCTCCCCCTGGGTGCCTCCTGGGCGATCGAGCGCGGCATCGACCTGCCGAACCCCTTCGGGGCAGGAATGTCCTTGATCACCATGAGCCGGGACATCGAGGTCTACGATGTTCGCGTGACACTGCCGGGGAACGAGCCGACAAGTATCAGCGACGTCGCGAGCTTTGATGTGCGCAACCAGACCATCCTGGCCGCTCTGAAGCTGGATGCCTGGATCCTGCCACTGCTCAACGTCTACGTGCTCGCGGGTCATGCGTGGACCGACACGCGGTTGAACGTCGCCGTCACCATCGACCGCCCTGTCCGCGACGACATCGTCATCGAAGCCACAGGGGAGGCGAAGGTGGGGGGGCCACTCTTTGGTGGAGGTGCAACGGCTGTGGCTGGCGCGGGTCCGTGGTTCATCATGGCGGATGCAAACTGTTCCTACTCCGCCATCGAGGGGTTCGAGGGCGGCATTGTGGCATGGTTTCTTTCCGCACGCACCGGCTGGTCCGGCCCTATTTCCTGGGGCTCGTGGCGGGCATGGGTCGGGGGCGCCTACCTTGCCGCCGACCGAACGCTCGTCATGACCGAACAATCAGCGGTCCTCGGCACCGTACGTGTCGAAGTGGACCAGCGTCCAGTCAATCCGGCGACGCTGCAGGCCGGCGGGAGTATCGGGATCGGT
>CAWEHG010000016.1:0-122112 GCA_963808715.1 Ignavibacteriota bacterium | reverse complement strand
CGGACGCGGCGAACGCCGCGGAAGCGGCCAGGAGCGCAGGAACTGCTTCCGGGACATCCCCGAAAGCTCGTCGGGCGAAAACGGCGCGGTCACGCCCTCCAAGAACTCTCCGCCGGTCGTGGACCCGTGGCTCCGTGGTCCCGCTCGCTGTGGTCGTTAGGCATGGGTCTGTCGGTGTTGTGATGATCGGGAAACCGCCAGCGGATGGATGGTCACGCTCGGAGCCTGCGGCGTAGCCTTTCGGCGGATGAAGGGCTTGAGCAGACTCCCTCCGAAGATCGCGGCCGCGCCGGCGAACAGGCGGGCGAAGAACGAAGTGCGGGTCATGGTGTCTGTCGTTTCAGTTGGTCGCCGGTCATCGGTGGCATGCGCTGCAGTATTCGGGGCCGCGTTTGATGCCGGGGACGGAGCACCCGCGCCGGCTGTTGCGGTGGCAGTCAAGACACGCGCCCATCGTGAACTGTGACACCTGACGACCAGATCGACCTTCTCGATGGCGCCGTGACAGTTGGCGCAGTCCACGCCGCGGTTCACATGGACGCTGTGGTTGAAGTACGCGTAATCCGGTACCCGGTGCACCCGTTTCCAGGGAAGCGCCACCCGTCTTCGTAGTACTTCGTCAGCTTGATGATCTCCGGCCGGTTTTCCGCGCCACCGTATGGCAGTTCATGCAGGTGCCGACCGGCGGGATGCCCGCATGGGGCGAGACCGTGACGGAGGTATGGCAGTATTTGCAGTCGATCCGCATCGTCCCGGCATGGAGCTTGTGCGAGAATGCCACCGGCTGGACCGGGGCATATCCCACCCGTCCCGCTCGGCCCGGGAAAGTAGTACGTCGCCACGAATGCCAGGACCGCAACGAAGACGATGAGGGGAACCCGGATTTTGAGCGTATAATCGAGAAGTGATTTCTTCATCGGCACTCAGCGCTGGTGACGCACAGGGAACGGACGCTCGTCCGAAAAGAGCGGTAGACTCCCGGAGGAGACAGGGGCGAAGCGTTCGTAGAGCTCACGCGTGCGACGAACGGATGCGGTGTAGTGAATGCGATTGTACAAAACTCTGACTTGAAGCAACTTGCTTTTCCGGCGATATTCCCCTTATTGATGCGCCAACGGAGCAGCACACTCGCCATGGACTGGATCGACTTCCGGCAGCTCCCGTCCGCCACCGGCGGCTACTCATCTGTTTCTTGACTACCGCAGGACGCGCCGAGCTCGCCGATTCTTCCCCGGCATTTCCTGGACCCCGTTCAATGCGGTCCGGATCATCGAGGCGATCCCCCGGAGGCAGCCCGGACCGCAACGCTGACACGCGTGCTGCGGAGCAGAATGCCGGGGCCGGTCCGCGCACGCTGGAGCACATCGATGCGCTCGCAGCGGGAGCACGTACGCGGTGGTCACCGGACAGCAGGTCGGACTTTTTGGCGGGCCGCTCTACACCGTCTTCAAGACCCTCACCACGATCAAACTCGCGGCGGGGCTGAAGGAACGGTTCCCCGGGGACTTTGTGCCGGTGTTCTGGGTCGAGGGGGAAGACCACGATTTCGCAGAGATGAACGGCGCGTCTTAACGCCGAGGGCCGTCCCCGCGTCGAGTACCTCCCGGGAGGTGTGTGCCGGACGCAATCTCGGCGCCGTCGGGGAGATCGTGTTCGACGCTTCCCTGAAGCCACTTGCACGCGCTGGCGGCGGCCCTGCAGCCGACGGAATTCACGCCCGGACTCCTTGCGAGGCCTCAGGTCCGACTATCGGCCCGGGGCGACGTTCAGATCGGCGTTCGCCGGCTGGATGAGAGAGCCTCTTCCGGACGAGGGGCTCGTCTTCCTTTCCGCCAACCATCCCCGGCTGAAGCCGCTTCTCTCTCCCATCTTCCAGAAGGAGATCAGCGAATTTCCCCAGTCCTCGCAGCTCGTCATCGGCCAGAGCGCCGAACTGGAGCAGAAGTACCACGCCCAGATCAAGACGAAATCGATCAACCTCTTCATGTTCCACAAAGGGGGGCGCTACCTGATCGAGCCCCGGGAACCTGATTTCAGCCTGAAGGGAACGCGCCATTTCATGGGCAAGGAGGAGCTGCTCCGGATCGCGCGGGAGACCCCCGAACTGCTCAGCCCGAACGTCGTCCTCCGCCCCATGGCTCAGGACACGCTTCTCCCGACCGTGGCGTATGTCGGGGGCCCGTCGGAGATCGCCTATCATGCCCAGCTGGGTCCGGTGTATGACCATTTCGGCGTCACCCAGCCCGTCGTCTATCCGCGCGCGAGCGCGTCCTTCCTCGAGGAGCGCGTTCAGCGCGCGATGGAAAAGTACGGGATCGACGTCTGAGGACTTCTTCAGGGACAAAGAACCGGTCACGCGCGAAGGTCGTCGAGGAGATCTCGGAGATGAAACTGGATGAGGTCTTTGGCGAGACGGCGCGGCAGATCCAGGACGCCATCACGAGCTCTCAAGTTCGGGCTGAACGAGGTCGATCCGACGCTTGTCGGGGCCCATGGAGAACGTCGGCGCAGCAGATCGACGAATCGTCGGCGGTGCTGAAGGAGAAGGCCGTGGCGGCGCAGAAGCGGCGGAACGAAACGGCGGTCCGGCAGATCGAGAAGGCGGTGAACGGTCTGCTTCCGGAGGCGTCCTCCAGGAACGGGAGATCAACGTCGTCTACTACATGAACAAGTACGGCCCGGACTTCATGTCGGAGCTTGTCCGGGACCTCGACATCACTCGTTCGAGGCACCAGTCCTGATCCCCTGAACGAGGCCCGGCCCAGGCCAGCCGGAATCGCCAACCGCCCGCGGGAAATGGTCCGCGGGCGTTCGTCGTTCTGAAGCGGTAGCCTGGTGATGCGTCTCGGAGCTGCTCCGGTGCCGCCTGCGGGCTGCTCGCCGCGGCGCGGGCCCTTGATGTCCCGTGCGGACGTCGCTCCCGGTGCGGCTTCTCCCCTCTCCTCGGCGGTCTTGCTCCGCCTTCGGGCATGAGGACCGCCTTCCGGCTCAGCTTGTACCGCCCCTGGTCGTCCTTGTCGATGATCTTCACATCGAATACGTCGCCCACCTTGACGACGTCCGAGGGTTTTCGACCCGCTTCATGTCGAGCTGCGACACGTGGACGAGCCCTTCCTTGCCGGGGAGGAACTCCACGAACGCGCCGAAGTCGGTCACCTTCTTCACCGTCGCCGGGTAGACCTTCCCGATCTCCGGGACCTCGGTGATCCGCTTGATCGCCTTGCGATCGCCTTGTCGGCCGACTCCTTCGACGTTGCCGCGACCACGACCGACCCGTCGTCCTCGATGTTCACCTCCGCGCCGCTGTCCTTCACGATCTGGCGGATGTTCTTTCCGCCCGGCCCGATGACCGCGCCGATCATGTCCACAGGGATCTTGAGGGTCGTCAGGCGCGGGGCGAACGGCGACAGATCCGCGCGCGGTGCGCTGATGAGCCTCTTCCATCTTCCCGAGGATGTGCATCCGGCCCTCACGCGCCTGCTCCAGCGCGCGTGCGCATGATCTCCAGCGAGATGCCGCGGATCTTGATGTCCATCTGGAACGCCGTGATCCCGTCCGCGGGTCCCGGCGACCTTGAAGTCCATGTCGCCGAGGTGATCCTCGTTCCCCAGGATGTCGCTCAGGATCGCGACCGCGGTCCCCTTCCTTCACGAGGCCCATGGCGATGCCCGCCACCGGCTTCTTCAGCGGCGCGCCGCCGTCCAGCAGGGCGAGCGTCGCCGCGCAGACGGTGGCCATGGAGGAGGAGCCGTTCGACTCGAGGATGTCGGAGACGATGCGGACGGTGTACGGGAACTCCGCCTCCGGACGCCATCATGTTCTTGATCGACCGCTCGGCGAGCGCTGCCGTGCCCGATCTCGCGGCGTCCGGTGGTACCCGAGCCGCCCGACTTCACCGACCGAGAACGGCGGGAAATTGTAGTGGAGCATGAACCGCTTCGTGGAATCCGGGCAGGAGCCCGTCGATGATCTGCTCGTCGAGCTTCGTCCCCAGCGTCAGCGGTCGTGAGGCTCTGCGTTTCGCCGCGCTGGAAGAGCGCCGAGCCGTGGGTACGCGGCAGCAGGCCGACCTCGATCGTGATCGGGCGGATGTCGGTCAGGCCGCGGCCGTCGAGCCGCTTCCCTGCCGAGAGGATCATCTCCCGCATCGCCTCGTACTCGATGTCGTGCAGCATCGGCAGCGATCGCCTTCTCCTGCTCCGGGATACTTCGCCGCGAGGGCCGCCTGCGTCTTCCTCGTAGATCGCCGCGGTCTGCTTCGCCCGCTCCTCCTTCAGCAGAGGGGTGTGCGGCGAGCTCGCTGCAGCCTGTCCCGCGCCGCGCGCCTTGCACGTCGCGCGTCGAGCTGGTCCTCCGCTCGGGCGGCCGGGCGCGGTCCGCTTCGCACGGCCGCATTCCTTCGGACGAGTTCCATCTGCAGCGCGCACATCTTCTTGATGTACTCGTGCGCGAAGGCGAGCGCGTCCAGCATGTCCTGCTTCGGAGATCTCGCGCGGCCTCCCCTTCCACCATCACGATGGAGTCGTCCGTGCCCGCCACGGTGACGTCCATGTCGCTCTCTGCGAGCTCGGTGAACGTCGGGTTGATGACCAACTGGCCGTCCACGCGTCCGACGCGGACCTCCGCGATCGGCCCCTCGAACGGGATGTCGGAGATCATCAGCGCCGCCGACGCCGCGACGGCGCCGAGCACGTCGCCGTCATGTTCCTGGTCGGACGAGTAGACGGTCACGATGACCTGCGTCTCGCACTGGAACCAGTCCGGGAACATCGGACGGATGGGCCGGTCGATGAGCCGGGCGGAGAGGATCTCCTTTTCGGAGGGCCGCGCCTTCGCGCTTGAAGAAGCCGCCGGGGATCTTCCCGGCGGAGGCCGCCTTCTCGCGGTATTCGACCTGGAGCGGGAAATAGTCCAGGCGCTCCTTCGGCTTCGTGCTTGGCGACGACGGCGGCGAGCACCATGGTGTCGCCGAAGCGGACCATCACGGCCCCATCCGCCTGCTTGGCGAAGCGTCCGGTCTCGAGCGAGAAGATCTTCCCCCCGAGTGATTTCCTTCGTACCTTCATAGTGCTTCCTTCATCGTGTTTGCATCGGGTCGATCCGCTTTACTTGCGGATCTGAAGATCGGCGATGATCTTGCTGTAGCGGTCGATGTTCTTCTCCTGAAGATAATCGAGCAGCCGGCGCCGTTTGCCGACCATCTTGAGGAGGCCGACGCGGGAGTGGTGGTCCTTCGTGAAGATTCTCGAAATGGGGTGTCAGGTCGTTGATGCGGGCCGTCAGCAGCGCGATCTGGACTTCGGGCGTACCGGTGTCCGTCGGCGTTTTGCCGTACTTCTTGATGATCTCGGCCTTTGTCCTTTGGTGATTGCCATGCCGATGTCCTCCGTCGTTCCTTCTATGAATGATTGTTACTGTTCGTGTCCGAACCGTTCGGCGGCCGCGCGGTCCCGCGTCCAGCTGCCCTGTCAATTCCTCCAGTGAGGCGAACTTCCGTTCGTCCCTGAGCCGCTCGAGGAACCCCACCGTGATCGACTCACCCGCCAGGTCCCCGTGGGATCCCAGCATGTGCACTTCCAGTGTCCTCGTGCGGCCGTCGGTGACCGTCGGCCGCACGCCGATATTCATCATGCCCCGGTGGGAGTTCCCCGCGAGCTCGGCCTGCACCACGTACACCCCATCCGCCGGGAGCACCTTCCGCGCCGCCTGGACGGCGATATTCGCCGTGGGGTACCCGAGGCCTCGTCCCCTGCCGTCCCCGGGGACAACGGTTCCCGAGAGCGTGTACGGACTTCCGAGCAATCTCGCCGCCCTGGCGACGTTGCCTTCCCGTAACGCTGTCGGATCCTGGTGCTGCTGATCCGCTCCCCGTCGACAAGGAACGGCGGAAGCACGTTCACGGCGAATCCCTGCTCGATCCCGATCGCGCGGAGCGGCTCGATGCCGCCTTCCCGGTCACGGCCGAACGTATGATCGTGCCCGACGATCACCTCGCGTACCCCGACCTCCCCCGACACATGGCGTTCGTAGAACTCCCGGGAGGAGAGCCGGGAGAACTCGTACGTGAACGGGATGACCAGCAGCAGGTCCACCCCCAGCCTCTCGAACGCCGCGGCGCGCTCCCCCATCGTGGACAGCAGCTCCACGGGGCCATGCGCCGACGCGACCACCTCCTTCGGATGCGGGTCGAACGTCATGACGACGCTTCTCGCCCCCAGTTCCCGCGCCCGTCGCCACCACCGCGGCGATGATCTCCCGGTGTCCCAGATGCACGCCGTCGAACGTGCCGACCGTGACCACCGAACCGGGATCGCGGCGCAGCGTGCCGGAACCGTGAACGACCATCATACGGAGCGCGGCGCGGTGCGAACCGCGGCCGCCCGTTGTGCGAGCTCGGGGATCGACAGCGCATCCTCGATCCGGTACGGTCCGATCCGCGTCCGCCGGAGCGCCGTCACATACGCCCCGCATCCCAGCCGTTCGCCGGCGGTCGTCAACGAGCGAACGGACGTACGTTCCCTTCGAGCAGGCCATGCGAAAGCGGACCCTGGGCAGCTCCATCAGACCCGGTTCGATCGAGTGCACCACGATCTCCCTGGGCGCGCGTTCCACGGTCTGCCCTTTCCTCGCGTAGCGGTAGAGTGCCTTCGCCGCCGACCTTGACCGCGGACCACATCGGCGGGAGCTGCGTGCTGGGGACCGACGAACCCCCTGAGCACCGCCTCCACGTCCGCGATCGTGATCGCCGCTGATGTCTCGGCGCTCGACGACCGGGGTCTCCGCATCGAAACTCTCGGTGCGCGCCCCGAGCGTCATCTCCACGTCGTACTCCTTGTCCAGTCCGATGAATGACTCCATCTCTTTCGTCCGGGCCCGGTGCACACGATCAGCAGACCGGTCGCCATCGGGTCCAGCGTTCCGGCGTGCCCGGCCTTGCGCACGCCCAGCACGCCCCGGAGCTTGTGACCACGTCGAACGACGTCCACCCCGCCGGCTTGTCGACGAGGAGCATCTCCCCCGTCAGGACCCTGTGTCGCCGCTGCCTGGGTCATCGTCGTCGTGGATCTTCTTGATGAGGGTGTTGATCCGGTCGACGCGGTCCAGGGTGTCGTCGAGCACGAACTGCAGCGCCGGCATGAACCGCAGGCGCATCCTCCCGGCCAGCAGGGACCGGATGTGCGGCGTCTCGGCTTCCAGGAACGCCATCGTCCGTTGCCGGAGCTCCGGCGCGCCGAAGACGCTGACAAAGATCTTCGCGCTGCCGGAGGTCCGACGGTCAGCCGCACCTCGGTGACCGTGGTGAACCCGAGCCCCTCCCCGGCGTACTCGCGTCCGAGCAGGGACGCCCAGCTCCTCTTTCAGGAGCGATGCGACGCGTTCCGATCGAATCGACATCAGGCCTCCCGCTCAGAGTTTCCGCTTGGACTCCACGATCCTGAATGCCTCGATGGTGTCGCCGACCTTGATGTCGTTGAAGTTCTCCAGGCCGATGCCGCACTCGAAGCCGGTCTCCACTTCGCGGACGTCGTCCTTGAACCGCTTGAGCGAGCTGATGCCCCCTCGAACACCTGGATGCCGTCGCGGACGAGGCGCACGCGGTTGTTCCGCATGATCTTCCCGTCCTGCACGTAGCACCCGGCGATGTTCCCGATCTTCGGGACCTTGAACACCTCGCGCACGTCGACCGTCGCCGACGATCTCTTCCTTCTGCTCCGGGCGAGAGCATGCCTTCCAGCGCCTTGTGGACGTCGTCGATGGCATCGTAGATGATGTTGTAGGTCCGGATGTCGACCTTTTCCTTCTCCGCGAGCCGGCGGGCGTTCAGGTTCGGCCGGACGCGGAAGCCGATGATCACCGCGCCGCGAGGCGGCCGCGAGCATGATGTCCGATTCCGAGATCGTGCCGACGCCGCTGTGGATCACGCTGCAGCTTCACTTCCTTGTGCTGCGATCTTCATGAGCGAATCGGAGAGCGCCTCGACGGACCCGTCCACGTCGCCCTTGACGATGACGGCCAGCTCCTTGACCTGCCCGTCCTTGATCTGCTGCGAGATGTCGTCCAGCGTGGTCAGGCGGATCTGGCGGAAGTCCTGTTCGCGCTTCAGCTGCTGCCGGCGCAGGCTGATCTCGCGCGCCTCGCGGTCCGATTCCATGACGACGAAGGTGATCGCCGGCCTGCGGGAAGCCGTCGAGGCCGGTCAGCTGCACCGGGCGTCGACGGGCCGGCGGCTTCGACCCGGTTGCCGCGCTCGTCGTACATCGCGCGGACCTTGCCGCTGTAGATGCCGGCGAGGAACGGATCGCCGACGCGCAGCGTCCCCTTCTGCACGAGGACCGTCGCGGTGATGCCCTTGCCCTTGTCCAGCTGCGCTTCGACGATCGTGCCCGGCGCGCGAGGCGGTTCGGGATTCGCCTTGAGGTCGAGCACGTCCGCCTCGAGGAGCGATCTTCTCCAGCAGCAGGTCCACGTTCTTCCCGGTCTTCGCGGACAGCTCGACGCACTGGTACTTGCCGCCCCACTCCTCGACGAGGATGTTCTTCTCGGCGAGCTGCTGGCGGATCCGGTCCGGGTTGGCGTCCGGCTTGTCGATCTTGTTGATCGGCGATGATGATCGGCACGCCGGCGGCCTGCGCGTGGCTGATCGCCTCCAGGGTCTGGGGCATCACGCTGTCGTCGGCCGCGACGACCAGGACGACGATATCCGTGATCTGCGCGCCGCGGGCACGCATGGCGGTGAAGGCCTCGTGACCCGGCGTATCGAGGAACGTGATCATCGTTCCCGGATGCGGTCGATCACTTCGTACGCGCCGATGTGCTGCGTGATGCCGCCCGCTTCGCCGGCCACCACGTTGGCGCTGGCGGATGTAGTCGAGCAGCGACGTCTTGCCGTGGTCGACGTGTCCCATGATCGTCACCACCGGCGGCGCGGCGCTGGAGAGTCTCCGGGACGATCCTCCGGCTCCTCGATCGCTCGTCTTCGTCGGTCGAGCTCCGAGTAGAACTGCACCTCGAAGCCGAACTCGTCGGCGACGAGCGTGATCGTGTCCTTGTCGAGGCGCTGGTTGATGGACACCATGATGCCGAGCTCCATGCACTTCTTGATCACGTCGGCGACGTTCACCCGCATCAGGTTCGCGAGGTCGTTCACCGAGACGAACTCGGTGACGCGGAGCTTGTCCTTCCTGCGCAGCGCCTCCTCCTGCGCGGCGCTCTCGGCCTCTTCGCGCTCCTGGCGCTTCCGCTTCCTGAGCGACGGCGCGGCCGCTGACCGGGCGCTTCGTCCATCGCGGCAAACGTCCGGCGGATGGCGTCCTGCACCTCGGCCTGGTCGACCTCCTTGTGGCGAAGCTTCTTCTTCTTCTTCTTCTTCCGATCCGTCCTCCTCGGGCTCCGCGGCCTTGACTTCCGGGACGTCGTCCTTGACCTTCTTCTTCTTTCTTCTTCTGGTGAGCGGCCTCGTCCGCCGTCGGGGCGTGCGCCGGTGGCCGGGCGCGCCGGGTCGCGCGGCCGTCAGGCTTCGCCGGTCGTGCGGTTGGCGCCGGTTTCGGGCGGCCAGGTCCATCTTCCCCTTGATCGTCAGGCCCACTTCGGGTCGGCGTTCCTTCTCCAGCGGTGAGAGGACTCTCGGCCTTCGCCGGGCGGTGCAGGCGATCACCGGTTCCGGAGCGCTCGGGCGCGGCCGCGGCGACGGCTGCAGCGGCTTCGCGGGCGCTTCCTGCGACCGCGCGTCGGGCTGTTCCTCCGCTACGGGCCGCTTCCTCGACAGGCGCTCGTCCGGCGACGGCTGCTTCGAGCGATGCGCCGAGGCTCCGGTTCCGCGGCGACTCCTCCGGCGGCTCTCCGGCGACGGGCGGCGGATCTCGGCCGCCGCGCGGGACCGCAGGATGCGGACGGCCGGCGCTCGACGACGCTCTTCGGCCTTCTTCTCGGCCCGCTTCTTGCGTCTCCCGGATCTCCTGGATCTTGCGCTGGTGCTTCTCCGCGACGTCCTTCTCCCTCTTGAAGTGGATCAGGATCTCCCGCATCATGTCGTCGTCGACCGATGGACATGTGGCTCTTCACCTCGATGCCCCTTCTTCCGCAGGAACTCGATCGAGCGTCTCGTGCGAGAGGTTGAGTTCCGTCGCAACCTTGTAGATCTTCTTCTTTTTTTCCTGCGTCTCAGCCATTACGTTTCCTTATGCTTCCGGAGTCAGGCCCGGTCGCACGCCTGCTCAGCATTGCCCGTACCCGTCCGTCTGCGGGCGGTTTCGCTCGCGTCGCCCTGAGCCTCCGGACGCGCTCACCGCTCCTCCTCCGCCGCGGAGCCGCTCCCGGCGTCGCGCTGCGGCTCCTCACCGGCTGGATCGGGCGTCACCGGTCCTGCACCGTCTCCTCCTCCGCCGCACGGGCTGCCGGAGTCCTGCTGCGGCTCAGTCGCCGCTGCCTCCACCTCGCGTCCTCCTCCTCGCTCCTCCTCTTCGTCGTCCTCGACTTCCGCCTCTTCCAGATCCCGCTTCATCATCTCGCGGATCTCGCGGATCTTCTCCTCGTCGAGCCCCTCGATCGCCAGCAGCGTGTCCATGCTTCGCCTGCAGCACTTCTTTCGCCGTCTCGAGCCCGGCATCGATCAGCTTCAGGTACAAGTTCCTCGCCGAGCTCCTCGCTTGAAGTCGACCAGCTCGATGTCGTATTCGTCGTCGCCGCCTTCCTTGATCAGGTTGATCTCGAAGCCGGTCAGCTTCGACGCCAGGCGGATGTTCTGGCCGTTGCTGGCCGATGGCCAGCGACACCTGGTCGGCGACCACGAGCACGTTCGCGGTCTTCGCATCCCGGTCCAGCTCGATGCTCTTCAGCTTCGCCGGCGCCAGGGACCGCTGAATGAACACCTCGGGCTGCTCGCGAGAAGTTGATGACGTCGATGTTCTCGTTGTTCAGCTCACGCACGATCGTGTGGATGCGCACGCCCTTCATGCCGACGCAGGCGCCGACCGCGTCGATCCGGTCGTCGTGCGACTCCACGGCCACCTTCGCGCGCTCGCCGGGCTCGCGGGCGATCCGCTTGATTTCGATGATGCCGTCGTAGATCTCGGGGATCTCGAGCTCGAACAGCTTTGCGAGGAACTGCGGATCGGCGCGCGAGACGATCACGGCGGGGTTCCCGGCGTTCTTCCGGACCTCCTTCACCACCGCGCGGATCGTGTCCCCCTTCTTGTAGCGCTCCTTGAAGATCTGCTCGCTCTTCGGGAGGATCAGCTCGTTCCGGTTGTGGTTGATCAGGATCTCGTTCCGGCGGATCTGGTAGATCTCGCCGACGATGATCTCCCCGATCGTGTTGCTGTACTCGTTGTAGATCAGCTCCCGCTCGATCTCCTTGATGCGCTGGTTCAGGTTCTGCTTCGCGCTGACGACCAGCCGCCGGCCGAACGTCTCCAGCGGGATGACTTCCACGTAACTCCTCGCCCACATCCAGGTCTTCGCCCGACAGCTCGCGGGCCGTCGCGACGTCGATCTGCGTCGTCGGGTTCTCCACGGTCTCGACGACCTCCCGCTCAAGGAAGATCTCGATGTCCCCCTTGTCCATGTTCACGATGACGTCGAACTTCGCGTCCTGCCCGTACTTCTTCCGGACCATCATCGAAAAGACATCCTCCACGATGCCCGCGAGGATGTCCTTGTCGATCCCCTTTTCCCGGACCATCTGCGAAAACGATTCAACAATCTCTGCGTTCATACCTTTCTCCTCAAACAAACATACCGTTCTTCGGGCATCCGCTTACCAGGGCGGAGCACCAGGGCCTTCGCGGACATCCGCGAAAGCCACATGCACTGGCTCCTTCGCCGGGGCCCGGACTCACTGTCACTCCTCCCGGCGTCGGCCGCGGTCAGCACTCCGACCAGCTCAGGGTGCCCTCCGGCCTTCGCACGCTGACCTGGACCCTGCGCCCCACATGCTTCGGGTACTGCCATGCATGCTGCAGCGGCCTCTCGATGCCTGGCGACGACACTTCCAGCCGATATGTGCCCGCAATGATCTGCGCGCCGTCGATGACACCGGACAGGTTCCCGGCTGATCTGCGTGCACGCTGATCGTCACAGTGCTCCCGTGCGTCGATGTAAACTTCCAGCACGGCTTCCTGTGGTCGCCGCGCAACACGACATCCATGACGTGGGCGCCGTGCCGCGTCGCGGCATTGGCGATGTTTTCCGCCAGAGCTTTTCGTCAACTTTCATGGACGTCTGGCGGGGTTCGCGTGCCTCAAACAAAAATAGCCCGAAACGGGCTATCTTTACAGCTGATCAATATAGCCTTGGCCACTCAAATAGCAAGTAGGACAGGGCCTTATTTCGGTCAGAGAACCCTCTCCGCGATACGGATGTCCGGCGACTGCGTGCTCTATGCCCAGACCGCGCAGAACGCCTCGCCAGCCCTGCGGACCTCGTCCATGGACACATCCAGGTGCGTCACCGCGCGCAATCCCAGTAGTTCCCGCTGCCGAGAACAGCACGCCCTTCGCTTTCAACGCAGCGAGAATTTCTTCCGGCCTCTTCCCGCTCGGGCCACCGAAAGTATGATGATGTTTGTCTGGACGGTCAGCGGGTCGATATCGATCCCCGGGATGTCCCCGAGAGCCCTGGCGAGCACCGCGCCTTCTCGTGGTCCTCGTGCAGGCGCTCCCTGTTGTTTTCCAGCGCGTACAATCCTGCCGCGGCAATGACGCCGGCCTGACGCATCCCGCCGCCGAAGATCTTCCTGTAGTGCCGCGCTTCCTGGATGAATTCCGTCGTCCCCGCGATGACCGACCCGACCGGCGCGCCGAGCCCTTTCGAGAGGCAGACGGAGACCGAATCGGCGTGCGCTGCATACGCACGGGAGCGACGCCGGTGGCGACGCAGGCGTTCCAGAGGCGCGCGCCGTCCAGATGGACCTTCAGCCCCTCCTCCGTGCGCGAACGCGCTCAGCGCGGCAAGCGACTCCAGGGGGTGATGGTGCCCCCCGCCCTGTTGTGCGTGTTCTCGACGCACAGACAGCCGGGTCCGGGGCATGTAGTAGAGCTTCGGGCGGATGGCCTGGCGAACCTCCTCGATGCCCAGGACGCCCCGAACCCCTTCGACCGGATGGACCTGGACCGACGAAAGGAACGCCGCGCCGGCGGTCTCATAGTTGAAGACGTGGGAGCCGCGTTCGGCGATCACCTCGTCCCCGGCCTGCGTGTGCACCTTGATGCAGATCTGATTCCCCATCGTCCCGCTCGGCACGTAGAGCGCGGCCTCCTTCCCGAGGATTCCCGCGACGCGCTCCTGCAGCTCCCTGACGGTGGGATCCTCCCCGAACACGTCGTCTCCAACCTCGGCCGCGTGCCATGGCCTCGCGCATGGCTGCCGACGGACGCGTGACGGTGTCGCTTCGCAGATCTATCATGGCATGCTCCAGATGCTCGTGTGCGGCGCTTGCGCAGAGCCCGCTCGCCCGCGGCTGCGGCGACAAGTCCGGCAGGAGATCCAGAGACAGGCCTCCCCGAGGACGTTCCCGTGCGCGGGTGTATGTCGTCAATCCGCTGTCGCGTCCGATCGTCCGGCACAGGACCGCGCGCGTGAACAGCTCGGTGTCGTCATAGACTCCTCCCGTACGGATCGATGTAACAGGAAATCCCCCCGACGGCGCAGCGGGCGATCCAGCGCCTGTTCTCGACCGCGCGAAAGACCGCGAATCCGCTGGTGCTGGATACGCGCCGGACATGTGCCCCCACCAGCTGTCGATCGTGATGATCGTCAGATGAACTCCGCGCCGCGCCGGACGAACTCCGCCACGAAATGCGGGATAGACCGATTCGTAGCAGATGACTGCGCGCAGAACCGGCGTGCCGCTCTCGGCCCTCACGGAACACGACGGTGTCCCTGCCGATCGCCCACCCTCCGATGCCGACCTCCCACCGCAGGAAGTCGATGAACGGCGAAGAACTCCGGGTACGGAACTCTCTCCGCGAGCGGCACCATCTTCATCTTTCCGTACCACCGGGCCTGGCCGCCCGACGGGTTCGATCAGGCGCCGCGGCGTTGAACGTATCGTACCGCTGCCCCGTGCAGCGGTCGGCGCTTCGCGCTCCGTCGGCGCGGTCGTCGGAATCCGCGTATACGGTGCGATGCGGAAGCCCGGTCAGGACGGCAACCCCCTTGGAGTCCACCGACTCCTGCAGCTCCCGCAGTCGGGACGTCCATCCGCGCTGAGCACGATAGTAACGGAATCGCCGTCTCGGGCCAGAGCACCAGATGCGGCCCTGCATCCGGACGTGTCAGAAGCGAATCGGTCATCCGCAGATATGTCCGTACGTCACCGGGGATCCGTTCAACGACCATTTCTGCCATGGATCGAACGTTCGGCTGGATCATGCCCACGGTGACAGGTCGCCGCAACGGTGCGGCCGTCGAGCGCCTCGGGTGCCGTCAGGACGAACCACCCGTGTAGTGACGGCATCAGATAACCAGCACGCAGAATGCCGGCGAGCGCGAGGATGCCGCGCTTCGATCCAGGGTGTCAGCCGGCCCCCGGCAACCGACGAATAGAGGACAAAGACCGAGGCGTTCACCAGGAGGATCCAGAACGAGAGCCCCAGGATCCCGGTGATGCTGATGAACTGCATCCCCGCAAGGTCGTACGACTGGCTGTTGCCGAGCGTCAGCCAGGGGAACGACCATTCGGTCAGCGTGTGGCGTATACTCGTACCCCACCCAGGCGAACGGCAAGCTCAGGAGCGCCGTCCAGGCTCCCGCATGGCGCTTCTTGACACAGAGTAGACGCCGATCGGAAGGAAGTAGAAGAGCGGGTGGATGAGCATCGTCATCGCCCCCGGCGATCATCATGTACGGGTCCTCGGCCGTGTGCATAGCCGCCCGTCCAGTTCAGCGTGATCATATGAAACGCCAGGAAGGTACGTACCCGTAGCGGAGTCCCGCCAGAGCGAGTCATCGGCGAGAGACGACAGCAGTGGCACCAGCCCGACACGCGAGCATGCCGAGCGGCAGAGGCGGGAATGCGCATCCCAGGATGACCCCGCGAGGATCAGGCAGGAAGAACCGCCGGCGCCCTTCCGCCCTGGGTTCGACGCGCCCGGCATCCGTCAAGGGGTTTCTTCCTCCCTCCGGACAGATGACGAGCGACGGGAACCAGCGCCCGGTGACGGCCGCCATGTCCACACATACGCGAGGCCAACGCCAACTCCGATGGCTGCGCCCCCGAGCGATGTCCGAGCGGATAGTGGACACCGACGAAGACCCGGGAGAGGCCGACGAGGGCTGCCCAGGAGACGAACGCCCAGGTCCAACGGCGGTAGTACGACGAGAACATCGCGGCCACGGCGAATTGTTGACCGCGTGCGACGACGGGAAGCGATTTGCCGCGGCCGCAATCGACGAGCAGACGGACCTCTCGGGATGACCGGGCACCCCGCCGACCAGGTGGCAGGGCCGGGCACGTCCCACGAGCTCCTTGATCACCGGGCTGCTCAGCTGATCCGAGATCACGAGGAGAGGGACCAGCACCAGCGCCGCCGTCCGCCCGCGGGTCCCTCCCTTCCAGATGAGGACGAGCCAGACGGAGAGCAGCATCGCCCGCACGACCAGGAACCGGTCATAATCCGTGATGAGCGGCCAGACGAGTCCCCCACCGGGGTCGCGAGGGTGACGTTCAGAAAGAGGAAGAGGGCCGGTCCGCGGAGAAGAGCAGGTCACTCATGTTTCCCCTTCGCCGCCGCCGGAACCCGCCGCCCCTTTCCGTGCGCCCGTGGGGATGGACCCCCTCCGAACGCGACCGGGCCTTCTTTCGTTGCGCCTCATCAGGTAGCGCACGACGATGACCACCACCACGATCACCACGATGGTGGTGACCACCTGGCTGTAGGTCGTGAGGTAGAACCCGATGCGCTCCCAGTTCCTGCCAAGGAAGTACCCGCCGGTCATCAGCATCGCGTTCCAGAGCAGCGCGCTCAGGCACGACAGGACAGTGGTCGGCCCAGCCTCAGGTCGGACATTCCGGCGAAGAACGAGACCACGGCGCGCGTCCCCGCCAGGAATCGATTGACCACCATCACCCAGTACCCGTAGCGGCCGAACCACTCCTCCACCTTGCGGATCGACTCCACCGGAAGGATAATTGACTTCCCTCCCTCGATGATACCTGTGCCCGAACCATTCGCCGATGCAGTACATCACCAGGAAGCCCAGCGTGCTCCCCGCCGTGGCGCAAGCAGGTCGGAAGGAACCCCACCGCTCCCATCCCGACCAGGGACCCGGCCGCGACGATGATCACGTCGCTGGGGGACGGAGGCAACAGGTTCTCAAGGAAGGCGATGCCGAAGACGAAGACGAGCACCAGGAGCGGATCGAGAACTGGATCGGGATGAAAGAAGTCTTCCACGGGGATTCGATTCCTGCGAGATGAGGGCGCTACCGCATGCAGCCGCGGCCCCTTCGCCCGCGCCGACGAACCCCATCCCTTCGCTGGTCGTGGCCTTCACGGAGATCTGCTCCGGCGTGATGGCCAGCGCTCGCGCGATGGTCTGGCGCATCCGTTCGACGTGCGGCGCGATCTTCGGCGCTTCGAGGATGCACCGTGGTGTCGACATTGACGACCGAGCAGCGGTGCTGACCGAGGAGCCCGGCCACGTGCCGGAGAAGGATCAGGCTGGAGATCCCCTTGTACCGGGGGTCGGTATTCGGGAAATGCCTGCCGATGTCTCCCAGCGCCGCGGCCCCCAGCAGTGCGTCGGCGATCGCATGGAGCAGGACGTCGGCATCCGAATGGCCGTCGCATCCCTTTTCGGAAGGGATCTCTACGCCGCCGAGGATCAGCTTTCGCCCCGCCGTCAAACGGTGGACGTCGTACCCGAACCCGATACGCTGCGTCATATTCCTGTCCGGCAGATTCGTTAGCGGATGTGGAACGGGTCCCTGGGTGCACGGGCTCCATCCATTCGACCTGAGATCCGTCACCTGCGCCGAGCGCGGTCCGACCCTGACCTCGCGGAGAAGCTCTTCCACCAGGGAGCGGTCGCCCTGGGCCTCGATCGCCACCGCCCCGTCAGCGGCGTTCTGCACCCAGCCGTTCAGGCCGAGGCTGGCGGCCTTCCGGTGCGACGAACCAGCGAAACCCCACCCCCTGGACCAGCCCCTGACCACGATGTGCGAGCGCACTTCCATCGTCGAATGATACGCCGAACCCGAAGGAAAATCAAGGTTGGTCGGCCACCAGCGGCCGACTCAGCACGGGGATCCGTTCGGAGAGCTCGGACAGCAGCACCCCGCCGAGGATCAGGGCGCCTCCTGCGATGCCCGTTCCCGTGAGCGTCTCCCCGATCGCCACAGCCGCGATGATGGAGGCCCAGACCGGCTCGATCGAGAAGATCATCACCGCGCGGGTGGGCGTGGTGTCCTTCTGAAAGCGCGATTGCACCCACGTGGTCAGCACCGTTGCCAGCAGCGTCAGGTAGAGCAACGCTCCGATCGAGGTCCCCGTCACCGCGAAGACGCGGTCGTTCGAAGGCCGCAACGGCGACCCAGGACAACACTCCCGTGGTCACGATCTGCAGGAAAACGACCTGGCTCGTGTGCATCGTCGTTCGCGATCATATCCAGGTAGACGATGTACACGGCGAACAGGATGGCGCAGCCGAAGGTCAGCGGTCGCCCAGGTTGAACGCCTGCCCCCGACGGGGAGGTCAGGAGCCAGAGGCCGAGGGTGACCACCCCGATGCCGACCACGTTCCCGACTCGTGGCGGCCTTCGCTCGATGAGCTACTGCAGGATCGGCACGAACAGCACCATCATCCCGGTGATGAAGGCCGACTTCGAGGCCGTCGTGATGGTGAGACCGATGTTCTGCGTGACGAACCCGAGGAAGAGGAAGACGCCCGAGGAGTCCTCCGCGCAACACCGTGGCCCTCGGGAGCGGGAAGATCGTCTCGGTGGAGCAGCAGCGTGAGATCACCGCCGGCCAGCGTGAAGCGGATGGCCATCAGGAGGATGGGGGAGATCTCCTCCATCCCGATCTTCACGACGGCGAACGTTCCGCCCCAGATGAAGGTGGTGCCGAACAGTACCAGCTCCGCGCGGGACTTCGGGGTCACGATGCGCCTTTCGCTGGACGGCTGCTCGTATTCCTGGAAGAGCCTCCCCCATGCGGTTCCGGCACGCCACTGTCTCGAAGACCTGCCGGTCCTTCACCGGCCAGCGGTAGTAGTCGTGATACGCCTCCGACCGAAAATGAAGAGGTGCACCAGCGGCGTGCGGAAGAAGAGCTTCTGCATCCCCTTCAGTGGTCCGAACCATGCCAGGTTGCCGAACAGGCTGACGCCGTTGTTCCCGACGTGGAATCCCCACGACTCGCCGCTGATGTCCGCGCCGACGATCTCGATCTCCCGCGGGTCGCCGGTGCCGAGCCCGTCCTGGTGCGCGACCGCGGATGTACTCGATGCGACATCGGGTCGAAACCCATCATCTTCGCCGCCACCGCGTCGATCGCCACCTGGTCCGCGCTGGCCAGGATGTAGTCCTTCACCACCGGGAACATCGTCCGGGGCCCGGGACCGTTCCCCGCCGTGGTCCCGTCCATCATGGCGAAGATGCCCGGCGTGGATCTCCTTCTGGATCGCGAGCAGGTCCACCAGCGTCCGGTGGATCCAGGAGTGCGTGTAGTGCCGCTTCGTGTTCAGCAGTCCGCCGAAGGCGTTCTTCATCGCGCCGGTCGTGGTGGTGTAGATGTGGCACTTCACCGTCGGCAGGTGGACGATGTTCTTCCCGAAGAAGTAGTCGGGGATCGCGATGCCCTCCGGGAAGATCGTGTCAAGCACGTGCATGCGCGCCTTCGGCGTATAGGGGACCCACTGCATGTCCTCGGCGCGGAAATTGAAGAGGACCGGGATGTCGTACTGCCTGAAGAGCGGGACGTAGCTGTTGAGATCCTCCCCCTTGAAGGCGTCGGTCACCACGGTCTTGTTCTGGACGCAGGTGATGTGCGTCGAATCCCGGCTTCTTGAGCGCGAGGATCGTCCCTTCCAGCTGCCACGGCGTGGTGTTGGCCGAAGGGAACGGGAAATGCCAGGAGATGTTGTCCTTGAGGATCGTCGTGGCCGAGCGCTCAGGGCGCCGGCATCCCGGCCAGCTCGGCGAGCCGCTGGTAGTCCTGCAGCACGGTTGCAGGGGTGGTCTTCAGTACAGCGACGCGGGATCTGGTCATGGTCGTTGGCATTTCATGATTGCTGTATGTGCACCGACGCTCAAAAGACCGCGCGGCTTCCTCGTACACCCCGAACACCGCGGCAAGGTCCTGGCACATCTCCCCCAGCGTCACGTAGGCCGACGCGCACGCCAGCAGCGGCGGCATGAGATTCGCCATCCGGAGCGCGCAGCGCTGACAGCGCCTCCAGCGTGCCTTGCGCACCTCCGCGCCGTTCCGCGAAGCGCGGACCTCCGCGATGCGCTGTCCGCTGGGCCCGCCTCCACCTCGGGGGAGATCTGGAGGATGCGGGATGTCCGGTTCGCGCTCCTCTTCGATGAACTCGTTCACGCCGACGATGATCTTCTCCTCCGCCGTCCAGCTCACGCTGATATCGGTAGGCCGCTTCGGCGATCTCGCGCTGGAAGAAGCCCTGCTCGATCGCCGGGATCACGCCGCCCAGCGCGTCGATCTTCTCGAAAGTACTCCTCCGCCTCCTGCTCCATTCGCGTCGGTCAGCGACTCCACGAAGTAGCTCCCGCCGAGCGGATCGACCGTGTTCGTCACGCCGGTCTCGTGCGCGATGATCTGCTGCGTGCGCAGCGCGATCTTCACCGCCTTCTCCGACGGCAGCGCCAGCGTCTCGTCCATCGAATTCGTGTGGAGCGACTGCGTCCCGCCGAGCACGCCGGCCAGCGCCTGGAACGCCGTGCGCACGATGTTGTTCTCGGGCTGCTGGGCCGTGAGCGAGCAGCCGGCGGTCTGCGTGTGGAACCGGAGCGCCAGCGACCGCGGGTTGCTTCGCCCCGTACCGCTCCCTCATCCTTCGTGCCCAGATCCGCCGGGCGGCGCGGAACTTCGCGATCTCCTCGAAGAAGTCGAGGTGGGAATTGAAGAAGAACGAGAGCCGCGGAGCGAACTCATCGACGTCCATGCCCCGCTCGATGCCCGCCTCCACATACGCGAAGCCGTCGGCCAGCGTGAACGCCAGTTCCTGCACGGCGGTCGACCCCGCCTCGCGGATGTGATAGCCGCTGACCGAGATCGGGTTCCATTGCGGCATCTCCTGCGCGCAGTACTCGATCATGTCGGTGATGATCCGCATGCGACGGCCGGGGCGGATAGATCCACTCCTTCTGCGCGATGTACTCCTTCAGGATGTCGGCCTGGATCGTTCCGCGGAGCTGGGCCGGCTTCGCCCCCTGCTTCTCGGCCACCGCCACGTACAGGGCGAGCATCATCGCCGCCGGGGCGTTGATCGTCATCGAGGTGGAGACGTCCTCCAGGGCGATCCCGCGGAACAGGACCTCCATGTCCGCGAGCGAACTCACGGACGACGCCGCAGATCCCCACCTCCCCTTCCGCCAGCGGGTCGTCGCAGTCGCGCCCCATCAGCGTCGGAAGATCGAACGCGACGGAGAGTCCGGTCTGGCCGTGGCTCGAGCAGGTAGTGGTAGCGCGCGTTCGTGTCCTCCGGCGTGCCGAAGCCCGCGAACTGCCGCATCGTCCAGAGCCTGCCCCGGTACATCGGTCGGATGGATCCCGCGCGTGTACGGGATACTCCCCGGGTACCCGATGTCCGCATGGTAGTTCGATGCCGGCGATGTCTTCGGGGGTGTACAGCAGCTCGATCGGCTCCCGCTCACCGTCGTGAAGCGCGTCTCGCCGGACCGCTGTGGCTGGTGATGCATCCGCGCTTCCTCTTCCCACTGCTCTCTGTCAAAGGATTCCATGACCTGTGCCTCAGCATACTCGAATGCCCGGTCGTGTGCAACGATCTCCTACCGCTGCCGAACCGCCGGTCGAGTTCGTCGATGGAGATCCTCAGCACGATCGGGCGCCCGTGCGGACAGACATACGGCATCTTCGTCGCGAACAGCTGGTCGATCAGACGAACGCATTTCCGGCTCGCTCAGCGGATCGCCTGCCTTGATCGCCGACCTGCAGGCGTACGATTTCGCCAGGTTGTCCCGCACCTCCGTCGGCGACTCCTGCTCGGTACTCTCTGTACAGCGCCAGGATCTCCTGAAGGATCCGCTCTTCCTGCTCCGGCGTCGAACCTCCGGAGGCATCCCTTCGATGACGACGTGTTCTTTCCGAACACCTTGACGTCGAATCCCAGAAGGTCAATCTGCGGCAGCAGTTCCTCGAGCAGAGCGTAGTCGTCCGGCGGCAAGCTGCTACGGTGCACGGGAAGAGCAGCTGCTGCGAACTGCGGCATCCGGTTTCGAATCGCTGCAGGGCCCGCTCGTACAGGATCCGCTCGTGGGCGACATGCTGGTCCACGATCATCACGCCCGTTCCGGATCTGCGCAGAGATGTACCGGTTGTGCAGCTGCCAGAGGAGCGCCTTGCGAGAGCCTCCGGGACGGCCTGCTTCAGGGCCGCGATTCCGGCGATGCACGGTCGTCCGGGGAGGAGCGGTGCAGACCGCCGGTCGAACGTCCACCTCGCGGCCCGAAGGCGGGAGGATCTCGCCGGTCCGGACATCCAGTCCACCGGTTGGCCCGTGGCCAGCTATGCTGTCGGGTGGCGTGAATGCAGCGCCAAGTACCGTCCGCTCCGGTCCCTGCTGCGCAGCTCAGGGAAGGGACGGACATGCCGCGCCGCCAGAGCCTTCCGGACCAGCGTGGATACCACCCGGTAGATCCCCTGTTCGTCTTCGAACTTCGCCTCCATCTTCGATGGATGGACGTTGACGTCCACCCGGCGGGGATCCATTTCAAGGAAGAGCAGGAAGAACGGAAATGTCCCCTTCGGCCAGCAGATTCTCGTACGCCGAGAAGACCGCGTGGTTGATGGTCCGGTTGATGATCGATGCGCCCGTTCAGGAAGAGATACTGGTTGACCGCGGGTCTTCTGGCCGAAGCTGGGCTTGCCGATGAAACCCGCGCACGCGCAGCAGATCCGTGGTCTCCTCCACCGGCGATCATCCCCTCGAACTGCCGCTCACCGAAGAGATCCGTCACCCGCTGCTCCAGCGGCGCCGGCCTCAGGTCGCAGGATCGTCTCGCCGTCGCTGATGAACGTCGATCGCGACGTCGGGCCGGCCGAGCGCCACCCGGTGCGACGACATCGTAGACGTGGCGGAATTCGGTGGTCGGGGTCTTCAGGAATTTCCGGCGGGCGGGGACGTTGTAGAAGAGGTTCTGCACGGCCACGGTCGTCCCCGGCTCCCGCGCCTCTCCCGGGAGACCCGCGGCGTCCCCACCGCCGTCGATCCGGACCACCACGGCCACGTCGTCCTCGTGCGCGCCGGGTCTTCATCGTCACCTGCGCCACGGCAGCGATCGATGCGAGCGCTTCGCCGCGGAAACCGTAGGTGCGGATCGCCTCCAGCTCCTCGTACGTCGCGATCTTGCTCGTGGCATGGCGGAGAAAGGACAGCCACGGCATCCTGCTCGTCCATGCCCGTTCCGTCGTCCACCACCTGGATCAGCGTCGTCCCGCCGTCCTTGATGATGACCGTGATCTGCCGTGGCCCCGGCATCGAGGGAGTTCTCCAGGAGCTCCTTCACGACCGATTCCGGCCGCTGGATCACCTCTCCCGCGGCGATCTTGTTCGCGAGATGGTCCGGGAGAACCGCGATCGGCGTTCGGCGCGGCGTTCGGTCGGTCATGACCTATTGCGCAAACAGCGCTTCCACGAATGCCTGGCTGGTCGAACGGCTGCAGATCGTCGATCCTTTCCCCCACGCCGATAAACCGGACGGGCACGTTCATGTCGCATGGCTGATCGCCAGGACGATCCCCCCTTTCGCGGTCCCGTCGAGCTTCGTCAGGACGAGGCCGGTGACCCCGACGGCCGCGCTGAACTGCTTCGCCTGCTGGAGGCCGTTCTGCCCGGTGGAAGCATCGATCACCAGGAGCACCTCATGGGGCACGTCCGGGTACTGCTTCTGGATCACGCGCTTGATCTTCTTGCAGCTCTTCCATCAGGTTCACCTTCGTGTGGAGGCGGCCGGCGGTGTCGATGATCACCACGTCGGCTCCGTGCGCCATTGCGGCAGCGGACCGCGTCGAACGCCACGGCCGCGGGATCGGACCCCTGCTCCTGGACGTATGATCTCCGCCCCCGCCCGCTTCGCCCAGATCTCCAGCTGTTCGTTTGCGGCGGCGCGGAACGTGTCGGCCGCGGCGATGCACCACCTTCTTTCCCGACGCCACGTAGAGGTGCGCCAGCTTGCCGATCGTCGTGGTCTTTCCCACGCCGTTGATGCCGACGACCATGATGACGTACGGTTTGACTGCGCCGGGGGAAAAGGCGCGTCGCTCGGCGGCGCCATCGCCGGTCCACGGACGAACTGCCGTCGGATCTCATCCTTCAGAAGAGCCGTGAGTCCTGTGCGTGCTCGGCATAGCGGTCCTGCTTTGCGCGCGCCCGGATCGCCTCGATGATCTGCGGCCGTCGTTTCCGTCCCGACGTCCGCACCGATCAGGATCTCTTCGAGCTGCTCCAGGAGGTCGTCGTCGATGCGTCCTTCGCGCGTGGCCAGCCGCGTGACGCGCCCGACCAGAGCTTCCCGGGTCCTGGCGAGCCCTTCCTTCAATTTGTCCGAGCTTGAGCTGGTCAAGAATTCCCATACAGCCCCGTCGTGCTGTTCTTGCGAGAATCGGTGACGAACCGCTGAACGTATGACGCAAGAGAGAGCGACGCAGCAGCACGGTGCTCGCCGCGATCAGCAGATCCGATCGGTCACGGCACCCGGCTGTCGGATGACGACGCGAGCGAAGAGCGCGATCGCAACGACCCCCATCGGTCCATTTTCCCAGCACGTTGGAGGCAGCACGATCGCCGATCGCGTCTTCAGCATAGATCCCTCCGGCAAGGATCAGAAGGTCGCGCGCCAGGAGCAGCCACGACGAACCAGAGCGGGAGATCGCCGAGCCAGAGCAGCACGAGCGCCACCGCAGCCACGCCGATCTTGTCCGCCAGCGGGTCGAGGATCCTTCCCCATTCGCGATCTCCTGTGCAGCCGCCGGGCCAGCACGCCGTCGAGCTTGTCCGTCAGCGCCGCCGAGCACGATGATCACGCCCCCAGAGCCGGGCGGTCGGAAGCGCCGAAAGCATCACCGCGACGAACGGGATGATCAGGAGGGCGCGCAGGAGCGAGAAGATTGGCGGAGTGAGGAACCAGGAGATTCGGGAGTCCGTGCAGGAAGTCACGCTTCATTCTCTTCCTTCGACTGACTTCGTGTCGATCGGCACGGGATACCTGCCGCTGAAGCACGCGGTGCAGTAGTTCTCTCCGTTTTCCTGCGGGGCCGACGCGAGCATGTCCTCGATGGAGAGATACCCGACGCTGTCCACGCCCAGTTCCTCGGCCGATCTTCTGGATATCGCCGCCGCACTGGTTGGCGATCAGCTCGCCCGGCGTCGGGAAATCCATCCCGTAATGGCAGGGGAACATGATCGGCGGCGCGGTTACGCGGAAATGGACCTCTTTCGGCCCCGCCTGCCGGACCAGCTGGACGAGCTGCTTTGACGTCGTCCCGCGGACGATGGAATCGTCCACGATGACGACCACCCTGTCCTTCAGCACACCTTTGACGGTGTTGAACTTCGTCTTTACCTTGTTCTCCCGGACATCCTGTCTCGGCTGGATGAATGTGCGCCCGATGTAGTGGCTCCGGATGAGGCCGATCTCCAGCTTGACGTTCCCGCCGTTCTTGTTGCGTCTGTTGCACGTACCCCATGGTGGCGGTGTTGCTGGAGTCCGGGACGTTGATGACGATCGACCTTGTCGTCCGGGTCCTTCGGGGCAACCGGGCGGCGTTTCGCGAGGTTCTTGCCGAGCTTGCCGCCGAACCTTGTCCACGCTGTGCCCGAAGATCTGGCTGTCGGGGCGGGAGAAATAGATGTACTCGAAGATGCAGTGATGGGGCAGTCGCGGAGTCCGTCGTCGATCCTGGAGTGAGGTCACCTCGCCCGGTCCGGACGGTCTCCTCGTCGATGATCACCGATCTCGCCCGGCTGCACATCGCGCACGTATTCCGCATCGATGATGTCGAACGCCACCGTCTCGGAGGCCACGACGAATGCGTCTCCCCTTCCTGCCGATGGCGAGCGGGCGGAAGCCGTGGTGGTCGCGCGCGGCGATCAGGCTGTTCGTCGGTCAGGATGACGAGCGAGTACGCTCCCTCGACCTGCGAGAGCGCGTCGCGGATCTGTTCGATCTGGTCCTTCTGTCTGCTCCGGGCGATCAGGTGGAGGATGATCTCGGTGTCGGACGTCGTCTGGAAGATCGTCCCGTCCTCCTGGAGCTCCCTGCCGGATGCGCCGGAAATTCGTCAGGTTGCCGTTGTGGGCGATGGCGATGTTGCCGTCTCGTAGAGGACGGTGAACGGCTGGATGTTCGCCTTGTTGTCTGCGAGCCCCGGCGGTGGAATAGCGGTTGTGGCCGATGGCCGCGGTGCCCTTGCAGCGAGCTCGGTGAGCATGCGCTTCCTCGTTGTAGACGTCGTTCACCAGGCCGAAATCCTTGTGGACGTGGAACCGGTGTCTGCCCGCTGCCTGGTCGAATTCCGCTGTGACGATGCCCGAGCCCTCCTGGCCCCGGTGTTGCTGGGCGAGCAGGCCGTAGTAGGTCAGCTGCGCTGCGGCCGGATGTCCGAAAACGCCGAACACTGCGCAATGGCAGCGGGGTTTGTCGAGGTGGTCTTACATGGTTCATCATCGGGAAATATACAAGATACGACAAATCGTCGCAAACAACCGTCGACCCCTGCGGCGTCCACCAGCGTGTCGGACAGGAAGTGCGCGTCGTCGCCGTTCGCGGTAGTCGGTGGTCATGGTGCAGACCCGCGGCTCTCCTGCCGCTTCATCGCGCACCGGATGATGAGGTCCGCGCAGAGGGCGATGTTCCGGAGCTCGATCAGCCCTTCCGTGACCTTGGTCCTCTTGTAGAAGCTCTCCACTTCGTCGCTGATCAGGTCCACGCGGCGCTGCGCCCGCTCCAGCCGGAGGGTGGAGCGGACGATCCCGACATAGTCCCACATGATCTGCTGGATCTCGCGCCGGTTGTGGGAGATCAGGATCCACTCTTCCGCTGTTGAATGTGCCGCTGTCGTCCCACTCGCGATCGCGCGGGATCGGTACGGCCGTGGTCTGCGCAGTTCTGCCGCGCACGCCCGCGGCGGCACGGTCCGAAAAGACAAGCGCCTCGAGCAGCGAATTGCTCGCCAGCCGGTTCGCGCCGTGCACGCCCGTCATGCTCACCTCGCCCGCGGCGTAGAGCCCGCCGATGGATGTCCGGCCGTCGATGTCCGTCACCACCCCTCCGCAGGAGTAGTGGGCCGCAGGGACGACCGGGATCGGTTCGCGCGTGATGTCCATCTTGTAGCGTTCGACAGGCAGGTCGCGTAGATGTGCGGGAAATGTTCGCGCGATCCTGTCCGCCGGTAGATGCCGCAGGTCCAGCAGCACATATTCTTCGCCGCGCCGCTTCAGCTCGGTGTCGATGGCATAGCGCGACGATGTCCCGGGGCGCGAGCGACTTCCGCGGGATCGTACTGCTGCATGAACTCCTCGCCGTTCTGCAGTCTGAGCACCCCGCCGAACCCCCGCACCGCTTCCGAGATGAGGAACGAGGGGCTGCCGGAGTTGAACAGCGTGGTGGGGTGGAACTGGATGAACTCCATGTTGGCGATCGTCGCCCCGGCCCGGTACGCCATGGCGACCCCGTCGCCGGTGGCGATCGGCGGATTCGTGGTATGGAGGTAGACCTGCCCCAGCCCGCCGGTCGCGAGCAGCACCACCCGCGCGAGGAACGTCTCGACCCGGTGCCGGACCGTCGCGAGGGCATAGGCGCCCCAGCAGCGCACGTCGCCGGTCAGCGCGTTCACGCCGGGCGTCCCCGCACGTGGTGTTCCGTGATCAGCTCGACCGCCACGTGGTTTTCGAAGATCGGTGATTCGGGGGTGTTTCGACACCGCGTCGAGCAGCGCCCGTTCGATCTCTCTTCCCGGTCAGGTCCTCTGCGTGGACGATCCGGTTCGTGGAATGTCCGGCTTCCTTCGCGAGGTCCAGGCTCCCGCCGTCCGTGGTGAAGCGGGTACCGAGGGCGATCAGCTCCCGGAGGCGGTCCGGACCTTCCCGCACCATGTCTCCACCGCATCCCGATGGGAGAGTCCCATGCCCGGTGGAAAGCGTGTCCTGCACGTGCAGGTCGAACGAATCGAGCTGCGACATGACCGCCGCCACCCCGCCCTGGGCGTAGTTCGTGTTGGATTCCGCCTTCTCCTTCTTGGTCACGATCCCGACGGTCCCGTGGTCCGCCGCCTTGAGGGCGTACGCGAGCCCTGCGATCCCGGAACCAACGACGAGGACGTCGAACGTATGCGTCATGATGGGAAGGCCTGGTTGGAGCGAAAAAAAGGGGCGGTCTCCGGAGACCGGGACCGCCCGTACTGCATCGCCGGGTGCAGCCTATTCGAAGCTGTAGCTCAGGTTCAGATACCCGAACGTGTTGATGTTGTCGCTGCTGCCGATCAGACCGAGGCCGCGGCGCAGGGCGTTCTCTGACACCATCGCGTCGAGCGCGAAGGCCCCGAACTTCAGGCCCATGCCCAGGGTGATCAGGCTGTTGTCATTATCCGGAACGAATCCGTAGTCCCCGATCACCACGGCGCTGGTGCCGCCGGAAGAGGTGGTCTCGAAGGAACCGCCCGAGCCGGGCTCGTTCTTCGTGGTCTCCGAGCCCATCGCGCGGTAATACCCTGCGCGAACCGCCATCCAGTCGAGCACCCAGTACTCCGCCCCGAGGTTGAATACCGGCAGAGCCATGGAGGACTCCGTGGTGGTGGAGGTCTTGGCGTTCGCCGTCCCGGGATTCGTTTCGGTCTTTGTGGTTTGCGTGATGAAGCCCACGCCGCCCGCAAGGTAGAATTGTTTCACTTTGTACTCACCGCCCGCACCGGCGCTGATCGCGGTGAACGAAGTCTTCAGGGTGTTCGTCGGCTTCGTCTGGCCGGTGAGCACGGCGTCGATCTTCGGTTCATAGGAGTAGGTGCGGAAGGCGCCGTAGGGGACGAACGTGAAGGCCTTGGAGATCTTCAGGCCCACGCGCGCGGACACCTGGATCTCCGTGGCGGAGTTCGTGGCCTCTTCCGTCCCGGTTCCGTTCCCTGTTCCGCCGATCGTGTTCTTCGCGCCGACCTTGTCCATATTCAGGCCGAACGATGCGTCGACCGCTGAGCCGCCTCCCAGGTCGAACAACATCCCGCCCCGGATCCCGAACGCGCTCGCGCTGAGTTCCGACTCGGAACTGTTCGCGGGAGCCGGCGGCGAGTTCGTGGTCGTCGCCGAGTTCCAGCCGTACATGATGCCCGCGCCGACCTTCAGGTTCCCCATATCGAACGCCGCGACGACCTCGAACGTCTCGATCGGCGGGCGGCTGAGAGCGTCGCCGGTGAAGCTGCTCAACGGGGTCCAGAGCGTGTTCGTGACCGTCGGGTCATAGCTCAGGATGGCACCCAGGGTGAACTCCTTCGCGAGGGCGAAGTGCGCGCCGCCGAACTGGTTGGCCTTGATGTCACGGCTGTCGCTCTTGACGCTGCCACCGCCGGCGTTGAACCAGACATAGTTGCCATAGTCGGCCTGATACGCCGGGTTGACCAGCAGCCAGACGGGGTCGGTGAAGATGTACGGATTCACGACGATGTTCGTACCCGACCTGGGCTCCGCCCATGCCCAGTTGCCGCGCGATACCGCCGGACTTCGCCTGCGCAAAAGCTCCCGTTGCGGCCAGCGCAACGATCAGCACCACAACAAGAATACGTCGCATCATGGTTCCTCCAGGTTGTGATCGTCTACAGCACCTATCTGCGAATGAGCGAAATATACGTGAGCCTCCCCTCAAGTGCAAGAAACCCCCGGTCACCCCGCCGGAGGGACGGTCCACGCCGAGGGAACGCAGGAGACCGTCAATGAAGCGCACCTTGTCGTCGAGGGAGATGGCATTCCTGTCGTTGACGATGACGAAGTCGGCCTTGGACGCCTTCTTTGCCGGGGGGAGCTGTGCCGCCATCCGGAGGCGGACCTCCTGTTCGGTGACCCCGTCGCGCGCCGCAACCCTGCGGATCCTCTCTTCTTCCGGCGCGTCCACCACGATCACCCTGTCCAGTGCCCTGTCCAGGCCGCTTTCGTAGATCAGCGCAGCCTCCACCACCACGTAGGGCCGGCGTCGATCCGCCGGCAGGGCCGCCAGCCTTCGCTCGAGCGCCTCGAAGACCCGGGGATGAACGATGCGGTTGAGCTTGCGCACGAGGAGCGGGTCGGCGAAGACCCTCGATGCAGCCAGTCTCCGGTCGAGGGAGCCGTCCGTGCGGTAGACGTCCTCCCCCAGAAGCGCCCGTACCTCGGCTTTCACCGCCGGGTCGGTGTCGGTGATCTCCCGCGCCAGCGCGTCTGCCGACACCACGGTCCGCTCCAGCCGCTCGAAGACGCCGCACACGAGACTCTTGCCGCTGCCGATCCCTCCGGTCACTCCGACCAGGAGAAAATCCTTCTGTTCATTTCGCGTATGCAACGGAGCGGTACTCCCGAATGACGGTCACCTTGATCTGCCCGGGATACTCCATCTCCCGCTGGATCTTCGACGGAGATCTCATGCGCCAGCTGGTCCGCGCGCGGCGTCGTCCACCTTGTCCTGTTCCACGACGACCCGCACCTCCCGCCCGGCCTGGATGGCGTACGTCTTCGCGACCCCCTGGAACGACTGAGCGAACGCCTCCAGTTTCTCGAGCCGTTTCACATAGCCTTCGACGGACTCCCGCCGCGCCCCCGGCCGTCGCGCCGCTGATCGCATCAGCGGCCTGCACCAGCGCGGCGATCGGCGATTCCATCGGGATGTCGTCATGGTGGGACCCGATCGCGTTGGCCACGAGGGGATGCTCACCGAACTTCTTCGCCAGCTCGTATCCGATCAGGGCATGCGGCCCTTCCACGCTCTTGTCGACGCACTTGCCGATATCATGGAGCAGCCCCGCCCGTTTTGCGAGGTTCGCGTCCAGGCGCAGCTCGCCGGCCATGATGCCGGTCAGGAACGCCACTTCGATGCTGTGCTGGAGCATGTTCTGGCCGTAGCTCGAACGGTATTTCATCCGGCCGATCAGCTTGAGGATCTCACTGATGCGCACCGTGGAGACCGATCTCCAGGAGCGTGTTCTCCCCCACCTTCACGAGTTCGTCCTCCAGTTCGGAACGGACCTTCTCCACGACCTCCTCGATCCGTGGCGGGGTGGATGCGCCCGTCGGCGATGAGCCGTTCCAGGGCGATCCGGGCCACCTCCCGGCGGAAGGGATCGAAGGCCGAGAGGATCACTGCCTCGGGCGTGTCGTCCACGATCACGTCGACGCCGGTGGCCGCTTCGAACGCGCGGATGTTCCGCCCCTCCCGCCCGATGATGCGCCCCTTCATCTCGTCGCTCTGGATGTTCAGGACGCTGACCGTGGTCTCCACCGAATGGTCCGCCGCGGTACGCTGGATGGCCTGGACGACCAGCTTCTGGGCTTCCTTCTTGGCCTCGTCCCGGGCTTTCTCCCGGATCTCCTTCAGCATCACCGCGGCTTCGGTCTTGACCTCGTTGGTCAGGTTCTCCATCAGCACGCGCTTGGCCTCTTCGCGGGAGAGCCCGGAGGCTCGTTCGAGGCGCTCGTTCTCTTCCGCCACCAGGCGGTCGAGTTCGGTCGCCCGGCCGTCCAGCTGCCGTGTCCGCTCCTCGATCTGTCGCTTCGGAGCTGCGCCTGTTCCCGTTCCTTCTTGCCCAGCAGTTCGACCTTCCGGTCGATGTTCTCCTCGCGGGTCTCCAGGGCCTTCTCCTGCGCGCTGAGCTTGTTGCGCTTTCCCTGGATATCGTTGTCGAATTCCTTCTTCTTCTCGTACCACTCGTCCTTCACTTCAAGCAGCTTCTCGCGCTTCAGGGTATCCGCCTGCTTCTCCGCGTCCTCCAGGATCTTGCGGGCGGTCTCCTTCGCGGACGTGATCTTGCTCTGTCCGCTGCGCGCGTTCAGACCACCACCCCGCGGCAAAGGCGACGACCATGCCGCGAGAGCCGCTCCCAGGAATTCCAGGCTCATACCACCTCGCCGCAAAAAAAAAAATCCGCACACGTCAACCGCCCAAAAAGAAGGCAACGTATAAAGAACCCTTCCGGACACAGTGGGTGCTCGCCTGAGCGTCTTTTACTTCCACAGTCTCGCTCGTCCCGCAACTTCGCGGGAGGTCATCGCAAGAATCCCGCGTGATGCGGGATGAGGCGTGTAATCGACGCCCAAGAGTCGGGCTCCCATTACAAGAATGTTGGTTCTTTATAATGTGCTTGGACGGCTGACGGTGCGGATTCGATCCGTATCCGACTGAAGACTCCGGGACTGCAAAGAACAGTCACGCTTCACGAAGACAATTGTCCAGGTAGTTCGAGATCTTGCCGATCTCTCCCTCCAGCTGCGCGACGGACGTCCGGGTGCGGTCGCGCTCCTTGAAGAGGTCCTCGGTGATATTCAGCGCCGACAGGACCGCCACGGTCAGGGTCGGCTGCTCCGGGATCTTTCCGTGGATCGTATTGATCATGTCATCCACGTATCCCGCCACACGCCGGGTGAACTCCTCGCTCTCGCCGCGCAGCGGGTACTCGGATCCGAAGATCTTAACCTTGATGCTCTTCCGGTCGTTCGCCATGGACAATCATCGCCAGTCGTTCAGAGATACGCCTCGATCCTCGCCAGCAGGTCCTTCGCACGGTGCAACAGGGCCTCGCGTTCGCCGTCGGCGAACGGGACACCGGCCGCTTTTGCCGAAGCCCCGGCCTGCAACTCCTTGACCGCGAGCTCTTCTTCTGCAACTCCGCCTGCACCCTCCGGAGTTCCGTCTCCAGCTGGTCCACGCGGCTCGTCAGGGAGCGCTTCTCCTCCCGGAGCACACCGATCACCTCGCCCGCCCGCTTGACCTTCTCCCACAAGCCGTGGAGGCTGCTTTCGAGCAGTTCCAGCTCGCTGCGGTTGATCGTGTCCAGGTTCGACGGTTCCACGGTGGCCCTCGGTTTCCCCTCTGACCATTGACCCGGCGCAACGGGTGTCACCGCCGTTCGCATCGGGTTCGCAACTCCCGGAGTCCGGAAACGGACCGTCCGGCCGGTCACAGAGCTCTCAATATCGCTCCGTGGTCATTCTCCAGGTGAGTCACCACACGCCTGAGGAGCGCCTCGATATCGGCGTCAGCCAGCGTGCGTTCCCGCGAAAGAAGCTCCAGTGAGAAGGCCAGACTCTTCTTTCCCTTCGGGACGTTTTCTCCCTCATAGACATCGAACAACTCAAGCGCGACGAGCATCTCTCCGCATGCACTCCGGATGGCCTCTCTGATCTCCCCCACGGTCGTCGTCTGGTCTACGAGAAAGGCCAGATCGCGCTTCACCTTTGGGAACCTCGGCAACGGCTGATACACCCGGGGCGGTTGCTGCGTGAGGAACTCCATCGCGCACTCCGCAACGCAGACGTCCCGTTCGATCCCGAAACGTGCAGCGACCTCTGACTTCACTCGCCCGATGAAACCGGCATAAGTGCCTGAAATTTCAATGGCTACAGTGTCGTCAGTTAAACCATCGCTCGTAGAATAAGAAATCAATCGGCATTTGTCAAGTAGCGCCTGATCCAGGAATGCCAGGATGTCGCCTTTCAGGTCAAAAATGTCAACCTGCCTGGGGTGCTCGTCAATGTAGCGGGGTCGGGCCAGCCCCGTTGCCACGAGGCAGATCCTCCGTTCTTCCACAAAATCTTCCACAAGAGGGGGCCTTCGTCCGGTTCCCTTCGAAAAGACGTGGCCGATCTCGAATAGCCTCAGATCGACGTTCCCGAAGTTCTGGTTCCGCGCAACCGTGTCGAGAAGCCCCGGAACCAACGAGCTGCGCATCGATCCCATCTCGACCCCCAGCGGGTTCAGGACCCTCACTGGCGAGCCGGTCCCGAGCGATGCCCGGAAGTCGTCCTGCATGGAGTCTGTCAGACACTCGCGGTAACCGAGGCCGATGACGCGTTCCCGGACCGGCTCAGCCTCGTCGCGGTCCGGAAAGGCCTGCGCGAGGTCGACCATTGCGGTGGTCTTCGATTCGATCCGATCGTACCCGTACACACGGGCAACCTCCTCGATGAGGTCGACTCTCCCTGTCCAGGTCCACCCTGAAGGTCGGGATGGCATAGACGATCGCCTCCCCCTTCTTGCCGACGGGGGTGACCCCGAGCGGGCGGAGGAGCCTTTCCACTTCGCTTCCTTCAACGTCGTGCCCAGCAACTGATTCACCCGCCGGGTTCGCAGGGAGACCTTCTTCTGCGCGAGCTTCTTGGGGTAGACATCGATCACCCCTTTGAGGACCGTTCCCCCCGCGAGTTCTTGCACGAGCTGCGCGGCTCGATCAAGGGCATACCGAACCCGTTCGGGTCCGCCCCCCGCTCGAATCGTCTGCGACGCATCACGTGGAGATGCCGAGCGCCTTTGCCGTCCGCCTGATGCTCGAGGGGATCCCAGTAGGCGCTCTCGAGGACCACATCCACCGTCGCGTCGCTGATCTCCGAATTCTCGCCTCCCATGACCCCGGCGATCGGAGACCTCCCGCTCCGCGTCGCACACCATGACAGCGCCGTCCGGAGGGAGTTGATGCTCCGTCCCGTCCAGGGTCCGTGAAGGTCTTGCGCGCCTCCGCCTGGCGGATCACGAGGATCGGTCCCGCACAGCAGCGCGTAGTCGAACGCGTGCAGCGGATGCCCGCATTCGAGCATGACGTAGTTCGTGATGTCCACAACCGCGTTGCGCGGCCGCAGCCCGCCGTCCGCAGAGCCTGCTGGAGCCAGGCGGGCGACGGGCCCGACGCGCACGCCGCGAACCATCCGCGCCGCGAAGCGCGGACGCAGTTCTTCCGATCCTCCACGCGCACGGACAGGTGCCTGCGGAGCGAGTTCGCTTCCCTTCCTTCAGCGCGTACGGCCGGGAGACGCGGTTCGCGGCCCACGAGCACGCCGATCTCGCGCGCGACGCCGATGTGGCTCAGCCAGTCGGGACGGTTGGGCGTGATCTCGACGTCGTAGACGACATCGTCGATCCCAGGTATTCCGCGAGGGGCTGGCCCGGACGTCGCGTCCGGGTCGAGCACCATGATCCCGTCCGCGTCCTTGCCCAGTCCCAGTTCGTACTCCGAGCAGATCATGCCGAACGATTCCACGCCGCGGATCTTCACGGCGCGAGTGTCGAAGGCTTCCCATCCGGGTCGTGCTGGTTCTGCGGGACGACGGCGCCCGACAAGGCCGACCGGCGACCCTCTGCCCGCCGCGACGTTCGGCGCGCCGCAGACGATCTGCAGCGTCTCCGTCGCCGACATCGACGCGGCAGACGGTGAGCCTGTCCGCCTTTGGATGCCGTTCGCACGTCGAGGACGCGCGCCGACGACGAATCCCTTATACGTGTCGCCCGGGGCGCTCGATCGACGCGAACTCCAGCCCGAGCATGTCGAGGCGTTCCGCGAGGTCCTCGGGAGTCAGGCGGAACTTCAGGTAGTAGTTCCGTAGCCAGCTATGGACGATCTTCATCGGCGCATGGTTCGGTCTTAGAACTGGTTCAGGAATCGGACGTCGTTCTGGAAGAACAGCCGGATGATCGTCGATCCCGTACCGCAGGAGCGGCCGATCCGTTCGATCCCCATGCCGAAGGCGTAGCCGGTGTACTTCCGGCATCGTACCCGACGTTCCGGAACACGGCGGGGTCCACCATGCCGCATCCCAGGATCTCCAGCCATCCGGCCTGCTTGCACATCCGGCACCCCTTCCCGTTGCAGATGAAGCAGGTGATATAGATATCCGCGCTCGGCTCCGTGAACGGGAAGAACGTAGGCCGGAATCGGTACTTCAGATGTCGCGCCCGTAGAACTGCTTGATGAACGAGATCAGCGTCCCCTTCAGGTCGCTGAACGTGACGCCCCGGTCCACGTAGAGCCCTTCCACCTGGTGGAACATGCAGAAGCTGCGGGCGCTGATGGCTTCGTTCCGGTAGACCTTGCCCGGCATGATGACGCGGATCGGCGGCTGCATGGTTCTCCATCACACGGATCTGCACCGGCGAGGTGTGGGTCCGGAGCAGCGCGTCCCTGGCTCAGGAAGAACGTGTCCTGCATGTCGCGGGCCGGATGGTCCGGCGGGAAATTCAGCGCGCCGAAATTGTGGTAGTCGTCCTCGATCTCCGGGCCGTCGGCGATGCCGAACCCCATCGAGACGAAGATCGCTTTGATCTCGTCGAGCGTCCGGATCAGCGGGTGCCGTGCTGCCGGAAGCGCCGCCGGCCCGGCGAGGGTCAGGTCGAGTCGCACGCCGTGCCGGCTCGCGGTGCGAAAGACGGGGCCTTCGGTCGTGCAGGCCCTGGACGTGTGACGCGGAGGTCGTTGAGGGCTTTCCCGAGGGCGGGTTTCTCGGTCCGGCGGCACGCTTCTCGAGCTGCGTCGAACAGTCCGGCGACCTGGCCCTTGCGGGCGAGGTATGTGACGCGGAATTCTTCGAGTGCTCGGGCGTAGCCGACCGCGGCGATATCGCTGCTTCCGCCTCGTCGGCGGAGCTGATCTGATCTGCGATCGCATGGAATGAGGTCTCTCGGATGGACGGACCGTCTTCCCGCCGCGGCCGGGCGCCTCGGCGGCGCCCCGCACTGAGCGGGAAGAATGCCGTGAGACTGTCACGCGAGGGCGAACTTCACGACCTCGGCGAACGCCGCGGGGTTGCTCACCGCAAGATCGGCGAGCATCTTGCGGTTGATGTCGACCTCTTTCGTTGTCAGGGCGGCGATCAGGCGGGAATAGGTGGTCCCGTTCAGTCCGCGCGCGCCGCGTTGATGCGGGCGATCCAGAGCTGGCGGAAGGTCCGTTTCTTCGTCTTGTCGGTCACGGTAGGCATACTGCATGCCTTTGTCGACGTGATGCTTGGCGACCGTCAGGACCTTGCTTCTCGCACCCCAGTAGCCTTTCGCTTGTGTCGAGGATGCGCTTGCGACGGCGGTGGGAGGCAACTTTGTTCTGCGAACGTGGCATAGTTGCTCTTGTCCTTGTCTAGTGGTTGATGGTTTGCCGCAGCATCGGGACGGCGCAGCGTGGATTACAGCTCATGTTCTGCAGCATGATCTTCACGGCGCGCTGGTCCGACTGTGGAGACCAGATGCGGCCCGCGGAGCTTGCGCTTCCGCTTCGTCGTCTTGGACGTCAGGATGTGGCTCCGGTATGCGGTCGCGCGCTTGACCTTTCCCGACTGCCGGTCATCCTGAATCGCTTCTTCGCGCCGCTCCGCGTCTTCATCTTGGGCATACGCTGTTTCCTTCCGTTAGTGACCTTCCTGTCGGTGTTGGTTTCCGTCCGTGGCTGCCGTCTTGGCCTCAGCCTTCGTCTCCACCTTCTTCTTGCGTTCTCGGGCGCGAGGATCATGATCATGCTTCTCCCTTCCATGTGCGCCGGCTGGTCCACCTTCGACACCTCGCTCAACCTGCTCCACGAAGCCGGCCCAGCAGCTCCTCCCCCTTCTCCTTGTACGTGATCTCCCGTCCCCTTGAACACCACGGTCGCCTTCACCTTGTGCCCCTCGGTCAGGAACTGCCGCGCGTGCCGGGCCTTGAAGTCGAAATCGTGCGTGTCGGTGTTCGGGTGAAACCGAAGCTCCTTCAGCAGGGAGACGTGCTGGTGCTTCTTCTGGATCTTGTCCTTCTTTGCCAGCTCGTACTTGAACTTGCCGAAGTTGATGATCTTGCAGACGGGGGGACTCGCGTTCGGCACGATCTCCACGAGATCCGCCTCCCGCTCCCTGCGCCAGACGCGATCGCCGCCGCCGGCGTCATCACGCCCAGCTGGCCGCCGTGCTGGTCGATGACGCGCACTTCCGGGACGCGGATCTCATCGTTGATGCGGGCACGCTTTTCTTTGCTGATGGGTGCTCCTCCTACGAGTGTGAGTGCTTTGTCCTGGATTTCCTGCTGTCACGCGTGCGATGAAGTCCGTCACCGGCATCGCGCCCGTGGTCGCCCTTTCGTGTGCTGCCGGACCGCGACCGTCCCGGCCTGGCGTTCCTTGTCCCCGACCACGAGCATGTACGGGACCTTCTTCGTCTCCCACTCCCGGATCTTGTAGCCGACCTTTTCGTTCCGGTCGTCCAGCTCCGCCCGGATCCCCGCCGCCGTCAAGCTCGCTGATGCACCGTTCCGGGCATAGTCCAGCTGCTGGTCCGTGATCGGCAGCACCACGGCCTGCACGGGCGCCAGCCAGAGCGGGAATTCCCCGGCATAATGCTCGATCAGCACGCCGATGAACCGCTCCAGCGAACCGAACGGCGCGCGGTGGATGATGACGGGACGGTGCTTCTGGCCGTCGCTCCCCGTGTACTCCAGGTCGAACCGCTCCGGCATCACGTAGTCCACCTGCACGGTCCCGAGCTGCCAGGTGCGCTTCAGCGCATCCTGCACCATGAAATCGATCTTCGGACCGTAGAACGCCGCCTCGCCGATCCCGACGAAGTAGTTCAGCTTCATCTCGTCCGCGGCCGTCCTTGATGTCCTTCTCGGCCTGCACCCAGAGCTCGTCCGCGCCGCCGTACTTCTCCTTGTTCTTCGGATCGCGGAAGGAGAGCCGTGTCTTGAATTCCTTGAATCCCAGCGTCTCGAAGACCAGCTGGATCAGGTCGATCACGTCGCAGAGCTCGTCCTTGAGCTGGTCCTGCCGCACGTACATGTGCGAATCGTCCACCGTGAACGAGCGCACCCGCGTGAGCCCGTTCAGCTCGCCCGACTGCTCGTACCGGTACACCGTGCCGAACTCCGCAAGCCGGATGCGGCAGGTCGCGGTAGCTGCGCGGCTTCGCCAGGTAGATCTGGTGATGGTGCGGACAGTTCATCGGCTTGAGGAGGTACTCCTCGTCCTCGACCTTGATCGGGGCGAACTGGCTGTCCTTGTAGTACGGATAGTGCCCGCTCGTCCTGTACAGGTTCAGGTTCGCCGATATGCGGGGTGACCACCGGCAGGTAGCCGCGCTTCCGCTGCTCCTCGCGCAGGAATGTCTCGAGCGTCTCCCGCATGATCGTCCCTTTCGGCAGCCAGATCGGGAGCCCGCCCCCGACCTTCGGCGTGAGCAGGAACAGCTCCAGTTCCGTTCCGAGCTTCCGGTGGTCGCGCCGCTTCGCCTCTTCGAGCCGCTGGAGGTACTCGTCGAGCTCCTTCTGCGTTCGGGAACGTGATGCCATAGATCCGCTGCAGCATCTTGTTCTTCTCGTCCCCGCGCCAGTACGCGCCGGCGACGCTCAGCAGCTTGATCGCCTTGATGCGCCCGGTGGAGGGGATGTGCGGGCCGGCGCAGAGATCCGTGAACTGCCGTGGTGGTAGAGCGTGATCTGCTTCGCCCTTCAGCCCTTCGAGCAGCTCCAGCTTGTACTGGTCCCCCTTCTGCCGGAAGTACTCGACCGCCGCGTCCCAGCGTCATCGTCCTCGCGCTGGTACGGCGACATCGCGCTGCGGCGAGCTCGCGCCATCTTGCTCTCGATCCGGCCGAGGTCCTCCGGCGTGAGCGAGTGGTCGCCCAGATCGATGTCGTAGTAGAACCCGTTCTCGATCGCCGGACCGATGCCGAACTTCGCCCCGGGAAACAGCGACTCGACGGCCTCGGCCATCAGGTGGGCGGAACTGTGCCAGTAGGCGTGCTTCCCCTCGTCGTCCGCCCATGTCAGGATCCGCACCGCCGCGTCGCGCGTGATCGGACGGGCGAGATCCCACGTCTCGCCGTTCACCGCGATGGCGAGCGCTTCGCGGCGCCAGGCCGCGGCTGATGCTCTCGGCGACCTGTGACCGGTGACGCCGCGCTCGATAGCTGCGCTGCGAACCGTCGGGCAATGTTATGGTGATCTGATTGCCATGAACTCGTCATGAAAAAAAATCGTCCCGCTGAGCACGCGCGGGACGATCGATGCACCGAAGCCGTGGGCGATACAGGAGTCGAACCTGTGACCTCTACCATGTCAAGGTAGCGCTCTAACCAACTGAGCTAACCGCCCGTGTGACACACATCGACCGCTATCCATCGACCTCACTCGCGCGCTCGTACCGAGGGCCGGACTTGAACCGGCACGGGCCTTGCGGCCCCAGGATTTTAAGTCCTGTGCGTCTACCAATTCCGCCACCCCGGCGAAAACCTCCCCGTCTGCGGAGCGCCTCAGCCCGCAGGCCGTGTGGGGGAGCATGCCATGGCCTATGTCGCGCAGCGACAACAGATAAATATAGCTCATACGAAGGGAAATTGCAAGGGAGAACCGGAAAGGCGAGGAACGATCAGCGGCTGGCATGGCGATGACCGACCATGGTCAAGATCAGTTGAGGCGACGGTCGGATTCGAACCGCTGCATAAAGGTTTTGCAGACCTCTCCCTTACCACTTGGGTACGTCGCCATGCCTCGGCACCCCGCCCTGTGAAAAAAACCCCGCCGCCTGGTGGGATGGGGGCGGCGGGGCATCTTTAACATGAGGAAGTAGAATGAGCGCCTCGGTGCGATTACCGGGAGCCCCCTGTCCCGCTGCCCCGGGACAGAGCGGGAAACGGGATTCGAACCCGCGACATCAACCTTGGCAAGGTTGCGCTCTACCAACTGAGCTATTCCCGCATTTGTCTGGCAATATACGCGCATACGGTCTCAAAGTCAAGAGTTGCGCGGCTCGTGGTCCTGCGGGCCCTGGCCCTGCAGGTCCGCGTAGGAACCGGGGATCGCCCCGTCGCGGGAAACCCCGAAGATCCCGAGCAGTTCCTCCAGCAGCTCATCCGGCTCCCCCTCCCCCGGCACCGGAACCTCGAACTCCAGATAGCTTCCCAGCCCCTCGACCTCGTCCAGATGAATGCGGCAACCCCGGTACAGGAAGAGCCTTCGCCGCTTCCTGACCACCGTCCGCACCCCGAAGAGTGCAGCGAACGTCCTCAGCACCTCCTCCGGAGCGCTCACGGCGATCTTCACGTATTCGCTCCTCCTGGCCCCGCGGAGGTCCGGTCGTGTGTATCCGATCAACTCGGCGGTTCCATCACCGAAACGGCGAAGCTTCAGACGCCCGGCGGGCACGGCGAAGTAGGTGTCCTCCTGCACCAGGACCCCGCGATCTTCCGCCCCGCACTCCCTGGCACGCCGGATGTTCTCGCGGTGGTCGGCACACGCGGTCTTGTATTCCAGGTTGGACGCCATGGGGTCGATTCGGAGGAGGGACGCTGCCCGGCCCGCGCAGAAGACCCGGGCGGGAAGACGGCGGGCTCAGCGGTTGATGTCGAGGATCTGGTACTTCAGCTTGCCCACGGGGACCGTGATCTCGACCTGCTCCCCTTTGGTCTTCCCCAGAAGGGCCTTCCCGATCGGCGAGGTCACCGAGATCTTGTTCTCTTCGAATTTCGACTCTTCCGGCGAGACCAGCAGGTACTCGATACTGTTCGCCCGTCTTCAGGTCTTTGAGCTTCACCCGGCTGAGGATGTAGATCTTGTCGTTCGGCAGGTCCCTCGCCTCGATGATCTTGGCGCGGGACAGCGTCAGCTCCAGCTTGGAGATCCTCAGTTCGAGGTGCTGCTGCTCCTCTTTCGCCGCGTCGTACTCGGCATTCTCGGAGAGATCCCCGTGACCGCGCGCCTCCGCGATCTTCGCCGCCACGGACTTGCGGCCGTTCGTCTTCAGGTCGCGAAGTTCGTGCTCGATCTCGACCAGGCGCTCCCGCGTCAGATACACCGATTCCGCGATCCCGTCCGCTGTCATACGGTACCGTCCCCAGAGGTTCAGGCAAAATAAATAGCCATCATTCGCCGGAACGAATGGTGGCTGAAGTAATGATACTAAAATACCGCCGACTCAAAAGCAAGGAAAAACTTCCGGCCCTCCGCTGCGCCGGCCCCCGGGGGTCACATCTTGCCGCCCAGAAGATGTCCCGAGCTTGTCACGCTTGGTCCGCAGGTACCTCTCGTTCACGTCGGTCGGGTCCATTTCCAGGGGGACCCGCTCGACCATGTCCAGCCCGTATCCGGCCAAACCGACGATCTTTTTGGGGTTGTTCGTGAGCAGCCGCATCTGCGAAACCCCGAGATCCCTGAGGATCTGCGCTCCGATGCCGTAGTCCCGGAGGTCCGCACGGAATCCCAGCTTCTCGTTCGCCTCGACCGTGTCCAGCCCCTCGTCCTGCAGCCGGTACGCCCGCAGCTTGTTCACCAGCCCGATGCCCCGCCCCTCCTGCCGCATGTACACGACGACCCCCGACCGGACCTCGCCACCATGTGCAGCGCGGCGATGAGCTGCTCGTTGCAGTCGCAGCGGAGCGACCCGAACAGATCCCCCGTCAGGCACTCGGAATGGACCCGCACAAGGGTGGGACTCCCGGCACCGGGTCTCCCTTGACCAGCGCGATGTGCTCCTTCCTGTCGATCTCGCTGCGGTACAGGTGGAGCGTGAAGTCCCCGTGCTGCGTGGGGAGGCGGGTCGCTCACCACGCGCTGGACCAGCTTCTCCCTCGTCATCCGGTACGCGATGAGGTCCCGGACGGTGATGATCCGCAGTCTGAACCGGCGCGCGATCGCGAGGAGCTGCGGTCCCGCGCGCCATGGAGCCGTCCTCGGTCATGATCTCGCACAGCACGCCCGCGGGCATGAGGCCCGCCAGCCGGCAGAGGTCCACCACCGCCTCGGTATGCCCGGCGCGGCGGAGGACTCCCCCGTCAAGCGCGCGCAGCGGAAAGATGTGGCCGGGTCGCGCGAGGTCCGCCGGCACCGTCGCGCGGATCCGCGAGCGCCCGGACCGTCGCCGCCCGGTCTGCGGCGGAGACCCCCGTGGTCGTGCCGTGGATGTAGTCCACCGACACCGTGAAGGGCGTTTCGTGGAGCGACGTGTTCGTGTCCGACCATCAGCTCCAGCTGCGAGGGCACGCGCGCGGGGTCCGAGCAGCGGCGCGCAGATGATGCCCCCGCCCGTGCGTCGCGAGGAAATTGATGATCGCCGGCGTCCGCGAACTCCGCCGCGCACACGAAGTCCCCCTCGTTCTCCCGGTCCTCGTCGTCCACGACGATCAGCATCCGCCCCTGCGGAGTCCTCGATCGGCCTCCTCGATCGTGTCGAACCCGTTTCCCGCGTCACAGTTCCACGCTCCCTCCGGTCGAGGCTACTTCTTTTCCTTCGCTCGTGTTCGCCTTCCCGCAAGACGGCTGCGTGACGCCGGACGGTCGAACTTCATCTTCACGTTGTCGGCGATCTGGACCAGGATCGGTCTTCTCGTCCATGCCGGCAACGTCGCCGTGCATCCCGCCCGCCGTCACCACTTTGTCGCCCTTCTTCACCGCGTCCAGCATCTTCTGCCGCTCCTTCTGCCGCTTCTGCTGCGGGCGGAGGATCATGAAGTAGAAGATGCGCGATGATCATGCGCGAACATGATCAGCGTGCTGATGAGGCTCCCTTCGGAGCTGCCCCCCTGACCGGCTGGGGAGCCATGGCAATGATCATGAAGAAATCTCACTGCACCCTCCTGCTGTTGGATTGATGATCGATCGTGTTGTCCTCGTGTTCTGCACCGATGCCGTCCGGATCCTCCGGGCACCCTCGCCCAACCCGGACAGCATCGTTCCTTCCAGGCGGCGAACCGCCGTTCGACGATCGCCTGGCGAGCCTCCGTCACCAGCCAGCAGGTAGAACGAAAGGTTGTGGATCGAGGCAAGCTGAATCCCGAGGATCTCGCCGCACCGGAACAGGTGCCGGAGATATCGAGCGCGAGAACGTCCGGCAGGTGTAGCACGCACCGCTCCGGTCCACCGGCGCGGGGTCGTCCGGCGTACCGCGCATTCCGGATGTTGATCCGCCCGTTCCGGGTGAACAGGTTCGCATTGCGGCCGTTCCTGGTCGGCAGCACGCAGTCAAACATGTCCACCCCCCGCGCGATCGACTCCAGGATGTTCTCCGGCGTTCCGACGCCCATCAGGTACCGCGGCTGCTCCGCGGGAAGACCGCCGTGCAGGCCTCGGTCATCCGATACATCTCCTCCGCCGGCTCGCCGACCGAGAGTCCGCCGATGGCGTAGCCGTCGAAGTCCATGCCGACCAGCGCCGCGGCCGATTCCCGGCGGATGTCCGGTACACGCTCCCCTGCACGATGCCGAACAGCAGCTGCCCGTGTCCGTACAGCGGGCCCGTCGCTGCGAATCGCTCCCGTGCACCGGGAGGCCCACCGGAGGGTCAAGGCGTTCGATGACGCGGCATACTCCTCATCGCACGGATGCGGCGCGCATTCGTCCAGCACCATCATGATGTCCGAACCGAGCGACCTCTGGACATCCACCACGCTTTCAGGCGTGAACCGGTGAAGGGAGCCGTCGAGGTGCGACTTGAATTCCACCCCCTCCTCGCCCAGTCCCCGCAGGTTCGCAAGGCTGAACACCTGGAACCCGCCGCTGTCGGTCAGGATCGGGCGGTCCCACGAGATGAAGTCGATGCAGCCCGCCGAGCCTGTTCGATCAGGCCGGTGCCCGGCCGGAGATACAGGTGGTAGGTGTTCCCGAGGATGATCTGTGCGCCGATCTCCCGCAGTTCCCTCTGCTCCACGGCCTTGACGCTGCCCTGGGTCCCGACGGGCATGAAGATCGGCGTCCGGATATCCCCGTGGTCCGTGTGGAGCACGCCGGCACGCGCGCGCCCGTCTTCGGCGGCAAGGGTAAAATGGTTCTGCATCACTTCAATGTACCAAAAACGGGCTGCAACATCAATTCGACGACCCCCCACCGCCCCGTGCGAAAACGCACGATCACCGCACTGAGCAGCGCGCCCGCGGTGTTGGCGATCAGGTCATAGCCGCTCATATCCCTTCCCGGCACGAAGCTCTGATGGAACTCGTCGGAGCACGCCGTAGAGCACGCAGAAGAGCACGGACCAGAGTGCTGCCCACCGGGCGAGCAGGGGAAAACGGGACTGCCTGGAAAGGGCGCGGTGCATCAGGAACCCGAGCACGCCGTAGATCACCAGGTGGATCAGCTTGTCGTATCTGAAGAGGCTGACGTCCGGAAAGCTTCCAGACGGGATCGACGAAGCGATGAAGATCAGCGCCATCCAGAGGAGAACAGGGGCCTGATAGCGGAGAAAGGGGCGGGAGGTCACTGTTCGCATGAACGCAGGGCTCCTGGTACTTGATCGAGGATGTCGCCGGCGAGCATGCTCCTCTGCCCGAGGCGGGCCGCGGCGAGGTCGCCCGCCCTTCCGTGGATGAAGACTCCGGCCCACGCGGCGGGAAAGAGCTCGATCCCCTGGGCACAGAGTCCCGCGACAAGCCCGGTCAGCACGTCTCCCGAACCGATCGTGGCCATGCCAGGGTTGCCGGTGCCGTTCACCATCGGCTCCCGGCCTGGGGCTGTCACCACGGTAGGCGCCCCCTTCAATGCAACCGCGCACCCCAGTTTCCGGGCGGCACTCACAGCGGAGCCGAACGGGTCCGCATCGATCGTCGCCGTCGGTGCACCCGTCAGGCGGGACAACTCCCCCGCGTGCGGCGTGACCAGCCGGAGGGAGCCTTTCCGCCGGAGAGTCCCCCCGGCGCCGGCCATCGCCGTCAGTGCGTCGGCGTCGATCACCATGGGCCGGTCCACCTCCGAAACAAGATCCCGCACGAGTGCGTCCGTTTCGGCGTTCCTCCCCATCCCCGGACCGACAGCGACCGCATCGGCCCAGGAGCAACGTTTCAGCAGCTCCTCGAGCGCTCGGCCCGAGATCGTTCCATCGGGGGTCTCCGGCAGTGGCAGGAGGATCACCTCCGTCAGCTTCTTTGCCAGCACGTGGTGGATCGATGCGGGGATCCCGAGCACGACCGCCCCGGCCCCGCTCCGCAACGCCGCCTCGGCACAGAGCGCCGCGGCACCCGTAAATGTTCTCGAGCCGGCAATGACGAAGACCTTCCCTGCCGAGTACTTGTGCGCCCGCAGCGGTCTGTCCGGAAGGACCGCGGCCACGTCCTGCTGCTGAACGCGCCACGCCGGGAATTTCGTTCTTCCCACAAGGACCGCAGGCATCCCGATGTCCCCGATGACCAGCGTCCCTCCGCACTCGTAACCGGCGCCGACCACGTTCCCGGTCTTCGCCAGCGCCAGCGCCACGGTCAGGTCCGCGCGCACTGCCTCACCGGCGGCATTCCCGGTCGACCCGTGGACACCCGAGGGGACATCCACTGCCACCACGTACGCGCCGGTCGTATTGATCCATCGGATCGCCGCTCCCTCGATCCCCGAAGGAGCTCCCGAAAAGCCCGTCCCGAAGATCGCGTCCACCACCACGTCCGGTCGGGGCTCTGCCGCCATTCCCCGTGCCCCTGCCACGTGACGCATCGTGATCCCGCCCGGCCGCCCCATGGTCGCCGCGGTCTTCGCGTGGATGGCCGCATCCGGGCTCATCTTCTTCGGCTTCGCCAGGATAAGCACACGCACCTTGCACCCCGCGTTGGCGAGATGCCGCGCCACCACGAACCCGTCCCCTCCGTTGTTCCCCTTCCCGCAGACGATGGTGATCGTCTTGCTCCCGAGTCCCGGGATCCTCAGCATCATCTCCGCAGCGACCGATCGTCCGGCGTTCTCCATCAACACGACGCCGGGGATGCCGAAGCGCTCGATGGCGGTCCGGTCGAGATGACGCATCAGTTCAGCGGATACCAGTGGTTGCATGGGTGCTCAGCCGCCGGGATGCCGGGGGTTCCCGGCAGGCGGCTCCTCAGGTTTGTGCGGATCGAGACGGATCAGAAGAAGATCGTTGTCAGGTTCAGGAGCGCGGACGGATACAGGCCCAGCACCAGGAGCGCCGCGGCGGAAACGAGAAGCCCCGCGTACGCCAGCGGCGGCACCGCAACGGGCTGTCCGCCGGCCTGTTCCTTGAAGTACATCATCACGACGAGCCGGAGGTAGTAGTACGCGGAGACGACGCTCATGAGCACCCCCAGGATCGCCAGCCACGTGAAGCCTCCCTCGACCGCTCCGGCAAAAACGTAGTACTTCCCGAAGAATCCCGCGAACGGCGGGACCCCCGCCAGGGAGAACATGAACACCGTCATGAGGAGCGCCACGGCCGGCTGTCGCGCCCCGAGACCCGAGTACTCCTCGAACGTCAGATTCTTCCCCTCGGGGGATTCGAGCATGGCGATCACGCCGAAGGCCCCGAGATTCATCACCGTGTAGGCCGCCAGATAGAACGCCACCCCGTTGGCCCCCGTCGCATTCCCGGCCAGGATACCGGTCAGGATGTAGCCTGCATGGGCGACGCTCGAATACGCCAGCATGCGTTTCAGGTTCGACTGGGCGACCGCCACCACGTTGCCGACCACCATCGACAGGGCGGCAAGCACGGCGAGAACGGTGCGCAGTTCGCCCACCACGTTGATCAACCGGGGCGCAAAGACCAGAAGGAAGACGGAGAACGCGGCCGCCTTGCCGCCGGTCGACATGAACCCGCTGATCGGCGTCGGCGCCCCCTCGTACACGTCCGGCGCCCACATGTGGAACGGGACCGCCGCCACCTTGAACGCGAGCCCCACGAGCAACAGGGCAAGCCCGATGAGGAACATCGGGCTCTGCACGTGCGTACCGGCGCCGGAGACGATGCTGTCGATGTGTGTCGTACCGGTGGCGCCATACAGCAGCGCGATCCCGTAGAGCAGGAATCCCGTCGCAAAGGCCCCCAGCAGGAAGTACTTCAGCGCGGCTTCGTTGCTCGTGGCCCTGCGCCGGGCAAGGCCCGCAAGCACGTAGAAGCAGACCGACATCAGCTCCAGTCCCAGGAAGAAGATCACCAGATCCATGGCGGCCGCCATGAGCATCATTCCCATGGCCGACAGCAGGAGGAGCGCGGAATACTCGCCCGGCGGAAGCCCCTCCTTCGAGAGGTATCCGTGGGAGAGCAGCATGGCCAGCAGGCCGGCGGCGGAAAAGAGCGCGGCGAAGAAATTGGCGAAACCTCCGGTGGAGATCATCCCGCTATAGGCCGTCCCGACAGGCTGGAGGCCGGCAAGGGCGAATGCGAAGGCGCCGGCGAATCCTGCGATGGTCACCCAGTAGACGAGAACCGCCGACCGGCGGACGAGGGCGTCGAGCAGAAGCGCGAGCAAGGCCGCCACCGCGACGAAGAGGAGCGGCGCGGTCGCGGTGAGATCCTGCATGGAGAGCTGAATGGTCATAGGGCACACCGGCGGTGTACGAAGTGAACCGGGGTTTTCATGTCCAACGTATGGAAATTCCCGTACATATCCAAAGCCCGCTCAGGTACTGAAAAACAGCCACCAGACCAGGACGAAGATCGGCAGCAGAACGGGCAACGTGTATCGGAGAGGTACCCGAAGAACGTCGGCGTCTCCACCCCCGCCTGATCGGCGATCGACTTGACCATGAAGTTCGGCCCGTTGCCGATGTAGGTGCAGGCGCCGAAGAACACCGAGGCGATGGAGATCGCCTGCAGGTACAGCCCGTGGTTGCCGATGATATGCGCGATCAGCGATCTCGCGGTCGGTCACGGTGCCTGCCAGCAACGGTCCGCGTATGGTACCGGACCAGCGTCAGATAGGTCGCCTTCACCTCCGGCCGCATCCGCACCGGCGAACCCAGCGCCCCCGCCTGCGACTGGATCAGCCCCTGCACCTCTCGCACGAGGTCGGGAGAGACCAGCAGCCCGATCTGAGCGCTGAGGAAACTCAGGTAGGTCGGGGCGTTGTCCAGCACCGACGAGAGGGAGTCCCGCCCGAAGTAGAACTCCCCGGGGTGTCCGACGGCAATCTGGCCGCATTCATCTCGAGCCAGTCCAGCGCCGGGATCATGGTCGCAGAAGATCCCCGCGAACAGGATCGCCACCTCCTTGATCGGGATGAAATTGAACTCGTTCTTCTCGGTGGATCTCACGGGAGGTGAACCGGTACGACAGACCGGCGGCGGCGATCATCACCGCTTCGCGGACGAACGGCGGGTCGGTGATGAACACCGAAACGAGGATCATGACGAGGAACACCACGTTGTGCAGCCCGCGACCTCCCCCTCCTCCCCGGTCTCCTCCGCCGCATGCTGCACCTTCGCGTCGGAAGCGCCCGGAAACCCCGCAGATCGATGACTAAAAGATCCGCCAGGACGATCAGGCCATCGCAAACAGCCACTTCGTCCAGACCTGCCTCGAGCGACCCAGAAGAACGGGACTCCCCTCAGGTAGCCCAGGAACAGCGGCGGATCGCCGATCGGCGTCAGCGCCCCGCCCATGTTGCTGACGATGAAGATGAAGAAGACGACGTGGAACGGGCGTGATCCGGTAGCGGTTCACCCGAAGGTACGGCCGGATCAGGATCATCGAGGCCCCGGTCGTCCCGATCAGGTTCGACACCACCGCGCCGATCCCCAGCAGTGAGAGGTTCCCTGCGGGGGTCGAACGTCCGCGGAGCCGGATGTGGATCCCTCCGGAAACCACGAACAGCGAACCGATCAGGACGATGAAGCTGAGGTATTCCGAGGCGGTGTGCAGCAGGCGTTCAGGGTGCCGCAGGAACAGCAGATAGTAGACCGCGGTGGTGAGGCCAAGCCCCAGCGAGACCGCCGGATAGTACCGCTCCCACCAATGGCGGTTGATGAACGGCACCACGGCGATCGCGAGGAGCAGCGTGACGAACGGCAGGATCATCCACGGCGTGACGGGACCCGACACCCTCCATCGTCATCGCGACCTGTTCCGGGGCCCCGGACGTCTCGTTGTACCATCCCGCGCCGGGCCTGCTCGAATTGCTGTACGACGTTCTTTGCGGACGCCGCGGTCTTGTCCATGAACGTGGAGGGGTAGAATCCGATCCAGACGATGAAGACCACCACCGGCACGAGCACCGCCCACTCTCGCGGAGAGAGGTCCCGCAAGCGACCCGTTGGCTCGGGTGTCGAGCGTGCCGAAGAAGACCCGCTGGTAGCTCCAGAGGAGATAGACGGCTGCGAGGATCACCCCGCTGGCTCCCGACGACGGCATACCAGGGCGAGCCGAGCAACGCCGTGGAGCGGAACGCCCCGAGCAGGATCAGGAATTCGCCCACGAAGCCGTTCAGGCCGGGAAGTCCCACCGAGGAGAGCATCACGATCATGAAGAAGGCGGCGAACACCGGCATCGAACGCGCCAGCCCGCCGAAGTCCTTGATCATCCGGGTGTGCCGCCGGTCGTAGATCATCCCCACGAGGAGGAAGAGCGCGCCGGTGGAGAGGCCGTGGTTGATCATCTGGATGACGCCCCCTGCATACCCTCTCGTTCAGCGCCAGGATGCCGAGGACGACGAACCCGAGGTGGCTCACCGAGGAGTACGCGACCAGCTTCTTCAGGTCGGGCTGCACCGTCGACACGAGCGCGCCGTAGATGATGCCGATCGACGGCGAGCACCGCGAGATACGGGAGGAAGGTCACGTCGCCGACGGAAAGAGCGGGATGCAGAACCGGATGAGTCCGTACGTTCCCATTTTCAGGAGCACGCCGGCCAGGATGACGCTGCCCGCCGTGGGCGCCTGCACGTGGGCGTCCGGCAGCCAGGTGTGGAGCGGGAACAGCGGCACCTTGATCGCAAAGCTGAGCGTGAAGGCCAGGAACATCCAGGTCTGGATCGCCGCGGGGATCGCCGGACCGATGCCGTACAGCACCAGCAGGTCCGTCGTGAACTGTCCCGCCGGGCAGGGTCGACGCATAGTGCCCGAGCCAGATGATGGCCACGAGCATCAGCAGGCTTCCCGCCATCGTGTAGAGGAAGAACTTCACCGCGGCGTAGATCCGCTCCTCGCCTCCCCAGATCCCGATGATGAAGTACATCGGGATCAGCATGAACTCCCAGAACACGTAGAAGAGGAACATGTCGAGCGAGAGGAAGACGCCGAGCGTTCCGGCTTCCAGCAGCAGCATCAGCGCCACGTACCCCTTGAGCTTCGTGGCGACCGACTCCCAGGATGCAAGCAGCGCGATCGGCGTGAGGAACGTCGTGAGGACGACCAGCAGCAGCGAGATCCCGTCCACGCCGACGTGGTACGAGACATCCAGGGACGGGATCCAGAGGTACCTGCTCGACGAACTGCATGCCCGCGTTCTGCCCGTCGAACGCCACGAAGAGCACGACCGACAGCGACGAAGGACAGCGAGCGAGAAGGCGAGGCCGACGGTCTTGATCGCGGTGGTCGCGTCCTCGCGGCAGCAGCGGCACCAGCAGCGCGCCCGGCGAGCGGGACCAGCGAGGATCAATGTGAGCAGCGATATGGGTTAATCATGAGAGGAGATCTCGTGTTCATTTCGCGAGCAAGCCATCGCCAGGATCGCCACCACGCCGAGCAGGAACACCAGCACGTACGTTCTGGGCGATACCGGTCTGCACCATCCGCACCGTCGACTCAGCGCTCCGGTGAGCGCGCGCGAGCGCGTTCACCGTCCAGTCGATGACCCCCACGTCCAGACCTTCCACAGGAGGCGCTCGGATAGCCGGTGCAGCGGGCGCACCACGCCGCTTCGTACATTCGTCCACATAGTACTTGTTCAGGAGGAGCCCGTAGGCCCGGGCAGAAACGTGGTCGCGAGGGCCTCCGGCGTCTGCCGGACTCCGGCGTACCAGCGGCGCGCGAGCAAGATGCCGCCAGCGGCGACCGCCGACGGACAGCACCATCAGCGATGTACTCCGGCAGGATCGATCTCGTGCGGCGCCAGCGGCAAGTTTCTCCAGGGCCGGGGCGAACACCGGCTCCAGCCAGTGCTCGATCGCGTTGCCGCCGCCGAGGCTGGGCGGGATCGCCCAGCGAACCCGCCGACGACCGACAGCAACGCCGCAAGGACGACCAGCGGCGCCGCCATCGTCCACGGGGCCTCGTGCGGGTGCTTCGCCGGACGCCCACCGCTTCTCCCCGTCGAACGTCAGCGACACCAGCCGGAACATGTAGAACGCCGTCAGCCCTGCGCCGGCGAGCCCCAGCAGCCAGAGCAGCCCAGTGCCCGCCGGCGAACGCCTTCCAGAGGATCTCGTCCTTGCTGAAGAACCCTGCGAACGGCGGGATCCCGGCGATGGCGATCGCCCCGATGAGGAACGTCCTGTACGTGACGGGCAGATGCTCGCTTCAGTCCCCCCATCTTCCGGATGTCCTGCTCCTCGTGCATGGCGTGGATCACCGAGCCGGAGCCGAGGAAGAGCAGCGCCTTGAAGAAGGCGTGCGTCATCACGTGGAAGATGCCGGCGGCGAAGGCGCCCACGCCCAGCGCCAGGAACATGTAGCCGAGCTGGCTGACCGTCGAATAGGCCAGGACCTTCTTGATGTCGTTCTGGACGAGGCCGATCGTGGCGGCAAAGAGCGCCGTCGCCGCGCCGATGACGGCCACGACGGTCCATGGCGGCGGGCGCGAGCGCGATACAGGATCGAGCAGCGCGCAACCATGTACACGCCGGCCGTGACCATCGTCGCGGCGTGGATCAGGGCGCTGACGGGCGTGGGGCCCGCCATGGCGTCGGGAAGCCAGACGAACAGGGGGATCTGGGCGGATTTCCCGGTCGCGCCGAGGAACAGCGCCAGCGTGATCGCAGAGCATGCACCGGGGTCGCCCACGGCGAAGGCCGCCGCCTGGGCGAAGACGCTCGTGGAAGCTGAGGGTACCGAACGTCGTGAAGATCAGGAACATCCGATGAGGAAGCCGAAGTCTCCGATCCGGTTCACGATGAACGCCTTCTTCGCCGCATCCCCCGTCGTCCCCTTCTCGAACTTCCGGTCGTACCAGAACCCGATCAGCAGATAGGAACAGAGCCCCACTCCCTCCCATCCGAGGAACATCAGCAGGAAGTTGTCCGCCATGACCAGGTTCAGCATCGCGAAGATGAAGAGGTTCAGGTAGGCGAAGAACCGCCAGAATCCCGGGTCGCCGTGCATGTAGCCGATGGAGTAGACGTGGATCAGGAAGCCCGACGCCGGTGACGACGAGCATCATCAGCACGGACAGCGGGTCGACCTGGTAGGCGAACCGACCGTGCAGACGTCCCGGCCGCGATCCAGGGGAACAATGTCACCGACGAACCGACGCGGTCGTCCGGCGGCAGGCCGAGCAGTTCCACGAAGATGCGCGCAGGCCGATCACGAAACCGAGCCCGACCGGCAGCGCTGCCGATCCGCCGACGAGCCATTCTCGTTTCAGCCATGCGCCGAACAGCCCGTTGATCAGGAACCCCGGCGAGCGGGAGGAAGACGGCGAGCCGACGAGTTGATAGGGCCATGCGCGAGTCACCACTTCAGGATGTTGATGTCGTCGATGTTGACGGTCTGCTTGTTCCGGAACAGCGCGATCACGATCGCCAGGCCCACCGCCGCTTCGGCGGCCGCCACCGCCATCACGAAGAACACCAGGGCCTGGCCGGTGACGTCGCCGAGCGAGGAGGAGAAGGCGATGAGGGTGAGGTTGACGGCGTTCAGCATCAGCTCGATGCACATGAAGATCACGATCGCGTTGCGGCGCGTCAGGACGCCGACGACGCCGATCACGAACAGGACGGCGCTGAGGCTGAGGTAGTACGCAGAGGGGAACGGTCATGGGCTTCTCCAGGTCACCCGCTTTTTTGCCAGGATCACCGCCCCGACGATCGCCGCCAGCAGCAAGAGCGAGGTCACTTCGAACGGCAGCAGGAACCGCCCGAACAGGGCCGTCCGATCCCATTCCAGCTCCCCAGAGCCTCCACATCGGGATGCCGAGCGCCGACCGTGGACGCGCCTCGTTCCGGCGACGGCTCGCCAAAAGATCGTACAGCAGCTCCAGCAGCAGGCCGAAGCCCAGCACCGCGCCGAGGCGATCATGCGCAGGCTGAAGCGTTCCGTCGAGAGCGTCGCTCGTCTCCCGAGATTCAGCAGCATGATCACGAACACGACCAGGACCATGATCGCGCCGGTGTACACGATGATCTGCAGGACGGCGAGCAACTGGGCGCGCAGCAGCAGGTACAGGGCCGCCAGGCAGAAGAAGTTGGCGATCAGGCCGATCGCGCTCATCACCGGATTCCGGTGCAGGATCATCAGCACCGCCGTGGCTATCGCCACGCCGCAAGAAAGAAGAACACAGGATTCGAGGTTACTGCCATCGGATGAGTGCGTGAGGATTAAGCCAAAAAAGCTACGACAAATCTCCAGCAGAGAATCAATCGAAAGTAGTAGGCGATCCCGACCTGCGGGCAGCGGCAGGATCGTGCCGTCGGAGAACTAGGTGAACAGCAATTTCCCCGATCGCGTGGAACCCGCCCCCGACGGGGATCTCCCCGCCTATGCCGATGCCCAGGCGTCCAGGACCGGCCATCGTCGTTCCCCCTCCCTTCGGGGCCGAATAGTAGTAGCCCCCGGCAATGCCGGCAAAGAACCGATTCCCCCGGTCCCGCGGTCAAGGTCGCATCTGCAGCTCCCCGCCGACGGAGTAGTTGACATTGTCGTCCACCTTGATGACCCCGCCCGTGATCTCGTAGCTCAACTTTGCCGGGGAGATGGTGGCGGAAGCTCAGCCCGATCCCGCTGGCGGAACCGGCGACGAGCCCGAGGCCGAACACGCTGTTCCCTCGACCGCCCTGCCCGCCCGCACGGTCCGGCATCGTCGACCTGAGCAGGTGAGCGTAGGACCCACGCCAGGAGCAACGCAACGCTGAGGAGGTTTCGCATGATCGTCACACTGTCAGCGGTTCATCCGGTGCGCACCCAGCGGAGGATCTCCGCCAGTTTGGGGCTCTTGCCCGTGAGCAGGATCCCGATCCGGAAAATCCTGCCCGCGGCCACCATCGCAAAATAGATCGACACCATCATGAGCGCCATGCGTCGTCAGGATCTCCCAGGAGCGACGGCATCTGGATGGGGATCCGGAGCGCCATCATCGTCGGGGTCAGGAGCGGGATGTACGTCAGCACCCTGATCCAGAGCGCATCGGGATTCTTCATCGCCGGGATCGCGAGGACGATCGGGAGCATCAACAGCGATCACCAGGTAGGAGGTCACCTGCTGCGCCTCCTGCTCGGTGTTCAGGGGCGACCCGGCCCCGATGAACACCGCGGCATAGAACAGATAGCCCAGGATGAAGTAGACCACCAGGAGCGCAGCGTGTCGCCGGGTCGATGATCGTCATGCCGAACTGCAGCGCTGCTGCGGTCACGCCGATGAGCGCCCAGAACGCCATCTGCGTGAAGCCCAGCGCGCTCAGCCCGAGAACCTTCCCCGCCATCAGCTCCGTCGGCGAACAGGAGGACACCAGGATCTCGACGATGCGGTTGGACTTCTCCTCGATGACGCTCCGCACCAGCATCTGGCCGGAGGTGACGATCAGCAGGAACAGCATCATCATGAACACGTAGGCGGAGAAGAACACCGTCTCGAAGCCTCCGTGTTCCGCCTCCCCCGTCTTGGAGATCTTGACCGTCGTCCACCGAGAGCGGACACTTCAGCTCCTTCAGCACCTTCGGATCCAGCCCCAGCGCCACGACGCGCCGTTCCGCCACGATGTCCCGCAGGGTCTCTTCGATCCGCGCCGGTGATGCGGAAGTCGCCCACGCTGGTGGAGCGGTACTCGACCACCGAATCCCGGTCGACGCCTGCCCCCGACCACGAGGAACCCGATGATGCTCTCTGAAGCGACCAGTCGCGACGCCTCGTCGCTCTCCCTCCTGCAGGTCCAGCCCCGGGCCCGATCGCCAGGACCTGCACGATGTACGCGGGGTTTCCGTTCGTCAGCCGGTACCGGTCCATCAGGCGTTCGGAGAACTTCCGGGCGACCGATCCGCTCTCGTCGATCAGGCCGATCACCCGGGTGACCTCGTCTCTCCTTGCGCGGCGAAATACGCGGGCAGGATCCCCATCGCGATCATGATGATGCGGAGTGAGGAGCAAGCCGATCAGGAACGTCTTGCTCTTCACCTTCTCGAGGTACTCCCAGCGCGCGACCGCGAAGCACCTTGCTCATGCGGGCGGCCTCCCTCCGGCGGGGCCTCGCCGCCGACCACCTCAGGAAGATCGAATGCAGCGAGGGCTCGAGGATCTCGACCTTGCGGACGTCCACCGCGCCATTGATGCGCGCGAGGAGATCCCGGACCGCGTGCATCGGCCGCCAGTTCCAGCTCCGCGCTGTTCTCGTACAGGCTGGCGCGCCGCACCCCGGGGAGCCCCGACATGAACGCACCGTCGCCGTCGAACTCGACGCTGCAGCGCGTTCGATCCGTAGCGCCGCTTCACTTCGCGCACCGGACCTCCAAGCACCACCCTCCCCTTGTTGATCAGGCAGATCGAGTCGCTGAGCCTCTCCGCCTGGTCCATCTGGTGGGTGGAAAAGATCACCGCGCTTCTGCTTGCTGCTTCAGCTCCCGGATGACGTCCTTGAAGAGCATCTGGTTCAGCGGATCGAGGCCCGAGAAGGGCTCGTCCAGGATCACCAGGTCGGGTTCGTGGATCGACGGCGATGATGAACTGGATCTTCTGCTGGTTCCCTTTCGAGAGCTCCTCCACCTTGCGGCCTGCGTGTTCCGCAGAGGCCGAATCGTTCGAGCCACGCGTGGGCAGCGCTCTTCGCCGCTCCCTGGGCCATCCCGCGCAGTTCGGCGAAGTAGAGGATCGTGTCGAACACCTTGCTCTTCCGGTAGAGTCCGCGCTCTTCGGGGAGATAGCCCAGCCGGTTCCGCGACCGCCGGGGAATCGGCGCCCCGTCGTAGGTGATCGTCCCGCCATCCGCCTGCAGGATGTCCAGGACCATGCGGATCGTGGTCGTCTTCCCCGCGCCGTTCGGGCCGAGCAGGCCGAGGATCTCCCCCCGGCCGACCGCGAACGACACGTCGTCCACGGCCCGTACCGATGAGAAGTCCTTCCGGAGATGTTGTGCGCTGATCATGTCTGCCTGAACGTATGCATGTCGGCGAACGATCCGCCGGCGCCGGTCTACGGCGTCAGCCGGTAGATCATCCGCGGGAACGGGATGGTCTCGCGGATGTGGTCCAGCCCGCAGATCCAGGAGACGGTCCGCTCGACCCCCAGGCCGAACCCCGCATGCGGCACGCTGCCGTACCGCCGGAGGTCGAGGTACCATTCGAAGGCTTCCTTCGGGAGGCTGATGCTCCTCGCAGGCGCTTGAGCAGGGCATCCAGGTCGTCCTCGCGCTGGCTCCCGCCGATGATCTCGCCGTACCCTTCCGGCGCGAGCACGTCCACGGCGAGCGCCAGGTCGGGGTTCTGCGGGTCCCGCTTCATGTAGAACGCCTTGACCACGCTGGGGTACCGGTGGACCATCACCGGCCGGTCGAACTGCTCGGAGATCGACGGTCTCGTCCGTGCCGCCGAGGTCGTTCCCCCACTGGAACGTCGATCCCCTTGCTCTTCAGGATGTCCACCGCCTCGTCGTAGCGTGATCCGCGGAAGCGGGGCGCGGACGTTCTCGAGGAACGTCGTGTTGCGCTCGAGCACCTGCAGCTCCGGCATCCGGTGCTTCAGCACGGACTGGACGATGTGCTCCAGGAACTGCTTCCGCCAGGTCCATGTTGTCGTCCAGGTCGTTGAAGGCGACCTCGGGCTCCACCATCCAGAATTCCGTCAGGTGCCGCCGGGTCTTGGACTTCTCCGCGCGGAATGTCGGACCGAACACGTACACCTTGCCGAACGCCATCGCCCCCGCTTCGCCGTAGAGCTGGCCGGACTGCGTGAGGTATGCCTTGCCGAGGTCGAAATATTCGGTCTCGAACAGGGTCGAGGTCCCCTCGCACGCGGCGGGAGTGAAGATGGGAGCGTCCATCAGGACGAAACCCCGGTCCGTCGAAGAATTCGCGGATGGCGCTGATCACCTGATGCCGGACCCGGAGGATGGCGTGCTGCCGGCTGGACCGGAGCCACAGGTGGCGGCGGTCCATCAGGAACTCGACGCCGTGCTCCTTCGGCGTGATCGGGTATTCCTGGGCGACGTGGATGACGGCAGATCGCGTGACGTCCATCTCGTACCCGCCCGGCGCCCGCGGCTCCTTCCGGACCTGCCCGGTCATGCTGAACGAGCGACTCCTGCGTCAGCTGGTCGAAGCGTGTTGAAGACCTCGTCGCGACACCGCCGCCTTCTGGACGACTCCCTGCACGAGGCCGGTGCCGTCCCGCATGACGAGGAAACGGATCTTTCCGCTGGACCGTTTGTTGATACAGCCAGCCGTGGAGGGTGACCGTCTGCCCATCACACTCGTGGCAGATCTTCAATGTACGTGCGCTTCATCTGATGCCTCAGGAAGAGTTCGTCCAATATAGCGAAGAAAACGGAGAGGTTCAAACGCGCGACTCGCATGGCAGCCCGCGTGCCTGCGTCAGCTCATGGCCAGCATCCGCTCGATCGGCGCGCGTGCGCGCGCCATCAGATCCTGATCGAGCAGGATCTCCGGCGTCCGGTTCTTCATGCAGAGGTAGAGCTTCTCAAGCGTGTTCAGCTTCATGTACGGACATTCGTTGCAGGCGCAGTTCGCCTCCGGCGGAGCGGGGATGTAGCGCTTCCCGGGAGCCGTCTTCTCCATCTGGTGGAGAATCCCCGATTCGGTCGCGACGATGAACGTCCTCGCCGGTCACCCCCTGCACGTGGCGCAGCAGCGCGCTGGTCGAACCGATGAACGACGCGCGGTCCAGGACCGGATCCTCGCATTCCGGATGCGCGATCAACTCCGCTCCGGGGTGCTCAATCTGCAAGCGCTGAGAGCTTCCGCAGGCTGAAGGTCTCATGGACGATGCAGGATCCGTCCCAGATCACCATCGGCCGCCCGGTCTTCTTCTGCAGGTACCGGCCGAGGTTCCGGTCGGGAGCGAACAGGATCGGTCCCTCGGGATCTGGCGGATGATCTTCTCTGCATTGCTCGAGGTGCAGATGATGTCGCTTGCGGCCTTCACCTCCGCCGTGCAATTGATGTAGGTGATCGACACATGCCCCGGATGTCTCTCCCTCCAGGCCCGGAACGCCGGCCCCGGGCACCCTTCGGCGAGCGAACATCCGGCCTCCAGGTCGGGCAGAAGCACCTGCTTCCCGGGACTCAGGATCTTGGCGGTCTCGGCCATGAAGTGCACCCCCGCGAAAACGATCACTTCCGCGTCGGTGGCCGCTGCCTTCCGCGACAACTCCAGGCTGTCGCCGATATGATCGGCGAGATCCTGGATCTCCGATTCCTGATAGTAATGGGCCAGGATGACAGCGCTCATCTCCCGCTTGAGACGCAGGATCTCCTCCCGCAATTGGCGGGTGGTATGTCATGCACGGCGTTCATCTCCGACAGGATGCCCCCTTCGTTCATGCCCTGGTCCCTCCAAGAAGGTCCTCACACTCGGCCAGAACCGCTTCCACGCTGACCTCGGAAATGTCCTCCCCCACACTCTTTATCCAACGATTTCCGGGGGCCACTGGTGCCCACTGGTAAGGGTCGGTGGGGCCGAAAATCGATACGACGGGCACCCCCGCAGCGGCGGCGACATGCATCACCCCGGTGTCGTTCGACACGACGAGATCCATGTAGGACAAGATCGAAGCAACATCTCTAATTCCTTTGCCAGCAATGCATTCGACCGAGTCATTGAAAGCTGAAACAAGCAATTGTGTCACCTCGTGATCCATCGGCCCTTCGGTGACAAAGAGCTCTGCCCCGTGTGAATTCTTCAGCGCCTGGCCAAGGGAGGCGAACTTCTCCACGGGCCACCTGTTCGGAGGTTTCCCGGCCCCCGGGTGAAACGCCACCCTCTTTGCCGTCCCTGAACTCCTTGCGGAGATCCATTGCCTCCCCCTCTCCAGCTCCTCTGACGTGAGCGTGAGCTCACAGCTGAGGTCCTGCGGGTGCCGGGACCATCCCCCCCATGATGTCGGCGTTCCGGAGGGTCTGGTGCCGCCGGGGGTCACCCCTCCAATCGAGGTCCTTCGGCACATTGAACAGGAACGCCGCAGCGTTCTCCCGACCCTCAAGCGAACGGACCCCGACCCGGACGGGCGCGCCGCTCAGGTAGGCCAGCAGGTCGCTCGTGAACGATGTGGAGACCGTCCCCGGGACGACGGCAAGATCGAAGCGGCGAGCCCGCAATTCCTTCACAAACCGGCCGAATTCGAGAAGATGTAGACGTCCCTGCATCAGGTACCGGGTCTTGTCGTACAGGATCACCTCGTCCAGATACCGTGTTGTTCACCATGACGCCGGCATTCACCGGGCTGGCCACCAGCGAGATCCAGGCGCCGGGATAGCTCGCCGTGAGCTGACGGAGAAGCGGGATCACGCAGAGCATGTCCCCCAGCTGATTGTGCTGGCGCACGACAAGGATCTTCTGAAACCTGGCTGGAGGGATCGACTTTCACGCGGGGAAGATCCGGCGATGACCCGCAAGACGCCGGAGAGCGTTCGTTTGAACGTGCGCTCGATCATGTGCAGAGCGTCCATCGCGTACGTCATTCTTTGGAGGGCGGGCTGGGAGGGGTCTTGTCGGTGATGTCTTCGAATTCCGCGTCCTGGATCGTTCCCGAGATCGGACTCCCGCCTGGGGGGCGTGGGCGAGGCGACCGGGCCGCGGCCGGGCCGTTGACCGGGAGTCTGCATGCTCCGCACAGCGATCCGGACGATCCGCCACACGATGATCCCCAGGGCCAGGAACAGCAGCATTCGCACCATGTCATCCCTTCCCTCCTGCGACCATCGGGTTGTAGTACTCCACCGCGCCCCGTCCCGGCCGGAAGATCTCCCGGACCAGGTCTGTCGATACTGCGTCGCGCGTTGTTCACGAAGTCGATCTCCGCCGCGTTGACGATCAGCAGCGGCGTGGCCTTGTACCGGAAGAAGAAGTAGTTGTACGCCTCGTTCAGATCCTTGATGTACTGCTCGGACATCTCCGTTTCGTACGACCGCCCCCGCTGCTTGATGTTGGCCATCAGGCGGCGGACGCTCGACTGCAGGTAGACCACCAGGTCCGGCGTCGGGACGCTGTGCTCGATGCTGCTCACCAGCGTCTCGTACAGCTTCAGCTCCTCGTCCTGCAGGTTCAGATACGCGAAGATCTTGTCCTTCTCGAAGATGTAGTCGGTGACGAGGAACCGGTGGAACAGGTCGGCCTGGAAGAGCTCCCGCTGCTGCTTGTACCGCGTCAGGAGGAAGAAGATCTGCGTCTGGAACGCGTACCGCTCCGGATCCTGTAGAAATCCTTCAGGAAAGGATTCTCTTCGAACTGCTCCAGCACGACGCCTCGCGCCCAGGGTCTCGCCGAGCATGGTGCGAGGGTCGTCTTCCCCGCCCCGATCGACCCCCTCGATCGCGATGTGCCGGAGATCGGTTGTTCCGATCAGCGTTGACAGGGGTTCCGCAGTGCGCCACGGAGCTCTACGCACCTTGAAGACAGTGAGATGTGGCGGTCTTGATGACCCGCCCCTGGCCGCTGCACGCCGCCGCCAGTTCCTCGACCGGTCATCCCGCTCACCGGATGGACCAGATCAGGCGCGATCTCCCGCAAGCGGGACGAGCACGAAGCGGCGCTGCGCCAGTTCGGGATGCGGAACAGTCACTGCAGGGTCCGCCATGCACCAGTCCGTCATACAGGAGGATATCGAGATCGATCTCCCGCGGACCCCACCGCTCGCCGTGCGTGCGGCCCAGGTGCCTCCTCGATCGCTGCAGTCTCCCGCATGAGGCGCGGGCGGTTCCAGGCGGTCTCCAGCTCACATCGCGGCGTTCAGGAACGTTGCCTGATCCTGGTTTCCCCGATCGGGTCGTCTCGTAGCACCGGAGATCCCGCCAGGATCCGCGTTCCCTCCAGTCGATCCGAGCGCAGTCTACTTGGCGGCGTTCAGCGTGCCGGCCCGGTCGCCCAGATTCGATCCCAGCCCGATGAACACGTCGGTAGGTTCTCATCGGTGCTCCGTGACCTCCACCTCGACGTGGTCCACCACCCCCTTCACCGGCGGATGCGGCTTCCGGATCGCTGATGGTCACCTTCTCCACGGATGAGAACTCCCTGAGGATCCCCCGCGCAATGCGACGTGGCCAGGGCCTCCAGCAGGTAGTACTTCTTCTCCAGCATCGTCTCCTGGATGAACGCGTAGACCTTCTCGTAGTCCACCGTCTTCCGTCAAGCGAATCGCTCTCCGCCGCCGCGGCGAAATCGCAGTACATCTCAACGTCGCACTCGAACTTCCCGCCGAGGTTCTGTTCGTCCTCCATCACTCCGTGGTACGCGTAGAAGACGGCGTTCTTGATGCGGATGATGTTATAGTCGATCATGTGCTGTTCACCGGCTCCCGTGAGTGCCCTGATCGCCCTACGCCTGGATCATCAGGCGGGCGCAGGGCTCTCTCGATGCGACGGATGCAGGTTTCCTTCCCCAGAACAGCCATCAGTTCGAACAGGCCGGGTCCCCCGGACACGCCGCGTGATCGCCAGACGGAGCGGGTGGATCAGCTTCCCGGCTCCGACCGCTCCCTGCGCCGCCGCGGCACCGGACCGCCTCTTCCAGCGCTGCCGGCTCGAACGACGCCATCCCCTTCAACTCCCGGAAGAAGCGCATCAAGGAGCTGTGGAGTTTCCGGCCGCCAGTTCTTCTTCACGGCGGCCACTCGTCGTACGTCTCGGGGTCCGCGAAGAAGTAGAGCCCCGCCGTCACGAATTCGTCGAGGCGCATCGACCCGTTCCTTGAGCAGCATCACCACCTGCTGCAGATACCCGTCAGGGACCCCCTCGATCCCGGCCGACTCCAGGAACGGGCCGGACCGTTCGCGCAAGCTGCTCACCCCGCATCTCGCCGGATGTATCTGCGCGTTGATCGAATCCAGCTTCGTCGATATTGAATACCGCACCCGACTTCCCCACGCGTTCCAGCGAGAACTCCCTTGACAGCTCCTCCAGGATGAAGTACTCCCTCTCGTCCCCGGGATTCCATCCGAGGAACGCGACGAAATTCACCAGCGCTTCCGGCATGTATCCTTTGGACCGATAGTCCTCCACCGCCACGTCACCCTGTCGCTTGCTGAGCTTCGAACGGTCAGGGTTCAGAAGCAACGGCAGATGGGCGAAGACGGGCCGCTCCCAGCCGAAGTATTCGTACAGCAGGACGTGTTTCGGGGTGCTCGAGAGCCATTCTTCCCCGCGGATCACGTGGGTGATCCCCATCAGGTGGTCGTCCACGACGTTGGCGAGGTGATAGGTCGGATAGCCGTCCGATTTCAGCAGCACCTGGTCGTCGATCATCTCGCTCGAAAACTCCACCCGCCCGCGGACCACGTCGTCGAATCCCACCGTGACCCCCTCGGGCACTTTCAGGCGGACCACCGAGGGCATTCCCGCGTCAAGGCGGCGCCGGACCTCGTCGTCGGAGAGCTGTAATGCCCGGCGATCGTACACCGGCGACTTTCCCTGCCGCTCCTGCTCCTTCCGCATGGCCTCCAGCTCCTCCTGGGTGTCGAAGGCGTAGTAGGCCTTGCGCGACGACACGAGGCGCTGCACGTGCTCCCGGTAGACCGGGAGCCGCTCGGATTGGATGTAGGGTGACCCGCGAGGCCCCTTTTCCCGGGCCCCTCGTCAAAATCGAGTCCAGCCCAGCTGAAGCGTGCGGATCAGGTTCTCAACGGCGCCGTCCACGTAGCGCGCGCGATCCGTGTCCTCGATCCTCAGGATGAAGACCCCGTCGTGTTTCCGCGCGAACAGGTAGTTGTACAGTGCGGTACGGAGTCCGCCGACATGGAGGAAGCCTGTGGGGCTGGGGGCAAACCGGACTCTGACCGTAGGCACGCTGCAGGAATCTGTTGGTGATTGGCCAATGTACGAAGAAAACACGTCACTTTCCAAATATTCCCGGTCGGCAGGTCACCGTCCGCAGGTCACCGTCCGCAGGTCACCTCCGCAGGTTACCGCCCGCAGGTCAGCTTCCGCAGGTCACCGTTTGAATGCCATGGACCCCGGGATCAGCCCGACCTGGATCGTGGTCCGGACCTCCCCTGCGGGGCTGAAGACCACCACCTTGCCCGGGCCCGCATAGTTCTGTACGTCCGTCAGGTAGACGTCCCCGGTCAGCTCTTCCACCGCCACTCCGTAGAAGGACCCGGAGACGAAATCTCCGATCGTCCTTCTCCTCGTGACATCCACGGTCCTGACGGCATCAGTGGCGGGAACATAGGCGATCCCACCAGGTCCGAGGGCCATGGTCGAGGCATGACCGCCGATCAACACCGAATCGGTCACCAGCTCTCGAACGGGATCCACAAAGTACAGGCGCGCCGGCGTATCGTCCGCAGGGTTCGCGAAATCGCCGTAGGATCCGCCGCACACGACGCAGACCTCCCCGTCAGGCAGGGCAACGACGCCCTGGGGATTGTCGCCCACCCGCAACGTCCGGACGGCCTGCAGGAGATCGAGCGCGATCACCGTGACGGTGCTCCCGAAGCCAAACCCTGAATTGGCGACCACTGCTTTCCCCCCGGCGATCGCGATCCCCTCGGGGTTGTCGCCTACGGAGATCCGTTTTTCGATACTCCCCCGGTACAGGTTCAGCACGAATACCGAATTGTCATACAGGTTGGTCACCATCCCGATGCTGTCGGAAACGAATGCCAGCTGACGCGGACTCGTCCCGCTCCCCAGCGTGATCGTACCCAATCCGGCGACCGTTTGTGGATCGAAGACCTCGATCCTGTTGGAATTGTTCACCACAACATATCCCCTTCCGCCGCGGAGCACGACCTGATTCCCGACGTCGCCGAGACTTCTGCCGTTCACTGCCTTGAATGCGTCGGGATACACCGCGAACGACTGCAGGTCATAGTACGATAGCGCGGAATTCCCCTGGCCGAAGTACCCCTCGTTCAGGATGTAGACCCCCTTGGCAGAAGGGGTCGGAATGACCGGCTGCACTGACGCGGGATCCTGGACGCACCCGTATGCCATCAGGGCCGACAGGGCTACCACAAGGGGTCTGGTCATAGTTCCACCCCCAGGGTTCCCCGGACTTCCCTGCCGGGCATGGGATAGAGCGCGATCGACGAGTAGTCCACGTCAAGCAGGTTCAACACTTCAAGTTTGAGATAGACCGACGCGCCCGGGAAGGGTACGTGCCCGCGCACCGCCGCGGAAGTGACCGAATAGGCGGGGAGAAATTCGTCGTTCGATGGCGTGGTATAGCGGTAGCTCGTCCATACGTTCTGAATGCTCAGGTCTATGGGGGCCAGATGCAGGGCTGCTTCCACGGTGGCCGTCTGTCGCGGCGTATACACCAGGATCTTCCCGGCCGTCGGATCTCCGGGATAGTCGCTGCTCACCTTTTTGGCGGTCAGCCACGTCGAGTTCACCACGAGTTCGACCATCCCGGCAAATCCTTTCCAGCGGACCTCGGCCTCAAGCCCGCGGGAAGAGACCTCGCCGATGTTCTGCGGGGACCAGTACGTCCCGGTCGCCGGCACCCACACGATCCTGTCACGGCTGTCGATCCAGAAGCTCGAGAGATCCAGCGACAGATCACCTTCGAGATCCACCAGCAGCGTCATCCCCGCGTCCGCGGAGATCGAGCGTTCCGGGCGGAGTTCCGGATTCCCGCCGGCGATCCAGTAGAGCTCGTTGAACGTCGGTGCGCGGAAATTCTTGCCGTAGCTGGCCCTCAGGCGCAGGAGCGGTGAGCGGAGGAGCGCGAGGTTGGCCCCGATCTTGGCGCTCACGTCCTGCCCGACGTCGGAGATCCAGTCGTACCTGACAGACGGATAGATCACGAGCTCCCACGGGACGTCTGTCGCGAAAGCGAAGACCTGCTGCCCGCTGAGCGCCACTCCCGCCTGCTTCCGGAGGGCGTCGTGCGTTTCGGAGCCCTCCATCCACCCCCGGTCCAGTTCGCCGTCAAGCGAGACCAGGGTCCGCACGGTCGGCGTCCACCGGACCTGTGGCTGGAACGCCAGCGTGCGCGTGATCGAGCGGGAATCGAGCGGCACTCCACCCAGCAGGGTCCCCGGGTCGACATACCGCTGGTCACCGTAACGATAGCTTGCGCGCGCGACCCCCCTCCACTCTTCGTCCATCCGCCATTCGAGGCTTCCCTGACCTGTCCCCATCCGATCGTACAGGCGCGCGCGACCGGTCGAAGACGGATCGGTCACAGGGCCCGGAGAGCCGCGGTCCGCATCCAGCCACGAGCCGCGGAGGTCCACGCGCAGGTCCTCCGAAGGACGGATCTCCGCCCTACCGTCGACACGGTCTGTCCGGAAGTCGGCCCCCGTCCGGACGAGCTCCTGGCTGGCGCTGCCGTCGTCGAAGGTGAACCCGTAGTCCCCGCTCCCCCGTTCCCGCCGGCCCATCAGGCGCACGGAGCCGAGATCTCCTCCGGCCCCCACCCTGGCTTCGAACGCCGAGAACCCGAACCCGCCGATGGTGGATTCGAGTCCTGCGCTGAATCCATCTGGAGGGCCGACGCGTCTGGATGGTGATGATCCCCCCGACGGCATCCGCACCATAGAGACCGGACTGCCCGCCGCGCAGGACCTCCACCTTTTCCACCAGCGCAAGGGGAACCAGTCCGAAGTCCACCCCCCCGTTCTGATAGCTGTTGACCCTCTCACCGTCCACCATGACGAGAACATTCTCCGGGCCGAATCCCCGCACCGACACGCTGCGGACGGCGGCATTCCCTCCGTATTCCCGGAGGGAGAGGCCGGGCACGGTTGAGAGGGCGGTCGCAAGCAGGGTTCCCGGCGTCAGCGCGATACGGGTGGAGTCCAGGACGGTGGCCGCCGATGCGACGGTCGACCGCAGGGCTTCCGATCGGGTCGCAGTGACGACGATCTCATCCACGGCATAGACGCGGGAAGTGGAATCTGCGGACTCCGGGGCAACCATGGGCGGAGGCAGGCACAGGAAGAGCAGCAGGGAAGGCGTGACCATTGCAGTCTCCTCGACAATGTTCAGGCCGCGAGGAAGGGGTGGAGATGACTGCGCAGGTCGGCAGGCAACCCTGTGCTTTCCCTCGAAAGCCCGGTCACAGAATCGGTCGGCAGGTCTCCTGGCTTGCGACGGTATCTCTCGCGGCACCTTCCCGGCGTACATTCAGACCTGCCAGTGGTGGTCGCGAACCTGTGTCGCCTACAGTTGCGGGGCAGCTTCCGCTTGGACGGAATTCCCTTGGCCGAACGCGTTAGACATCAAAAGAACCACTCGAATATACTCTGCAGGGAGATAGGAAGCAACAGCAGGGGCTCATTGCGGGGGATCGCCCGGCCTCCTTGGCATTGAGCGGACTTCTTCGTACATTGAAGGAACTTCGAAGACCCCGATGCGCATCGCCGTCATCTCCGACATTCATTCGAATCTCCCCGCTCTCACAAAGACGCTCGACGTCATCGAATCGTTTTCGGTCGACGCGATCCACTGCCTCGGCGACATCGTCGGCTACGGGGCGCATCCCAACGAGTGCGTCGACCTGATCCGGGAGCGGTGCTCCACCGTGCTCTGCGGCAATCACGATCTCGGGGCGATCGGGAAGGAATCCCTCGACCACTTCAACCAGTACGGCCGGAGCGCCATCCGGTGGACCCGCGAAGGTCCTCACCCCCGCCAACGCAGAATATCTCGGGACCCTCCCCTTCACCGTGACCCTGCGAAGGGATCACGCTCGCACACGCATCCGTCCCTGATCCGGAGGAATTCCGTTACGTGGTCACCTGGCCCGAGGCGCATCTCTGCTTCGACGCTTTCACGACCCCGATCTGCTTCATCGGACACACCCACATACCGGTCCTCGTGGCCGACGACGGTCAGGTCAACACGTACCGTCCCGAACGGCGGCATCTCATGAACGTCGGAAGTGTGGGTCAGGCACGGGATGGGAACCCCCGTTCGTCGTTCGCCCTCTACGACGACGCGGAGAAACGGCTGGAGATCATCAGGGTGCCGTACGACATCGAAGCCAGCGCACGGGCGATCCTCGAAGCGCGACTGCCCGACTATCTCGCCCAGAGACTCTTTCTCGGTATCTAGCGGCGTCGGTCGATGATGCGGCGCAGCTCATGCTGGGTGAGGAGGACGTCCTCATCCAGGAAGTGTCTCGACGCCACTCTCGCCTGCCTCACCCTGTCACTGTCGATGTCCGCGTAGATCAGCGCATCCTCAAAGAGCGGCGCGCTGCACAGAACCTCTCCGTCAGGGGCGACGACGTGTGATCCGCCCCAGAAGTTCACGCCGTCCTCATACCCGGTCCGGTTGCAGAACGCGAAGTACACCGAGAGCAGCCGGGCATGTGCCCGCGAATGCTCCGTATTCACCGCCTGCGGGGGGAATCCCTGGGGACCCATACGCGTGGGGCTGGCGACGAGGCTGAGGATCAGCCCGGCCCCGTCAAGGGCCATCAGGTAGGGGACGGACACGTGCCACGCATCTTCGCAGATGAGTACCCCCAGGCGGCCCACGGCGGTTTCCACCGCCTCGATCCTGGAGCCCTTCGAAAAGTACCGCACCTCCTCGAACATGCCGTAGGTGGGAGGGTACACCTTCCTGTGCGCGACGGCGTAGGCCCCCCCCTCGAAGAGGAACGCCGCGTTGTAGACGGCACCATTCGCCGCCCATTCGATCCCGCCCGCCACGATGCTGATCCCCCGACTGACCTCCAGCAGCGGAGCGATCGCCCCAGCATTCCGGCCCGGCCCCAGAGCCAGTTCCGTATGAAGATCCTTGACCCCGTAGCCGGTCAGGCTCAGCTCGGGAAAGCAGACGAGCCCCGCCCCCGCCCCACGCGCAGATTCCGCGAGCTCGGCGTGCCGGGCCACGTTCTTCGCGAGATCCCCCAGAACAGGGTCCATCTGCGCCAGCGCGATCCTGCACTTCATTCTTGCCCCTCGTCGGAAAGGTCCAGCATTCTGATATCCCGTACATACGGAACGGTCCGGTCGGAGCGAAGGCTCTTCAGCCTCGCGACCTTCTGTTCGATCCGTTCCACGTTGTCGCGGATGATCCCCAGATAGGTCTTCATCTGTCCATCCGGAACGCCTTCGAGCAGTTGCTCCACGCTCGTCCGCATGCCTGCAAGCGGCTCCGTCACGTGGCGCGTCACCTCGCCCACCACCTGCCGGATGGCCTCGAGGCGTTTGCGGGAGATCTCGAGACTCGAACGCTCTTCCGCCAGCCGCCGCCGCTCCAGCACGTTCAGGATGGTCTGAGGCAGTATCGGCGTCGTGATCTCCTCTTTCACCAGGTAGTCGTCCACTCCCAGCTTGAGTGCTTCCACCGCGAGGTCGAAGTCCTTGTTGACCGTCAGGAAGACGATCGGAGGAACGGCACTGCGCCCCTGCAGCACGCGGGCCACCTCCAGGCCGTTCTGTCCGGGGAGAAAGTAGTCCATCAGGATCAGGTCGAACGTCTCTCCCCCGTCCAGCTCCCGCAATGCCGCCGCCCCGCTCTCGCGCCAGACCACTTCGAACGCGGCGATCTCGCACCGCTTCAGGAAGAGCTCCACCAGTCTGGCGAACTCTTTGTTGTCCTCCACCACGAGCACTCGCACCCGCTGCCTGTCCGTCATGACGCGCCCCGACCCGATGGAATGGTGAAAGAAAAGGTCGACCCTGCCGCCGACTCCACCCAGATGCGCCCCCCGTGTCGCTCGACGATACGCTTCACGATCGCCAGTCCCGCCCCCGTTCCGGGGAATTCCGACGACGGGTTCAGGCGCTTGAAGATCACGAACACCCGTTCACGGTCTTCCGGTCCGATGCCAATGCCGTTGTCGCGCACGGCCACCGTGACCTCCCCGTGCTGTTCCTGCGCGGTGATCTCCACCGCCGGTTCCGGATTCCGATTGAACTTCAGCCCGTTGGACACCAGGTTCCGGAGCACCATGGTCAACTGCGTCCGATCATAGGCGACCACGGGGGCTTCTGCCGGAACGATGAGCCGCGCGTTGCGCAGGCGGAGGGTCGGCTCGAATTCCGCCACCAGCTCCTCGAACACCTTGTGCAGCGGGAAGGTGTGATGCGCCCCCACGTCCCTTCCGACGCGAGAGAGGGTCGCCAGATCGTCGATCAGATTCTTCAGCCTGCCGGAGGCGGCCACGACGCGGTCGAGGTGCTCCGCCATCTCCGGTTGGAGTGCGGCCTCTTCACGCACGATCTTGCTGTAGGCTTCGATCGTGATCAGCGATTCCTTGAGATCGTGGGAGACGATCGAGGCGAACTCATCCTCCTGAAGCTGCGCGGCAGGAACGCCGCTCTGCAGTTGAGCCGCCGCGGGGGTGGTCCTGGCTGCGTCCGCCTCCGCCGGGGGGCCGGCCACGATGGTCAGGATCCCCACGATCGCCTCCACAGTGCCCCCGGGCGCGCGATCGAACCGGACCACATCCCTTACCCACCGATAGACCGCTTTCCCCCTGGGGAGCATCCGGTAGTACAGCTCGACCATTTCGTTGGCGCCGTGCTGCTCTGCGATCCGACGCGAATAGACCGCCCGGTCGTCCGGATGCACCAGCGTGCGCCAGAATTCGGGATCATGCTGGAATTCGGCGGTCTTATGGCCGAAGAGGGTCTCCATGCGCGGCGACAGGACCTCCACCGCGCCGTTCGCGCGGCAGCGATACGCGACGTCCGGCATTCCCCCCACGATCGAGCGGTAGGTCAGCTCCTGTTCTCTCAGTTCCGCGAAGGTGAATGCGACCCCCAGCGTTTCACCGAGCAGGACTCCGATCGAGCCGAACAACCACGGCCAATCTTCCGCCACCTCCTGTTGTGTCCCCAGCATGAACAGTACCCCGAGAAGCGCCCCGCCACTGGCAAGCGGCACGTACGCGACGGTGCCGTATCCTTCTCCCTCCCAGAGCGCCCTGAGCGGAAGATGTGCAGGGTAGGAAGTGATCGCGGTGACCACCGGCTCGAGGGTCTTTGCCATGTACGCCGGGACCCCTTCGCCGGGAGACTGGGAGGCCAGGACTGCCGAAGCCTTCTCCGAAAGACCGTGCGAAGCAGCGACGGTTGAACTGCCGTTCCGGAACAGCAGCACCGCACCCCCCTCGAAACCCAGCTCCCGTTGGAGCTTCTCGAGAGACGTCTCCGCGATGCGTGCCGGGTCCAATGACCCTGCAAGGCTCCTCATGAACGGCTCGATGATCTCTTGCTGCTGATGCGCCCGGCGAAGGTCGGTCTTCAGCTTGCGCACCGGAGTGACGTCGTGGAGAATGCACGCATGCCCCCCGCTGACCCGGCGGATCCTCAGATCCACGGCCACGCTGCCGCCGTCTTTCCGCAGCATCCGGATCTCGAACGTCCGGTCGCCGGCCTCTCCCGCGAGTCCTTCCCGGATCTGATCGCGGTACCGGGTTCCGCAGAGCTCCACGAATTCCCTGTCCGCGAGATCCGCAGTGGTGCCATACCCCAGCATTTCCAGGGCTGCGCGGTTGGCCGAGTGGCAACGCCCCTCCCGAAGAACGATGAGGCCTGCGGCGGTCGCCGCGGCCAGTTCGCGCGCAAGTCCTTCCGACTCCTCCAGCTTTCGGGCCGCCTTCTCACGGGCGGTCACGTCGTGCAGTGCTACGTGGGTGAGGGCCTGGCGGCCAGGCCGGTCCATCGACGCGGAGAACTCGAAACGGCGCTCTTCCCCTTCGCGGTTCACCAGTCCGATGTCCGCTGAAGCGGTCCCGGCTTCCGCCAGGACTTTCCGCAGTTCGACGCCGCGTTTCCCCAGGAGAGCATTCATGTCGAACTCCCCTGGAAGACCAAGCCAGTCCACGAGTTCCCTGAACATTCTGCTCGCGCGGACAAGCTTGAGGCCACGGAAGACCGCCTGGACCGCGGGTCCTTCCTCGAGGAGGGACTTGAGCGTCTCGGCCTCGTTCGTCAACTCTTCAAGCACCACTTCCTGGTCCGACTCCCGCACAAGACAGACCGTCCTCCCGTCCTCCAGGCGGCTGGCCCGGAGGTCGACCGATCGACGCCGCCTTTGCCGGTCGATAAGGGTCAGTTTCCCCGCGGCCGAGCCCGTGGTCTTCAGGGAGGACAGGCATCGAAGGAGGTGGCGCACGGAATCCTTTGCCACGAGGGCGACCAGGGACCGCCCGCTCAACGTGGGCACGTCCAGCCCGAACTCGCGAACGCTTGCGTTGTTCGCCAGGAGTGGTTTTCCCTCGGGATCAAAGACCGCGACGGCAGCCGGAAGGTCCGCCACGATCCGTTCGAGCGGGGAAGGAGGGACAGGCGGGATCGCTGCCGGGTCTGTGACCAGGACCTTCGGCAGGAAGAAGTCGGGATCGACGGTGTTCCGTGCGGCGATGAAGTGAATGACGGCATCCCGCACGACGGCGAACGCCTCTGCACGTTGTTTCACGTCCGCCGCGGCCCGGTGATCCAGGAGCGACTGCGGGAGGAGCCACCAACTCCGGACCTTGCGTTTCCGGAGGGTGTCCGCAACTGCGAGGAGGAGATCTGCGCCCTGTCGCGCTCCAAGCGCCCCGGCATCGACAAGGAGGTTGGCGGGCGACGTCCTGAGGAGCTTGAGCAGTTCAGTTCTGATGGCCGCGGGAGACTGGCCTTCCGGTACTCGAACGGTCTGGGAGCCTTTGCGTGCGCGCACCGCCGCGGCGAGGCCTTCATGGAAATCGGTCTCTTCCCGGGGAACGAGCACGACGCAGCATTCGCCCTTCCCCGGGATCTCTGCAAGCTCCGCGAACGTCATCACCATCTGCCGCTCGCGCCTCCTCCGCTGAACGAGCCTCCGCCGCCGGAGAAACCTCCGCCGGAGAAACCGCCGGATCCACCGCCACCCCATCCGCCCCCGCCGATGATCGGCGGGAATCCCCCGAACCCACCCCCTCCCCGCCTGCGTGAGCGCATGATCATGTAGAGCACGAAGATCACGACCAGGATCGGCATGATGTTGAATTTTTTCGGTGCTTCCGAGGCCGGGTCGGCGGTGTACTCATTCTTGGTGGCCTGGATCATCGCCTCCACGCCGGCGAAGACACCGCCCGGCAGATCTCCCTCGCGGAATTTCGGGATGATCTCTTTCCGGATGATCTGTCCCGCAAGGATGTCCGGGAGCACCCCCTCCAATCCACGCCCGACCTCGATGCGCACTGCCCTGTCCTCTTTGGCGATCAGAAGAAGCGCCCCGTTGTCCCGTCCCTGTTTGCCGATCTTGTTCCGTTCTGCCACCTTCAGCGCCGCCTCTTCGATCGAGAGGTCGCCTGTCGTGGGCACCAGCAGTACGACGATCTGCGTGGAGGTCTGCTGGTCGAACTGCATCAATTGCCGGTTCAGGGCGGCCACCTGGTCCTGCGAAAGCGTCAGCGTGCGGTCCGTGGCGTATTCCCGCAGGTCAGGGATCTCCATCGGCTGCGCCGCGACCCGCAGCGCAGCCAGGAGGAGAACACCCGCAAGGATATGCATGCGGCTCATCATTGGGGCGAGAAGTTCACCTTCGGAGCCGTGTCAGCACCCTCGCTCGCCTTGAAATACTGCTTCTCGCGGAAGCCCGTGAACGAGGCGATCAGTGATGTCGGGAAGGTGCGCATCCGGGTGTTGAACGATTGGACCGCTTCGTTGTACCGCTGGCGCGCCACCGAGATCCTGTTCTCAGACCCTTCCAGCTGGGTCATCAGCGCCATGAAGTTCTCGTTGGACTTCAGCTGCGGGTAGTTCTCGGTCACCATCAGGAGCCGTGACAGGGCCGCGCCCAGTCCGTCCTGAGCCCTCTGGAATTTTGCGAAGGCCTCAGGATCCTCGAGGACCTCTTTGGTGACGGTGATCTGGCTGACCTTCGCGCGCGCCTCGGTCACTCCCAGAAGAACTCCCTTTTCCTGAGCGGCGAAACCCTTGACAGTTTCCACCAGATTCGGGATGAGATCCATGCGCCTCTGGTATTGCGTCTCCACCTGGCCCCATGCGCCACGTACCCCCTCATCCTCGCGCACGAGGTTGTTGTAGACTCCGGTTCCCCACATCACCGCGACGAGAACCACCGCGACGAGCCCGCCCACCACCACTCCGGCAATGAGACATCCGCGTGACTTCATGGTGACTCCTTCGTTGTGCCTTGTCTGTTGAACATGTTGTAGCGAAGCGGCGCGGAGCGTTCCCGCACGATACGGTTGACCCGATCCGCATCTTCACCCGACAGCTCTTGTGCCCGCCATCGGTCCACCCGTACCGGAACGAACCGGTACTCCGCCGCTCGCTCCCGCGAGCGATCTCCACCCGTCGACCCGACTCCGAGACGGATCTCGAAAACGCCGGTATCGTAGGTCGACCGAGAATTTCCACCGAAGATGAAGTTGCCGAGGGAATAGGCGATGACCCCTTTCCCGTACACTTCGATCCCCTGCAGCACGTGCGGATGGTGGCCGATGACCGCATCGGCCCCCGCGTCGATGATGCTGCGGGCGAGGGATTGCTGGCCCTGGTCCGGCAGGATCGCTTTTTCGGTCCCCCAATGCAGGACCACAACCAGATAGCCCACGCGGTCCCGGAGAGCGGAGATGCTCCGGCGGATCCGCGCGAGTTCCCGCCGCGCGACCCCGGGTTTTGAGCCCGACGCTCCCGGGGCCTCTCCTCCTCCGTAGAACGCGAGGAGTCCCACCTTCACTCCGCTGATCGCGAACACCGCTGGAGCGTAGGCCTCCCGCTCGTTGCGTCCCGCCCCCACATGCGCGATCCCGGCAGAGTCAAGATACGAAATTGTATCAAAAAGTCCGTCGGGGCCGTAGTCGAAGACGTGGTTGTTGGCGATGCAGGCCACATCCACCCCCGCCCCGGTCAGGATCCGCCGTCGTGGCGGGTGGCATCCGGAAATTGAAGGGTTTCGGGACCTTCTCGCCGCGCGCCGTCAGCGGGCCTTCGAGGTTGATCACCGCCAGATCGGCTTCCTTCAGCAGGGGGAACGCGGAGAACGCCCGATGCAGGTCCGTCCCGACGTCCGCGGCGTATGCGCCGGCGAACATGCAGTCGCCTCCAAAGACAAGCGTGACTCCCGCTGAGTCAGAGATCTCTGGCTTGATCGGCGACCGGTTGTGCCGCCAGGAGAAGAGAGAGCAGGAGGATCACCGTGGCCTCTCAGGTGTAAAAAAGGGGAGATGCCGGGCATCTCCCCTTGTGACAATTCCGCCGGACCGGCGGCCGGTCCCCGGAGCAAGACCTAGATCTTGTAAGAAATCCCGAAGCGGAAGATGCCGAATCCCCACCCAAGCTCCGCATGAGCGGCAAATTTCGGGGTGAAGTAGTACCGGGCTCCCACGTGTATGTCGTAGGCGAAGTAGCCGGAACCGGCGCTGTAGTTGTAGTTGTAGTCCTCGTAGCCCGGGTTGCGCCGTGTAGGAGCTGCTCGCGATCGTATACCCCAGCCCGAGTCCGGCAAAGGCGTCGATCTTCGGGTTCTTCTCGAGGAAGTGATAGTTCCCGTTGGCGCCGATGAAGATGTACGAATAGCTCCACTTGCCCCAGCTCCACTCCTCTGAGGAGCCGGCATACCCGATGGTCCCCCCGATCGTCAACTTGTTCTTCAGCTCTTCGATCGGCAGCCCCGTCTCGAATGCCAGGAAGATCGGCGGGAACGTGGTCGAGCCGTAGAAGCCGACAACATTCCCGAGGCCGATGCCGGCCGAAATGGTCTTGTCGTTCACATTGTATGCATTCTGTGCTGAGGCAGACGTGGGGACGAACAGCATCGCCACAAGCGCCAGCGCGCAGAGAGCAAGTAGAGCATGCTTCATGTGTACCGCTCCTTTAAGTATGATGTGAGTGTTGTGGGAGAATCAAGTCTCAAGTTCGTGGTTGCCCGCATTCTTGGCCAGAACGAAGAATTGCACGGACCACCTCTACCGATCCTCGAAATGACCTCCCTAATCTATACACTTTCAAGCGATATGTCAAGGATCGCATTCTCCTCTCTCCGACTATCGCCCCCCCATGAACACCGGCACTAGAACCAGAACGTGGCGCCCACCGTCAGCGGGAAAACAGAGGTCGAACTTCCTTCTGTAAAGATCAGGAGGAACTTGAACTCGCCGAAGAGGCTGACGGTCTTGGCGATCTTGAAGTCCGCGCCGACGCCGAAGTCGATGCCGAAATTCGTGCTGCCATCACCGGCCTTGACCGCCGTGATGTCCTGCCCCTGGTACTTGACGATGACATCGCTCGACGAACTGAAATGCAGGCCCATAGCCAAAGAGTCCGTATGGCGTCACGGGTCCTCCCAGCGGGAGCTTTCCAAGGCCTTCGAACCCGATGCCGATGAGGCTGATATTGCCCGCCGGAGATGTCGCTCGTCGGAATGGGCTGACCGGTGGCCCCGTCCGTGAAACCGAATTTCGCCTTGTCGGACGAGAACATCCGGTAGTCAAAACTGAACCGGACCGCCACATACTTCATGATCTCCATGTCGCCGTGGAGACCGAAGCCGAAGCCCATTCCGTAGTAGTCGCTCGCCGGCTTTGGGAACGAGGAGAACGAGATCCCCGCCTGAGCACCCGCTCCAAATTTCATCTGTGCATTTGCGCTCAGCGCGACGAGGAATACCAGAACGACCGCTACGATAGCTCTCTTCATAGCGCACCCCCAGAGTTATGGTGTGAACGGTGAATTGTCAGATCTCGTACCGGATCCCGCTGGTGACCGCCAGATAGAAGACGGTCGCCCCGGTCGGGAACACCAGCCCGAGCTGCAGATCTGCCGGTACATAGAGGCGATTGGCGATCTTGAACAGCGCCCCTCCCCCGAATCTGAGCCCGAAATACGGCCCGCCGGTCACGAAAAAGAGATTGAACCCTCCATCGGCATACGGGCGGACGTCCGAACCCTTGATGAGGAAATACATCTTGAAGAAGGTGGCCCACTCGATCGGGGTTCCGGCCTGGGTGTTGATGTTGAATTCCGAGCCGATCCCCATCTGCTTGTTGAAGAGGTACTCCCCGGTGAACCCGATCTGGAGCCCGGCGGAGGTGGAACTCGTGCTGGAGCTGGTTCCGTAATAGTAGTTGTAGGTCGATGTGCTGACAGTGTAGAGTGACATCCCCAGCCGGCCGCCGACGATCCATTTCCCCTGCGCGGAAGCATCAGCACCCCACGCTGATAGCCCGAGGAGCACCACAACGAGAATGGCCACGGAGCGATTCATGGAAGAAGCCTCGCGTGTCTGTTGGTCCTGGTTTCACCCGCTGCACGATCCGCGGGGTGGCGGGGATACCTACCTCCCGCATCGCAAAACGTACTAAAACCGCCTCACTTTAGCAAGTTCCGGGCGATCACCACTCGCTGGATCTCGGATGTCCCTTCGTAGATCTCGGTCACCTTCGCGTCCCGAAGGTATCGCTCTACGTGGTACTCCCGTACGTACCCGTAACCCCCATGGATCTGAATGGCTTCCAGCGCCGACTGCACCGCCACACGGGAGGCGAACAGCTTTGCCATGGCAGCCTCTTTTCCGAAGGGAAGCCCGGCATCCTTCAGCCATGCCGCCTTGAGCGTCAAGAGGCGGGCGGCGTCGATCTCGGTGGCCATCTCGGCCAGCTTGAACTGGATCCCCTGGAATTCCGCGATGGGATGGTCGAACGCCTTCCTTTCCTTTGCGTACTTGACCGAAGCCTCCAGGGACGCCTGGGCGATCCCCAGAGCCTGGGCCGCGATACCGATGCGTCCCCCCTCCAGCGTCGACATGGCGAACTTGAACCCCTCTCCTTCCGGGCCGACCCGGTTCGCCCCGGGAACCCGGCAATCCTGGAAAGAGAGCGACACGGTGTCCGAGCTCCTGATCCCGAGCTTCCTCTCCTTCTTCGCCACGGTGAAACCCGGGGTCCCCTTTTCCACGACGAACGTGGAGATCCCCTTGGCCCCCTTGGACCGGTCGGTCGCGGCCATCACCAGCACCACGTCGGCCGTCGAACCGTTGGTGATCCAGTTCTTGGTCCCGTTCAGAACGTACGTGTCTCCGTCCCGCACCGCACCCGTACGCTGGTTGGAGGCATCGCTCCCGGCTTCAGGCTCCGACAGGGCGAAGGCCCCGAGTTTCTTGCCCGAGGCGAGGTCCTTCAGGTATCGCTCTTTCTGTTCCGCAGAGCCGTACTTGTTGATGCCGTAGCAGACCAGGGAGTTGTTCACCGACATGATCACGCCGAGCGACGCGTCTGCCCGGGAGATCTCTTCGATCGCGAGGACGTAACTCACGGTATCCAGCCCGGCTCCTCCCCATTCTTCCGGGACCATCATCCCCATGAATCCCAGTTCCGCCAGCTCTCTGACCAGCGCGGCCGGGAATTCCTCGCGATCGTCCCGTCCTTCCGCGCCCGGCGCCACCCGGTCGGCGGCGAACTGTCTGGCGGTCTCCTGGATCAGCTTCTGCGTCTCATTCAGTTCGAGGTTCATGGTCATTTCCCGGCGTAGTCGTAGAATCCGCGGCCGCTCTTCTTCCCGAGGTATCCTGCGGCCACCATCTTCTTCAGCAACGGGCAGGGACGGTACTTGTCGTCTCCCAGCCCGTCGTGGAGGACCTCCAGGATGGCGAGACAGACATCGAGGCCGATGAAGTCCGCGAGCGCAAGCGGGCCCATCGGGTGGTTCATTCCCAGTTTCATGACGGTGTCGATCGCCTCCGGGGTTGCGACCCCTTCCATGACGCAGAAGACCGCTTCGTTGATCATCGGCATCAGCACGCGATTGGCCACGAACCCGGGATAGTCGTTCACCTCGACCGGGGTCTTTTCGAGGCGCCGGCAGAGGTCCAGGACCGCGGCGCATGTCTGGTCTTCGGTGGCGTGCCCCCGGATGACCTCCACCAATTTCATGACGGGGACGGGATTCATGAAATGCATGCCGATCACCTTGCCGGGGCGGCGCGTCACCGCGGCCAGCTCGGTGATCGAGATGGAGGAGGTGTTCGTCGCCAGGATGCAATCCGCCGGCGCGTTCTCGTCGATCGTCCGGAAGATCGTCTCTTTGACCGGTTGCTGCTCGGTGGCAGCCTCGATCGACGAGTCCCGCCTCCCGCACAGCGGCTTTGAGGTCCGTGGAGATGGAGATGTTCTGCAGGGTGGAGCTCTTCTGATCTTCGGCGAGAGACCCCTTCTTGACCTGCCGGTCGAGGTTGGCGGAGATCGTCCCGAGCGCTTTCTTCAGGAGGTCCTCCCGTACGTCCACCAGAATGACCGGGAAGCCATACTGCGCAAACACATGGGCGATGCCGTTCCCCATCGTTCCGGCACCCATGACCGTGACTCTCGAGATGGACATCGACACTCCTTCCGATCGCTGTTGGCCAAAAACTTCGAAGCGTTGAAGTGGAGGAATGGTAATCGAATCGGTAGAGAAAGGCAACGACCGTGCTGAACCGTTCCTGCTTGGTCATTCCGTTCTCTTTTGCTATCTTCTCGTCATCCCTGTGTCTTCTTCCTTCATCCCTGCAACACGAGGTACCCACATGTCCCGGCCGATATTCACAGTAGCCCTTCTTCTTGCTTTCTCCTTCGGGGTGCTGGCTGCGAACCCCATGGACACCCTCAAGCGTGCTTTTCGCACCCCTCCAGAGTCCGCCCGGCCATGGGTCTACTGGGTCTGGATGGACGGGAATCTTACCCGCGATGGGTTGACCGCCGACCTGGAGGCGATGAAGCGCGCCGGCATCGGCGGCGTCATCATCATGGAGGTGAACGTCGGGATCCCCCGGGGCCACGTCGAATTCATGAGCCCCGAGTGGCGGCAGTGCTTCAAGCACGTCGTGACGGAGGCAGAACGGCTGGGGATCGAGATCACGCTGATCAGCGGACCCGGATGGACCGGAAGCGGAGGCCCGTGGGTGAAACCGGAACAGAGCATGCAACACATCGTCGGGAGTACGACCACGGTGACCGGCCCGCCGGAAATTCGATGACACGCTGGCGCGACCCGCACGGCGGCCTGCATTCTTCGGAGACGGACTGCTCCCTGCTCCCCTCGAAAAGGAGAAGGATGAGTACTATCGCGACGTGGCGGTCCTTGCGTATCCGACCCCCGCGCACCCGCAAACGATCCCGGAGATCAACGAAAAGGCACTCTACGTACGGGCACCCTATTCCTCCGTCACCTCCGTTCCCCCGTTCATTCCATCGTACGCCGACCATCCTGCCACTCCCGTCGGCGCCGCCATCGATCCGGCTCGGGTGGTGAACCTCTCCGATCGATTGTCCATCGATGGGAAGTTCTCGTGGGATGTTCCTCAGGGGAACTGGACGATCCTCCGACTCGGCGCCACCAGCACCGGTGCCAATACCCGTCCGGCCCCCAAGCCTGGATTGGGACTGGAATGCGACAAGCTGGACACCGCTGCACTCAATGCCCACTTCGATGCGTTCTTCGGGACGCTTCTCCGGGACATCGGCCCGCGCGATCGCTCCGCCACAGGCGGATGGAAGAACCTGCACATCGACAGCTGGGAGATGGGAGCGCAGAACTGGACCGGGAAGTTCCGCGACGAATTCGAGCGGCGGCGCGGCTATGATCTCCTCAAATACCTCCCCGCCGTCACCGGCGCGGTCGTCGGCACCCACGAGATCACCGAGCGATTCCTGTGGGATCTCCGGCAGACCGTGAATGAGCTGATCCTGGAGCACCACGCGGGACACCTCAAGGAGCTGGGGAGGCGGCACGGGTTCGGCATATCGATCGAGCCATACGACATGACGCCGTGCGCGGACATGAGTCTGGGTTCGATCGCCGACGTGCCTATGGGCGAATTCTGGATGTACGGGTTCAACAGCAGCTACAGCGTCCTGCAGGCCACGTCGATCGCGCATACCATCGGCAGTCCGATCGTGGGCGCGGAGGCCTTCACCTCTCTGGATACGGAGCACTGGGATGCCTTCCCGGGGTCGATGAAGGTTCTGGGAGACTGGGCGTTCGCCGCCGGAGTGAACCGCTTCGTGTTCCACCGCTACCAGCATCAGCCGTGGAACACCCTCCGCCCGGGGATGACCATGGGCCCGTTCGGCGTACACTGGGAGCGGACGCAGACCTGGTGGGAACTGTCCGGTGACTACCATCAGTACCTCTCCCGCTGCCAATGGATGCTGCGGCAGGGGCTCCCCGTCGCGGATGTTCTCTACGTCGTTCCGGAAGGGGCCCCGCAGGTCTTTCGCCCTCCGTCTTCTGCCGTCCGGGGAAACCCACCGGACCGGCGGGGCTACAACTTCGACGGTTGCGCACCTGACGTGTTTCTCACACGCGCGACATTCAAAGAGGGGCAGATCTCGTTTCCGGACGGGATGCAATACCGTATCATCGTTCTTCCCGAACGGGAAACGATGACCGCTCCCCTGCTTCGGAAGGTGCAACAGCTGGTCTCCGCCGGAGCCACGGTCATCGGTCCCCCTCCACAGAAGTCGCCGGGTCTCTCCGGGTACCCGAAACGTGATTCCGAGATCGCGACCCTGGCGGAGAATCTCTGGGGTGATTGCGACGGGGTTTCGATCACGGAGCATGTCTATGGGAGCGGACGGGTCATCTGGGTGAAAGCACAGCAGGGCGCCACAGGCGACAGCCTCCGCCAGTTGATGCGTGTGGACGCCTCCAGCACCGCGATGCTTGCGGGAGTGGCCCGGCAGCGTATTCCCGAAGATGGACCGGGGGTGGCAGAGCCGGAGCAATACGGCGATTTCTCCATCGTGGAGAAGTGTCTGCAGGGCATGGGGGTACGGCCGGACTTTGAGTCTGACGCGGCTCTTCGCTACACGCACAGGCGTGACGGGCAACGCGAGATCTACTTTGTCGCGAATCCGCAGGACCGTACGGTCAATGCAGCCTGCACATTCCGGGTGGCCGGCAAGCAGCCCGAGCTCTGGGATCCGATCACCGGGACAACGCGGGATCTGCCGGAGTTTCTCGTGGCCGATGGCCGGACCTCGATGAAGCTCCAGTTTCAGCCCCGTCAATCCATGTTCGTGGTCTTCTCTCAGCCGGCCCGCAAGCGTTCGGGACGCAATTTCCCGCCGATGACCGACGCCTGGACGCTGGAGGGTACGTGGGAAGTCACCTTCGACACCTGCATGGGGAGGCCCCGGGGCGCTGCGATTCGACCGCTTGACGGATTGGACCGAGCGCGAAGAGACGAAGCACTTCAGCGGTGTCGCGACATATGGGAAGACGTTCGACTTGCCAAAGTCGGTCAGCACACGGATCTCAGGGAAGAGTGCGACCGGGGTATGGCTGAGCCTCGGCGTGGTGAACGACATGGCACGGGTGCGGTTGAACGGCAAGGACCTTGGGGTGCTCTGGACCGCCCCCTGGAGGGTGGAGGTCCGGTCAGCGCTGAAGCCCAGCGGCAATCGGCTGGAGATCCTTGTCGCCAACCGCTGGCGCAACAGGCTCGTGGGGGACGAATCGTTGCCGAATGACGCCGAGTTCGGGAACAAGGGGAGCATCCTTCGATGGCCGGAGTGGCTGGCCAGGGATCAGCCCAGGCCGGTTCTGCTCAGCACTGGCGGCACTGGCGGATTCAGCCGCTGCTCGGGTCTGCGGGGTCCCGTGAAGATCCTGCTGTCGGGGCAGTAAGTTGGTGTTGGTTGGGTCGCGGATATCCGTATATTACAATATGATCAAGGATCCGAATACTACGCTCGCTTTAAAGCTGGCATCCTCGCGGGCGATCGCCTTGACCTGCCTCAGAAGTATGCGATCCTGGACGCACTGTATCACGAAGCGCGTGCGCTCGGGAAATTCAACGAAACCGATCTGCTTCTCGGACTGGAAGACACGATCCGACTTGCTGCGCGCTGAATGCAAATCTACCAGGCTCTTCTCACCCGGCTGGCTCTGGCGCTTGACCGGGCCGGCGTCCCGTACATGGTCATAGGCGGTCAGGCCGTGCTCCTGCACGGAGAGCCGCGACTTCACCCGCGCCATCGACGTGACGCTGGGCTGTGACATCGATGAACTTCCGCGCATCCTGTCGATCACAGAGGCAGCGGGCCTACGGCCTTCCGTCGACGCGATCCAGGATTTCGTCCGAAGGACCAACGTTCTCCCCCTGCTGGACCACATGACCGGGATCCGGGTGGATCTGGTCTTCTCGTTCAGCCCCTATGAGCGCGATGCTATCCGACGATCGATCACGGTGTTGCTGGAAAAGGTCCATGTGCATTTTGCGGCGGTTGAGGATCTGATCGTCCACAAGCTCGTTGCAGGCCGCCCGCGTGACATTGACGACGTGCGGGGGATCCTTGCACGAAAGCCACTGCATCGACGAAAAGTACCTCCGGACCTGTCTCGCGGACTTCCATGAGATCGTGCATCGTGATCTCGTAGCCGAATATCTCCACCTGCAGGCGTCGATAGCCCGGTGAACACCCCTCCTGGCTGACCATCCCCAAGGATGTCTACTACCGATCGGCCCGGATGAGGCCCTCCCGTCATCAACGCGGGACCTCTTCTCTGGACACCGAGACCTATTTCACTAACAGCATCCTGTTTGTAGTGCTGTACGTTACCGACCCCTGACCGTCCCTGACCACAAATCGCGCCAGGTAGACACCTGTGGCGACAGGACCCCCGGCACCGCTCCTCCCATTCCAGACCACCGTGTGGAATCCCGCATCACAGGGACCGTTCACGAGTTCTGCCACCTGCCGCCCCAGGATATCGAAGATCCCAAGTGACACATGCGCCGCCTCCGGCAGGCCGAAGTGTATCTGGGTGGATGGGTTGAACGTGTTATTTGGGCAGTTCTGGGCCAGGACGAAATCGGCCGGCAACACACCGCCGCCTCTCGGAAGCGGAACGTCGGTGAGCAACATGTCGCCCGAAGGTCGTATCTCCCCGCTCTTGTCTGCGAGGTACGAGTTTCACCCATGAAGGACGGAGCGACGGTGAAGTTGCCATAAAGCCATTGAACATTCCTCGTCGGTCAACCTCTTGAATTGTGTGGTGACTCGCTGGTAGTAGCTCATGACCGGCCCGACGAAGGCGGTGGGACCGAAGGAGGGAACGTCGGCGACCACGACGGCCATGTCCCACTGGTCCCGTCCCCACATGGAGCACCCACCCGATGAGGTTGCCTGCAGGGTCCGTCGGACAGGTATGGACGTCAGCCACAACCAGGTTGATGTGAAGTTCGGATTCATTGTTGAAGAACAAGTTCGGGTACCACCCGGCAGTGATCGGACCGCATCCGCCGCCGGCATACATGGTCTTCCGGAGAAATGTCGTGTCTTCATAACCGAGCACCGTTCCATTAAGCTCCTTCCGTGCGATCGTCGCAAGTGAACTGCACGTTGAAACAGATCTGGCAAAGTAGTCAGCAAAATATTGGAGTTCCGACGGTGCCTTCTGGAAGAACGCCCCAGCCACCCTCATGAGCGTGTCGACCCTCTCATAGAACGTCGGAACAGGCTCAACATACCCGCAGGGATATGAACAGGCTCCCGAGGCGGTGTATGACTGCTTGGCATCGAGCAAATTGTCATGCGTACCGCCCACGAGGCCAGCTGGGTATTCATCTTCTCCTGCCACCAGGCGGCGGTGTGCATGAACTGAGGCAAAACTGACCGCTCGGTCGGCAGGTTGAGAGCACGGATTGCGTTCAGCCAACCGTTAAAGAACGTACCTTTCCAGTATTCCGGTTCGTACGAATCGATCAGGTACCGAAGCGCGGCGAGGTTGTCCGCATAGTGGTATTGATCGAGTTCCGGCACAAGAAGCTGGGCAGCGGCATCGTTTCCGAGTGCGAACATGACATCCAGAGCTGGGAGCTGCCGCCAATTGACCCGCTGGTAGTTGATCCTGTCGTACACCACCTTGATGCTCACAAAAGAGTCGATGATAAACCTGTCCCGAGGGGAATGAACGAGGACGCGGGTTGCACGCCGCGCGGCTTGAACGGGTCACCCTGGAGGATCTGAGAGAGTATGCGCTGGTAGGCCCACGACTTCGTCATCAATACGTCGTGGAAGCCATTGTACCGCAGGGTATCCAGCAGCTCGCTGGCTGCCTGGACACCCAGCTCTGTGCACAGTCCGCGCAGATGTTTCAATGTGACGTTGTCAGGCTCCCCCACGAAGAAGCCCAGAAGGTAGTCGATGTCGCCGAGCTGAGCGTCCGTTCCGGCCAGCGCTGACGCCTCCGCGAACAGCAGCGCCGCAACAGCCTGTCTCTGGATCCGGGCTTTCGTGTACAGCTCCATGAGTCATTCGGCGGGGAGAGGTAGAACTCGGTCCGCCCGAGCCAGATCATCGCCTGGAAATAGCGCCCCAGTTCCACACTCTGGGTATATCGTGCCCGCGAATCGGTGAACTGGCTGTAATCTACAAGTCGCAGGCTATCCGAAGAAAGAGGGGTGCGCATGAGCCCACGGAGGCATCACCGATGTTCTTCACAACCGTCGCGAGTGGCTGTGCATTTCCAGCATAGTACGCGGGACGCGCCCCTTCAAGGAGGGACCTCCCGACCGTCAGGAAGAGGTCAAGGTCCATCAGCGACGGCTTCATCGCCGGGTTCGAGCCGTATTTCTGATCCAGCTGAGGGAGCGTTCCGGAGAGCCCGATGAAGATCTCCTTCAGCTTCGGGATGAGATATTGTTCCTCAGTCTGTTTCAAGATCTCATCGTAGGACATGTGCAAGTTCACGTAGAAGTCGTGCCAGTTGGAGATGAAGAGCGGGAGATCCGCCTTATAGATATCGAGAAAGGCCTTGCCAAATGAACGCGGAGCGATCCGCTCGGTAACCATGAAGCCGTTCGTACTCAGGAGGATCTTTTCGCCGCTGGTCAATGCGTATTGTGCAGTGATGGCATCAAGCAAGCGTGGCTGGCCGGACATGGCCGGGATCGACGCGCGAACTTCCCCGCGGGGTACATCGAGAGGAGCTCGGACGAGGGGATGTCGTTGTGCGACTTCAGGAACGCTTCATACGCCGCGACATCGAACGTATAGCTGTTCTGGCCTACGGCCTCGATCGCCAGCAACGCCAGCAAGAACGACCAAAACCATCGTAGATTTCCGCATGGGGACCTCCTTGAGGATGGATTTCATCCAGAGACTACCTTTCGATAACGGACAGTTGACTTCTCTGATTGAGCGTGCTACATTTGCGTCACGTTCAACAAGCAGCCTGCCTTTGTGGAGCACCATGCACATCCAACACGTTTGCCGAGCAACGATCGTCGCAGTTCTTCTCCTTGCCCTCTGGGCATGTCTTCCTGGCGCGCATGCCGGCGAGCCATCGTGGAGATCCCAGCTCGAACGCTACCCAGACAACCTCTGGCACGTGGTCGCGGTCAACCGTGATGTCTGCTGGGTCCTGGGTATCCGTGGATCCGTGCTCCGGACTGCCGACGGAGGCAAGACCTGGCTGCCGGTCCAGGGTGCGGCCTTCACGGGGAAAACGCCCAGCGCGCTCTCACGGCCTTCAGTGCCGACGAGGCGGTGGTCGGCGTTCTCCACGTACGACCCCTGGGGTGCGGCGGCGTTCGGCCCTGGTGATACGTCGTGGATCTCTCTTACGACAAACGGCGGCAGATCGTGGCGTGAGGTCTTCCGGCAATCCGGCGGGTTCTTCAATGGCATGCACCGGCTCGGCAGACAGAAGGCCATCTGTCTCGGAAATCCGGTGGACGGGCGATGGACAGTCCTCACCTCGGCCGACGGGGGTGCGTCGCTGGGCCCCTGCGGAAGGATCTCCCATCCGTACCGGTACGGAGAACGGCGACCCCGGGAGCTCCGCTGCCCGGGGAGAGCGGCATGTCTGGTTCGGGGCTTCTGAGGAGGAGTCCGCTTCCGGTACGTCCCGCGTGTATCGCTCGACCGACGGTGGAGGTCACTGGTCCTCCAGCACTCTTCCCTTCGGTCCCCTCACACGCTCGACTTTCGCGATTCGCTTGTCGGCATTGTTGCGACCACAGGGCGCGACATCGCTCGCACATCGGACGGCGGAGTGACCTGGGGAGTAGTGGCTTCCGTACGACGAGGGGAGCGGCGACGTGGCCGTCTCCCCCGATGGTCAACTCTGGCTCACGCAGCATCGGAGCATCCTCTCAGCACCAACGCCGGACTCCACTGGACCCGGCTGTGGACTGCTCACCCCTCGCACAAGATCGTGATGAAATTCGACCTCGTGATGGAGGGGGATTCCCTTTCGGCTGGGCCACGACCTGGGCCGGTGGGATCGTACGCTTTGAAGACCGGGCGCGTGCCACCCGATGACCCCGGAACTATTTGATCAGGGCCATCTTCCGGGATCTGGAAACTCCCGCCACCAGCCGGCAGATGTAGACCCCGCTGGGGAGCCCGGAAGCATCCCACCGCACTTCGTACCTTCCGGGCCCCTTCCTTTCGTTCACCAGGACCGTTATCTCCCGCCCCAGAATATCATAGACCTTCAGGTCTCACAAAACTGGCCACCGGCAACTGATACCTCACGAGCGGTTGAGGGATTGAACGGATTCGGGTAGTTCTGCTCCAGCCTGAACTCACCCGGGACCGCACTGCCCGATAGCGGGACATCCGTCAACTGCAGGGCGGAGCGGAACAGGCCCGAATTTGTCCATGCGTAGGCATACCCCGATGGCCCGAGAGCGAAGCCGTTGATGTACGCCTCCGGAAGCCCGCTCGTCGGCAACAGCTTCCACTCCTTAGGACACGGTCCCACAGGTAGCCGCCAGCGCTGCCGGCGCACAGGTATAGGTCCGGCCCGGCGTACGTGAGACAATGGATCTGGTCGTATTCCAGCCCCTTGTTCATGGCAACCCATGTCTCCCCGTGATCCGTCGAACGGATCACCGCGCCTCGCTCAGAACCCAGCGCGACGATCTCGTTGTTCGCGCCGGCCATTACGGCCATGGCCTCACCGATGTACATCGTGCTGGCACCCTTCCAGCCGGCACCTTCATTCGATGAACGAAACAGGCCCTTTCCTGCGATGGCGGCGTACACCCATCCGTCGGCGGTCGCCGCAAGCCCATTGACAAATCCCTGCGCCAGTCCCGCCAGGGTCCAGCTCTTTCCTGCATCGGTAGAACGATACACCGCCGTGTCGGTCCCCGCAAACACGGTCCCTGATGGATGGACGGCCAGAGAGCGCATCTGCTCCCGCAGGACGCCGACCTTGACCCAGGTCAGTCCTTCGTCATCAGACCGGTAGACACCCCAGCTGGTATCGGAGACTCCCGCACAGCCCCAGCCTCGGCCTACACCTGCTATCAGCGCGCCATCAGTCAGTCGGGCCATCGAGCTGACGGTCCCACCCGTGAACATCGACTGACGCCACGTCGATCCATGATCGGAAGAACGGATCAGCCCAAGACTGTTCGTGGATGCCAGGACCACTCCCCCTGTTCCGGGAAAAACCATCTGGAAGTCCGGGGACATCAATGTCGTGGCCCCGAGGGTTCTGGCGTGATCGTCGGAATAGATCAGCTGACCCCACCACGGATAGCTGGAACACGAAGCCAGTTTGAGGGCAGGAACTCCTGCCACGCCTTTTCTTCACCCTCCGCCGGGCTGGGTGACAAGCATGAACATCCTTCCTGAAGGGTGAAGGGCCACAAGCGTCGGGATGTAGTCGTACCTCGTGACCGTATCCCCCCAGGTCGTGCCCAGGTCAGCGGATGAAATGAAGTCGATCCAGGATCCCCCCTGCTCGCGGTGAATCAGCAGCGACACGAGCGACTGGCCAGCCCCCCGTACTGGCATGGATAGGCTTCCATACTTGATCGACAGCATGGCAGCCCATGACGCCCCGCTGTTCGTTGAGCCGAAGAGGACATTCCCCGTATCTGACGTCGAGATCGCGAGCAAGATCCCAGGGCCTGCAGTCCCGATCTGCCATACCCGTGGTCCGGGCGTGACACGAGTCCAGTGCTGGGCATCGCTGCAGCGGAATACTCCACTGTCGGTTGCCGCAAAGACAGCTCCTGGTGTGGCGGCAATGGAAGAGAGAACTCCGGGGATAGCAGGGAGAGCATTCCATGAAGTTCCGACATCGGAGGAGGAGAATATCCCGGTGGAGGTCCCTGCGTACAACCAGCCCGCAGCATCGCCTGCAACCGAAACCATGCCTTGATCCTTCAGTCCCGCGGGTGTCCAGGTCACCCCCTGGTCAAACGATCGGACAAGGCCCGAATCGAGCGCTCCGACAAGCCACCCGGAGGGATCGTTCAAGAGCCAACGAATGCTACGGGATGTGGCTTCCACCGACCGCCAGGTGATGCCCACATCGGTCGATATATGTACCCAGCCCGAGTCCGAGCCCGCGTAGACCCTCCCCGGGCCATCGATCACGAGCGCATTGATCGGCCCATGGGGAGCGACCCGGGTGGAGCGCCAGTAGTCCTCACCCTCAGCCGATACCGGCACCAGCAAGAAGAGCAGAAGCACCGGAAAAACAATACGGAAAGGACCTAATGACGGATTCACTTGATCCTCCTGAAGATGCAGCAGAACCCTGGATCCCGAAACGGCTTGCGCCGGCTATTTCGCCAAGATCATTTTCCGTGATGCCACAAATGCCCCCGCGCTCATTCGGCAGATGTACATCCCGCTCGGGAGCCCGGATGCATCCCAGCTCAGCACGTACCGCCCCGGAGTCTTTCTCTCGTTCACGAGCACCGCCACCTCGCGTCCCAGCACATCATAGATCCTCACACTCACCCCGATCCCCTGATCCTTGCTCCCCGGTACGGCGTATTCGATGGTCGTCGCTGGATTGAACGGGTTGGGGTAGTTCTGTTCCAGTGAATAGACCGTCGGGATCTCTTTCCCGTCGGCGACCGAGTCACCACCTGGAAGGAGTAGTTCTTCTGGAACTTCTTCTGTCCCATGGTGGCTTTCGCCTCCACGATCACCTGGGCCCCGTAGTACGAGTACAGGAGAAGCGACGGACGGATCGTCAAGGTCACCTTCTGGGAATCGCCGGCCATGAGGACGAAGTACTTCGGGGAAACAGACAAGGCCGTGTCCACCTCCACGTTCCCGGGGTCGACCGTCACCGTGAGCGTATCCGGGAGCCAGCCGATATTCCTCACCACGAACGAGGTGTCGAAACGCGTAAGCGTCCGCCCCAGCGGTGGGATCGTCACCTGAGCCGCATCCATGGCGATGAGGGCATGTCGGACAAAGAGGATCTGCGCAACGTCCACCAGATACCTGGCCGTACCGGCGGAATTGTCCTCCGTGCGGATCGTCAGGTGAAGCATCCCCTCCATAGCGGGAGCGCATGGCACCACCCCATAGCCCATCGCCCGCGAGGCTGTCCGCGTGCAGGCCGTCATCGTTGAGCGAAACTGACCGTATCGACGATCGCCCCGGCATCATTCCTGACGAGCCCGACCACCGTGAGGTGGTGGGCCAGCGGATTCACGATTCGGGCTGTGATACGGACGGTGTCCCTACTGTGCCGCGCCATCCGGGCATAGCGGGCATATGCCGCGCCCGCGATCGGTGTATGAACGGATCGTGATGTCATCGACGTACCACCCATCTTCATTGTATGAGCCGTCTGAAGTGAGGAGGTACCGCAGCAGCACATCCTTTCCCGCCATTTGCGTGAGGTCGATCTCTTCCCTGGACCCATACGGGCTGCCAACCACTGTACCCGAAGCCCGCGAACGCTGTCGCCCGCGGACCATGGATCGCTGTCCACGAGTTTCCCGCATTGGTCGAAACGTGCACTTGCCCCTTGTCGTATCCCGGCTCGGTACTCCATCGGCTCCAGAACCGCAGACGGGTTACCCCGGCGGTCTCCGGCATATGGATCGCCGACTTGAACGTCATGGGCGCGCAGCGTTGTTCGAATAGTTCGCGCCGGGGCTGTCCGTGTAGGACCACGTGCCGGAGTGTGCAACCGGACTCTTGCCCCACCAGTATTGATCCCACGAGAGAGGCTCTCCTTCCGCATCATCCGCAAAGATGAGCGTGCTTCTGCCGATCATACAACTCACCGTATCCCGTTGCTCCACCTGGGCCCCTGGCATCATGGTCACCACCAGCGATACCCCGAACACCCTCACGCGCCCCTGCCGGGACGCGCCCCTGCACGCTGATGGTTGTTTCAGCATGAGCGGGGAGTGGTCCAACGGTGTGGGTGCCGCGGTCAGCTGCAGCGATGTTGAGTTCACGGAGAAACTCGTCCCGGCCGCCGGATCCTGGCCGAAGTTCCGTATCGATAACTGCGCGGTGAACGAGTTCGCCGGGCACCAGGTCGCCGTCGCCGCTGGAGTCCACGATCGTGGCATCCACCAGCTTCACATAAGCTCCGCCGGCCCAGGCAGAGAAGAGATTCGCTCTCAGATTCTCCGTGGCGATCGGGAGGATCCGGGACGTTGCCGGCCAGAAACCATCTGCGTCCCCACCAACTTCTGAGAGGAATGGGAACGTCTTCCCCAGTGATGGTGGATTCTCGTAGAACCAGTCGGACGAGTATCCGTTACATGGGTAGGCGCCAGGGCTCGAACCGTTCGCATAGTGGTTCACGCGCGTCAGCTCTCTGACGTATTCTCGGAACAACAGAGAATCAGGACTCTCCCCCCTGATGTATCCCGGGACACAGAACACCGTGTTCCAGTAGGAATGATACTCCAGGACGAATCGAAAGGACTTCGTTTTGGAGAATTCACTGATGACCTGTGTTTCCGGTTCGCTGAACGGTCCCATTCCCCGGTAGTCCACCCATTGCGTATTCGGGACTGGATCCCTCGTTGTCGTAACCCCAGTGCGCGCCCCAGTTGCGGTTCAGATCGACGCCGTTGTTGTCCGTGTCCAGGGACACGAACCGCATGTTCTTACGGCGCATACCACCGCCGTTCGGTTTCATGCGGCGGTTGGCTTCGTATCCGTCGACATTGACGATGGGGATGAACCAGAGTTCCCGATTGTCGAGCAGGTATGTCACTTCGGGATCCGATCCATAGCGCTCGGTCAGATACCACATGAAATACATCAAGGTCATCATTCCCATGGCTTCGCGCGCATGTTGCATGGCGAAGTAGAGGACCTGGGGCTTTTGTGAAGGGGAGCCAGGGTTCTGGGTCATCCGCACCGCCCAGATCGGACGCCCCTGGAGAGACGCGCCGATGCTGTCGCGTGTGCCGACCACACCGGGTCTGACCGCACGCATGGAATCCAGTTGCCGCCTGATCTCCTCGAGCGTATAGTACCCCCCCATGCTTCCATAACCAAAGCCCAGCGCATTGACCGGGCCCGCAGTCAGCCGGTCCGCATAGAACTTCTCGAGATCCGCCTCTACCACCTCGAACGCGATCCCCTCTGCACGGAGCCGTTCGAGGACCTTGCCGCGAGCGATACAGTCGACCCCTTCCTTTCCCGGCTTCCCTGCGCGTTCGACCTCCACGCCGAGGTCATGGAGGCGGACAAGCATCGAGCGGTCCGTCACGCGTACCCGGATCTTGGCGTAGGGATCGTGGTCTTCGGCACGAAGGGGAGTCCTTGCGGAGCAAAGGATCAGGAAGAGTATGAGCACCAACATCATACGACTGCGGAGTCCAGAAGGTAGGTTCATGCCATCCTCCTCGTGTTCGAATCCCCTGAAGTCGAGCAATACATACGGGCGCCGTAGCACGGTGGGCAGCAGGGGTCTACCCGGCCGATCGTACGCGCAGGCCACGCGCAGGACTACCCTCATATAGGTGCAAGAGTGTAGCGCAGCGAATATCTAAGGAGTAAACGCTTGTCCGATGGATACGGGAAGCGGGGCATACGCCCCGCTACGCGAAACACCTACAGCGGAATCCCCTGCAACTACTTTACCAGAACCATCTTGCGGGCACTCTTGTGGTCGCCGGCGGTGATCCTGTAGATGTACATACCGCTGGGAAACCCGGAGGCGTCCCAGCGAACCTCATAGCGTCCCGGATTCTTTCTTTCGTTCACCAGAACCACCAGCTCCCGGCCAAGAAGATCGTACACCTTCAGCTGAACGTCGCTGGCAACCGGCAATTGATAACTGACGACTGTCGCCGGATTGAACGGATTCGGGTAGTTCTGCTCCAGCGCATAGGTTGCCGGAGCGATACCGCCCTGTTCCTCTACCCCTGTGGCCAAGGGGCTTTCGCAGGCGCCAATATCAGGGTTTGATCCCACCGGATTCGGTCGAGAGGCTCCGTAGAAATCGCTCCGGGGAGCCCGTTGCCAGGCGCCTCCGATCTGCAGCGAGTCCCGACCGTGACCGAGGCAGGGGCTGTTGCTCGAAAGCATGTACGTGGCACCGGCAAAATGAGGATCCGCGTCGATATTGCCCGCACCCGACCATCCACCCTGGATATCGCAGTACTCTGCGGTGACCGTGCCGCTGTTGTTGATGATCTGAGATGGGGAGTTCGCCCAAAAAATGGTGTTCATTGTGATGACCTTGGCTCCGCTCGCGATCAGAAGTCCGCCCCCGGTGGGGGACTGGTTGCCGCAGATCGTATTGTTGATGGCGACCTGCTCATTCCCCTGACGGGGGGGGTACGCCACTTCGATCCCGCCCCCCTTCGGCGCCGAATTCCCCGTGATGATGTTGTTTTCCAGACTGAAGCCTGCTATCCACGAGCGAATGGCTCCGCCCGCACCGTATCCGGGTGATGTCACGACATTGTTCGTGAATTCGTTGCCGGAGATCGTGGCTCGGGTATTCCCAAGACCTATGGCGCCCCCTTCCGCGCCCAGTGCGCCATGGAGGTGGTTGTTCAGGAACCTGTTCCGCAGGACGAACTTACGGCCGAGGCCCGCGATATCCTGGTCGTCCTCTCCATCTTCAATGTCCAGGGCACCACCGTGCCCCCAACCGCCCGCCGACGCACCATTCCCTTCGAACATGTTTTCGATAATGCGCACTTCACCTGTCCAGCTTATCAGCAGCCCTCCTGCCCACGCACCCCCAGCGACGCCCTGGACCACGTTAGACTTGAAGAGATTCCCCTGTATGTGTCCCACGACTCCCGGGTTCGTACCGTCATCTGAATACAATGCAAGGCCGCCGGCTCCGCCAGTCCCAGCGCTCAGCGCTGAGTCCCGTTCGAAAATGTTGCCGACGATCCTGCCGGAGGTGTTCCACAGGTCAACGCCACCTGAATACGCCCAGCCTGTATCCGACTGGCCGCGTGCGAGGTTGTCGGTGATCGTATTCCTTTCCAGTATCACGAACGGCACCGTTGACCCGAGAGATTCAAAAGCCACACCCCCTCCCGCGGCTGCCGGCCCGATGGCCGTGTTGCGTGTAATGATGTTCCGGACGAGCTTTGCTCCCCCGGATTCACTGTAGACCCCGCCACCTCCCCGGTTCACCATCCCGCCGAAGTTGAATGACGTCCCCGTCCCGCCGGTCACACTGAGTCCGCACAGGACGGATGTCGTGTCCTCTCCGTTCACAAAATAGACAACGGACCCGCTGTCCGGAAAGGCGGGAGTACTCCCATCGATGATGGTCTTCTCGATATGCGTGGTGTCCCCATCGATGAGATAGAGGCTCGCAACCGTGATGGCTTTCCCCCTGTACCGGATGTTCTCCTTGTACCTGCCTTCTGATACCAGGAGCGTGTCACCGTCCGTTGAGGCGTTGATGGCCGCCTGGATGGTCGCATACTGCTGAGGTACCAGCCGGCGAACGCCGGCCAGTGCGATCTTCTGCACCAGCCTCGCCGCCGGAACGACCGTCATCGCGGAGCGCTCAGCGGCCCCTCTGCGCCTACCCGAAAGCCCTCCACGCCGTTCCGCATCGTCCAGCCCTGCATTCACCTGGGCCGCCAGGTCGGGCAACGCCCATATCAGGGAGAATGCCGCGATCACCATGCCAATGCTGTGTTTGCTCATACGAGACCTCCAGAGGTTGAGGAAACGAGGATTGCTCCAACTTCAGCGAGATGTTCTTTCAAAACGAATGCGAATGTCCCGGCCTCCTTCGCCGCCTTGCGATATCCGGGATCGTCATAGTTGGTGAGGATGACGATCTTCGCCTCGGGATGTGCCGCCCGGATCACCCGGGAGGCGACAAGCCCGTCCACCGGCTCCATCGCGATGTCCATCAGCACCCAGTCTGGCCGAACACGCTCATACAGGTCGATCGCCGCAGCACCATCCGCCGCCTCGTACACCGTGTGGTGGTCGGGAATCCGCGTCAGCAGGAACCGCTTGATGGATTCGCGCATGTGCGCGTTATCTTCGGCGATCAGAAATGTCATGTCTGAAGTGGCTTGGGACTGCCACGGAGCCGATGGAGCAGGGAGGGACGTTTGTAAGGCTGACGCACGTGATTCCGTCTCGATGACCCCGAGGGCGCTCCGGCAGAATTCGATAGGAAGGTAGCAGGGGATCGCGGACCATACAATGAGGGGAACTACTCAATCATCACTATTGCAGAGGCGCGAAGTGAGAGTGAGTAGAACTACTCAGAGCGTGGAGGGATCTCAGAGGGCGGTCCTGTGTTCGAGGGCAAACTGCAGCAGAGCATGTGGGCCCTTAAGCCCCAGTTTTGCACACATGTGCAGGCGGTGGTTTTCCACGGTACGAACGCTCACAAAGAGTATTTGGGCGATCTCCTTGCTGGTCCTGTTTTCCGCAACCATCTTCAAGATGCTCAGTTCTGCGGGCGTCAGCCGGTCACGGAGGGGGCGATCCTTCCGTTGCGTTCCTCCGGCGCCGTGACGCTCGGCCATCAGGTGGCTCAGAGACGGGCTGACGTAGTACTGCCCTGCCCCGACGGCGGCAAGGCATGCACGGAGCTCCGCCACTGCGTCATCCTTCACAACATATCCGCGCACGCCACACTCCAGGGAGGCGCGTAGATATGCCGCATCCTTGTACATTGTCAGGATGACCAGCTCGGTGGGAAGAGCAGATTGATGAACCCGCCTGGCCACTTCCAGGCCGTCCATCACCGGCATCGAAATATCCAGCACGGCCACGTCCGGATGAAGTTCGGTGATCAATCTGAGTGCCTCACCGCCATCCGCGGCCTGTCCCACGACCACAAAGGAATTGTGCCGGTCGATCGTCCGCACAAGCCCCTCCCGGAAGATCGGGTGGTCGTCCGCGACGATCACGCGCGTGTGTTCGTCCACAGTACCCTCAGCGATGTGGGATGGTCAGAATGACCGACGTTCCGGAACCGGGAGAAGAGACGATCCTCAACGACCCGCCGATGATCCCGGCCCTTTCGCGCATGCTCGCGAGGCCAAGCCCGGTGCCACTCTGGCTCGACCCGCCCCCTTCTTCAGAAGATCCGAACGGCGGAGCGAACCCCTTGCCATCATCCACCACCGCGACCCGGAGGTCCCCCCCCACGCTTGTCACATTCAGCGAAACATTCGTCGCCTGCGAGTGTCGCACGACGTTCGTCAGCGCTTCCTGAATGATCCGGAAAACGTGGATCTCCGTCTCCTTTTGCAGCGCCCCCTGTGGAAGGTCACACCGCCACTGGATCGCCAGGCCGCTGGCGTGGGCGACCTTGTCCACCATCGATTCCATGGTGGCGCAGAAACCGATCCGATCAAGTTGATGTGGATGCAGATTCCCCGAGATCTCCCGCACGGTCTGGATCGAACCCCGTACCATCTCCGCTGCACGCGTGAGTTCCTCCGCAGGACGTCGCCTGTCCCGCAGGTATTGTTGCAGTTCGTTGCTGGCCACGAGCAGGTCCTGCCCGAGACCGTCGTGCAGTTCGGCTGCCAGCCGATGGCGCTGTACCTCCTGCCATTCGATCAGCTGCCGGGACAATGTCCGCTGCATCTCCCTCTCACGCCGGAGCCGTCCCACTTTCCGTCGATACACCAGCGAAACCCCGCAAACCGCCAGTCCAGCCGCGATGGTCCGGAGCCACCAGGTTTGCCACCAGGCCGGTTCCACAACAATTCGAAGATCAGTTCCTGTTTCGTTCCAGACGCCGCTGTGGTTGGAACCCTTCGCGTGGAAGACATACTCCCCCGGATCCAGGTTCGTATAGGTAACCTCGCGATCGTTTCCACAGTACGTCCAGGCATCGTCGAACCCCTCAAGCATATATGCGTACTGGTTGTCTTCCGGCGAATCGAAACTCAAGGCGGCATACGAAATGGAAAAGACGTTGTCGCGGGGTCCCATCCTTACATTGCGAACCGACTCACTGGAACCCCCAAGGTCCACATGACGATTCGCTTTTCGGAACCCCGTGATTACGATCGGCGGAACAAAGGATGACGGCCTGACACTCCCGGGTTGGAACACCAGGATGCCGTCCATCGTCCCGAACACCAACTCACCGCTCTGCAGCCGTGTATGGCTCCAGTGAAGGATCTCGATCTCTTCGAGGCCGTCGGACCTGTCAAAATGAAGGAAACGTCCGGTTCGCGGGTCGAACCTGGACATCCAGTGACCTCCGAAGAACCAGAAGTACCCCTCGGCATCTTCCTGGATCTTTCCGATCATCGGCCACACACGAGGATCCGTCGGCACGAATCGGGTGAAATATCCACTCGAATCGTTGAAACGATACAGCCCCTCCAGTGTCGACACCCATACGACACCGGATCGGTCCACATGAATGTGCCTACCCTGCCACTTCTCGGTCCACCACTCGGGTGTGAATCGCGTGACCGTGCCTGAGGGTCTATGCATCCTGTTGATCGCGCCTGGGGTGAGCACCCAGAGATCTCCTTTGCGATCTTCCGCCACATCCCCGGGTTGACCACTGGCGATGCTCGAAGGATTTCCCGGGTCATACGTGAACACCTGGAGATTCTTCAGATCTTTGTCGAGCTTGAATAGTGCAGGGTCCGGCGAAAGGTCCGACAGCCAGAAGTTCTGGTACCGGTCGATGGTGAGATGCAGGAGTCTGTCTTTGATGCCTCTGCGCAACGGCACTTTCCATGCAAGGCTCAGACGGTTGGTCTGCGGATCATACCTGAACAGCGCGCTCGCCTCCGAGATCCAGAGCACCCCGTCCTGGTCTTCGCGGATCATGGAGACCAATCCCCCGGGGAGGACATGCGAAGCTCGTTGCGTCCGGGGATCGTACCGCCAGAGGCCATTTCCCGATGCACCGATCCAGAGTGTTCCACGTCTGTCCGCATACAGCACATCGACACGGCCCTGGGGCCGGAGAGACCGGCCGATCAGCTGACGGTGCAGAAACGGCTTTGTGGACACCGTGTTCAGCCCGCCTCGTTCCATCCCCAACCAGACGAGCCCGGAACGGTCTGTGAACGCGACGTTGATCTCCGATGCGGAGAGGCTGGAGGGGTTGTTCCTTTCCGGCGAATAGCGTTCAAAGATCCTGGTCCGTTGGTCGTACCGGAGCAGGCCCCACCCCCAGGTCGCCAGCCACAGGGCCCCTGCCCGGTCTTCGGTGATGGATCTGATCCCCTGCAGACGGGAATTTCCCTGGACTTTCGGAGGGAGGTCAACCGTGTGGAGACTTCCGCCCCCCCGTCGCGCCTCATCAACCTCGGCCCCGCGAAGCTTACCCAGAGGTCTCTTGACGCGCTTTCGAAAAGTGTGAGGACTCGTACTCTTGGCCCCACAGGTGTGAAGTGGCCGCTTGGTCTGTCAAGGACGAAGAGCCCCCCTCCCTGAAACAGATAGTCCCCTGTTCCGATCCAGAACCTCCCATCGCGATCTTCAAGGATCGTCGTAATACAATTGTCACCCGGCAGAGCGGTCGCGTTCCGGTTGGGAAGATAGTGGGTCCAGGTTCCGTTTCTTCGGTTCAGCCTGTTCAATCCCCTCATCGTGCCGACCCAGAGATCGCCAGCCCTGTCCTCCAGGATGCAACGCACATCGTCATTGCTCAAGCTGGAAGAGTCTGCGGGATCGTGAAGCATTCGTCTGGAGGTTTCCGCCACCGGGTCATATCTGCAGAGTCCAGCCTTCGTTCCCGCCCATATGGCTCCTTCGCTGTCTTCGCAGAGAGCAGAAACACTGTTGTCACCGGATGATGGGCGGTCGTGATTTTGATATCCTCTGAACGTGCTACCATCGTACCTGCAGAGCGCGTCCTGGGTACCCACCCAGAGGAACCCGCGTCGGTCCTGGATCAATGAGAGGACCACGTGCGTGGCGACCAAAGGCTCGAGGGAAATACGTCTGATCGCGATGTTCAGCCCTGAGATGCCGGGGGTCTGGCCGAAGGTGGAGTTCCCCGGGAAGAGATGCCAGAGAAGGAGGAAACACAGTGCGGCCGAGAGAGCAGGGGTGTACCATAGGTACAGGTTGGAACGAATCCGAGGGAAACTCTGTATCCATACGCTGAGCAAGAGACCCTCGCTTCATGTGCCAGGTGAGAATGGCCTCGAATGGGTCTATGGCTGAGATGGACAGGCGCGGAACCCGAAAGCGCGCAACGTGGAATCCGCCGGCCCCAATGTAGAGGAGTAGGACTCCAAAATCAATCCCGCGTAACCCACTCCCCCCCTTCCACCGTCCAATCCAGCCCGAAAACGCCTGCCGCTCGTATGCCAGATTCCCCCTCCCGCAGCACCGCGGCGCTCATCACGAGACAATCCGGGAACCCTATCCCGGGCATCAGGTAGGACTGCCGGTTCGTGAGCCGCATCCCCACGATCCCGGTGCCGGACACTGCACCCACACAGGCGGTGGCGCTCCCGGCCCTCGGACGAATGAACAGGCAGCAGAGGTCATCACCCTTGAATTCCCGCCCCCCGATCGTGACCATACCCGTTTGCACCTGGACCGGGCTGTCCGACAGCAGCTTTCGCCAGGCCCCGTTGGTCGACGCATTCCCGAACACGACGACATTCCGATCCGGTTCAGCCGCAGGGTCAAAATCCACGTCGGGCACCACGTCGATCGACCCGTTCGCCTGGTACCAGAACCGCTCGGCGTCGAACCGGGCCTTCTCGAACGCCCAGCGATTCTCCTCTGCCGAACCTCTCGTCCCATAGACGAAGACCACATTATGGCCGATCATCTCCTTCAGCGTCCCGTACCTGAGGGGCCCCTTCATGGCCGGGGACACATCGCCGGCCGGAGACCACCCGCTATCACCGCGCACCATGCGGAGCTTGCCCCCGGTAGGCCACGGGATCCCGCTGACCATCTGGCTGTCGAGCAGGACGTTGACCGGATCGCCCGGCTCGAGCATGGAAAGGTCAAAGCTCATCCGCTGGATGTTCTCTGTTCTCCCGGAGATCCTCCTGAGCCCGGGATCAACCCGCACGTTCACCTCGCTCAGCATCAGCTGCCTGCGCTGGGCTTCGACGGTGACCCACTGATCCCTCGAGGAGATCCCCGGATTCCCGGTCACAAACGACACCTCGCGCACCCGTTCCACGCCCGGCCTCGCGTGCCCCGCGAAGAAGTCGAACATCGGCGCCCAATCCACGCAATCGGTCCCCGGCTCGTCGGAGATGTCCCACCAGTGCCCCATCCCGGGCTGTTCATGATACACGAAGTCTTTGTGGAACCCTGAAAGGTGCTTTGCCATCATTCGCGATTGCTCCGGGAGAACGTTATCGTCCTCGCTGCCGTGGAGAATGAAGACCCCCAGCCCGGCGTAATTCTTTGCCATGGCGTACGTCTCGCTGGGAAGCGTGGCACGCATCAACATCCCGCGCATCGGCGATGGGTTCGCTACGCTCTCGCGGACCCGATAGGTCCAGAAACTGATCCACCCGGCGCTGGGCCCCACCGCAGCGAACCGGTCGGGGTAGAGCGAGCCCAGATGATACGCCCCATGCCCCCCCATGGAATGACCGGTCAGGTAGACGCGGTTCCGATCGACGGCCAGGGTCGTTTCCGCGATCGCCAGCACCTCCAGAGCATCCTGCCGTCCCCAATCCTCCCAGTTGTAGCCGAATGGCCGGCGGTTGGTCGGAGCCACGATATGCGCCCAGCTCTTCGGTGCGTAGGAAGAAACCTGGTTGATCGCCTCCACGCCGGCGCCGTGAAGTGAAAGGACGAGCGCAGCGGGACCTCCCGGGCGGGTCGATGGAAGGAGGGCGTAATATTGAATGCTCCCATCGATGCCGCTCCGGAACGTTTGCTTTCTCGGTTTCCCTGCTTCCACGATACGCAGAGCGATCGTTGCGGTGTCGAGAATCCGCGCACCGCGCGGCTGTTCAACGATCACCTTCACCGGACACGAGGATCCCGCACCAGAGGCCTGACCGGCGATCCTCACAGGAACTTTGCGGATGCTGAGCGGGGCGATCTCAGGGACCGGCGTCGTGGCGGTGTCGGCGTCCCAGACAGTTCTCAGGACCAGTCCCCGCGCGGGCGCCGAAGTCCCATTGATCAGCACGATCGCGCCCCAGGTTTCCGCGCGCTTTCCGGGAAGAACATCCGGGAGAGTCAGGTCCCTGGTGTTGAGCCAGATGCCGGACTCCCGGGGAACGAGCTTCACCTTGAGTGCGCCTCCCCGGCTGCAATGGAAGAGGAATTCATTGCGGCCCGACCGAAGCCGGACCGGCACGCGCGAATAGTCGAAACGCGGCTCCCACGCCTCGAAGTCGTCCTTGTTCCCGTACGGGTTTCCGGATCGCGGCTCCCCGTTCACATACACCACATTGTGTCCCATCCCTTCCAGGAGCGCGGTCTGCTGCTTCGGAGACTCCACCGTAAGGAACACGTAGGCCGATCGAAGGACGGGATCGCGGAACCACCCTTGTTCATCAGCCGTGATCGCCGACCAGCGGACACGAAGTGTGTCATTGTACCGGACCGACTCGCCGGCACGCGGGGCCTTCCAGGTCCCGAAGACCATGGATGCTTCGATCGGATCAGGCGTGCCGATGGTTTCGAGGTACCCGGGGGGAGAGGGAATGGCAAGCGCCATGTTTCGGCACCAACTCCTGGCACAAGGCACGACCGCCACACAGGCCCAGGAAAGCGAGATGATGGCTATCGCTCGAACTACGCGTGAGACCATGGATGATTCCGCTGGATGTGGTTTCCGCCTCCCCCAACAACGAGAAAGCCGGGGTAGGGCCCGGCTTTCTCCGCACATCCCGATGGCCGGCCTTCGCCGTCCACACGATGAGGCCGATCGTTAGCTGCTCATGGACCGCAGGAACTCTTTGTTGGATTTCGTTCCGCGCATCTTCTCGGTCATGAACTCCATGGCCTCGACGGTGTTCATGTCCGCCAGGATCTTCCTGAGGATCCAGATCCGGTTCAGATCGTCCGGATCGATGAGGAGTTCCTCCTTGCGGGTCCCGGATCGGTTCACGTCCATGGCCGGGAAGACCCGCTTGTCGCTCAACTTCCGGTCAAGGATGATCTCCATGTTGCCCGTCCCCTTGAACTCCTCGAAGATCACTTCGTCCATTCTGCTGCCGGTTTCCACCAGGGCGGTCGCCACGATCGTGAGGCTTCCGCCTTCTTCGATATTGCGGGCCGCGCCGAAGAAACGCTTCGGCTTGTGGAGAGCGTTCGCGTCCACGCCGCCGGAAAGGATCTTCCCGGAGTGCGGGACCACCGTGTTGTGTGCGCGCGCGAGGCGGGTGATGCTGTCGAGGAGGATGACCACGTCCCGCCGGGTCTCCACCAGGCGTTTCGACTTCTCGATCACCATGTCCGCGACCTGCACGTGGCGCTCCGGCGGCTCGTCGAACGTGGAGCTCACCACCTCGGCGTTCACCGATCGCTCCATGTCCGTGACCTCTTCCGGACGTTCGTCGATCAGCAGAACGATCAGCTTGACCTCCGGATGGTTCCGGGTGATGCTGTTGGCGATCTTCTGCAGGAGGATGGTCTTGCCCGCCTTGGGGGGCGACACGATCATTCCGCGCTGCCCTTTGCCGATGGGAGCCAGCAGGTCCATGATCCGCATGGAATACTCGCCAGGCGCGGTCTCCAGCTTCAGTGTCGAATTCGGATACAGCGGGGTGAGGTTGTCGAACAGCACCCGTTCCCGCATGACATCGGGATTCTCGTCGTTCACCGCCTCCACGCGCAGGAGGGCAAAGAACCGCTCCCCTTCCTTCGGAGGCCGGACCTGGCCGCTCACCGTATCGCCGGTGCGGAGGTTGAACTTCTTGATCTGGGATGGAGAAACGTAGATGTCGTCCGGGGAAGGGAGATAGTTGTAGTCCACCGAGCGGAGGAAGCCGTATCCGTCGGGCAGGACCTCCAGGACGCCGCGGCTGAATGTCAGGCCCCCCTGTTCTGTTTGTGCCTCAAGGATCTTGAAGATCAGTTCCTGCTTGCGCAGGTCGCTATAGCCGGAGATATTCAGGTCCTTCGCGAGCTGGTTCAGCTCCGCGATCTTCTTGGACTTGAGTTCGGAAATGTCCATGGACATGGATGAACAGCCTTTCAGAAAGATGGAGGGTTTTCGAAGAGCGGAAACCGAAGATTACCGGGATGGTGGATGGACCAATGGATCAGAATCGAGAAACTAATGATGAGCGAGGCGGAAAGACACTGAGATTTGGCTTATGAAATATACGCCCCTTTTCAGGGAATGTCAAGGAGATTCCACCCCCAGGGCCTCCATGGCAGGACCGACCACGTAATGCGAGCCGCACACGACCACTCTGCTCCCCGGGATGCGGGAGGCCAGGGTCACCCCTGCGAACACGTTTCCCCCATCCACCGCATCGATCCCCATCTTCCGGGCCTTCCGCACCAACGCGGAGCTCTTCAGGCATCGCGGCGTCCCGGCGGTGACGCAGATCAGCCGGCCACCGAGGGCCGCGGCCTGAGGCAACATCGCGTGCGCGTCCTTCTCCTTCAGCATGCCGAAGACCACCGCGGCAGGCCGGATCCCGCGAAGGGCCGCCGAGAGGGTTTCCATACCCCCGGGATTGTGGGCCACATCGAAGATGAACGTCTTTCCCCGCAACCGCACCACCTCCAGCCTCCCACGCAACCCGGTGTTCTCACGCACTCGCCTGAGCCCTCGCTCGAGAACGTGCCCGCCGAGCACCTTACGGAGTGGGACCTCGCCGATCTTCAGACGGTCCGTGCGCAGGGCGGCGACCGCCAATGCGGCATTCTTCGCCTGGTGCGGACCCCCCAGACCCAATCGGATCCTGATGGGCTTCATCCCGCGCACATCCAGGATGACCCGCCGGCTCTGCTCCCCGATCCTGGCAACATCACGGGAACGGATGAACCGGGCTTTCCGCCGGCGGGCCGTCCTCCGGAACACACCGAGCGCTTCGGGATCGTCGCTCCCGGTCACCACGGGAACTCCCCGCTTGATGATCCCGGCCTTTTCCCTTGCGATGGCCCTCACCGTATCCCCGAGGATCTCCGTGTGCTCGAGCGAGATATTGGTGATCACGCTCAAGAGCGGCATGAGGACATTGGTGGCATCGAATCGTCCGCCCAGCCCGGTTTCGATCACCGCCACATCGACCTGCTCGTCCGCGAAGTACTTCAGGGCGATGCAGGTGGTCGCTTCGAAGAAGGTCGCCCGACGAGACTCGATCACCGGCCGGAGTTTTTCGGCGTACGCCACGAGTCGGTCCTCCGGGATCTCCTTTCCGTTGACGCGGATACGCTCAGAAAACCTCACCAGGTGGGGCGACGTATAGAGGCCGGTCGTGAATCCCGCTTCCTGCAGGATCGAAGCGATGAATGCCGAGGTGGAGCCTTTGCCATTCGTACCGGCGATATGGATGGAGGGGAAGGCCCTGTGCGGTAGACCGATGGAGGCAAGCAGCGCCCGCGTGTTCGAGAGCCCAAGCTTCATCCCGCGGAGCTGAAGTCCGTACAGGAATCGAAGCGTGGTTCGGTACGATGCCATGGAGGGACTACAGCCAGCTATCCAGCACGGACACTCCGGCCTTGGCGTCGAGGCTTCCCACAAGCTCGGCGATGTTCTTGATGCTGTGTTCCTCGCAGAAACGTTCGATCCCCTCCACCACATGAACCGCAGCAGCGGGGTCGATGAAGCTCGCGGTCCCGACCTGGACCGCCTGTGCCCCGACGATCAGGAATTCGAGCGCATCCTCCGCGGTGCAGATCCCGCCGATCCCCACGACGGGGATCTTCACGGCGCGAACGGTTTCATACACTTTCGCCAGCGCTACAGGGCGGATCGCAGGCCCCGAGAGCCCTCCGGTGACGGTCGAGAGGATCGGCTTCCGCGTGCGGATGTCCACCGCCATGCCGATGAGCGTATTGATCACGGAAACGGCGTCCGCCCCTTCGGCCTCCACCGCACGCGCGAACTCCGAGATGTGCGTGACGTTGGGGGTCAGCTTGATGATCAGCGGTTTCTTCGTCAGCTTCCGCAGGGTCCGGGTAACAGCTCCCGTCAGCTGGCAACTCGTCCCGAAGCTCAGCCCCCCCTCCTTCACGTTGGGACAGGAGACGTTGATCTCGTACGCATCGATCCCGGGTTCGGCTTCCAGCAACTCCAGCACCCGGCTGTATTCGTCGATCGTGCTCGCAGCAATGTTGGCGATGATCGTTGCGCCAAGAGGCCGGAGGACCGGCAGCTTCTCGTGGATGAACCTCTCGACCCCGATGTTCGCCAGCCCGATCGAGTTGAGCATGCCCGAGGGGGTCTCCGCGATCCGGGTCGGCGGATTGCCGGGCCGGGGCTTGAGGGAGAGGGATTTTGTGACGATCGCTCCCAGGCGGCAGATGTCCACGAGGCCGGGACATTCGTCCCCGTATCCGAACGTCCCCGATGCCGTGAGGACCCGGTTCTTTATCGTGAGCGATCCCAGTCTGAACGAGGTATCCACCATGGTCAGATCCTGATGCGGCGGACGTCGAACGTCGGGCCGTCTTTGCAGATCAGGGCATAGGCCTTCGTTTCCCCCACCAGCTCGACAGGGCACCCCTGGCAGATGCCCATCCCGCACGCCATCGGTCCCTCGAGCGAGACCTCGCAGGCCAGCCCTTCCGCGATGCTGAGTTCGGCAAGCGCGCGCAGCATCGGTGTCGGGCCGCACCCGAAGACCCGCGGCCGGGGAGGTCCTCCCATACGGAGAGTGGAAGCCAGGAGGTCCACAACTGTTCCACTATACCCGCGGCTTCCGTCGTCCGTCGCGATCTGGAGGTTCTCCAGGTGCGCGGTCACGAGCTGGTTCGCGGTGCGGGCGCCGATGAGTGTCAGCACCTCTTTGCCGGCGGCTCTGGCCTTCCGCCCGAGGAGCGGGAGCGGGGCGACACCAAGGCCCCCGCCCACAAGGATCGCCGTGTCGTAGTCGTCCGCCCTCACGGTGAATGGAACTCCCAACGGGCCGATCACGTCGATCGGATCGCCCGGCCTGCTGATGCTGAGGAGCTCCGTCCCCTTCCCCACGACATTGAAGAGGATCTCGACACGTTCTCCCGCCGTCCTGTAAATGCTGAACGGCCTGCGGAGAAGGGGATCGTTCCCCGCCCGCACTTTCACGTTGATGAATTGTCCGGGCCGTGCCTCCTGCGCGATGGGCGGGGCCTCGAATCCCAGGACGAAGATGTTCTCCGCGACCTGCCGGAGGTCGGCGATCGGTCCCTGCCAGTGGACCATCATTCCATCCTCCTTGCCCGGAGCCTCGACTCCCGGCCGGTATTCCGTCCGGCGGCACCCGAGGTGACCGGCAGGGCAGCCTCCATGCGCGCATCGGGCTGTTTCACCGCCGCCTCCCTGGTTTGCGCGGGTGCCGCCACCGAATCGAGGACCGCTACGGGAGCCGCGACCTGGACTTTTCGCTCCTGTTCCACGACGGCAAGCATGGGAGTGACGTACGCCGCGGCCGCGCTCCCCGGATAGCGCGCGGCCAGCCGCTTGTATGCGGCCAGCGAGCTCTCGGGTTGGGCCATCTGATGCTCATAGACCCACCCGACGGCATACAGCGCCCGGGGGGCAATCGGCGAATTCGGATGCTCGGTAGCGATGGTCTCCAGGAGCGGGAGGGCTGCTTCTCCTTGCCCCTGCAGGATCAGCGTTTCGGCCTGAGCGTATTCCTCCGCCCCTTCCATTCCGGACTTCGCCACGGCGGGAAGGCTCAGGCGCCTGCGGGCTTCCGCGGCATACTCCGAATCCGGGAACCGGCGGATCACCTCGCGCAGGAGGGAATCCGCCGCTTCCTGTTTCCCGGAGGAATCGGAGGAGAGTATCTGGGCAATGACGAACAACGCCCGTCCTGCGTGAGGAGAGTTCGGATACACCTCCGCCACCCTCGTGTACCAGGCCCAGGCGGAGTCGCGGAGATCCAGTCCGGTGTAGAAGACATTGGCGATCTCGCTCATGGCGAACGCACGGCGGTCGCTCAGGGTATCGAGCCGTGCGCTGCGGCTCTTGGCTGCCGCCAGGAGAATGCTGTCGCGCAGCGCGACGCTGATCGTATCGCCCCTGCCCGCGGCCCTCAGGACCGTCGAGTCCGGGAGCGGGCCGGAAGCCAGCAGCAGCGTATCGCACCGGATCAGCTCCCCGCGGAACTGGAAGTATCTCGTCAGGAGGTTGGCACGCTCCAGGCTCTTCAAGCTCGCCTCGGCGACCTGGGATGCCAGTTTCGCCCGGTTGTAGGCCGAAAGGGCGGAGTCCAGACGTTTCAGGTCGTATTCGTAGATCTGGCCGAGGGCGAATCCTCCTCGGGCCCCGTACTCGGACCGGGCATATGCCGTGTCCACATATGTATACTGAGCGATCGCCGACTCGAGATCCCCCGATGCCCTGTAAGCTTCCGCCGTGGCAAGATCGATCTCGCCGAAGAACTCCCGGTAGTTCTGGTTGTACCGGAGCGCGCGGAGCTCCCGTATCGCCTCACTGTACTCGCCTCCGCGGACCTGCGATCGATATACTCCGAGGGTCGCCCGTAATTCCACCACATAGTTTCTCGTGGTCCCTTCGGCATCCCAGTAGAGCGATTCTGCCTTCCGATGCTCACCGAGGAGCGTAGCGCATTCCGCCGCCCGCATATACCCGACAGCCCGGAGGTCCCCGTTGCCGGCCTCCTTCCCCGCCTTCTCGAAGAGCCGCAGGGCCTCGCCGGTGTTCTGGCGTTCCAGTTGATCCTGGGCAAGAAGCAGCAGTGCCCGCGCGAGCAGGTCCCCGGAAGCCTCGTCCCGGTCGACCACTTCGCGGGCGATCTTCCCCCCCCCGCCACGTCGTTCATCTTGTAGAGCGCGTACGCCAGAAGCACCCGGGCCTCATCGCACAGGCCGCTCTTTGGATGGGTGTCCAGCAGTTCGCGGCATTTCCGTTCGCACTTCTGCACTTCCCCCTGATAGAAGTACGACTTTGCGATCAGCATGAGCGCGTCGTCCACCAGATCGGACTCCGGGTGATACTGGAGGAGCTTGGAGCATTTTTCGATCACCGAGGAGAAGCGGACTCGGGCGGATTGCGGCGGATCCAGCCGGATCAGCCAATTCGTCCCGGCGTAGCGGGTGTCGGGCTGAGACCAGACCTCCTCTTCGGCTTCGGAGAAGAGGCGTGTGGCATTGTAGTACGTGTTGAAATATGCGGTGAGCGAATCCCACAGCGAACACTGTGCGAAGAGCAGTGGGACGAGGATCAGGAGCGGTAGGCGTCTGGACATTCTTCGTAGGGCGTTGCCCGCATGCAACATAGCGAGAAACCGAAGAAAAATCAAACGGCCCCGTTAAACCGCAGCGGCATGGTTCGCATCAAAGGGATGCGAACCAACTTCGATGACCATCCACAGAAGGGAGCACCAATGAAGACACGTACAGCAACGATGCTGCTCGCAGCGGCCCTCGCGGCCGGGACCCTGTTCGCCCAACCGGGTCCCGGGACCCCCATGCCGAACCCTGAGGGACGCGACAAGCTGATGGAAAAGCTCCAGCTGACCGATCAGCAGAAAGACCAGATGGGGAAGCTGCGGACCCAGTTCCAGAAGTCGAACGAAGAACTCGCCTCCAAGCTGCGTCTGAACCGGATCGACCTGAGGGATCTGCTGCAGGCGGAGAAGCCGGACAAGGCCGCGGTCCAGAAGAACGTCAAGTCGGCCACGGACCTCCAGCAGCAGATGAAACTCAACATGATCGACCACATGTTCGCCGTACGCGAGATCCTGACTCCCCAGCAGCAGAAGATCTGGAAAGAGCACATGGCCCGGATGATCGGAGAAGCCCGCGAGCGCGGGAAGGAAATGCGGAGGGGCCTGCGACAGGGGATGCACCGGGAAATGCAGTGAAACGTACGTCCTGAAGATCTTCCTGCCGTACGTCGCGGGTGTACGGTCGTGACACATCACCGGGGTGGCTCTGTGCCACCCCGGCCCGTTTTCTTACGGGTTGGTCGGCCGGAGGTCGATCTCGCTGAACATGGCCCGGCCCGGGGCCGTCACAGCGAACATCACGGCCGAGGCGACGTCCCCCGCCTGCGGGATATTCTCGCCGTGTTTACCGCTCTTCGAGAAGGCCGTTTCGACCGAACCGGGAAAGATCGTGGTGACCCGGATGTTCCGGTCCCGGACCTCGAGCATGAGGGAACCCGAGAACCCGCGCAGCGCCCATTTGGTTGCGCAGTAGCCAGCCCCCCCCTTGAACGTGTTCTTCCCCGCGAGCGACCCGATATTGACGATGTGTCCGCCGCCGTGGGTGGCCAGGAGCGGGATCGCCGCCCTGGTCACCAGGAACACCCCCCGCATATTCGTCCCCCACATCCGGTCGAATTCCTCCGGAGTGAGTTCCGTGACCGGCTTGAACACGCCGATCCCGGCATTGTTCACCACGATCGAAAGGCCGCCGAACTTCGTTGCCGCCAGGTCTACGGCATGCCGGACGTCCTCTTCCCTCCCGACATCGCCCGGTTGTCCGACGACCGCAAGCCCTTCGCGGGTCAGCGCTTCCACCGACCTGGCCAGTTCCTCCTGGCCACGAGCCATGCTGACCACCTTCGCTCCCGCTCGGGCCAGGGTCTCCACCACAGCCCTGCCGATCCCCTTGCTTCCCCCGGTGACGAGGGCAACCTGTCCTTCGAGTGTGCGCATATCAGTCAAGGTCGCTTTCGATAAGGTGCAGGAACTCCTGACGGGTCCGCATGTCATCGCGGAAGACCCCCAGCATCGCGCTCGTGGTCGCCGAGGAGTTCTGCTTTTCCACGCCTCGCATCATCATACACATATGCCGTGCTTCGATCACCACCCCCACTCCTTCGGGGTTCAGAGCTTCGAACAGCGTATCGGCGATCTGCCGGGTCAGCCGTTCCTGCACCTGGAGACGCCTGCTGAAGATCTCCACGATCCGCGGGATCTTGCTGAGACCGACGATCTTTCCTTTGGGGATATATGCCACATGAACCTTGCCGAAGAAGGGCAGCAGATGGTGTTCGCACAGACTGAAGAAATCGATCTTCTTCACGACCACCATCTCGCTGTACTTCTCTTCAAAGATCGCGTCATTAAGGACGTCGCGCAGGTCGAGTCCATAACCCCTGGTGAGGAACTCCCATGCTTTCGCCACCCGTTGCGGGGTCCGCTGAAGTCCCTCGCGCGCCGGATCCTCCCCGATCGAGGTCAGGAGTTGCGCCACGATCTCCTCGCGGCGCTTGAGGGGTGAACCGGTCGATTCGGTCATCGTTCCCCCGGTCCGCGATATTCGACGAAGTTGTTGTCCGATTCGAAGAGGCGGATGGACACCAGCCGCCCCTCGCGGATCTTCGGCTCCAGGATCTTCCAGAAGGCGATCGCGATATTCTCCGCCGTCGGGATCACCCCCCGCAGAAAGTCCACGTCCTCGTTCAGATGCTTGTGATCCACCGCTTCGATCACTTCTGCCTCCACGATGTCCGCGAGCTTCTTCAGGTCGATGACCATCCCCGTGTCTGCCGCAGGATCACCGCCCACGGTCACCTCCATCTCGTAGTTGTGCCCGTGTCCCCGCAGGTTGTTGCATTTCCCGAACACCCTCGCATTCGTTGCGTCGTCCCACGCGGGATTGTAGAGCCGGTGCGACGCGCTGAAATGTGACTTCCGAGTGACATAGACCATGACGGCAGACCCTTTCGTACCACGCGCGGCGGTTAGAAAAGCCCGAGCAGTTCCTCTACGTGTCCGTTGACCTTGACCTTTGGAAAGATGTGGGTGATGACACCTTTCCCGTCGATCACCAACGTGGTCCGCTCCACTCCCATGTATTTCTTGCCGTAGAGGGACTTCTCCTTCCAGACCCCGTACTTCTTCACCAGCTCTTTCTTCGCATCGCTGATCAACGGAAACGACAGCCCGTACTTCTCGGCGAACTTCCTGTGGGACTCCACGCTGTCCGGACTGACCCCCAGGACCACCACCCCCTTCTTCTTCAGCCGCCCGAGGTGTTCCTGGAAGTCGCATGCCTCACGGGTGCAGCCCGAGGTATGGTCTTTGGGATAGAAGTAGAGGACCACCGTGCGCCCCCGGAGATCCGACAGGGAAAGCGTTGTCCCGTCCCCCGCCGGCAGCGTAAAATCCGGGGCCGCGACCCCGACCGTGATCTTGGCCATCATCTCCTCCTTAGAACGTGCCCAGAACCGTCTTGATCTCGTCGTAGTTCGGCTCCGTGCCGGGGTTCTCGCTGATCCAGGCGTAGCGGACCACCCCCTGGGCATCGAGCACGAACACCGAACGTTTGGCGGCGGCGTAGCCCGGCGTTCCGAAATCGGGGTACACGCCGCAATATTGATGGGCCACCTTCCGCTCGTGATCGCTGAGCAACGGGAATCCGAGCTTGTTCTGTTCGGCGAACGCTTTGTTGGCGAAAATGGAGTCCACGCTGATCCCCACGACCTGGGCGTTCAGCGTGCCGAGGACGGAAAGTGCGTCGCGGAGTGAGCACATTTCCTTCGTGCAGACGCCGGTGAACGCTCCCGGATAGAATGCCAGGACGGTCTTCTTGCCCGCGAACTCCTTGAGCGAACGGGCCTTCTTGTCGGTGTCGTAAAGAGTGAATTCCGGTGCGCGGTCCCCGGTCTTGAGTGCCATGGCGGTGGTCCTTTCATCGAGTGGGTGGCTGATCAGAGTTCGGTTCTCAGGTGCAGGATAACGGTGTGATTGACCTCGGTCCCTCCGGCCGTCACCCGTACGAGTCGATCATACTGGTACGATCCTTCGAGCCAGATCTGGTTGACCGGTTCGTAGCGGAACCGGAACTCCGCGGCCGTCCCTTTCTCCAGGTTCCCTCCGAGGAACTGCTTGGTTTCAGGATCGACCGACCGGTGTGGCACGAGCGGATCGGCGCCTGCATTGACGACCAGGTAGCCGGAGGCATCATACACGTTCTGCCCTTTCCGAGGAATCAGAACACGCGCGGAAAGGAAGAGGTTCCGTGCCGGGGTGACATCCAGCCGGAAATACCAGGAATCGGCGTTCGGGCCTATCTGAGGCCCGAGCAGATAGGTCCCCGAGGTGAAACTCCCTTCGCGGGAGCGGTTGTGCCCGTACATCCAGGGCTCTACGTGCGTGTACTCCGCGTACAGGGTCGTGTTCGGGATGGTGAACGGGTCCGCGTAGACCAGCCCCGCCTGCCAGGCATATCGGTCATACCAGACGTCATGGAAGAGGTGGCCCACATGGATGTCGTCATAGACGAACGTCCCGTGAAGCTGGAGGGCCGGGATACACCGCGTCCGCAGATCGAAAGCCCACGCACCGTTGTCACGTTCCCCCCTGCTCCGCTGCGCAGATTCGAGCAGGACGAACGGGTTCAGGTAGGCGAGATCGACGGACCGGTTCGCGTAAATGTATGTTTCGGAAAATCCGAAGTCGAGGACCCCCGGGAAGCTGAACTCGATCCGGTGCGCGGCCAGATATTTGTCGGCGATCACCGGTTCCGAATAGGTCGCCGAGGTGTCCTGGGGGATCTCGAAGGTGACCGAGGAATTCTGTCCGAGGATCCAGGCGTGCAGAAACGTGTACTTCAGCGCCTTGTACTCGATATCCATCCTGATCGCGGGGAACACCTGGGGATTCTCGGACAACACCATGGGTTGTCCCTGCCCGAATCCCCAGAGCATTCGTTGCTGTCCGACTTCGACCGAGATGAGATTCGACCCGTAGCGGATGTACCCCTCCGAAAAATCGAAGTTCTGGGCGTCCGTCGTGTAGAGCGTGTAGCTGCGCGAGATCTGCGGATCCCGGCCGAGCAGATCCCGGCTCCCCCAGAACTGGGCGTTCGTTGCCTGCGCGGAGAATCCGATGTGTCCGAGCGCGGTTCCCCGGATGCGCCCGCCGAACTGCAGGTACTCGGTGTGGGTCGACCCCAGCGCGTCGCCGCGGATGGCGCGCGCGTCCACGTCCACCAGCGCATTGACGAACAGGCTCGTCAGGGAATCACTCGACGCATAGAGGAACTTCTCCGCGTTCCCGAGCTCTGCAAGCAGCCGCTCTCCGGTTGAGCCTCCCTCTGCTCCAAGCAGAGAACGGGTCTTTTCGAGGCTGCCGGTCAGGTCAAAGTGGAATTCCGCGAGGAAGTCCGCCAGCCATCCCTGATCGGCACGCGAGAGGCTGGACCGTGCACGGTCGATCTCGCCGAGGTATCCCGCAACGGTGTTTCGGGATAGGGGGAGGACCGCATCACGATACCGCTCCAGTCTCCCCCCGGCATCCATCCGTTTGAGGAAGGCGTACACCGGGTGCCCGACGGGGACGGTCTCTTGCTGCGCCGCAAGTCGTGACCAGGATGCGAGGAGGACGGCCGCCAGCAGGATGAACCGAGAAGTCATGTGCATGCTGCGTTCTTCCCTAGAAGTACACTCCATACCAGATCACCCCCGGAGAGATCTGCACCGCCGGGAGAGGCATATGAATGAAATCCAGAGCTTCCCCGAGCGTCCGGAGGAACGGCGTCGTTCGGGGCACGATGGTTTTCATGTCCAGATCGGGCGCGAGGAACACCGCGAGGTACCGCTGCGGCGTCAGGTTGTTCCGTACCGCCACTCCGACGCTGATATTCAACCACCGGGGCCACGGGTCGATCATCTGCCCCATCCGCGCACAGAACCAGAACGTCTGACCCTCGTAGTCGTCAAATGCGGTTTTTCGCTGGCCCGGGAAGGCGCCTGCGCCCGAGGGGGTCTTCGGCCAGTAGCTCATCTTGACGTCAAAGTTCCTGAGTACCGGGATCTCCCGTTGTGCCACCGGGTACCATGCCCCCAGGAGATCCGCCAGGAAATCCACCCGGTCGAACCCCCAGTCCTGCGCGAACCCGTCCTCGATCTCGATGTAGGTCTGGAACAACGTTGCCCCGACAGCGCCGAAGATCAGCGCATCAGACTCCGGCACATTCGCCCACTCGAGCGATTTGCCCAGAGTGAACGTGAAGACCTGCGCACCGTAGAAATGCCCGACCTTGTCGATGTTCTTGGCATAGACAAGGTCTTCCTCTACGTGGAACGGGCCCCGTCGTCCCCTCCACCACGCGTCCCGCTGGTAGACATGGATCGCTGCCACGCCGCCAAGATAGATCCCCCCGACGATCGCGATACGGCCGGGGTAGACACCCTCCGTCTTTCCCGACGCCGCAGAATCCTGTTGCGCGGCGGACCCTGTGTCCGTCAGCATGCCGTGCAGGTCTCCGGCGGGAGCGGAGAGCAGCAGGCCCAGCATCGTCAGGAGGAACAGACTGCGTCCCCGGAGGGCCGGGGCCACACGCACGGTCATGGGGGTCCGCATTGATTCGACTCAATATACCCAACACCTGTCCGAACTTCAATTGCCGACTTGCATCGATAACGAATTCTTTGTAGCTACAGGCAATGTCAACCCCTTCCCCGGTCCCAGGCGTGGACGCGACCCTCGGCCCGCTTCATGATCGCCGCGTGTGCCCTGCTCCTGCAGGCTCCTGCGGCATCGCAGACCACCGTGACCTGGTTCAGCGGGGGGAGCGCCTTCGCCCCGCCGGTGGTGAACCGCGAAGAAGCCACCGTAGGGATCGTGCAGCACTTCGGCGACTCGAGGCTGGACGTGGCCGTCGGGAACGCCTTCGATGTCATCCGCTGGAGCACCCCGGATCGGGTCTTTCGCCTGGGGTCCGGACCTCTTCATCTTCGCCATGTCCAGGAACATCTCCGGGTTCCGCCTCAAGATCGCGGCAGCCGATGGATATTTCGGCATGCACTTCTCCATGACCGTGCAGGACGGCTGGCAGTTCAGATTCCGCGTACTGCATTTCAGCGCCCACCTGGTCGACGGCCTGTACGACCTGGAGTCCGGGACCTGGCTGGACGGAAAGGAACCGTTCCCCTTCTCCAGGAATTTCGGGGAGCTGATGGCCGCCCACGGGTGGACAGCAGGTCCTCTTGCGGGACGGTTCTGGTCCTCTCTCGCCGGCTCGGTCTTCACGAAACCCGATGAGATCCAGCCCTGGTCGGGCAATGCCGGGATCGAAGCCTTCACACTGCGCGGATCCCCATTTCTACGCCGCGTATCAATGTGGACTCCTGGGGGTGCCGGAGTACTCCGCCACGCATTCGATCCACGATCGGGGTGAAATTCGGGGAGTGGTACGGATCGGGACTGCGGGTGTTCGTGCAGGCTCTCAGCGGCCTGGAGCCGTTCGGCGAATACTACTCCTCGAGGGCCCGGTACGTGGGCATCGGTTTCGCGTTCGACTACTGGTAGGAGATCAGCGCAACAGGAAGAACTTGTACTCCGGAGGCTGGGCCGGGGAGAACTTCACACCGGGCATCGGCCAGTGCACCAGATCCAGCGTATTCGCCGCGTAGTCCACGTCCGGCTGCCCGAATCCGATGCTCCCCAGGTTGATGTCCACCGCGAAGAGGAACTCCCGCCACTGTTCCTGTCCCCCCGTGCTGTACCCGAAGGCGATCGCCAACCACTTCGGCCAGGATCTCCCGAGTTCTCCCGGCAGCAATCCGTGGGGTGCGAATGAGCACCAGATCGTCATGGCATCGTAGTCCTTCACGAAGTTCGCCGGGGAACTGAACCCCGTGCTGGACCAGTAGCTCATCTTGAAATTGATGTTTTCGAGGACGGGGAATTCCGCCTGCAGCACGCCATAGCCTACGCCCAGGAAGCCGCAGATCAGGTCGGTGTAGTCGAAACCGTACGGACTGAATCCGTCTCCGATCTCGATCTCCAGCGCGTTGAAGAGCCCCAGCCCCACTCCCCACCAGAGCGCGGTGGAGCGGTCGTACCCGCCCCAGAGGAGTGTCGTCCGGACCCCTTTGAAGATGGCGTACGTGCCGTAGAAATGGCCGACCTTGTCGATGCCCAGGTGTTCGTTGTTGAACCACTGGTCCTTGTAGAAGGAGAACGGCTTCTCCGCCCCCCTCCACCAGTTCATGTAGGCATCAACGACGTTCAGGACCGCAGCGGTGCCGACCAGATCCGGCAGCGATGTACCGGCGCGCCGGCGAAACCGCGGGCGGAGACGCGGTCGATCCGCTCTTCGAGGAATCCACCTGGGCCAGCGGATACTGCGGAAGCAACAGCAGCAGTGTCGCGACCGCCAGCCATTTCTGCATAGTGGTCACGCCAGCTGTGACCGGAAGTACTCGATCGTCTTCCGCAGTCCGTCCTTTCGGTCCACTTTCGCGTGCCATTGCAGGAGCGCCCGGGCGCGCGTCGTATCCGGCTGCCGGATCTTGGGGTCGTCTTCCGGCAGGTCGCGGAAGACGATCGCGCTGTGGCTCCCGGTCAGTTCGACGATCTCTTTCGCCAGGTCGAGCATCGTCAGCTCGTCCTGGTTCCCGATGTTGACCGGATCGTGGGTGTCGGACAGGAGCAACCGGTAGAGCCCCTCGATCAGGTCGTCCACGTAGCAGACGCTCCTGGTCTGCCGGCCGTCGCCGAACACGGTGATCTCCTCGCCGCGCAACGCCTGGGAGATGAATGCCGGTATGGCCCTGCCGTCGTTGAGGCGCATCCTGGGACCGTAGGTATTGAAGATGCGCACGATACGCGTATCAACCCCATGATAGCGGTGGTACGCCATCGTCATCGCTTCGGCGAACCGTTTTGCCTCATCGTACACGCCTCGCGACCCCACGGGATTCACGTTTCCCCAGTACCCCTCCGGTTGGGGGTGTACCAGCGGGTCGCCGTAGACTTCCGACGTCGAGGCAAGCAGGAAGCGCGCGTTTTGGCTTTGGCGAGTCCGAGGGCCTTGTGGGTACCGAGCGAACCCACCTTGAGCGTCTGGATCGGGAGTTTGAGATAGTCTATCGGGCTCGCCGGCGAAGCGAAATGGAGGACGAAATCGACCTCCCCGTCGATGAAGATGTATTCCGTGACGTCATGCTTGACGAACCGGAATCGTTCGTTCCCGAGAAGGTGGGCGATATTGCGCGTGTCCCCCGTGATCAGGTTGTCGATCGCGGTCACCCGCAGCCCTTCAGCGAGCAGGCGGTCGCACAGGTGGGAGCCCAGGAATCCCGCTCCTCCCGTCACCACTGCATGCTTGGCGGTCGCCATGGTCATGCCCCTCCTCCGGGCCGCCCGCCGTTCCGGCCGATGGCGTAGTACACGAAGCCCTTCTGTCGCATCACGTGCGGATCATAGATGTTCCGGCCGTCGAACACGACCGGAGCGCGCATCAGGGTCTTCATCCGGTCGAAATCCGGTCGGCGGAACTCGTTCCACTCCGTGACCAGCAGCAGCGCGTCAGCGCCTCGCAGAGCATCATAGTTGTTCTCGTAGTATTTGACGGCCGTCCCCACTTTGCGTCTCATCTCTTCCATAGCCGCCGGGTCGTGGGCGTGGATCTTGCATCCCATCCGCCGCAACGCCGCGATGATCGTCAGCGCAGGAGCTTCGCGCACGTCGTCGGTATTCGGTTTGAACGAAAGCCCCCAGAGAGCGATCGTCTTCCCTTTCAGCTTGCCGCGGAAATGCCGCTTGAGCTTCTCGACCAGGATGGTCTTCTGGCGCCGGTTGACCGCCTCCACGGCGTCGAGGATCCGGAGGGGATGCCTGTGTTCGCGGGAGGTGTGCAGGAGCGCCGAGACGTCCTTCGGGAAACACGACCCCCCGTACCCTGCCCCGGCAAAGAGGAACTGCGTTCCGATACGGGCATCGGTCCCCATCCCCTTCCGGACGAGATCCACGTCCGCTCCGACCCGCTCGCACAGATTGGCGATCTCGTTCATGTAGGAGACCTTGGTCGCCAGGAACGAATTCGCGGCGTATTTCGTCAGCTCCGAGCTCCGTTCGTCCATGAGGATCAGCGGATTCCCGGTCCGCACGAAGGGTGCGTACAGGTCCTGCATGAGCGCGATGGCCTTTGCGCTGGAACTTCCGATGACCACCCGGTCGGGCTTCAGGAAGTCGTTCACCGCCGCCCCTTCCTTCAGGAACTCGGGATTCGAAACCACGTCGAACTCGTAGTCGGTCTCCCGCGCAACGATCTCCCGTACCCGGTCGGCGGTCCCGACCGGCACGGTACTCTTGTTCACGATGACCTTGTATCCGTTCATCAATCTCCCGATCTGGCGGGAGACGTCAAGGACATGCCTGAGGTCCGCCGAACCGTCCTCGCTCTGCGGGGTCGGGAGAGCGAGGAAGATGATCTCCGTCTTTCGCACTGCAGAGGAGAGATCCGCCGTGAAGGCGAGGCGCTTTTCGAGCAGATTCTTCTTCAGGAGTTCCGACAATCCCGGTTCATAGATCGGGCTTTCTCCGCGCCTGAGCATCTTCAGTTTCCGCGGATCCACATCCACGCAGATCACGTCATTGCCGCTCTCCGCGAAACAGGTGCCCACCACGAGGCCGACGTAGCCGGTACCGATGACACTGATCTTCAAGGGTCCGCTCCTTTGACTTGAGAATATGATCATAGAATAGAAAAAGATCGCTTGAGATGCAAAGCGGCGATGACCGCCGTCACACGAAGTCCGGAGGGGGGAGATCGGGGGGGCAACGGAGGTTGGCTGCCATCGGAAGGACCGGGCGAGGCGGTCAGTAGGCGCCCTTTGCCGAACAAGCACCACGGGGATCGTCTGGGCGAGGATCTCGATATCGAAGAGAATGGTCTGGTGCTCGATGTAGTACAGATCCAGCAGGACCATCTGGCGGAACCCGATGTCGCTCCGGCCGGAGACCTGCCAGAGTCCGGTCATGCCCGGCTTGGCGTTGGCGCGCTCGCGGAAGTAGCCCCCCATATGATCCTCCTCCTCCATCCGGGTGAAGTCTTTCACCGGAAGCGGGCGTGGGCCAACGAGGCTCATGTCACCCTTCAGGACATTCAGGAGCTGTGGGAGCTCATCGATGCTGTACCGGCGGATGAATTTCCCGACGCGCGTCAGGCGCGGATCGTTGCGGATCTTGAAGAGCGGTCCGGACGACTCGTTGAAATTCATCAGGGATTCCTTGATCTCATCCGCCTCCAGCACCATGCTGCGGAACTTGAAGAAATCGAACGGCTCGTCCTGGTCGGTGAGTGACCGCTTCTGTTTGAACAGAATCGGACCCCGCGATTCGATCTTCGTGGCCAGCGCAACCACCAGGAAGAACGGAGAGAGCGCGAGCACGCAGGTCCCCGCCACCAGGATGTCGAAACTCCGCTTGACCACCGCCTTCACCGCATCGATCCGCCTGCGGTGAGGAGTATAGATCGAGACCCCGCTCAGGTCGTGCAACCCCACCTTGGAGAAGAGCAGTTCCGATTCCGGGGAGATCACGCGCATCTGCACGCGCCGGCGGCGACAGAGCCCTTCCAGCTGATCGAACGACCCGTTCAGCTGGGCCGAGGAGAAGGTAATGACGTTGATGTTCTTCTGTTCGACGATGCGTTCCACCGTGGACCGTTCCACGTGCAGCATCCCGTCCCCGTTGTCGCTGAACGGCGTGGTGATCACGTTCACGACGTCGTATCCCAGCTCCGGGAAACTCCGGAGCCTACGGAGAAGCCTGTCGAGGTATGGCTCCGAGCCGATCGCCAGCGTGTTCCACCGCCCGTATCCGCGGCGATGGAGCTCCCGGATACCCGTTCGGAACAGGGACCAGATGCCGACGTACAGAGGCGGAAAGACCAGAAGGTAGGCGACCAGAAACGCGCGTGGGTAACTGGTGCTCTGGGCCAGGAACAGGACGCTCAGGAGGGCCCCGCCGCTGTAGACGTACGCTTTGCCGGCCTTGAATGCCTGCAGGCGGAACGAGGTGTAGGAGAGGGTCCGGTAGACCCCCTGGGAGGTGGCAAAGACGAGGAAACTCGTGACAGCGAACGCCAGCAACCCCCACCGGACGGTGAACGGTTGAGTGGGATCGAATGTCAGCAGGGCAGCGAGCAGGAAGCTCCCGACGACGACAGAGGCGTCGAGAACGAGGGCGAAGGACGCGGTGGCGGCCCGCCAGTTCCTCCTGACAAGGCCTTTCAGAGACTCCATTCTCATAGTGCCGTGTGGGCGATGCCTTCCCCTCTACTTCGGCCACAAACAGTGCCCAAATCTACCAACTCGGATCGGGAATAGCAACTAGTCGACGATCGACGCGCGTCCATGAGTTCTTTTCTTGGGCCCCAATTGCGGGAATGGCTGGCGAATGATCTCCCGGATCACTTCTGGAGAAGGAGTCTCTTGGACGAGCGATGCTCGCGAGGGGTGGGTTCTGTGCTCTTGGCGATCATTTCAAGAATATACATGCCGCTCCCCATTCCCCTCGCATTCCAGAAGATCTCGTGATATCCGGCGTTCTTGCTCCCTTCGAACAAGACCTCCAGGCGCTGCCCCAGCAGCGTGTAGATCGTGAGTCGGACCACGCTGGGGACAGGAACACCGAATCGCACTGTGGTAGATGGGTTGAAGTCATCGGGATAGTTCTGTTTCAGGACGAAATCCGCGGGTAAACTATTCGCCAAGTTATGGGTTTCGTCGCTCGAGACAACATGCAGTCTGATCAGGATGCTGTCCACCCCACCTTCAGGATCTGTCCCGGACAGCACACCAGAGTAATCTCCCCTCTCGAGGGGACGTCCCTCGAGAGACCCATCGGGCCTGACGCGCAGCCACTCCGGCCCCGACCAGCGATACCGGATCAGGGAGTCGGGCTGTCCGGATCATGCCCCTTGACGGGGAGTGTGAACAGGATATCGGTATATGCCATAGTGTCTGCCGACAACCGCTGGAGAACCACGGGATCGTTCACTGACTTCACATGAACAATTAGCGATGTCGATGCAGTCAACCCTCCAGCATCCGAGACGGTCACCCGCAGCGTATCCGTCCCATTCCAGTTTTCCACGGGCAGGATCGTGAAGGCTTCCCTGCTCTTCTTCACAACAAGGTGCTTGGTTGGTGAGATCACCCACTGATGTGCGCCGAAGGCGTCATCTGGATCGGTGAGGGCGCCAGCCCACGCCGATACCGAGACAAGCAGACTATCATCTTCCAGGATAGAGAGTGGTGTCAGGCCAGTGAGGGCCGGCGCGTCATTGACCGGGTGGACAGTAACGAGGAACGTATCGGCAGCACTCAATCCTCCGCGGTCGAGCACTGAGATGCAGAAAAGGGATATGCGTGCCGTTGAAATTCCGCGAAGCCTTAAGCGTGAGGACCCGCGTCCTGGGGTTAATCTTGGGCGACGAGGCTATCGTCTAGGGCAGTCCGCACCACCACCGAGGGCCGATCGCCTTCCTTCCTTGTTGTTTCCCGCAAGTGGCCGCGGTTTCCGGGCATACCAAGTTCTGTCGCCAGCGACAATTGCCACGAAAGCGTCTTGGTTCTGTCATCGGGGTCGGCCACGAATGATCGACTGAGACGGAATACAACGAATCTTCGTTGAAGGAAAAGCTCCCCAAATGCGCTATGGACGGCGGATCATTCACCGGGATCACATTGATTTCGATGCGAACGGTGTCGGAAAGAGAGCCGTCGCACGCACCTACGACGAGGAGCGCGTCTTTCGATCCTTCCGGGGTATCCCATGGACTCCCCCCGAGGATGAATCGATAGCGAGCCAATGAGGACCTGCAATGACGGTGAACGTGATCTTGTCTCCGAATAGGGCGGAATCAGCGTCCACAACTCTAATCGTCGTCTGAAACGGTTCGTGCTCAACACTTGCTAGGGGACCCTTCGACGCACTGACAATCGCAGGAGGATGGGGCTCCGATGGCGGACATTCACCGTGAAGCGTTGCAGCGCCATTGCCCCTGAATCATCACGCGCGATGATCTCGACGGCCGACTGGCCGACATCTGTACCTGCGGGGATTCCGGAGAGCACACCCGTCAGCGAGTCCAAGGTCAACCATCTGGGAAGCTGCACGAAGCTGATATGCACGCGATCTCCGAACACGGCGCTGTCTACATCGGCCAGGAGGAGGCGGTACGTATACTGGGAGTCTTCGTCTGCCGTCGTTGGTGCCGTGCTGGTGAATGAAGGCAAGATGGTTCCGATGCGGCGAGGGGGACGCTCATCATCACCGTGCTCCCCTCCCGATCATGGCAGGCAACTCCGATTACCGTGTCACCTACCTGGTGAGCGCCGACGACCCCCGAGAAGTGCTGGGCCAGGCTATCGTACGTGAGCCACGAATGGCTGACGAGCACCTGCGTGGTGACGAGGTCGCCGCGAACGGTGTCGGGATCAGCGGCGACGATCCGAATGGACACTGTGTCATCTTCCCGGACATAGGCAGGACCGCTCCAGGCAAGCGTTGGGGGGTGGTTGACATGTTCAATGCCGATATGGAACACATTCTGTGACGTCGCATTCGAACCGTCCGCGATCTCGATGGTGCCGGCGGTGTCATTGAGGTCCAGGATGCGCGGTGTCCCCGTGTATTCGAGTCGCGCTGTCTAGAGATGCCCACCGAAGCCCGGATGTGAGTCGGTAGCGGAATCTCATCACCATAGATCCTTGCATCCGGGTCTTCCGCAATGAATTGAAACCTGTACGATGAATCTTCAATTGCGACCGGACAGTCATTCGTCTCGAACTCGGGCGCGTGATTCTTGTGGAGTATCCTGAAAGCCTGTTCTGTCATCCCCCCGAGCTCATCGAAAGCCCTGAGGACAACGTCGCCGTCGATGACACCGTCCCAGGGAGTTGTCCCGTAGAAGAACCCTGTCAAGGGGGTCGATGACAGCCAAGGAGGTGCGACAGTGACCTCAAATCGGATCTTACCGGCAGAATACGTGGAATCCCCGATAGCGCACGATTGGTGTGTATCGGAATTCGGATGCGGCTTCGAGAAGAGTGTCCGGCCTGGAGGCAATTTGTAGTGCTGAGGCCCGGA
>CAWEHG010000015.1:0-86873 GCA_963808715.1 Ignavibacteriota bacterium | reverse complement strand
AGATTACTCCCGGAGAAGCTTTTGTGTTTTATCAATGCAGGCGGCCCCTGCGGAAAGGAATCACGTATGTCAGCCCCGAGCTACCGGTTCGAAACCCTGCAGCTCCACGCGGGACAGCTGCCGGACCCCGACGACGAACTCGCGGGCGGTCCCGATCTACCAGACCACCTCCTATGTCTTCAACGACGCGGACGATGCCGCGCGGCTCTTCAACCTGGAGGAGTTCGGGAACATCTACACCCGGATCATGAACCCGACCACGGCGGTCTTCGAGGAACGGATCGCGGCGCTGGAAGGCGGGGTGGCGCGCTCGCGACCGCATCGGGCCAGGCGGCGCAGATGATCGCCATCACGACCATCGCCCAGGCGGGCGAGAACATCGTCTCCACGAGCCTCCTCTACGGCGGGACCTACAACCAGTTCAAGGTGGCCCTCCCCCGCCTCGGGATCGATGTCCGGTTCGTCGAGGGAGACGATCCGGCGGCTTGGAAAGGCGATCGATGCGAAGACGCGAGCCCTCTATCTCGAGACCATCGGCAACCCGCGGCTGAACGTGCCGGACCTCGAGGCCTCGCGGGGTCGCCCACGCCACGGGATCCCGCTCGATCGTGGACAATACCTTTGGCGCGGGGGGCTTCCTCTGCCGCCCCATCGAACACGGGGCCGACATCGTCATCCACTCCGCCACCAAATGGATCGGCGGGCACGGCACCTCGATCGGCGGCGTGATCGTCGACGCCGGACGGTTCGACTGGGGGAACGGGAAGTTCCCGCTCTTCACCGAACCGAACCCCGGGTATCACGGATTGAAGTTCTGGGAAGTGTTCGGTCCCAGAGCCAGTTCGGGAACATCGCGTTCATCATCCGCGCACGCGTCGAGCAGTTGCGCGACCTCGGCGCCTGCCTTCGCCCTTCAACGCCTTCCTCTTCCTGCAGGGGCTGGAGACCCTCTCGCTCCGCGTGGAGCGCCACAGTGCCAGAACGCCCTGCAGCTTGCCCGGTGGCTGGAGGCGCACCCGAAGGTCGACTGGGTCTCGTATCCGGGCTTGCCCCGGCACCCGTACCACGAACCGGCAAAGCGGTTCCTCCGTGACGGGCATTTCGGAGGGATCCTCAGTTTCGGGATCAAGGGGGGCCGGGAAGCCGGACGCAAGTTCATCAACAGCGTCAAGCTGGCCAGTCTGCTGGCGAACGTGGGGGACGCCAAGACCCTGGTCATCCATCCGGCGTCAACGACGCATCAGCAGCTCAGCGACGCGGAGAGACTGGAAGCCGGTGTTCACGCCGGAGTGATCCGCGTGTCGGTGGGATCGAGCACATCGACGACATCATCGCGGACTTCGACCAGGCGCTCGCCGTGGCCAGCTGAGGAACGGACCCTCCCCATGGACTCCACGACACGGTCAGCGGTCTTTTCCGGGCCGATCCGCCTGGAAAACGGCGCCAGCCTCCCGTCAGTGACGGTCGCCTACGAAACGTACGGCCGACCTGAACCCCGAAGGAGACAATGCCGTTCTGGTCTGCCACGCCCTGACGGGAAGCGCGCACGCCTGGGGCCCTCCGTCGGATCCCGGCTGGTGGGAGGGGCTGATCGGAGCCGGCAAGGCGCTCGACCCGGGGCGCCATTTCGTCGTCTGCTCGAATTTCCTGGGGGGATGCTACGGGACCACCGGCCCCACGAGCATCGACCCGGCGACGGGCAGGCGCTACGGTCCGGAGTTCCCTCAGATGAGCGTACGCGACATGGTGATGGTCCAGACGCTGCTGATGGACCATCTGGGGGTCCGGCGTCTCGCCTGCGTGATCGGAGGGTCTCTCGGAGGGATGCAGGCACTGGAGTGGGCAGCCGGCTTCCCGGAGCGGGTGGATTCGGTGATCGCCATCGGCTGCGGCCTCCGGCATTCCGCGTGGGCCATCGGACTGAACGAGGTGGCACGCCAGGCGATCCTGCAGGACCCGGCATGGCAGGGAGGGATGTACGATCTTCAGCCTTCCCGGGGGTTGGGGCTCGCCCGGATGGTCGCAATGCTCTCGTACAGGAGTCCGCGATCGTTCGAGGGCAAGTTCGGCAGAGCCGTCAGGCCCGCAACCGACCCGGCACTGTTCGAGGTGGAAAGCTACCTGCGGTATCAGGGGGAGAAGCTGGTGCAGAGATTCGACGCCAACACGTATCTTCGCATCACCAGGGCCATGGACGGACACGACCTCGCCCGGGGACGGGAAGACCTGCGAGCCTCCCTCACGAAGAGTCCCGTGCGGTGTCTGGCGGTCGGCATCGATTCCGATCTGCTCTACCCGACGTATGAGCAGCGGGAGGTCGCCGAATTCTTCGGCCGCGGGGAATACGCAGAGATCGTCTCTCCCCACGGACACGACGCGTTTCTGATCGAGTACGACCAGTTGAATCCCATCGTCGCAACATTCCTGAACGTTTGAGAGGATCTCCTCATGATCGATCTGCGCAACACGGTCACCCTGATCACCGGCGGCTCCCGCGGCATCGGCGCCGCCATCGCGGGCCTGTTCGCGAAAGCAGGATCCCACGTCGTGGTGAATTACCGATCCGACAAGAAAGCCGCGCTCTCCGTGTGCGCCGAGGCCGAACGGCTCGGCGTCAAAGCCTTTCCGTACAAAGCCGATGTCGGTTCGCCCCGCGAGGCACGCAGGCTGGTGGAGGCGACCCTCAAGGAGTTCGGCACGCTGGACGTCCTGGTGAACAACGCCGGGATCTGGACCTACGGGGAGACGGGGACGACGACCGAGCGGGTCTGGGACGAGACCATGGATGCGAATCTCAAGAGCGTGTTCGCCCTGTGCAATCTCGTCGTGCCGGTTTTCAAGGCCAAACGGGCCGGGAACATCATCACGATCGGAAGCACCGCCGGCCAGCGCGGCGAGGCTTTTCACTCGCACTACGCCGCCTCCAAGGGAGCCATCCTGGCGTACACCAAGTCGCTGGCGGCGGAGCTCGGCCCGCACAACATCCGCGTGAACGTGGTTTCGCCCGGGTGGGTGGACACCGATATGAGCGCGGATATCCTGCGTAAGCCGGACCTGCTCCGGCCGGTCCTGGAGACGATCCCGCTGCGTCGCGTGGCCACGGCCGAGGACGTCGCGGGGGCGGTGCTCTTCCTGGCCTCGCCGCTCGCGCGTCACATCACGGGCGCATCCATCAACGTGAACGGCGGAGGGGTGCTGGTGTGACCACGACCCGCAACATGATCGTCGCCAAGTTCGGCGGGACCTCGGTCGAATCCGCCGACGCCATGCGCCGGGTGAAGGCCATCGTCGACGGCGCGGTGGACCGCCACCCGCTCGTGGTCCTCTCGGCCTGCGCCGGCGTGACCAACACCCTGCTCGCCATGGCCCGCCAGGCCAGGGACGGCCATCTTGCGGAAGCCGAGGTCTCCCTGCTCCGGTTGCGCGAGCGCCACATCGGGATCGCGCGCGAGCTGCTCCGTTCCCCCGTGTTCGACCTGGTCGCGCGGGCGCTCGAGGCCAGCACGTTATCCCTCAAGACATTCCTTCAGGCTGTTGCGGTGATGCGCGACCTGACCCCCCGGGCCCAGGACTACATCGTGTCCTTCGGGGAGCAGTGGTCCACCGCCGTCTTCACCGCCGCCATCCGCCAGGAGGGCCTTTCCGCGACGTTCGTGGATGCGCGTGAGTTGCTGGTCACCGACAGCCGTTTCACCTCCGCCGCGCCGGACCTCGAACGGACAGGCGAGCGGCTGCGCACGGTCCTCCTCCCCCTGATGGAAGAACACCGGGTGGTCGTCACCCAGGGATTCGTCGGAGCCTCCGTGGAGGGGATCACCACCACCGTTGGTCGCGGAGGCTCGGACTATTCCGCGGCGATCTTCGCCGCGCTGCTGGAGGCCTCGGAGTTGCAGATCTGGACGGACGTGGACGGTGTCCTTACCGCCGACCCCTCCCTGGTCCCGACGGCCATGAACATCCCCGAGATGACCTTCGACGAGGCGGCCGAACTTGCCTATTTCGGGGCCCGCGTGCTCCATCCCAGCACCATCCTGCCGGCAGTCGAAAAGGACATCCCGGTCCGCGTCCTCAACTCCCGGAAGGCGGACCATCCCGGCACGGTGATCCGCCGGCGGAACACCGCCGCGCGCACGAGGATCGTCCAATCCATCGCCTACAAGGAGGGGGTTTCGCTCCTGACGATCCGCAGCAACCGGACCATGATCGCCCCCGCATTCATCTCTCACGTCTTTGCGGTCTTCGGGACGCACCACAAGGTCATCGACACGTTCGTCGCGTCCGAGACCGGAATTTCCCTGACCGTGCGCGACCGTGACCACATGGACGAGATCGTCGCGGCGCTCGAGAAGGTCGGAACCGTCAGCAGGCAGTCCGGACGGGCCGTCGTGACCGTGGTCGGGGAGGGGCTCCGCAGATCGGTGGAGGCGCGGTCGGAGGTCTTCGAAACGCTCCGGCGGACAGGCGTTGCCGTGGACCTTGTGTCGCTGGGGGGGTCGGACATCAGCATCACCGTGGTCATCCGGGACGAGGATATCGCCGGGACGGTCGGCGCGCTGCACCGGGCATTCTTCGAGTAGCGCGCAACCCGGGGGGGGTGTCGTACGTCTAAAGGGAGAGGACGTCCCTTTGGCCTCACCCTGTACCCCCATGACCGTACGCTCTCTTGTCCTCCTCCTGCTCCCCTGCCTGTGCCTCGGCGCGGATGAGGGGACGAAGAGCATTCAGCTCAACCCCGCCCCCGGAGGCCATCGAGGTCGACGGCGACATCGATCGGGCCTGGTCCGCGGCCGATTCGGCCGTCGGGTTCTTCCAACTCCTCCCGAACTACGGACGCCCGCCGACGGTCACCACCGTCGCAAAGGTCCTGACCACCGACGACGCGCTCTACTGCCTGATCCTCTGTTTCACCCCTCCCGACGAGATCGAGGCGAACACGGGCGTTCACGACCAGTTCACCGGCGACGTCGTGTCCATCATGCTCGACACGTTCAACGACCGCCAGACCGCGTACAAGTTCGCGGTCTCCGCCTCCGGGGTCCGTTCGGATTGCCGGCTGGTGGACGATGCGCGGAACCGGGACTACACATGGGACGGGGTCTGGTACGGGGCAGCGCGGATCCACGAATGGGGATACGCGGTGGAGATCAAGGTCCCGTACCGTTCGATCCGGTTCAACGCGGCCCTGGATTCGTGGGGCATCGATGTCGACCGTTGGGCTGCGAAACGGATGGAGGACCTCTACTGGTGCCGGTACGAGCAGAACGAAGGGCAGCGGATCTCACGGTTCGGGACGCTGCGCTTCAACGGCCGGAGACCCGCGTCGTCCGGTCTGAACCTCGAGGTCTACCCTGTCGGCTATGTGCGCGCCGACGCCGTCCCGGGAGAGAAGACCGCCGTTTCCCCCAACGTGGGTGCCGATGTGATGTACAACCCGTCGGACGCCCTCACGTTCCAGCTGACCGCGAATCCCGACTTCGCCCAGATCGAAGCCGATCCCTATGATTTCAACATCACCCGGTACGAATCGTATTTCGACGAGCGCCGCCCGTTCTTCACCGAGGGGGCCGAGGCGTTCAGGCCCGCCGGACGTGAACAGAACTCCGGCTTCTATCGTCCGCTGGAGCTGTTCTACTCCCGCAGGATCGGAAAGGTGCTCCCGGACGGGAGCTTTGTCCCCCTGCTCGTCGGGACCCGTGCGGTGGGACGGCTGGAGGGGTGGGAGTACGGCGGCTTCTACGCCCTGACCGGTGAAAAGGGATACGATGTTGACGGAACCCCGCAGACGGAGCCTCAAGCCTCTTTCATCTCGGCCCGCGTGAAACGCAAGATCCTGGGGAATTCCAGCGTGGGGATCCTGATGGTCGGGAAGCAGAGTCCGGGGAACACCAATGGCGTCCTCGACATAGACGGGGCCTTTCGCGGATCCGACTGGCAGCTCTCCTACCAGCTCGCCCGCTCAGTGAACAACGGCGAAGGGGACTTTGCCGGCTCGCTGGGGCTTGTGGCTCCGGGCGAACACTGGTCCACGCTCATCCGTTCGCGGGCCATCGGGAACCAGTTCAACGTCGACGAGGTGGGTTTCGTGCCTTGGAAAGGGACCGCAGAACTGACCGGGGTCACCGGGCCTGTCTGGTACTACGACACGGGATCCCTGCGGCGGCTGCAGCTGCTCGTGGGGGGAGTTTCCATGTACGAACACGCGGATCTCTACACCGACGTCTCCGCGGTGATCGTCATGAACATGAACTTCCGGAGTAACTGGGGGTACGGAGATTTCGATTCGCCGTCGGGAAGAGCAAGGACCAGGGACACTACTACACGTCGTACGAGGTCGCCCAGAGCATCTGGCTGGAGATCTCTCCCCGGTGGAACGCGAACGTCAGCGGCGGGTACGCGCGGACCTACAATTTCGACCGCGAGTACCTCGCGCCGTACACCTGGGTGAGATTGTTCCGCCGAATGGAAGCTCGGCACCGTTCTGGAACTGGGGGCCACCGCGGCGGCGTATGTCGAGTTGAACCCCGAGGGCCGGGTCGAAGAGATCACCTACAACACGCGCCCATTTCTTTTCCCTCACCCCGGTGAACGACCTCAACGTCAAGGTCTACGTGGACAACGTCTTCCTCCGGTCCACCGGCAGGGTGGAACGGATGTTCACCGGTTTTCTCTTCTCCTACAACTTTCTGCCGAAAAGCTGGATCTACCTCGCCTACAACGAGCTCCGCGAGCGGGATGGGACGGGCGAGGGGGCCCTGCCTCCCGTCACGGCCCGCGTGGGCGTAGCCAAGGTCAAATACCTCTACTTCTTCTGATCCGCGGCCTTCCCCTGGTTCGCCACCGCCTGCATCGCCTTCTTCACCGCTTCCTCGTCGCCGAGATAGTAGTTCCGGATCGGCTTCAGCTGCGCGTCCAGCTCGTACACCAGGGGCATCCCGGTCGGGATGTTCAGGCCGACGATGTCATTGTCGGGGATGTTGTCGAGGTACTTCACGAGGGCCCGCAGGCTGTTGCCGTGGGCCGCGATGATCACCTTCTTCCCGGCAGTGATGGCGGGCGCGATCGTCTGGTGCCAGTGCGGAAGGAACCGCGCCACGGTATCCTTGAGACATTCGGTGGCCGGGATGTCCGAGGGCTGAAGGCCGCGATACCGCGGGTCGCTCCCCGGAAACCGCGGATCCGTCCGTTCAAGGGCCGGCGGCTGCGTGTCGTAACTTCTGCGCCAGATATGCACCTGTTGCTCGCCGAATTTCGTGGCCATCTCCGCCTTGTTGAGTCCCTGGAGCGCGCCGTAGTGGCGCTCGTTCAGCCGCCATGAGTGGTGAACCGGGATCCACATCAGGTCCATCTCTTCAAGGACGATCCAGAGCGTCCGGATCGCCCGGCGCAATACCGAGGTATAGGCAACGTCGAACAGGAAGCCTTTGTCCTTGAGGACCTTCCCTGCCGCATGGGCCTCCTGTACCCCCTTTTCCGACAGATCGACGTCCGTCCAGCCGGTGAACCTGTTCTCTTTGTTCCAGGTGCTTTCGCCGTGTCGCACGAGCACGAGTGTGTACATGGTCATCTCCGGTAGTGCATCAGAATTCCGTGGGACAGCAGGCACAATGTCTCAAGGATTTGCCTGAAATTCAACCGGGCAGTTGACAAAGGGAGCAGGTTCCCCTACCTTGCTGAAGTATGCCGGACGACCTCGAACATACCCGGGACGATTCTCCGCTGCGTCCGGCACGCATTTTCGACCTCGAGATCGCCTTCGTTTCGTTCGTCTTCGGCGCCGTCGCCCTGGCGACCATCCTCGCAAAACTGCATATTCAGATCCCCGGGACGGAGATCGTGACCGATCCGCGGGAGATCTTCGTCCTCCTGGGCGCCGCGATCACCGGCCCCATCGGCGGGATCGTGGTCGGGCTGCTTGCCAGTCTGGGAGATCCCAATCCTCAGCACATCCCCTACATCGCCGCGAACCACGTCCTCGGGGCGGTCTGGGTGGGATGGGCCTACAGGAGGCTGGTCTTCGAACGGCTCCGTATGCCGGCGCTGGCAGCGGGCTGGTTCGGCATCGTCTGTTCATACTACTTTCTCAGCCCCATTCCCGTCGTCGCCTTCACCAGGGCCGCCCTGCCGTCGTACTTCCTGACGATCATCCCGCATGAGGGAAGCCTCTGGGAGACTCTTTCCCTCATGTACAGCGGTTGGACGATGGAGTTCGCCCTGACCAGCGTCGTCACGACCACGGCCCTGGCCGCCCTCCCCGGCTCCCTGCGGAGGCCGATCTGGGGTCTGCCGCGCGGACTGGCGGCGGTTCCTTCGGACTCGAAGCGAAGGAGAGCCTATCGCCTGCTGGGATTCCGGCTCACGGTCTGGTTCGTTCTGCTGTCGCTCCTGCCGCTGGTCATCATCGCCATTTTCCTTCGCACCAATCTTTCTCGAGCTTTTGTCGACCAGGTCGCGCAGCACGATCGGGAGATCGTCAGGTCGTTGGCGGCGGATCCGCGCCTGGCGCAAGATCCTGCGGCCATTGCTGATATGGTGCGGGACCTCCCGGTGGAGGTCCACACATCGTTCCTGCTCGACAGTCTCGGACACTACGCCGCGCACGTCGACAGCACCAGGAGGGGGAGGGACGCGCGCGCGGATTTCTTCCCGACCATGATCAACCGGATCCTTCAGCAGCGGGAGGGGTATTTTGTCGATGATCGCGACCAGCAGGCGTTCGTGTTCTCCCCTCTGAACGGCACCCACCTCACCGCCGTCGTAGTCACCTCAACCCGTGGCCCTCTGGCCGCGCTTCGCGAGGTCGAGAATTCGTCGCTGGTCCGCCTCGCCGCAGCGCTTCTGGTCCTCTCCGGGATCGCGGGGACGGTGATATGGCTGCTCGTCGGACGCCCGCTGCGGACCCTCGCCGATGCGGCGCAGCGGATCGGCCGGGGGGATCTGGATGCCCCCGTGGATACCCGGTTCATGGAGGACGAGGTGGCCCAGCTCGGGTTCGCCTTCAACGACATGGTTCGGGACCTCTCCACCCTGAACAGGGGCCTGCAGGAGGAGATCCGCCGGCACCAGGCCACCGTCGTGGCCCTCAGCGAGAGCGAGGCCAAGTTCAGGGAGATGACGGACCTCCTTCCGCAGCCGATCTACGAAGCGAACATGCGAGGATCCGTGACCTTCGCCAACAAGGCTGCCTTCGCGGTCTTCGGATACACCCCGGAGGCCCTGTTGAAGAACCCCCCTGTCACCGACATGGTCGCCCCGGAGGACCGGGCCCGTGTGCTCCAGGCGATCCCGGAGGTCTTCTCGCGGTCGGGGACGACAGGATCGGAGTACGTGATGCTCCGCGCCGACGGCACGCGGTTCCCCGCCCTACTCTACACTGCACCGATCCTGCACGACGCTACGCCCGTCGGCATCCGGGGGATCGTCCTGGATATCTCCGAACGGAAACGCCAGGAGGAACTCGTGCGCGAACGCGCTGAGGCTTCCATCCGGCGCCAGAAGGCTCTCCTGGAACTGGCACAGTCCGCCGAGACCGGCTATCCGGAACGCGTCCGAAAGATCACTGAGACCGCGAGTCACGTGCTCGGGGCCGGACGCGTCAGCGTCTGGCGGTTCATCGAAGCCGATGCGGCGATCGAGTGCGAGGACCTCTTCCTCAGCGACACCGGCGAACATGCGGCCGGTACCATTCTGCGCAAGAGCGATTCCCCCCGCTACTTCGAGGCGTTGACCCGCTTCCGTTCCGTCGACGCACACGACGCCCGGACCGACGAACGGACCTCGGAATTCCGGGATTCCTACCTGATCCCGCACGGGATCACGTCGATGCTGGATTCCGTGATCTGGCGCGGGGGGGCCCGGATGGGGGTGGTCTGCGTGGAACATGTGGGGCCAGCTCGAGTCTGGACCTCCGAAGAGATCCAGTTCGCCGCCTCCATCGCGGATCAGGTCTCGCTCGCTTTCGAGACGGCGGAGCGAAAACGGGTCCAGGAGACGCTGTTCGATAGCGAAGCGAAATTCCGGACGATCATCGAGCAACTGGCCGACGGGTTTGTCTTGATCGACGCCGACGGCACCATCATCGAGTGCAACCACGCGCAAGAAACGATCAGCGGCATGTCCCGTGACCGGATACTCGGCCACCCGGTCTGGGCGGTGACCACCGCCGCTGCCCCTCCTCGATCCCGCTCCGAGGCACTCACCCGGAAGCTCAAAGACACGGTACTGGCCGCGCTCGCGGATAGCGAATCGCCCGTCTTCGGGAGCCCGAGGGAGTTTCCCTATCTCCGCCCTGACGGCACGGAGGGATTCCTCCAGCAGGTGCTGTTTCCCATCCGGTTCACGGACGGGAACCGGATCGGCGCGGTTTCAAGGGACGTCACCGAACGGAGAAGAACAGAGGAAAAGATCCGGGCATCGCTGGCCGAAAAGGAATTGATGCTGAAGGAGATCCACCACCGGGTCAAGAACAACCTGCAGGTCATCTCCAGCCTGTTGAGCCTCCAGTCCGGTTCGGTCCGGGACCCGCAGGACCTGGCTCTGTTCAGGGAAAGCGAGGACCGGATACGGTCCATGGCCCTGATCCACGAGAAGCTGTACCAGTCCAGCGATTTTTCCCGGGTCGACTTCCGCCAGTACCTGGAAAGCCTGGTCGGCTACCTCTTCCGGAGCTACCGCGTGGCCGATGTCCGGTATGAGATGGAGATCGATGATCTCCATCTGGGGATCAACGCGGCCATCCCCTGCGGACTGGTCCTGAACGAGTTGCTCACCAACGCCCTCAAACATGCATTCCCCGCCGGCCGCCCGGGACTCATCCTCCTTGGACTGCGGAGGCTCGAGGGAGAGCGGGTGCGACTGACGGTCCGCGACAACGGCATCGGCCTTCCAGAGGATTTTGACCCCGAAAGGTCCCAGAGTCTCGGGATGCACCTCACAAGGATCCTGGCGCAACAGCTGGACGGGACGCTCAGCCACCGGAACGACGGCGGGGCGGTATTCGAGGTGGAGTTCCCGATCGACCCGGGAGTGACCCTGACCTCCAGCCGGCCCAGGGGATCATGACCATGACCACCCCGCGGTCGTCCGCCGGGGAACAGCTCCTCACAGACAACGAACGATGAAATACGGCACACACATCTACCTCCTCACCGATCGATGGTCGGATGAACAACTTCCTCTGCTCGACCTGGCGCGCGAACTGGGGCTCGACATGCTGGAGCTTTCGGTAGGAGACGACGTCCACTTCACCCCGCGCCTGACCCGCGACCGCGCTTCCGCGCTCGGCATCGATCTCCTGGTGGGACCCGGCGGCGCCTGGCCCTACGCATGCGACCTTTCCGCCGACGACCCCTCCGACCGCGCAAGAGGGCTCGACTGGCACCGGCGAGTCGTGGACCTGGCGGCGGAGACCGGGCGCGCGCGCCTATGCGGGGGCGCTGTATGGCCATCCCGGAGTGGTGAAGCGCCGGCGGCCGCCGGCAGACGAATACCGGTGGACCGCCGAAGGGCTCCATGCCCTCGCCGAGCATGCCGCCCGGGCGGGAGTTCTTCTCGCCCTGGAACCGATGAGCCACTTCCGGACGCACATGGTGAACACGCCGGAGCAGCTGCTCAGGCTCATCCGGATGGCCGACCATCCCAGCCTCCGCATGCTGTTCGACACCTATCACGTGGTCACGGAGATCAGAGACTACGCGCGCGGCGATCCGGTCCATCGGCAGCCTGCTCTACGCCGTCCACGCCTGCGAGAACGACCGCGGCGTCCCGGGCAACGGCCTCGTCCCCTGGGAACAGGTATTCTCGGCGCTACACGGGATCGGGTTCGAGGGGTACGTCGGACTGGAGGGATACAACTCTTCGATCGGCGACTTCGCGTTGGAGCGCGGCATGTTCCACAATGTCTGTCCGGACGGACCGGCCTTCATCCGGTCCGGCATCAGTTTCCTGCGAGGCATGGAGGCGCGCACCCGCCCCGGAAAGTGACCGCGCCTCAGCTCCTCCTGCTCCGCCCCATCATCCCCGCGCCTGAGGACTTCGCGCAGGCGTCTTGCTTCCTCGAGGACCGGCAGCCTCTTCCGCCACTGTTTCCTCCGGAGCCCCCAGCCGACCGCCGCTGCCCACGCCAGGATCACCACCATGATCTCCAGCGGCACCATACGGTCCAGCGAGGGGAAGTAGCGCTCTGCTGCCGACATGAATCCCAGCGTTCGCCGCCACCGCGAGAATCAGGGAAAACGGGATGGCGAACGCCAGATCTTCCCTGCGGACGAACCGGATCCTCTTCTCCACCTTGTCGAGGAACTGCAGGACCGGCTCCCCGTAGTCCACGGCCGACAGTTCGCGGACCATCATCCTGATCCTGAGACCGATGCCGGTGAGTGCCAGTCCGATGAGCCCCAGGACCGCTCTGTGAAAGCCCGGGCGGTCATCCGGCGGGGCGATGAAGGTCAGGACGAACAGGCCCAGATAGAACACCGCGGCAACGGCGAAGAAGACCATTGACCGCCGGAGGAGCGCCAGGTCTCTGGCGTCCAGTGCCTTCATTGTTTCGATCAATCCGTCCAGCGACCGGTCTCCCGCCGCGGGTCCCCGGGCCGCCACGTCAACAGGCGCGGCCACCCGCTTGAACTGCTCCTTCATCTGCTCCAGTTCCATCGTCCTCTTCCTCCCAGATGTCTTTCAGACGCCCTCGTATCCGGTGCAACTTCACCCTGACGTTTCCTTCGTTGATGCCGAGCACGTCGGCGATCTCCTTCGCGCTCATCTCTTCCAGGTAGAGCGAGATCACGGCCCTGTCCGCGGGAGCGAGGCGGTTGATGCAGCGGTACAACTGGCCGACCGCCGGATCCGCGGGTTTTTCCTCAACGGCGAGCGCAGCCGGCCCGTAGCCCCGTTCGAACACTTTGGCGCGCCGTCCCTCCGCGCGGAAGAAACCGAAACAGGTGTTCACGGTGACCCTGTAGATCCAGGTCCCGAGCTGCGAGCGCCCTTCAAACTTCTCAAGCCCCTCCCACACGTGGACCAGGACCTCCTGGTACACGTCGTCTCGCTGGTCGGGATCGGCGATATAGGAGCAGCACAGGCGGTAGATCCTGTCGCGGTGCTCCGCCACCGCCTCCCTGAACATCCGCTCTTTTTCCCCGGTCGTCATATGGGTCTCGTGGTCTTCACCTGTTGGATGCCCTGCGGGCGGAAACGTTACGGGGTTTTCCCCGCAAAGCGGTGATTCTTTCCGTGTTCCAGCCGAATCGGTGCAGATCCACCCTGCCGCCGGAGAAGGTGACCCCTTCGTTCCGGAGCAGGTGGCGCTGGCGGGCCGCAGAAGGGCCCCGAAGAGAGATCTCACCGCGGAAATTGATGACCCTGTGCCATGGGATGTCGATCCCGGGGGGCAGGTTGTGCAGCGCATACCCGACGAATCGCGCCAGGCCGGGGCGGCCGCAGAGGCTGGCGATCGCGCCATAGGTTGCCACCCTGCCCCGTGGGATGCGGGCAACCGCAGCCCACACCTCCGGGTATCCCTGCCGCCGCGAACCGGTCATCTTCACCTCTCCCTGTTGGACACCACCCCTGTGAAAGATACCGACCGCTTCCGTCACCTCCAAACAGGCGCGCCTGAGGACCGGCAGGGCACGGCTTTCACCCGTTCGACGCATCACGATTGAACCGGGAAGGGACTTCTCGCTACCGTAGGACGTCGATCGTTCATCCATCAAACGTTCCGGAGGTCCCATGGCCCTGCACCGATACGATCTCACCGCACTCCTCGCACTCTGCATGGTGGCTGCCATTGCCACGGCCGGATCGCCGGGAGAGAAGATCCCCGTCACCACTGCATCGAAGGAAGCCCTGGACAATTTCCGGAAGGGACAGACGCTGGTGGACAATCTCCGGCTGACGGACGCGATCCCGTTCTTCGAGAAGGCGCTGGTACTCGACCAGGGATTCGCCCTCGCGCATCTGTACGCCGCGCAGACCGCCACGAATGCAAAGGTGTTCTTCGAGGAGATGGACAAGGCGGCGAAACTCGCCGGAAAGGCATCGCGCGCCGAGCAGCTCTGGATCGAAGGGACCCGGGCGGGCGCATACGGTGACGCCGCGGGGCAGCGGAAACTCTTCCTCGAACTGGCCGCCGGCTACCCCGGCGACGAACGGGCCCTCACCCTGCTGGGGATCTCGTACTTCGGGCAGCAGGAGTGGACCGACGCGATCCACTGGCTGACCAAGGCGACAGCGGTCAATCCCGGATTCGCCCCCGCATATAACCAGCTCGGGTATGCCTATCGCTTCGTCGATCGGTTCGAGGAGGCGGAGAAGACCTTCGCCGCATACACCCGATTGATCCCGGACGATCCCAATCCATACGACTCGTATGGCGAGCTGCTCCTGAAGATGGGCAGATTCGACGATGCCGTGACCCAGTATCGCAAGGCTCTCGCGGTGAACCCCCGCTTCGCGAACTCATTCGCCGGGATCTCCGCGGCGTTGATGTACCAGGGGAAGCATAAGGAAGCCCTGGGGGAGATGGAACACGCCCTGGAGCTTTCGCGGAACGACGGAGAGCGGCGGGCGGCGTACTTCACCATGGCGGTGATCGCGATGGACGCCGGGAAGGCGGACCGCGCTCTCGTCTACGTCGATAAGCAATACGCCGTCGCCGAAACGATCCGCGACCATGCCGCGATGGCCGGCGACCTGGTCCTGCAGGGGAACATTCTCCTGGATTCCGGGAAGGGGGGCGAAGCGCTGGGGCGTTACGACCGCGCACTGGAACTGATCGGGAAAGCCGATCTCGCAGCCGAGGTCAAGGACAACGCTGCCCTGATCTATCACTACAACGCGGGCCGGGCAACCGTGATCTCAGGGGATCTCTCCAGGGCGGGCGTCGAGGCGGAGAAACTCCTCAAGGGGGCCCAGGCAAAGAAGAACCAGAACCAGATCCGCCTGGCACACGAGCTCGCCGGGATGATCGCCCTGGCGCGCAAAGACCACCACCGGGCAGTCGACGAGCTCCTGCAGTCCAACCAGCAGGATCCCGCCAACCTCTACCGGCTCGCGCTGGCATTCCAGGGAGCCGGCAAGAGCGGAGAGGCGAAAGAGGCGGCGCTTCGTGCGGCGCAGTTCCGTTCGCTTCCGGCGATGAACTACGCCTTCGTACGCACCAAAGCAGAAAAGCTTCTCTCAACGCTTTGACGATCTCACCCCGACGCGCAAGGACTCCCCCGCTACCGGGTCCCGGCAGGTGGAGCGGGCTTGCGGGGGAACTTGCCGTCCCGTGTTGCGGCCTGATAGGCAAAGAACGCCATCATCGTCGCCGCCTGCTTCATGTCCGGTTCCTGGATCCTCTCGTACGTATCCATGTTGTAGTGATGCGTGCGGGAGTCGTATTCGACGGGGTCCTGGATGAACTGGAATCCCGGGAGTCCTACGCCGTCGAAGGACTGATGGTCCGTCCCACCGGTGTTCTGGATCGTCACGGTCTGTGCCGACGGATCGCCGTACGCCGTCAGCCAGGCGCGGAAGACAGGTCGCGAGGCCTCGTTTCCCTGCAGATAGATCCCGCGCAGCCTTCCCGTACCGTTGTCGTGGTTGAAGTAGACCGAGAAGTTTTCGAACTGGGGGGTCTTCGTGACCTCCCCGCCGCCGGACGGCGATAGCACCCGCCGCTCGTTTTGCGTAGGTCTGGGCGACATACTCCCGCGACCCGATCAGCCCCTGCTCTTCGCCTCCCCAGAGACCGATCCGGATCGTCCGCCGGGGTCTTAGTCCGTCCTTCTGGGCGATGGTCTGAAGGATCCGCACCGCTTCCATGCAGGCGGCGGTACCGGTGTTGTTGTCCGTCGCCCCGGTCCCCGCATGCCAGGTGTCGAAGTGTCCACCGATCATGACCACTTCGTCCTTCAGGTCGGTCCCGGGGATCTCGCCGATCACGTTGAGCCCCGAATCCGCTTTCGTGACCTCGACCTCGAGTTCCATCTCCAGTTTCACCTTCTCGCCCGAACGCAGGATACGCACGATCCGGTTGTAATGCTCCGCCGCGAACACCACCTGGGGCGGGAATTCCGGCGCCGCAGCGTCGTACGGACTCACGCGCTTGTCGCGGGGAGTATCGGGCGGCTGCGGAACGGAGGCAGCCTGGACGATCATCGTCCCGCCATCGCCGCGTCCCGGGGTGATGACCGCGAGAGCCCCCTCTTTCTGGACGAATTCGAGCCTGCGCGGGGCCACCATCATCTCCTCCATCCGGTCCCGGATCGTGGCCGTGTCAGCGTCAGGGTTCATTTGCCGCATCGCGGCGATGACCGAGTCAATGGTCTCGGGAGTGATCCGATCCAGACGGGGGAACCGGCGCGGACCGCGCCTGCCGCCCCCCTGGAGGTCGGCGTTGGCCATACGCAGAAGGATGGAATCCGCCAGCCGCGCGGCCTGCGGCTCGAAATGGGCCCGCACCGGCACCGGCTCGCCGACCAGCACGAACTTTCCTTTCAGTTTCCCGCGGTATTTCTCAAGATCGGCGGGAGTCCGCGCATCGAGGAAGACCACCTCGGCCTGTTTCTCCTTCAGCCCGGGAGACCAGGCCGCGGGATACGCGATCACCGGATACGGAACAGGCGCCGTGACCATGGCAGAGAAATTCTTCAGGGTCCACCCTCTCCCGAGCGGCGCCCAGCGGTCGAACGACGTGGTCACCCCCCATTCCTTCAGCTTCCCGGTAGCCCACTCCGCACCCCGGCGATATTCCGGCGACCATGTGAGCCTGGGAGAATAGACGTCGCACAGTGACGTCAGCAGGGACATGACCTGGGAATTCTTCAGACCTTCGGTCTTGATGCGCGACAGGGCGAGGGTGTCGACCTTCTCCGGTTGGGCCGATGCCGCAGAGAAGCAGAGCATCGATGCGGTGAGGGCAATGCAGGCACGCTGGCGGAACTTCATGAGCGGGCGCTCTCCTTCCTCGTGAAAGTGTGAGGTGGAAGATAGGAAGAAGCCCCGAACAGTTCAATCACAACTTCGCGGCAAGATTCCGGAGGAGTCTGTCGATCATCCGGACGTCCTCCTCCGACGGCAGGGCCTCCAGGACCTCGATGGCCTCCTCGACATTCTCCAGGACCGCCCGTGCATGCACGCGTACGCCGCTCTGCGCGGTCCCGAACCCGCCCGGTTCCCAGGCCGCCGAGGCCACGAACGATCCGGCGTCGGAGACGAACTCCATGAGCGCCCGGACCACCCCGACCATCTTGCCCTGCGCCAGCAGGATGCGCGCCTTCAGTACGGGCAGATCCAGCACCGACGGATCCCCGGCAGGGTCGGCCAGCTCCTCCGCCATCCGGATGTCGAGAGCCGCTGAAAGCGGATCGTGCAGATGCTCGAGCATGCACCGTGCCCTTGAAAGGTAGTACCTCGGTTCGGCCGGGTCCATCCCGATCGCGAGAGTATGGTCATCGATCGCTCCCTCATGGTCCCCGGTCTCACAGCGGGCGGTCCCGCGGTTGTGATGGTCCATCGCGCAGAGGGGTGTCGACCGGAGCAGGTGCTCGAGAAAGGACCGGTAGTGCACCTCGGCGATCGCATCGTACACTTCGGCGACCAGGCCTTCGTCGAAGAACACCGGGCCGCTCAGGTGTCGCCCGGCAAGCTGGCAGTAGGCCTCCTCCAGGATCCCCGGAGGATCCGTTCCCGGAGCCAGGAGTTCGTCCCACTCCATCTCCTCCTGCTTTGCCACGGCGTCGGCCATGGCTCCGACTCTTTCTATGTGGACGGAGAGGGCCGCCAGGTCCTGCACCAGCCCTGGCGTGATCGGGACGCGGCGGTAGATACCCTGGTAGTTGGACTGCCTCAGCAAACGGAACACCTGTTTGGCGAACGCGACCGTTCCGGGGTCACCTGTTGTGCGACACCTGACCTATGGCCATACACGCCTCCTCGATGGACCTCCTCAAGATAGCGTTCCGGTCACGGCCACGGGTATCATCGGGCGACACTTTCGGACTACGGACCGCCCATACCCCCCTGGGTCGGGTCGGAGGCTGGCTCCATGCGGAGGATCTGGTTGCTGCGGCTGATGACGATCTCGGGCTTCCCGCCGAATCTGCGGACGAATCCGGCCACTTCGATGGTGGAACCGTTGAAGCGCTTCAGGTTGCCGAAGTCCCTCGGGTCTGCAATGACCACGGAAAAGACCTGGTCCGGGTAGCAGCCCCCGAAAGTCAGGACGGCGAGGCCTTTGGGAGAGCGAAGGACCTCGCGCACCATCCCCCGGACGGCGGCGAGTTCGCCCACATGGGCTTCCGCTTCGTACACGCTGCACCGGGGCCGGCGGGGCGAATCGTCGGCGGCTTCGGTCTTCACCGCCTGCGCGTGTGCGTCTCCGCCTGAGGCAAGCAGCAGCGCTACAACGATCGGTCTGGCGTTCATGGGTCCTCTCCCGGCCACCACGAGGTGACACGGCTCACTAAATGTGCTTCAAGCAACATGCCATCGGGCAGAGGTGCCGCTCCTCGGACGGAAAGAAGCGATCTGGGTGTATTTCGGCCGATAAGCGCCCCCTGAGGGGCCCCGAAACCCCCGATTCTCCAAAGTGCCGGGAAACAGCCAGTTGAGGAAGTTCGGCCAGGGCCGTGACAGAAATCGCCGGTCTATGCGCGAACATCGGACCGTCAGACAGTCCCACTTGACCCTATGACTACGACGGGCGTATATTGGACGGCACCCTGGAAAGAACCCCATGAGACGCCTTTTTCCCGCGATCCTTGCGGTCAGCATTGGTACTGACGCTTCCCTCATGTTCGATCTTCGCTCCTCGGGCCGATTTCGTCGAATACGGCTCCTTCGATCCGCGCGATCGAGGTCGTCCCTCCTTCTCCCGGCCTGCAAAGCCGATTCAACAGGAATCTCCCGGGGGTGGCCGCGACGGTCACCAAGGATACGCTGGTCCTCAGGGGATTCGTGACCCGGAACCGAGAATTCCTGGATTCGGTCATGCTCCCCGCTCTCCGGCCGAGGATTGAAGAGCTCAGGCGGTTGCCCGCGAATGAATTGATCGGCGACCTGACGCTCTTCACGCACGAGATGTACCGTTCATGGTTCGGCCCGGGGTTCTACCGCTGGGGAGGCGACATGCTGGATCTGGACGATCCACAGGAAGAGGGGAACCGTGCCCGTTCGCTTTTCGGCCTGGATTGCTCGGGATTCGTTTCGGCGCCGTACGAGATCGCCGTCTACGCGGGGCTGCTCGCGCCCGGCGACAGCGCGGCGTTCTTTTCCTCAGCGGGATTCGCGTTGTATGCGCGTGCGCACGGGATGGAGGATCTGGGTGGGCGCAGAAAGAACATCGAACCGCTTTCGCGTCGATACGCACGACCTTCTGAGGCTTGGGAAAGGAGGTCCTGCGTGTGCCGAAGGGGGGATCCCGGACAAATCGCAGCTTGCGCTCCTGAGATCCGGAGACGTCGTGGGTCGTACGGGGCACGTCGGCATCATCGTGCTGATCGAGGGAGAACCGTACTACCTGGAATCAGGCGGTTCGGTTCTCCCCCGGAACGGCAACTATCCTCACAAGGCCGGACCGGCGCTGACGATCTTCGCGCGCGGCGGCGAGCTTACGGTCCGCAGGGCCCTGCCCTGATTCCGTCCGCTACAGTCCCTGGCTGAACCTCACGCTCACGCCGAGGCCGGAGACCAGCGTGGTCCAGTCCACCTGTTTGATGCCGTAGCTCTGGATCCCCCGGATGTATTCGCTCCAGACGACCCCGGAAGCGTAGGTGCTCGCCGTCGGTCCGGCCACGCTGTAGGTCACCCCGCTCCCCGCCGCAAAGTACGGCAGGTTTACCAGGCTCATCTGGCGGACCACCAGCCGGCTGGAGCTAGCCACGTAACTCCGCTCATACGCCGTTACTCCCACCAGTGTCTGTCCATCCGCCGAAACAGTCCCTACCGAATGCCGTGATGAGCGTATCCTGCCCGTTGATTATTCGAGGTCGAGGCCGCGAACGAGGTCCCGTTCCATACGATCGGCAGGATCACGTACTGATCGTGAGCCAGCGTGAAGAGGTCCACCGGCGACATGCTGGTACCGGTGAACGTGATCCTGGCGGCCAGACTCACCACGATCCGGTTGCATTTGTGCAGCTGATCCAGGAGGCTGGTCCCCGTGGTCACCGTGAAGAACAGGGGATCGCTGACCGTGTTGTCGACCGTGACCGTCACGTTCCCGCTGGAGACGCCGGCCGGGACCTCCGTGGCGATCAGCGAATCCGACCACGATTTCGGGGTGAGGACGCTTGCCCCGAGTTTCGCAACACCCCGGGCGGGGATGGACCCGAACCCCTTGCCGCGGATGGCGAACTGCGTTCCGACCGGCCCGGAGGATGGCTGAAGCGAAGCGATGCGAACCCTGCGCCACAGCGCGAGGCTCCAGTCGCCGGTGCACGTAATGCTGACCGTGCGCTGAGATGGCGACACGTACTGTTTCGGCACCGGCGACGTGGTCCACCAGCTCAGCATCGTCTCGGGGGCATTGAACGTCGTGTCCGTGAGACGCTTGTAGACGTCCTGCGCCCAGCCTGCGTTCCACCGCGTATCCACGCTCCAGTCGAACCCCACATACGTCGCGGCAAGGCTGCTTGACCGCATCACGTCCTTCCACGTCCCGAGGCCGCTGTAGCAGAAACCTCCGTAGAAGAGTGCGCTGCCGTCCGCACCGGTATTGTTCCTGGTGATGAATTTGGATCCACGAAGACCTCGGGGCCGTCGGACCCGTAGCCCACGACGATGTTGCCGTCGAGGACATCCTGGTAGTACTTGCCGGAGAGCTTTGTGTTGTCCGTTTCGCCGGTCAACAGCAGGACCTCCTTCAGCGAGTCCTCTTTGGGCCATGCCCAACCGTGCGAATAGACATGAATGACCCCGTAGTCCTTGAGGGATGCGAAACGGTCCAGGTCCGCGGCGGAGCCCAGGTACTTTTCGAACGGCTGGAAGCCGGCCCTGGGGAACGCGGTCTGGGCGACGCCGTTGATGGCATTCGCCAGAACGACCCGTTCGGCATAATGGGGATTGAGGAAGATGGTCTTCCGTCCGGAGGAAGGTTGTCGAGCGTACCGGAGTTCTTGCCGAGAGCGGGGGCCAGAAGAGGGGCGGGCGGCGGCGGAACGGCGACGCTGTCCAGTTTCTTGAGGAACAGCCCCCCTTTGATGCCGTTGGCGAAGACGACCGCGATCCCCTGAGATCCGACCAGGGCCGAACGGACCTCCGGATCGGCCCGGAACAGCTTCGCGACGGAGTCCATCGCGGCCTTCTCTCCGATCTTCGCGGCCAGGTCGTTGAATTGCCTGAACAGCGCTTCCTGCTTCGTGTTGATCTGCTGGATCGCCGCCGCCCCGGGGCCGGGAGTTCCGGTGCCGGATGGGCTCTCGTCGGATGTGGCGCAGCCGGACAAGGCGAAGAGTGAGAGAAGCAGGACAACAACGGGGACCGCGGCACGACGATGCATAGCTCCATCCCTCCTATCGTTCTGGTCTTTGAATATAGGAGGAAGGGGAGGTGCAGGCAAGCCGGGACTTGCCCGGAGGTGGGTCGGTCAGTCCTTCTCCAGGTCGGGGGCCTGGAGTTTTCTGGTCACCTTGTCCACGGCCGCCACTTCGCCGATGTCGTCTCCCCTGCCCGGGCCGAGTTCCTTGAACTTCCGGGCCGTTGAGAGGACGCGGGTCTCGAGCGAAGCGACCGCCTTGTTGTAGGCATCGACCGCTCCGTCCAGTCCCTTGCGAACGGCTTCGAAGTGTTCCGCCATCACCCGGATCCGGTCGTAGAGGGTTCTCCCCAGTTCGCTGATGGCGTTGGCGTTCTCGGCGATCTGTTCCTGCCGCCATCCGTACGCCACCGCGCGCAGCAGGGCGATCAGGGTGGTGGGGGTGGCAAGGATGACCTTCCGTTCGACGCCGTACTCGATGAGGGAGGGGTCCTGCTCCAGGGCGGCGCTGAAGAAGGTCTCGCCCGGCAGGAACATCACGACGAATTCCGGTGTGGGGCTGAACTGCTCGAAATACGCCTTCGCCCCCAGCTTCTGCAGGTGGGTGCGGATCTGCGCGGCGTGCTCCCGGAGTTTCGAGACACGCGTCTGCTCGTCCGGGGCTTCCAGCGACTCAAGGTACGCCATCAACGGCGCCTTGGCGTCCACCACGATCTGCTTCTGGTTGGGGAGTTTGACGATCAGGTCCGGGCGCAGGCGCCCGTCTTCGGTGGTGGTGGACCGCTGCTCGTCGAAGTCGCAGTAGTTGAGCATCCCCGCCATCTCCACCACCCGCCGGAGCTGGATCTCTCCCCAGCGGCCCCGGACCGTGGGAGCCCGCAGGGCCTTGACGAGGTTCGAGGTTTCCTGCTGGAGCTGGATCTGCGAAGTGGCCAGGGATCGGAGCTGCGCCTCGAGCGTCGCGTAGGCGGACTCTCTGGCAAGCTCCACCTCGCGAATGCGGGCACCGACGTCCGTCAGTGACTGCCGGAGCGGCTTGACCAGCTCGTCGATCGCCCGCTGACGGCCTTCCAGGTCGGTCCGCCCCACCTCCTGGTGTTCCTTGAGTGCCGCCTGTGCCAGATCGAGGAACGAGCGATTGTTGTTCCGGAGCGCCTCCGCAGAAAGCGCCTGGAAGGCCTCGGAGAGCTTCTGGCGGGCATCGTCCAGGACCGCGAGTTTTTCCCGGGCGCCGTTCTTCTCCGCCTCCAGGTTCGCGCGCACTCCCGCCACCTCTCCTTCCAGCTCGATCACTCTGGAGGTCGCCTGTCCGACCGCGCGTTCCCTGTCCGCCACAACATCCCGCAACTCGATGATCTGGGTCTCTCTGGCGTTCAGGCGCTCGGCAAGGACGGCCAGTTCTTTCGCCCCCTCCGTCCTGCCCGCCTCGTAGGCCCGGATGCGGATCCCCCGCATGATCCACCAGGTGAAGGCGGCTCCGAGGGCGAGACCCGCACCGATGCCGATCGTGAGTTCCATGCCGCGACTAGGCCTTGTTCTGCGTCAGCAACCCGGCGAAGAGTTTCGCGGACCGATCGATGTCATAGCCGTCCTTCGGAAGATGGACGCAGCCGAAACGCTCCACCATCGGCTTGAGCATTTCGAAGGTCTCCGCCGAGCAGAACACGATCGGGGTGGTCTTGTTGACCCCATCCTTGCGCGCCAGCTGCAACAGGGCGATGCCGGGAAGGTGCCCCTTCAGGTTCGTGTCCTTGAAGTCGTTGTCCACCAGGATGAGATCGTACTGGTGCGCGTGGATCCTGGCCAGCGCATCGACGCTGTTGTCGACCTCCGAAACGGTGAATTCCTCGTTCAGGAGATCCGACGCCGCCTCGAGGGCGAACTTGTGGGAATTCCGAACCGACTCGTCGTCGTCTGCGATCAGGATCTTGAAGGGCATGGACGGTCCCGCCTGGTGAGTGGTACGTTTCCTGGACGTTGTTCCGTAAGATAACACTTTGACGAAAAGAAACCGCGCCACCTACTCCGAGAATTTCCACTCGAGGATCCCGCCGCTGTACTCCGGCTGCAGTTCGACCTCCAGGCGCAGGGCCGTCGTGCGCACCGCGGGAAACGTGACGGTGTTGAACCGGTCCGGCTTCGTGCCGAACTCCGGCGTCCCGCCCACGGGAAGCCAGGCCTCGCCCGACCGGTAGAGCAGGCGCCAGAGACGCGGGACCCTGCACCCTTCCTCCTCGCCGTCATCGTACCAGTAGACGGAGGCGCTGCCGACCGTCCGTGCCGACGGGAAGTCGTACTGCACCCATTCCTTCGTCCCGCGGTGATTCCACCAGGTCAGCTTCGCCACGCCGTCGTCCCGTGAGCTGGCCGGTTCGAATCCGTCGGCAACCGCCTCTTTCGAGTCATAGCGGTTGACGTATGAGACGCTGATCGCATGGTCGATCACTCTGGGCTTTGGCGGCGGGAGCCAGACGTGCCCGCCGGAGTCGGTCGTCACGGTCGGGAAGGACGAGACCCTGAGCCGTGCGGCACCCATCGGGATCAGCGTGATCGTTTCTTCCGGTTCGGATGTGCGGGCCGGACTCTCCTGGAGCAGGCCTGCAAGACCAAGGTGATCCTGCTGCCAGCCGGGGATCTTGCGTGCCTTCGCGGTGATCCGCAACGGGACCGCCTCGGGGGTGAACGGGTTGCGCGAGAAACTCCCCTGGACCCGTTCGACCGTGAAGCCGCGGGCGGGGGTGGTGGTATCCACGACCAGCCCATAGTTCCACGCGGTCGACGGAAACACCTCCCATTCCGGCCAGTCGGGCCGGTCGCCATACCGCTCCCATCGTTCACCGATACGAAGGGAGAACGTCAGCGGGCCGTAACTCACGGAAACGGAGTTCTTGTTCTTTTCCCACCGGCGAACGTCCACCCGCATCGGCAGACTCAACACCACTTCGTCTCCATCCTTCCATTCCCTCGCGACCACGGCGAAGCCTCCGCCGGTCCCCGCCAGCGGCATCTCCTTCCCGTTCACCCGGAGCCTGGGCTCCGCGCACCACCGCGGGAGCCGAAGATAGAGCGGAAACGTCGCACGCCCGGAGAGCGACAACCGGAGCCGGATGGTCTCCCCGAACGGATAGTCGGTCTCTTCCCGGATGGTCACGGCGGTCCTCTTCCCCACGAACGCCTTCACCTGCGACGCCGCGTACAGCGATGCGCAGAGGCCGCTGTCGGCGGTCGCCAGCCAGAGCTCCTCCGCGTAGTACGGCCAGCCGTGGGAGACATTGTGCTGGCAGCACCGGTAGGTCTCGAACGGACTGTACGAGAACATCGTTCCCCCGTTCTGCACTCCCGGCGATTTTGTCCCCTTGTCGAGCTGCACCTGGTTCGCGCAGGTGAGATAGCGGAGCCCCATGAGGTCCGGGGTCTGAGACGCCGGGAAGCTGTTCAGCGCGATCTCTTCGTTTCGGTCGGACCACACCGGGTCTCCGGAGATCCTCGTCAACAATTCGAAGCTGTGCATGAACTCCACGATACCGCAGGTCTCGAATCCCTGGCGCGGATCGCCGAATCCTTTGCGCGCGTTCTCGTCGGCCGCAAATCCGCCGCCGGGGAACTGGCCGTACTCCTCCATCACCCTCCGGTAATTCCGCTCTGCAGCCCGCAGCTGCATGATGTCCTTCCCGCCGGGATAGTAGACGGCCGGAGCCCGGAAACCTTGCGCCACATTCACATTGTGCCAGTTGATCACGTCCTGGTCCCAACGCGCCATCCCCTGGTGGATCTTCTCGGCGAGGTCCAGCAACCATGCCTCGCCGGTCCGGTTGAAGAGCCAGAAGACACTCTCGATGTTGTCCCCCATCCTCATGCGCGGCCAGTAGCCCGCCCCGAACGCCGAGGCCGGGAGCCGATGCTGCCACTGGAAGTACCGGGTCATGAACGGGATCACCCGCGCGTCGCCGCTGTACTCGTGGTACGACTGCAGCACGTTCAGCATGACCATGTGAGGCCACATGTCGGGTTGTCCCTTCAATGAGGTCAGGAGGGCCCTCGGGCCGAACCATCCGTCCTCGCGCTGGGAGGCGAGGACCGGTTCGATCCACCGCCGCGCCTCGGCGATGACCTTCGCGTCGTTCAGCACGTATCCAAGGTCCGCGTACCCTTTCAGCCAGTACGGCAGCTCCTCCCACCCGCGTGCACCTTCACCGGAAGGGCTCGCCCACGCGCTCTTCGCATGATCCAGCCATGGGCTGATCTCCGCCAGCCGGCCCGTCATGCCGTCGCGTTCGAGCTCCAGCATCTGCTTCAGCCAGCCCTGCGGGGTGATGCTGCCGATCGGGAGCTTCATCAGCGGCGCGGGGACCAGCGGAGCACGATTGCCCGCATACAGTCCGCCGCGGCGTGTCGGAACCGTCGACCGTGTGGCGACCCCGGCGGGATATTCCGGCGGCACCCCCCTGTTGGCCGCAGCGGCGGCCTTGAGCTCCGGCTTCAGGATCTCCCGGTCGTAGGTCAGGAAGCCGTTGCACTCCACCTCGACGTCCGTTGTTTGAGTGTAGACCGCTGCGCTCAGGCCTGTGGTCTCAACAAACCGGTAGACCGTATCCAGGAAGCGCACGTACTTCGCTGTCAGCTCGTCCCGGTCCGCCATCCCCTGGTACCCCCAGTGCTCCTTCTGCCACGTGTGGCCGGGGATGGCAAGCCCCAGCCCGCCGAATTCACCCAGCACGATGGCCCTTCCCGGTTGAGGCTCGGGGGATCGCGGCTGCGGATAGTGATGGATGTCGAGGACGTCGCCGGCCCCCTTGTCGGCCCAGCCGCTGGCGCTGTTGACCAGCCGCGTCGGATCCAGGCGGCGGACTTCGGCCGCAAGGCGTTCCGTATCGTACTGCCCCCACCCCTCGTTGAACACCACCCACATGATGATGGAAGGGTGATTGCGATGGGTCTCCACGAGCCGGGCCAGTTCGTATTCGAACTGCTTCCGCGCTTCAGGGGTCTTGTTGTCGCCGCTCGGCATGTCCTGCCAGACGAGCAGCCCCAGCCTGTCTGCCCAGTAGTACCACCGCTCGGGTTCGACCTTGACATGCTTCCGGACCATGTTGAAACCGAGCTTCTTCGTCATCTCGAGGTCGGAGCGTAAGGCCGCGTCCGTCGGGGCCGTATAGAGTCCGTCGGGCCAGAACCCCTGATCGAGCGGCCCGAGCTGGAACACGAACTTCCCGTTGAGCATCAGTCGCTGAAAGCCCCGCTCATCACGGGCCACAGACACGTTGCGCATGCCGAAGTAGCTCCCTACCCGGTCCACGATCTTGCCGCTGCGGCGCAGACTGACCCTGAGGTCGTAGAGGAACGGTTTCGAGGGGGACCAGAGACGAGGTTTCGGGATGGTGATGGAGGCGGTTCCCCCCACCGCCGCTGAACCGCGGCCCACGGGCTTGCCGGCGGCCGACACGACGACGTCAAGAGAATCGCCGGCCTCCGCGTTCGCACAGGCAGACTGGATCCGGACCGTCGAATCCGCCGGATGCGGCACGATCGCGAGACGATCGATGAAGACCTCCGGAACCGGTTCCAGCCAGACGGTTTGCCAGATCCCCGTGGACGGAGTGTACCAGATCCCTTTCGGCTTGTTGACCTGTTTGCCGCGCGGCTGCTCGCCCGCATCGGAGGGATCGAAGACGCCGACGATGATCTCCTGCGGGCCGGTCGGACGTCAGGCTGGCGGTGATATCGAACGTGAACGGATCGTACCCTCCTTTGTGCGTCCCCACCTCGGTGCCGTTCACATAGACATGGGCTTCCCAGTCCACCGCGCCGAAGTGCAACAGCACCCGTTTCCCCTTCCAGGCCGCAGGCAGGGTGAACGTTCTGCGGTACCAGAGCCGGTCCATGCGCTGCATGACCCCCGAGAGCGCCGACTCCACGGGATAAGGAACAAGGATCCTTCCGGCGAGAGGCTTTCCCGCCGGCGGGGCCTCGCCCGCAGCGGCCTGTGCGTATTCCCAGAGCCCGTTCAGGTTGAGCCATTCGGCACGGACCATACTGCGGCCTCGGATACTCCGGCAGCGGGGCCGAGGGATCCACCTTTGCTGCCCACCGGGTCAGAAGGGGAGCACCTTTCGGGATCGACCATCTCTTCTGCTGCGCGGCCGAAGATGCAAGAGTGAACATGCAGGCTCCGATCAGCAACACGAATGCGCTGGTTCTCATGGAGGGGGTCTTTCAGGTGACGGAGGCTCGAGAGGTCCGCGGGGGACCCAGTGGATGGTAGGGAAAATCCTCGCAAGGAAAAAGGCCCGGATCACGGGCTTCGGGGCCGCAAGAGCACGATCGCTGCCAGCAGCGCAGCAAGGAGCACACCCACAGCCCCACGGTTGACCGCGCGTGTTGCATACACCGCTTCGCGGATCCCCGGAGCCAGCGTCGCCGGTCCCAGGGGCAGATGATACTCCGCCGCGAGAGCCTCGATATTCAGCAGATGGATCACCGGGATCTCCCGTTCCACAAGGCGTTCAATGAGCCCGCGATCGGGGTGAGAACACTCCGGCAGTCGGGTGATGATGCCGTGCGGAAGCACCGGAGCGTGGGGACACATACCGAGACTCGCCTGGCTCCCCCCGATGTTGATCACCAGTTGCGTTTTCGCCAGAAGATCCACTCTGGACGAGACCGCTTCGTGAAACGACCGCGGGGTGTGGAGTTCCACGCCGTTCCGGAGGGCCGCCGACCGGAGCATTCGCCTCCCCTCGTCGCTCAGGCCCCCGCCGGTATCTCCCTCCGCTCCCATCGTCACCATTGCCGAACGGTACCGGAGCCCGCCATGAGCAGCGACGGTGGACTCCATGTCCAGCCAGGTGACCTCCGGCTGGTTGGCCCCGAACGACGACGAGCCGAGTGAACTGATCACCACCGCCCTGGCGCCGACCGCCTGCACCGCGGCCAGCGCGGCAAGCCCGAGCGACGGAAAGGATCCGGAGAGGACGACTCCCACGGTGCTCGATGGACCGGCGCCCGCATCATGGAGCAGCCTCACCAGCAGGGCGGCGAACGCCGGATCCGCCGCGGTCCTCTTCGCCTCGAGGCTCCCGAGCGTGGTGGTGATCTCCGACCACTCGCTGCCGATCATCCCCCGGTACGGGATGTTGGCGGGAAGTTCCTCGACGATCCCCGCGTGACGTTTGAGCGTGTCCACGAGGGCATACCAGGCCATCGCGCTGTCGCCCGCCTCACGCATCGCCGGGGCGTCGTCGCGGGGAACCTCCGTCACCAGCAGGGAGCGGGAGATCAGGACCGCGCCGACCGCAATTCCGGAGAGGAGCGCCAGCCGGGGGAGTATGGATGACCCGCCGCTCACACGGTCCCGTGCCAGAGAAACATCCCCATGGCCACGACAGAGGTCACGATGACAAGCGCGGCGAGCGTGGGGAGCGGCTTCTGCCGGACCATCTCGTTGGCGATGAGTCCGGGGATGAGGTACCCGATCGTCTGCAGATCCAGGGCGACTCCGGCCCCGGGAAGCAGCCAGTGTTCGATGAGATACTTGCCGCAGAACCCCAGCAGCAGCGCCAGAAGGAGGCGCCGCCTGCCGTAGAGTATCAGTCGTCGGGAAAGGAACTCGAGCAGGCCCCAGAGGGCGAGCGCCAGGACCAGTGTCGAAGCGATCCGTCCGGGTTCCCCGATGAACAGGGCGAGGTACCCGGGCGCGATCACTCCGCCCGGAGAGAGCCCCCACACTTCATAGAAGAGGAACCCGGCGACCAATCCGACAAAGAGGGCCTCGATGATCATAGTGCCTAACCCTTTCAGTATCCTGAATCCGTCACCCGCGATGTTGCCGAGTCCCACGATGACCCCCCGGGGTCCCGTCTGGAGAGCGGCCAGGTGTCTGCGGAGATCGGCGATCTCCCGCCGTGTCCAGATCGTCACCCGCGTCCCATCCATCCCGGCCAGAAGCAGTTCCCGGCGCGTGCGTACAGCGTGGCTGCCGAGCAGCACGGCGCAGTGGAGGTCCGGGAGTGTGGCGCACCAGCGGGCGAACTGGATGGAGCGGTAGGGCCGGTCGGTGCGGGTGTTCAACAGGATGGTCAGCGACGTCCACCCGCCGAGCCTTGCAGCCCAGCGGTCGAGGAATTTCCGTGCGGAGGGGACGTCGTTCACGGCGAAGCCGTTGAGGAAACGGAATGGACCGTCCGGGGCCGCCACGACGATCAGTTCGCCCTCCAGTGAGGCCGCGTTCTCGGCGATCGCAGCAAGCGCTGCGGTCCGGGACACCCCCAGCATTCTGCAGGCCGACAGAACAAGAGCAGCGTTCTCCCGTGCCGCCCCGGCAGGCATCTGCTCCACAAGTTCGAGGTCCTCCGGCCCGGGGCGAACGACGTGCGCCCCGAGATGCTCGGCACGCAGGCGCACGACGTGGTCCAGATCGTTCTCACCGGAGACGAGGAGTCCTCCCCGCGGGATGCAGGCCATCGGGCCTTCTGCGAGCCCTTCCGGCGAAGAACCGTATTCTTCTCGATGGTCGTCGCCGACATTGGTGAGCACAGTGAGCGTGGGACGAAGCAGGCGTGTTTCGAGCTCCTGCAGGGCGGGAGCGATCGACATACATTCCAGAACGAGAGCATCGCAACGAAGGCCCCCGGCGCGGAAAATCATCCGCACCTGTTCCTGAACCCTGGCGGGGCCGGTCCGACGGATGATGCGGGTGGATCCGTCCGGCTCGAGGATCGTCGGCACGACGCCGGTGATCTTCCCCATCACCGCGCGGCCGTCATAGCCGCAGCGCCGCGACGATGCAACGGGTCACGCTCGACTTCCCCCGGGTCCCCCCGACATGAACGCGGACGGGGATGGAGCGGACCCGCCGGCGCAGGAGAACCGACTCTGCCACCAGGGCGGCGGCGAGAAGGGCCGTCAGGACGAAGACGACAGGCATGGGATCCTCTCGCCCCGGGCGCAGGTCATTTGAATGCGGCGGTCAGAGGAGGCAGGACCGCGGCGATCTTGTCGACCACCTCGATGCGGATGTGATGTTCGGCCGCAAGAGCGGTGAAGAAACCGTCTTCGTTCCCCTGCTTCACGACGATCAGGTGGCGCGCCGCCTCCACCGCCGTTCTATTGAAGTCGTCGGACTGGGTCCCGCGCCGGGCCACGCCCGCCGATGTGCATCACCAGGATCGGGATCTTCGCCGACCGGGCGGCCGCGATCAGCTTCTTGACCCGCTCCATCTCGTCCTCCTTGCTCGTCCCCGCTGCACCCAGACCCTTGGAGCTGAACCCGGGAACGATGAGGAGCGTGTTGACCCCCTTGAGGTCCGCCGGCACCGCCGACGGCAGCGCCTTCGCTTCCAGATTCGCCTTCTTGCAGAGGCTCCCCGCAAGTGTAACGTCAGCGCTCTGGCCTGCGGAGGTGATGAGGATGGGGACCTTGAACGACGGCTTGTCCTGCGCAACGGCAGTCATGAGAGCCGCGGCGATCACCACCAGCATCGCAATGACGAGGGATTGTCTGATCATGGATCTCTCCGGTTGGTACGATGTGTGGTGATGGACTCTGAGCCGCGCTCCGGAACCGTCAGCGGAGCCAGGCTCCGATCCCCGCTGCATCATCTCGTGATACCCCGGCACCCCTTCGATGGCGAAGGGTTCTGCCGGATGTTGTGCGTTGTACGCTTCCACCAGCGCCCTGAACCCTTCGAGATGCCGCCCCACCCTCTTGCTGAGCGATTCCCCTTCCTGTGCATAGGCGATCCGCATCGTGCCGAGCAGCTGCGGCCTGCGCATACCAGCCATCCCGGCCGCTGATCAGCAGGTCGACCGTGGTCCTTCCCCGAAGGCGCCCCTGGATCGGATTGCTCGTTTCCATGAGGAAGGGGATCGCTTCGGTCCGGTCTCCCCATTCCCGGTGACTCAGACCGTGGAAATTCGGCGGTGACAACTCCAGGGCATACTGCAGGTCCCGGAGTTCAAGGTCCAGTACCGCCTCGGCGGCGATCTCCCGTCCCTTTTCGTGCGTGACGATCGCATTGATGATCGGGATCTCGGGCGCGGCTTCATGCAGGTCGATCCCCACCCGGACGCTCTCCCGTTCGATCACCGCCATGATGGCGAACGCGGCCTGTTCCGTGAGCGAGCCGTCCGCACGCCCAGGGTACGCGCGGTTCAGGTTGCGCGTTTCGTTCCCCGAGAGTTTCTGGCCGGACGGGTGGTGAAGATAGACGAGCGGATCGGGCCACTGATCCACCACGTTGCCCCCCCGGGAGCCGAACCGGAACGACCGTTCGCCGGATGGCGTGGCAAGGGTGAACCTGGATGGCGTTCCCTCCAGCGGATCCGTGCAGGTGAATCCGCTCAGGCACGCCTGCGGGACGACGATCAGCCGGCCCGCGCGCACCAGGGCGTTCTCCAGCATCACCGTAGCCGCCATGAACCCGGCAGGCTCGTTGGGATGCGTCCCCCCCAGCACCAGCACGGTTGGACCGGGGCGTTCGCCTGCGTACAGGAACAGGGAGGCGTCGGCCCGCGTGTTCCGGAGCGGAGGGAAATAGTCCGAAAGGCTCCCCCGCCGGACCAACCCCTTCGAGGGATGGAATTCGTCGGGGGTCCACATCGCGGCGAACTCCTTCCCCGCAAGCAGGCAGGCCACGAGGACCACCAGGAGAACGCCCGATGCCCGAAGGCGGATCGCCCTTGTGCCGGAACGGTCACTTGACATGCAGGATCCGCAGGAGAAGGGGGATCAGCACCAACCCGAGGGCCAGCTGTTCCCTCCAGCGTTGTTCGTCGAACAGTTCCCGGATCACGACGGCCGCAAAGCACGCGGAGATCAGGATGTATGTCCAGTGCAGCACGTCTTCCTCCAGGCAGTCAGTAACGCAGGAATGAACCCACCTGTCCCGCGAACGCAATGAGTGCGATCCCCGTCAGCACCGACAGGATGATCATCGGAAGGCTCTCGCGGAGGATCCGGTAGTGATTCTTTTCGCCCACCAGCTGCGCCGCGAAGACGCAGAGCAGCGAAGGGGGCGGCATCATGTCCCCGATCCCGGCGATCAACGAGAGGGCCGAGGTCACCACAAGCTCGTTCCGGCCGAGGAACACGTAGACCAGCGGCACTCCCAGGACCGACGAAGCAGCGTAGGCGGAGCCGAAGGCGGGCATGGCCACCGCGATCCCCGCGTACAGCAGCGCCGGGGGAGCTTCAGTGCGCTGACCGCAATGAACCCCCGCACGCCGGTGAGCGTCATGACCTGGACGAACATCCCGACCCCCACCAGGATCGCCATGACCGGGAGGGCTTCGCGCACAGCGAGACGCGCGAGATGGAGGGGCCGGACCGGTTCGCCGGTCCCGATCGCCGTCGCCGCGCCAAGGACAAAGATCAGCGGCACGCCGGGGTCCGGGACCCACTGCGGCACCAGTCGCACGGCCAGCATCAGACCCACCACCACCGCGAGCGGCAGGAACAGCTTGGGCCCATGCTGATCATAGACGGGCCGCGGGAGCCGGCCGAGCACCTGTTCCACGTCGATCTTTCTCACGTAGCGGAACCGGAAGTAGAGGGCCGTACACAGCGCCGGCGGGCCGACCGTCAGGAGCAGCGGAAGTTCGAACCCGACATACGGCATATCCACTCCCCCGCCGATGATCATGACCGGGATATTGATGGGGGGCGCGATCATGCCGAAGACGGCGGCCAGGGCCACCAGGGAGCCTGCGGCCACGGGCGGGAGTCCCATCGCGAGCAGGGCCGGAGTGACCAGCGCACCGGTGGTCAGGATGCAGGCCGAGGAGAGCCCCGTCAGCATGCCGGGGAACATCACGAACAGGACGATCACGATCATCAGGACCGTCGGCCACCGGTGCAGCGCCCGCACCATCATGGTGCCGATCGTGCCGAGAGCTCCGCTGGCCTCGATGGTCTTCATGAAGAGCATCGCCGTCACGATGATCAGCACCGCGTCCAGGTATCCGAACATCCCTTCCACGAGGTGCCGAAGGGGGAAGACCTTCCCCTGCCGCAAGGGCCCCGGCGACAGACGAGAGGGCCAGGGCAAGACCGGCGGGCAGTTTCCACCAGAACACGGCGAGGGCGAAGACCGCCAGCATCAATAGGAGGATGAGCAGTTCAGCGGGCATGCGGGGAAGGGATCCGGAGGGGCTAGTGTTCGTCGAACGGGAAGAGGTCCGCCTTGCGCTCGTACACCTTGAGGGCGGCCGCGGTCGCGCCGGAAACCGGCTCGAGGAGCGATCCGATCGAACGGATCTCGGCCTCGCTGATGAACGCCCGGGAGACCACCCGGACCGTCACCTCCGGAGTTCCGGCGAAGGGCTTCTTGCCGGCCGGGAACAACACATCGCTCATCCGTTCGTTCGGGTTCACCACCTGCACCCCCCCGGTCGCAAGCGGGCGCAGCGCTTCGGCGAACTCCTTGCCGCAATAGCCGTAGTGAGTACAGCAGAGTCCGGCCACCACCGCAGCGTCCTTCCGGGAGAAGTTCCCCATCGCCTCGGAAGCGTACAGGTCGATCATCGTCTGCACGACATCGCTCTTCGCATCCGCTTCGATCTCCCCGGCGAGATTCGGGCAGGCCTGCAGTACGATCCGCTCGGGGGCGATCCCCCGGTCAATGAGCATGGAGCGGTGCGTCCCGGCCGCCACGGTCGTTTCCGTCCCGAAGATGATCGCCGGGCTGGCCGGGTCGGCCTTCAGTTTCTCCTCCAGCATGTCCACACCCATCGCCACGATCCCCAGAAGCGGGGTCCCCTGCGCCCCCCGCGTACGGGGGATGAGCACGGACAACGTGTTGCAGGCTACCAGGATCACATCAGGCTTGTACCACCGCACCATCCCCGCGAGAGCGTCGTCGAAGACCTGGACTTTGCGCTCGACCGTCGGCATCTTGTTGTATCCCCGGCTCGCCTCGGGCAGCGCATTGGCGAAGATGATGTGGATCGAACGGTAGGCGCCGCTCGTCCGGGCCCGACGCTCGATGTCGGCGGCGACCGAGAGCCCCCCGAGTCCGGAGTCCGTCACGAGTACGGTGATCGCGTCCTTCCGGGCGATCTCTGCGATCGTTCCCGAAACTTCAGTCTGCGCGGAGCCCCCGGCCGGCGCCGCAGCCATACCCGCACCTGCGATCAATGCCATGATCCACCGTTTGTCGATCATCGGAGAAGTACCATCGTTCGAGAGATCGTTGTCGCGCCGGCAGAGAACCGGTACAGATAGACGCCCCCCGGCAGGCCGGATGCGTCGAACGTCACCACATACGGGCCCGGATCCTTCCGTTCGTTCACCAGCGTCGCCACTTCCCTTCCCAGCAGGTCGAAGACCTGCAGCCGCACCCACCTGCCATCCGCGGTCCCCACCCATCCGCCCGCCTGCCCGGCGGGCACACAGAATCCGATCTTGGTGCTGGGATTGAAGGGATTGGGATAGTTCTGCTCCAGCGTCCATGCGCCCGTCGACCACCGGAGGCTCCTCCCGTGCCGAGGTCGGCCGGCCGAAGTACTGGACCTGCACGTAATCGTCGAGGACGCCCGCACAGAACCTCCGCAAAGCGTTTGTAGTTGACCTCGGTGTCCCTGACCCCCGTGGAGTTCAGCTCGATCTGGACCCCATCGATGGTCCCACCGTTGAGCGACCCGTACCGTTCCGTGTTGTATCCCCCGGTGAAGTACGGGTCGGCTTCCCGGTGAATGCTGCTGGCCGAGGGAACCGCCGGGTACCCCCTGTCCTCAAGGAACGTCCCGAGGGCATGGGGCCCGTGCAACAGTCCGGCGAGCCCGCCAGGCCGCAACCCGGCCAGTGTGCGGATGCTCGAACTCGCTGCGATTCCGGGGAAGGTCCAACGAATCGTCGGAAAGCGCGAGCTCACCGGAGGTCAGAAGGTATCCCAGCTCCGCCCTCTGGACGGCGTGTCCGTGGCCGTGAATATCCACGTACAACCCCTTGCCGGCGGATCGGAGGACCGCCTGTCTGGCGGCTCCGATAAAAGCATGGTATTCGCCCCATGCCTGAATGGCATAGGGGTTTCCCTGCGCGGCCTCCACCACCTCCCGGTTCGCGTCGAGCTTCTTCGCGGTGAAGCCGGTTGAAGATCACATGCGGGTATTTCCCTGTCCGACGGAAGAGGGCCGCGGCAAGCTCCCGGAGAAGCTCCTGCGTGTTGGTGTCGTAGGAGGTAGTCCCCCAGGTCCTGTCCGGTATCTCCTCCGGCAACTCGTGGCCGCCGTGCGGAGAGGTCAGGACGATCGGAAGCTCACCGGCGTCATACTCGATGTACTGGTTCCGCCCGAAGTACGCCCGGCCGGGGACATACACCGTATCCACCATGGCGTACCGCGGGGATCGCCGCCACGGAGATGAGCAGGGCGATCCACAGGAACGCGCGGGAGATACGACTCTTAGCGTCGGCCACACACGACACGCAAGACCACCGGACCTCTGCGGACTGCTTCACCGTTTGAACGCGAACACCAGGATCTTCGCTACGGCATCCGTGGGATTCTCCACCATGTGCAGGGAAGGGGTCTCCCAGCGGACGCTCCCCTTCTTGCCGGTGGCACGGGCTTCCTTGCCGTCCGAGGTCTTGACCTTCAGGTCATACCCGGTCACCCCGTAGATCACCCGGTGCAGCCCCAGGTGCATCCCGACGGCGTCCCTGGGAGGCAGGGTCACTTCGAACACCTTGGCCATGTCCCGGTCGAAGATCACTCGGGTATTGCTGGGAGACATCTTCGCCATGTCCTCCCCCGCCACCGAAACGACCGGCAGGGCGGTCCCGGTCCGTTCGATCATCAGGAACGACACCTTCCCGGGGCCGGCGTTCTCTTCGGCGTGCACGCCCGAGGGATGGAAATGGATGTCCCCCGCCGTCCGCTTCTCGACGCTGGAGCGGTCGCTCCAGAGGTACTTCAGCGAGTAGTTCGTCAATGAATAGATCAGGCGGTTGCCGCTCTCGTGCGGCGGCAGCTTGTCCCCTTTGGCCAGGGTGACCTCGTACACCTTGACGTACTCGTTCTCGAACAACAACTTCTCCTGCTTCGGCCGGGCCGTCTGAGCAGCGGCAGAGAGGGCGAGGACCGAGACACACAGGACCAGGGCAACGACACGCGATTTCATGGCAGCCTCCTGTGATGAAGCATGATGGGCAGCGCGTGCGGCACGGACACAACTTCGCCAATTCTTCGGACAATGTCCATACGCCCGGCCCGGAGCGGGCGCGGATCAGTCGCCGTAGTAGTTCTTCTCCCAGACGTGCTTCCGCAGTTCGGCGAGCAGGAAGGGCGAAACTGCCCTCCCGTCCGAGACCGCACAATTCGCCACGACGTTCTTCACGCTCCGCATCCCCGGGATCACGGTCGACACGGCCCCGGGATGCAGGCAGAACCTGAGGGCGAGCTCGGGGAGCGTGGCGGCCTCCTCTCCCAGGAGCGGCCTGAGGGCGTCGACACGGCGCTGCACCTCGAGTTTCCGATCCCCCCGGAAATAGTTTCTCCGGAAGTCCTTCGGCGGAAAGGTGGTCTCCGGCGTGACGTTCCCGGTCAACGCTCCCTCGTCAAACGGCACGCGCACGATGACGCCGATGTTGTGGCGGGCACAGTACGGGAAGAGCTCCCGCTCCGGGAGCTGGTCGAAGATGTTGTAGATGACCTGGAAGGCGTCGATCGCCCCGGTCTCGGCCGCCGCGAGGCCGTTCGACGGTTGATGGTCGTTGATGGAGATACCGGCATGACGGATCTTGCCGTCGGCTTTCAGCCGTTCGATCGCCCTCCGCCACTCCTCCTGCCCGGCCCAATCGTCGTTCCACACATGGAATTGCTGCAGATCGATGGCCTCGACCCGGAGGTTCTTCAGGCTCTCTTCAGTACGCTCCACGATGTAGTCCGGCGGAAACACGTCCGCGAGCTTCGATCCCGGGCGGGCCGGCCAGCGGCGGTTCTTCGGGGGGATCTTGGTCGCCACCGCGATCCGTTCCTTCCGTTCACGCAGGAACGTCCCCACCAGCCGTTCGCTGTGGCCGTTGCCGTACGCCAGTGCCGTATCGATGAAGTTCAGCCCTGCGTCGGCCGCGGCGTGAAGGGCCCGCATCGATTCTGCATCGTCCGCCCCCTGCCATAATTCGCCGCCGATCCCCCACGCACCGTAGCCGATCTCCGAAACACGGATCCCCGTTTTGCCAAGTGTCCGATACTGCATCAGCGTTCTCCTTGTTGTGGTTCAGAGCAGGTCCTTCAACCGCGCGTAGCCAGATCTGCTGACCGGGATCTTCGTCCCGTCCCTGAGGAAGAGCACGCGGCTGTCCTTCGCGTACAACTCGATCCTCATCAAACGCTCGACGTTCACGATGAACGACCGGTGGACGCGGACGAACTTCGACGGGTCGAGCTGCTTCTCAAGGTCCGAAAGGCGGGCCTGTTTCAGGAAGGTGCGGCCGGCGGTCCTGACCGCCACGTAGTCGTCCTGCGCTTCCAGGTAGTCGATCTCCTCCGCAGGAACGACCCGTACCTCCGCCCGGTCGCGGATGAGCAGCCGCCGGAGCGGCACTTCCGGGGGCCGGGCCCCGGCGATCACCGGCGCCAGCGAGGGAAGCCTGCGGCGTTGCAGCTGTTCGCGTAGCGCGGCCGAGCGCGGCAGCCAGGCGTTGCCGGTCGAACGGCTTCAGCAGGTAATCCACTGCATGGACCTCGAACGCGCGCAGGGCGAACTCGTCGTACGCCGTCACGAAGATCACGGCCGGGTGTTCCGCGAGCAGCTCCAGCACCTCAAAGCCGTTCAGGCGGGGCATCTGGATGTCGAGCAGGAGCAGGTCGGGTTTCGCCTCGACCGTCTGCCGTACGGCTTCGAACCCGTTCGCAGCACTCGCCGATCACTTCGATGTCGGGATGGGTGCGGAGGTATTCCCGGAGAACTTCCCGGGCCAGCGGCTCGTCGTCGACGATGAGGGTCCTGATCACGGCCGGGAGACCTCCTGCGCGGGGAAGACGACCTCCGCCGAGAACAGTCCGTCACGTTCGCGTCAATGTCATTGCGCTTTCCCTGCCGTACAGCAGCTCCAGGCGCTGGCGCACGTTCGCAAGGCCGAGCCCCTTGCCCCGCGGCCGGTCACGTTCCGGCAGGGTTGACCACCCGCACGGACACGCGCCCTCCGGACCGGACGGCCTCGATGCGGACGGTCCCTCCTTCCAGCAGGTGGGCGATACCGTGTTTCACGGCGTTCTCCACCAGCGGCTGCAGAAGAAGAGGTGGCACGGCGCAGCCCAGGGTCTCGGGATCGGCCCGCACCTCCACCGCCAGCCGGTCGCCGAATCTGATCCGTTCGATCTCCAGGTAGTCTCGCGCCAGGTCCAGCTCCTCCTTCAGAGTGAACCTGGTCCGCCGGCCGGCGTCGAGCGCTGCCCGCAGGAACCCCGCCAGACGCAGGACCATCGCGCGGGCGGAGAGGGGATCGGAGGTGGTCAGGGCACTGATCGAGTTCAGGCTATTGAAGAGGAAGTGAGGGTCGACCTGAAGTCTGAGAGCCTTCAGCTCGGCGTCGCGCGCAAGCAGCCCCAGCTGGAGAGCTTTTCGTTCGGTCTCCCCTCCCCTCTGCACGGCGATGAGCAGATAGTGTACGGCGGCAGCCAGGAGGAACAACACGTTCCCCACCGCGAACCACTGGGCCGCTCCCCCCTTGACGCGCGCTGTCAGGTCCTCCCCTGCTCCAAGAGCCTCGAGCAGTGTGGACCAGCCGGCGAGCGTGCCTACCCACAGGATGCTGGTGGCGGCCGAGGCGGTGAGGAACGCCGCCAGGAGGCGCGCAGGCGGCGTGCGGTCGACAGGGAATGCCGAGCAGAGATACCAGGTGGAGAGGCACATGAAGCCGAAAAGCACCGTCGGCAAGACCACTACCCCATGTGCCTCACCCCACCCGAGCGCCCCTCCCGAAGCAGCGGAGACCGAGAACAGGACGCCGAGCCCCGCCCAGGAGAGCAGGTACAGTACGAGGCCTCGTTTGTCCTTCCAGAGCGGGTGCATGCGCCTGACCGGGCGTCCTCAGTTCTTGATCTCCACACCGCCCATCACCACCGTCCCCGTAATGACCAGCCTCTTGGTCCCCGTCCCGGTGGTGGGCCTCGTCTCGTCGGAGACCCCCCCCATGATCGGCATGGCCTTGTCACCACGGTCCAGTTCTCGGGGACCTGGAGTTCCATTCCTCCCCAGAAGGCGAAGACGTTCAGGACCGCTTCGTCGCCGCGGATCGCCGCCTTGCGGAGATCGATCTCACACCCGCCCATGATCGCGGTCAGGTCCCCGCCGCGGAAATCCTGCGTCGTGACCGACCTGGTGAATCCGCCGAGGATCGCCGAACCGTTCAGGATGACGTCGTCCGTTGCACCATCGGATCGGACCCTTCGCCGCAGGACACTTCCCCAGAGCATTGCTCCGCCCGCGAGGATCAGCAGGAGCGGCCAGAAGTCCCGGAACCGGATGTAGTAGACGTCGAACGTCCTGAGAAGGAAGAGGCCGCCGGCGAGGATCAGGATCACCCCCCAGACCCTGCTCGAGGGCTGCTGGGGCTGGAAGATCTTCAGGCCACCCAGGACGATCAACAGGAACGGCCAGAACCGGAAATAGTCCCGCGCATCCAGGATGTTCATGTTGTCGAGCAGGAGAACCAGCCCGAGGAGGATCACGATGATGCCGACCACCAGCTGGGTCGTGGAACGGCCGGAAGTTGCCATGGCGGATGTCCCTTCGTCTGTGGTTGAATGATACAGGATTCAACGCAAAGATACACGAAGGGATGCACCCGGTTCAGGCGGTTTTCGGCGAACGGCGGAGGAGTGCCGGTGAATGGCGCACCGGCGGTCCCGGGAGAGCTTCAGGAAATGCGTTTCTTGATCTTCTCGAACGTCTCCTGAAGCATCTTCCCGACCCCTTCCAGGTCCTCGGAGATCTGCGGACCCACGTTGTCCCTGAAGTGGTCCTTCTCGAGTTCGAGGATGTAGAGCGCCAGCTTGCGCCGGTCCTCGGGGGTGAGCGTCTTCACCTGGGCTTTCAGCTCGTCCAGTGTCATGGTGGGTCCTCCCTGTTCAGTCGTCCGTTTGCTGGTGCATCGCCAGCGGCTCGGGGTGCAGATACCGCTGCACCGCGAACCAGAGTCCGGCGACGATGGATCCGATGGAAATGAGCAATCCCCCGAAGTACATGACATCGGCGATGTCGCCCGCCGAGTCGAGCAGGTCGAATTCCCCGAACAGAAACCGCCAGTCGTGGCCCGACTTGTGCCCTCCCAGGAGGGGGAGCTGCATCAGGGGTGCATCGCGCATGTAGAGGCTCACGTCCATCATGTTGACCCCCGTCCAGAAGAGCGCGAACGGCGCCACCACGGTGGAGCGCTTGCGCACGCCGATCAGGAATGAGATGAAGGGAAGACATGATCTGCCAGAAGGAACCGCCAAGGGAGTGGAGGACCCGGCCGAAGAACATGAAGAGCCCGTGCCCCCCTTCGTGGATGAAGAGGAAGATGCTGTTCCGGATGATCCAGAAGAGGAACGGCCAGTGTTCACCGGGCCGGTACTCGATGAACACGGAAGCCGACTGGTAGAGATAGACCGCGAGGAAGAGGTTCAGGGCGATCTTCAGACCGAGAGAAACGGGGCGTTCCGATCCCGCATAGGCGGAAACCGGCATCTTCGGGCCGGACCTGGGGAGATCCCGCTGCATCATTCCCCCACCCGGAATTCGGTCCAGGGATAGGCCTTCCTGCTGCGCAGGATCCCGGTCATCCATTCGAATTGCGGATGCTCCTCCAGGAACTTCGGCGCATCGAACGCGGTCCCGCACCCGGAGCCCCATCGCGCCGCGAAGGCCATCCGCTTGGCCATCCCGGAATCCACGACCTTCGCGTCGACGGTGCCGGAAGGGTCGAACGCCGGGGTGGCCGGATCCTCGGTCTCATATTCCCAGTGGGCACAGAGGGAGCGGGAGCCGAATCTCGCCTTCTTCAGGTAGGAATCGTAATGATCCCCCTCGAAGGCCCGCGCGAGCTCCGCGTCGATCTTCCCCCTGTGCTGCCGCATGAGTTCCTTCCATCGAACCCTGCGGGCGATGTCGCTGACGCGAATGTCCGTTTCGCGCGTGTCGGTCTCGAAACGAAGGATCCGGAGGTCTTCCGCGACGTTCGACCCGACGAAGTACCCGTCCTTCGTCCGCTCGAGGGCGGTATGTTTGAGCCCCAGTTCCAGCCGGGCGATCTCGTTGGTCCTGACGTCGCCGATCAGCCACGCGTTGGCATAGCCGCCGTTGTTCCCTTTGCGCATGATGTCACACCACTCGTCGATGGAAGAGGCATCCTGCGTGGCCCGGCGCATGCGCACGAATTCGGGGATCCCTCCGCGGTCGAATCCCTTGAATCCGCCGATCGTGGTCTCCGATCCCACGAGCCCCGCATCGGTGATGAAGAAGTCGGTCCCGCTGTGGATCCATCCCGGGGACCCCTGCCAGAGGATCCGGTGTCCCTTCGAGGGGACCAGGTCCAGGATGACGTTGCAGTCCGCCGGCGCGTACGAGGTCATCGTGTTGTGCCCCAGCACGATCCCTCCGTCGGCGGTCATGCTCCCGGTGGCGATGAAGCTGCTGCAGGACTCCTGCGACCTGTCCGGGGAGCGCGCCTTCAGGGAATCCTTCACGGTCGGCCACCAGTACCCCTGCAGCTCGATGATGCCGTTGTAGGCGACCATCTCGGCCCGCGTCGTTTTCACGCCTGCAGCGCCAAGCCCCTCCACCATCCCGTCGATCTCCGCCAGCAGCTCGGCGTCGATGCGCCCCGCGAACATCGCCTCCGCCCGTTCCACGAGCCACCGCCACTCCATGCCGCTATCGTACTCCCAGTCCTTCCGGACGGAGGCCATGGAGAAGGCGATCTCCCGCGCCAGCAGGTAGCCGTGCTGGAAGCCCCGCTCGGAGGGTCCCCCGTCGATCCGGAGGTAGATCCAGCCTTCGCGCTCGAACCGCTTCGCCTTGGTCAGCCACTGCTTCTGGGCGGCGGTGAGGACCGGGGTTGACTGTGCAGGCACCTGGGCGGAGAGCGAGCTGCCAACGAGTGTTATCGCGGAGCAGAACAGGAGGACGATCCATCGTGCAGGATGATTCATGATTTCCCTGTCAGCATGGTTGAGAATCGCCGGTCAACCGGCCCAAAAAGGTAGGAGAGACGGCCCTGAATGTCAACCCGAACCTTTTCGCTGCCGGACGTGCGGCACTGCAGCCGCACCGCACTTGAAATTCCGGGAGAATTGTGTTACGTTGATGCAGTTGCGGGGCTAGTTGATCGGTTCAACGCGAGCTTCCCAAGCTTGAAAGACGGGTTCAACTCCCGTGCCCCGCTCCACCACTCCCAGCGAGCCGGCCCCGCGCCGGCTCGGCTGTTTCCGGCCCACAACCTTTTCCCCTGCCACCCCGTCTAACAGGATAGACGCCATCAGGCCATGATGACCGAACTCATTCGAAGAGCCCAGAACGGCGACCAGGTCGCGTTCGCCGAACTGGTGCAGCAGCACGACCGCGCGGTCTTCGCGCTGCTGGCCCGTTTCGTCCGGAGCGCCGACGACGCCAAGGATCTCTACCAGGAGATCCTGATCAAGGTCTACCGCGGCCTCCCGGGGTTCCGTTTCCAGAGTGAGTTTTCCACCTGGCTCCACCGGATCACGGTGAATACCTGCCTGAGCCACCGCGACCGGCGGCATGCAGACGGCGGTCAGCATGAGAGGGCGTCCGTCGCGCTGGAGGACGAGGATCCCCCTTCGCCGGAAGCCACCCCGGACGAAGCGGCAGAGGCCAGCGATACGGCACGCCGGATCCGGCAAGCCATGCAAATGCTCTCGCCGCAACAGCGAATGGTCTTCACCCTGCGGCACTACGAAGGACGATCGATGAAGGAGATCGCGGCAACGCTCAGATGTGCGGAGGGGACCGCGAAGCGGTATCTCTTCGACGCAACGCGCAGGATGCGCGGTGAACTGGGCGATCTGCTCTGACGGCGGCACAGAGAAGGATATGGACATGATCGGACATCGGAAATTCGAACGGATGATCCCCCTCCTGCTCTATCATGAACTGACGGAGCGGCAGGCCCACGAACTCAACGAACACCTCGCTTCGTGCGAGTCGTGCCGGAAGAACCTCGACTCCACGCGGAGTCTCCACACATTGCTCGGGCGCGTCCCCTCCCCGGTGGTGCAGGATACGACGATCAGGGAAGCGCGCAGCGAAGGTCTTGCCGCGGTCCGCGCTGCAGCGCGAGGCCGGCGAGCCCTCTTCCCGGGGCTCTCCGCCCCGGCCTTCCGGTGGGCCTTCGTCACCGGCTCTGTGGCCATCCTCGCGGCGGCGTTCTTCACGGGCAGGCTCACCTCCCCGCCACCCGACCTTCCATTCTCTCCTGAAGGGGACGTCCGGGTGACCAACATTCGGCTGTCAGGCGACGCCGGCCGGACCATCGAAGCGACCTTCGATCTGGTGAAACCGGTCCGGGTCCGGGGGAGCATCGACGATCCGCAGGTCCAGAAGGTCCTCGCGTCGGCCCTGGTGAATGCGGAGAACCCCGGCGTCCGGTTGCGCGCGGTCAGCGGCGTGGCCTCCGGCGACGCCATGCCGGCCGATCGCGAGGTCCGCACGGCGTTGATGCTCGCCGCCAGGAAGGACCCCAACGACGCGGTCCGGAAGGAAGCCCTGCAGGCGTTGATGCGTTACCCCCCGGGTCGCGAGATCCGCGACATGCTGCTGGAGGTGCTGACCCACGACCCCAACGCCGGACTGCGTATCGCCGCGATCAACGGGCTGGACTCTCTGCGCCTGCGAGGATTCGGCCCGGACGCCACGCAGCTTCGCTCGGTCCGCAAAGGGGTCGAGTCCGAACAGAACCTGTACGTACGGGTGAGATCCAGATCCATCCTTGAGGAGGGACAGCAATGAACAAGATCATGGTCGTGATCTGTCTCGTCGCGGCGCTGCTTCTTGCGGTGCAGATCGGTGCGGCCGGCGAGCGCCAGCAGTCGTTCCCGGCAAAGAAGGGGGAAACCCTTCAGGTGGAGGTCGGCAGCGGCAACGTGACCGTCCGCGGCTGGGAGAAGGAATCGGTGCAGGTAACCGTCCGCTCCATGAGCGAGGAACAGCTGAAAAAGGTCGAGATGTCGCAGGGCGGGGGGAAGGTCCTGGTCGAGTACCGATGGGAAGGGCGCCGGCAGGAACGGATAGAGTTCGACATCAGCGTACCGTCCTCGTTCACCGTCGATCTCCGGACCGGCGGCGGGAACCTCCAGCTGATCGCTCCGCTCTCGGGCACCCTGAGGGGGAGCACCGCCGGAGGCAACGTCACCCTCGGCGCGCTCGGAGGGAAGATCCAGCTGGAGACGGCGGGCGGCAACATCGAGGCCGGCGAGATCAGCGGCGACCTGGAGGCGCGTTCGGCGGGGGGCGAGATCCAGATCAGGGGCGCGAGCGGCGAGGTGCAGGTCTCCACGGCCGGAGGCGACGTGGAGATCGGGAACACCGGCAAGCGGACGCGCGTGTCGACCGCGGGAGGCAACATCTCCATCGGCAAGATCGGCGGGGACGTCGAAGCCTCGACGGCAGGGGGGAATATCCGCGCAGAATCGGGCCAGGGGAACATTTCCCTGCGCAGCGCCGGAGGGAACGTGGAGCTCCGTTCCGCGCGCGGCCGGGTGCTTGCAGAGACGTCGGCCGGGAACGTGAAGCTGAAGGATGTCCAGGGATCCGTGACCGCACGGACCTCGGCCGGGAATATCGAGGCGACGCTGGACCCCTCCGTGAAGGAATCCAGCTCCCTCCTGACTTCCGCGGGTGACATCACCCTGTGGATCAACGAGAAGGCGCGCGCCACGATCACCGCACGGTCGAGGACCCCCTTCCTTGCCGGCGAGGAGGATGGGGAAAACTCGATCGAATCCGACTTCCCCATGACCCGGGAGCCGGGCTCCGCCCGCCGGGCGGAGGTCCAGATCATCCTCAACGGCGGCGGGCACAGGATCCAGGTGGAAACGTTGATCGGCTCGATCAGCATCAGGAAGGCGAAATAGGGCCGCGGGCGTAACCTCCCTCGCACTCCCCTCGTATACGTTCGGGATGGGGGGGCGCCTCAGCGCCCCCCTCTCCCACAATCCTTTCCGGACCGTGTCCATGAAGCCAGCCTGCCAGCTGCTCCTTCTCGTAGTCCTCTTCACGACCGCTTCTCCCGCCGGCGATTCCGTGGCGGAGGCGGTCAAACTCGTCGACTCCCGAAGTTACGACGCCGCTCGAACGATGCTCGAACAGATCGTGCGCCGCGACGGCGGGGACGCCGAGGCGCGGTTCCACCTCGGGCGGCTTCTCATGAGTCATTTCAGGGAGTTCGACGCTGCCGAAGAGCATCTCGAGAAAGCGGTGGAACTCGCCGACCGGAACGCCGAATACCACTTCACCCTGGGGAATCTCTACGGCGCACAGGCACAGGTCGTCAGCATCTTTTCGAAGATGTCGTACGCGGGGAAGGTCAAGACCGAGTTCCTGCGCGCCGTCGAGCTGGACCCCGGCAGTATTCCGTACCGCACGGCATTGGTGGAGTACTATCTCCGCGCTCCGGGTATCGTGGGGGGAAGCGTGGAGAAGGCCCGCGAGCAGGCGGGCGAACTCCTGAAGCGCAGCCCCTACGACGGACACCTCGCACTGGCGCGGGTGGCCGCCTACGAGAAGGACGAAAAGCTGGCCGAGCAGGAATACCGGAACGCTTCGAAGGAGAACCCCTCACGGTGGCAGGCCTACCACCGGCTCGGCTACCTCTATATGAATCAGAAGCGGTTGGACGACGCCATCGGGCAGTTCCGTGAATACGCCAGGGTCGCCCCCGGCGACGCCAACAGCTGGGACAGCCTGGGGGAAGGGCTGTTCGCCAGGGAGAGGTATCCCGAAGCCCTCGAACAGTTCGCCAGGGCTGCATCGGTCTCCCCCGCCTGGGGCACGCCGATCTATCACATGGCACGCTGCTATGACCGGATGGCAAAGCAGGCAGAGGCCCTTGACCATTACCGCAAATTCCTTGCGATGAAACCCTCAGGGCCGGACGCCGAGGACGCCGCCGCGCGCGTCGAAAAACTGGCCCGGTGATTCTTCCCCCCGATCTGCGTATCTTACCTGTTGCGGCCCGCTCGCGGGCCGCAACCGTATCCCCGCAACCAATACTGGAGTGGACGTGAGATCTATTCTCGCCGTGCTGCTGCTCGCCCTGCCTATCGCGGTCCAGGGACAGACCTTCCCCTCGGACGACCCGGTCATCCGGAGTATCTGGGCCGAAGCCATGGATTCGACCCAGCTCCCCCGGCTCGCGCACGAGTTGCTGGATGTTGTCGGACCACGGCTGACCGGCACGCCGCAGATGCAGAAGGCGCACGCGTGGGCCGAGGCGCAATTCGCCGCGTGGGGGATCGAGGGAAAGACCGAACAGTACGGCACGTGGCGCGGATGGGAACGCGGCACGTCGCATATCGACCTCCTGGAACCCCGGGTGCGGACACTCGAGGGAACAATGCTGTCGTGGAGCCCCGCCACTCCGCGGGGGGGCGTGAGCGCCCGCCTGATCATCTTCGCCGATGCGCAGGATTCCCTTGCGTTCCAGAAGTGGCTCCCATCCGTCAAGGGGAAATTCGTCCTGCTCTCGCATGCCGCAGCCCACGGGACGTCCCGACAAGACATGGGAGGAACAGGCCACCAAAGACTCGTTCGACAGCCTGAAGGCTTCCCGCGAGCGTACCCGCAAGAACTGGGAGCATCGGCGCAAGATCACCGGCTTCAACGCCGACACGCTCCACCAGGTGCTGGAACAGGCCGGCGCGGCGGGCATCATCACGTCCGACTGGTCCAGTGGGTGGGGAACCTACCGCATCTTCGGCACGAGCACGAAGAAGATCCCCGCGGTGGCCCTGAGCCTCGAGGACTACGCCCTGCTCTATCGCCTGGTCGAATATGGCAACAACCCCCTGCTCAGGATCGAGACCGACTCCCGGTTCCTCGGACCGGTCCCGGCCTCCAATTCCCTGGGGATCATCAAGGGCTCTGAGAAGCCCGCGGAATACGTCATCCTTTCGGCCCACCTCGATTCATGGGACGGCGCTTCCGGGGCAACGGACAACGGCACCGGCTCTCTCATCATGATCGAGGCGATGAGGATCCTGAAAAAGGTCTACCCCCATCCGAAGCGCACGATCATGGCCGGGCTCTGGGGGAGCGAGGAACAGGGACTGAACGGCTCCGCGGCATTCGTCGCGGACCACCCCGAGATCGTCGACCGGATGCAGGCCCTGTTCAACCAGGACAACGGCACGGGCCGGATCACCGGGATCGGCGCTGCGGGCTTCCTGAACGGCGGCGAACAGATCGCACGCTGGCTCTCGCGGATCCCGTCGGAGGTGACCAGGGATCTCAAGCCGAGTTTCCCGGGAATGCCCGGCGGCGGCGGGACGGACAACGCCTCGTTCACGACCGCCGGAGCACCAGGGTTCGGGGTCGGCGGGGTGAACTGGGACTACTTCGCCTACACGTGGCACACCAACAGGGACACGTACGACAAGCTCGTCTTCGACGACCTGAAGAACAACGTGGTCCTGATGGCCTGTCTCGCCTATCTCGCCTCGGAAGACCCCCAGACGGTCTCCCGCGAGCGGCGGGTGCTGCCGGTGGACAAGGCCACGGGCAAGCAGATGGAGTGGCCGAAACGGCTGGAACCGAACCGCACCGGCAAGACCGGCGGCAAGCAGGCACAGTGACGCCGCGTTGCGCTTGACGAAAAAAGTGCCGATACTTCTACCACTTGACCAGTTGCCACCGTATCCACTCACTAGGCAGGGAGAGAGGGTCCATGACCAGGTTCCTCGCTGTCGCCGTAATGCTGGCGGGATTCTGCGGTCTCACCGTCGCAGAGGATCACCCGCTGAACCGTGACGAAGTGTCCGTGATCAAGAAGAAATTCGTCGCCTGCTTCGAGGCCCTCGGCAAGGCCCAGGCAGGCTACGCGATGGAAGACGAGGATTTCAGTCTCCCGACCGAGGCCTACAAGAACGACAGATCCGGCAAGTTCAACCCGATCGGTTGCTCTTCCAGCCGGAAGTACGGAACCGAGAAGGCCCAGGAGAAATCGAACGAGGAGATGTCCAAGGAGTACCAGAAGAAGATGCTCGAGGCCCAGGCGAAGGGGGACTACGCCACGATGTCCAAGCTGGGACAGGAAATGAACCAGAAGATGAGCCAGCAGCAGCTGAAGGCGGTCGATGCCAAGAAGGAGCCGGTGGACATCAGCGTCCAGTTCAACGACTACGGGGGTGCCACCATCGACCCCGACGCCGTGGTATTCGAGCGTCCGGGAGTGATCGCGCTCAGGACGAAGGACAACGCCGCATCGGAGAAGGGGAGCGTGGTCATCTACTGCGACCCGGTCAACCTGAAGGACACCAAGCAGCTGTCGCGGGTGGAACTGAAGAAGCCCGAAGATGGGGTGAACAACAGGATCGCGGTGTTGAGCGTCACTTTCCACTTCCGCGGGCCGTTGAAAGAGATCGAGGAGTGGGCGAAGCGGGTGGATACGAAGAAGGCGCTCGCGCAGATCGACGCGGCGAAATAACGGGAACGCGGCTGCCCTGCCGCGTCAGAGACCTTTTCCCCAGGAAGTCCGGAGCGCGGAGAGTTTCTCCGCGCTCCGCGTTTCTCAGAGGACCGCCACCCCGCGGACCAGCCACCCCGCGCCCATCGAGAACCCCAGCACGATGGCCAGCAGCAGCAGCGCTTCCTTCCGGTCCCCTTCCTTGACGAGCACGATCGGACCGTAGCCTGCCCCCGCACAGAGTCCAGCGACCGCCCCGCCGAACGACACCCAGGAATGGATGAACCCCTCGGCGATCGCGATCGATGCGGCACAGTTCGGGATCAGCCCGAACAGGGCCAGAGCCGCCACTTCGAACGCCGGATGAGCCCCGAGGGCGCGCATGGCCTGCTCGGCGTCCACGAGTTCGAGGACCGCACCCAGGAGCAGACTGACCGCGAACACCCAGGCGAAGATCCGGCCAGTCCGACGGAGGCTGTGGTTCAACACCTGCGAGAGCGTGGTCTTCTTCAGCTCCAGCTGCACCTCCACCGCGTAGCTGGAGACCTCCGGGGCGCGCTGCCCCCTGTACAACCGCCTGCGGCCTACGAGGTCCACCAGATAGCCCGCGGCCAATCCGGCGAGCAGTTTCACCCCCAGCAACATGCCCACCGCACCCCAATGCGTCCGATGCGCAAGCAGGACCGGGATCGCTTCGTCCGACGTGGCGATGTAGGTGGCCACAAGCGTTCCCATGGTCACCCGGCCCGATACATACAACGAAGTGACGAACACCGACATGCCACACTGCGGGATCATCCCCAGCAGGGTCCCCGCCAGCGGCCCAAGCCCGCCCGAGACCCTGGCCCGGGTCAGCAGGTCGTATCCTTTCCCGTGGTATACGTACTCGAGGAGCGCGTACAGCACGAAAAGGACCGGGACCATCGGAAGGGTATCGACGAGGGTGTGGAAGAGAAGTCCCCACAGCCCGCTGCCGTGTTCATGCATCAGAGGTGTTCCGGAGGAAAGAGCGAGTATCATTGAAGAACGTCAAGGATCGCGCAAGAGTCAAGCGGAGGTGGGTCGGCCTCAGCAGCCCGGAGAGGCAGCCGCATTCATCTGCGCAAGACGACGGTCGTCACCTCCGCAGGTGCGTGGTACCGGATGGGAGCCAGGGTCAGTCCCACGCCGTCCGTGACCACCACCGCCGTCGCGCCCACCCTGCTGACGCCGCTATAATACCGGGTTTCGAACCGGCTGGGTGTCACGGGGAAGCCGAGGGGGTGCCCGACGATCTGCCCGCCGTGCGTGTGACCGGCGAGGACCAGATGGTACCCGTATCTCGCGGCCGCCTGGACCACCGCGTTCCGCAGGCTGGTGGACCAGCAGAAGGCGCAGGTCGGCCCGGGGGGCCGAGCCCAGGAATTCGTCCAGCTCCTCGTCGGTCTTCCTCCGGCTGTAGATGTACGTGAGGCCGGTCAGGAGGACCGTCCGGCCGCGTACCGTGAACACCTGGTGGCGGTCGTCGAGGAACATCCATCCTGCGCGCCCGTGCAGCGCCCTGATCGCCCCGGGGGCGGACCAGTGATCGTGGTCCCCCATCACCGCGGCGGTGAGGGTGGAACCCGACAGGCCACCGACGGCGGAGGCCGCCGCGTCCAGGAACGCGGTGCCGCTCGTCACCAGATCACCGCCGGACAGCAGCATGCTCGGGAGCCCGTTCCCTCACGATCCGCCGCGCCTGCTCCACCTTCCCTTCCCCCGTGTACCTGTCCACCTGGATGTCCGAGACGAGCGTCACCTTCAGGCCATCGAGTTCCGGGGGAAGCTTCGAGATCTGGAGTTCTGCGACGGTATCCCGAACCACCGTCGTGTCGAGCACCGCCTTGACGGGAACGTAGACCAGCGCGAAGAGCGCAAGACCCACCCGGAGCGCCGCGAAGATCGTGCGGCCGCGTTCTCTTGCCGCCGGGAAGAAACGGAGCACCAGCTGCCCCAGGTCCAGCAACAGATAGGGGACGATCAGCTCGATCACCACCACCACGCCGAACCAGAACGGATAGTGCAGGAGGTAATCGGCCCATGTGAGGTCGGTACGCAGGGTGAAGTGGCGGGCGGTCCTTCCCAGCTGCCAGACGACGAGCGTGTAGGCTGGAAGAGCGAGGAACCAGGCAAGCAGGAGGAGCGCCAATCGCCTGGCGGTCGCCTTCCAGGCGGGCCGCAGCAGGCCGGCGGACGAAGCGCACCGCAGCCCGATGTACAGGGCGAGCGGAGCGGCCGCGAGGGTGATGTTCAGGAGGGTCCGGAGGGTCCAGGGCATGGAACGGAGATCACTCGATGTACCAGTAGTAGACCCAGTAGAGGACCGGGACCAGGACGCCGATCGCCGTCAGCCACGCCCCGCGGCCCGTGATCCCGACCTTCCCCTTCAAAACGAACAGGCCGGTGACGGCCACGACGATGAGCGAGAGTGCATAGAGATCGGCGATCCAGGTCCAGAGCTTCTTTGGAGCATTGAGGTGGAGCCTGTTCGCCTCGAACAGCACGGGGCGGGTACGGGCCTCTTCGATCACCACGGTCCCTGTGGGGAGGTCCACCGAATAGGTCTTCAACTCGTAGAAGAGTCTGAGAGTCTCCGGGTCCGGCCGGAAAGAATTCCGTTCCTGCTCGTCCAGGCCCAGCCGCCGCTTGACCTCTGCGACGATCTCCTCTCTCTGTTCTCCCTCCACCGGGCCGATCTGCAGCGTGGTGGTTTCAGTCCTGTAGCTGGGGTTCCAATCCGCAGTGTGGTTGACGGCAACGCCGGAGATGCCGTAGATCACCGTGAGCCCCGCCACAAGATAGCCGATGTCGCGATGCAGGATGTTGTTCCATCGCCGCCAGAAGGTTTTCGCCATATGCTGGAGCAGCCCCTGCGATCAGCGGACTTCGGCGCCTTCGCCCTTGAGCAGCACGGTCGTCTTCGGACCCTTGACGGAGGCCGGATCGAACTCCTCGCCGGATTCCTTCGCATGCTTCTGCCCCTGGGCGATCTGCTCTTCTGCACTGGTGGTCGTCACACTGACGATCCCCTCGGCGCGAACCGTCTTCCCCTTGGCTTCCAGCGGGAAGACGATCACCCCGTCCTCCACCTTGAAACGGATGCTCTGGAACTCTTTGTCGCTCCCGATCTCGATCCAGCAGCCTCGTTTCTTGCAGACGTTCACGGCCGGACCCTCGACGAGCACCCGCTTGCCGGCGTACTTCTGTGGCTGGGCGTAGGATGTCCGAGATCCTGGTGGTCTCTTTGAGGGTCAGCGATTTCCCGTAGTTCTTCGGGCCGCCGTGGGCGGCCGTACCGATCATCAGCAGGGCAACGATCGAAAACAGATACTTCATCGGCTGGGCTCCTTGTGCTGGTTCACCCCTTCGGAACATCGCGGCGGGGTCGGTGATCATCTCCCAACAAGATATCGAAAATCGGATTTCGCCGCCACATTGCGTTTCCCCCGCGAAATTCCTACACTCGAATGTCCACCCCACATCCCCCGGCTCCCATGTCCAGCGTACTCCTGCTCCTGCTTGCAGTGGCCTTCAACGTCGCCGCGAACCTGCTGTTCCGGCACGCCTCCGCGATCCCCGGGTACCCCGCGCAGAAGATGGTCCTGCTCGGGGTCGGACTGTTCATCGGCCTGGTCAATACGCTGCTGTACATCAAGGCGCTGGAGCAGATGCCGCTTGGGACCGCCTTCCCGGTCTATTCCGCGGCCAGCATCGTGCTCATAGCGGGAGCGGCGGCACTGCTGTTCGGTGAAGCGTGGTCGACGCAGAAGGTGATCGGGGTGGTGACGATCTGTGTCGGGATCGTGGTGCTCGGAAGGGCCTGAAAGGCCGGAGGCCTGAGAGGCCGGAGGCCTGAGACCCGGGGAGCCGCCGTCAGGACCTCACGGCATCAAACATCGCCACGATGTTCTCCGGCGGGACGTCCGCCATGATGTTGTGCACCTGCTGGAAGACGAACCCTCCCCCCGGCTGCAGGACCCGGACCTGCCGGCGGACATGATCCCGCACCTGTTTCCGGCGTCCCCCTGCTCAGCTCGAACTGCGTGTCGCACCCCCCACCCCAGAAGGTCAGTTTCTGCCCGAAGTCCGCCTTGAGACCCGCGGCGTCCATTCCCCGGCAGAGATCTGCACCGGGTTGATCGCGTCCAGGCCGGCATCGATCAGATCGGCAAGCAGTTCACGCACGCCGCCGCAGCAGTGAAGCATGACCTTGACGTTCGCCAGTTCCTTGGCACGCTTCCAGAGCAAGGCATGCCGGGGCTTGAAATACTTCCTGTACATCGCGGGGGACATCTGCGGACCGGTCTGCATTCCCAGGTCGTCGCCGAAAACGATCACGTCGATGTACGGCCCGACCGCGGCAAGAAAGCGTTCGAGGTTCCCGAGGTGCATCTCGACGAGTCTGTCCAGGAAGTCGTGCGTCGCCGCGGGGTCGGCGGCCATGAGTTCAAGGAAGTGGTCGTTGCGGTAGAGGAACTGTCCGCACTCGAGGAGGTTCCCCCCGAACAGTCCGATGATCGCCCGGTCCGTGCTTTCGCGCAGCCGGCGGGCCTCCTGCCCCAGCAGCGCCTGTCCCTCCGCTCCCCCGGTGATCGGCCCGGGCGGCGATGCGATCCCGGTCCACATCGATTCTGCGAAAGCCTCCTGCAGTCGGCTGTGGTCGGGAGGCCCGTCGACGAACGGCCAGGAGGCCTGCTCGAAATAGAGCGCGCCCTCCGGCATCCTGGCCAGCACCCTGCCGCTGGCCGAGCGGATCACCCAGTGGCTCTCCACCCGTTCGGGCGGCGTCCATGCCGGCACCTGACACGGCGTACCGTCGGGAAGGGTCCAATCGACCCAGTACCGGTCATCGAGGGCGAACGCTCTCCCCAGTTCGATCGTGTCGATCCCGAACCGGTCCAGGACGTCGTCGTCCAGGACCGCCAGCTGCTGGATGATGTCGTAGACGCGGAGAGGACGGTCCGGGAGGCCCAGGTGGCGGCGGAGCTTTGCATAGGCGATCGCGGAGATCCCCGAGGAGCGGTGCCCCGAGCAGTCGATCGGGACCATGTCCGGCGCCACGTGGTTCAGAGAAGAGAGAACGCGTTCACGAGAGGTCATGTCAGGAGCTCCGGGTGCGCACTGCAGGGTATGCGGGAATATACGGGAGGAAGATCGAGCTCGCAAGACGTATTCCATTCAGGGCTCATCCGGAGGCATCACGGTTGACTCTTGCGTCGTCATTCTGTAGGTTGATGTCCGTTGACCGGATGTTGCGTTCACGACCGGTCCGTCCCTCAACCCTCACCAGACCCTCAGGTGCGCGATGAAAACATGTGTCGCCTCGTTGTTCCTGTCCACACTGCTCATCTGCCTTCCTGCAGTGGCTCAGGACCACAAATATGACATCAAGTCCGCGATCATCACCTTCGAGCAGACCATGGAAATGAGTGGCTTCCTGTCGAAGAACAAGGTCGTGGTGTATTTTGACGATTTTGGGATGAAGGAATGCAAAGAGACGTACGAAGACAACACGCTCAAGGAGGTGTTCTTCAGCGACGGCAAGACCCTCTGGTTGGTGATGCCCGCCAAGAAGACCGCCTTCGACCGCGGACCCGCCTATCGAGGGACGGAGATGCGCTTCGATTGGAATGAAATGTCCTCCAAGGACGTACAATCCGGGAAGGCAAAGAAGCGTCCGAACGTCAAGATCGCCGGGAAGGACTGTGAATCCTTCCAGCTACAGACCTCCTACGGACTCGCCGTGTACGCCGGATGGAAGAAGATCACACTGCTCACCTCGGTCGACAACAAAGGGATGAAGAGCGCGGTCACGGCGGTCAAGCTGGAGGAGAATGTCCCCGTCCCGCCCGCCAAATTCATCGTGCCCGCAGGGTACGCCTCGAAGAAGATGTGACGCGGAGAACTCTTATGGAGTGGGCAAAAGAACTTCCCGCAGCGATCACCGTATGCGACGCCGAGGGGGTCATCCTCTCGCTCAACGACCGCGCCTGCGCGACCTTTGAGGCGGATGGAGGCGCGGCATTGGTCGGCACCAACGTCCTCGCCTGCCACCCGGAGCCCGCACGAACCCTGCTCGCAACGATGCTCCGGGAACAGAAGTCCAACGTCTACACCATCGAAAAACAGGGGGCCAGGAAGCTCATCTTCCAGTCCCCCTGGTTCGAGAACGGGGCCTATCGCGGGTTCGTCGAGATCTCCCTCCCGCTGCCGGCCGAAATGCCGCATTTCGTCCGGGGCTGACCCTGCGCCCGGCCAAGAAGAGCGGCTTGAACCCCTGAACCACCAGTGCGGACCTCCGCCATGCCATCGTTGCTGCGCACCCACCGCGACCTGATCCTGCTTTTCGCCGCCGCCCTCTGTCTGCGCGGCTTCATCCCGCTCGTGTACGATGCCCCTCTCGTCGGAGACGCAAAGGAGTACTACGTCAACAGCCAGACCCTGGAGAACACGGTCAGACTCTTCCCCTACGAGCACTGGTACCAGCGCACCCCCGCGTACATGGCTTTCCTGCACGTCACACATCGGAGCCTCGCGCTCCAGATCCTGCTGTCGACTCTTACCTGCGTGCTGCTCGAACTCCTCTACAGACGCGGCGGATGGGTCCTGGCGTTCTATCCTCCAGGGATCATGTACGCCAACGTCTACATGAAGGAGACGCTGCTCGTATTCCTGTTCGTGCTGGCGGCCTGGCTCCTCCGCGACCGCAAGAGGTGGCTGCTGGTCGCCCTTCCGCTGATCTTCACGGGGTTCATCAGCTACGGGGGGGTCTGGGAGTACAACGAGGCATTCGCGGCAGGGCAACGCAGCCTGATCCACAGGCTCTATATCCTCTGGCGGCCCGACTATCACTTTTTTATCCTGATCCCGCATCCGCCGCAGTGGCTGGAATCGCTGCTCCGCGGCACGTTCGTGCTGGCTTACGTTCCGGTGCTCTTTCTGTTCCTCCGCCGCATCCGCTGGCAGGACTACGAACTCTGGATCGTTGTGGGGATCTCTCTCCTGTCGGTCTTTTCCTTCGGCAACGAACGGTTCCGCGAACCCGCCATGCCGTTCGTCCTGGGCTTTGTTACCCCCATCGTCATCGACATCGCGAAGACCGGATGGGCACGTCTGAACACGTTGATCACACCCGAAAGGTGACCGGATGTTCATCGGACACTATGCCGCTGCTTTTGCCGCAAAGCGGATCGCCCCGAAGACCTCACTGGGGACGCTGGTCCTCAGCGCGACATTCCTGGACCTGCTATTCCCCATGCTGGTGATGGCCGGGACTGGAACACTTGCGGATCGTCGAAGGGATCACAGCCATGGTGCCGCTCGACCTCTACGACTACCCGCTTTCGCACAGTCTCGCCGCCTGCCTGCTGTATGCCGCCTTCGCCGGCGGGGTCTACTTGCCGTGAAGCGGTCCATGCGCGGAGCGCTGGCGCGTCGCTCTGTGCGTCCTCAGCCACTGGATCCTGGACCTGATCTCGCACCGCCCGGACCTGACCAACATCTGCTTCCATGGAAGCGATGATCGGCCTGATGAGCTTTGCGATCGCGACCGGCCTATCGGGAGGTTCTCCGCGCGGCCGGCAGTCTTCAGCAAGTCGATGGCCGTGGTGCAGCACAAGGGAGGGGAGGCGTTGATGTTCCGGGTGGCGAACAGGCGGCGAAGCACGCTGATGGAGGCGGAAGCGCGTCTCCTGTTGATGACCGTGTGGGTCCCCCAGCCACCGCACGCGGAAGTACGATGTGCTGGAACTCGAGATCCCTGCCGTCCAGTTTCTTCCGCTCACCTGGACGCTGGTCCATCCGCTAACCGAATCCAGCCCGCTGCACGGCAAGACCGCCGAACAGCTGGCGACCCTGCAGGCCGAGTTCCTGGTCCTGATCAAGGGATTCGACGACACCTTCCAGCAGGTCGTCCATTCCCGCTACTCGTACAGGCATGACGAGATCGCGCGCGGCGTGCGATTTGTCCCCGCCTTCCACATTGGCAACGCCGGCGAAATGGTGCTCGACCTCGACAAGATCAGCACCACGGCACAGGAACGTAGAAGGGCGCGGACGTACGAAGCCGGATGCGGCCGCCAACCCGCCATTCGATCGCGGTCGGCTATCGCACGAGGGTCATCTTGCGGGTCAACACGAGAGCCCCGGCGGTCAGCCGGTAGAAATAGACGCCGCTGGAGAGGGGTCCTGCGTCGAACCGCACGCTGTACCTCCCGGGCCTCTGCTCCTCGTCCACGATCAGCGCCACTTCCCGTCCCAGCAGATCGTAGACGGCAAGCCTCACTCGTCCCACCCGCTCCCCCACCGCCGGCCGGTCGCCGGCCGCCAGCCGGTCCCCACTCGCCGGTTGGCCTCCAGCCTTCGGGACCGTGTACTCTATCGTGGTGGAGGGATTGAACGGGTTCGGATAGTTCTGTGTAAGAACATACTCCGCAGGCATCTCGGTCACCCCGGCTCCACGGAGACCGGTCCGAGGGGGTTCGCCTGCTCGAGCGCGGTGGCGAGCATCCACTGCGCCCCCTTCCGCACCAGCGAAACCTTCAGCTTGTCGATGGTATCCGTGGTTTTGTGGTAGTAGGGGTCCGCACCTCCCCAGATCTCGTTCGCCGTCCCCTCCGCGATGTCCAGCGTCGGGTACCCGGCGACCGCGAAGGGGCCATAGTCGCTCGCTCCCGTATTGTCGACGAGCGTGACCGCGGTGAGTCCCAGCCCGTACCGCTGACTGTAGACCACCGAAGAATCCAGGAGCCAGTTGCGGGTCAGGTAGCTGGAAGCGACCAGCCTTGCCGTATCCGCCGTGGTGGGATAACCGATCATGTCGGCGTTCACTGCCGCAACGATGTTCCGGCCTTCGGAGACGACCCGGGCAACATAGTGCTGGCTGCCGTACATTCCGAGTTCTTCCCCCGACACCGCAACGAAGCGGAGCGTGCAGGCGAAGCGGTAGGGGAGGCAGACGCGCAGACCCTCCAGGACCGCGGCCGTGCCGCTCGCGTTGTCGTTTGCGCCGGGAGCGGAAACCATGAGATTGTTACTGTAGGAATCGTAGTGGGCCACCAGGACGACCTCTTTGTCGGGAGTGGCCGAGCCCGGGATCGTACCGACGATATTGTGGGAGACATGGATCAGCGCCGCAGGGAGATTCGCCGTCTGGCTGGTCCAGGCGGCCCCGTTGTCGGTGCTTGTCAGGATGGTCCCCCTGCTCCCGACGGCGGTCAGCCGTCCGGCCGAACGCACCTCGGTGAGGGCCGGCGTCCACCCCTTCACCCAACCCGAAGCTGCGGGGTCGTACACCTTCGACCAGCTGCTTCCCCCGTTCGTCGTCCGGAAGATGTTCTGCGCCCCGTCCACCAGGACCCCGGTCGTGCTGTCCGCGAATCGCAACGACCGGCATGTCGATGAACCCACCGGGGCAGCGACCCCCGTCCACGATGAACCTCCGTTGGTCGACTTCAGCAAGGAATTCGCCAGCACGATCCACCCCAGGCGGCCGTTCGCGAAGTGAATGTCTGTGAGGGACGACGTTGTGCCCGACGTGCGCGGTGTCCAGCCGGCCCCTGCATCGGTGGAAGCCAGGATCGTTCCCCCCGCCCCGACAACCCAGAGGTTTGTGGCGTCCCGTGCCTCGATCTCGTTCAGCGCCTGCCCCACACCGGTGATCCTGCGCTGCCACTGCTGTCCGCCGTTTGTCGTCCGCAGGATGACCCCCGAAGCGCCGACCGCGACCGCCGACTGTTCGTCCAGCGCGACGACATCGTTGAGCGCCACGGAGGTGTCGGGGGTCTGCCGGACCCACGTCGACCCGCCGTCGGTCGTCTTCACGATCAGCGCGCCCGAACCCACGGCCCATCCCACACGGGAGTTGACGAAGTCCACCCCGTAGTACGAAGCACCTGCAACAGACTTCTGGGAGGTCCAGGTCTGGCCGGCATCCGTGGTTCTCACGATGGCGGAATCGCCCCCGACCGCCCAGGCGGTCGACGCATCCAGGAGGTCGACGCTCCGGAGCGCCGGCAGGCCGAAGAGGTAGCTCTGACGTTCCACCGCGGCTCCCCGCCGGCGCATCTCCCGCTCGAGGTAGACCCCCGCGGAATCCTGTTGCGGCGACAGCTCGTACCGGGTACCGTATCCCTGGAGGTCCGTGATGACCCTGACCAGGCTGTCGCGCGAGACCGCGTCCACGAGGGTCTGGATCAAGGGGCGGTTGATCCCCTGCGCAAAAGCCACGCAGGGGAGCAGCAGGCTGGCCGCGATCCAACGATTCATCTTCATCGTCTTCCCGAATGCACTGTGACGAGCTACATCTTGACCAGCACCATCTTCCCCTTGAGGCGACTCTCTTCGGCCCGGAAGGCGATGAGGTGGCTCTCCATCGACGCCTCGATGGTGGAGGTGAGCAGCGACGGATCCTGAGCGTCCACCGCCCTGAGGAAATCGTGGACGAGGCCGTAGTCCCCGCCGCCGTGCCCTGACTGGACGGTGAGCGCCTTCGTGGCGTCCCAGGTCGTGGCCTTGCCGGTCCGGAAGTCCGTGACGGTCATCAGTTCCATGTCCCCCACCACGTCACCCATCGTCCCCATGATCCGCGTCCTGCGGCCGTGGTATGCGGTGAACGCCTCCATGGAGAAGGAGGCGGTGATCCTGTCGGCGAACTCCATCGCCACCACCTGGTGGTCCACCACGTCGTTGTCGCAGTGGTAGACGCACCGCCCGTAGGGTCCGGCCTTCAGGTGCTCCAGGATCGCCGGCCCCTTGTCTCCTTCCGCCGGCAGGTCCATGTGCCCGAGGTAGGTCCGGTTCCGGTAGTAGATCTTCAGCGCGGAATATGGACAGGTCGCCTCGACCGCGCATCCGTCCGTGCAGCGCAGGGTGCTCCCCGCGGGCGCGTTCTCCTTCTTGAAGAGCGAGAGGGCGCCGTACGAGGCCACGGAGGTGCAGGGTTTGCCGATGAGCCATCGGAGCATGTCGAGGTCGTGGCACGACTTCGCCAGGAGCATGAAGTTGGATTCCTTCGAGTTCCTCCAGTTCCCCCGCACGAAGGAGTGGGCCATGTGCTCATGCTGCACCGGTTCGAAGTGCGACACGCTGACGACGGTCCCCAGCTGGCCGGAATCGATCACCTCCTTCAGTTTCCTGAAGTAGGGCGTGTACCGGAGTACGTGACAGATCGCCACGATCCGCTTTTTCTGCTGCGCCAGCTTCATGATGTCGGCACACTGCTTCCAGGTCTGCGCAATGGGCTTCTCCAGGATCATGTCGTACGCCATCCCCAGCCCCTTCATCGCCGGGCCGTAGTGCAGCGCATCGGGGGTGGTGATGATCACCGCATCGGCGAACTTCGGGACGGTGAAGGCATGCTCCCAGGTGGTCCACTGGTGTTCCGCCGGGATGTTGTACCGCGCCGAGAACCTGGCCCTGCGCACTTCGATCGGCTCCGCAACGCCGACGATCTTCAGCTCGTCCGGATATTTCTCCGCGTAGGAAGCATAGACGTTTCCCCGGTTCCCCGCCCCCAGGACGACGGCGGTGATGGGCCGGGAGACCGGTTTCGCCGCGGGTTCCTGATCGAGCACCAGCGGCTCGGCTTCCGCCCGTCGCGATTCGAGCAGATCGAACAATGGTGCGCCGATGGCGAACAGCGCCCCGGTCTTCAAGAGATCACGCCGATTCACCCCATTGGAGCTCATAGGTCCCTCCTGGTCACTGGTCGTCCTTTTCGTCCGTCGAGACACCCTCGTGCTCTTTTGCCCAGGCGATGATCTTCTGCCGGGCTACGGAGTCCAATTTGGCCTCGCTGTGCATCATCACATATTGAGCCGGGGGCATCGTCCCCGCCTCCAGCTGTTCCTGGATCTCCCCGAGAGCCATTGCGCGCCGATTCACCGGGTATTTGCCCCAGAGGGAGAAATTCAGGTGCCGGCGCCCCTGCGTGACGTCCTTCGCCAGGAGCCAGGAGACCGGAGAGATCCTGCCGTACCATGGCCAGACCGTCTCGTAAGAATGGCAATCATAGCATGCCTGACGAAGGAGCTGATGAACGTCTCTGGGGACCGGCGTGTGCTGGGCCAGGTCGAGGGCGGGATCGGCCGGCGGGTGGGTCCGGTCCGGCTGGTAGAACTGCGCGGCGACGGCACAGGCGACGAGGATCGCGATGATCCAGACAAGCTTCTTCTTCACTGGCCCCCCTGCGGATGGTCTGATGCAGGAGGATACGACAAACTCCCCAACAAATCAACGAACGGGTCAATTTCCGAAGTTGTACGCGAATCCCAGCCACGGGATCAGGGGGAAGCCCTCATCGATGCCCTCTCCTCCGCTCATCGGATAGAAGAAGCCCAGGTCGGCCGACAACCGCTCGCCGAAGAACCGGATGCCGAACGAGAGCATCACGGCATCGGTCCCGACCGGGACGTAGTTCTCCGACAGGAGTTTGACGCTGTTGGACAGTTGCACCTCCCCGCCGAAGACCAGGAGCGGGCTCCCGCTGAACTCCCCTTCCGCGTAACCGTAGCCCAGGCCCGCCGTGAACGAGGCTGTCGGAGGCCCGAATGTCCCCATCGCGAAAACGGCCCCGAGCCCGCCGACATCCTCCGCGGTGGTGTTCATGTAGATCCCCCCGAGAGAAACGCTGACGTTCTCCGAAGCGGTCGAAAAGCCCACCTTCGGCGCGATATAGAACAGCTGCCCTTCAGCCCCGGGCAGCAGCGTGATCCCGCCCCCCAGTGAGATGTTATCGGTGATGCCGAAGCCGAAGTAGGTGAAGAAGATCTCGTATGCGGCGAAGTACCCCTGCCCTTGCTTGAGCGGCCGGCCGGTGGGACCGATCAGCAGCCGCGAGGTGTTCGGGTCGTACCGGCGGTACTCTCCGCCGACGTACTCCCCGGAGGCAGGCCTGAGCTCCTGGATGCTCGTCCTGGGGATGGTCATCGTCATCCCGGAGCCGGTCCTGAAGACCACGGTGTCCGGGACGGATGACACGATCGTGCCAACCAGTTCCGAGCCGTCCACCATGAGCAGTTTGTACAGCTGAGCGGTGGAATCGGTCTGTGTCCGTGCAGAAGTCCAGCCCCCGATGACCAGGAGGCAGAGGCAGCAAACGGGTGCGAACGCTCTGTGCAGTTTCATCGTCTCCTCCGGTTGGTGGCGGACGGATCACTCCCCAGGAATATCCGGATCCCGGCAGACCACGATGTCATGATCCTGTCATCCACGAAGGAATATAGGGGAGCCGTTCGTCTCCCACAAGCCTCGATCGTTCACTGCAGGAGACCGCCGGTTCGCCTTGATTCTTGCCGATTCCTCCGCTATTTTCACCCACACACTGCCATCCCTCCTCACCAGGCCCCCGAACGCCATGAGAAATGAAACCCTGATCACCCTGTTCGAGGAGAGCGTCCGCCGCTTCCCCGGCAATACGCTGCTGCTCGAAAAACGCGACGCCGCGTACGCCGGGACGACCTACCGCGAGGCGTACGAGCTGGTCCAGAGCTTCGCTGCCGGTCTTGTGAGCCTGGGGATCAGCGCCGGTGACCGCGTCGCGCTCCTGGCCGAAGGGCGAAACGACTGGGTGATCGCCGAGCTGGGCATCCTCTGCGCCGGTGCGATCAACGTCCCTCTCTCGGTGAAGCTGCAGGAGGGGCCGGACCTGGTTTTCCGACTCGCCCACTCGGAATGCTGCATGATCGTCGCCTCCGGCTCGCAGCTGGCGAAGGTCCGGGCCGCCCGAAAGGATCTTCCCGCGGTGCGTACGGTGGTCCTGCTGGACCGGGTGGAACAGCGCCTCAGCGGAGAGCTGCCGCTGGAGGATCTGCATCTCCTCGGCCGCGACTTCCTCCGCACCGGGACGAACGAACTGGAGGAGCGGAAGCGGATGGTGAAGGAAAAGGATCCAGCCACGATCTGCTACACCTCAGGCACCACCGCCGATCCCAAGGGGGTCATCCTCACCCACCGGAACTACACCGCCAACGTCGAACAGTCGTCCGCGATCATCTCCGTCCCCGACTGGTACACGTCGTTGCTGATCCTCCCCTGGGACCATTGCTTCGCTCACACCGCGGGGATCTACACCTTGATGCGGAACGGGGCGAGCATGGCATCGGTCCAGAGCGGCAGGACCGCGCTCGAGACGATCAAGAACATCCCGATCAACATCAGGGAGACCCGGCCGGTGTTCCTGCTCAGCGTCCCGGCTCTCGCGCGGAACTTCCGCAAGAACATCGAGGCAGGGGTGCGGCAGAAGGGAGCGGTCGCGGCGGCCCTCTTCCGGGCGGGGCTCGCGGTCGCCACCGCGTACAACGCCGACGGTTGGAACCGCGGGCACGGATGGCGCGCCTTGCTCTTCCCACTCAAGCTCGTGTTCGACGCCATCCTCTTCAGGAAGGTCCGCGCCAACTTCGGCGGCCGGCTGGAGTTCTTCATCGGGGGGGGAGCCCTGCTCGATATCGAACTCCAGCGGTTCTTCTACGCCATCGGCATGCCGATGTACCAGGGATACGGGCTCTCCGAAGCCTCCCCGGTGATCTCCGCGAACACGCCGGCACGCCACAAACTCGGCTCGTCAGGATGCCTGGTCCCCGACCTCGAGGTCAGGATCTGCGACGACCAGGGCCGGCTGCTACCGGCCGGGTCTCAGGGAGAGATCGTGGTGCGGGGGGAGAACGTCATGGCCGGCTACTACCGGAACGAGAAGGCCACGCGGGAAACGATCCGGGACGGCTGGCTCTACACCGGCGATCTCGGATACCTCGATGGGGATGGCTACCTCTACGTGCTCGGCCGGACGAAGAGCCTGCTGATCGCCGCGGACGGGGAGAAGTACAGCCCCGAAGGGATCGAAGAGTCGCTCTGCAGCGCTTCAAGGGTCTTCGACCAGGTGATGCTGTTCAACAACCAGTCGCCCTACACCGTGGCGCTTGTCGTACCGAACAAGGAATCGGTACTCCGCTGGATGGAGCATCACCACCTTCGCCCCGACACCGCCGAAGGACAGGACGCTGCACTCCGCATGCTGGAAAAGGAGATCGATGCGTTTCGACCCGGCGGGCATGCGGGGGGTGTTTTCCCGGAACGGTGGCTCCCCGCGGCCATGGCGGTGCTGGCGGAGGGCTTCACGGAGCAGAACGGTATGATGAACAGCACCCTGAAGATCGTCCGGGCCAGGATCGTGGAAAGACACCTGGCCCGGCTCGAATACCTCTTCACCCCGGAGGGGAAGAACATCTGCAATCCACGCAACAGGGAGGTTATCGCTTCCTGGTGTGTTAGAACTTGAAATTGCCTTTGAGAAGATTCAGCCCCTGCTGCAGCAGGTCCCCTTCCGGGACCTTTCCCTGCGGGGTCAGTTTATCCACGATCCCCGGAAGGAGACTGGAGAGGTGCTTGGTCAGATCGTCCTTGGACAGACCGGTCTGCGAAGCGAGCTGGCCGATCTTCCCCTGACCCAGCGCCCTGGTGATCTGTTCGGGAGAGATGGGAAGGTTCTTTCCCGTGCCCACCCACGACGAGATGATGTCTCCGAGGCCGTTCTTCGTGAAGGATTCGATCAGGCCGTTGAGGCCTCCGGATTTCGAGTCGCCAAGCAGGCCCATGACCGTGGAGATCAGCTTTGGGTCGATCCCACCTGATGCGCCGCCGGCGACCTTTCCGAGGATACTATCGAGCAGTCCCATGAGGATCCCTTTCGTATTGGTGATGAAAGTGCAGCAACTCCAGCCGATGATGCAAACACTTGTCCGCCCGGAAGAATTCCCGGGAGGGTTCCTCATCTCGCCCGTTTCTTTGTCCTCCGGGTCGGGATGGCGGAGAGGGGATCCTCGGGCCAGGGATGCTTAGGGTATCGGCCCCGCATCTCCTTTCTCACCTCCGGATAGACCTTCTGCCAGAAATTCGGAAGGTCCTGCGTGATGGCGAGAGGGCGCCCTGCTGGCGAGAGCAGGTGGATCAGCACCGCGGCCTTTCCCCCGGCCACAGTGGGAGTGTTGACCTGTCCGAACATCTCCTGCAGCTTGACCGCGAGGACCGGTCCCGATTCGTAGTCGAGGCGGATCCTCGAACCTGTCGGGACCGCAAGGAACGCCGGAGCCAGCCGCTCCAGATCCGCCATCCGCCGGTGGCCCAGGTAGGCGCGGAGCATCCCGCTCGTGTCGAGCCTCTCCAGCTGGCTCTTCCTGGTGACGCCGTGCAGATGTGGTCCGAGCCATCCTGCGAGGTCAGCCAGCAGCCCGTCGTCGCTCAGGTCCGGCCATTCTCCCGGGGCAACGCCGCTGCGCCTGAGCCACTCGCTCCGGGCCCGCAACGAACTGCACTCCGCTGACCAGGACAGGCAGGTAAGTCCCATGGTCCTCACCCCTTCCAGCATGGCTGTCAGGGCGGTTTCCGTGTCAACCTCCAGAGGTCGCTCTTCCAGTGCGACCTTGCCGAGCATGCGCGAGCGGCGCCCAGTGACGGCCTGACCGTCCCATCCGATCTCCTCCTGATCGTTGAGGACCGGGCCGAAGACCTTCAACAGTTCTTCCCGTGTCACCGGCGCGGCGAGCCGGACCATCGCTTCGGTTCCCGATGCATCGAGATGGGCGACAGCGAGGAACTCACTACGGGCAAGCAGGCTGCCGGCGGGAATGACCGCGCCGGTTCCGCCGGAGAGGAGATACCTGCCGTCCGGCCGGCGTTTCCCGATCCTGTCGGGGTAGGCCAGCGCGAGGAGGATCCCGAGAGAATCCTCGCTCCCCTCTTCCTCTCGCGCACCGACGATCGCCCGCAACCGTCGGACCTCCCGGCGGATCCTTCCCTCCCGATCCCCACGTCCTTCACGCACGGCCTGCCAGTGTGCGCGGAAGTCGGCCTCCCGATCGCCCCGGCCCGGCTCCTCCAGAAGCGCAGCGACCTCGCAGGCAAGCGCGTCACGCCCGAACTCTCGTGCGGCCAGGATCATGTGCGCGAGCCTTGGATGGACCGGGAGTTCCCTGATCGCTTTTCCGTGGAGCGTGATCCGGCCCAAAGCGTCAAGGGCTCCAAGCCCGGTCAAGACCGTTCGTGCCTGCGCAAGATGTGCCGGAGGAGGCGGATCGATGAAACGCAGCCCGCCCCCCCACCCGGCAAGTTCGAGGGCCAGGGGCGCGAGATCCGTGGAAAGGATCTCCGGAACGTTATGGGGAGGGAGCGAGGATCCCTGGTCCACCGTCCAGAGCCTGTAGCAGATCCCGGGGGACTGCCGGCCGGCTCTCCCGCGACGCTGATCGGCCGACGCCCTGGAGACGACGACGGTTTCCAGTCCGGACATTCCCCTCCTGGGGTCGAACCTGGAGACTCTCATCGATTCCAGAATCTATCACCACGCGGACCCCGTCGATCGTCAGGCTGGTCTCCGCCACGTTGGTGGCGAGGATGACCTTTCGTCCACCGCGCGGGGCAGGTGAAAGAGCGGACCGCTGCTGCGCCGGAGGAGCTTCACTGTACAATAGATGGAGTTGCACCTCCCCTCCCTGCGATCGCGGCTCCAGCAACCGTTCCACCCGCCGGATCTCCCGTTGCCCCGGCAGGAACACCAAAATGTCTCCCTCCTCCTCTTCCAGCGCACGAAGCACCGTCTCCGCGACGCATTTCTCGATCGGCCCTTCCACAGCGAAGGCGCGGTACCGGGTCTCGACCGGATATTGCCTCCCTTCGCTGGTCACTATGGCCGGTTCACCGAGGAGGCGAACGAGCGCGTCGGTATCCGGAGTCGCGGACATGACCAGAAGGCGCAGATCCGGACGCAGGTGCTCCTGCACGTCCAGAGCGAGGGCAAGCCCAAGGTCGGCATGAATGCTCCGCTCGTGGAACTCGTCGAAGATGAGCAGCCCGACACCGGGAAGGTCGGGCGAGGACTGGAGCATACGGGTCAGGATCCCCTCGGTCACCACTTCGATCGCGGTATTGTCGCCGACCACTGACTCGCCGCGGATCCGGTAGCCGACCTTCCCGCCGACTTTCTCACCCATAAGTGACGCCATGTACTCCGCTGCCCGGCGGGCGGCCAATCGGCGCGGTTCGAGCATGATGATCCGCGAATCCCGGAGTATCCCGCTTTCCAGAATGGCGAGAGGTACCAGTGTCGTTTTACCGGCGCCGGGAGGGGCGGAAAGAATGGTCGAGGGCGAACGCCGTATCGCTTCCCGTATCCGCGGAAGGGCGTCTGTGACCGGGAGTTGGGGGAGTTGCATGGCCAAACATAGGGATTTCTCTCAAGAAAACGAAGTGCCCGGAGGTGGCGGGGGTTGAATCTTCTCCCCGCTTTGAATAGATTTCAGCGACAGCACACCGCTCCCTGCCTTTCACTTACCTCCTGGAGATGCGCATGCGACCCACCCAGTTGCTCTTCATGCTTTTCCTGCCGGTCCTGCTGGCCGGCGCGGTCACCGCCCTGGCACAGAACCAGCGGCCGCCGATGTGATCGACATCCCCTACAAGAAGTTCGTGCTCGACAACGGCCTGACCGTGATCGTCCACGAGGACCACAAGGCCCCGATCGTGGCCGTGAACGTCTGGTACCACGTCGGCTCCAAGAACGAGAAGCCCGGCAAGACCGGTTTCGCCCACCTGTTCGAGCACCTGATGTTCAACGGCAGCGAGAACTTCAACGACGACTACTTCAAGGCCATGGAGCGGCTCGGCGCCACCGACCTGAACGGCACGACCAGCGAGGACCGCACGAACTACTTCGAGAACGTCCCGACCTCGGCGCTCGACCTGGTCCTCTGGATGGAATCCGACCGCATGGGCCACCTGCTGGGCGCGATCGACCAGGCGAAGCTCGACGAGCAGCGCGGCGTCGTGCAGAACGAGAAGCGCCAGGGCGAGAACCAGCCCTACGGCCGATCGCCGACGAACTGATCGCCAAGGCCATCTTCCCGCCGGCCATCCCTACTCCTGGACGGTGATCGGCTCGATGGAGGACCTGAACGCCGCCTCGCTCGACGACGTGAAGGAGTGGTTCAAGACCTACTACGGCCCCGCCAACGCCGTGCTCGTCGATCGCCGGCGACGTCGAACCGCAGGACGGCGCTGGAGAAGGTCGAAGAAGTACTTCGGCGACATCCCGCCCGGCCCGCCGGTCGCGCAGCACGACGCAGTGGATCGCCAAGCGCACCGGCACGCAGCGCGGCAGTGCTGCAGGACCGCGTGCCGCAGGCGCGGATCTACAAGGTCTGGAACGTCCCGGCGTCGGGACGCCGAGGACGAGTACCTGCTCGACCTCGCCGCGCGACGTCCTCTCGGCCGGGAAGACCTCGCGCCTCTACAAGCGGCTGGTCTACGACGACCAGATCGCCACCGACGTCTCCGCCTACGTCGACCCGCGCGAGATCGCCAGCCAGTTCATCGTCGAGGCCACGGCCAAGCCCGGCGGCGACCTCGCGAAGGTCGAGAAGGCCATGGACGAGGAGCTGGCGCAGGTTCCTCGACGAAGGGCCCGACGCGAGGACGAGCTCGAGCGCGTGAAGACCGAGTACGTCGCCGGCTTCATCCGCGGCATCGAGCGCATCGGCGGCTTCGGCGGCAAGTCCGACATCCTGGCCACGAACCAGGTCTTCGGCGGCGACCCCGACGCCTACAAGACACGCGCTCGCACGTCGAGCAGGCGGCGACGGCCGACGACGTGCAGGAGGCGCGCCAAGGAGCTGGCTCTCCGACGGCGTCTACATCCTCGAGGTCCATCCGTTCCCGCAGCTACGCCAGCCGCCGCCAAGCGGCGTCGACCGCTCGAAGCTGCCGGAGCCCGGCGCAGCCGCCGGTCGCGAAGTTCCCGAGTCGAGCGGGCCACGCTGTCCAACGGCCTGAAGATCGTCCTCGCCGAGCGCGCACGGCGATCCCGGTCGTCGACTTCGACCTGCTGCTTCGACGCCGGCTACGCCGCCGACCAGGTCGCGTCGCCCGGCACCGCCAGCCTGGCCATGGACATGCTGGACGAGGGCACGAAGACGCGGACCGCGCTGAGATCAGCGACGAGCTCGCAGCGGCTGGGCGCGACGCTCGGCACCGGAGCCGCCTGGACACCTCGTCGCGTCTCGCTGTCCGCGCTGAAGGCCAACCTCGACGCCGTCGCTCGACGCTGTATCGCCGACGTCGATCCTGAACCCGCGCTTCCCCGAGGCCGATTTCGAGCGCCTGCAGAAGCAGCAGATCGCTGGCGGCATCCAGCGCGAGAAGGCGCAGCCCATCGCAGATGGCGCTGCGCGTCCTGCCGGGCCTGCTCTACGGCGCCGGACCACGCCTACGGCAACCCGTTCACCGGCTCGGGCACGAGGCCGTCGGTCACGACGCTCACGCGCGACGATCTCGTGGAGTTCCACGAGACCTGGTTCAAGCCCAACAACGCCACGCTGATCGTCGTCGGCGACACGACGCTCGCCGAGACTCCAGCCGAAGCTCGAGAAGCTCTTCGAGGACTGGAAGCCGGGCGACGTGCCCGAAGAAGAACATCTCGACGTGCCGTGAAGCCGGCCGAGCACCGGCGTCTACATCATCGACAAGCCGGGCGCGCAGCAGTCGGTCATCTTCGCGGCGCACCTCGCCCCGCCGACAACGAACCCCGACGAGATCGCCATCGAGACGATGAACACGATCCTCGGCGGCACGTTCACCTCGCGCATCAACATGAACCTGCGCGAGGACAAGCACTGGTCCTACGGCGCGCGCGATGTTCCTCCCCGACGCGCGCGGCCAGCGGCCGTTCATCGCTATGCGCGCCGGTGCAGACCGACAAGACCAAGGAGTCCATGGTCGAGATCACGAAGGAGTTCACGGAATCCTGACGACCCGGCCGCCGACCGCGGACGAGGTGACGAAGGCGAAGGGAAACATGACCCTGCAGCTGCCCGGGCGCTGGGAGACGAACTCGGCCATCCTCGGTTCCATGAACGAGGTCATCCGCTACGGATGGCCCGAGGACTACTATCAGGGCTACGGCGCGCGCCTGGGTGCGTTGTCGCAGGCCGACATCGCCGCCGCAGCGAAGTCGGTGATCACCCCCTCGTCGCTCGTCTGGGTGGTGGTGGGCGACCGGAACAAGATCGAAAAGGGGATCCGGGAGCTGAACTACGGTGAGCTGAAGCTGGTGGATCCGGACGGAAAGCCGGTACAGTAAGATCCGGCACTCATGCTGTTGACAGAAAAGGCCCCGTAGTCCGGGGCCTTTTCTGTTGATGGAAACGTAGTCCACGGAGCAACCCAAGTCACCCATGACATCTCAACAGCGACCCTACTTCGATCGATGGGGTTTTCTGGGCTCTCGCTTTGTTCACCTCTTCTTTGAGTTTGTCGTACGGCGCGTACCGTTCCGTGTAGGAAATGGTGCCGCCCCGCGCGATGACGATGATGCGTGGAAGCTTGAAGATCTGATACGTTTCGATGATATCGGAATCCCTCCCCACCAGCACCTCATAGGGAAGCTCGAAATTCTCTGCGTCGGACCGCACCCGCCCGGCCATGTCGATCGGGTTGATGGAGAGGACCCGGACGTCCCTGAACTCCTCGGCGATCTTCTTGAGAGGCGGAAACTCCGCCTGGCACTCCCTTCACTTCGACTTCCAGAAGTGAAGGATGACCGTCCCCTTGGCGACCGCATCCTTCAGCGAAACGACCTGCTCCTGCACCGTCGCGAGCGAGAAGTCCGGCGCTTTCACCCCGGCCCTGAGTCCCTCTTGCCCCAAGGCAGCGTGAGCATGTAGCACCACAATGACCAAAACGTAAAGATCATTCTCTTACGCATGCGCCCTTCGATGGTGTGGGTTCTTCTCGCTACAAACAACAATCAGCGAACCAAGATCAACGTCCGCGTCTGAGTCCTTGTGCCGGACGTCAGTCGGAGAACATACACTCCACTGGCAAGCCTCCCTGTGTCCATCTGCACCTGGTACTGACCGGGACTTTTCGGCTCGTCTACCAGCACGGTCACCTCCCTCCCGAGAAGATCGAACACGGTCAACTTCACGTGATCATCTGCTGGGATTCGAAATCCTATTGTGGAGGTCGAGTTGAAGGGATTTGGATAGTTCTGATCCAACGCGAACTCGTAAAGAAGCGCCCGGCTCTCGTTCCACCCCCGTAGGAAGGTCAAGGCGAAAGACACCTTCGCCTTTGGTCCCCGCATACAATACGCGGCTTACGGGATCGTGAACGATAGAAAGGATGTTTGATGTCGGCAGACCGGTGTTCAGTTGTTGCCAACTACTCCCACTGTTCGTTGTAGTCCAGACGCCCGCGTTGTCGGTGCCAACCCAGAACCTCCCGGCCACAGTTTTGTCCTCTGTGATGCACATGGCCCTGAAGGACTGGACCGGCGAATTCCACGTACTCCCGGCATCGGTACTAGTGAAGTAGACCCCATTGTACGTTCCTGATAGGAGGCGGTTTGGGTTGGCAGGATCAGGCACAATCGCCAGCACGGGGCGTTTTCCCGTATCAAAGACTGAATTCCCGATCTCTCCCCAAGACAGACCGCCATTGGTTGTCCTGAAGATCTTGCCGTGCGAATACCATGCGCTGTCATAGTAGTAGCCGGAAAGATACCCGACAGACGGATTGTCCGCCCTGAAGTTGAGACACGTTGCGTATCCAGAAGAGTTCTGAGCGAGAACAGTCGTGACCCAATTGTGCCCTCGATTTGTGCTCCGCGCCACAGCGATTTGGCGGATTCCTTTTTCAGGATCGTAGTACGAACCTGCTTGAAAGAGACCCTGTCCCCACACCAGGGCTGCTCCATCCTGCAACACTGCCGGAACATCGGTCCAGGTGGCCCCGCCACCTCCGCTCACGTGGAGCGTCGCCGGGTTGCTTAGAGGCCACCCCCTTCAAGGACGAAGACCGAATCAGCATTGGACATGGACACCACCACCCCAGGCACGGTATTCCTGCATGAGATGAATCATCCCGTGGGCTGCCACGCAACCGTTCCCATGCCGAGAGCACCGGGACGTCTTGAATACCCCATCAGGCTCGATTCCCGCATAGACTCGCGAACGGTTCGACGAGCAAACGCCAGCGTGCTTACGCTCGCCGCCCGGATGCGCCGGGAGGACCACACCCACTGTCCCCCACCGTTCGTGCTCCGGCAGAACCCAGCGGTCGTTGCCGCGTACATTACCGAGGGGTTCCCTGGTTCGATCAGGACAGCTTTGGGATGAGCACTGGGCATCCCGGAGGTAACAGCCTCCCACGATGATCCTCCATTGGTACTTCGGTAGATGCCGTAGTCCACGTAGCGGCCAGGAGGACGGCCGTGTTCGCTGGGCATATGGATAATCGTTGGGGATAGAGCACGATCCCACTGTTCATGGTCCAGGTCGTTCCCCAATCGGTACTCCGGTATACCCCCTCGTTGCAGGCGGCGTAGACCTTGCCAGCCGTTAGGGGATCGCAGAGAACATGGTTCACCGTCCCACTCATTGGACCCGTGCAATCCGAAAAACTTGAGCCACCGTTCGTACTTCGCATTAGTTTGCCAATGAGCGAACGTGAGCGAATCCACGTCATACCCCCCGACGAACACCATCTGCGTATTGGTGGGTGCCACCGTCACGCAATACATGTACGAACGGCGGGAGGTCAGAAGCTTCGTGCTCCAGCTCGTTCCCCCATTCGTACTTCTCGCGTAGAGCCCTATCGCGGCCGTATCGTAATAGTACCCGGCACCGTGAATCGTGCTGACACTCTGCGGGTCAAGGGTGATCGTCTGCAGGTAGTTGCGCGTGGGGAGACTCACGGTGGCCCAGGTCACCCCTTCGTTGGTCGTCTTCCTAAGTCCTGCATAGCCGCAAGTGTACATGAGAGCGGGGTTTGACCAATCCACGAGGAGGACATCCTATGGAGCACCCACAATTCCCAGTTGATACCAAGACAATCCCTTGTCTGCCGACTTGAGGAGTTTTGTAGAGTAGTCGGCAGCGGATACCACATACACCACATTCGCATCAGTGGGGTGACCCGCCATAGCCCCCAGAGCGCCTCCATCCGGACCGATGTATTTCCATTGACCCACTGCGGTCGACGCCGCCAAACAAATCCATACCACCCACACAAACCCTCGGCGAGTAGACGCTTCGCAAATGCTCATGACAGCCCTCCCATCTCTGCCGGAATAGCGCAATCCGGCCTATGGTGGTTCAGACAGCAGTTCGGTGATCTTGTCAGACAGCACGAGCACCATATTCGAACTGATTGTCGCTCCAAAACGCACTATGCCCCTTCTTGTCCACAAGGATGCATGTCGGCACGACGTTCCCGTACACGGATCCACACGATACGGGGAGAACACCTGGCCAAGGGAATCCAGCACCATCGGATAGGTGATCCCCTTGGAGCTGCGGTAGCTCTTCAGCCATGCCGTGGACGACAGGTTCTCGAACGCGATCATCCGGAACTTCGCGGTGTCCTGCCGGATGTAGATCCCGTACTGGAACGACGGAAACTCCGTCGTGATGCACGTCGCTCAGGTGTATTCAAAGAAGGAGACGAAAACCACCCGGCCCCTCTGGGCGCCGAGCGAGAACTGTCGACCGTCGATATCCTTCACCGCGAAGTCCGGCGCCTCGTTCCCCACGTATGGACCGATCCTGGTGAGCCGGACCGCGGTCGAGGTCAGTTCGTCCTTTCGAACGGAGACCATCGTATCCGTCCGGGCGCCCGTGCTGTCGACGACCGTAAGCTTGTGGGTCCCGGCTACCACCGACCGGAGGGTGCACGGATTCGCAAAAACACCCTGGGCCAGGTCGTCCAGATGGACCAACACCGAATCGATCGGGGCGCTGGAGAATGCGCTCACCCGGATCGCACCCGAATCCGGGGGCGGGAACGGCTCCGGCGGGCTGCCGCATCCCGCGAGGGTCAAGACCACGGCCGCCAGGAACCCCGGTGAGTTGAGAAGGCCTCGGAGTCGCCGATCGGGCCGCCGGTGTTTTTGCTTCACTAGAATGACCATACGCCGCCGAGCATGTACGTATGCATCGCCACGCCGAGGTTGCTCTTGTAGTACCGGTACTTGAGGTACATCAGAAGGGTCGCCGACATATCGCGGTTCACCTGTGCGCTGAGCGTCCTGGAGATCAGGCCGTCGGGGATGATCACTCCCTGCTCGCCGAGACTGACGTTGTCGCTCTCGTTCTGGTAATACCGGAACTTGAGCAGAAGCACGGTCGCCCAGTTCAGGTACTGTCCGATCTCCACCGACGGGCAGATCGACCTGATGCCGGCGGTGTTCGTGTACAGTCGGACGTTGAAGTGCACGGCCGTCTCTGTGGGGAGGTACTGGCTGAGCCAGAGCGACAGATTGTGCGAGAGGAATGAGATCGCATCGCCGTTCGCGTTGTAGTAGCTGTATTCCGCGAAGAACGCCGTGGAGAGCGTGAGGACCTGTCGGAATTTCAGCCGGAGGTTCAGCGAACCCATCTCTCCGCCGAGGGGAACCGCCTCCGGTCCGCGGTGGTAGTACTGCCCGTCCACCTGGACCAGCGTGATCGGGCTGATCTCCCAGGAGAGCCCCGCTCCCCCCTGGAAGGCACCGAAGCCGCGGGAATCGTACAGGTACGCCCCCGAAAGGAGACCGATCACCGGATCGCTCAGGTTGCGGGTCACCTTCCCTTCGAGGTAATGACCGGCGATGCCCGTCTTGAGATCCGAGAACTGGTATTTGAGGCTCACCGCCGTCCGCGGGCCGAAAAGGCGCGTGTACTTGACCAGCGCCCGCCACTCGGGGAAGTTGACGATGTAGGGTTCGTTCTGGGTATAGGGACCGACGCCATAACCGAAGAGGATCGGCTCCGGGTATTCGTACTGGCTGTAGTCCGCGTACTGCAGCTCGAGCTTCAGCTTGCTCCTCATCTCGAACGTATCGTCGTAGCCCTGCCCGAGCGCAGACGCCGGCCAGAGCAGAGCGATGACGATGGCGGCGACCACCCGCTCGCCCCTGGACCGTGACCCGTGGATCCCCGTGTGCTGTCTCGCCCGAGACATGGCCCTACCCTCAGGTGGGGCAGGCCGATGCCTCCCCGGCTGCGCCGGTGCCGTCCTCGATCTGGGTCAGATCCTCGTCGTTGTCCTGCAGGTTCGTCATCAGCGGATTGTTCGCCAGCTGATCGAGGCGCAGGGCATCGCGTGACGAGACGCATCCCGAGAGCAGGAACACAAGCAGAATGAATGGAAGGAGGAAACGCAGCAGGAATTTTGGACCACGCGCTAACATCCCGGAGCCTCTTTCAGAAGAGATCCACGGTCGACGCAGCGTACGGTGACTCTTGTCCGAAAATGGCAAAGACTTTCGCAAAAGTCAAATTCCCGTCGGCGGCTGCCGGGTCGTGCCGCCCGACGGCACGCCGGTTGACTACTACGCCCCTCTTGCCTATCTTTTTCGAGCCCATTCTGATCTCCCCCTGGAAAAAGCCCGCGACAGCTGTGTCATGGCGACTCCGGGCCGCCAGAAAGCCCTTTTCCAGGGGTTTTCCCCATTTTCCCGAGGAACGCCGTATGCGATTGCAGACCCGAACCGTCCATGTCGGAGTCGACAAGGACACCGCCTACAACAGCATCATCACGCCGATCTATCAGACCTCGACGTTCCGGTTCGAAGATATCGGGGTCACCCGGGGCTACGACTACACCCGCACGGCGAACCCCACCCGGACCGCGCTCGAGGAGAATATCGCATCGCTCGAAGGGGGACAAGGGGCCTCGGTGGTGGCAACGGGGATGTCCGCGATCACCACCGTTCTGCATCTCTTTCGCCCGGGAGATCACATCGTCTGCACGCATGACTGCTACGGCGGGACGGAGAGGATCCTCCGGACATACCAGGAGCAGTTCAACATCGGCGTCAGCTATGCCGACCTGCGGTCCGTGGATGCGCTGCGCAAGGCGCTGCGCCCGAACACGAAGGCGGTCTGGATCGAGACCCCCAGCAACCCGCTCCTGAACGTCCTGGATATCCGCGCCCTTTCCGAGATCGCCCACGAGGTCGGAGCCCGTGCGGTCGTCGACAACACCTTTCTCTCCCCGTACAATCAACGCCCGTTCGAGCATGGCGCGGATATCATCGTCCACTCGACGACGAAGTACCTCAACGGCCACAGCGATGTGGTCGGCGGAGCGATCGTGGCGAAGGAGGCTGAGGTGCTCGAAAGGATCAAGTACCTGGCGAACGCTCTGGGCCAGGGGGCATCGCCCTTTGACTCATGGCTGGTCCTGCGCGGGATAAAGACCCTCGTCCCGCGGATGCGACTGCACGAGTCGAATGCGCGAGCGGTGGCGGAGTTCCTGAGCACTCACCGCTCTGTGAGCCGCGTCCACTATCCGGGGCTCCCCGATCACCCGCAGCATGAACTTGCCCGCCGGCAGCAGGACGGGTTCGGGGGCATGGTGTCGTTCGAGGTCAGGGGAGGCATCGACGAGGTGAATCACCTTCTCCGCGGGGTACGGATCTTCTCGCTGGCCGAATCGCTCGGCGGCATCGAATCGCTCATCGATCATCCGGTCACGATGACCCATGCCTCCATGGACCCCGACCTGCGGGCCCGGGCGGGGATCAACCCGCAGGTCATCCGGCTCTCCGTCGGCATCGAACATATCGATGACCTGCTGGAGGATCTTGACCGGGGGCTGGATTTCACGCGCGTCGGGCCATAGGCCCACCGAAGGATCGGCCCGTGCGCATGCAGCATTCCAGGACATTTCCTATATTCCCAGTACGAAACGTCATTTCATATCAGGAACGCCATGCAGACCTTTCCCCGACTTGCCATTGCCGACCCGGCGGGACTTCAGTTCGGCATCGTCCCACAGCCTCTCGACTGTGGCTTTGGCCTCCGTCTCGGCGCAGGGACGGTCTTCCCTGAGCTGAATTTCACTCTCCCTCCCGTCACGATCGAGCAGAGCACGTGGCAGGAGGTGCTGGCGCACTACCGCGAGATCGGCGAGATGATCGTCCGGGCATCCCGGCGGCTCCGGCTTCCGGGACTGGTCGTCGAATTCGAGTTGCTTCCCCCGATGACGGAGACGCCGGCGTGGGGAGCGGAGATCACCTCGATCCTCCACGGCGCTCTCGCGCAGGCGCATAACGAGTACGGGCTCGCGTCCGCCCTCCGGGTCACCCCCACCGACGTGCGGGACCGGCAGCGTCCTCCGCTGCTCCGGTCCGGCGAAGAATGGGACATCCTGTGCGAATCGTTCGAGCGCTGCGCGGAATCGGGGGCGCACATCTTCTCGATCGAGTCCGTCGGCGGCAAAGAGGTGCACGACGAGGCGCTGATGTACGGGGACGTCCGGGGGGCGATCTTCGCCCTTGGTGTACTGGCCCCGCGGGACATGGACTGGCTCTGGAAGGCCATCGTGGAGATCTCGCGGAGACGCGGGGTCGTCCCGGGGGCGGACTCCGCCTGCGGGTTCGCCAACACCGCCATGCAACTGGCGGGTCAGGGGATGCTGCCGGAGGTTCTGGCCACGGTGATCCGTGCGGCCAGCGCGGTGCGCAGCCTGGTGGCCTACGAATGCGGCGCGATGGGACCGTCGAAGGACTGCGCCTATGAGGGACCGGTGCTCAAGGCCATCACCGGGACGACGATCGCGATGGAGGGAAAGTCGGCGGCCTGCGCGCACTTCAGTCCTGTGGGGAACGTCGCCGCCGCCATGTGCGACCTCTGGAGCAACGAATCGGTGCAGAACGTGCGGCTGCTGTCGGGTTCGGCCCCCGAAGCCTTCCTTGAGCTGCTGGCATACGACTGCCGGCTCTTCAATCAGGCGATCAAGCAGGGAACCGCACGCCAGTACCAGTCGATGCTGGTCAACTCGGACACCGGGCTGAGTCCGCAGGCACTGATCCTCTCGCCGGAATCGACGGTGAAGATCGCCTCGGCGATCGTGGCCGAGAAGGGCCACTACGCGCAGACGGTCGCCGCTGCGCGCACGTCGGTCACGATCATGAAGGAAGCGGCCGGACAGAAGGCACTCGCGCTCCCCCCGCGCGAGGTCCAGTGGCTGGACAGGATCTCGCTCGCGTTGGACGACATGCCGGACCGCGAAGAATCCCTTCTGGAAGAGATGGCGGGGACCTACGGCCACAAGTTCCTGCCGGCCAGCTACGGGATGTAGCAGCCCGGGGCGCACCGGCACCCTGGAGGCAGTCCCGCCCCTATTCCATCGGACGGATGCGAACCTCGATACCCCTGGTATCTTTGAGAAGTCTCACCAACAGGCCCGGATCGGTCTTCCCGTAGTGATACGGGTAGAGGATTCCGGGCCTGAACGCTCTGGCGGCGTCCGCCACCATCTCCGGGGTCATGGTGTAGGGCAGGTTCATCGGGAGGAAGGCGACGGTGATGTTCTTCAGCCCCTTCATCTCGGGCGTATTCTCCGTGTCCCCGGCAATGTAGACCCTCGTGTCACCGAATGTCAGAACATATCCGTTCCCCTCCCCTTTCGGGTGGAACGGGGTCCCGTCCGGCCGTTTGTGCACCAGGTTGTAGGCCGGGACGGCTTCGATGGTGATGCCGGCTTCTTTCCGGATATCGCCGTTCGCCATCACCTTTCCCTTCGGGTACTTCTCGGCGCAAAGCTTCGTCTGGATCACGATCGTCTTCTCGGAAACGATCTGCTCCAGGGCCGCCGGGTCCAGATGGTCGCCGTGATGATGCGTGATCAGCACGAGATCCGCTTTCGGGAGCTTCGCGTAGTCCGCAAATCCCCCGACCGGATCGACGTGAATGGTCCTGCCGGCATGCTGCAGCATCAACGTCCCGTGTCCGATGAACGTGATGACCAGGGGGCCGCCAGAGGTGGTGAGCGTGTCTTTCTGGAAAAGTCCTGGGCAGGCAGAGAGGTCGCTGCCGTCAGGACGCATGCAGAGGAGAACGATCGATCTTCCGGTCATACGAAACACCTCGCGTTGTTGGACCATGAGCAGCCGGCCTTCAGCCCCGGCATTGAGCGAACGCAGCTCAGCACCGTCTCCAGGGTCTTCAGGGCGGTTTGTCCGTTCGAGGCTGCTTCCGGGCTTTCTCCGTCGAGGACCCTGGCCACGTCATCGAGCACATGGAACTGGAACCGGTCCGCATCGTTGGGGACCACGTCCGGCGCATCGGTCAGGGGAGTGAATCCGGGATTCGCCGGATCGGGGCCATCTCTTCCAGTGGAGGATCTTCCGCCCGCTTCTGACCGTACGAGATCTTCCCCTCCGTCCCCAGGAGCTCGACCTCCGCGACATTGAATCGTTCTTCACGGCCGGACAGGAAATAGACCTCCGTCGCACCGAACATGATACGAACATCCGGCTCGGGATCAACGCCGTTCCAGACGCGGCCGTCGGAGAGGACCCGGACGTCGCGGACCTCCCCCAGCCAGTGGGTAAGAAGGTCGACGAAATGGGACCCGTTGTTGAGCATCCCCTTGCTGTACCAGACCGTCCCCTTGTAGACCTCTCCGAGTGTGCCGTCCGGATCATGGAGCGAACCGCATTGGCCCCCGGCTCGGTGCGGCGCATGTAGTTCACCGCCATTTTTCGTCCCGATGCGGCGGTCCGCTCGACCATATGCGCGTGCATCGTCGAGATTCTGGGCGATAGGTTTTTCGCACAGGAGGAGCTTCCAGGGGTGCCGTTCGATCGCGCAGAACGCGCATAGTGGAGAGGGGTGGGCACCGCCAGTGCCACCACGTCCGGTTCGGTCGACGGCGAAGAGCTCGTCGGTGCTGGCGAACGCCGGGACGCCGAATTTCTTCGTGAAACTGTTCCCTGCGTTGCGGGATCGGGGTCTACGCCTCCTGTCGAGTACTGAACCGGGGATGGTGGTGGAAGGCCTGGGCATGGGTGAGCATCCGGGAGCCGTCGCGTGCAGGCATAGTCGTATCCCATGCCCACGCGGCCGAGGCCGACCACCGCGGCGGTCCAGCGGGGATTCACCGCGGTGGTTCCCATGGTCATGCCGATCCTCACCGGTCTTCCAGTCGAACATGCCGTTACTGCTTCACCAGTTCCACCCGCCGGTTCTTTGCTTGCCCCTCCTCCGTTTCGTTCGAGGCCGACCGGGGCGTACGGGCCGTTGCCGAAGGATTTGAGGCGGGCGGCCGCGATCCCGTGCGTCTTGACGAGCGCGTCGACGACCGCTGCGGCGCGGTCTTGCGAGAGTTTCATGTTCGGTTCGAGAGCGCCCACATTGTCGGTATGGCCCGACGACGTACAGATTGAGGCTTTTCTTCCTTCTTCAGAAGCTTGGCGATCTCGGCGATCGATTTTCGGATTCCGGCTTGAGGATGGATTTCCCTGTGTCGAAGAGATCCCGTACACGGCCACGTGCCCTGTTTTTGTCAGATCATCCCAGAACGCGTCGGCGGTGCACGATGTCCTGCTCCATCGCCTTCTTTTCGACGATGATCAGCGCGTATTTCCCTGTGAAATCGGCAGTAGACGTCGATCCAGATTTCCTTCCCTCCTTGGTCAAACGCAACGTCTCCGGCCCGTTCCTCTGGAAACGACCGTTGCCTCGAGCTTCTTGGCTGCGTTCTCATAGTTCCGCAGGATCTGCAGGTCACTGGGTTTGATCTTTGCGGTGGCCTGCGGGTAGTAGTTGATCCTCCAGTACTGCCCTTCCACTTGCTGCTTCTGCTTCGGCCCGACCTCGAACGCGTAGGCCGCGAATTCCTTCTGGTCACAGGCTTGGATCCAGTAGGTGGGCATCCGCGTGAAGAGGGGATGGTCCTTACATTTCGGGTCGTCTTTCTGCTGTGTGTTGGCCGTGAAAGCAAGGCACAGGATACTCAGAAGGATACCGCTGAACCTGTTCATGGGAAGTCTCCGATCGTGGTCAAAAAGCCTCACGCCCGCCGCAACGCGGCGGGGTCGTCATTGGATGGTAGCGAAGGTTTTCGGGAGGTTCAAGGGGCTCCTCCCATATAATGGGATTGACATTGGCAAAGTGCCGCAATAGATTGGGTCACATTGCGCGCGAGCGTGGTTCCGCAAGGAACTACAGAGCCGCCCGGTGTAGCGTTCTTTGTTCTCCCGACGACCCCGCAGTCCTCTCCCGACCGGAGCCACACTCGTTCCGCAAGTGGCGGCTCACACATACCTCTTTCCTCATTTCACACACCAGCAGAAAGGGCAAAGTTATGAAACTACTATCTTCTGTTCTTTTGTTGGTAGCGGGCATGTCGCTTGGGCTCCTGGGCTGTTCCGATAACCCGGCGTTGTCGCCTCTCGCCCCTGAACAGGCCATCCAGACTCCAACCTCCGCGGCAGCGCTCGCCAAGGCCGGACTCAGTGGTGCACACTGCAACCGGAGGAGCCCGAGTCAGATCGTTCTGGGGAGATCCGGCAAAGTGGGATTTCTCGTTCTCTGCCGTCCTGGGCAACGGAGAAGTCTCGTCGGGGCAGGTGCAATTGGTCGACCATGCAGGCCTGAAGTTCCATGGCAAGATCTTCAGCCTGCAGATCGAAGGGAACCGGGCCAAATTGAACTGGACCTATACCAGCGGTCCGTGGACGGGACTCTATGGTTGCGCGGTCGTCGAGGACAACGGCGAAGGTGCGAAGGCGACCGGGCCGGACATGACCACGGGGTTTCTTCTGGACGGACGGGTCCGACATAGGGATCTATACCATTCCGCAGATCATCGCGATGTCACCGAATGCGTTCATTGCCTGGCTCGAGGACTATGTGTTTGTGGTCCTGATGGAGTTGCCTCCCGGACTTCTGCCGGCCATGGTGCCGACCGAACACGGGAATGTGCAGGTCACATGAGCTCAATATAGATCCGTCGCCGGGTTCCTGGGAGCAGTCGACAACCCGGGCACAGCGAGTATCCGTGTGGTCAGATGCCCTTCCACACTCAACAGGAGGCTCGTATGAATCGTCGTCGATGTATACGGTGGCTCGCACTCTGTGCTCTGCTCGCCTGCGTGGGGAGCATTGCAGCGAGCCAGGACTTCCCCCGTTTGAGTTATGACATCTACGGGATGGATGTCACCACCGGCCGGATATTCCAGATCACTCATGTTCCGAACAGAGGGGAATACAACCCGTCCTGGTCGAACAACAACAAGTTCATCGTTCATGACGTCGTGTACGAGGCCGGACAGGACCTGGCGGTAACGAATGTCGCGACCGGAGAGACGGTCCCCCTTGTGGGCGGTGAGGGGGGAAACGACGGCAGGTATTCGCCCAACGGTCAGTGGATCGCCTTTGACGACATGGCCAGCGTCTATGTCGTGCCTGCCGGCGGTGGGACGCGGCGGCTCGTGGTAGCGGACGCGGTGACTCCGCGATGGTCACCGAACAGCAAGCGGTTGGTCTTCACGCGGCCCAGTGATGGATCCCTGCGGACCATTGATGTGTCCGGCACGGATGAGCGGTTGACCCGTACGCATGATCCATATGGCGACGTTCTCTACTCTCCTGCCTGGTCACCCGACGGGCAGTGGATCGCGTTCATGTGGTACGGGTACATCATGAAAGTGCCGGTGGATCGTCTCGGTCAGGCACTGGCGGATTTCACGATCATTGCGAACGACCAGAATTTCAACTACTCTCCCGCCTGGTCCAACAACAGCAAGACCGTGGTCTTCGGCCGGAACAACGCCCTCTGGAGCGTCCCGGCAACCGGGGGCGACTACACACAGCTGACCACGCCGACCGCGTGGTACGCTGGTGATTACGACCCGGCGTACTCCAACAACGGCCAGTACATCGCCTTCGCGCGCGCCACCGGGCCTCTGGCGAAGCCGGTGGTCGCGCAGCAGAAGGTGATCCCGGCCGAATTCGAGTTGCTGCAGAACTATCCCAATCCCTTCAACCCCACAACGGCGATACGATACGTGCTGCCGGCGGACTCCTACGTGAGCCTGGTGGTCTATGACCTTCTGGGACTGAAGGTGGCGGTTCTGGTGAACGAACGCGTCATGGCAGGCCACCACGAAGTGGTATTTGACGCGTCGCGGCTCGCAACGGGGACGTACGTTTACAGGCTGCAGGCCGGCAATTCGGTTCTGATGAAGAAGATGACCCTGGTGAAGTAAGGGAGCAACGAGCGGGAGAGGGTTGGGATCGGCGGACCCGGGCGGAGGCGGGGACACGGACGCCGATCCGTCATTGCTCGGAAGTTGGTGCTGACGAGTCTTCTCGCAACGGACGCCCTCTCCCATGCTTACTTGTTCCGCGAGTGACGGTCCACTCACATTGGAGGTTACCATGGGACACATGCGGATGTGGCTGGTGGGAGTGCTTGTGGGCATGATCTGCCTGGGATGTCTATTCGTTGGATGTCGGGACGAGGGGGTGAATCCCATCTCTCGAACACTGCCCACTCGTCTGTGGCTTCACTCAAGCCCCCCACCAGCAGACCGGAGAAGGCAGACCGGCGGCAAGAGAGGATGTGACACCCGGTGATGGGAGTCGTCACGCGTTTTTCAACGGTTGCCGCTCCAGACATCGCCACAGAGTGTCCGTCTCCCGGATTTCGCGACATCTCAGATCAAGAGCACTATGATCGAGGCCAGCGCCTTCGGTCCGCCGAGGGCTGCCGCAGGAATGGTGCCCGACGGGACGCCGGGTCATGCCGGTTCTTAGTATACCTCTGTAGAGAACGCCCCCAGACTCGTTTCCCACACTAACACTCACTTATTCGCACGCGGTAGATCACGAATGTCCGGCAATAGGGCGATTTCGATGCGACGATTCTGGCTTCTGCCGGCCAGAGTCTTGTTCGTCGATACCGGGTGATACTCCGACAACCCGACCGCCTCGAGCCGCGCAGGAGGGATGCCGACCTTGTCCTGCAGGAACCGGACGACATTCGTTGCGCGTGTTGTCGAGAGCTCCCAGTTTGACGGGAACTTCTCGGCCAGCCGAGAACTGATGGGCACGTTGTCAGTGTGCCCTTCCACACGGACGACCTTGTTCTGCGTATTCTTCAACACGTTCCCCACCCGGTCCAGGACCTTGATGCCTTCTGCCGTGATGTCCGCCTCGCCCGAGGAAAAGAGGATCTTGTCGACCATGCTCACCGAGAGCCGGTCCGCCATTTTGGTGATGGTGATCTGGCCCTGGTCGATCTCACTCTTCAGATCGGTCACGAGGGTATCATACGTTGCTCGCAGGCGGTCGAGCTCCTGCTGTTTCTCTTTGGACAGACTCGCGATCTGTGTGTCCAGGCGATTCGCCAGCTCTGCCTTTTCCCGCTCGAGGTTGGAGAATCGCGCGAGCAGTTCTTCGCGTGCGTTTGTCAGATCGTCTCGCTCACTCTGTGCGCTCGAAGCGGAGCGGTAGTAGTACCAGGTTGCCACGCCGAGAAGTACCGCCAGGATGAGAACCAGGATTGCCGCGACTTTCATCGTATCCTCCTATGATTGGACTGTGAGAGAGGGCCGCCGGGCATTGAGATTCGGATGTTGTCCCAGGCCGTACGCAAAGCTGCACAAATATGATCGAGAATACCCACCTTTGCCCCGGATAGCTATCAGCCAAAGGGATGAAAACGTGGTTAATCCTGGTCAACGGAAAGGCTCATCTGCTCATGGAGAAGTGGGCCCTGCCTGCTGCAGGTCGGAGGCAAGCATCACCGCAGGCTCAACTGAGGCGACACACGCCGTGACCCTATCTGAACATGCAGCGTGTGACTTGAGGTTTGATGTGAGGTATGGACGCTTGATGCGGGGCAGTGCGGGGGAGTGCCAACGGCAGGGACATTCCGAGCCGTTCTACTCACGATGAGAACCATATAGCTTCGCGAAGACCTCGAAACAGCCTTGAATTCCCCATAGTCCATAGACAGCATAGTTGTTCCGCCGGAAAGAGACGAGCGGGGACGGGTGGGAATCGAACCCACCTCCCGATCCTTTCGGACCGGGACAACGGATTTGAAGTCCGCGGGGACCACCAGGTTCCCGTTCATCCCCAGGAACACCGCTCGGCGACCTACCCTCCCGAGCGTCCATCCCTACCGCACCTTCAAGTACTTCACCTCGCCATCCGTACGGTGAAGCTCTTCCACCTCACCGATCACCGTCGCACGAAAATCGCCCGCTTCACGCAGCTCCCGAACGATCTGCCCGGCCTCCGCGGCTCTCACCGCCGCCAGCAACCCCCCCGAGGTCTCGAGGCTCCATCAACAGCTTCATCAACAGCGGCCTTCTTTACGCAACCACGGGCCAACATACTGCTCGGCCTTCCAGGCCTGAACAGAAACGTGCTGCTCGGCGCAGCGCCAGGGCGTCGGAGAAAGCGGAACCGCGGAAGAGTCGATCCGCACCGTCACGCCGGCATTCCGCGCGATCGGCAACGCGTGCCCCAGCAGCCCGAAGCCCGTCACGTCGGTCAACGCCCCCACCGGATGCCGCGACAGAACCCGGTAGGCGTCCATGTTCAACCGTTCCATGCTGGCGATGAATTCCGACTCCCCCTCCGCAGTCAACTCCCCCTTGCTGTGCGCATCGCTGTACACCGCCGTCCCGAGCGGCTTGGTGAGGATCAGCACATCCCCCACCTGCGCTTTCGCATTCGTCAAAATATGGTCGGGATTTGCGATCCCCGTGACGCTCATCCCGTAGAAGATCTCCGCGAGCTCCATGGAGTGCCCGCCCACAAGTACCACACCCGCTTCCTGCAGTTTTTCCGCAGCACCGGTCAGGAGCTCTTCGATGGCACTGACCGGAAGCTTGGCCGGACAGGCGAGGATGTTCATCGCCGTCAAAGGCGTCGCGCCCATCGCCCAGACGTCCGAGAGAAAGACCGTCGGCCGCCACGATCCTTCCGAAATGCCGCGGATCCTGCACGACGGGCTGGAAGAAATCGAGCGTCTGGACCAGCGCCATGCCCGGCGCGACACGGAATACTCCCGCGTCGTCCATGGTCTCCATGTCGACAAGAAGGTCCGGGGAGATCACCCGTAAGTTTCTTGAGAAGGCCGGCCAGCCTGGCCGGCGCCACCTTCCCCGCTCAGCCCGCGCAGGCAGCGTAGGACATCAACCTGATCTCCTTGCCGCCCGGTGTACTGTTCGCATCAGCCATAGGTGTCGTCACGCTGCACAAAGTTCACCACAATATCAAGCACCTTTCCCCTTGCCGGCAAGGATCGCCGCACCGAGAGCACCGGTGAACTCAGGTGCCTCCGGTACCAGCACATCCCTCCCGAGCACCTCCCGCATCGCCTGTACCACGCCCGAATTCCGGGCCACTCCACCGGTGAATACCACCTGTCCGTTCACGGCGAACCGCCCCACCATCCCCCGCGTCCGCCTGGCAACAGAAAGGAACACCCCACGCAAGATCGCCCCGGGAGTCTCACCCCGATGCAATAGTCCGACGATCTCCGACTCGGCGAAGACCGTACACATCGAGTTGATCTCGCAGACGGCGTTTGACGCCAGCGCCAGCGGACCGGTCTGCTCCACGGGCACCCCCAGCGTCCGAGCCACAGTCTCGATGAACCGTCCGGTCCCCGCCGCACATCGGTCGTTCATCAGGAACTCCTGTACACGCCCCCCCTCCCCCAACTGGATCATCTTGGCATCCTGGCCGCCGATCTCGATCACCGTCCGCACGCCGGGGAAGCACCGGAATACTCCACTGGCGTGACAGCGGATCTCCGAAACCACCTCGTCGGCAAAGGCGCAATAGTTTCGTCCAAAGCCCGTTGCGACGGTCCGGGCCACCTCGGCCCGTGCGATCCCGGCCTCGAGCAGGACCGTATCCTGAAGGTTTGTCGCATTCGTGGCCGGCGCCGGTCCACAGAGGGCCATCCCCGACCCGATAGGATCCCCGCCG
>CAWEHG010000014.1:0-83260 GCA_963808715.1 Ignavibacteriota bacterium | reverse complement strand
GGGGAAGAGGGATGCGGTGTGACCGTCCTCGCCGACGCCGAGAAGGGCCATGTCAAATCGTCCGCCCGCACCACCAAGGAGGCCCGTGACCTCGTCCTCGTACGACCGCACCGCCTCGTCCGGGTTCAACTCACCCCTGATGCGGTGGATGTTCCCCGCGGGGATCGGAACCCGGGAAAGCAGTTCGGCCTGTACCATCCCGTAATTGCTGAGGGGATGATCGGGCGGGACGATCCGTTCGTCCCCGAACAGCAGGTGTACGTGCACCCAGTCGATCCGATCCCGCCATGGGGGGGTGGCGAGGCGCCGGTAGACTCCACGCGGGGTCTCGCCGCCCGACAGGACCAGCAAACATGTTCCACGTTCACGGACCGCCGCCGCCGCGGCAACGGCCATTGCTTCTGCGGCGGCTTCTTCGAGTTGCTCGCGGGAATCGTAGATCTTGATGGGTGAGGCCGTGGAGGCGCGTGCAGTGGTCATCGGCCGCCCTGATTTCGCTGTGTCTCGTCGTCCTGGATCCACCACCGTCCGTCGCGCCACAACAGCTGATCGGCCGCGTCAGGTCCCCAGGAACCGGGTTGATACGATCGTCAACGGCGGGGCATGACTCCCCTCCCATCCCTCTCGTATCCCGTCGACCACGTTCCACGCGAGTTCGATCTCGTCGCTGCGCGCGAACAACGATGCATCACCCCGCAAGGCATCCAGCAGGAGCCGCTCGTACGCCTCGGGGATGGCCTGTTCGCCGAACGATTCCTGGTAGTGGAAATCCATGTCGACCGGCCGCATGGTCATCCCCTGGTCGGGCACCTTGGTGACGAACCGGAGACGCAACGCTTCATCGGGCTGGATCCTGACGATCAGCCGGTTCGTGAACAGTTCCGTCACCCCCGCCTGCACGTCGAAGATCTGTGTCGGCGGACGGCGGAACTGCACGACGACCTCCGATGTCCTGTTCTTCAGCATCTTTCCGGAGCGGAGGTAGAAGGGAACACCCTGCCATCGCCAGTTGTCGATGTGCAGCCGGACGGCGGCATAGGTTTCCGTGGTGGAGGCGGGGTCGACCCCCTGTTCGGAACGATACCCGGTGTACTGGGCGCGCACCGCGTGCCTCGCGGCATGTTCCGGTGCGATGGCGCGGAGGGCCCGGAGCACTTTGACCTTCTCGTCCCGCAGGGCGTTGGCCTCCACCTGCGAGGGGGGCTCCATGGCCACGAGGGTCAGGATCTGGAGCAGGTGATTCTGGAACATGTCGCGCAGCGCCCCGGTCGTGTCATAGTACCTCGCACGATGCCCGACGCCCACCGTTTCCGCCACGCTGATCTGCACATGGTCGATGTAGTTCCGGTTCCAGAGCGGTTCGAAGATCGCGTTGCCGAATCGGACCATCAAGATGTTCTGGACCGTTTCCTTCCCCAGGTAATGGTCGATACGGTAGATCTGGTCTTCGGACGCGACGCTTCGCAATGCGTCGTTCAGCGATCGGGCGGAGACCAGGTCGCGGCCAAACGGCTTTTCCACGACGATCCTCCTGAAACCGCTCCGCGGCTCCTGCGTGACCATGCCTGCCGTTCCCAGTCTTGCCAGGATGGTGGGGAAGAGATCCGGAGCGACAGCCAGGTAGAACAGAAGGTCCCGGGGCTCGCCGCCGTCCCGGATCTTCCCGGCGAGTTTTGCGTAATCCTCGCCGTTCTCCAGCCGTCCCGACTGGTAGGAGAGCATTGGAGCGAACGATGCCCAATGCTGTTCGTCGAAGTCCTGGGGGGCGAATGTCCGGACCGCGAGGCGCATCTTCTCCCTGAACTGTTCATCGCTGAACGGCGAGGTGGAGAATCCGACCACGCGCGTTCCTTCGGGGAGGCGACCCTTGGTAAGGTTGGCGTAGAGGGCCGGGATCAGCTTCCTCGCGGCAAGGTCACCGGAAGCCCCGAAGATGACGATCGCTGTGCTCACGACCTACCTGTCACGTTGTTGGAGGGGACTCTTCACCACCCGGCCGGTACGCCGTCACGGCGCGGGTCCGCTGCACCCGTCAAGGTGCGCGTGACGGGATCGATGAAGACGGCGTGGACTCCCCCGAAGTAGTTGTTGAGGCTGCCATTCACGGCGATCTTCCATCCCCGCGTTCGTAGCCCCTCCAGCGTTTCGGGAGGGAGCCTGGATTCCACAACGAGCGTGGAACCCTGCGGGAAGAACCTGGGGGCCTTCAGCGCATCCTGCAGGGGGAGGTGCCCGTCGAGCACGGCGGTCAGGACCTGCGCCATGGTCGGTGCGATCCGCGGTCCGCCGGGGGACCCGATCACCAGCACCGGTCGCCCATCCTTCCGCACGATGGTGGCTGCCATGTTCGATGCCGGCCGATGGAACGGTCTTATGCTGTTCCTGCGGGTCGAGTCCGCGGAGAAATCCCCCATGTGGTTGTTGAGGAGGATCCCGGTACGGGGCGCCATCACGCCGGCGCCGTAGAAATCGTTGATCGATTGCGTGAGGCTCACCAGGTTCCCCGAGCTGTCCACCACGACGAGGTGGGTCGTGTTGCCGACCTTCTTCGCTTGCCGCGGATCCCAGGTCTCAGGCAGATCGCCGGGTCCCTGTGACCCCAGGCGTTCAGCAACCTCGCCGATCCATCGATCGGACAGAAGCGAATCGACCGGTTGGTCGTCGAAGTCGGGGTCCGACACCCACATGGCGGCATCCCTGAGGGCCTGTCTGCTGGCTGCGGCGAGGCAATGGACGTAGTCGGCCGAGAGATACGGCTTCGTGTCGAGGCCTGCCTTCTCCGCAATGCGCAGGATCTCCAGCAGGGCTGTACCGCCAAGGCTCGGCGGGGGGAGGGTGAGGATCTCATAGCCGTTGTAGAAGCCCCTGAGCGGCCGGCGAAAGCGCGGCTGGTACCCGGCGAGATCTTCCGCGGACAGGATCCCACCCCGGCCACGAACGGCATCGACGATGTCGCCTGCGAACGGCGGTTGATACAACGCCGTGAACTTCGTCGCTCCCAGCGCCCTGAGCGTCGCGGCCAGTTGAGGCTGCCTGACGCGGAAGCCCGGCTCGGGAGGGAACCCTTCATCCAGGAAGATGGAGCAGATTGCGGTGTCGGGCTCGATGTCCTTCATGTGGTCCAGGAGAATGTCGACCTGCTTCCGGGAGAGAAGGAAGCCGGTGTCAGCAGCCTCAACGGCCGGTCGCAGAAGCTCCGGAAGCGGCCGGGTGCAGAACCGGTCCGCGATCGACTGCCAGCCAGCCGGGGCGCCCGGAGTCCCAATGGCCGTGGCTCCGTGCTCCCTGACGGTGTGCAGGCTGTCCGCGGAGTCGTAGTACCGCCCACGCTCCACGCCGCCGGGAGCTCGTTCCCGGTAGTCGATCACGAAGAAGGAATCCCGGCGCGCATCATAATAGAGGAAGAACCCTCCTCCTCCCAGGCCTGAAGCGTGAGGCTCCGTGACGTTGAGTGTGGAAACCGCTGCGATCGCCGCGTCCGCGGCGTTCCCGCCTGAGCGCAGGATGGCGACCCCGGCGGCGGATGCGGCAGGATGCGCCGAAACGACCATGGCGGCGGAAGCGCGGACGGAGGACACGGCAACGCTGTCCTTCTCCGCCAGGTAGTGGCGCGTGGGTGAAGACGCACACCCTGCGAGGTATGCAGCAACCAACAACGCGGCGCTGGATCTGAGTCCTGCCATGGTCCCTTTCCGGTATGTCCCTTCGGCGGCACTGTTCGGAGATCGGCGGTGACGGAGCATGCGTGATAGTATACGTCGGACGGGGACGTTTGTCAACTCTCGCCTTGCTGCTTCATCTTTGCACTTGGCCGAAACGGGCGGTATATTTCCATCTGTTTCCCGTCACAACTGGCGGAGGCTCATCATGCGATCCTGCATTGTCGCGGTCTGTGTGTGGTGTGCGACCACGTTCCTCTTTGCCCAAACGGCTCCGGTGGGAACGTGGAAAGGCGCGATCCGGATCGCGGGAACCGAACTGCAGATCCTCGTGAGTTTCGCAGGGAAGGACCAGGCTCTTTCTGCGACCATCGACATCCCCCAGCAGATGGCCAAAGGACTTCCCCTGACAAACGTCCGGTGGCAGGACCCCCGTGTGCATTTCGAACTTCAGGCCGGGCCGGGCGTAGCGGTCTTCGAGGGGGTCCGAACAGCCGATTCGGTCGGTGGGAGCTTCAGCCAGGCGGGGATGTCCGGGACGTTCTTCCTCCTGCCCGACACGCAGAAGCCCGCCACAGTTCCCCCGGAAGAGAAACCTCCCTACGCCGTGGAAGAGGTCTCGTTCGTGAACGGGAGCGTCACCCTGGCCGGGACGCTGACGATCCCCGCAACCCCGGGGCCGCATCCTGCCGTGGTGATGATCACCGGCAGCGGCCCCCAGAACAGGGACGAAGAGATCTTCGGGTTCAAGCCCTTCCGGATCATCGCTGACCACCTGACCCGACGGGGCATCGCCGTGCTGCGGTACGATGACCGCGGCGTCGGTGGTTCGACAGGGAAGTTCGCCGAGGCCACGACGCAGGACTTCGCGGACGATGCGGCCGCCGCGCTTGCGTTCCTTCAGAAGCGTAAAGGGATCCGCACGGACAGGATCGGCCTTTGCGGCCACAGCGAAGGCGCCATCGCGGCAACGATCATCGCTTCGGGGTCGAAGGAGGTCGGGTTCGTTGTCCTCCTTGCCGGTCCGGCCGTGACCGGCGACCGGTTGATCATGTCGCAGATCGAAACCCTGTCCCGGTCAGGCGGGGCCACCGATGAGCAGATCCGCGAGGCTCTCGCGCACCAGGTTGCGGTGGTCAAGGCGGTCAAGACCGGCGAGGGGTGGGAGGAGGTCCGAAGCGGTCTGCGGGAGCAGATGAAGAAGGGCATGGCGCAGATGCCCGAGGCCCAGCGCAAGGCGATCACGGATTCGATGATCAACAGCAGGGTGGATTTTCAGCTCCAGTCGGCGCGCAGCCCATGGTTCAAGTTCTTCGTCGAGTACGATCCCGCACCGGCCCTGGCGAAGATCTCCTGTCCGGTCCTCGCGCTCTTCGGCGAGCTCGACATGCAGGTCCCCGTCGCCTTGAACAAGGAGCCGATGCAACACGCGTTTCAGGCCGGGAACAACAAGGATGCGACGACCACCGTGATCCCCGGCGCCAATCACCTGTTCCAGAAGGCGGTCACCGGGCTTCCTTCGGAGTACATGGAGCTGAAGAAGGAATTCGCCCCGAACGTCCTGGAGCTTCTCTCAGACTGGACCCTCCGTCACGTCGGCCCATGATCCCGGAGGACCATGATCCCGGAGGACCGCGGCGCGGCATTGCTATTCGTGACCGGCCCGGCTATATTTGGCGGAACTTCTGCGAGATGCGATGACAGCCCCCACGACCGAGTTCGAACGGGAAGCGGTCCCTCCGGAACACCTGAAGAGTCTCCGCAGCTTCATCAACATGTACGCCGGCGAGCATGTCGCCGGCACCGAGTTCATGATCGGCCCTCTGTTCATCGCCGCGGGGGTCAGCGCCTTCGACCTGCTGGTCGGCCTGCTGGTGGGCAATCTCCTCGCCGTGCTGAGCTGGGCCTTCGTGTGCGCGCCCATTGCCACGGGCTTGCGGCTAACGCTCTACCGGGCTCTGGAGAAGATCTGCGGGACACGCCTGGTCATCCTCTACAATCTCGCGAACGGCGTCCTCTTCTGTTTTCTCGCCGGGGCGATGATCTCCGTTTCCGCCACGGCGGTGGGCGTGCCGTTCTCCATGCCGATGCCGGCGCTGGGGGACTGGCTTCCCACGAGTCTGGGGTGGGTGGTGATGGTGTTCGCCATCGGTGCCGTGTTCTCGTTTGTGGCCGCCAGGGGGTATGACGCCATGGCGCGCGTTGCGACGACCTCCGTTCCCTGGATGTTCCTGGTCTTCCTGGCGTGCGGGTTCGTCGCCCTGCGGCAGCTGGACGTCACGTCGTTGTCGGAATTCTGGACGGTGGCACAGGAGCGGATCTGGAAGGGCGGGGATCCGCTGCCCGGGCAGACGAAGTTCACGTTCTGGCACGTGGTCTTCTTCGCCTGGTTCTGCAACGCCGCGATGCACCTGGGAATGGCCGACCTGTCGATCCTCCGGTACGCGCGGCGATGGACCCATGGGTTCGCATCGGGGGCGGGGATGTTCGTGGGGCACTACCTCGCATGGATCTGCGCGTCGCTGCTCTACGCCGTCCAGCTCGCCCGTGACCCAGTCAATACGACGGTTGCTCCCGGACCGATGGCCTACGGCGCCGTAGGCCTCTCGGGGCTGCTGTGCGTCATCCTCGCCGGATGGACCACGGCGAACCCGACGATCTACAGGGCGGGGCTGGCCTTTCAGGCGATCTTCCCATCGACCTCCAGGTTCAAGGTCACGCTGATCGCCGGGACGATCGCGACGATCGGCTGCGGTCTTTCCGGCGCTGGCCATGAAATTGCTCGACTTCGTCGGCTTCTACGGAACCATCCTGATGCCCATGGGGGCGGTGATCGCCGCGGAGTTCTACCTGTTCGGGAAGCTCGGGCTGACCCGGGACTTCGCCGAACGAACCGGGAGCACATTCAACGTTGCCGCCGGGGCCGCCTGGCTCGTCGCCCTGGTCGTCTGCGCGCTGCTGAACCGCTTCGCCGGCGTGCAGATCTATTTCCTCGCTCTCCCCGGCTGGTTGACCGCCGGAGTTCTCTACCTCCTGCTGAGCGCCATGGTTCAGAAACGTTCTTCCTCCGATCCGGTGACCTCATGAAGAGATCCTTGTTCGTGCTGGCGGGGTGCGGTTTGATCCTCACCATTGTTCCGCCGATACTCTTCTTCGCGCACACGATCGACCTGGGGTTATCGCAGCAGTTGATGACCCTGGGGTTGTTCCTCTGGTTCGCCGGCGACCTTCCGCGGGTGATGGACCGGCGCAGTTCGTCCTGATCTGGAGGTCACCATGTCGCTACTCGCCCGGATCCCATTCCTGGCCGCTCTGGTCCTTGCCGCAACTTTAACGGGAACTTCAATGGTCACTCGCCTTACATGTGAATTCAGGACCGATCCCCTGGGGATCGATACCCCCCGGCCGCATCTGGGCTGGGTGCTCGAATCGTCCGTCCGGGGTTCGTCGCAAACAGCCTATCGGATCCTGGTCTCCAGCAGCCCGACACTGCTTGCGGCGGATTCAGGGGACCTGTGGGACAGCGGGAAGATCCCCGGCGACCGGACGACGTCGATCCTGTACGAAGGGCGTCCGCTGGCGTCCCATCAGCTCTGCTACTGGAAGGTCATGGCGTGGGAGAATGGCGATCCCGGTCCGTGGAGTGCGGTGTCGCACTGGTCCATGGGGATCCTCTCGCCCGCCGAGTGGCGCGGCGAATGGATCGGCTGGGATGCGCCCCGGGCGAATGAGAAACCCGCCGCCTTTGCCGGTGCTCACTGGATCTGGCATGCGGAGGACCCCGCGCTCAAGGCGCCGGCGGGGAAGCGGTATTTCGTCAGAACGATCGAGTGCGCGGAGCCGGTAACTTCTGGGGAGCTTGCCGTGACCGCCGACGATGGGTTCGCCCTGTTCGTCAACGGCAAACCCGCCGTGGCCTCATCTCCCACGGCGGCCGCCTGGAAGACGCCGGCGCGGACGGATGTGGCGCCGCTGATGGTTCGGGGGAAGAACGTGTTCTACGTTGAAGCGGAGAACCTGGCCACCGGACCCGCCGGACTCCTGGTCTGGCTGCGGCTGACCTATGCGGATGGCACGGTGGAGACCTGCGTCAGCGACGGCTCATGGCTCACCTCTGGTGCTCCGCCGACGGACTGGAAAACGAACGGTCCCTCGTCCGGAGAGGGGACGCCGGCCGGCGTGCTCGGGCCGATCGGCATTCCGCCATGGGGCGTGCTGGATGGCAGCATGCTCGTCCTCCCGCCGCCCCGTCACCTGGGAACGACGGTGCAGCGTGACGAAGCCGATCCGGCGGGCTGTCCTCTATGCCGCCGCGCTGGGGTTGTGCGACGTCTATCTCAACGGCAAACGGGTCAGCGACGACCGGTTCACCCCGGGATGGACGGACTATGCGAAACGGGTCTACTACCGCACCTATGATGTCACGGCGATGCTGCACAACGGCAACAATATGGTCGGGGCGGTGCTGGCCGACGGCTGGTTCAGCGGGCATGTCGGGTGGGGCCTTCAGCGGGACCACTATGGAGCCAGGACCAGACTCCGGATGCAGTTGCACGTAGAATACGCGGACGGTGCAACGGAAGAGGTGGCGACCGGACCCGGATGGAAAGCCTGGACGGGCGCGACGCGCGAGGCCGACTTCCTGATGGGGGAATCGTATGATGCACGACTGGCAGACCGGAATTTTCCGCCGGTGGCGGCGGGAGACCCCGTGGACGTCGGGACCGACCTGAAGCCGCTGCTCCAGGCCCATCCCGGACCCCCGGTCCGATCGTTCGCGGAACTGACCCCGAAACCGATGAAACGCGGTTCGGGGTGGATCTTCGACCTGGGACAGAATTTCGCCGGCGTGGTACGTCTGCGGACCAGGGGACCGGCAGGGACCAGGATCACGATCCGGTTCGCCGAACGGCTGAGCCCCGATGGGTCGCTCTATACGCTGAATCTCCGGAGCGCGCGGGCGATCGACACCTACGTCTGCAAGGGAGGAGGAGAGGAGAGCTGGGAGCCGAGGTTCACGTTCCACGGATTCCAGTACGTGGAGGTCAGCGGCCTTGCGGAAGAGCCCACCTCCGGCACGATCACCGGCATCCCGCTGAGCAGCGCGACCGAGCCCGTTGGCGCCTTCGAGTGTTCCGATCCCATGGTGAACCAGCTGCACAGCAACATCCTCTGGACGCAGCGCGCGAACTTCATCGACGTGCCGACCGATTGCCCCCAGCGCGACGAGCGCCTGGGCTGGACCGGCGACGCCCAGGCCTACATCCGCTCCGCGTGTCTGAACACCGACGTTCAGGCCTTCTTCCACAAATGGATCGTGGACCTGACCGACGCGCAGCGCTCCGATGGTCAGTTCCCCATGGTCGCGCCGCTCAAAGTGGCCGGTGACGACGGCGGGCCCGCGTGGGCGGATGCGGGGGTGATCTGTCCGTGGACGGTGTACGAGGTCTATGGCGACCGGGAGATCCTCGAACGGCACTACGCCGCGATGGCGAAGTTCGTGGAATTCTGCAGGAGCCGATCCACCCCCGACCTGCTGCCGCCGGCGAAGTTCCACTGTTTCGGCGATTGGTTGAATATTCAGGCCGAGACGCCGCACGACGTCATCTTCATCAGCTACTTCGCCCGATGCGCCGACCTGGTCTCTCGCGCGGCGGAGGTGCTCGGGAAGCGGGAGGATGCCGAGCGATACCACCGGCTGTTCGAGAAGATCAGGGCCGCGTTTGTGAAAGCGTACGTGAGCCAGGACGGCAAGGTCAAGGGGAATACGCAGACGGCGTACGTGCTGGCACTGGCGTCCGGACTGGTGGAGGGAGATGCCGCGAAGCGAGCGGCGCAGCATCTGGTGGCCGACATCGAATCCCGCGGCTGGAGACTTTCCACCGGGTTCGTCGGGACCAAGGACCTGATGCTGGTGTTATCGATGATCGGCCGGAACGACGTCGCCTACCGGCTCCTGCAGAACGACACCTTCCCGTCGTGGGGGTTCACGATCCGCCACGGGGCCACCAGCATCTGGGAGCGCTGGGACGGGTGGACGCCCGAGAAGGGATTCCAGGATCCGGGAATGAACTCGTTCGCCCACTATGCCTTCGGAGCGGTCTACCAGTGGATGGTCGAGAACATCGGCGGGATCCGGAGCGAAGGCCCGGGCTACCGGAGACTGGTGATCGCCCCCCAGCCGGGAGGCACCCTCACCTGGGCCCGGGTCGGGTACCGCTCGGTGGCCGGACAGGTGAGCTCATCGTGGAAGATCGCCGGCGGGTCGATGACCATGAACGTGGTCGTCCCGGCGAACGTGCGGGCGACGATCCATCTGCCCGGCGTTGCGGGCGAGGTGAAGGAGTCCGGCGTGCCGGCCGACCGGCAGAAAGACCTCAAAGCTGTCGGTCCGGGGGTCTATGAGGCCGGGTCGGGGTCCTACGAATTCGTCTATCCGTACCGTGCCCCGGAGGCGGGTCGGTGAGTCTTAACGGCACCTTTCGACGACGTCGCGGCACGGCTGCAGGGATCGCCCTGACGGCATGTCTGCTGGTCTTCGGCTCCCGATGCCACTCGCAGGTCGATGCTCCGCAGGGCACAAGCCAGGTCGGTCAGACGCGAGGTACGAGCATTGTTCCGGTGGCGCACCCCCGGGTGTACGCGGACGGCCGCCCCGCGGCGCGCTTCAGGCTCGATGCGAAGGATCACGGCGTCGTTCTGCGGCACGGGGAACGCCCCGACGGATGTGACGTCTATGGGGCGCGGGACGTCTGGGTATGGAAGCACCGGGACACCCTCTACATGCACTACGACGGGGCGGGGCGGAAGGGGTGGCTTGCCTGTCTGGCGGTCAGCGCGGACGCGCTCCACTGGATCACGAAGGGTCCCGTGCTGGAGCTCGGACAGCAGGGAGAAAGGGATGCCGCCTCGGCGTCGTACGGGCTCACATTCCAGGAGGGGGACGCCTGGCACATGTTTTATCTCGGCACCCCCAACACCTCGCCAGCCCCGGACCTGATACCGGCCTTCCCGTATCTCACGATGAAGGCGGAAGGGTCGGGCCCCGCCGGACCGTGGACCAAACGGTACGACATTGTTCCGTTCGCCCCCCGTCCCGGAACGTACTACAGCGTCACGGCCAGCCCGGGGTACATCCTGAGGTGGAGGAGAGAATACCTGATGTTCTTTAGCGCCTCGACGGACCGTCCCATCCTCCGGACGATCGGCATTGCCCGGACCCGCGATCTGAACGGACGGTGGCAGATCGGTGAACGGCCCATCCTGCCCCCCGGAGAACAGGTGGAGAACAGCTCCATCTATTATCAGGAGACGAGCGGCACCTGGTTCCTTTTTACGAACCACGTGGGTGTCAGGGACGGACTGGAGTATACCGACGCGGTCTGGGTCTACTGGACGAACGATCCCGAACGGTGGGATCCGGCCAACAAGGCGATCGTCCTCGACGGCGAGAACTGCAGCTGGTCGAAGGAGATCATCGGCCTCCCGTCGGTCGTCCGCTTCGGTGAGCGTCTCGCCCTGTTCTACGACGGCCACGCAGGCGAAGGCATTCCGCCGGGAGCGGCGAGCCACATGCGGCGTGACGTGGGGCTGGCGTGGCTTGACCTTCCTCTGATCGTCAAGCATTGATCGGTCACGGAGGCATCGAGATACCCGGCAAGCCTGCTACTGCTTCGCCCCCCAGTAGATCGCGTTGAAGAGCAGCTTGAACGTCCCTTCGGTCTGCGCCCGGTGCTGCACGCGGAAGCCGAACATCACGATCTTCCCCTTGCCGTAGGTCAGCGCCACCGCCGCCGCCTTCCTTTTCAGCCGCTCGGCCCCCTTGATCCACCCGGAGAGGACCATCCCGTCCGTGTCGTCGGGGTACCAGGCCAGGACCCTGCGGGTCATCTCCGCGCCGGGGATGGCGGTATTGAACGCGATCGGCTCGTTCACGAACGCGGGGACCGACGATGGCATGCCGTAGCCTACAGGATGGGACGGGTCGACCGACAAGCGCAGGATCGAGCCGGGACATTCAAAGCTGTCTCCCGCTCTGGCGAGGGCGTTGCTCACCGGCACGTTGAACTCCTCCATCACCAGGTCCGCAGAGGATCCCAGGGTGATCAACGTTCCTCCCTGTTCGACGAATTCCTTGAGGTTCTTCACCCCTTCTTTCCCGATCCCTCCGGTGTAGTCGGGGGGGAGGTCCACGACGTATTTCATCTCACCTTCGTTGCGTTTCCGTTTGCCGTCCACGATCACCTCGCGGCCGATGTCCGGGAGGATGATCACGTCGTATTCCTTGTCGAACTTCCCCGCCTTCATCCCCTTGTTCTCGATGTTCTTCAGCGGGAAGTGGTACTCTTCCAGGATCCACCGGGTCCACCCTTCGTCCATCGATGCCAGATAGGGCTTGTACATCCCGGTTCGCGGGATACGGAGGCTGGTGGCGGGAGGAAGGGTGCCGAGGCCGTAGGCGCGGACCCCAAGGGTCTTCAGGAGCTCCCGTGTCGCCGCCGAGTTTTCTACCACGATCGCGCCCGGATCCATGGATGGACCGTCGGCCATGAACGCCGCATCGGCGATGCGCACGGCGATCTTTCGTTCCGCGAGGAGGTTGATCGCCCGCGCGGCGTTGTTGGAGCTGCGCGGCACGGCGAGGTAGGCGGTCCCTGCCGAGGCCTCGGGGGCCGGTCCGTCGGATTCGAGGGCCGGACGCAGTTCCCCGGCGAGCGCGGGGGAGAGGCGCACCTTTGACACCGTGACATCCATCATCAACGGCAGCGACCAGGCGGTCATGTCGTAGGGTTCCAGGATCGGCGCCCCTGGTGTCGGCTTGACCTCGGGATACTTCTGCGTGCCGAGGAACTCGTTGACGAACCGGGCGTAGGGCTGCGCGGTGGGGAGGTAGAACGCTCCGGTTCGAGGGGAGAATCGGACGTCCGCCCCGTTGTCGCGCAGGATGTGCGCGAGCCGGGCCGCCGTGGCCGGGTCCCGTTGCTCGAGGGGGATCTGCCAGTAGACCGCCGTATCGCCGAGGGCGACGCCGTTGAGGGCCATCAGGGCGATGTTGCGCAGAAAATCCTCCCGGTGCGACGCGCAGGCTTCCAGCAGCGCATCCGAGGCGATCCGTTCATAGTCCATGATGTCGCGCAGACGCCATGTTCCTCCCGGCCACGGATTGGGGAAGTTGACCTGTGGCTGGTATTCGGTCAGCCCCTTGGCGCCGCCGGAGAGCTCCGTCGGGCTCACGTCGATCGGGGTGGCGATGCGGACGGAGGCCATCTCCGTCAGGAGGCCGACCACGTTCTTCCACCATGCGGTGTTCTTCGTGCCGCCCGGCCAGTAGGCATCGAACAGGTAGCCATACGCCACGCCGCTCTTGCCGGCCTGCTCCAGGCGGAGGGACATCATGGTGCCGATGACGTCGACCGACCGCCAGATCAGCGGGTGGACATTCGGCGCCACCGGGTTGTTGTAGGGCGGCACGAACAGTCGCGGGCCGGTCGCCCCCATCTGGTGCTCGTCGAGCCAGACCTGGGGGAACCACTCGTGGTAGGCCGCGCGGTTCAACGCCCTGGTCTCCTTCTGGGTCAGCATGAACCAATCGCGGTTGTCGTCGTGCCCGGTGTAGTGATGGTACAACCACGGGAGGCGTCCGCCTTCGTACGGCGTGCCCAGCCATTTTCTGTACCACTCGACCTCCATGATGTTCCCGTCGGGATTGATGGAGGGGGCGAGCAGCAGGATGACGTTCTCCAGCCGGCGGAGCGTCTCAGGGTCCCGGGCGGTCGCGAGGGCATGCGCCCATTCCATGGCCATCTGCGATGCGCCGATCTCCGAGGCGTGGATACTGCAGGTGACCAGCAGGATCACCTTCCCTTCGCTCACCATGGAGGCGATCTCCTGCGGCGTTCGGCCGCGGGGATCGGCGAGTCCGCGGGCGATCGCCCTGTATTTTTCCTTGTCCCGGAGGTTCTGCTCCGAGGAGATGACCGCCATCAGCATCTCGTTCCCCAGCGTGGTGGGGCCGAGGATCTCCAGATCCACCCGCGGCGACAGCTCTGCCAGCTTCTTGAAGTACGAGGAGATCTGCCGGTAGTCGGCAAGTGTCCTGTCGGCTCCCACGGTGAAGCCCAGGTGTTCCGACGGCGTCGGGATGCCGGCAGGCTGGGCGTACGAAAGCTGCGCAACGAATATGCACAGTACGGCTGCGAAGGAGCACGGAATGGTGCGCATCAGCGGTTCTCCGTTGGGAAGGAATGAGACACAATGTACGCGAGGGGAGCTGGAGAAGCAATGCGGAGACCGACAGGACCGGGGGCCAAGGGTTCGGCCCCCGGCCTTCCGATCACTACCGGACCACGACCATTCGCTTCGTCATGGATCTTCCCGCGGCCGACAGCCGGTAGACATACGTCCCCGATGCCAGCCCCCCCGCGTCGAACGTGACCGCGTAGTTTCCGGCGGGTTGCACTTCGTCGACCAGCGTCGCCACCTCGCGGCCCAGGAGGTCGTACACGACGAGTCTGACGCGGCCGGTCCCGGCCCCCTGGCCGCGGGCCTGTGCGACGGCATATTCGATCGTGGTCGTGGGATTGAACGGGTTCGGGTAGTTCTGATGCAGCATGAACTCGCCGGGGAGATCCGTCGCGCTCGCCGTCACCGAGGTGAACGTGGCGCTCCCGATCAGGGGGAGGTCCAGCGTCGCGTAAAGATCCGGAGTGTTTACCACGGTGGCAGAGGTTCCAGCGAAATAGGGGATGATATGGGCGCGCTGTGAGTCGTAGAGGTCGAGCGACGTTACCTCCAGTCCGATCCGATGTCCGGGGCTGACGTGATGGGAAAGTGCCTCGCAGTCGATCACCCGTGTGGAGGCGGAACCGGGGTACGGGGTGATGACGCCATTCGCACCGTGGGTGATCACGGTCCAGACCAGTCCGGTGTCGGCCGGGATCACGTCGAAAAGTCGTACGTTCGCCTGATACTGTGTGGCCGGCGAACGTGTCACAAGCGTGACACGCGGGATGCCCGTGATGTCGAGCGTGTCCGCGAGCGGGGCCGAGAGGAACCGGGCCGGTGCTGCCCGGAACGCCTTCAGGAACGCTGTTCCCTGGTATCCATCGGCCCATCCCTGCGCGGGGGTATAGGCGGGATCATACGTGAGGGAGAACGGTGTTTCAGTGCTGGTGACGGGTGGTGTCGACCTTATCGCCGTTCCCGAAAGGAAGAGTCGAACGCCGCCTGCCGGTTGCGGTGGCCAGCCCACAGTCTCACGATGCGGCCATCCCGGCCGGTTGTCGGCGAAGACGACGAAGGGCTCCTCTGCGCGCTCCAGCGGTGTCCCCTTGAACCAGTGATCGAACCAGGAGGTCATGTACGCGAGCATGAAAAAGGTCTCGTTGAGGTTCAGCGGTTCCCCGTGGCCGTTCGTGCCGAAGTACGACCGGATGGGCACGCCGCGCGACGAAAGCCGCTGGAGTGTCCGGATGGCGCCGTTGACCGGAAAGATCACGTCGGCCCAGCCCAGCAGCTGCATGACCGGCACCCGGACGCTGTCGAGGAGGCGCTCGAGATCCCTCGCGGAGACGATGGCACGGACGCTGTCGTATTGTCCGGCGACGATGAAGTCCTTGAGCAATTCCCGTTGCGGGTCGTAGCGGACCGTGGAGAGGGAGAGTTCGGCCCAGAGTTGTTGTTTGAAGCAGTTGGACGGGATCAGGTCGAGGGCGAACGACGGCGGTGCCACCAGGGTAGCGACCGCGATGACGCCCGGCATGTTGTACGCCGCCGCCATCCAGGCATGGATGCCTCCCTGCGAGCCGCCGGCGACGCCGATCCGTGCGGAATCGATGCCGGCAAAGGAGCGGAAGAACCGGATCACCGCCTGCAGGTCCAGGCGTTCCCGTTCCCCCATGGTCGTGGAAAGGCCGCCGGAATTTCCCTGTCCCCGCACGCTGTACAGGAGGGAGGCATATCCCTGGGCTGTCAGGTACTGGGCGACATTCGCGTAGTCGGTCTTGTTGCCGCCGTAGCCGTGGATGAAGACGATCCCTGGAAAGCCTGTCGGGGGGACCGCGCCTGCGGGGGTGGAAATGGTGGCCTCCAGCAGGACACCGTCGGACATCGTGATCGTCAGGTCGGTGGTGACCTGGGGATAGAGCGCGGGTGCGACCAGAAGGAGCAGCGCTACGACCGGCCAGACGGTCCGTGTGGCGCGAGCGGGGCAGCGGTGGATCACCCCGGTGGGATCATAAGCAACGAACATGCACCGCTCCTCCTCGTTTGATGGCCTTCCCGGCGTCAGTGCGCGAGCCTCGCTGCAGCAAGAATCTACCCACTCGGTGGCCCATTGTCAATCCAGGGGGCCGGACCGGGAAGCCGGTAATCACAGGGGTCTTGACTCTGATCCCCCGACCAGATACTATGGACGTGTTGTGGGCAGTCCCGTTCTTTTGACATGCCGATGTGTTCCGAGTCCTGCTATCCCCCATCGGCCATCCCCATCGCATCCTCTCGCGGCAGGAGACGCAGCGGCACGTCCAGCGTCCTCCGAACCCTTCTTGCGCCAAGCGTCACATGGCGCGCTTCGGTTTCAAAGATCCCCGGCTTCTTTCGACGAGACCCTCTGTCTGACGGATATCGATCCACCCGGGCCTGGCGGCCTGCGCCTCGACGGCGCGGACCGCGTTCGCCCGGTCAACTCTGTTCCACCAATCCACCACAATCAGGGAGGTTTGCGATGAAGCGACGGATCGTGTCCATGGGAATTCCCATCGTTCTGGTGGCAGCAACAGTGGGGCTTGTTGGAGGTTGTGCGAAGCAGGAGGGTGGGCAGTCGCAAGTGGAGCGCGGGAAGTACCTCGTGATGGTGGGGGGCTGCAATGATTGCCACACCCCGAAGATCATGACGCCCGCGGGACCGGCTTTCGATACTACGCGGCTCCTCTCGGGCCACCCGGCCGATGCCCCGCTGGCCGAGATCCCGCAGGGAGTCCTGGGTCCCGGCAAGTGGATGGCGGTGACCAATGAGCACCTTACTGCGTGGGCGGGTCCCTGGGGGGTGAGCTTCGCGTACAACCTCACCCCGGACCGTCAGACGGGGATCGGGGACTGGCCGGAGGAGATGTTCATCAAGACGTTACGGACGGGCAAGTTCATGGGCTCTTCCCGTGACATCCTTCCACCCATGCCGTGGCAAAGCATCGGACAGATGACCGACGACGACCTCAGGGCCATGTTCGCGTATCTGAGATCGCTGCCGCCGGTCAAGAACAAGACCCATGATCCGATCCCGCCGATGCAAGCAGCACAGTAAGATCCATCGATGCTCGGAGCCCGGTCGGTGGATCGGCCGGGCTCCTGCAGCGGTACCTCCTACCAGATCTTCACCCGTTCCGTTTCCGGCCGGAAGAGGGGATCCCCCTGCTTGACGTCGAACGCGGCATAGAACTCCGGCATGTTCGCCACGATCCCGTTGGTCCGGTACTCCGAGGGAGAGTGGACGTCCACCAGGAGTCGCCGCCTCAGCTCATCGTCGCGGTACTTGCGCGCCCACACCTGCGCCCATCCGAGGAAGAACCGCTGATCGCCGGTGAAGCCATCGATGACCGGGGCCTGCTTGCCGTCGAGCGACCGCTTGTACGCGGCATGGCGATCGTCAGACCGCCCAGGTCGGCGATGTTCTCGCCGAGCGTCATCTGCCCGTTCACCTTCATCGTGTCGATCGGCGAAAAGGCATTGTATTGCGCGACCATCACCTGGGCGCGGCGTCGAACTGCTCGCCGTCACTCTTGGTCCACCAGTCGTTCAGGTTGCCGTCCCCGTCGGATTTCCTTCCCTGGTCGTCGAAGCCGTGGGTCATCTCGTGCCCGATCACTGCGCCGATGGCGCCATAATTCACGGCGTCGTCCGCCTCGGGGTTGAAGAACGGAGGCTGAAGGATCGCGGCCGGGAAGACCACTTCGTTCATCGTGGGAAGATAGTAGGCGTTGACCGTCTGCGGCGTCATGAGCCATTCCGTCCGGTCGATCGGCTTGCCGAGCTTCTGCATCTGGCGGTTGTACTCGAATGCGTTCGCCCGCCTGACGTTGCCGATCAGGTCGCCCGCCACGATGGTGAGGGCGGAATAGTCCCGCCACTTGTCGGGGTATCCGATCTTCGTTCCGAACTTCGCCAGCTTCTCGAGCGCTTTGGTCTTCGTCTCGGCGCTCATCCATTCCAGTCCGTTGATCCGTTCGCGGAACGCGTCCGGAGGTTGGCGACCAGGCGCACCATCCGTTCCTTGGCTTCGGGCTTGAAGTGCCGTTCGACGTAGACCTTCCCGACCTGTTCACCCATCGCATCTTCGACCGCGCTCACGCCGCGTTTCCACCGGGGGCGCATTTCCTGGATCCCCTGGATGGTCTTTTCGCTGAAGGCGAAATCTTCCTGCACGAACGCGGCGCTCAGGTAGGGGGCGCTGCCGGAGAGGAGGCGCCAGGTGTAGTAGGTCTTCCAGTCGGCCAGCGGCGCCGAAGTGAACAGGGAGCCCAGGGCCTTGAGGTAGGTGGGTTGATAGACCCGCACGTCGGTCTGCGTGCCGAACCCCGCCGCGTCGGCATAGGCTTTCCAGTTAAAGCCCGGGTACGCGGCGGCCATCCCGGCCAGGGCGATCTTGTTGTAGGTCTTGTCCCGGTCCCGGTTCTCCACCTTGGACCACTGCGCCTTCGCCAGAGCCATTTCGAGCTTCACGACCCTGCCGGAGGAAGCTGACGGATCGGGGAGGCCGGCAAGGGTGAACATCTTCTCGATGTGGGCGCGCGAGTTTGGAGCGGAACTCCCGGAACTTCTCGTCCTCGCGCAGGTAGTAGTCGCGGTCGGGGAGGGTCAGGCCGGACTGGTAGACGTTCACGATATATTGCGTGGAGTTCTTTTCGTCCGCGCCAACGAATTGGACGAAGGGGCCGAACAGGCCTTCCCGCGGAGTTTCCCCGCCAGGTCGGTCAGCTCCGCGGGGGTCTTGACGGCCGCGATCGCCTGGAGGTCGGCGCGGATGGCGTCGAGCCCGATCTGCTCGATCCGGGCGCTGTCCATGAAGCTGGCGTACATGTCGCCGACCTTCTGGGCCGGGGAGCCATTCTCCTTGGGCGAGGTCCGGGCCGCCTCGTCGATGATCGAACGGAGATTCTTCTCGGCATCGTCCGCGAGCTTGGAGAAGGCGCCGTAGTTCGACTTGTCCGCCGGGATGTCGAATTTCTGCAGCCAGGTGCCGTTCATGTGGCGGTAAAGGTCTCTCTGGGCCGGGACGGACCGGTCCATCATGGACGCGTCGATGCCCGATGCGCCGGGGCCTTTCGAGCAGCCGGCCACAAAGAGCAGAACAAGGATCAGGGGAAGATCCTTACCATAGGACCTCCAGTGATTTGGTAGTGTTCAGAAGAATTAGGGTTCCGGACGGGCTAACCATATTGTACGAGGATCGATACGGCAATGTTGCGGAACTGGCACGGAGGTCGTACCATAGTGTCGAAGCGTTCCACAGCCCAGGATCCCAGAGGCGACGGCATGATCCGACATCCCGGCATCGATCTCGTGCTCTTCCTGAGCGTGTCCATGGTGTTGAGCGGGCAGGCGGCCGCTCAGCTCTACTTCCCGCCGACCGTTGGATCGACGTGGGAGACCGTCTTCCCGGTTTCCCTGGGCTGGAATACCGCTACATTGACTCCCTTCGCGACTACCTTGCTTCCCAGAATACTCGGGCCTTTGTCCTTCTGAAGGACGGCAGGATCGCGATCGAGCAGTACTTCGGGGCATTCACCAGAGACAGCGCCTGGTACTGGGCCTCTGCCGGAAAGACCCTGACCTCGGTGCTCGTGGGGATCGCGCAACAGGAGGGATCGCTGAAGATCTCCGACACCACGTCGAAGTGGCTGGGGAAAGGATGGACCTCCACGCCGCCTGCCAACGAAGAGAAGATCACGATCCGTCATCAACTGACGATGACCACAGGGCTGGACGACGGCGTCGGCGACCCGTATTGCACGGACAAGAGTTGTCTGGTCTACAAAGCCGATCCGGGGGGGCGCTGGGCCTATCACAATGCGCCGTACACGCTGCTGGATTCGGTGGTCCGTTCGGCCACCGGCGTCACACTGAACCAGTTCTTTCAGACAAGGATCGCCGTGAAGACCGGCATGACCGGGCTCTTCTTCAAGTCCGGCTACAACAACGTTTTCGCCAGTACCGGCAGGAGCATGGCTCGGTTCGGCCTGTTGATCCTGAACCGCGGCGTCTGGAATACCACGCCGGTGCTTTCTGATACGGCGTACTTCCGCGCGATGACCACGACGTCGCAGCAGTTGAACCACTCTTACGGGTACCTCTGGTGGCTCAACGGCAAGTCGTCGTACATGCTTCCGCAAACGCAGTTGGTCTTCCCCGGATCGATGAATCCGTCGGCTCCGAACGACATGATCGCGGCGCTCGGGAAGAACGGTCAGTTCGTCAATGTGGTTCCGAGCATGAAGCTGGTCTTCATCAGGATGGGAGACGCGCCGGACAACTCCATGGTGCCGTTCACACTCAACGAGGAGATCTGGAAGCGTCTGAACCGGGTGTTCGGCACCACGGGGGTCGAAGCGCAGCACCAGGAGACAGGCGAGGAAGGGATGACCCTGGGGTCATATCCCAACCCGTTCAATGCGTCGACGGTGATCAGCGCTCAGCTGTCAGGTGCCGGCTGGGTACACCTGGCGGTCTATGACCCTCTCGGCAGGGAAGTGGCCGTGCTGGATGATGGATATCGCGGGCCGGGGGAATTGCGCGTCAGCTGGGAGGCCCGGGGACTGGCGAGCGGTTTCTATGTCTGCCGCCTCCGGTCGGGCCAACGTTCCATCACAAGGGCACTCATGCTCGTGCGATAGGAGCCGTCGGGCTATTTCCCGGAACGCCTCCGTTCACTCTCGGCAAGCATCCCGGACATGTCGACCACCGGCCGGATCTCGAACGGTCCGCCCCGCACCCCCGGGTGTTTCGACATGAGCTGGATCGCGTGGTTCAGATCCCTCGCTTCCAGAATGAGGATCCCGCCGATCTGCTCCTTCGTCTCCGCGTACGGTCCGTCCGTCACGACCACCTTGCCGTCCTTGAATCGGACGGTTGCGGCATTTCGATGAGAATCCAGCGCCTCGCCTCCGGCGAAGTTTCCGTTCTTCCGGAGTGTGTCGTCATAGGCGAAGCACGCGTCTATGAAGGCGTTTTGCTCGGCTTCGGCAGAGCCTTCCCAGTCCGCTTCGTTGTAGTATCCCAGGCAGACGTATTTCATGGTTTTCGCTCCTCGTCCAGTTTCCGGAACCGTTCGATGGCGATGTTCTGCTCAAAATCCTCGAGTTCAAACAACTGTCGCACCTCGATCTCCGTATCCACCCCCGGACCGCGGGGTTGGGGAGCGTTTCGTCCACTCGAGAGCCTCCTGCCGCGATTTCGCCCTTATGAGAGTATAGCCGGCCACCAGTTCCTTGGTTTCCGCGAATGGGCCGTCGACCACCGTTCGGCTTCCTTCCTTATACTGTATCCGCCACCCCTTCGAACTCGGCTGGAGACCGGAGCCCTCGATCAGTATACCGCCTTCGCCAGCTCTTCGTGATATGCGGCCATTTCCGCCATCCGGTCCTCCTTGGGCATCGTCCCTGCCTCGGATTCCTTGTTGGCCTTGACCAGGATCATGTATCTCATGGTGTTCCTCCTCTATGGATGAAGTATACTCCTCTCCAATGGTCGAACGACGGGGCATGGAATCGACACCTGCCCGGAAAATAGATTCAACCGAGTTCCCGAAGCCTTCGTTCAAGGAAGCGCCTTTCCGGTTCCAGACGGGCCAGATCCAGGGCTTTGAGTAGGATTCCCGTGCAGCGTCCGCCTTCCCCAGCCGCCGGAGGAGGTCCGCCCGGGCTGAGTGGAGGAGGTGATACGAGCCGAGTGCACCCCGGTCGATCAGGGTGTCGATGATCTCCAGGCCGGCCTGCGGGCCGTCGCGCATCGCGGCCGCAACGGCGCGGTTGAGTTCAACGACGGGCGAGGGCTCCAGGCGCAGCAACAGATCATACAGCCCGACGATCCGTCCCCAGTCTGTCGTCCCCGGTGTTACCGCCTTCGCATGGACCGAGGCGATTGCCGCCTGGATGGAATAGGATCCGAAACCTTGCGAGCGCATCGCCCGCTCCACGAGTGTCGTCCCTTCGGCGATCAGGTCACGGCGCCAGAGAGACCGGTCCTGCTGTTCGAGAAGCACGATCTCTCCGTCGGACGAGGTGCCCGGGCCGCGCGGCGCGATTCCTGAAGGAGCATCAGCCCCAGAAGGCCGAACACTTCCGGTTCCGTCAGCAAGTCAACAAGTAGTCGCCCCGAGGCGAATGGCTTCTTCCGAGAGATCGTGACGGGTGAGCGAAGGTCCCGACGAGGCGGCGTAGCCTTCCGTTGTAGACGAGATAGACGACACGCAGGACGGCGTCCAGGCGCGGAGGGAGATCCTGGTGTTCTGGCACCTGATACGGAACGCCTTCCTCCCGGATCTTCGCCTTTGCCCGCACGATGCGTTGTGCGAGGGTGGCGGCGGGGACCAGGAACGCCCGGGCGATCTCTTCCGCGGCGAGTCCACACCCCACCTCGCGCAGGGTCAGTGCCACCTGCGCGTCGGAGTTGAGCACCGGATGACAACAGGTGAAGACCAGGCGGAGGCGGTCGTCCTCGATGCTCCCGTCGGCGTCCACCCCGGGGTCCCCATCGTCCGGAAGCTACGCGCGACTCGTCGAAGGATTCGAACCTGCTGTTCCGGCGCAGTGCGTCGATCGCGCGAAAGCGTCCGGCGGAAACGAGCCATGCGTGGGGATTGGCGGGCATCCCCTCGGCCGGCCATTTTTCCAATGCGGTCCCGGAACGCTTCGTGAAGAGCCCTCCTCGGCAACGTCGAAGTCGCCGAGGAGGCGGATCAGTGTCGCCAGGATCCGCCGAGATTCTGTCCGGGGACAGATTCCGTTGAAGCTGCTCACGAATGCGATCTGGGGGTGTTGCGGTCATGGTTCGTTGCGGCTCGCTGGGCAGGGTCGTGGCGCTGGTCAGGGTGCGGGATCGCCGACCAGACCGAATTGCATCAGGTGGTGAAAGCCGTGCTTGAAGTGTACCCTCTGCCATTCATCCATGTCGAGGGGACCGAAGAGCGGGTGGGTATGGACGGTCTCGGGGTGATCGCGCCAATTTCCGGACGAACGATGCGATCTCCCCTCTCCCAGTGCGCCGTCCTCCGCCTCCTGGATGCCAGCGTACTGAAGCGGTGGAGGATCATCTCCCAGGAGTGGGTTCTTGAACTCGTGCGGTGTCGGCCGGTTGTCGTGCAGGAAGGGCTTGGCCTGTTCCAGAAGGTGCGGCGGGGTGGTGCAGGGAACCTCAAGGGTTCCGGTGGAGCAGGCGATAGCCCACCGGAGGTGTTCCAGCACGTGCTGCGCGCTCATCGCCCCCCAGCGCGGCGGTTCGTCGACGCCGAGGATTGCCAGCGCGTCCATGAGCAGGTGATCAAGGAAGGCTTCGCGCAGCTCGCCGTCATTCACGCTCGAATCTGCAGGAGGATCATCCGGGCCGTCTTCCTGATGCTGCAGCCTTAGAACATCCCATCCTCGCGTGGGGCCTCCGGCGGCACGGCCTGCGCCAGATCCCACAGTTCCACGATCCGGTCGCCATGAAAACGGAAAATGTGGACGGTCGCGTAGTCCCGTTCGTCCTCACCGAAGTCAAGCCGGGAATGGCACCGCCACGAACTGCCCGTCGCCCAGCACGTTGCGGACGGTGATCCGCTTGCCCGGGAACTTCGTGTGATCGGCGGCCATCGCCTCCTGCAATGCCGGGAACCCCGCACGGAAGAACGGACTATGATGGGTCCCCTGCATGTCCACGTATTTGCGGTACGCCTCCGTGATCTGCCCCGCCACGACCAGGTGGAGAAAAGTCCACCGCGATCTGCTTTGCCGGTCGCCCGGCTGACCCCCTCCCCAACGTCACTGCTGGCTGTCATGAGAGTCCCCTCCACACTTGCACCATTGGCGCCCGTCCCGGGCCGTCGCGGTGACTACCGGACGAATTCGTCAAGCGACTCGTACACGAGCGCCGCTCCGCTCCGGACCCCTTCGGAAAACTCCTTGGGATCCACGAACCGTTTTGGAGCCCGAGGTCCGTAGGCGATGTGCTTCTCTTCGTTGAGGTTCCGTCGAAGTATGTTAGCTGGTCCGGGCGGAAACCGTAGTGGCAGCAGCAGCCCGTCCTTTTTGGTGGCAGCGACCTCGGGCTGCTGGAGTTCGAATGCGTGGATGGCCCCGAGCAGGCAGGAAGGCGGCATGGCGTCGAAGGCGGCGATGGTCTTTTCCATGCCGGGTGCGTCACCGGTCGGAGGAACGGGCGGAGCCCCAGAGTCTCCAGAGTTCGATGTGGTCCTGCTCGTCCCTGACCACCGCGTCTCCGGCGGCATCCGGGAAGAAATGTATCGATGACCGTTCGCCAGAGGAAGGGAAACCGTTCGATGAACCGGGCGTAGCCCTGGTGATAGCGGGCGAGCTGCTCGACCGACAGCTCGCCTTTGGTCCACGCCTGATAGAACGGATGCTCCAACAGCCTCGGACGAAAATCCATGATTCCCTCCCTGCGATGGCATCGATGTGAAAGAACGTAAGGGTTGATACGACTTTTGGGGAAAGGAGTCAAACAACGGAACTGTTCATGAAACCTATTTCCTCGCTCCCTTGTGACGTATCGGTGGGGGAATTGCGCATCCCAGGCAGGTCAGGATCGTCCGCATGAAGTTGTCAATGCATCGTCATCCACCCTGAACCATTTTCAGCTGTTTCTGTGTTCATGTCGTGTATGGCAGAAACTACCGTGAAGACACATCCCTGTTGTCCCCTCGCGCCATCCGCGGTATCACCCTCAGAAACAGGATCGCCGTTTCCCCCGATGTGTCAGTATTGCGCCGAAAACGGCATGGCGGACGACTGGCATCTTGTCCACCTCGGAAGCAGGGCCGCGGGCGGGGCCGGGCTCGTGGTCACAGAGGCCACTGCGGTCACCGCACAGGGAAGGATCACCCCGGGGGACCTGGGACTCTGGTCCGACGAGCAGATCGAACCACTCGCGCGGATCGCCCGGTTCCTCTCGCGTTTGGGGGCCGTTCCGGGGATCCAGCTGGCGCATGCCGGCCGGAAAGCCAGCACGACCCCTCCCTGGGCCAGAGGAAAGAGCCTCGAAGGATCAGGGGCATGGGAAACGGTTTCCGCGAGCGCGATCCCGTTTGCGGAGGAGGACCATGTTCCCCGCGCATTGATGATCTGCCGAGATCGACGACGTTGTGGAGGGATTCGCCGCCGCGGCGCGGCGGGCGCTCCGGGCGGGGTTCAAGGTGCTTGGAACTGCACGCCGCCCACGGCTACCTGCTCCACCAGTTCCTCTCGCCGCTGACCAATCACAGGGCCGACGTGTACGGCGGAACACTGGAGAACCGGATGAGGCTGACGCTGCAGGTTGCGAGGCGCATCCGCGGCGAAATGCCGACCTATCTCCCGGCCCTCTTCGTACGTATTTCGGCGACCGACTGGAAAGAAGAAGGGGTGGGACCTCGAGCAGTCGGTGACGTTGAGCGCCGCGTTGAAGGAAGCAGCAGTCGATCTGATCGACGTTTCCAGCGGCGGGCCTCGTCCCCGGCGTTTCCATCCCACTGGGTCCCGGCTATCAGGTCCCGTTCGCCTCGACGATCCGGTCGCGGGTGAACATCCTGACGGGAGCGGTGGGATTCATCACAGGGCCGGAACAGGCAGAAAGAGATCATCGCGTCCGGCAAAGCGGACGTCGTCCTGCTCGCCCGGGAGATGCTGCGGGAACCCGACCGGGCGCTCAAGGCTCAGGGCGCGCTGGGCGAACCTAGCTCTCGTGGCCGCAGCAGTATCACCGTGCGGGCGAACGGAAGAAGTGACGGAAGCGTTCATTCACACACCAGGAGAAGCGCAGATGAAAGTGGTTCCACTGATCCTCGCAGGGCTTGCGGCCGCCGCGTCGGCGTTCGCACAGGTGAAGACCGAAGTGGTGGAGTACCGATCCGGGGATGTGCTCCTCCAAGGGGTACCTGTCCTATGATCCCTCGCTGACCGGAAAGCGTCCCGGCGTGCTGGTCATCCATGATTGGCTGGGTGCGTCGGAGTACACGAAGATGCGGGCCGAACAGCTCAGCGGCCCTCGGGTACGTCGCTCTGGCGGCGGACATCTACGGGAAGGGGATCCGCCCGAAGGACGCGAAGTCGGCTTCTGCGGAGGCCGGGAAGTACGATCAGGACCGCCAGCTCCTGCGCACACGTGCGCGCGCGGGACTGGACGAGCTTGCCCGTCAGTCCATGGTGGACCCCGAGAAGCTCGGCGTGATGGGCTACTGCTTCGGCGGCGGAGCTTCCCTCGAACTCGCGCGCAGCGGCGCTCCGTGTGAAGGCTGTCGTGTCGTTTCATGGTTCGCTCGCTACGCCGAACGTCGCTCGGATGCAAAGAATATCAAGGGAAAGGTTCTGCTGATCCTGCACGGGGCGGACGATCCCTATGTGAAGCAGGCGGATGTGACGGCCTGTATGGAAGAGATGCGTGCAGCAGGCGTGGACTGGCAGCTGGTGCAGTACAGCGGTGCTGTGCACAGCTTCACGGACAAACGCGCCGGTACGGACAACAGCAAGGGCGCGGCCTACAACGAGAACGCCGACCACCGCTCGTGGCTGGCGATGAAGAACCTCTTCGAAGAGGCTCTACGAAAGTAGTGTTCAACGATCCACCCGCTTCACACACATACCTGGAGGGTCTGTATGAAACGTTCTCTCTTTGCCGCCGTATCTGGTCTTCTGCTCCTGGCCTCTCTCACGACCGGCCTGGCGAGGAAACGAAAGGCTTTCGTGCTGACCTGATCGGCCAGCTCTCCTACGTCCAGAAACAGATCCTGGATCTCGAAAACGCCATCCCGGAGAAGAAGTTGACGTGGCGTCCGAACAAGGAAGTGCGCTCGGGCATCGAGGTCTACTCGCACATTGCCTTCGGAAATTACCTGTTCGGCAAGTTCGCGGGCGTGACGCTTCCGGAAGGAATTGTGATCAACTCGCCGGCAGACGAGAAGAAGTGGGAAACGATGTCAACGGACAAAAAGGTTGTCGCCGACCAGATCGTGAAGTCGTTCGAATTTCTCAAGAGCGGCATCGGGTCGATGTCCGATGCGAGCCTGGAGAACACGGTGGATTTCTTCGGACAGAAGATGACGGTGCGCAGCGTGCTGATGGTGGGTCTTTCGCATGCGCATGAACATCTCGGGCAGTCCATCGCCTATGCGCGTATGCAGGGAGTGGTGCCGCCGTGGACCGCGGCCCAGATGGCCGCTGAAAAGGCCAAGAAGTAACTCCTGCTGGGGTAATGCAAGGGCTCCGGGGATATCCCGGAGCCCTTCTGTTTGCCCCGCTCTCTGCTCCGCGATCAGTAGCTGACCGCCACGATCTTCACTCCCCCCAGTCCCGCCGCCACCACCAGGAACTCACCGTCGAACGCCACGTGATTGACCGACTGCAGCTTGTCGAACTGCAGCTTCCCGAGCATCGTCAGGGTAATGAGTGAACTCCCCGTGAGGTCTTCCAGGGTGGCGGAAGACTCGGCCACATACACCCCAGCCTCTCCGTTGGAGATGAAGAGGTGCCGCCGCGCACCGTCCACCGCGTTGGTCACGGACCTCCCGGGATCGAGCCCGGGCACCACCATCCGCGGCATCGACCCGAGGATCGTTCCGTCCGCCAGGTTCATCACCTGCACGCCGCCGTCTCCCGCGGCGATCAACGCCTTCCCCCCGATGACCCGCACGGTGGACTTCGATTCCGCGATGCCCGCCCCCTTAAAGGGGAATGTGCCGAGGCCGCTCTTGGCCGCCTGGTCGAAGAGGGTGATCCTGCCGGGCGTGCCCTGTGCCACGGCGAAGGATTTGCCGTCGGTGTCCACCCATCGCGCATCGTCAAGTCGCACGAACGACTCGATCTCGAGCGCGCTGGCTGAAAGGGTGTACAGCCCGCCGGTGTTCCCGGTGGTGACATAGACCCTGCCGTTGTACGTCGACACGGAAGTGGCAACGTAGCTGCTGAGGACCCTGCGGAGGGTCTTCGAGAGGATCCAGCTTGTTGCCGGAGATGCCGATGGCCTCGACCACCGAAGGCGATTCGGATTCGGGATTCCCCGTGGCGGTCGCGAGATAGACGTAGCTGTCGTTCGCACAGACGCAGCTCACGTCGGTGTCGGTGAATGTCGCCTCCGATCTCAAGGACGGGTTGGCGTAACTCTTCAGCTGGATGACGTCGATCGCGCCGAGATAGTCGGATCCCGCCATGTTGTAGCTGACGTAGGCGAACTTGTTCGACAGGACCACCGCGGTGGCCTGGAGCGTCTGCCCTTCACGACGGGTGAGGCGATCTGGGCGATCTGCTTCAACGCGAACGCCGAGGAAAGCTTCGCGGTGCCGGAGGGGATGACCGGCACGTCGTCGCTGGTAATGGTCATGCGGGCGGCCAGCCGGGCTTCGTCATTGATGATGGTCGTGCGGCCGTTCGTCTGGTCTGGGACCGACGGCGGGAGGTCCACGACGGAATCCTTCGCGCATCCGGCGAACAGGGCAAAGGCTATGATGGCGACGGCGTATGTACGGGTCGGCGTAATCATGTCGCTCCTCACAATGGTCCAAAGGCCCCCTGGCCTCCGGCCGGGGCTGGTCGCGCTCTCCAGATGGGTTACAAGGGGGGTGCCAGAAGAGAGCCGGTGGGATGGTCCCCGGAACAGCTGGAATCGGTCCTCTTTTCGGGCATTGCTGTGTGGACGATCCTTTGCTCTGGTGAGTATTGAAGAAATTCCATATTCCTTTCGCCATTGACGTTGTTTCCGGGAGTCCGTACAATGGAGGCAAAGATCCGCCACATCAGACGGCTCCTGCCGGCAGCGCCATGAACCCTACCGATCTCCAGGAAACCCTGCAGACCTACGCGCGACCAGATCGCAGAAGGGCGATCCTGCAGATCCTGGATACGCTTCTTCCGTATCTCGCCCTGTACGCCCTCATGATCGTTCTGGTGCGGGAGGGCTTCTCCTACTGGCTGGTCCTGGCTGTGGCGGTACCGACAGCCGCCTTCTACGTACGGGTCTTCATCCTCTTCCACGATTGCTGCCACGGGTCGTTCTTCGCTTCACGGAAGGCGAACAGGATCCTTGGATACGTAACAGGAATTCTCACATTCACTCCGTTCGAACAGTGGCGCCGCTCCCACGCCAGGCATCACGAGACCGTGGGAGACCTCGATCGGCGGGGGGTGGGGGACATCTGGACCCTGACGGTCGAAGAATACCGCGCCGCGCCGCGCGGGAAACGGATACTCTACCGGATCATCCGGAATCCCTTCGCCATCCTCCTGCTGGGTCCGCCGATCGTGTTCCTGATCGGTCAGCGGTACTTCCACAAGGATGACCGGACACCGGAGCGCCGGAGCGTGGTGATCACCGACCTCGCGATCGCGGCGATCGTGGTGGTCGCGGGCCTGACCATCGGGCTCGGGACGTACTTCATGGTCCAGCTCCCCATCACGATGATCGCCGGGGGGGCGGGGCTCTGGCTGTTCTATGTCCAGCACCAGTTCAAGGGGGTCTACTGGGCCCGGCACGAAGACTGGGACCGGAACCGCGCGGCGATGGAGGGGAGTTCGTTCTATCGACTGCCGGTCGATCCTGCGGTGGTTCACGGGGAGCATCGGGTTTCACCACGTCCATCACGTGCAGCAGCGGATCCCGAACTACGCTCTCGAACGCTGCCATCGGAGCACGCCTGCGCTGCAGGCGGTCACTCCCATGACGCTTCTCGGCAGCTTCAGATGCGCTCGGCTACATCTGTGGGACGAGGCAAAGCGGGAACTGACGGGGTATCACGCGTTGAAGAGCTGAGGAGTGCGGCCACGGCCGGCGGCAGGACAGCGGTATCGACCGCCACAAAACACAAAACCCCGCCTTGTGGGCGGGGTTTTGCATGAGATCAACACCTTACTGCTTGGCGTTCGACTGGATCACGGTGACGTTCGCCGCCGCAAGGCCCTTCGGCCCCTTCTCCACTTCGAACTCGACGGTGTCGCCGTCGTTCAAGGTCTTGTAGCCCGAACCGACGATGGCGTTGAAGTGAACAAAAACGTCCTCACCGCTGCTGCGTGCGATGAAGCCGAATCCTTTTGAAGCATTGAACCACTTGACAGTTCCCTTTTCCATGGAACGTGTCCTTTCGTGTAGAGATCGCGACCCGCCTCAACCGGCGGGCATGGTGTACGCCGTCTTCTCCAGCTTCATCGGTCTGATGACGGTGCGACCTCGGAAGGATCCGTACGGGGCATCAGCAGGACGAGCGGTGTACTGTTATTTGCTGTAACAACATCGGAAAATTGCGGGTCAATTCCAAGGGAATTCCCCAGAAAAGAGTCCGCCTCTCAGAAAGTGCCGAGAAATTGGCGAAAATCGCCCACTTTTGGAGGTTATTGGAATCTCACCGCCACCGACTCGAACGGCTTAAGGGCCAACTTGACCCTTGTTCGCGAGCCGGTGACCGGTTCGGGGTGTAACGTACTCGTGTCCCTCCGGTCGCCGGATCGTACAGCACGGGTCTGCCCGCGGCGCGGAATGCGCAGATCCCGTCGTACGGTTCGGCGGAAACGTTCACGAAGAGGACGACCTGCCCCTCGGCCTTGTCGATCACGGTGCAGAGCACGCGCGACGATGAGGGAGTGAGATCACACTCCGGGGAGATCCTGGACCGAAGAAGATAGCCGATCGGAGCGTTGCCCGGCGACGATCCCCCCAGCGCCCCCGTCGCGCGCAGCTTTCCGATCGCCGCAAGGATCGTTGCGTCAAACTCCGGTCCCTCCGCTGCGTACTTCGGAAGAAGCGGATGCGCAAGGACGACGCCGCCGGCCCCTGCAAAACGTGTGATCGTCTCCATCGTCGCCAGACGTACGGTGTCGGCGGGAGGGAGCACCAATGCTTCGTAGCGGCGGTCGCCCGACACCAGCGTCTTTCCCTCCACCCTCGCCGATGACAGACTCCGTTCGTCCACGATGTCGAAATCGATCTGCTGCTGCAGCAGGCTGCGGCAGAGGTCGGTGAACGCCGAATCGAGGAAGCGCACGTCCGCGTTGGGATGCGGCTCGTACATCGAGCGGTTTGAAGGCGTGAAGTGGGCCCACAACGACACCAGAGGGTAGAGCACGGCGACGCGGGTCCGGATGGTGCCTCCGGCGAACAGGGCGTTGAGGCGCGTTGCGAATTCGGTCCACCGCCTGTACTGCGCGACCGGGAACTCCATCGGCTTCACCTCCGCGTCGGGGGCGAAGGAGAGGGTGTAGTAGGAACAGAGGTCCGTCACGCCGCAGGAGTAGAGGATCCCGGCGGTGCACTGCATCTGCTCGATCGTCGCGTGCTTCTTCTCCATCATCCCGAAGAAGTCGCTGATCTCACACATGAGGCGGCGCGAGCCCTGGAGCCTGGCGGCCGAGCCGGCGACCTTCGGGACCATGAAGTAGTCCTTCGCCAGGATCTTCTCCGGGTCCGAGAGGATCATGTCGATCCCGGGGATGTCGAACTTCCGGTAGCAGGCGAACGGATCGCCGTCGAAGTCGGTCTGCCATACCATGGTCTCCTCGCCGAGCAGGTGACCGCTCGACGCGACACGATGTTCCCGGCACCACTCCTGGAGTCCCCCGAAGTAGGTCTCCGCGCAGAGGTCGGCGATCACCTCGTAGAAATCGCAGCGGATCTTCCGGTCGATCGGCCCCGTCTCCAGGAACAGACTCTCGCGGTGGGGGAGGAGATCGTACCCCTTGCGCCGCAAGAACTCCTCGGGGACGCGGGGGTGCCAGGGGAGGGTCTTCGGATACTCCCGGTCTTTGGGCACGTAGGCGTTGATCAGCGAGGGCTCATCGGTGAAGAACGCCTCGACGTACCGGTCGATCGGGTCGAGCACGCGCGCGTACCGCTCGTGCGTCACGTCGAGGAAGGTCTTCGTCGCCAGGGGGTCGAGGATGTTGATGTAGTGCCGTTTCTTGTAGAAGTTTTCCGTGGCGTGGGTGGCTTCATAGAGTGTGATCACCTGGTAGCGGATCTTTCCCGTCTCGTCCGCCGTTCGGATCAACCCCTGAGCCTCGGCCGACGGCGCCTGCTCCAGTACGCGCCCGCCCGCCGCGCCGCTGGGGTAGCCTTCCTCGTCGTAGATCCAGACCCGCAGCCCTTCCTCGTGCGCGATCCGAACGCCGAGCTGCAGCACCCTCCATGCCTCCTCGTCGAGCAGGTAGTTCTTGAGGCTGACGTTTGCGACGATGCCGCCGAGGCCGGCGTCCATCAGGCGGCGGATCTTCGAACGGATCTGCGCTTCGGTCGTCCCCGCCCAGTCGTCGATCACGTGGACCATCTGGAGGGGACGGTTGGCGTTGGAGAAGTTCTCCTGGAAGGGGTTCACGGCGAAATGTCTCCTATGGTGTGCCGGTGTGGTCGCGGCGCAGTTCCGCCTCCGCCTCGATCTCCACCAGGTACTCGTCCCCCACGAGCCGGGCCTGCACGAGCGTATTCGCCGGACGGATCCCGGCAAACCGCTCGCCGTGGGCGCGGGCGATCTGCTCCCAGACACGAATGTCGCTGACGAAGATCCGGGTACGCACCACGTCTTCGAGCGAAGCCCCCAGCGACCGGAGCGCCCCTTCGATCTTGTCGATCACGAAGTGGGTCTGTGCCGCGGGGTCTTTCCCTCCGATCAGACGGTCGCCGTGCGTCGCGGTGGTGCCCGACACGGAGACATGGTCTCCCTGCCGTACCGCCCTTGCGTATCCGGCGAACGACTCCCACGGCGTGCCGCTCAGGCAGAGGGTCCGTCCGCCTTCCATCCTGCGGACCTCGTACGGGGCGGGAAACGACTGGAGATGATGGCTCAGGTCCCCGGAGGCGGTCAGGTAGGGTTTCTTTCGGTATTCGTCGCCGGTGTCGCCGGGGATGGGCGTCAGGGTGGAAAGGCGTCTCCGCGATCTCCCCGCGTGTCGGCGGCGGAGAGTGCGAACGAAAAGAGCCGGAGATTGTCGGCGATGTGTTCGCTGATGCCGAGCCGTGCACCGATGATGACCCCCGCGACCGCGGGCTGCTCAAGGATGTAGCGGCTGGCCACGTTCGCGATCGAGACGTTGTGGCGCCGCGCGATGTGCGAGAGAGTTCGCAGCAGCCGCTGGAGCGCCGCCCAGCCGCCGGCTTCGCGCAGGAACCTCCTGTACTTCCACTGCGACCAGGTCCCGTAGGTCTCTTCGGCGGGTTCCGCGGCTTCCAGCCACCGCTCCGTCAGCCATCCGCCGGCCACCGTTCCGTAGGCGAGGAGACGAATGCCGTGTTCGAGGCAGTAGGCCGACATGGCGCCGGCCGCCCGCTGGTCGAGCAGCGAAAAGGAGACCTGGTTCGAGACCACGTCGATCCCGCTCGCCACGGCGATCCGGAGATGCGCGGTGTCGAAGTTGGTCAGTCCCAGATGTCGTGAACAAACCCTCGCCGCGGAGTTCCTGCAGGTAGAACAGTGCGTCGAGCCACGATGGGTCGGCATAGCTCCAGGTGTGGAACTGCATCAGGTCGATGGGCTTGCCGCCGGTCCGCTCCACTGCCCGCTCCACCGCCGCGCGGACCTCGTCCCGCGTCACGGGACCGGGTGTGGGGACCCACTTCGTGCAGACCTGGAGATCGTCTCCGTGGTCCTTCCGGTAACGTCCGGCGATCAGCTCTGCCGAACCGTAATGGTCGGCCATGTCGAACGTGGTGAAGCCTGCCGCCGACGTATTTCGACATCGACGCCGCGGCTCCGGAGGCATCCACCGTCTGTCCGCCTCGCTCCAGATCGGCGATCTGCCAGAGCCCGGTCAGCGCGCGGGCGATCGACAGGTTCTCTCCCAACAGCGTTCGTTCAACGGTCACAGGCATGGTCATTCCGGAGGAAGTGAAGAGAATCGGGCGGCAACGTCGACGCCCCTGCCGGCGCAGGGCGCGGACCTCCCTGACGTAGATCACGGAAGCGAGCGCCATCACGATCGCCCACACCGGCGTGGAACGGAAGTACCAGGCCCCGGCGGGGGCGGTAAGGTCCTTCCAGGTGTGGACCGCAAGGAATCCCGCCAGGACGATCACACCGATAACGGCGAGCGGAACCTGCCAGCGCCGGTTCGGGATCACCGTGACCTGCCGGGCGAGCTCCGGATTCCTGCGCGGCAGGGTCAGCACGGAAAGGCTCATCAGGAGGAAGTTCACCAGCATGGAGGTCACGAGGATGTCCACGCCGAGAAAGAAGTCCCCTGCAAGGTGGCTCCCCAGGATGCCCAGGCTTGCCATGAAACCGCTCGCGAGGATCGCGACCCACGGGGAGTGGAATCGCGTATGGACGCGCGCAACGCCTTTCGGAACGATCCCATCCTCGGCCCAGGCGAACATCAGCCTGGAGACCGCCAGCAGCATCGCCGGCAGGTCCTTGACCAGCGCAAGCGCGGCCCCGGAGACGATCACCACCGTCCAGAACGGCGGGAGCATAACCCCCAGCAGTCCCGGGGCGGTCAGGTCGCGGTGGGCCGATTCAGCGGCGATGTACTGCCAGGGGACCGCATGGTACACCGCGGCGGTGAAGAGCATATAGAAGAGGCCGACCGACACGACCGAGATGCCGATGGCCAGCGGGAGGTTTCTTGCCGGGTTCTTCGCCTCTCCACCCGCCTGGGCGATGGAATCGAACCCGATGAAGGACGAGAAGAGCAGGGCCGCTGCCGGCAGGAGCAGAGAGGGGCCGAGTGGTGGGGCCTGGATCTCCGGGACCGCCGCGCCGACCGCCGCGGCAAAATCCTGATGGTCGAACAGGAACCCGGCCACGATCACCACACCGCCCAGGAGGAAGGTCAGGAACATCAACGGAATGATGACCCGCTCGTACGGCTTGACCCCGCGGATGTTGACCGCGACCGCGGTCCAGAGGAACCCGAGTGAAATGGCCAGCCGAACCACGCCGACCTCAAGCGCCGCTCCGACCCCGCTCCAGCCGAGGGCCAGGGCGATGTCGCGCAGGAACGGCACCAATACGTACGACACGACGCCGATCGCCACGCAGAGGGAGAACCACTGGGAGAAGGAGGCGACGAACCCCAGGTACGGATCCAGCCCGCGGCTCGCATAGACGTAGCTCCCGCCCGCGCGGGGCATGGCGGAGGCGAGGATGGCATAGGCGAGTCCCGCCAGAACGGCGGGCACGGCCGCGAAGAGATACGCCGGCAGAACGTTCGGGCCGATCCCCGGGACGTTCCGCTGGATCATGAAGGGGATGACGTTGATGCCGGCGCCGACCATCGACGAGACGCCGGTGGCGGTGAGGCCGAGCAGGCCCATTTCGCGGGCAAGTCCGGTGCGGGGTGAAGGTTCGGGGGAAGGCTGAGTCATGGGGTTCCGTCGGGATATACGTTTGACCGCTCGTTCGCGTGTGATATGGTGTCTATGGTAAGACGGAAGAGTGATACATTCAACCACGCCCTTTGCGATTCTTGGGGTTTTTGCCTACATAACGAGCACCCTCCCTTCCACCCAGATCACGGGGAGATCCCATGCGATCCAGAGCGGTCGTCTTCACCGCGCCGGGAGTCGTTTCAGTTGAAGATGTGCTCAGCCCCGATCCCGGGCCGGATGATGTGGTGGTTCGCGTAACGCACTCATGGATCAGCAACGGCACGGAGGGATCGTATCTGAGGGGGGAACGGTCGGACGGCGATACCCCGTTCCGGACGGGAGACAAACCTCCCTTCCCGGTCGTGGCAGGCTACCAGAAGATCGGTACAGTCGAATGGATCGGGGAGAACGTCACCGGCTTTGCCGTGGGCGAAAGGGTGTTCGCGACGATCGGCAGGGTGATCGGAATGTTTCACTGGTATGCGGGACATGTCTCCCCGTCGGTCTGCCCGGCGTCAGAGGTCTGGAAACTTCCGCCCGGTGCGGACCCGCTCTCGTTCGCGGGGATGGTCCTGACGCAGGTCGGGTACAACGCCGGTGCGCGGCCCCGGCTGGAACCGGGAGACCTTGCCCTGGTCTTCGGAGACGGAATGGTGGGACAGTGGACCGCGCAGACCCTTGCCTGGCGCGGCGCGGAGGTTGTCCTGGTCGGTAAACATGATGAACGCCTGGCGCTCTTCGGCGGACGACCGTTCCGGCATACGGTCAATACTCAGCGCAAGGACTGGCAAGAATATATCCGCTCCTCGTTCGGTGAGCATCGGTTCCAGGTGGCGGTCGACACGGTCGGGAGGATCCCGCTCTTCGATTCCGTCCTCCCGTTCATGCGCCGATACGGACACCTCGTCTCGGCCGGCTTCTATGGGCCGGATGACGCACTCTCCCTGCAGCCGGCCCGCTACGGGGAGCATACGATCGACCTGGTATCGGGCTGGACACGCGACCGGATGGACGTCACCCTCCGGCTCATTGCCGGCGGACAGCTTGAGACCCTCCCGTTGATCACGCATCGCTTCCCTGTCAGCCGTGCCGGCGAGGCGTGGCGGCTGATCGAGTCCAAAGGGTCCCTTGGCGTCATACTGGAGTGGTAGAGCCATGGCACCACAACCGACGAAAACCAAAGTCTTGCATATCGAAGTTCCGGGGAAGCCCGTCTGGAAAACCATGGACATCCCCCACTGGAGCCTGGAGAGGTTTTGATGAAGGTCCGGGCGATAACGACCTGCCCCCACTGGGATCTTCACATGATGCGGGGCGAAACGATGTTTCCTGGCACGGTCCTCCAATACCCGCTCGTCCCCGGGCAGCCGGGTCATGAGGCCGTGGGAGAGATCGTTGCCGTCTCAGACGGGGTGATCGGCTTCGATGCGGGTACGAGGGTCGCCGCCTGGCGCGATCCGGGGAACAGGAGAATGGGTTGTTACGCAGAGTATGTCCCGATCAGGGCGGAAGACCTGCTTCCGGTGGATCCGGCCCTCAGACCGGAGGAGATCGCCTCGCTCGAGCTGGCGATGTGCGTTCAGGGGTCCTTCGATCAACTTCTGGAACGAGGTGGGGTGGCGGGAAAGAAGGTCGCCATCAGCGGTCTGGGTCCTTCGGGACTCATCGCCGTCCAGCTTGCGCGGGCGCACGGGGCGAAGGAGGTGGTCGGATTCGATCCTCTGCCCGACCGGCGGCGTGCCGCGCTTGATCTGGGCGCGGACGACGTTCGGGACCCTGGATCGTACGCATGGGTCAACGATCGTTTGGGCGCGGGGGTCTTCGATTCGGCTCTCGACACCACCGGCCTGCCGGTGTCCATCGAGAGGCTCATGGGAATGACCCGTGACACCGTGGCGATCTTCGGCGTCCTGCGGTCACCGGTCCGGTTCGGGACGGATCAGTGGTGGGGTGGGTTCGCTCTGCTGGGATATGGAGCCCACAAGAGATCGGCCGCGGAGACCGCCTACCGTTTGATCACGGAAGGGAAACTCCGGTTGGCCCCTCTGGTTACTGCGCAGCTGCCGCTGGAACGGTACGGGGAAGGGGTCGAGATGCTCCGAACCGGGAGGGCGATCAAGATCCTTTTTACCCCCTGAGCGCACCAACACAACAACGCACATCCATACCGACACAACGGAGGTCCACCGTGAAGAACCATTCTGCTATCGTTATGCTTGCCGGACTTCTCCTATCGCTCCTCGCAACAACGGCCCGAGGTCAGGTTTCCTTTGACCTGGAGGGAGGTGCCGTGTTTCCAGGGTACAATGACGTCCGGATCCCCGGAGACGTCGGCACAACGATCTCGTTCACCACCGACCTGAAGACGGAAACCGCGCCGTATGTCAGAGTTCGAGCCCTGTACTCCCCGGGGTCCCGGCACACGATCTCGATCCTTGTGGCACCATTGACGGCAGAGGCCTCCGGGGTCCTGCCGAACGCGGTCCGGTTCCAGGATCTGACATTCCCGGCCGGAACGTCGGTGAATGCCACCTACAAATTCAATTCCTATCGCCTGACCTATCGGTACGATCTGGTGAAGAACGAGGAGGTTGAATTCGGTCTCGGCCTTACCGGGAAGATCCGCGACGCCGCGATCAGCATGTCCGGCGGTGGGCAGACCTCCACAAAGACCAATGTCGGGTTTGTCCCTCTGGTCAACCTGCGCCTGCTGTGGCATATGGGTGGAGGCTTCGGGTTGCTCCTCGACGGTGACGCGCTTGCTGCGCCCCAGGGGAGGGCGGAAGACCTGCTGGCGGGGGTAACGTATGCACCCTCGCCGGCCTATACCTTCAGGATGGGCTACAGGATCCTCGAAGGAGGGGCTGATAACGATGAAGTGTACAACTTCGCCCTCTTCCACTATGCAGCGGTTGGCGTGACCGTGACGTTGTAGGGAATCCCGGCATCACCCTGCTCACCGTGCAACCGACCGTCGAAATTCGTCGACGATGAGCCCGATCTTTTGCGGCTGGAACGGCTGAAAACCCGCCTTCCATGCCGGCCGGACTTCCTTCAGCCGCAGATCGCCCGAACCGATAAGGCCGGGACCCCGCGGTCATGGAACTGCCCGGTCGTTTCCCGGTGTTACTCATCTCAAGAACATTCGAAAACATCGACCGATCTTGATATGGGGACAATGAACAGCCGGAACACCGATGCTCCCGCCCGCACGGCGGGCAACCGATGGTCGTGGAAAATGGCAACGATCGCGGGGATCGACATCTACATCCATGCGACATTCCTGCTGATCATCGCCTGGGTGGTGATGACCCACTGGTTACAGGGACAGAATGTGGCGGCGACGATCGATGGCATCGTCTTCGTGCTCGCCATCTTTGCCTGTGTGGTCCTGCATGAGCTGGGCCATGCCCTCACCGCCCGCCGGTACGGCATCCGGACGCATGACATCATCCTCTATCCGATCGGCGGGGTGGCCCGGCTGGAACGCCTGCCCGAGAAGCCGCGGCAGGAGCTCTGGGTTGCACTGGCGGGACCGGCGGTGAACGTGGTGATCGCCGCAGTACTTTTCGGGTGGCTGGCGATCACCAGCACCTTCCAGCCGGTGAATGAGCTGACCGTGACCGGCGGGTCCTTTGTCGAGCGGCTACTCGTCGCGAACCTCTTCCTCGTGGGGTTCAATCTGATCCCCGCCTTCCCGATGGACGGTGGGCGGGTCCTCCGGGCGCTGCTGGCCTCGCGGATGGAGTACACGCGGGCAACGCAGATCGCGGCTTCCACCGGACAGGCCTTCGCCCTGCTCTTCGGTATCGTGGGGCTCTTCGGCAACCCGCTCCTGATCTTCGTGGCGCTGTTCGTCTGGATCGGTGCCTCGGCGGAGGCAAGCTCCGTGCAGATGCGTTCGTCACTCTACGGCATTCCCGTGCGGCAGGCAATGATGACGACCTTTGACACGATCGGTCCCGACGACCGGCTGCAGCGGGCCGTGGACCGGATCCTGGCAGGAGCGCAGCAGGACTTCCCCGTAGTGAACAACGGGCGCATCGAAGGGATCCTCACCCGCGCGGATCTGCTGGTGGCGCTCACCCGGTCCGGCCCTGAGACTCCGGTGCGCAACGTGATGCAGCGGAGCTACTCCGAGGCGGATGCTACAGAGATGCTGGAAACTGCTTTCGCTCGACTCGGCACGTGCGACTGCCACACAATGCCGGTGACCCATGGAGGACAACTGGTGGGGCTGCTGACGATGGAGAACGTCGGGGAGTTTCTGGCGATCAATGCCGCGCTGAAGCATTCGCCTGCCGTGGCGGGATCGGTAGATGGTCCGCGTTTGGCTCCTGCCACGTGAGATCCCCTTATGGGTCGATCCGGGCCCTGTACTCGTCCCGGATCAACCCGATGTTCTCCACCGGGATCCTCTGGAATCCGGCCTTCCATGCGGGAGAGGCATCGGGCGGCCGCGGAACACCGGCCGTCTGTGTGAGGCCGGGATCCGCCAGAATGTTCCCCCGTCGCTCCAGCTCCCGCACGATCGCGGTGTCTGTCGCGGTGAAGATCCCCGCATACCCGATGTGGTACGGGTCGTAGTCAGGGGTCCATTTCTTCGTCAGAACGAGGAGGACACTGTCTCCGATGACGTTCTTCTCGACCCTCACGTGTGAGAAGTCCATCCCCTCCGAGATATCCAGGAAAGTCCCTCCGAGGCTTACATTCTGCACCACGGCGTTGCCGTACGGCATCCCGAGATCCGTGCTGTCGAGGTAGCGCGGCAGCTGCGGATAGCGGACGCTGTACGGGGGCTGAGTGTACTTCACCGCAAGGAGCTTCTCCACGATCTTCCACGCCCCGCCAGGGTGAAAGTACGACATGTGCGGCCACCGAGTAGATACTGATCGCCGGGTGACAGTTCACGAACAGGTTGTTCTCGACGAGGTTGTCCCGCCCGCTGTTGAAGAACACGCCGATATCCACGTTGGCAATGATGTTCCCGCTGATCGTGGTGTTCGAGCCGGGAAGGTCCAGGTAGATCCCGCGGCAACCGCCTTCGCCCGGACCGTGGATGTCGTGGATGTAGTTCTGGCGGATGAGCGTGCCCATGTCGGAGTAGTCCGCGCCGGTGTTGATCCCGCCCACGTCACCCGCCTCGTGGGCAAGATCGTAGATCTCGTTGAACTCGATCCGGTGGTCGTTCCCGTAGTACTGGATCCCCGAAAATGGGGCGTCGTGGATCCGGTTGTGCGCGACGATGTTCCCGACCCCCTGGCAGATAGACCCCGCCGTTGAACGCATGGCTCACCTGGCCGTACCGGGTAATGTGATTGTTGACGGCAAAGTTCCCGGCCGGCTGCAGCGTCGACTTGTCGCCGCCGACGATCCGGATGCCGGTGGAGCCGACGTCCGAGATGTCGCAGCTCCGGACGCCGTTGTTCGTCCCCCCATCGACGACCAGGCAGGTGTCGTTATCGATGTTCCGCACGATACACCCGGCGACCAGGGTGTTCCGCCCGCCGCGGATCTTGACCGCGCAGGCCCGGGAGCTCTCGAAGGTGAACCCGCGGAAGACCACATTCGACACCTCCCGCAGGAGAACCATGGGCTCCTGCAGCAGCGAGACCGTCACGTCCTCCGGACCGGGTGAGGAAGGCGGCCAGTAATAGAGGAGCCCCTTCGCCGAATCGAGTGCCCATTCACCCGGAGAATCCAGCTCCTCCAGCACATTGAGAAAGCAGTACCGCTGTCCCTTCTGGTAGCCGTACCAGTGGTGCGGCGGGGTCAGGATGGACCAGCTGCAGGATGGTGTCGATCCGGTCGACCTTCTGATAGGCGTCCCGCCAGTCCCATACCCAGTAGCCGTGCATCCAGATGTCGCGCTGGGATGCCCATCGCGATGGGCGGTCCCCGTCGTATGAGAACATGCCGCTGTGTCGCCCCGCAGGCAGTCCCTCCTTGATCACCTTCTTGTCGCCCTGGTTCAGGATGGAATTCTCGATCAGCGGGACGCCGGCGATGGAGAGCCAGCCGCGGTTCGGGTACCGGGCGAGCTGTTGCCGCGCCCCGCGGAAGAAGAGGTTCATGTGGTTCGGCGGCGTGCCGAAGTCATGTATCCCCTGTCCACGCAGATCGACGACCATGATGGAATCGCGGAATGCCGGAAGTATCCGCTTCACCACGGAGGGGTCCGAGACCCTGATGAAGCCGGAGATGGTGCGGCCTCCGATGAACCGGACGGTCTCGCCGGGATAGACGCTCCAGGTGACCGGGTGCTCGTCCGTGCCGGAGTCCAGTGAATCCAGGACGAGGCCGGAGTCGATCCGGTACAACCCTCCGCGGACGAGGACCGAGGGATGGGACCCGGAGATGAGGCTTCGCCGGACCGCGTCTCGGGCCCGTGAGAGCGTGGCGAACGGACCGTCGGTGCGTGTGGGGGAGGGGGCGGTACCGGACCAGGAGTCGTTGCCCGCCGGGGCCACGTAGAATGATCGTCGCCCGACGGTCCTGCGCCTGGAGCGCGGAAATCCCGGCCGCCATGATAAGCAATGCGGCCGTGAGCGTGAAGTGGAGACCGGACCGGGTCAGTATGATACATGAGCGTGCGGCGTTCGCGTACGCCGCGATGTTTTCGACGGGCGTGTCGAAGAAGTGATCGGCACAGGAGAGGATGTACCCGCCGTCGGCACCCACCGTGCGGAAGAGGAGCTGCACCTGGTCGGCGATTTCCTTATGGGTTCCACGGGTCAGGACGGAATGCTGGTCGAACCCGCCGATCAACGCGATCCTTCCGCCGACCTTTTCCTTCATCTCCCACGGTTCCTGGTTCCCGCCGATGCTTACCGGGGCCAGCGTCTCGGAGGCGTCGGCGCCGTTCTGGATGATCAGCTCTTCGATGCCGCGCGTGCCGCCGCAGGTGTGATAGCTCACGGTGAACCCGAGTCCGTGAAGGGCGTCGTGCAGCTTCCGGTCGTACGGGAGGCAGAACGTGCGATGGATCTCCGGCGAGATCACGGTGGAAGATCCGGCCCCGCCTCCCGTCTCCACCACGTCGAACTTTGCCCCCTTCATCCGCTCGACGAACTGCAGTTTCTTCTCCAGCAGGATCCCGAGGAACTCGTGGACCCACCCGGGGGAGTCCACGGTCTTGAGGATCAGGTCGGAGATATCCATCAGGCAGGCCGCATGCTGCCAGCATCCGGCCTGGTCGCCCCACACGAACCCGCGCACGATCCCCCGATCTCCCACCTCGTCGTAGACGCGGGCGAGCGGCGCCGGATCCAGCGAGGGGACCGGCATGTATTTCCTGACCAGGTCGATGTCGTCGTCCCGTTTTACGAGGTACTCGGTGATCCAGGTGGTCTTCCGGTCGCCGGCGGTCCTGTAGGTCAGGATCCCTTCGGGCGTGCGGATCGTGTGGTGATAGATCCTGTTGTCCGGATCGGCGCTGATGACCGTCACCTCGTCGCGCCACTCTCGGCGTGGAGAACTTTGCGAAGTCGGCGGTGACCAGCCAGAACTGGCCCATATCCTCGAAATACTGGACCGCCGCGTCCATACCGAAACGCTCAAATGCCTGGAGCGGCGTGGCGCCGCCCAGGTAGGTGTCGAGATGGTAACCCTGCCACTGGTGCACGGTGACGGGAAGCCGGTCGGGCTTCTCACGTCGCAACGCACACATCATGCGTTCTTTTGACGTCATGGTGAATATCTCCGATATGACCGCAGGTCGGACTCGTCGGCCGGCCGGATCTCCATCGCCAAACCGCCGGAGGGTTGTAGGCCGGCCTTGATGACGGTTTGCGAGTTGACAAGTACTCGTTCGATGCCGACGTGCGTTCGCGTGCTAACCGCCTTGCCGCCGTCCGAATACAGCGTGGCGACGTATGCTGATCCATTCCCGAGGAAGTCGAGGGGAAGGTTCAGGGTCCTTGGATCGTTGTTGGTGATGGCCCCCAGGAACCAGCTGTTCCCGCTCCGCCTGGCCGTGGCGACGTACTGTCCGATCTCCCCCAGCACGACGCAGGTGGTATCCCAGACGGTCGGGAGGTGGTCGAAGAATTCCACCTCCGGCTCACCCTGATAGTCCGAAGGCTTGTCGTACCAGAAGACGAACTGCAGGGGGCTGTAGTAGATGACCGAGAGGGCAAGCTGATGGGCGGAGGTCGTCTTGATCCCCCGCGTGATGTTCTTGATGCCGGTCTGGTGGTAGTAGCAGATCGTGTAGTCCGCGGCGCCGGCAAGGAAGCGGGTGAACGGGAGGACGGTATTGTGGTTGGCATCGGGCATGCACTCGTTCCCGTGAACCCCCTCCTGGGTCATCAGGTTCGGGTACGTACGGCTGAAACCGGTCGGGCGGTATTCGTCGTGCACGTCCACCATCAGCTCGTACCGGGCGGCCTTCCGTACCGCTTCGTGGAGCCAGCTGGTCCAGTGCTGCGACCCGACATGCACGAACCCGTATTTCAGTCCGGCCACTCCCCACGACCTGTACAGGGGAAGGATCTCGTCGATCTGCCGCTCGAGGGCCCGGTGGTTCACGTAGAGGATCACCCCGACGTTCTTCGACCGTGCATACGAGATCGCGGCCTGCAGGTCGAGGTCCTTCTTCGGGTTCCGGCGCGGGTCCACGTCCACCTTCGATGCGTCGGAGCTCTTGGAGTATTCGTATCCGTACCACCCGGCGTCGAACTCGATGTACTGGATGTTGTGCTTCGCGCAGAAGTCCACGACCTCCTTCGCGCCGGTGGTGGAGAGGGTGACCTCCCGCATCACCTTCCCCGGCTTTATCCAGCGAGTATCGGCGATCTCACAGGGGGGATTCAGGTTGAGAAGAAGGTCATTCTGCTCGATGAGTCTTCCGGGTGTCTCCGCGACCATGATGAAGCGCCATGGAGTGGTGTACGGCGAGGATTCGGTGACCGGCCCGAATTGCGTTGTGGCGATCGTGTTCTTGCGGTCGGGCGACAGGATGAACTTCATTCGCGCGTGGTCGACCAGCCGCGCCTCGCCGATCGCCGCATAGAGGCCCCGGGGAAGTTTCAGCGTCAGGGGCCGCTCGCTCTCGTATCCGGGGGTCTTCGCGGCATAGAGCGGGGAAGGGAGGCTGTCGTAGCTCCAGTCCCTGAGGGGCCGCGCGTGGTAAAGCTCCTGCGCGAACGGGGTGACGTAGGCGATCGTCCCCTCTTCGAAGGCGAACTCGGTCAGCTCGTTCTGAATGTGGAGGACCGAGGTGGAAAGCCGTTCGGGAAACCTGTAGCAGAACGCGACCCCTTCGTCGTAGGCACGGACGATGATCTGCAGCGTGCGGGCGGTGTCGCGGTTCTGGATCAGGTCGACGGTCAGCTCGTTGTAGCGGTTCCGGCAAGAACTTCGTTCGCCGTAGACCGGCTTCCAGGTCTCGTCGACCGACCGCCGGGAATGTCCCGCAAGTGCGAAGCCCGAGGTCCAGTGGGGAAGATCCACCGTCACGATCCCAAGGCGGGAAGGGAGGACCACCGGTCTTTCGCGGTAGGTGACGGCATACGAAAGCCCGCCAGGACCGGTCGCCGCGGACCCGACGGAGAGGCTGAAACGCAGGGACCCGTTCGGAGAGTCCACGGTCTGCGCGCTGACGCCGGCGGTGGCGAGCAACAGGATAAGGGCGAACTGTTTCATCAAGAACCCTCCCGGTGATACGATCGATGTGGTCGCCACGGGTCTTCCCTACCGGTACGATGCGGCGGTCTGTTCGACACCCCGCGCATACGACGTCGCGTCGACCCCGAAGGCCTTGCGGAACTTCGTCGAGTCGAAGTGGTACGGGGAGCTGTTCTGATAGAGCATTTCGGGGAGCTCACGCACGGTCGAGTCGAAGAGCCCCGCCATCCGCAGCATCCACGGCCGGAGGACGGAATACCTCGGGGGGACGTCGAACGCCCGGGCTGCCATCTCGACGAACTGTTTCCCGGTGGGGGGCTCCGGCGCCGTCGGGAGGTGCCAGGTGGTGTTCCACGAGTCTCTGGCTCCGGTCAAGGTCACGAGAGCCTTCGCGGCGTCGGGCGTATAGGTGTAGGAGTGCGGCAGGGCATCGGTGATCATCACCGAGGCTTTGCCCCCCTTTGCGAACTTGTCGAAGACGAGGATGTTGGCGACGCCTGTGCGCGCGTTCGGGCCGTAGAAGTCCGCGGCACGCGCGATCATGGCGGTGATCCCGCCGGCCTTGATCTCGTCGAGAAGGGTTTGCGCGATCTTTGCGCGCACCTCTCCTTTCCTGCTGCAGGGGTTGAACGGGGTGTTTTCGGTCATGGGACCGTCCACCCTTCCATACATGTAGACGTTATCGAAAAAGACCAGCTTCGCGTTCGCCCTCTGGCAGGCCTCGATGGCATTGGCCATGATCCTGGGCCAGAGTTCCTGCCAGGAGCGGAGCTCGTATTTCAGTCCCGCCAGCAGGTAGACCACGTCAGAACCGGCAACAGCGTCGATGACCGCCTGGCGGTTCGAAAGGTCGGCCTGCACGGCCTCTTTGGCGCCTCCGGTCAGCGTTGCGCGGCGGCTGACCAGACGGACCGGGGTTCCCTGTGCGGCGAGTTCTGGGAGGAGCAGGGTGCCGATCACTCCTCCGGCTCCAAGTATCGTGTGCATGCTGTGGTATCTGCGGCTGTGAAAGGTGTGTCGGGGTTGCGGGAAACAATATACGAATTGGAAACGTCTAAGGGGAGAACCGGGTGTCGGATCGCCCACTTCGTGTTCGACATTCCTTGAAGATCTCGTGGAAAGGGCATATTTTGGCAGACACACAATAACGGAGAACGATCCATGCGTATGTTCCTCAGAACGATTGACGGCGGGCCTGATGATCCTGGTGGTGTGGTCCACGGCGCTGATGGCGCAGACCAGGATCGAGAAGATCGACGCCCTGATCTCGAAATACCTCGACAATGAACGGTTCAACGGCTCGATCCTGGTGGCCGAAGGGGGCGAGGTGCTCCTGAAAAAGGGGTACGGGTACGCGAACTTCGAGTGGGAGATCCCCTGCACCCCCGACACGAAGTTCCGACTGGGGTCGATCACCAAACAGTTCACCTCCATGCTCGTCATGCGCCAGGTGGAACAGGGGAAGATCGTGCTGGACGATGCCATTTCAAAGTACCTCCCGGACTACCCGAAAGCGCAGGGAGAAAAGGTCACGGTCCGGCAGCTGCTCAATCATACCTCGGGGATCCCGAGCTACACGGAAATTCGCAACCCCCGCGAGCCGCGAGACGCACGCGTTCCCTGGACGAAGGACTCGCTGATGAGGGTGTTCTCGGGTCTACCGCTGGAATTCGAGCCCGGGGCGAAATTCAAATACAACAACTCCGGGTACTTCCTTCTCGGGGTGATCCTCGAGAAGGTGACGGGCCGTCCCTACGAGCGGTTGTTGCATGAGGAGATCCTCGATCCGCTGGGGATGAAGAACACCGGGTACGACCACGCCGCGCCGATCCTCAAGAAGCGGGCGGCAGGGTACGAACGATCCGGGGGAGTGCAGAACGCTGAGTACCTCGACATGTCGATCCCCTATGCCGCGGGGGCGATGTACTCGACGGTGGAGGACCTGCTGCTCTGGGACCAGGTCCTGTACACGGAAAAGCTGATCTCGGAAAAGAGCAAGGCGGAGTACTACCGCCCGGGACTTTCAAGCTATGCGTTCGGGTGGGTCGTTCGGAACATGGCAGCGGGCAAAGGACCCGATAGCGTCTGGACGATCTCGCACGGCGGCGGTATCAACGGCTTCAACACGGTCATCGTGCGGGTGCCCGCGAAGCGGCAACTGATCGTGTTCCTCAACAACACGGGGGGAGCCCCGCTGCAGGAGATGGTCACCGGGGTCCTGGGGATCCTGTACGACAAGCCATACGCGGAGCCGCGCCGTTCGGTAGCGCGCGAGATGGAGCGGACGATCGGGAAGGAGGGGCTGGAGAAGGGGCTTGCCGCATTTGAGCGGATGAAGGGGGACAAGGAACGGTACGAACTGCGGGAGGCGGAGGTGAACGACCTTGGGTACCAGCTGATGCACGCTGGAGACCTCCGCGGGGCGATCGAGGTCCTGCGGCTGAACGTGAGGGAGTTTCCGAAATCGTGGAACGTTTACGATTCTCTGGGTGAGGTGCTCGCGGCCGACGGGCAGATCGAGCCGGCGATCAAGAACTACGAGAAGTCGATCGAGCTGAACCCGAAGAACGAGGGGGGCAGGAAGGCGCTCGAGGAGTTGAAACGAAACGGGTTTCCGTGCAAATTTGTCGGAAATTCATATATATGGATGGAGACCCCTCCTGACCACCGCCAGGGGTCGCTGCGCCGTTCTCTGACACCCGGATCGATGGGAGCATTTTCGATGCTTCTTCTGCGCAAACTTCGAACGACGGCCGTGGTGGTGCTGTTCCTCCCGGCCGCCCTCGCCAGCTCCCAGAACCGCAGGATGATCTTCGACCACCTGTCGATCCCTGAAGGGCTCTCCCAGGGAACCGTGTTCTCGATCCTCCAGGATCGGAACGGCTTCATGTGGTTCGGGACTGCAGACGGCCTCAATGTTTTTGACGGCTACACCTTCACCCACTACTTCCACGACGTCAGTGATTCCTCATCGATCTCCGACAACCGGGTCATCGCCCTTCTCGAAGACCGGGCGGAAGGCTCTGGATCGGAACGATCGGCGGCGGGCTGAATCTCTTCGATCGTGGATCCGGGACGTTCCGCCGGTATCGGTCGGATCCGGGAGACAGTCTCAGCCTGAGCGACGACCGGGTGAACTCCCTTTTCGAGGACAGCCGGGGAACGATCTGGGTCGGGACAACCATCGCCGGGCTCAACGCGTTCGATCCAGCCACCGGGCGTTTCCGACGCTTCCGGCACGACCCCGGCGATTCCACCACGCTTGGCAGTAGCCATGTCTTCCCGATCATCGAAGACCGGGAGGGAACCCTGTGGATCGGTACGCCTGAAGGGATCAGTCTCTTCGACCGTGAGAGCGGAACCTTCAGGAGGATCCGTTCGATCCCCGGGGATCCGAACGGCCTGAGTCACGACTACGTTAACACCCTGGCCCGCGATCGATCCGGCAGCGTGTGGGTCGGGACGGTAGACGGGTTGAACAGGTTCGTCGGGTGGGACACACTCGGCCCGGGGGCAGGCGTGATCGTGAGGGGGAAGCCAAAAGTGCTCCGGCCCAGATTCGTCCGGTATCAACACGATCCCGAGAACCCGACCGGCCTTGCGGAGAAGTCGGTCTGGTCCATCTATGAGGATCGTGCCGGCTGGCTCTGGGTGGGGACGGACGGCGGCGGGTTGAACCGTCTGAACCGGGCGACCGGTACGTTCGAGCGGTTCCTCAGTGTCCCTTCCGACCCGGGTTCTCTTTCCGACAATTCCGTCCGGTCCATCTACGAGGATGCCTCCGGGACGCTCTGGGTGGGGAGCGAACCTCGGAGGGGTGAGCACGTGGAATTCGCGCAGGAGGAAGTTCACGAGTTATGGCGTCCGGATGGATAGCACCTTCGGGGTCAGTTCCAACTGGATCCACGCGCTTCTGGAAGACCGGCGTGGGAAACTCTGGATCGGAACGTCGGCACAGGCCCTGGATCTCTTTGACCCCGTTTCCAGGCAGTTCCGCCATCTCCCGGTCTCCGCCAGTGTGGATGCCCTCTGCGAGGATCCGTCGGGGAACGCGATCTGGGTGGGCGCACGGACGGGCCTGTACGTCGTGGACGTGGAGACGTTGCGCCTCACGAAGGTCGAGTTCGCTTCTCCCGATCCGGACACGCTCTCTTCGCGACGTGTACGGGTGCTGGAGTCGGATGCATCGGGAAACCTCTGGATGGGATTGTTCAGGCGTGGCCTCGCGGTCTTCCGGCCGCGCGATCGATCGGTGGTGCAGTTCAGGAACGATCCGCGGGATCCCGGCTCGATAAGCGATGATCTGATCAGGACGATCCGCAGGGACCGGTCCGGGGTCATCTGGGTGGGGACATACGCCGGTCTCGACCGGTTCGACCCCGTGACACGGAAATTCGTCCACTACCGTCACGATCCGCGGGATCAGGCGAGCCTGAGCAACAGCAACATCCTCTCCCTTTTCGACTTTCCCGCGGACAGCGGCAAGATCCTCTGGGTCGGGACCTTCGGAGGCGGGCTGAACAGGCTGGAGGTCGCCACCGGGCGTGCGACGCGCTACACAACACGCGAGGGGTTGCCGAACAATGTGATCTACGGTGTCCTCGGCGACAGGCGGGGGAGAAGGGGGGGGGTGGATCGGTAACGGTGAGGGGAACGATCGGCCCGGAACGGCAAGGGCATGCCCTCAGGTATGCCCTTACCGTTCAACGAATCGTCGTCGTTCCGCCTTTCTGGCGAAGCACCTGGTTCATCCTTCTGTCGGGCTGTGCGACGCTGGTCGTGGGCTACGTCCTGTACCGGCGTCGTCTCGCGGCGGACGTCGAAAAGGCGCGCATTCTGGGCGAACTGCAGGCGGCGCGATCGGTGCAGCTGGGATTGCTCCCGGCCGCCGATCCGGTCCTTGACGGTCTGGAGATCTCCGGTGCGTGTTTCCCCGCGCGGGAGGTCGGAGGGGACTTCTTCGAATATCTGCCGGGGGAGGCAGGTGACCCGCGCCTGTCGCTCGCGCTCGGCGACGTTTCGGGGAAGGGGATGAACGCCGCGATGACGGCCGTGATGGCGATCGGCATGCTGCATCGCGAGCGGGAGATCGCTGCGAGCCCGGCGGCCATGCTACGTCATATCAACACGACGCTGCACGCGAAGACCGACAAACGCCTGTTCGTAGCGATGCTGGTGGCCAGTTTCGAGAATCAGCCCAGGAGCATGGTCTTTGCCAATGCGGGCCAGTCGCTGCCGATCCGGCTGCGCCGGGGAGAGCTGACGTCGCTGACCGGGAGAGGTGAGCGGTTGCCTCTCGGCGTCCGCGAGAGGGTGGAGTATCAGGACTGCTCGGTGGACCTTCAGCCGGGGGACATATCTGGTGTTCACTAGCGATGGGGTGACGGATGCGCGAAGGGAAGACGGGACGTTCTTTGATGATGACGGTCTCCGCCGGTTCGTTCGCGCGCTCCCGCCGGAACTGCCTGCCCGGGAGATGGTGCAGAGGATCGTCGCCGCCGTCAAGGAGGTGACGGGTGGCGGGCAGCTGCATGACGACGTCACGGTGGTTGTCGCGAAGGTGCTCGCCGACTCCTGAAGGCCTCACGGATGGGGTGAGGCGCCGCAGAAGCCTGGCCTGCCACGCAACAGGGTGACACGTGTGGGGGCACGCGCGCCCGTGACGTAGCAGGCCGGGGCTTGCTGCACCGGTTACTGCCGCTTCCGGGAATACCCGATCGCGAGCCCGAAGACAAAGAGGACCAGAGCGACCGCGCCGAGGGCGAAGATCGTGTCGCCGAAGACGCGGCCCCACTTGAAGGCCTGGACCACGGGCGTTGCGAGGAACTCCGCGCTGCGCGCGTACCAGTAGCCGGTCTTCACCGATGCCCAGGTCTGCATCAACCCGACGGGCAACAGGCTGCCGACCACCATCAGCAACAGCCCGACGTTCATCCCCCAGAACCCTGCCTTGACCAGCCCTTCCTTCCAGTCGTTCTTCACCCACATGATCCTGCAGGCAGAAGAGCATCAGGCCGATCCCCAGCATCCCGTAGACGCCGAAGAGCGCGGCGTGTCCGTGGACGGGGGTGGTGTTCAGTCCCTGCATATAATAGAGGGCGATCGGGGGATTGATCATGAAGCCGAACAGCCCCGCCCCGACGGCATTCCAGAAAGCCACGGACAGGAAGAAGTAGACCGGCCACTTGTACCGGGCCGCCCAGTCGGCCACGCGCGACAGCTTGAAGTTCTCCCAGGCCTCGTAGCCGGCAAGGACGAGCGGGACCACCTCGAGGGCGCTGAAAACGGCGCCGAGCGCGAGGACCGGCGTCGGCGTGCCGCTGAAGTAGAGGTGATGCAGGGTGCCGATGATCCCCCCTGCCAGGTAGACCGTGGAGGAGAGGAGGACGGCCGTGCCGGCCGTGGACGAGCGGATCAGTTTCAGCTTTGCGAAGAGCAGGATGATCACGACGGTGGCGAAGACCTCGAAGAACCCCTCCACCCAGAGATGCACCACCCACCAGCGCCAGTACTCCGCGACGGCCAGATTGGTGTGCCGGCCCCACATCAGTCCGGCCATGTAGAACCCTCCGATGGCGACCGCGGAGATGAGGAACAGGATGAGCAGCGAGCGGTGCTCGTCGCCGCGGCGGATGGCGGGAAGCACGTTCCGTGCGATCAGCCACACCCAGAGGAGTAGCCCCACAATGAGACCGATCTGCCAGACTCGTCCGAGGTCAACGTACTCATATCCCTGATGGCCGAAGTAGAACGAGGCCGCTCCCGTGAGCTTGTGATGGACGCTCATCCACTCGCCGGCGAGGGACCCGACCACGATCAGCAGGAGTGCGCTGAAAAGGAAGTTGACGCCGAAACGCTGCCATGGCATCTCTCGTCCGCTGATCGCGGGGGCGATATAGAGCCCGGCCGCAAGCCACGCCGTGGCGATCCAGAAGATCCCGAGCTGCACATGCCAGGTGCGGGTGACCACGTACGGGAGCCACTGGCTCAGGGGGATGCCGTAGAACCCGTTCCCCTCCACGCCGTAGTGGGCGGTGATGATGCCGACGACGATCTGCACGAGGATCAGTCCGGAGACGACGAAGAAATACTTCAGTGTCGCCTTCTGCGACGGTGTCAGCTCGGCGTTGAAGAGCGGATCGGTGGCGGGCACGGAGGCGTAGGTGGGTTCCGCCGGACGGGAGACGTGGTAGAAGATCATCCCGGCGATCCCGGCCAGGAGGAGAATGATGCTGACGCCCGTCCAGACGACTGCGTCGGGGGTAGGACGATTCTCGACGAGCTCCTCGTGTGGCCAGTTGCTGGTATAGGTGATCTCGTCGTTGGGGCGGTTGGTGGAGGCGGCCCAGGAGGTCCAGAAGAAGAAGGCTCCCAGCTGGCGGAGTTTGACCGGGTCGCTCTGAGCTCCCTGCGGGATGGAGTAGGCGGTATTCCCGTCGGAGAAGATCTTTGAATAGTAGGCGAGGTTGGCTTCGAACGCGGCGGCCCGGACGGAATCGATCACGAGTCTGCCGTCTTCCGGCCTGTAGGTGTTCGCGCGCATCATCGATGCCAGCCGGCTCTTCAGCACGGCCTGCCGTTCCGGGTTTGCGCCTGCGAACGGCACGCCGGTCTCCTGCATGGACCAGCGGTCGAGGATGAACTCGCACTCGCGGTGCAGCCAGTCCGCACTCCAGTCGGGGGCGACGTAGCTGCCGTGCCCCCAGACCGAACCCAGTTCCATTCCCCCCATCGCCTGCCAGACGGTCTGTCCGGCGAGGATCTCTCCGCTGCCGATGACGGTCTTTCCGCCATTGGTGACCACCAGGTCGGGGATGGGGGGTTTCTCCTGGTAGATCCTGTAGCCGGCCCAGCCGAGCACGGCGAACCCGACGACAATGACCGCGATGAATCCGATCCAGTAACGTTTCATGGGCCTTTTCCTCGTGTAGTTGTTATTCGAGACTATTTCCTCTGAATATATCCCCTCGCAGGTCAAAATCAAGCTTGACAAGCTGAAACAGTTATCGGTATATTACGATATAAAGATATGGGCCTTTCCAAGAAGACATCCTTCAGCACGCGCGAAAACCAGATCGCGGAGATCGCCAAGGCACTTGCACATCCGGCAAGGGTGGCGATCCTGGAGTTCCTGTCGAAGCAGGAGGCCTGCATGTGCGGCGACATCGTCGAGCACATCCCCCTGTCGCAGGCCACGGTCTCGCAGCACCTCGCGGAGCTGAAACGTGTCGGACTGATCAAAGGCGAGATCGAAGGGCCCCGGGTCTGCTACTGCGTCGACCCCAAAGCCTGGGCCGGGGCCCGCGAACTGCTCGGCCAGTTCCTCGCCGATGTGAAGAAGTGTTGCTGAGCCCCTTTTTTTGACCATACCTATCGCAATATTGCGATGCGACACCGAACGGGAGGGAATCATGGACAACAACCGCGACATCAAAGAGATGGTGAAGGAGAAATACGGAGCCATCGCCGCCAGCACGAAGCAGCAGAACCAGTCGACCTGCTGCGGCAGCACCTGCGGCTGCTCTGACGTGGAGTTCACGGTCATGGCCGAGGACTACTCGAAGCTTCCGGGCTACGTGGCCGACGCCGACCTCGCGCTCGGGTGCGGCCTCCCGACGGAGTTCGCGAAGATCTCCGCGGGGGACACGGTGGTCGATCTGGGGTCGGGAGCGGGGAACGACTGCTTCGTGGCCCGATCGCTCGCCGGCGAAAAGGGCCGGGTGATCGGCATCGACATGACCGAGGAGATGATCGCCAAAGCCCGCGGCAACGCCGCGAAGCTGGGGTTCACGAACGTGGAGTTCCGCCTGGGAGACATCGAGTCGCTCCCGGTGGAGGACAACACGGTGGACGTGGTGGTGAGCAACTGCGTGATGAACCTGGTCCCCGACAAGCGGAAGGCCTTCGCCGAGACCTACCGGATCATCCGGCCGGGGGGGCATTTCAGCATCTCCGACATCGTGCTCGTGGGCGAGCTCTCCGACGCAGCTCCGCCGCGATGCGGCGCTGTACGCGGGGTGCATCTCCGGAGCGGTCCAGAAACAGGAATACCTCCGGATCATCGCCGAGGCCGGATTCGTCAACGTTGAGGTCCAGAAGGACCGGGTGATCGACGTCCCGAACGAGATCCTCCTGCGCCACATGACGCTGGAGCAGTTGCGGGAGTTCAAGCGGAACCGCGTCGGGATCTTCAGCGTCACGGTGTACGCAGAAAAACCCGCCGCATGAACTGGAGACAAGAATACAGGTCCCTCTTCTGGATCGTGGGGGGATTCTTTGTGGCCTTCTTCCTCCCGGTGGGGAGTGATCTCTTCAAGAACGCCGTCTACGAATCCCTGACCCTCCTCCGGTGGTATGCTCGGGAGCATGTCCTGCTCTGCCTCGTGCCGGCGTTCTTCATCGCGGGCGTCATCTCCGTCTTCGTCAGCCAGGCTGCCATCATCAAGTACTTCGGCGCCCGCTCGAAGAAGTGGCTGGCCTATCTGGTCGCATCCTTGTCGGGGACGATCCTCGCGGTCTGCTCGTGCACCGTCCTCCCCATGTTCTCCGGTATCCACAGGCGGGGCGCGGGCCTCGGCCCGGCCATCGCGTTCCTGTATTCGGGGCCCGCCATCAACATCCTCGCGATCATCCTGACGGCAAGGGTACTCGGACTCGAACTGGGTGTGGCGCGGGTGATCGGCGCCGTGTCGTTCAGCGTGATCATCGGACTCCTCATGGCGTTCGATCTATCGCAAGGAAGAGAGCGCAAAGGAGCAAGCCCAGCTTGCCCTTCCCGAGGTGGCGGAACACCGTCCACTGTGGCAGACCGCGGCCCATTTCTTCGTCCTGGTCGCCATCCTGGTGTTCGCCAACTGGGGCAAACCTGATACGACAGAGGGCTTCTGGTATTCCGTTCATGCGGCGAAATGGTACGTCACCGGCCTCTTCGGCCTCGGCCTTGCATTCTCCCTGGCCTTCCTTCTGAAGATCAACAAGATCCATGTGGCTGCGGGATCCGTGGTAGTGATCATCGCCTCCGTACTCTGGGGGGAGAACCCGTTGGTCCCGTTCACCGTCGCCGTCGGGGTTACGGTCCTGATCCTCTCGTTCGCTGCCGGCGAAGGAGGAGAGTGGATGCGGGAGAGTTGGTCCTTCGCCAGGCAGATCCTCCCGCTCCTGGCCGGAGGCGTGCTCCTGGCAGGGTTCTTCCTCGGCGGTCCAGGGACGAATCAGGGGATCATCCCCTCCGGCTGGATCACGACGCTGGTCGGCGGGAACGGTCTATGGGCGAATCTCTTCGCGTCGATCGTCGGCGCGTTCATGTACTTCGCCACCCTGACCGAGATCCCCATCGTCCAGGGGCTGATCAGCAGCGGGATGGGGAAGGGGCCGGCGCTCGCATTGCTTCTGGCCGGACCCGCACTGTCACTTCCGAGCATGATCGTCATCCGAAGCGTCATCGGGACGCAGAAGACCATCGTGTATGTCTCCCTGGTCGTGATCATGGCGACCATCAGCGGCATGATCTTCGGATTCTTCTTCTGAACCCGCCAGCCCGTTCTGCCGGGCGGCCTTACACGTCAGGAGGTGTTTATGCCGGACATCAAGGTCCTCATTCTCGGCGGGGGCTGCACGAAATGCAGAACCCTGGAAGAACGTGTCCGTGCCGTGGCAGCCGCGCACCGGCTGCCGGTCGAGGTCGCCAAAGTCACGGATCTGCAGGAGATCATGAACTACGGGGTGCTGATGACCCCGGGGTTGATCATCGGCGGAGAGGTCAAAAGCGTCGGCACCATCCCAACGGATGAGCACCTTCTCGGATGGTTGAAAGGCGCGTCTTCATGAGCCTCTCGATCGTTCTCCCCCTGGCGCTGTTCGGGTTTCTCGTAACGCCTCTCCAGAGTCAGACCAAGGAGCCTGCGGCTTCTCCGCGGAAGCCGATGGTCACCTTTGTGGAACTCGGTTCGGTCAAGTGCGTCCCCTGCCGCCGGATGCAGCCGGTAATGAAGGCGATCGAGGACAAATACGGGGACCAGATCAAGGTCGTTTTCTACGATGTCTGGAAGGACGACCAGAAGGAATACGCGTCGAAGTACAAGATCCGGCTCATCCCCACGCAGGTGTTTCTTGACGATAACGGAAAGGAACTGATGCGCCACGAAGGATTCTTTCCGGAGGAGGACATCGATGAGTTCCTTCGATCCAGGGGGCTGAAGCCGATGCCGGTGGCGAAAGACTGAGCATGGACACGCTGTTCACGGTGCTGACGGACGCGATGACCGGTAGCCTGGTCTGGGCGCTTGTTGCGTCCTTCGCCTGGGGAGTGTTGAGCATCCTTCTGAGCCCCTGTCATCTCTCCAGTATCCCGCTCGTGGTCGGGTTCCTGACCGCACGGGGCGAGAAGAAGGGCTCACGGGGGCTTCTCCTCTCGTTCCTGTTCGCCGTCGGCACACTGGTCACGATCGCGGTCATCGGGGCGATCACCGCCGCGGCCGGCCGGATCATGGGGGACGTCGGTCCATACGGCACCTATGCCGTGGCCGGGGTCCTCTTTGTCGTGGGACTCTACCTTATGGATCTCATCCGCCTGCCCGACACGGGCGTTGTGCTGCGTCCGCTGCACATACGTTCCCCGCTTCTCTCGGCTCTGGCGCTGGGTCTGATCTTCGGCATCGCCCTTGGACCGTGTACGTTCGCCTTTTTGGCCCCGATCCTGGGGGTGGTCTTCAACGTGTCGGCCACGGACCCGACGGCGGCCGGTGCGCTGCTCCTCTCGTACAGCATGGGATATGCAGGGATCATCGCCGCCGCGGGAGGGGTCACGACACGAGTGCAGGTCTATCTCGACTGGACGAATCGCTCTCACGCCATCCTCTGGATCAAGCGCGTGGCGGGTTTTCTTGTGGTACTTGGGGGCGCGTACATCATCTATTCCTCGTGAAGGTGTTCATGCCTTTCATAGCATGGCGGGGGTGAAGACGTGAACCGCATGTTGATCCTCTGCACCGGCAATTCCTGCCGAAGCCAGATGGCCGAATACATCCTCCGGCAGATCGACCCGCGACTTGAGGTCCATTCCGCGGGAACCGATCCCGCCCCGCGCGTGCATCCGCGCGCGGTGGCGGTGATGCGTGAGATCGGGGTCGATATGACCGGAGCACTCCCGAAACGGGTGGACCGGTTCCTGGGAGAGCCATTCGACTTCGTCATCACCGTCTGCGACAACGCCCGGGAGCAATGTCCCGGTCTTCACCGGGACCGTGCGGACCCGTGTGCACCTGGGATTTGATGACCCCGCCTCGGCGAACGGGAGCGAAGAGGAGGTGATGGCGGTCTTCCGTAGGGTGAGGGACGAGATCCGCACATGTATTCCACGAATACTACACCACCACGATCCGCACTACCTTGAGGCTGCCATGAGCCCGAAGACCGGACGGCTATCCTTCCTCGACCGCTATCTCACCGGATGGATCTTCCTGGCCATGGGCCTGGGCGTCCTTGCCGGATACGTCTGGCCCGGCATCGCAGGATTCTGGGGGAGATTCCAGAGCGGAACGACGAACATGCCCATCGCGATCGGGCTGATCCTGATGATGTACCCGCCCCTGGCGAAGGTGAAGTACGAAGAGCTGGGCGATGTCTTCCGGAACACCAGGGTCCTCGGGCTTTCGCTTGTTCAGAACTGGGTGATCGGGCCGGTCCTGATGTTCGTGCTGGCGATCCTGCTCCTGCCGGACCACCCGCACTACATGGCCGGGCTGATCATGATGGGTCTCGCGCGGTGTATCGCGATGGTCATCGTCTGGAACGACCTGGCAAAGGGCGATGCGGAATACGCCGCCGGGCTGGTGGCCTTCAACTCGATCTTCCAGGTCCTCTTCTTCTCGGTCTACGCCTACGTCTTTCTCACCGTGCTTCCGGGCTGGCTCGGCCTCTCCACGTTCGCGGTCAACGTGACGATCGGCCAGATCGCCGAAAGCGTCTTCATCTATCTCGGCATTCCGTTCCTGGCGGGCGTGCTGACGCGGATCGTTCTGCTGCGCGTGAAGGGGAAGGAGTGGTACCAGAGGACGTTCATCCCGAGGATCAGCCCGCTCACGCTGATCGCGCTGCTCTTCACGATCTTCGTGATGTTTTCGTACAAAGGGGAGGTGATCGTAAAGATCCCGCTGGACGTGGTCCGGATCGCGATCCCTCTCGCGCTCTACTTCGTCATCATGTTCTTCGTGTCGTTCGCCATGAGCAAGAAGATCGGGGCCGACTATCCGAAGATCCGCCACCCTCTCGTTCACCGCGGCGAGCAACAACTTCGAGCTGGCGATCGCCGTGGCGGTGGCCGTCTTCGGCATCAATTCCGCGGAGGCGTTCGCCACCGTGATCGGCCCCCTGATCGAGGTCCCGGTGCTGATCGGCCTGGTGAACGTGTCCCTCTGGATCGGTCGAAAATACTACCAGGTCGCATAGATCCTGAACGTCGCCGCTGCCCGCCGTCGCAGGCCGAACGAATTCTGCCCTTCGATTGTTGTCGAAACATGGGGCCACCCACCAGTACGGCCTCTGTATCGATCCCGGAGGAGTGCTCATGACCACACGACGGACGTCGACGACCGAAGAGACGCTTGATCCCCGCGATTGGGAAGAGGTACGCGCCCTGGGGAAGCAGATGGTGGACGATATGATCGAGTACCTCCGGACCGCCCGAGATCGCCCCGTCTGGCAGCCCATCCCTCAGAACCTCTCGGAAGCCTTCCAGAGACCTCTTCCGCGGTCGCCGCGCCCGCTGGGCGAGGTGTACGACTCCTTCAAGGAACAGGTCCTGCCATATCCGACCGGGAACATCCATCCGCGGTTCTGGGGTTGGGTCATGGGCAACGGCACGGTCACCGGCATGCTCGCAGAGATGCTCGCGGCGGGTTTCAACCCGAACCAGGGGGGTGGGGCGCAGGCGGGAAACCTGGTGGAATCGCAGGTGATCTCCTGGTGCAAACAGATGTTCGGTTTCCCCACCGTCGCCAGCGGTCTGCTGGTGAGCGGGGGGTCGATGGCCAACCTCGTGGGCTTGACCGTGGCGAGGAACACCCGCGCGGGGTATGACGTCAGGGAAGAGGGGGTCGGGGGACCGCCTCTCCGGATCTACGCCTCCGCCGAAGTGCACAGCTGCGTCCAGAAGGCCGTGGAGCTCCTCGGCCTGGGCCGCAAGGCGCTGCGCCTCATCAGGGTCAAGCGGGACTTTACGGTGGATGTGGACGAAATGAGGCGGGCGATACGTGAAGACCGGGAGCAGGGAAACCGTCCATTCTGCGTGGTCGGCTGTGCGGGGACCGTGAACACCGGCGCGACGGATCCCCTCGAAGCGCTTGCGGACCTCTGCGGGGAGGAAGGGCTATGGTTTCACGTGGACGGGGCGTTCGGGGCGCTTGTTGCCCTCTCTCCCGAACTGCGGCATATCGTCAAGGGCGTGGATCGGGCCGACTCGCTCGCGTTCGACATGCACAAGTGGATGTATCTCCCGTACGAGGTGGGCTGCACGCTCGTCCGCGACCCCCAAGCCCACCGCGAGGCATTCGCGCTGACACCGCACTACCTGGAACACACCACGCGCGGGATCGGGGGGGGCGACATGTGGTTCAGCGACTACGGGGTCCAGCTGAGCCGCGGGTTTCGTGCGCTGAAAGTGTGGATGTCCATCCAGGAACACGGGATCGACACCTTCGGCCGTCTCATCCACCAGAACGTGGAGCAGGCCCGTTACCTGCAGCGGCTGGTCCTTGCCTCACCCGAGCTGGAGCTTGTCGCGGACGTTCCCCTGAACATCGTCTGTTTCCGGTACCGGGGCTCGTTGACCGACCCCGCTGCCATCGACACACTCAACAAGGAGCTTCTCCTGCGACTTCACGAAGGCGGTGTCGCCGCGCCTTCGTACACGGTGATCGATGGGAAGTATGCGCTCCGCGTCTGCATCACCAATCACCGGAGCAGACGGGAGGATTTCGACATCCTGGTGCGGGAAGTCGTTCGGCTGGGCAAGGACCTCCTGCCCGCCTCGCCCGGTGCCGATCCCGGCCGGCCGATCCGAGGAGGCAAACCTGACTGAGCGATCCGCACAGGCCGCCTCCGTAACGATCGCCCTTTCGGCGATCGCCCTTGTCGCGTTCGCCTCCAACTCCCTGCTCTGCAGGATGGCCCTGGCCGGCGGAGCCATCGACGCGACCGGCTTCACGATCCTGCGGATCCTGTCGGGTGCCGCGACGCTCTGGGTGGTGTCGGCGCTCCTGCGCCGGAGATCCCGTCCCAGCGGGAGCTGGGTCTCCGCTTCCATGCTCGCCCTCTATGCATTCGCCTTTTCGTATGCGTACGTGAGTCTGAGCATCGGGACCGGCGCGTTGATCCTGATGGGTGCGGTCCAGGCGACGATGATCGTCGCAGGCATCCGCGCCGGCGAACGCTTCGTCCCCATCCAGTGGATCGGGTTGCTCATGGCGTTCGGTGGAACGGTCTACCTGGTTTCTCCGGGAGTCACGGGGCCTCCACCTCTTGGGGCGGCCCTCATGGCGACCGCCGGCATCGCGTGGGGGATCTACTCTCTGCGTGGGCGTCGAAGTGCCGACCCGATCACCGCGACAACCGACAATTTCATCAGGGCGGTCCCGTTCGCGCTGGGCATAGGTCTGCTGCAGCTGAGACAGCTGCAGTGGTCGACACACGGAGTCGTTCTTGCCCTCATTTCGGGCTCGCTCACTTCGGGCATCGGCTACGTGATCTGGTATTCCGCCCTTCGCGGGCTGACCGCGACCCGCGCCGCGGTGGTCCAGCTGGCCCTTCCCGTGCTCGCGGCGATCGGCGGGGTCGTGTTGTTGGCCGAGCCCGTCACCACGCGCCTGGTCGTCGCCTCGGTGGCGGTCGTAGGGGGCGTGGGGCTTTCCGTGGCGGGGCGAAAGAGACTGAAACCTGGAACCCTGAAGGCGGGTCGAGTCCCGCCTGCCCGCGAACGTGAGTGACAAACGGCAATTTCCCTCCGCTGATTCCACAGTCGGGTGCATACACTTGACCGTTATTCACAATTCCATGAGATGTTGGATATGTCGATCTGACAACACATAAGAAAGAACAAGATCATGGTTCTCAAGTATTCAAAAAGAGAAAGCTGAATGATTTCTTGAAATTTCATCAAGACAAAGAAATTCTGGTTCTGTTGAACTCATGGGACATCGGAAGTTCCAAATTGATAGAAGCATGTGGCTATAAAGCGATCGCGACAACAAGTATGGGAATAGCTGCCTCTTTAGGGTACCCTGACTGCCAGGTGATACAATTGTCGGAAATGATCGAAGCCATAACGGGGATCGTCAATGGAGTGCACGTGCCGGTGACCGTGGATATAGAAGCCGGCTATGGAAATAACGTAGATGAAATAGTTGATTCGGTTAAGAAGATAATTGCCACAGGAATTGTCGGAATAAACATTGAAGACAGTATTGATTTGAATCCGGTGTTGATTGACGAGATGGAATTTTGTGAAAGAATATCAGCTATTCGTGCATTGTCAGATTCACTGGGCTTTCATTTGGTCATTAATGCGAGGACTGATTCGTTCTATACGTCGTCAGGTTCGCCACGAGAGAAATTGTCTGAATCAATAAAGCGTGGCAATAAATACCGGGAAGCAGGTGCAGACTGCATATTTGTTCAGCCTGTATGGGAAAGAGAAACGATTTCAACGCTGGTGAAGGAGATCAATGCCCCGATCAATATTCTTTCAAATCCTGGGATCGGGGCAGGAGTACCTCCATCTGTCCGTGAACTGCAGGATCTTGGTGTCGCCCGGTTAAGCCTGGGTTCAGGTCTGATGAAAGCTACGTTGGCGTTGATCAAGAAAGTTGCTGACGAACTATCAGAGAAAGGAACGTACAACGTCCTATCTAGACGCTCTGACACCGCTTCCTGACGCAGCATTGGCCTATAGAATGGCAGTGGGGCTGAACGCATATGGAGCAGCCTGGACTGGGCCTCTCAACGAGGTCTGCCGGTCGGAGGACATGCCGGTCGGAGGACGGCACTCCGCGCTTGCGGGTTTCCCCCGAACAGCATACATTCTGCGAGCCACGTTCCTTGCATAACATCTCCTTCCGCAGCTCCACCAGGGAAGATTTCCCCGGGGGGTGTTCTGCCCGTTGGCTGGACGCTCTCTTTGCGCAAAAAGGAACTTCCCGTGCCCCCATCGTGTCCGTTTTCCGGAACTCCAAAGAACCAGTACACGCCGCGTGAACATCCGGCGGCCACCCGCGTACGCCCCGATCGTCGCAGTCACAATAACCCATATCCATCAACAACAGGTGAGGAGGCTGGCATGATGAAGGTGCTGAAGATCACCGGGATCGGCATCGGGGTGATCATCCTTGTGATCTGCCTGGTCGCGGTCTGGTCGATGGCGCGGTGGAATGCCCCCACGTCGCGAAATGCGAAGGAGATGAAGGCTCCGTCGGACGCGGTAACGCTTGCGCGCGGGAAGTTCCTCTATACGTACGGGCATGGGTGCGGAGGATGCCACGGCGGCACCCACGACGTGTCCAGCGCACCCAAAGGAGGGGTGGCGTTCGATCTTAATACCTTCGACCCGAAACTCGGCATGTTCTATTCGCGGAACATCACACCGGACACCGAAACCGGGATCGGCTCCTGGACGGACGGCGAGATCGTCCGCGCGCTGCGCGAAGGAATCCGGAAAGACGGGACGACCCTGTTTCCCATCATGCCGATGGAGTCGCTCCACGGTCTCTCCGACGAGGACGCCCTCGCCCTCGTCGCGTATCTGCGGACACTTCCCCCCGTCCGGAATCCCGTCCCGGACAGGGTCCCGACATTCTTCACAAAGGTCCTGATGACCCTTGGAGTCATAGGTCCGATGGCCGAGATCGAAAAGCCGATCGCGACGCCCAGGCGCGATCCCCCCGCTCTCTACGGACGATATCTCGCCAATCACGCAGCGCTCTGCATGGATTGCCACACGCCACGCAGTCTCACGGACGGCTCATTCTACAAGGACAGCCTTTTTGCTGGAAGCTCGTTCGCCTTCGGTGGTCCCGAGGGTGATCCTACGGCGGTGCATGCGGCGAACATCACCCCGGACATGGCGACGGGGATCGGTGTGTGGACCGAAGAGGTTTTTCTGAAATTCATGCACACGGGTATGGGTCCCGAGGGTGTCGTACGCGACGGGCACATGCCATACGCCGAGACGAGCCGATGGCAGGATGAAGATCTGAAGGCTCTGTGGGCCTATATGCGGACCGTCCGACCGGTCCAGCGCCCGGAGGTCCCCCGGGTTTTCCAGGGCGCCGGGCTATCGCAGGACCCCGCAACGCTGGGGAAGGCCATGTACGGGACCTATTGCGCCGGATGCCACGGCGTCCCGGGGCAGGGATGGGCTTACCGCGGATCTTGCCCTCGCCGAGGTCGCTGCCAGCGCTCAGTGACACGGAGCTGGAGAACTTCATCCGTCAGGGGATGGAAGGGACCAACATGCCCGGGTTCGACAAGACCCTCGATGACGCACAGATCAAGGCGCTGATCACCCACGTGAGGACCATAGACGGGCGATGAGCCGTGGGCACTTGAGCCCACCTGCCACGAGGGAGACGGGTAGCAACATTCTCAGACGAAGCGGGCATCGGATCGTTCTGCACGATGCCCGCTTTGTCATCTCCATCCGGCCCTTTCCTGGAGTTGACCCTCATCTCCAGGTCCCGTATCTTTCCTTCTGAAATAGTGGTGCTCCACACGGGACATCCTCCCAGGTCCTTCGGGGTGTGCCATGAAACGACCGCCATCTCCACACCGATCGCCTCTCCCCCACGGCCAACCCCGGTCACACCATCAGAGCCTGATAGACGCGACCTTTGCCATCCTGCTGACGCTCGCTTTTCCACTTCTTCTCTCGGACTGCAGATCCGACAGAGGAGGTGAAGACCGGTTCTCTGATGTACGCTCAGAGATCCTGGATTTCATGGAGGACGAAAACGTCGCGTCGGTTTCCGTGGCAGTTGCCCAACACGGCAGGATTCTGTGGGAAGAGGCGTTCGGATGGGCGGATCGTGAGAAGAAGGTCAGGGCCACAACGTCAACGATGTATGAGCTCGCGTCGATCGCCAAGGTGTACACCACGACCGCCCTCATGGTGCTCAAGGAACGAGGGCTTCTCGATCTGGATGCTCCGGTGGAGCGATATACCGGTGACGTCAAGATCAGGACATTCGGCCTCGATGCATCCGGCGTAACACTCAGACGGATCGTTCAGCACACCTCCGGGCTGCCGATGTACTGGGGCGCACCATCTGCTGCCGACACCAGCCGGCCGTTGACCAGAACTGACGTCATCGCCCGCTACGGCATCCTTGCCTTCAGACCCGGTGAAAGAGAACTCTATTCGAATCTCGGCATCAGCCTGCTCAGCCACGTCATCGAAAGAGTGGCGGCGCAGTCGCACGCTGACTTCCTGAGCCAGAGTGTCTTTCTTCCCCTCGGCCTGACGCGGACGCGATACCTCTCCGCGCCGGCAACGAGCGACGAGTATGCCCGGCAATACGACCCGGCCGGAACCCCGTGGACATATGATGAAGGGCTCTATGCGAGCGCCCACGATCTCGTCCGGTTCGGGATGTTCCACCTGAAAGATCACCTGCAAGATCAGCAACGGATCCTGAGCGATTCGACCCTCGATCTGATGCAGACCTCCATCGATCCGCTCAGCGATTTCCGCCTTCCATGGTGGGTCTGGGAGCACGAAGGATATGCTGCGCTGGTATTCACCGGCGCTTCAGGAACGATCATGGCGCTGGCGCCCGAAGCCGATCTGGCGATCGTGGTGCTTGCCAACCGGTTGCAGGCTGATACGCCGAAGATCTGCAGACTGATCGCCGAGACCGTCCTTGATGACTTCGAAGCGGATCAACGATTGCCGACGCGCGTGAGAGTGCAGAGGAAGATCCGGCCAGGCGACCTCTCCCGGGGATCGCTTCGGGGAGAGTGGGACGGGGCCATCGTGACTCCCGAATGCGAGTTCCCGGTGGAGATGTCGTTCGGGGGCGCAGCGGCTCCCCGCATGAGAAGGAAGAACCCCGACGGATCATGGGAGGGCTGGGCTGAAACGATGCCGTCTCTCCGGGGTGATTATCGTGACGGCATCTTCTCTGCGTATTTCCCCCTCCACATTCCGATCCAGGATACCAGAGGACACGATCACTGGACCTGGATCTATGTCGGGCAGAGAGCGGATACGCTGGAGGGATATGCCGTCGCCCATGCCGCGGACGGCCCGCACTTCGGGCTTCCCTACTACATCCGGCTGGTCCGGAAGAGGGCAGATGAGGGGGGATGAGATCGCCGGAAGTTCGGCGGGGTCGCTACGATCGGAAGTGGGAACTTCCGCGAGGTGTCAGGAGTTAAGATGTAGAGGATCCATAGAAGGCTGCATTCAGTCGAGAAAGAGCCATGACCCAGTATATGATCGACATTTCGCTTCCTGCCGACCCGGACGAGGAATTCTTCGCCCTGGTTCCTCACCAGCGTGCGCACATCGACAAGCTGCTGGAACAGGGGGTGGTGATGGGATATTCTCTTTCGATCGACCGTTCCAGACTCTGGATCGTCCTCAACGCGCGGGACGAGCAGGATGCGACCGGGATCCTTTCGGCCTTTCCGATGTTCAGGTATTTCGAGCCGACGATCCATCCCCTGATGTTCCACAACACCGTCGTGATGGCGTTCAACAGGGTGTCCATGAACTGACGGTTGTCCCGTTGAGCGCGTTCTATCGGGCGCCGGTCGGCATGCCGTTCGGCTTGCCGAACGGCATGTGCCGAACGGCTCCGCTCTTCAGTTGACTCTCGCCCTTCGCCCGCCTATCTTACCCCCAGTTGTCCAACCCTGATCCCTCCAGGGGCCACGCTCGCTCGATACCCCCATGATCGGCCAGACCATATCGCACTATACGATCCTCGAGAAGCTGGGGAAGGGGGCATGGGGGTGGTCTACAAGGCCGAAGATACCCGCCTCCATCGCACTGTCGCACTGAAATTCCTCCCTCCGGGGCTGACGAGCGATACCGAGGCAAAGGAGCGCTTCGTGCAGGAGGCGCAGGCCGCCTCGTCACTGGACCATCAGAACATCTGTACGGTCTATGACATCGGGTCGACCGACGACGGCCGGACGTTCCTCGTCATGGCCTGCTATGACGGCGAGATGCTCCAGGAGAAGATCGCACGAGGCCCCCTCAAGGTCGAGGAGGCCGTCGACATCGCCCTCCAGGTCGCCAGAGGCCTCGCCAAAGCCCACGAACGGGGGATCGTTCACCGCGATATCAAGCCTTCGAACATCATCATCACCACCGACGGGATCGCCAAGATCGTGGATTTCGGCCTGGCGAAACTGGGTGACCGGTCAACGCTGACGAGGGCCGGGACCACGCTGGGGACCCTCTCCTACATGTCGCCGGAGCAGCTCCGCGGTCAGCAGGTGGATCGCCGATCCGACATCTGGGCCCTCGGTGTGGTGTTCTACGAGATGCTGTCAGGCCGGCGACCGTTCCAGGGCGAGTACGATGCCGCAACCCTCTTCGCCATTCTGCAGGTGGAACCGGAACCGGTCAGCAACCTCCGGCCGGAAGTTCCTGGTGGCGTTTCCGACGTGATCACGCGGGCGCTTGCGAAAGACGCCACAGCCCGATACCAGCGCCTCGAGGAGCTGATCGCGGACCTCCGATCGCCCACCGAACGGCATTCTCCCCCGAGTTCCAAGCAGGCTCGCGCCCCGGCAGGGCGCCGTGCACGCTGGCCGTTGTACATGGTCGGCGCAGCAACACTGTGCGGCGTTGTCGCCGTCATCCTCCTGCTCACCGGCAAACCCGGAGGTCGTCCGTCCATCCGCTCCCTTGCCGTGCTCCCCTTCCGGACCACCTCCGCCCGTCTCGACGATACGGTCTTCGCGGAAGGGATGACCGAGGCGCTGAGCACGGAGCTTTCCAAGATCAGGGCGCTGGCGGTCCGTTCGTCCCGCTCGGCGATGCGTTTCCGGAACTCGACAAAATCTCTGAGCGAGATCGCCCGCGAGCTGAACGTCGATGCGCTGATCGACGGTTCCACCCAGCTTGCAGGCCGGACGGTCCGGGTCTCCGTGAACCTGATCACCGTCGATCCGGAACAACAGCTCTGGGGAGAGAACTACCGGGAGGACCTCGAAGACATCAATACGCTGCAGAGCAACGTGGCGCGCGCGATCGTCCGCCAGATCAACACCGTCGTTACGCCCGACGAACGCGTGCGCCTGGAGCGTAGCTCGACGGTGAACACCGAGGCGTATCAGGCTTGCGTCTATGGAAGATTCTACTGGAACACCTGGACCCCGCAGGGGTTTCAGAAGAGCCTCGACTATTTTCGCAGCGCAGATTCGGGCCGATCCATCCTATGCACCCGCCTACGCCGGGATCGCCGATGTCTATGCCACCTTCTGGTACAACGGCACGGTCCCATTCGATTCCGTCCGGCCCTACTGGAGGCCTGCGGCGCAGAAAGCGGTGGAGCTGGATCCCTCCATGGCCGACGGCCACGTCTCGATGGCCGCTACACGCCTGGTGTACGACTGGGACTGGCCCGGAACCGAACGGCAACTCCAGGAGGGCCTTTCCCTGAACCCGAGCTACGCGACCGGGCATCACTGGTATGGCCTCCTGCTCTCCGCCCTCGGCCGTCATGATTCCGCCGCCGGCGAGATCCGCCGGGCCCATGAACTCGACCCGCTCTCGTCGGTCGTCCTGGCCTCCGCCGGGTGGATCGAGATCCATGCGCGGAGGTATGACAGAGCGATCGCGCTAGTTCCGCAGGGCGCTCGAACTCGACTCGCTCTCCGCGGCCGCACATTCGGGGCTGGGCGAGATCTACGAGATGCAGGGCCGGAACGAGGAGGCCCTGGCGGAATACCTCCGTGTCGCGGGCGCGACCGGGGGGAGTTTTGCCACCCTCGGAGGGGGGACCGTCGATCCCGTGGGGCGGCTCCGTTCAGCTTACAGATCGTCGGGATGGCAGGGATACTGGCTTGAACAGCTCAGGCAGCTCGAGACCCTTGCGCGCACACGATATGTTCCCGCGTTCCACGTGGCGTCGGCGTGCGCCCGGGTGAAACGCACCGACGACGCGTTTCGGTGGCTTCAACAGGCGTACGCCGATCGTTCCACGAACCTGATGTTTCTCCAGGTCGATCCGAATCTGGAGAACCTCCGGAACGACCCACGATTCACGGCCGTTGTAAGGCAGATCGGCCTGGCCGGTCGGCCATGATCGGGCGCAACAGGCCAGTCCCGGGGGCATGACGTGAAGACACCTTCCCCGCGTACACCACACGATCCCCAGGAAGAGATCCATCGGCTCCGCACGGTGGTCGAAGAGCTGAAGCTGCTCAACGAGATCGCCATGGAATCGAGCGGCGCGGGCTCTCTGGAGGAGATCCTCAAGACCATCATTGACCGATCGCTGAAGGTGGTCAACGCCGAGCAGGGCTCGATCGTTCTGGTCACGGACGACGCCGGCACCTCCCTGAAGACGTTCATCCGGCAGGATAACCTGAGCTCGCTCCGTCAAAGCTACCACGTCGGAACGCATATCGTCGGTTCTGTGCTGTATACGCGGGAGCCTCTGCTCGTCCAGGACCTTGCCGCAGACGGCCGTTTCGAGACCACCGAGCAGGACCGTGCGGATATCCGCTCGGTCCTCTGTGCCCCGATCATCAACCGGGGACGCCTCGTCGGCGTCTTTATGATGGTGAACAAGAAGCTGGGGCGTTCTTTCACCGACGACGATCTCCGGTTCCTGATGATCCTGAGCGCGCAGGCCGGACAACTGATCAGCAACGCGCAGCTTCAGGAAGAGACGCGCCAGAAGAGGGAAGAGCTTGCGCTTGCACGTCTCGAATCAGAGAAATGGCGGGAGCTCGACGACCTCAAATCACGGTTCTTCGAGGACATTTCACATGAATTCCGGGCACCCCTGACCCTGATCCTCGGACCTGTCGAACGACTCCTGGCCGGCAGTCAGAAGGAAGATCCGAAGCAAACCTATCAGCGTATCCGGCGCAATGCCCACCGGCTCCTTCGTCTGATCAATGACGTCCTCGACCTCTCGCGCCTGGAAGCGCGAAGCATGAAGCTCCGTGTCGCCGAGGGGGATCTTGTGGCGGTGGTCCGCCCCATCGTGGATTCCTTCCGGTCTCTCGCCGACCAGAGCGGCATCTCCCTGCGCTTCACCGTCTCCACACCGGAGATCCGCGGGTATTTTGACCGGGAGAAGATCGAGACCGTGATCTACAATCTGGTCTCGAATGCGCTCAAATTCACCCCCCCGAAGGGGACGGTGGCCGTGGAGGTGACCCTCACCGATCCCGGGCCGGGAGGGGCACGATGGGTGTCGATCACTGTTGCCGACAACGGTCGGGGAATACCCGCCGACAGGCTGGACCACCTGTTCGACCGCTACTACCAGGTGACTGACGCGGACCGCCACGCCGGCTCGGGACTGGGGCTGGCGCTTAGCAGGGGACTCGTGCATCTTCACCACGGCACGATCACCGTTGCAAGCTCGGAGCGCCAGGGCTCGACGTTCACGGTCAAGGTTCCTGTCGACCCGCAAGCGTTCGCTTCGGAAGAGCTCGTGGATGTGCAGCCGCCGGATCACCGGTCGAATCCCGACAGCCTACCCGAAGCGTTCCAGGGTCGATCGAAGTCGCCGGCGGCGATCGAACCGTCTGCGCCTCCCCTCCCCCTGATGTTGATCGTGGAAGACGATCCGGACCTGCGGCGTTATCTGTGCGACAACCTCAAGAAGTTGTATCGGATCTATGAGGCCTCGGACGGCGAGATCGGCCTTTCCATCGCCCGTGACGTCATACCCGACATCGTGGTCAGCGATGTCAGCATGCCGGTCATGGACGGCTTCGAGCTCTGCCGCCGTCTCAGGAACGATGAACGAACGAGCCATGTCCCGGTTCTCCTTCTGACCGCCAGGGCGTCCCAGGAAGCAAAGCTGGCCGGATTCGACATCGGCGCGGACGACTACATCAGCAAGCCGTTCTCCTGGGAGGAATTGGTCGCCCGCGCGCGGAACCTCGTCGAGAGCCGGAAAAAACTCCGCGACCACTTCTCGCGCATCCTCCCGCTCACGCCGTCAGAACTCGGCGTCACCTCCATGGACGAATCCTTCCTGACGAAGGTCATGGCTTCGATCGAACGGTCCATGGGGAACGAATCCTTCGGCGTCGAGGATCTGGCGGAGGATGTCGCGATGAGCTACAGCCATCTTCACCGGAAGCTGACGGCGCTCCTCAATCAGACCCCGAACCAGCTGATACGATCGGTGCGCCTGCAGCGGGCAAAGGAGCTCCTCGAACGTGACGCCGGGACGATCTCCGAGATCGCCTACACCGTGGGATTTGGCAGTCCCGCCTACCTGACGAAATGCTTCCACGAGCAGTTCGGCATCGTGCCCAGCCAGGCGAGGAAAAAGCCCGCCGCACCCTCCCCCGGCCCAACACCCCCCGCCTCTCCGCCAGCCAGGTGAGAGGATCTTCATAGGATTCCGGGAGATTCCTGCTATGCCCGGGGCCTCCCCATCCCGTATCTTGGACGCAGACAGGGCGGTCCGGAGGGTTGCAGCACGTCGATAGTTCCCCGGCTGCGCGGGCTCCCTGCCATTGCGCTCCGCACCAACAGAGGAGAGATCGACAATGGAGCCAGATACCGCAATCCCGGAAGGCCGAAACTACCGCAAGTCGGGCATGATCCTCTTTTTCGCCGGCTGTATGATGCTCGTGTTGTCCTACGTTGTCGGGATCAGCGACAACCCACCAGGCATCGTGTTGATGCTTGCCGGCCTGTTCGCCGTTGCCCTGGGGATCATCTACAGCCTTGCTCGATCCGGGCAGAGAAGCCCCGGCATGCAACTGTTGTACTGGTCGCCGAGGGCGCTGTGTATCGTGTTCGCACTGTTCATCAGCATGTTTGCGATGGATGTGTTTGAGGAAGGGCGGGGGATCTGGCAAACCATGCTCGCCCTGTTCATGCACCTGATCCCCACGTTCCTTCTGCTTGTGCTGCTGGCGGTCTCCTGGCGAAGGGAGTGGATCGCGGGAGCGCTGTTCCCGCTGCTGGGCGTGCTGTACGTGGTCTCGGTCTGGGGCAGGCCCTTTGCCACTCCATCCACGTTGCTGTTGATGGCCGGGCCCCTGGTGCTGACCGGTGCGCTGTTTCTGCTCAACTGGTCCTACAGGCAGCGCTTGAGAGGTTGACATTCCCTGATCCCCGTCGTATCATCCGCTGAAACGGCGGATACTCGCATGGGCAGGCTGATAGCCGGCATCGGAACCCCGCGCGCCATCAAATACTCCACCTTCCTCTTTTTCGCATCCGTGGCCCTGGTGTGCGGCGTGACCGCTGTCAGGAAATACACGGAGTATCGGGTCCCGCCGCATGTGCAAGGGGAGCAGGAGGCGATATCCACTTCATTTGAAACCTGGCGGGCCAACTTCATCGCGAAGCTATCGGCAGGGGCAACCGATTCGACCATCGGCAACGCCTCGCGGGTGTCGATCCCCAGCGACATCACCCTCAGGCAGATCTATGACGCGTTGAAGGCCAGAGGAGTCGATACTCACAAGAACCTCGCCCTGCTCCCCGCCCTGCCATCGGCGTCCGGCTCTGCTCTGGCCATCGTTCTCTGTGCGATCCAATGGGGCATGATCAAGGGGATGTCCACCCGCCATCTCGCGGCGCTGATCCCGGTCCTCCTCGGCCTTGTGTCGCCCACCGTTGCCTTCTTCATCGGACAACTTGTAAACCATTATGTCACCGGGGGAGATACCGACCTTGACGGGGCGGTTTTGCAGGCCGCCCTCTCGCTTCCCCTGATCACGGCTTGGACCGTGCCGGGGTTCCTCGGCCTGGCGGCATTTCTGTATCTTCCCCGCGAGCCTCTCAGCACAGGTCTGCTCTGGTCGACATCGCTGATCGGCACAGGCATCCTGACGGCCATTGTTCTAGATGGTCACACGGGGATGTACGAACTCCTCTATTCGAGGGGGAGGATGCATTCTACGTCAGGGATCGGGATCATGTTCGGCTCGTTCTATTGTCTCTTCGCCTCGGCGATCATCTCCACATTGGCGTGGACCGCCCAGAGAGCTCTTCTGCGAAGACGTGGCGGGAAGAGCAGGCCGGTTTGATTCTCCAACTCCCTTCCGTATCATTTCGCCGTACTGTCGCTTCGGGTTGCCTCAGCAATCTTCCACCTCCGGGGGTCTTCCACGTGCTCGGCCAGACTCCTTCCCACTACGGGATCCTGAGAACCTCGGCGAAGGGGCTGGGGGTCGTCTACAAGGTCGAAGACACCCGCCTGAAGTGCACCGTTGCTCTGAAGCTGCTCTCTGTCTGCGTTGTCTTCGATATCGATCAGACCGAGCTGGCGCTTCAGGTCCTTTTCGGTGAGGAACATCTATCGAGCGTACGCAGGGATCCTTGCCGTCGAAGCAGTCCGGGTCCCGCTGGGGGGGATGTGGTCAGCGATGCTCGACTCTCCGTTCCACGCGCTGGTCGGGAACGGGGGTTCGGGGAAAGAGCCGCTCAAGGTTCACACTGCCGCATGCTTTGCAGGAAGGGATGGACCTCGACCGATCATCCTGATCGGCGACATATTTCCAGAAGATCCTGCCGCAGCTCCGGCATTCGAATTGATGGAGTCCCATGGTGATCATGCCTTCAGTGAGTTTCAGGTTCGAAGACCTCGACGGGCCGGGCGATCTCCGCGACCTGCGGACCCACAAGATGTTTGTAGTCCCGCCAGTCCATGGAAAGGGAGGTCGAATAGGAGCAGAGGCGGAACACGACAGTGCCGCATTGCTCGAACGAGGCGTCTGCCACGACAAGAATGCCGTACAGGTTGCCGAGGGGAGGGACTGTTCCGACGTCGCAGCCGTTGAACAGGCGTTCCTGCTCCCAGGCGTCCACTTTGGCGATCTCCCTGGTATGCAGAACGGCGAAGAGCGCGGCGAGGTCTACTGTGCGGTCAGCAGGGACGATCGCCATTGCCAGGCGACGATCCGCCTTGTAAAGTTCCGTCTTGATGACGTTGCGTTCGCCGACGTGGTGTACTCGGGCGAGGTCGGCCGCGGAATAGACGGGAGCGTGGGTGAGCACCCGGAATGGCATGGCATTTGAACTCAGGTAGTTGATGACCTCGGCGATGGCCATCATAAGATCCTCCTCCGTGGTTGCGACATGCACATCTGAAGCGGTCGACAACCGGGCCCCTCAGGCTCTACGTGCCGGTCGGGGGACGGTCGTTGCGTCAGAAACGCGCGTATCGCCATGTGTCGGCTGACTCGTCCCGGATCCAAAACAGTCGACGCACAACCACGAGTCGTCCTCGAAATAGAACCGGGAGAGGGAGTCGTTTTCCAGCGTCTTCTCGCAGTGACCGCAGTGCCTATCCATCAGCAGGTTTCCTTCCTTGGTGGCCTGCAGGAATGGGTCCAAGAAGTATGCCATCCGGCAGGCACGGAATACGAGCGGCAAACGGGGACTACGCTGTCCGGACGGAGTGAGGTGCGAGTGGATACGTCGCGGCTGGGTGGCGAAACAAAGCTAAATGGAAGGCAGGGAAGGGGTTAGCACTGCGTGCCGATCACTCGCAGCCGGTCACTCCGGCGCATCGGTCGCCTTCAAGTCGTTGTGCCTGATCAGGTTCTGTAGCATTCGCCGGTCCATGGAGAGTGCCCGTGCCGTCTGGGAAACGTTCCAATTGTTGGTTCTCAGGGCCTCGAGCAAGAATGTCCGTTCCAGTTCTCTGAGGTATAGATCCTTGAGCCGTTTCTTGTGCTCGACGAACTCCTTGTACGTCGAGGGGAGCGGTTCCTCCAGCGCGGAGAATGGCTGATCCGAAGGAATATCCTGCACACCGACATACTCACCACGTGCGCCAACCATAGAGCGAACGACGACGTTCTCCAGTTCGCGGACGTTTCCCGGCCACTGCATGGCCTTCAGGTAGGTCAGGGCGTTCGGCTCGAAACCCTTGAGGTTTTTGTCGACACTCTGGCGGTGTTTTATCAGGAAGTGCTGGGCAAGCAGCGGAATATCCTCCAGCCTGTCGCGTAGCGGGGGGATGCGGATCTGCACGACGTTCAGACGATAGTAGAGGTCGCTGCGAAACCGGCCCTCCTTGACCTCGAGGCGCAGGTTACGGTTCGTTGCCGCGACAATACGGAGGTCCAGGGGGATCCGTTCGTTCCCGCCGATGCGGACAACCGCCTGCTCTTCGATCGCCCGCAGGAGTTTTACCTGGAGCTCCAGAGGGAGCTCGCCGATCTCGTCGAGGAACAACGAGCCGCGATTCGCCTGTTCGAATGTCCCGATACGCCTCGCCGTTGAGCCGGTGAATGCCCCTCGCTCGCTTCCGAAGAACTCGTTTTCCAGAAGCTCTCGCGGGATCGCCCCGCAATTCACCGCCACAAATGGGTTCGCGGAACGGGGGCTCAGCGTATGGATGGCTCTGGCGATCAACTCCTTGCCTGTCCCCGTTTCCCCTTCGACGAGTACGGTGAACTGGGTTGACGCGACCTGCCGGAGGGTTTTGAGGACCCCCTGCATCAACGGGCTTGCGGTGATGATGTTTTCGGCCCCTTCGATGGAGCGCAATTGAGAACGCAGCCGCTCGTTCTCCCGGAGCAGGAGCACGTGTTGTTGCGCCCGGGTCAATGCCACATCCAGCTGATCGAGATTCACCGGCTTGACGATGTAGTCGAACGCTCCCTGCTTCATCATGGCGACCGCGTTGTCGATCGTGCCGAAGGCGGTCATGATGATGACCGGGACCGGATGATCACCTTTCCGGACCTCCTCGAGAATGACCTCCCCCTCCACGTCAGGCATCTTCAGGTCCGTCAGCACGATATCGATAGTGTGCTGCTTCAGCAATTGAAGGGCGTGGAGGCCACTGTTGGCCAGGATGAGGGTGTAGGAATTCCGCAGGTTCAGTTCAAGAATCCGTCTGGTCTTCTCTTCGTCGTCAACGATGAGGAGCGTACAGGAGGTCATGGTCTGCTCCCGTCGATCGGGAGGTCTATGTGAAAGGTCGTTCCGCCGGGCTGCGTGGTGAAAGAGATCCTCCCGCGGATGGTCTGGATCAGCATGAAGACGATGGGCAGTCCGAGTCCGGTGCCGTCGGGCTTCGTAGTGAAGAACGGGTCGAACAGCCGCGCCTGATGTTCGGGAGAGATCCCGTGTCCTGAGTCTCGCACATTGATCCGTACCGTGTCCCCTTCGCCGGGGAGGGCGGAGAGACGAAGTGTGCCGTTGCGCGGCATGGCTTCGATAGCGTTCAAGCCAAGGTTGACCAGGGTCCTCTCGAGATGTTGCGGAGATGTGGTGATCTCCGGCAGGGAAGGATGTACCTCCTTTGCCAGACGGATGTTGATCTCCGCCGCGCGGGGACGTAGTGCCAGGAGGACGTTGTCGAGAACGGTCTCGATGCCGACGGGCTCCCAGACCGGCGTATGGGGCTTTGCGAACTGAAGGAACTCGTCGACCGTGCGGCTCAGCCGGCCTGCTTCATCAAGGATATATTTGGCGATCTCGCGGTGCAGGGCCATGTCCTCGGGGTTACGGAGGAGGGTCTGGGCCGAGGTGGAAATGATGTTGAGGGGATTTCGGAATTCGTGGGCGATCCCCGCCGTCAGCCGGCCCAGTGCGGCGAGTTTTTCCATCTTCGCGGAGCGCAATTCCTCCGCCCGGATCTTTTCTGCGAGGAGTATACGTGCCGCCGCCACTGACAATCCGTTCGCGAAGATCGCAAAGAACTCCTTTTCGGCTGAGGTGAAATCCCTGCGGGGGAGGGGCGGGCCGATCAGGAGCACGCCCAGGGTCCCCTTCTTTGCCGGGAGGGGAACGAGGCATCCGCCGTCGTAGTCGGACAGCATCTCGGCCTGCTGATCTCTGATCACCTCCAGTGGTCCATCGATATCGTGGGCCTTCACCTCGTTCGGGGTGAGTTCCGGCATCGTCGATGACAGTCGCAGCTGAAGCCCGGGGGTGGTGAGACTCCGGTACAGACCGGGATCCTCCTCCTCTGTCATCATGTCCACCGCGGAGACCGGCAGGGTTTCCATGAGGAAGCGGAGCGCGGAGACGGCAAGGTCGGCCAGAGTGGTGAGGTGCAGGGATTCCTGGGTGAACCGGATAAAATCCTGCTGGGAGGTGTTGGCCATGAAGCGGAACCGGAGGATGTCGGGGAGCCGTTGTTGAATCGCCGCCGGTCAGGCGCCGGCGGACTGGTGCAGGAAGGTACCAACGAGTGCAGTCAGAATCAAACCGACCGACCGGGAGGATCTACTCTCATCGCACGTCGTTCGTTGGACTGCGATCCGATCTCGAATGGGCGCCCGGCCCGGATCTTTGACTTTGCCGAGTTCGTCCCCTACCTTACCGCCACCCCAGGAACGATCGCCATATTCTTGCAGGGATCCCGAAGAAGATCAGGAGACGCGACATTGGGACGAAAACAGAGCATCCTGGCTGAAACGTGGTGGGACTATACCACTCTCGACGAGGAGATCCTGCGCGACGCCGCGCGGCTTTCGGCGAAGGATCTGCTGGCGCTTTCACGCCCCGGATTCAGGGTGGTGTTCTATGATACCCTGGAATCCTTCTACATGAACGAGGCGCTGGAATACATTTCGGCATGGAGAACAGGCCACCCCCTCGCGGCCGGCGGGTATCTGCGGACCCATAGGGCCGACGGAACAGTTGCCCCTGGTCGCCGAGCTGGTGAACAGTCTCGACATATCCCTGCGTAACTGTCATTTCTGGGGGATGGACGAATGGGTCCTGGATGGCAGGGAGGTCCCGATCACCCACCCACTCTCCTTCGCGAAAGCGGACATGGAGCTCTGTTTCAACAGGATCCGGCCCGAACTGAGGATGCCGGCGGAGAACATCCATTTCCCGAAAGCGGATCATCTGGGTTCGTATACCGCCAGCTTTGACGAAGTGCGTTGTGCGATCATGCAGGGTGGTCAGGGAGAGGTGAAACACTGGGCGTTCAACGATCCCTTCAGAAGGGAAGGACGGTTCGCCGACGCGCCCCCGTCGCCCGGGGAATACAGAACGCTATCGACCCGCATCGTCGACCTGCATCCGATCACGCTCGCCCAGAACGCGCGAACGTCCGGCGGAGGGTATGTGGTGGGAGTGCCGACGCAGGCTCTCTCCGTCGGCCCCGTGGAAACGTGGAAGTCCGGGAAAGTCTCGATCTGGCATGCGGGGCAACACGACAATGCCTTCGGCATGCGGTTGACGGCGTTGATGATCTCGAAACACATCGTGGATACGGCGGTGCCGATGTCCCTTCTCGCCGATCATCCTGACGTGCAGTTCAACTACTACCGACCGGCGCTGACGGCGGTGGAAGTTGAAATGCACTAGTTCTCCGGGGACGGGTCACAATGGATGAAAGGCGATCGATGCCAGAGAACATCGTACTTGCTGTCGGTGCCCACCCGGACGACGTGGAACTCCTTTGCGCCGGAACGCTGGCGTTGCTGCAAGCGCAGGGCTGGCACGTGGAGATCGCCACGATGACCCCCGGAGATTGCGGATCGGCGACACTCGCCAGGGAGGAGATCAGCTCCATCCGCAGGAAGGAGGCGGCGGCCTCGGCAGCGTTGCTGGACGGGACGTACCACTGCCTGGAGTGCGACGACATCTTCATCGCCTACGACCGTCCGACGTTGTTGAAGGTCATCGAGCTGGTCAGGCGGGTCAAACCGAAGCTCGTCTTCACCATGAGTCCTGAAGACTACATGGTCGATCACGAGGTGACGAGTGCGCTGGTGCGCACCGCCTGCTTCTCCGCGGGCATGTCCAATATCCGCACGGCGGGGAATGAGCCTTTCCAGGGTATCCCGTACCTCTATTATGGCGATCCGATGGAGGGGAAAGACATCCTGGGAAAGGCCGTCCATGCGACCACGATCGTGGAGATCACCGGCACGATGGCGACCAAGGAACGGATGTTCCAGTGTCACGAGAGCCAGCTCTCCTGGCTCTCGTCCCATCACGGCGTGAGCGAGGCTGTGGAAACGATGAGGGCGCTGGCTACGATGAGGGGGAAGACGGCCGGGGTCCGGTATGCCGAGGGCTTCCGGCAGCATCTCGGGCATGCGTTTCCGCAGGACAACATTCTCAAAGACGCCTTAAGGGGTCTGGTCCATCATTCTGCAACCGGGGAGAGCGCATGAACTTCGGACTCTTCGACTGGGCGGTGATCGCGGCGTTCCTCGCGGTCAGCGTGGCCTTCGGGATCAGAGCGAAACGATACGTCGAAGACCTCGAGGGGTACATGGTGGCCGGCAGGAAGGTGGGGGCGTCGCTGGGGATCGCGACATTCGTAGCCACAGAGATCGGCACGGTGACCTACGTCTACTTCGGAGAGCTCGGCTACGTGGCGGGCTTCTCCGCGTTCTTCCTCGGGATCGCGTCGCTGATCGCCTTCACGCTGATCGGCCGCACCGGGTTCATCATCGAACGGCTGCGACGCCACCGGGTGATGACCATCCCGGAGTTCTATGAACTGAGGTATTCGCGGAAGGTGCGGATGCTGGGAGGGACGATCCTCTTCCTCGCCGGCGTGCTCAACATGGGGATCTTCCTCAAATTCGACGGGATCTTCCTGTCGGAGGTGATGGGCTACGGACCCGACGCGGTGGCGGCGATCATGATGCTGATGCTGGTGATCGTCATTCTGTACACGGTCATCGGCGGGATGTTCTCGATCGTCGTGACGGATTTCATGCAGTTCGTGGTCCTTTCGGCGGGGATGCTCGTTGCCACGGTGTTCATCCTGCTCCGCATGGATGTGGAGCAGATCGGCCAGGCGGTCACCGCGTCCCTGGGAACCGCGGGGGTGGACCCCATTGCCAACCCCCGCTTTGGCTGGACCTTCGTCGTCTGGATCCTCCTGAGCACCATCGCCGGCGGTGCATTGTGGCAGCCCGGCACGTCGAAGGCGCTCGCCTCCGCCAGCCCGGCTGTGGCGAAGAGGGTCTTCTTCTGGACGGGAATGACGTTCGCGGGCCGTGCGATCATTCCCATTTTCTGGGGTGCCGCGGCGCTCGCGTACTTTGGCCCCGGACAGGCGAGCGCGGCGGCGATGCCGCGGATGCTGGGACAGATCGTGCCGGCGGGATTCCTCGGACTGCTCGTTGCGGGGATGCTTGCCGCGTCGATGTCGACCTACAGCGCCTACGTGCTCGCCTGGAGCTCGGTCCTGGCCCGCGACGTGATCGCCTGTACCCGCCGGGAAGACCTCCCCGATCGCACGGTCATTGCCATCACGCGTGTCGGCTCGGTGCTGGTGGGGATCTTCCTGCTGGTGTTCGGGCTCTGGTACAGGATCCCCGACACGGCGTTCCAGTACCTTGCCGTCACGGGGTCCATGTACGTTTCGGGGGCTTTCATCTGCGTTGTCGGAGGGATGTACTGGCGCGGGGCGAACCTCGTGGGTGCCTATGCGGGGCTGGGAATGGGAGCGGTGGCTCCCCTCGGATTCCTTCTGCTGGAGAAATTCCGCGGGACGCTCCCCGCGTGGCTGGCGTTCATCGCGGATGTGAACGTCGCCGGATTTCTCAGTTTCGCGCTGGCCGCCACGGGCATGGTGGTGGGCTCACTGGTCACGCGGCGGGTCTTTCCGCCGAAACATCTTGCGGAGGAGCCATGACCACCGGCACGATAGCCTGGCTGATCGTCGGAGCGATCTCAGCGGTGGTCTTCTTCGGGATCGCCGTGGTCATCACGATCTACGGGATCCGGGACCTGCGGGAGCTGCTGAGAGACACGGTGCAAACCAAGGAATGATCGCCGGATCAATGGCGGTTACCGGTCGTCCCGGCTGCCGGTAAGATCGAGCTCGTCGCAGATCACAAAACCACCCTCCGGCAGCGCGGGGATCGCGGGAACCATCTGTTGACCTACGACAAGCACCGAGGGTGAGCGCAGGGATTCCGAGGCAAGGATCCCGAGGCTGAAGCCAACAACGAGCACGGCTGCCACCCGCAGCCATCCGAAGCGGTCGTGCCTCACCCCGGGGAGGGGGGGGACATCCGCGGTCACCCCGGGTCGCACATCCTTGATAAGGCTTACTGTCCGCTCCACCTCCTCCAGTATCCCGCGACACCTCCTGCATGTATCGATATGGCGGCGCACCCTGCGCTCAGCCTGAGCGTCCAGCTGACCGAGCACAAGCTTCAACAGCGCATCTTCGCCGACGTGTCGTGTCATACGATCCCTCGTGTCTTCATATGTACTCGCGCCGCTTTCAAGGCGTTGAAGAGTCGCGACTTCACCGTGCCCAGTGGGAGCCCGGTGATCTCCGCGATCTCCTCGTAGGTGTGCTCTCCGTGAAACCTGAGGACCAGGACCTCGCGATGGTAAGAAGGGAGGCGCAGCAAGACACGCGCCACCTCGCGTTGCCGATCGTCGGCGATGGCGCGGTCAAGAGGAGACGGACCGGAGGAGGCGGCATCGATCGCGTCGGACGGGGCCAGCCTGCGCAGCCGCGCACTCTCCTTGAGCGCCAGGCGATAGGCGATCGTGGAGAGATAGGCCCGCAGGGTCCCGCTCTGGTGTCGGACCTCGGAGCGTAGCACCCGGACAAAAGTCTCCTGCACGCAATCGCTTGCCGCGTCGGTCGAGCCGGTGATCAATGCGGCCATCCGGAGCAGCCGCGGGGAGTACTGTTCGAACAGACTCCTCCACGCCTTCTGACTGCCACCCCTGGCCCGGGCGAGGTCCTCCCAGCCCTCCGCTATTTCGACAGATTCTTGCTGCGGCACCACTCCCTGATCTCTCCGATGTCGTCAGAACGGCACCACATTCGGTCCAGACCCTCGCGATTGTACGCCGGAACAAGGGGTACAAGATGGTCCCTGTACCATCGAAACAGCCCCAGCCGGCTCTCGGGCGCGAACCTGACGATCCGATCCATCTGGGATCTCAACGCGAAGGCATAGTTCTGAACCAGCATCCGGCCGGCCCGTGATTGCCGCGCGTAGCGCACTCCCCAGCCGTCCAGGCCGCCTGTGCGGAACTCCTGCAGCCAGACGTTGACGGCGGTTCGCACCTGGACGGGATCGGATGACGCGGGCGGGGTCACCAGTGTGGCCAATCCCAGTTCGCGGCCCGTCGTCAACAACCGTTTGACCGCCTCGGAATGCTGGAGGGTTGCGGCGAAATAGACGGGCCGCCCCGCCTTTCCGCATGCCCTGACCAGCCGCTCCACCAGCTCATCGCTGAAGGGTCCGACCGGCATGCGTCGATCGTTCCCCGCGGCCTTGAGTCTCTGTGCGAATGCCCCCTTCAGACTGTCAAGCTCCCTCGTCGTAACCAGGGGCGGGAGGCCTTCCGCTTCCAGTGTCAGTGGGTACCAGTCGGTATTCAACAACGACTGGTTCACCAGACGTACGTCGGGGCGGAATCCCATGAGACGTGTCAGGATCCAGCCTGGATACGTGTCGTTGTCTCCGTTCGTGACAAGGACGGCGTTCTTCTCCAGAGAGGCGAGCATATTGTACGAAAAGTCCAACACTTCGTCCTGAACGGCCCCGGACTCCAGGATTTTGCGCAGCGCTACGAGCGTCTTCTCCCGTTCGCCACGCTCGAGGTAGTGGATGACCAGGCTGAACCAGGGGTCCGTGTAGGTGGGATCCAGCTCGACGGCGCGCTCCAGGAGGGTCAACGCCTCGAGGTTCTGCGGCTTTCCGTGCTTCAGCATGGATTGGAGATAGAGAAGCCTGGGGTTGGCGGGATAGCGCTTGACCCCGCTCTCCAGCAGTGAGCGGAAGCCGGGATTGCCAGCGTAGCGGGCAGCATACATCCAGTTGGCATAGGCATCTTCGGACGGGTAGACCTCATAGTACCTCGCCCAGAGGGAGTCCAGAGCCGCATAGGTTTCGGTGTCATAGACGGTTTCGCGCATACTGACGACCTTTTCGGGCCGTTGCACGATCCGGCTCTCGTCCCGGCAGCCTCCGAACGCGATGACCGCCAGGAGCGACATGAACAGACCAGAACCGATTGATTTCGACATAACCTCCCCCTCCATGTGGGTTTCTGTCCTGATAATCCCCACAGGGGGCGATTTGTTCATCGGAGCAAAGCCTGATTTTACTCAATTGATTGAGTAAAACTACTCAATGCGTCTCCCGGCAGTTGACCTCCAACTTCTCGACGGTGAACCGGCCGTAGGCGTACTCACCCTCCGGCATGTGCCAGATCGCCTCCCCGCCCGCTGCGATCTTCCTTCCACCGAACTCCCTGTACTCCTGCGTGGGGGTCGACCAGGGATAGCTCAGGTAGGTCTTCCCGTCTTCCGAGAGATACCGGTCGTTCGAGACAAAATCCTTGAGCGCGCCCGAGGGATCGAACGTGAGGACCGCGGAGACCGTGTTCCCCTGGTTCGAGAAGAATCCCCTCACGGTAACGGAATCGATCTCCTCCCACCGGATCGAGCGCGATATGAGTGTCGCAGGCGCAAGCAGGCACATGTCGTTGAACATCGTGACCGTTTCCCCCTGGTTCATCTCCGGACCCTTCGCATCCACCACCTGTAAGAGCCCGCCCACCTTGATCTGCATCGTCGCGGCATTCCCGACGTAGGCATGGTATCCGTCGAACGGAAGGCCGTACATCGACGACTCGATGTAGAAGAGCCGCGCCGGGTCATCGAAGAAGTTGTATTGCCACGCCCTGATCGGCAGCCAGTCACCATCGAGCTTCGTCCGCATCGATCCACTCCAGGCCACCCGGACATTGACCACCTTCGGCTTCCCGACCGATCCTGTGAAGTGCAGGTACTTCCGGATCGTCAAGGGGAGATGCTGTATATCCTGCTCCGTCAGGAGGGCCGGCTCCGCCGCGACCATGAGCCGCTGCTGTACGTCCGAGTGAAACCGGTTGGCGTAGCTGGTTGGCAGGGCGCTCAGCACTCCGGCGATCGCGGGAAGAAGCAGGAGCAGGTTCGCCACGGTTCCCCACTTCGCGTCGGTCCAGCTGAGGACGATCAGGACCTGGGAAAGCACCACTCCCGCGGCGGCGAAATACCCCCAGAAGGGGACCCGGAACGCCACCAGAACGCCAGCGCCGACGAGCAGGACGGCCGCGGCGAGCCAGAAGGCCCCCGCGATCCGAGTGATCGGCTGGGTCAATTGCGCGACCGGAGCCAGGCCGAAGGCTTTGACGAAGCCAAGGAGGTGAATGAGGCCGTGGACGATGAGGAGGATCACCAGAACGATTTTCATAAGACGTTTCGTTTGCCGTTGTTGTCGAAATGGGCCAGTTGTGGCCGGTTGTGCTGTCGATTTCCTGCTTGAAGATACGTATCTTGGCC
>CAWEHG010000013.1:0-10774 GCA_963808715.1 Ignavibacteriota bacterium | reverse complement strand
CCACTGATCACACAGGCAAGGTCTCGACTTCGCACGACTCGCCTCGTATGCGCATCGGCATCGGGCTCGTGGAGCATCTGGGAGATATTGTCGCATGCGAACCGGTGGTCCGCCACCTGCGAAGGCAACACCCGGACGCGAAGATCACTTGGGTCGTGCATCGAGGACTACCGCGAGCTGTGGACGCTCATCCGGCCGTGGATGCAACACTGGCGGTCGTTGTCTGACCGATTGGATCCGGGCGACAGGGGAAGGTCTCTTTGACCTGATCGTGGACCTTCATGTCAACAGGAGGGTTTGCACGGTTCTCGGGTACGTTCTGGAGAAGACCGGAGGCGATCCTCGGGTCGATGTTGATCAGTACTTTCACTTTGGCGGTATTCTGGAGGCCTTCTCCCGCGGGGCCGGCCTGCCCCCCTTTCGGATGACCCGGAGATCCACATTCCGGCGGATGGTCGCTCAGCGCATCGACGCTCTCATGGACGGGTCCCCCGTTTCTTGTTCTCCATGCGCGGTCCAATGAGGTCTGCAAGGATTGGCCTTCGGAGAAGTGGCATGCACTGGTCAACAGACTTCTGAAAAGCTGGAACGGGCGTGTTGTCGAGGTCGGCCTTGATCCCGTTTGCCGCGAATTCGCCTCCACCCACCCGAAGCAGTACCTCGATCTGTGCGGAAAGCTTTCCATCCTTGAGACCGCGGAAGTGATCCGCCGTGCATCGGTGTTCATCGGCGTTGACAGCGGACCGGCTCACATTGCCAATGCCGCGGGGACGTACGGCGTTGTTCTGCTCGGGGAATACAGGATCTTCCGCACCTACAACCCGTTCAGCGGAGGGTATGCGAGTGGGCGGAATGCGGTCCTTCTCCGCCCCCCTGCCGGCCCGGCGAGGAACATCACCGGTGGAGGATGTCTGGCAGGTGCTTCCCGGCGTCTCTTTGCCACGGACCCCGGGCGGTTCGCGACCGGTGAGCGCCCGGTGCCGGCGGCGCGGCTGCTGGCATTCTACCTGCCTCAGTTCCATCCGATCCCCGAGAACGACCGGTGGTGGGGGCGGGGCTTCACGGAGTGGACGAACGTCGCAAGGCCGCGCCGCGATTCGATGGCCATCTGCAACCGCATCTCCAGGCGGATCTCGGCTTCTATGACCTGCGGGTGCCTGAACTGCGGGAAGAGCAGGCGAAGCTTGCCCGTGATGCCGGGATCGAGGGCTTCTGCTACTGGCACTACTGGTTCAACGGCAAACGGCTGCTCGACCTGCCCCTCGATGAGATGCTGCGCACGGGCAGACCCGATTTCCCGTTTTGCCTTGCATGGGCAAACGAGAACTGGACGCGAAGATGGGATGGGCATGACCAGGAGGTCCTGCAGGCGCAGACGTACGGAGGCGAGGCGGATGACCGTGCCCATTTCCAGTACCTGCTCAGGGCTTTCCGGGACCCGCGCCATATTCGCGTCGAGGGGAAACCGCTCTTCCTGGTCTACCGGCCGGCAGGTTTGCCCGATGCCGCCCGTACCACGGCCCTCTGGAAACGACTTGCAGCGGAAGCCGGGCTGCCCGGGTTGTTTCTGATGGCGATCCGCACGGGATTCGACCGCCACACGGCGGAACAACAGTCGGAAGGGTTCGACGCGGTCCTCCGATTCCAGCCCGGGTTCTCTGCGGCGATGATCCAGGGAGCCGACCACCGCTTCCTCCCGGATCTGGTCGTCCTCAGGTACGCCGATGCCGCGCGCGCCATGGAACGCGAAAGCGCAGACGTCGAACGGGATGAACGCCTGTATGCCACCGTTGTCCCGGGATGGGACAACACTCCCCGGCGTCGCACCAATGCGGTCGTCCTGCATGGGCGAACCCCGGAAGCCTACCTGAGCTGGTTGCGAAAAGAGATCGACAGGGTGCAGAACCGCGACCACGACCACCGGCTGGTGTTTCTGAACGCCTGGAACGAGTGGGCGGAGGGGAACCACCTCGAGCCCGATCAGGAATCCGGTCATGCCTACCTGGAGGCCACCAGACGCGCTGTGCTCCCGGCGGCATCCAAGGCCGCCCGGGATCGCTCCGGCGGGGTTTCGCCGGAGCGCCGAGCCGTTTCACCCGGGGCACCAACCACTGCGGCAGCGGGCGAGCATCACGCTCTTGCCGAAGACCACCTTGAACGGGGAGACGTGGCCAAAGCGCTGGAACACCTGGTGGAGGCACTCGCACAAGATCCTGCGAACCCATCCGTGCTGAGAACGGTGGGAGAGGTTTGCACCCGAATGGGCCGGGTCGACGATGCGCGCGCGGCATACGAGCAGATCCTCAGGCTGATCCCCGGCGATACGTACGCCCGGTCCTGCCTCGAACGGATGCGGGCGCCTGCCCTGACCAGGGCGACCGGAGAATGGGTCGATGAAGCTCCCTGTGCATCAGCCACGATGCTCGGTCATCATTCCGGTCTTCAATGGCTGGGAGGTGACGCAGCGCTGCCTTGAATCGATCCGCGCGACAACCCCCGATGGGGCGGCCGAGATCATCGTGATCGATAATGCCTCCGCAGATGCAACGCCCGTGGAACTCGCGCGGCTTGCCGCCGAAGGAAGGGTGAAGGTCCTCCGGAACGATCGCAATGAATCCTATGCGCATGCCAACAACCAGGGGGCGGCACTCTCGGCTGCTTCCCTGCTGGTCTTCCTGAACAACGACACCGTGCTCTTGCCGGGGTGGCTTGAGGCCCTGGAGCGGACCTTCGAAGCCGACCCGTCCGTCGGTGTCCAGGGCGGCAAACTGCTCTATCCCGACGGCCGGATCCAGCATGCAGGGATCGTCTACGGGCCGGTGAACGCCGAGGGGCTGTTGCTGCACTATCACCTGCATCTGCTGCAGGATAGGGACGCTCCCTGCGTCAACTCGGCGCGCGAATTCCAGATGGTGACCGGAGCACTGCTTGTCGTCCGCCGGGAGCTCTTCGACCGGGTCGGCGGGTTCGACGAGCAGTACTACTTCGGCCACGAAGACATGGACCTCTGCATGAAGGTGCGTGACGCCGGATACAGGGTCTGGTACAATCCGCTGGCGTCCGCTGTCCATTTCGAATCGGTGACGAAGAAGCTTCGCGGCATCGAGAAGTTCGAGCGATACGTCACCCATCCCGACAGCGTTGATGCCGCCAATGACCGGCTCTTCCACCGGAAATGGGACGGGGTCCTCGAGGTGGATGCGGACCGGTACTACCGGGCCGACGGCATGCCGTCACCTCTGGGGATCTCTGCCCGCCCCGGGGATGGCGACCGGAAGCTGCGGATCCTTATGACGATGTACGGCTGGACGGAAACCGGCGGCGGGACGACGTTCCCCAGGGCGTTCGCGAAACGGCTGGCACGGCACGGTCATACGGTGATCGTGTTCTCCGCCGCCGGACGACACCCTGCCACGGCGGAACCGTATTTCCTCGAGTCCTCAGAGGATGAGGGCGTCACGGTGTTCAGCCTTTTCAACCGCGCCACAACGTTCCTCGATCAGGAAGATCCCGATCGCGAGGTCGATGATCCCCGCGCAGTCGCCGCGTTCAGTAAGGTCCTCCGGTCGGTGAAGCCGGATCTGGTCCACCTTCACAATCTGCTGGGCCTTTCGTTCGGGATCGCGGCAGCGGTAAAATCGGCAGGCGTCCCGGTCCTCTATACGCCCCACAACTACCACGTGATCGATCCGACGCTGTACATGATCGGAGGTGATCTTGTGCCGTGGAAGGGGGTAGACCTGCTGGAGAACTCTGCGCTCCCTCGCCTGCGGCCGGATCTCATTCCGGCCTACACGCGCCGCATGGCCGCGGCACGGACGATGCTCCATCGCGACGTCGACTGCGTCCTCGCCGGATCCCGGCGTGTGCGGGACCTTCTGGTCGAATTCGGCGCCCCTCCGGAACGCACACTGGTGGTCCATCTGGTCCACGAGACCACCGAAGCCATCGTCCGCAAGAAACGAGCGCGCCGCGCCGCACGGGTCCCCGTCCGGTTCGGCTACCTCGGAGGGGTTATGCCTCACAAGGGCGTGCACCTCATTGCCGCCGCGGCGCAGAGTCTGCCGGTGGGTGCGGCAACCTTTGCGATCCACGGGTTCGTGACGGACGGTTATCGGCGGACCCTGGAAGCTCTGGACCGCAAACACCTGCTCACCCTCGCGGGGCCGTACTCGATCGCCGACCTTCCGCGCATCGCGAGCGACATCGACGTCATGATTCTGCCGAGCCTCTGGGAGGATCTGGGACCCATCACGGCTACAGAAGCCCTGGCCATGGGCACGCCGGTGATCGCGCCCGGGATTGGTGGATTCCCGGACTTCATCCGAGACGGATGGAACGGCAGGATCTTCCCCCCGGGGGACCGCACGGCGCTCGAGGGCATCTTGCGGGAGATCGTTTCCGATCCCTCGATGGCTGATCGGTGGGCTGCGAATGCCACGCTCCCCGCATCGTTCGAAGACCACGTAAGGCATGTCGAATCCCTCTATGCGGCGAAGCTGAAAGGAGCCACCCCAAAAGTGCGAGACGGAAACTTCCTGCTCTTCCCCGATGCGCAACCCCCGGACCCTGGCGCAGCCAAAGAACCCTCACTCGGGGCAATGAACCGGAACAGATTCGATGGCAGGATCCAGGGGGGATTCTCCAACAACGAAGCGACCGGGACGTTGCCCGATCCGCTCCCCTCGCCCCTCTACCTCAACGTCGGGTGCGGGGAAGATACGCGGAGGGGGTTCGTGAATATCGACCTGTTCAGCGACGATCCGTCGGTCGTGCGGATGGATATCCGGCGATTGGCACTGCCCGATAACAGCGTCGACGGCCTCGTCGCGCACGACGTGCTGGAACATTTTTCCCACCGGGAGGTCGACGCGGTCTTGCGGGAATGGGCGCGTGTGCTGAAGCCTAACGCGGAGTACATGATCCGCTGCCCGTCACTTGCCCTCCAGTGCAAAGCCTATATGAACGGGACCTGGAACGCGGATGTGGCGTCGCTGATGATCTTCGGCGGGCAAACGAATCCCGGAGACTACCACTGTGTCGGCTTCGATCGGACATCGATCACGAACCATCTGGAAGCGGCGGGTCTGAGAGTGACGTCAGTCAGGGAAGACGATGTTCCGCAGGACAGGGGCTTCATCAATCTGAGCCTGTTCGTGAAGGGGCGGAAAGCCGGTGCGGCCTCCCCCGTCAGGAATGTGACGGCAGGGGGTGAAGACACCGGGAAGACGATCCATGTCCTGTGGGAAGGGGAACAGTTCGCTCCCCACTCCCTTGCGCTGGTCAACAGGGAGCTGTGTCTCCGCCTCGCGACGAGGCCTGGTATTGAGCTGGGGCTGGAGGGAGCGGGAGAGACACCGGGAACGGCGGGCGGCCGCCTGGCCCCGCTGAGGGAACGGTCCGGACGCCGAGCCTCGGGGACTCCCGACGTCCACGTGAGGCATCTGTGGCCTGCGAACCTCGAGCCTCCCGCGGCCGGTCACTGGGTGGTGATCCAGCCCTGGGAGTATGGAAGCCTCCCGCGCAAGTGGGTGGAGGCGTATCGCGACGCCGTCGACGAGTTCTGGGTGCCAAGCACCTTTGTTCGCGACTGCTATGTGCAGAGCGGGATAGCCGCGGACAGGGTGGTGGTGATCCCGAACGGGGTCGATGGCGAGCTCTTCCGGCCCGGTGTGCGACCCCTGTCGCTTGCCACCAGAAAACGGTTCAAGTTCCTGTTCGTTGGAGGAACGCTCCACCGCAAAGGGTTTGACCTCCTGCTGGAGGCCTACGGCATGGCGTTCTCCAACACCGACGACGTCTGCCTGATCGTGAAGGACATGGGAGGCCCCACGCTGTACGAAGGGGTCAATGCCCGCGAGCTGATCGGAGAGTTCACTGCCGATCCCTCGCATCCGGCCATCGAGTACATCGACCGGATGCTGAGCGAAGAGGAGATGCCCGGCCTCTACGCGGCGGCGGACTGTCTCGTCCACCCGTACCGCGGTGAGGGTTTTGGACTGCCCATTGCCGAGGCGATGGCCTCGGAGCTGCCAGTGATCGTCACCGGCGCGGGAGCGGCCACGGACTTCTGCTCGAAGGAGACGGCCTTCCTGCTGCCGGCCCGCAAGGGACGGCTTGCCGACCGGAGCATCGGTGGCGTGGAGACCGTGGACTACCCGTGGCTCTTCGAGCCGGACGCCGGCGAACTCGTCCGCCTGATGCAGTACGTCCGGACCCACAAGGGGGAAGCAAAGAAGAAAGCTCGCGCCGCCCGGCGGCACGTGCTCGATGTATTGACCTGGGAGAGGGCCGCCGAACTCGTCGTCTCGCGGCTTGAAGCCATACGGCACACATCCATCCGGAGGCAGATCGTGCCGGGCCGCGGGAGGAGAAACGACGCGAGAACCGATGACCATGGGGACGGATCAACCGGACACTCGAATACAGGCGGCACTTCGAAAAGCCGGGGAGCTGGAAGAGCAGGGAAAGCTGGCGGAGGCAGAGGCTGTCTTCACGGCCCTTACCCGGACCTTCCCGTCGGAGCAGGCGGTTGCGCTGGCTCATACGCGCTTCCTCCTGGGCACCAAACAGTTCGAGCAGGCGTCGCGGGTCATCACGGACACACCGCTGACCCTGAAGTCCGATCCTGCCTGGCTGGAACTCACGGCGGTGTGTCTGGAAGGAACAGGCGAAGCCGAGTCGGCGGAGGCCTGTGCACTGAAGATCCTGGAGCGCTCGCCGCGATCGGTCTGCGCGCTCACTCTCTGCGGTCGACTGTCGATCCGTCGCGGTGATACGGGACAGGCGGAACGCCGCTTCCGTGAAGCGGTCGCCGCCGATCCGGCGGCGGGCGAGCCGCGTGCGCTGCTGGGAGCTCTCCTTCTTCAGCAGGGAAAGACCGGCGAAGGGCTCTCCATGCTGGAATCGGGTTTCAAATGCCTCCCCGGAAACGGCGACATCCTTGTGACCATGGTGGAGGCTTTCCGGGGCGCAGGCCGCCTCTCGAGGGCTGCGGAGCTGGTGGAACAGGCTGTCCGCGAACATCCGCGCAACAAGCGGCTCCGCTTCTTCCTTGCCGAGATCCTGGCGGGTCTGGAAAGGCCGGCGGAGTCGCTGCAGGTTGTGCTGGGCTGCCTTGCCGAGTTCGGCGTGGAGGACGAGGCGCTCGCGTTCGCGCTCAACCTCAGGCTTGCGATCGGTCCGATGTCGGTCCCGCAGGCGCTCCCGAAGGGGACCGCCGTGTCGGCCTGCCTGATCATCAAGAACGAAGAGCAGTACCTGGCCCGCTGCCTCTGGAGCATTCTGCCCATCGTTCACGAGATCATCGTCGTGGACACGGGGTCCACGGACAGGTCGGAGGAGATCGCGGCAGCATTCGGAGCGAAGATCTCCCATGCGTCATGGACCAACGACTTCTCTGAGGCGCGGAACAGGTCGCTGGAACCGGCCATCGGAGACTGGATCCTGGTGTTGGACGGGGACGAAGTGCTCTCGGCCGCCGACCACGACGCCTTCCGGGCGCTGATCACCAGTGGTGGAAAGCGGACAGCATACTCGTTCGTTACGCGCAACTACCTGATCCCGATGAATGTCATCGGATGGACCGCCAACGACGGGAAGTATGCGGAAGAGGCCGGCAGCGGTTGGATCCCCAGCGAAAAGACCCGGCTGTTCCCCCGAAAGAAGGGGGTCCGTTTCGAGAATCCGGTCCACGAGTTGGTGGAGCCGTCCCTGCAGGCGGCCGGCATCCGCGTGGCCCGGGCGAAGATTCCCGGTCCATCACTACGGGAAGCTGGACGCGGCGAAGACCAAGGAGAAGGCAGAGGTGTACCTGGAGCTTGGGAGGAAGAAGCTCGCCGGGGCCGGGACGAACGATATCAAGGCCATGTTCGAGCTGGCCTTCCAGGAGAATGACCTCGGGAACTATGAGGAGGCCCTCCGGCTCTATCGCCGGATCCGGGAGCTGGATCCTTCCATCCCGAAGGTGCACTTCGCCATCGGGGCGAATCTTGGCACACTCCGGCGCCATGAAGAGGCCGTGCCGGCACTGGAACGTTCCATCGCCCTGGATCCGGATCTGAAGGAAGCCTATGTCCATCTGGCGTTGTCGCGACTCGCTCTCGGGGATCGTGAAGGTGCCCTGGCTGCTGCTGAAGGGCTTGCGGCACTGAAGATCGAATATCCTCCGGGGGAGACGCTGCTGGCTGCCACCCGGTTCGTGAGCGGAGATGCGGAGGGCGGGCGGATGGCCCTCCAACGCCTGGAACAGCGGGGGGTCTCGTTTCTGCAGTATTTCACCGAGCTTGCGCGGCACCTGAGGTCGGAAGGCAGGCCGGAGTTCGGGGTAAAGCTCCTCGAGCCGTTCGTTGCCGGAGAGCAGACCCCTCAGGATCTCGCGATGCTCCTTGTGGATTGCTACCGCGACATGGCACTATCGACGAACCTCCATGAGCAGCACGCCTGAAGGAACGATGCACCCCGGGGAGCAGACACCGGCCGTGGCATCGTACGACGCCGGGGAGGCCTTGATGGACCGGCGTGGTTTCCGCGGAGAAACGCGGGAGTTCTCATTCCCGCCCTGGGATGGCTCTCCGCCGTCGGGGAAGACCCTGCTTCTCTCTGCGGAGCAGGGATTCGGCGACGCGATCCAGTTCGTCCGCTACGCAGGAGTGCTGGCGGCCGCAGGCGCCACGGTCGTGGTAGAATGCCCGAAGGAACTGATGAGGCTCTTCCGCAATGCCTGCGGGGTGAGCCGGGTCGTGGCCACGGGCGATGCGCCGGGAGCGTGTGACTTTGCGTGTGCGATAACGAGCCTGCCGGCCCTCCTGGGGACCACACTGGAGGCTCTCCCTGCCCAGGTTCCGTACCTGGATGTCGAGCTCCCCCTGCTGGAGAAATGGCGCGGACGCGTTGATCGTACCGGGAGCGGATTCCGTGTGGGTCTGGTGTGGAGCGGCCGGACGCGACGCTGGAATGAACACGATCGCGCGGTTTCACTCGAGGACCTGCGCCCGCTAGTTGAGGTCGGCGGTGTCACGGCGTACAGCCTCCAGCCCGGCAGGGCGTCAGCAGAACCCGAACAGAACAACTTCCCGATCGTGGACCTCACCGGCGAGTTCGGGGATTTCGCGGATACGGCCGCACTGATCCTGAACCTCGATCTCGTGATCGGACTTGATACGGCTGTTGTGCATCTTGCGGGAGCCCTGGGGAAGCCGGTCTGGACCATCCTGCCCCACGATCCGGAGCGGCGTTGGCTGACCGGGAGACAGGATTCGCCATGGTATCCGACGATGACCCTCTTCAGGCAAGGGGAGGCCGGGAATGTGGTGGCCCTCGTTGCCGCAGTGCGAGAACAGTTGAGCCGGGTGGCCCGGAGGGTCCCGGCAGTCCCTTCCCGTCGATCGACGTTGTCGCCCGAGCAGGCCCGGATGATCGCGCAGGGGATCGGACGGCACAGGGAAGGAGACCTGATGGGCGCATGGGTTCTGTACCGGCAGGCACTCGAAGGTGGGGCGGCGGATGCCGGCCTCTATGCGAACGTGGGTCTCCTGCAAACGCAGGCCGGACGGGAAACGGACGCAGCTCGGTGGTTCACGCAGGCCCTGCGAATGGATCCTGACAACGCTGCGGCGTTGAACAACCTTGCGCTGCAGCTGGTCCGTGCCGACAGAGCAACGGATGCCCGGACGCTGTTCCAGAAGGCGCTCCGTGGTGATCCGGCGAACGCCTCGCTGATGAACAACATCGGGATCACGCTGGCGGGGGAGCAGAACAACGGCGGAGAGATCTCGTGGTTCCGAAATGCAGTGAGAGCAGACGTCGATCTGATCGACGCGCACTGGAATCTCGCGCAGGCGGCGCTTTCGCACGGGCTGCTGAAGGAGGGGTGGAAGAGTACGAATGGCGCTGGCAGAAACCGGACTTCACCGGTTCGCGGCAGGATCTGAAGATGCCCCGATGGGACGGAAGCCCGCTGGCCGGACGATCCCTGTTCGTCCATGCCGAACAGGGTTTCGGCGACACGGTCCAGTTCTGCAGATATTTGTCGCATTCGGGTCTTGCCGGTGGCGACATCGTCGCCGAGGTGCCGGAAGAGCTGGCTTCATTGATGCGCCGGTCGTTCCGTTCGATCGCGGTGATCCTCCGCGGCGAGCAGGTGCCTCATACAGACCTGCACGTTCCGCTCATGAGCATCCCCCACCTCGTGGGGACGACCATGGGATCGATCCCCCGGCAGATTCCGTATCTCACGGCCGATCCGGAGGTGGTCAGCCGATGGGAGACGAGGCTCTGCTCATCGTCGTGTTCACCGCGGATCGGGATCGTCTGGCGGGGAAGGCCGACGCACCGATTGGACCGTACTCGCTCGATCCCATTGCGGGTCATGGAAGAGATGTTTTGCGTGCCGGGGATCCAGTGGTTCAGTCTCCAGCTTGGTGAGGCTTCAAAGGATCTGCACGACCGGCCGCCGGGTGCGGAAGTGATCCGCGACCTTTCGGGGGAACTCGTGAACTTTGCGGAGACGGCCGCGGTGCTCTCCGGTCTTGACCTTCTGATCACTGTTGACACTGCGGTTGCGCACCTCGCGGGTGCGCTGGGCAAGCCGGTGTGGGTTCTGCTCCCCACGCCCGCGGACTGGCGATGGTTGCGCCGGCGGGTGGATTCGCCGTGGTATCCTTCGATGGAACTCTTCCGACAGGCCGGTCCCGGGCAATGGGATGGAGTGATCCGGCGGGTGGTGGAGCGGCTCCGATCTCTGCCGGTCGCCGGTGGGGGAGATGAAGCCCAT
>CAWEHG010000012.1:0-103262 GCA_963808715.1 Ignavibacteriota bacterium | reverse complement strand
TTCCGGAGATGGGCAAAATCTACCCGGCCAAGGTGAAAAAGGTGACCGACTTCGGAGCCTTCGTGGAAGCCTCCCGGGAAGGAAGGGCTGGTCCATGTGTCCCAGCTCGACGTGAAACGGGTGGAGAAACCGTCGGACGTGGTCAAGGTCGGTGACGAATTCGATGTCAAGATCGTCGACCGCGACGACCAGGGGAGGTACAAGCTGAGCCGCAAGGCGGTCCTCATGCCCGAGTCGGAGCAACCCGCCGAGGGCGGGGAGAGGCCTCACCGGGAACATCGGCCGCACCGGGACAGCAAGGGCCCTCGCCGGTAGCGTGAGGCCAGGGGCGCGCGGCCCGGCGGAGGCGCGAAGCACCGGAGGCGTGAACCGCCCTCCCAGAACGACGAACGCCCACCAATGGTGGGCGTTTGGCGTTTCTGGTACCGCGGCTCGATCAGGGGATGATGACCTGGTGCTTTGCCTCGGTGATGTCGAGATCCCGGACGAGCTTCGACATGAACGCCGGCCCGTACTTGTTCAGGAAGTAGACCACGTTCAGCTCCCGCTCCTGCAGCCCGCCGTTCGGGAGCAGACCGTTCACCGCTTTCTCGATCTGCCGGATCGCCACTTCGTTCCGCCGTTTCTGCGCGGCGACCGCCTTTTCCTTCAGGACGTTCAACGAACCGTCGATCCGCTGCGCCGTGTTCTCGTGGGTTCCAGAAGGTGGGGTCCACCTCGCGAAGGCCGAACTTGAGGGCCTCCATGGCTGCGTGGATCTGGCTCCCGGTGTCCGCGAAGAGCGCATCCAGCTTGACCTCCGAAATGCTCTCGAGCACCCTGGCGCTGATCCGGTTCACGTCCCCGAAGAACTCCTGCAGACGGAGCTCGTACTTTTCCATCGCGCGCTGAAGGCGCTGCTCCACGAAGGAAGCGCTCGCACGGGGGTACACCACGGGCCGGGTGACCCCGAAGTGGTCGTACACTGGCCCCAGCTGAGCATGATAGGCGATCTCCGAGGGACCCCCGACGTACGCGATGGTCGGGAGGACCGTATCCTGCGCCAGCGGGCGGAGCACCACGTTCGTGCTGAGCAGTTCGGGGGATTCCGCCGCGATACGCCGCAACTCCTCGGGAGGGATGAAATGGCGGGTCCCCTTCAGACTGAAATCGGCCTCTCGCGGCTCGATCAGATACCGCCCCCCTTTGTGGAACATGAACAGATTCAGGGACTTCGCCTTGATCTGCGCGTGGTATTCCTGTTCGAGCGCGGCGCTCTGGTTGATGACCAGCTGGGACGACTGCGGGAAGGTGCGGACCTCGTGCAGGAACATTGGCGAGAGCATCCGCTTGATCCGTGGGTCGTTGGCCCAGAGGAAGACCAGTCCGGAGTCCGGAAGAAGTTCTCGCATCCAGCCGACAAACGCCGATCCGAAGGTCGCGCCGGGCCGATAGTGGGCCCTGAGACCCGCGAGGACTCCGGGCGTGAACTCCGTGGGCTGCAACGCGGCCGCGAGGGCGGCATAGGTGGCTTCGAGGGAAGCGTCGAAGGCGATCTCGCCGACCGCCCCGAGGTTCCGTTCAGGCAGCGCACCGCCCGGGAGGTACTCGACCCGGGAGACCACCCCCTCGGCGTTCAGGACGTTCGTCCCGTGGACCTCGGCGAAGTCGTGGTCTTCCCCTTCAACCCAGAACACCGGCACCACGTCCACCGAGGGGAACCGCTCCTTCAACCACGCCGCAAGCTTGATGGTGGTGAGGCTCTTCAGGACGGTGTAGAGCGGTCCGCCGAACAGCCCGACCTGCTGGCCGGTCACCACCGCGAACGTGGAACCGCTGCGCAGCGATTCGATATGCTCCAGGGTGCGCGGACCGGCCCCGGCATTCTGCTCTTCAAGCACGGAAACCAGCGTTCCCCGGTCGGGTTGCCGCCGGGAGATCGACTCCATGACGGTTGCATAGGAGCCGGGGTCACGGTAGCTGCCCGCGAAGAACTCGGCGAGCTTCGGCGAGTTCTGCAGGTAGTCAAGAAACAGACGGGTGAACCCTCCAGAGGCGGCGGGGAGTTCCCGGAAGTCGATCCAGTCCATGGCGAGTGTGCTGCTCCGTTGGCGCATCAATATAGAGGAATGCGTCCGGAGAAGCAACTGTTGCTTCAAGCAGGGTTTTTTTGTACCATACGACATTCCGTACAGCGCGTCCGTTCTTCGCACGCCTTCGTGCGCCCGACGAACACTACGCCACAGTCCCTCCAGGGAAGTCCCGCTGTGTTCGGGCCGAGCGTGCAGATACCGTGTACTCACCAGAGGTGATTGGATGAAGAAAGCGCTTCTCGATTACACGCTCCGTACCCGCCTTCCCGTCATCGTCTTCGTCGCCGTCCTGTCATTCGTCGCCACGTACTACTTCTCCCGTGCGGAACGGGACGGAGTGGGATATGCACCGGCCCAGCCGATCGCGTTTTCCCACCAGCTCCACGCCGGCACCATGAGCATCGACTGCAAGTACTGCCACACCGGCGTGACCGTCTCGGCGCACGCGACCATCCCGCCGGTCGCCACCTGCATGAACTGCCACAGTGTGGCGCGCAAGACGAGGCCGGAGATCGTCCGGCTGACGAAATACTATGAAGACGGGACGGCCCTCCCCTGGAAACGGGTGCACCGCGTCCCTGACTACGCGTATTTCAACCACAGCATCCATGTGAACCGCGGGGTCCCGTGCGCCAACTGTCACGGCGCCGTGGAGCAGATGGAGGTCGTGCGGCAGGTGTCACAGTTCACGATGGGGGCCTGCCTGGACTGCCACCGCAACAGCGCGGCGCGGGTGCCCTCCGTCCCGGGGATCGCCAGGGGCCCCGAATACTGCAGCGCATGCCACCGATAGACCAGGACCAACAGAAACGACAGACACCATGACCCGCACTTCGTTCTTCGCCCGCCTGTTCGCCGGCGCGGCCGCGATCTTCGGAGGGAGTCTGCTCAAGCCCTTCATCCGCCGGAAGGCTCCGCCGCAGTCTCCGAGCGTGACCATCCATCCGCTGGCGGTTTCCCGTTCATCACAACACCGACAGACCCATGCCTAACGACCACAGCGAGCGGGACCACCGGAGCGACGGGTCGACGACCGGTGAGTTCCAGGAGGGCGTGACCGCGCCGTTCTCGCCCGACGAGCTTTCGGGGATGTCCCGGAAGCAATTCCTCGCGCTCCTGGCCGCCTCGGCGGCGTTCGCCGCATCCGGCTGCACATCGTACAAGGACAAGGGCGAGATCGTTCCGTACACCCGGAAACCCGAAGAGATCACGCCGGGGATCCCCGACCTGTATGCGTCGACCTGTACGGGATGCGCCCAGGCCTGCGGTATCCTGGTCAAGACGCGCGAAGGGAGGCCCGTCAAGATCGACGGGAATCCGGAGCACCCGGTGAACAGGGGAGGGACCTGCGCAAAGGGCCAGGCGTCCATCCTCGGCCTGTATGACCCACTGCGGTTGCGAGGACCCGAGCACGGCGCCGCCAGTCGGGAGGACCGGCGCGGTCAGCTGGAAGAAGGCGGACGATCTGGTCGTGAAGCACCTGACGGAGTGCGTCAGGGCCGGGAGGGAGATCGCCATCGTCGCCCCTCTCGTTACCTCACCGGGAACCGGCGCTGTTCTCTCCGCGTTTGCCGCAGCCTACCCGGGCACGCAGGTGTACAGCTACTCCTTCGCCAACGCCCTGACGCACCCAGCGCGCATGGAAGCGCTGCTACGGCAACGCGCCGATCCCCGCGATCCGCTGGCAGGAGGCCACGCTCGTCCTGGCCCTGGAAGGGGATTTCCTTGGGACCGACGGGGCGGTGATGGAACAGATCCGTTCCTACGCCCAGGCGCGTGATGCAGGACGGGGGAAGAAGATCTGCCGGCTCTACTGCGTCGAGGGAAACCTGAGCCTTACCGGGGCGAATGCGGACTACCGCCTCAGACTTCGCCCCGATCTGCAGCCGGCCTTCCTGGCCGCCCTGCTTCGCGAAGTGCTCGCCAGCGGCAAAGCGGCGAGCGGCGTCGATCGCGCGCTCCAGATCCCCGCGGGTCCGTCGCTGTCGGAGCTGGCCGGCGCGCACGGCATGGACCGAAGGGTGCTCGAGCATCTGGTCGACGATCTGCTCGCACACCAGGGGACGACCGTGATCTTCGGAGGCGCGGCGCTTTCGGAGGACGCCCAGGTGCTGGTGAACGCGTTGAACCATACCCTCAACAACGAGAAACTCTTTGCGGACGTCGAGTCTTGCGGTTCCGCAGGTGCCGCTGAGCGAGGAAGAAGCCTTTGCGTCGCTGGTCGCGAAGATGAACGACGGCCGGATCGGCGCGGTCATCCATTTCGGCGTGAACCCGGTGTTTCTCTTTCCGGCAACTCTCGGGTATGACGAAGCCCTGAGGAAGGTCCCCGTCTCGATCAGCCTGACGGAAGCGGAAGATGAGACCGCCCGCCTGTGTACGCTGATGCTCCCCGTCCACACGATGCTCGAATCGCTGGGGCGACCACGAGGTGCGGCAGGGGGTCCTTTCCCTGCAGCAGCCGGTCGTTGCTCCCCTCTATTCGACCCGGCAGCGCGAGGCGATCCTGTTGCACTGGGCCAGGCCGGACGTGGAGTTCGCAGAGAATCTCTATCTCGAATTCCTGAAGAAGCGATGGGAGACCACGGTCTATCCCGGGGCCGGTCAGGGCACTGGCCTCTTCTCGGCCTTCTGGCACTCCGCGCTGCACGATGGTGTCTATCTCGCCCCCACGGGGACGAAGCAGCCCCTCAGGTTCGACCCCGCCGCGGTGTCGCGCGTGCGGGTCCCTGCCGCGGGTAGCGGGTGGGTCGTTTCCGTCGGCGAACCGTACTACCTTGGCGACGGGCAATTCGCCGGCAACGGATGGCTCCAGGAATTGCCCGCATCCGGTGTCGAAGGTCGTCTGGGACAACTACGCGGCCGTTTCGCCGGCGACGGCCTCGGCCCTCGCGTGTGAAGGACGGCGACACGCATCGAGATCACCCTTCCGCACGGGCGTGCAGTCTTTCCCCGCGTTCGTACAGGCCGGGCAGGCCGACGGCCATGTCGGCCTGACCTACGGATACGGCCGCTGGAACGCCGGGCCGGTGGGCAACGGTGTCGGGACGCTGGTTTCCGGACTGCTCGCGAAAGACTCCTTCCTGACCACGCGCGTGCTCCCCGGCGCAGCGGTCCGGAAGGGGACAGGGACGCATCCTCTGGTGTCCACGCAGGAACACCATTCGCTGGACGACACGTTCGTGAAGGAGTTCCACCTCCAGCGGAAGATCATCCAGGAAGGGACCGTGGCGCAGTATCTGGACGATCCGGAGTTCCTCCGGAAGGAGAAGACCGAACTCTTCAGCATCGCCACGGAGGTCGAATACCACGGCGTGAAATGGGCGATGGCCATCGACCTCAACAAGTGCGTCGGGTGCAACGCCTGCGTGGCCTCCTGCAACGTGGAGAACAATATCCCCGTCGTGGGCAAGGAACAGGTCGGGAAGGGGAGGGAGATGCAGTGGATCCGGATCGACCGCTACTTCGCGGGAACACCGGACGCCCCTGTGCCGAGCCACCAGCCCATGCTCTGCCAGCACTGCGACCAGGCCCCCTGCGAGAACGTCTGCCCGGTGGTGGCGACGAACCACAGTCCCGACGGGTTGAACCAGATGGTGTACAACCGCTGCGTCGGGACGAAGTACTGCTCGAACAACTGTCCGTACAAGGTCCGCCGCTTCAACTTCTTCAACTTCCGCGATCACTTCGCGGACGGCTTCTACGACAACGCCACGGCCGGCCTCGTGCAACAACCCCGAGGTCACCGTCCGTTCCCGCGGGGTCATGGAGAAGTGCACCTTCTGCGTCCAGCGGATCACGGAGGCCCGGCAGCATGCCGTGGAGCAGGGGCGGCCGCTGGCGGGAAGCGACGTCCGCACGGCATGCCAGGAGGCCTGCCCGGCGACAGGCCATCGAGTTCGGCGACATGAACGATCCGGGATCGGCGGTGTCGAAGGCGCCGCGCGCATCACCTCGGGTACCACGTTCTGGAAGAGACGAATGCGCGGCCCAACGTCACGTATGTTGCGCGATTGAGGAATATTCATTCCGGAGAGGTCAGCGTGAGCACGACCGTTGTGGACTACACGCGCGAAGCACCGGTGGTGGAGGGACGCCCCACCGCCGCATCAGACTCGACGCGACGATCGCGGCGCCGCTGGACCAGGTTCCCTCGCGAGCCTGGTGGATCGCCTTCAGCGTCACGCTGACCATGCTCTCGATCGGCGGCTTCTGCATCGGGATGACGCTGTACGAGGGCCTCGGGCGTCTGGGGCGTCAACCAGCCGGTCTCCTGGGGCTTCGACATCGTGAACTTCGTCTTCTGGGTCGGCATCGGCCATGCGGGAACGCTGATCTCCGCGATCCTCTTCCTGCTGAGGCAGCGGTGGCGAACGGGCATCGCACGCTTTGCCGAGGCCATGACGATCTTTGCGGTGATGTGCGCGGGCCTGTTCCCGTTGCTCCACACGGGACGCCAGTGGCTGCCGCTGTACCTCGACGCCGTATCCCGAACCAGCACGGGCTCTGGGTGAACTTCACGTCGCCGCTGCTCTGGGACGTTTTTGCGGTCTCGCACGTACTTCACCGTCTCGCGCGGTGTTCTGGTACCTCGGGCTGATCCCCGACCTCGCAACGCTGCGGGACCGGACCACCAGCTCCGTGAAGAAGACCCTCTACTCCGCCTTCAGCCTCGGCTGGCGGCACAGTCCACCGGCACTGGCAGCACTACGAGCGCGCGTACCTGATCCTCGCGGGGTTCGCCACGCCGCTGGTGCTGTCCGTGCATACGATCGTCAGCTTCGATTTCGCGGTCGCGGTGATCCCCGGCTGGCACACGACGATCTTCCCGCCGTATTTCGTGGCGGGCGCGGTCTTCTCCGGATTCGCGATGGTCCAGAACGTCCTGGTCTTCGTCCGGCAGTACTTCAAGCTCAACCACATCATCACTCTCGATCATCTCGAGAAGATGAACAAGGTGATGATCCTGACCGGCTCCATGGTCGGCTACGCCTACGCGATGGAGTTCTTCATCGCCTGGTACAGCGGGAACCAGTTCGAGACGTTCGTGTTCCTCAACCGCGCCCTCGGCCCGTACGCGTGGGCCTACTGGACGATGGTCTCGTGCAACGTCATCTTCCCGCAGCTCTTCTGGTTCAGGAAGATCCGGCGGTCGATCCCCGCGATGTTCGCTGATCGGGATCACTCGTGAACATCGGCATGTGGTTCGAGCGGTTCGTGATCGTCGTGACCAGTCTCTCGCGCGATTTCCTGCCGTCGAGCTGGGGGCACTACGTTCCGACGCTGTACGACGCCGGGATCCTGCTGGGGAGTTTCGGTCTGTTCTTCACGCTGATCCTGCTGTTCGTCCGGGTCCTCCCGGTCGTTTCGATCTCCGAGGTGAAGGCGGTCGTCGAAGGCGCCCAACCCTCGCACCATCATTGAGACATGGCCTGACACATGGCACACCCTCTCTATTCGCTGATCACGGCGCTGTTCGACACCCCGGACGCGATCGTCCACGCGGCGGACGAGACCTCGAAGCGCGGGATTCACGCGCTTCGACGTTCACACGCCGTACCCCGTCCACGGCATGGACCGGGCGATGCGGCTGCGCCCGTCGCGGCTGGGGTTCTTCGCCCTCGCCTTCGGGCTGCTGGGGGCGGTCTCCGCGGTCGGACTGATGACCTGGATCACGCTGGTCGATTATCCGCTCGTCATCGGCGGCAAACCGTTCTGGTCGTGGCCGGCGTTCGTGCCGGTGGCGTTCGAGATCACGGTCCTGCTGGCCTCCGTCCTGTCGGTCGTCGCGATGATCGTTCTCTATTTCAAGTTCCCGAACACCAGCCATCCGCTGCACGATACGCCGTACATGAAGCGGGTTTCGTCGGACCGGTTCGGCCTCGTGCATACATGGCCGACGACCCCGCATTCGACGAGCAGGAGGTACGCGCTCTTCCTCGAGAGCTCGGGGCGAAGGAGATCGCCCCGGTGCACTTCGATCCCGGAGGAGCTCGACCACGGCCAGAAGCTGTTCGATCCACGGTTCATCGGGGTCCTGGCGGTGACTGCCCTGGTGATGGCGGCCGGCACGTACGTGACCCTGAACCATCTTCTGTACATGGAGCCGTTCTACTGGATGATGCACCAGACGAAGCTGAAGGCCCAGGCGCCGAGCGAGCTCTTTCGCGGACGGGATCGGCATGCGGAAGCCCGTGGAGGGGACCGTGGCCCGGGGTTCCTCCCGTATCCGTACCACGGGAAGCCGGAAGCGGCCGGGAAGGACCTCGTGAACCCGCTCCCGGCACGACGGACGGTGCTCGACCGCGGGAAGGCAGAAATTCCTCACGTTCTGCAGCCCGTGCCACGGGAATTTCGGCGGTGGGGACAGCCGGCTGCGCGGGCAGTTCCCGAATCCGCCGACGCTCCACTCCGACAAGGTGCGGGCCTGGCCTGACGGGACCATCTACCATGTCATCACGGAAGGACAGAACGTGATGCCGTGCTATGCGGCCCAGATCCCCCGCGACGACCGCTGGGCGATCGTGCACTACGTCCGGGCGCTTCAGCGGGCCCATAATGCAAAGGAGTCTGACCTGCGATGAGCGACCCGACTACCCGACAGTCGAGAGCTCCCGCCGGGGCGCCGCGACGTCTGGGGTACCTGCTGGCGTGCGCAGGCCTGCTGCTGGTGCTGGCGGCGCCTATGCCGTGGACCCGGTGCGGGCCGCGTTCGCAACATCATCGTGCTACCTGTTCCTGACCAGTCTGGGCGTCGGGGGCCGTCTTCCTCATCGCGCTCGAGTACATCGCGGGCGCCGTCTGGAGCGTGCCGATGCGCCGGGTCAACGAATTCCTGGCGGGCACTCACGCCGCTGATCCCCCTGGTCGCTGCGCCGCTCTTCTTCCATCTGCACGACCTGTTCCACTGGACGCATGCGGAGGCCGTGGCGGCCGACCGGCTCCTGCAGGGGAAGAGCCCCTATCTCAACGTGCCGTTCTTCGTCGCCCGGTTCGCGGCCGCCTTCCTCCTCTGGATCCTCTTCTATCTGCTCTTCACGCGGAATTCCGTCAGGCAGGATGCGACCCGCGACCCGCACCTGACCACCCGGAACATCCGCCTTGCGGCGATCTTCCTGCCGGTCTTCGCGGTCACGCTCACGGTCACCGCGATCGACTGGGCCATGAGCCTGGAGCCGCACTGGTTTTCGACGATCTTCGGCGTCTACTACTTCTCGGGGACGGTCCTGGCGGCGCTCGCAACGGCGACCTACATCTGTGTCAGGTTCAACGAGCGGGGGTATTTCTCCCGCATCTGCGGCGGGACCATTTCTACAGCCTCGGGGCGCTGCTGTTCGCGTTCATCAATTTCTGGGCGTACATCGCGTTCAGCCAGTTCCTCCTCATCTGGTACGCGAACCTCCCGGAAGAGACGGTCTGGTTCATGCACCGGTGGCAGAACGGGTGGCAGTACGTCTCGGTGCTGCTGATCGTCGTCCACTTCGCGGTCCCGTACTTCGTGCTGCTTCCGCAGGACGCGAAGATGGACCCCGAACAGCTCAAGTTCATGGCTCGTCTGGATCCTGGCGGCGCACCTGGTCGACCTCTTCTGGCTCGTCATGCCCACGTTCACCCCGGTGTTCGGTCTTGCCTGGGTGGATCTGGCATTCCCGGTCCTCATCGGGGGCCTGGTCCTGCTCGTGCTTCAGCTCCGGATGAAAAGGGTGAACCTTGTCCCGGTGGGTGACCCGAAGCCTCCAGCGGGGACTGGATTTCCGATTGTAGCGAGAGGATCTCGGATGGAATCGCCAGTCAGAAAAGATGAAATCGACTTCCGGGAGTTGCTGCGAAGCCCGCGTAGCTCTTCGGATACACGTACGTCTATCTTGTGATCGTCCTTGTCGCCCTCGGGATCCTCTACGCCCAGCGGCTGGACGAGATCGGGACGAACGTCGGTGGTCCCTCTGCCACGCTGGCCGACAGCACGGCATTCGGTCCAGGAGATCCCGCTGCAGTCGCCGCGCGACCTCGCCGCCGGTGGACCTCGCCTGCCGTTGCAGCACCGAACGCCGCGCTCCTGGCGATCGGGGCAGAGAGCTCTTCCGAGTCGAACTGCTCTTCGTGCCACGGGGACCTCGGGGGCAGGGCGACGGCCCGTCGGCTGCCACGATGAACCCGAAGCCGCGGAATTTCCAGTCCGCCGCGGGATGGACCAACGGCCCGAAGATCACGCAGATGTACAAGACCCTGGAGGAAGGGATCGTCCGGAACGGGATGGCCTCATACAGCTACATCCCTCCCGCGGACAGGTTCGCGATCATTCACTATGTCCGTACGTTCATGCCCGTCTCCTCCCGTCGACACAACTGCAGGAGCTGCAGGCGCTCGAGTCGACGTATCAGCTTTCGCGAGGGACCAAGGTCCCCGGGACAGTCCCGATACGCCGTGGCAGAAAAGAAGCCTCTGGAGGAGTCGGCCGCCGAGCCGCGCTCGCGCCGCCCGTCTGGAGACTGCTCATGCCGTTCCGGCGCCCGGCGACGCCGCTGCTGGCCTCCAGCACAGCGGATGCCCGGCGGCTTGCCACTTCAGCGCTGGCCGAAGCGGGGCAGGATCCTGAACTCCCTGCCGGGACTTCTGCCCGGCTGGTGACGGCGGACCCGCTCGCCCTGGGCTTCCGGCGGCGGTCGCGCGGCTGGGGAACACTGAACTCGGACGGCTGCAACGCGCGCTCGTCTCGGCGGCCGGCACCACACGGGAAGTAGATCCATGACACGGATCGCTGTTCCTGCTCGTGCCTCGTTCTCCCCGGCGGCCCTGCGTCGCGGCAGGCGACCCGCCGAAGATCGGCATCCAGGAGCAGCCTTGGGGAGCAGATCGCCACCACGGTCTCGTTGTATGACGAGTCCGGGACATGCCGGTGGAGCTGTCGCTTCTCCTGGATAAGCCGACGATCTTCACGTTCGTCTACTACCGGTGCCCGGGATCTGCACGCCGCTGCTGACCGATCTGTCCCGCGTCGTTGACAAGATGGACCTGGAGCCCGGCAAGGACTACCAGATCATCTCGCTCAGTTTCGACCCCCGCGAGACGCCGGACTCGCTGCGGCGAAAGAAGGAGAGCTATCTCGGGCGCCTCAAGCGGACGATCGACCCGGCGGGCTGGAGGTTCCTGACGGGCGACAGCCTGCACGATCCGCACGCTGACGGACGCGGCCGGCTTCTATTTCAAGAACAGAACGGGACGACTGGATCCACGCGGGGCGCTGATCATCACTCTCGCCGGAGGGGAAGATCACACGGTACATGAACGGGATCGCAGTACCTCCCGTTTGACGTCAAGATGGCGCTGATCGACGCGGCCGAGGGGAAGGCCGGCCCCACCATCGCGAAGATTCTCAAGTTCTGCTACGCTACGACCCGGAAGGCCGCACCTACGCGTTGAACATCACGCGCATCGGCGGCATCGTGCGGTCCTCGTCCTCGGCGCCGTGTTCGTGGTGGTCCTTCTCCGTCGACGCCGCGCAAGACCACGATCGCAAGGAAAACGACGTATGACGCAAGTCACTCTAGAGCTGCACGGTCGGGCAGAACCCGACTTCTACCACGCGCCGACAGGGCGCGCAGCGGCCTCATCGGCCTGGATCTGTCAGCACCGACCACAAGCGCATCGGCCTGCTGTATTTCGTGGCCATGATGGTGTTCTTCGCCGTCGCCGTCCTGTTCGGCTTCCTGATGCGGCTGGAGATGCTCACGCCGGGGAAGACCATCGTCGAGCCGCAGACGTACAACACGCTCTTCACGCTGCACGGGATCATGATGATCTTCCTCTTCATCATTCCCGGGCTGCCGGCGGTCTTCGGGAACTTCATGCTGCCGCTCCTGATCGGGGCGCAAGGACGTCTTCTTCCCGCGGTTGAACCTGCTCTCCTGGTGGCTCTTCATCGCCGGCGGGCTGCTCGCGCTGGTCTCGGTGTTCCTGCCCGGGCGGCGCGGCGGACACGGGATGGACGTTCTACGTCCCGTACAGCGTCCGCACCACCACGAACGTCCTCCCGGCGCTCGTGCGCGGCGTTCATCCTGGGCTTCTCGTCGATCCTGACGGGCTGAATTTCATCACCACGATCCACCGGATGCGCGCGCCGGGCATGTCCTGGTTCCAGCATGCCGCTGTTCGTCTGGGCGCTCTATTCGACGGCCTGGATCCAGATCCTGGCCACCCCGATCATCGGCATCACGCTGCTGCTCGTGGTCGTCGAGCGCTGGTCTTCGGCGTCGGGATCTTCGACCCGGCCCTCGGCGGCGACCCCGTCCTCTACCAGCACCTGTTCTGGATCTACTCCCATCCCGCGGTCTACATCATCGATCCTTCCCGCGACTGGGGGTCGTCTCGGAGATCATCCCGGTCTTCGCCCGCAGGACGATCTTCGGCTACAAGTCCATCGCCTTCTCGAGCCTCGCGATCGCCTTCTTCGGCTCGCTCGTCTGGGCGCACCACATGTTCACGGTGGGGATGAGCAACACGGGGATGTTCGTCTTCTCCCTGCTCACGTTCCTGGTCTCCATCCCGAGCGCGATCAAGGTGTTCAACTGGGTCGCGACGCTGTACAAGGGGTCCATCACGCTCGAAGCCGCCGTTGCTGTACGTCCTGTCGTTCATCGTGCAGTTTTCCATCGGCGGGTTCACCGGGCTGATGCTGGGCGCGCTGGCGGTGAACATCCACGTGCAGGACACCTACTTCGTGGTCGGCCATTTCCACTACGTCATGTTCGGCGGGACGGGATTCGGGCTGTTCGCCGCCATGCACTACTGGTTCCCCAAGATGTTCGGGCGGATGTACGCGAAGAAGCCCGCGGTCGTCGCCTGGGCGCTCGCGACCGATCGGGTTCAACACTGCTCTATTTCCCCGTTCTTCTTCCTGGGCTACCTGGGGATGCCGCGGCGCTACTACGACTACCTGCCGGAATACCAGGTCTACCATGTGATCGCGACCGTCGGTTCCTGGATCCTGGTGACCGGGATTGATGATCATGGTCGTCAACCTGCTCGTCGCCCTGCGGCGCGGGCCGCGGGCCGGCTGCCAACCCGTGGGGAGGGTGGCACGCTGGAGTGGACGGTTCCGTCGCCGCCGCCCGCTCGAGAATTTTCACGAGATCCCGACGGTGACGACGGGACCCTACGACTATTCGCGATACGAAAAACCAGGCAGCGGAGGCCTCGTGAGCACACGCGGCCATCGACGGAAGGCGGTCACGTACACCGCGACGACGTCGGCTCGCGGATGGGGATGTGGCTGTTCCTGTTCACGGAGCTCATCCTCTTCGGCGGGATTGTTCATCGTCTACGCCGTCTACCGGTTCCGCCATCCCGGAGGAGTTCCATCTCGCGGCCGTGGAGCTGGACACGTTCGTCGGCACCGTGAACACCATCATCCTGCTGACGAGCAGCCTGACCGTGGCCATGTCGATCACCGCGCTGCGGGAGGGGAGGAAGGGGCTCTCGGCATTCCTGCTGTCGGGCTGACCATCCTGCTGGGGCTCGCGTTCCTGGTGAACAAGTACTTCGAGTGGGGGCACAAGTTCGACGCGGGGCATCTACCCGCAGTCGCCGGCGCTGCTGGCGCAGCCCCAGGGGGAGATCCTGTACTTCGGCCTGTACTACGTCATGACCGGGCTGCACGCCCTGCACGTCGATCATCGGGCTGGCGATCCTCGGCGTCATGCTCCGCGTGATCCTCCGGGGACGCTCACCGCCGAGTCGTCTGTCCGTCTGGAAGCCGGCGGGCTGTACTGGCACCTTGTGGACATCATCTGGATCTTCCTGTTCCCCCTGTTCTATCTCTTGCACTGAGGACCACGGATGAACAACCAGCATCAACACGCGAGACCGCACATCGTCGGCTACGGCAGTATCTGCTGATCTGGTTCGGGCTGCTCGCGCTGACCGGACTCACCGTGTCGCTGGCCGGGATCGACCTCGGACGATGGGTCATCGTGGTCACGCTGCTCATCGCCGCAGGCAAGTCGTTCCTGGTGCTGAACATCTTCATGCACCTGAAGTTCGAGGACCGCATGTTCCGGATCTTTCTCGCTGGTCGCCCTGGCGACGCTGGCGATCTTCATCGTGCTCACCTTCTCCGACTACGCGTTTCACTGAGCGGAGCCATCGATATGTTCACAGGATCTTCACCCTTCGCAGACTACGTCGACGCGACGTTCCTTTTCATCGTGGGGCTTTCGCTGCTCGTCCTGCTCGGATTGCTCATGGCCATGGTCTATTTCGTGGTCCGCTACAGCAGGAAACGGAATCCGCATCCCACGAACATCGAGGGGAACGTGCCGCTGGAGATCGCCTGGACGGTCATCCCCCTGGGCCTGTTCATGGGGATGTTCTATATCGGGCTGGCAGGGCTACCTGAAGATCTCCTCGATCCCCGAGGAGGCCGTTCCGATGCGCGTCACCGCGCGGATGTGGTCATGGACATTCGCCTATCCGAACGGCGTCAAGACGGACACGCTTCGGGTCCCCGTCAACGTGCCGGTGAAGCTTCTCCTCACCTCGGCCGATGTCAACCACTCGTTCTACATCCCGGCGTTCCGGGTCAAGAAGGACGTCATCCCGAACCGGGAGAACACCCTCTGGTTTCAGACGAACGCCGTCGAAAGTTACGACGTGGCCTGCGCGGAATATTGCGGCCTGCGCCACTCCTACATGTACACGAAAGTGGTCTCCATGGATACCGCGGCGTTCCGGACCTGGTACATGAAGACCTCCGCGGCGCAGGCGAAGGTGTATGCCCCCTTCGAGGAAGCCCGGTAATCGCGCTGTGCCGCCACAACACAAGAGCCGATCATGGATCTCCTGAAGACCATCGCTTTTCCGCAGCCGACGGAACACTACCACCTGCTCCTGCTGATCCTGGCCTTTGTCTACGTCGTCTCCGTGCCGTACCTCGGACTCGTGCTCGGATCCTCGATCCTTTCCCTTCGCCTGCGACGCCAGTGGCAGCAGTCCGCTGATGATCGCCTGCTGAGGTTTTCGGCCGACCTGATGGACGTGGCCCTTTCCGACCGGAAGCTGCCGCTCTTTCTCGGGCTCTTCCCCTCAGCCGCGCTCGTCTTCATCTACGCCCAGCTGTTCCAGCGGACGGACGCGATCGTCGTGAGCCTGATGACCGTGGGCTTTCTCCTGATCTCGGCGGGGTTGTATTTCCTCTCCTCATACCGTGATGCGCACCGCTGGCTCCGTTTCCTCGATGCGTACCGTCAGGGTGCAAAGGGAGCAACGGATCCCACGGTGGCTCCGCTCGTCCAGGCATCCGAGGAGCGGCAGGGAGCGATCCTGACGTCGGGAGGAAGGAACGGCGTGGTCCTGCTCGCCACAGGGATGTTCCTGGCGATGGGGGCGACCGCCGTAGCGTCGGACCGGCAGGCGTGGGATCTCGTCGGAAGCCTGCTGGACCTCCTCCTCTCCGGGGCGGCATGGATGAAGTTCCTTGGCTTCCTGGCGATCAGCGGTGCCGTGACTGGTGTCGGCGTGCTGTTCTTCTTCTTTGTCTGGGATGAGGGGCTGCCGGGGATGGACGAGCGGTACCGGGAACTGGTTCGCAGGACCTGCCTCACGGTGGGGGGGACCGCGTTGCTCGCCCTGCCGCTGCTACTGCTCGGTTCCGCCTGGCTTCTTCCCGCGGCCTCGGAATCCGGCCTCTTCTTCGCCTTCCTGGGCGTCGGGATCGTGCTCCTCTTCCTTGCGGGGACACTGGTCTACGCCTATGCAACGGAGAACCGGAGATCCTATCTCTCCTACGCGGCGTACACGCTTGCCCTCGCGCTGGTCCTGCTGATGGTGAACGACCACGTCGCGGTCGGCATGGCCACCCGCGAGCATGCCGTGCTGCTTGCTGCGCTTCACGAGGTGGACACCGATGCGCTGAAGAGCCGGCTCGGCGTCGGCAAACCCGCTGCGTCGGGCGAGGATATCTACAATGGGCGCTGCTCCGCCTGTCATCTGTTCGACGAGAAGAAGGTGGGCCCCCCGTACCGCGCGGTCATCCCGAAGTATGTGGACAAGAAGGAGGCACTGGTGGCCTTCGTGTTGAATCCCCGGAAGGTGGATCCGTCGTACCCGCCGATGCCGAACCAGGGGCTCAAACCTGTGGAAGCCGACTCGATCGCCACCTTCCTGCTGAAGAAATTCGCCGCGCAGGCTCTACAGGAAGCCGGGAAGTAGCGGCCGCGACATGGCAGAAGAGCTCGCCGAGCGGGCACGCGTCCTGCAGTCCTATTTCTCGCTCACCAAACCTGAACTGACGCTCCTCTCCGTCGTCACTGCCGTCGGAGGCGCCTACCTTGCGTCATCCCCTCCGATCGATGCAACCCCTCTCCTGTTGACATTCGCCGGGACCGCCCTTGTCGGCGGGGGATCCGGCGCACTCAACCAGTTCCTCGAGCGGGAAGTCGACGGGTCGATGAAGCGAACGGAGCGGCGCCCGCTTCCGACCGGGAGGGTCTCTCCACGCGCGGCCGCGATCCTCGGCCTCTTGCTCCTGCTCGGCGGGATCAGCCTCCTGGGCTTCGCGACGACACCTCTGGCGGGCCTGCTCGCATTCCTGACGAGCGTGGTGTACCTTGCGGTCTATACGCCATTGAAGAAGGTCACCCCGTTTGCCATAGTCCTTGGCGGCATACCCGGGGCTCTCCCCCCGGTGATCGGATGGGTGGCCGTGCGCAATGACCTGGGATCCCCCGCATGGGCACTCTTCTTCATCCTCTACTTCTGGCAGATGCCCCACTTCCTGGCGCTGGCATGGATGTACCGGCAAGACTACGCCAGAGGGGGGTTCAAGACGCTCACGGTGGTGGATCCGGGGGGGAAAGTGGTACGGAGACAGATGCTGGTGTACAGTATCGCCCTCCTGCCGGCTGCCCTCATGCCCGGGCTCATCGGAATGCTGGGACCGATCTACCTGGCCGGCGCGGCACTCTCAACGACGGCTTTCCTGGGGGCCGTGGTTCGGTTCTACAGGAGCCTGGAGAACCGCCATGCCCGGGGGGTCTTCTTCGGCTCCATCGGGCTGCTGGTGTTTCTGATGGGTTTGATGGCCCTGGACAGGACGATGGCGTGGATGCGCCTGAATCCTTGAAGTGACGCGAAACAACAGGGGATAACTCGTGTAGCGGTAAGCAGTTGCTAAGATCGTTTCATATTGATTCTGGGCAATACGTCCGAGGCTTGCCTACTCCGTTCGCTCGTCCTTCGCCGTACCGTCGGATGACCCCTTCGATCAGGTGCCCGAACGAGACCTTGACACGCTGGCCAACCTCGCTGACCTCCAGGTGGCTGAGCGGGGCTGAGCGTGAGTCCGGTCGCCTGGTTGGTGATGCAGGAGATCCCGAGCACCCGCATTCCCAGAGAGCGCGCCAGTCCGGCCTCGAGCACGGTGGACATCCCGACGGCGTCGCCTCCAAGACGGTGGATCATCTCCACCTCTGCCGCCGTCTCGTACGAAGGGCCCTTCACGCCTGCGTATACCCCCGTGTGCAGCCTGATCCCGAGTTCTTCGGACGTTGAGACGGCCATCCTCGCCAGGACGGGGTCGAAGATCTCCGCTCCGCGGTCGCTTTTCTGCCGGAGCGGATGCGGTTTCATTGGTCAGATTGATGATGTCCGTGATGAGCATCAGGTCGCCAGGGAGGAAGGAGCGGTTCACCCCGCCAGCCGCATTCGTCAAGATCAGCGTCTTCGCACCCCAGGGCGTGCGACAGCAGGAGAGGATAGGTCACCAGCCCTACATCGCCGGTCTCGAAGAAATGCACTCTGCCCTGGAGGACGAGGAGCCGGGTGCCATGGAGTGTGCCGAAGACCAGGCGCCCGCGGTGCCCCTCCACAGTGGAGTTGGGATAGTGAGGGATCTGGTCGCTCCGGAGGGCCAGGGGATCCGGGATGCGGTCCGCGAAGTCTCCGAGGCCGGAGCCAAGGACGAGCGTCATTTCGGGCGAAAAGGGGGCGAGGCGGCGGACAACCGCTGCGGATTCGGCAAGATGGTCGGCCAACGAGGTCATCTACGTCGCAGGCGGTTCAAAGCACTTCCTGCACCGGGCCTCGTAGGAATCCATCGCACCGACAAGGACCCGCTCGGTGGAGGTGGATATCCGCTGTGTCCGGTCGGCGGGGTTGCCGCACACCATGCAAATCGCGAGCGTCTTGGTGATATACTCCGCTACAGCAAGGAGTTGCGGCATCGGTTCGAAAGGATTTCCTCGGTAGTCCTGGTCCAGCCCGGCAATGACCACCCGCTTCCCCTCGTTTGCCAGCTGTTCCGCGACACGCACCAGCGCAGGACTGAAGAACTGTCCTTCGTCGATCCCCACGACCTGCGCATCATTCGCGAGGGCCAGGATCTCCTCCGGCTTTTCCACCACCGTGGACTGGAGCCTCGCATCGCTGTGCGAGACGATATGATCCGCGCTGTACCGGTTGTCGACCTTCGGTTTGAAGATCGCGACCTTCTGTCGGGCGATCTGTGCCCGGCGGAGGCGTCTGATCAGTTCTTCGGTCTTCCCGCTGAACATGCAGCCGGCGATCACCTCGATCCAGCCGGTTCCGCGGGGAGAATCGTGCAACGTGGGAATGGTCATGCCGTTCTCGAGAGGTCCGCCGGGCCGAAGGGGTGGGGGAGCAGTTCTTCTGCGCTGTAGGTCTTCGTGTGTCCTGCGCGGTCGCAGAGGATGACCGTCGCACCGGGTGCCAGATCCTGGATCACCTGTCGGCAGGCCCCGCACGGAGGAATGAAGCCCGCCTCGTCGGTCGCGATCGCCAGGGCGACGAACCGCCTGTGCCCCTCGGACACGGCCTTGAACAGTGCCGTCCGTTCGGCGCAGATCGTGAGGCCGAAGGAGCTGTTCTCAATGTTGCAGCCCGTGAAGATCTTTCCCCCCGAGGTCAGGACGGCCGCCCCGACGCGAAAGCGGGAGTAGGGAGACACCGAATGCTTGCGTGCTGCCCGGGCCGCTCTGACGAGTGCTTTGTGATCCATCGTGATTCTTCCGGATGGCTCGAGTATACCCAAGAATCCGTTCAGAAGCAATGACCGGGCGCGTCACGCCGCAGGTGCGGGGCGCAACGTGATACGGGTGATCTCCGGGTGGCAGTTGATCCGCACGGGGATCCCGACGGTCCCGACGCCGCGAGAGACGTAGAGTTGCGAATTCCCTCTAGTGTAGCGTCCCCAGATGTATGGTGAAGCGAAGGCCGCCGGAGTAAGGGTGAGGTCCCCGATCCTGCCGAGGACGACCTGGCCCCCATGGGTATGCCCGCTGAGCATCAGGTCCGCGCCGTGCGAGGCCGCCGTGGGGAACGGATAGGGGCGATGGCAGAGGAGGATCCTGGGCACATCCGACGGAGCGCGATCCATTGCCCCGGGGATCGGGGGGTCCAGTTCACGTGGCGGCCGGGGTCGTCCACACCGATCAGACAGAAATCTCCGCCGTTCCGGTGGATCAGCACATGGTCGTTCTGGAGAAGCTGCACCCCGCAGGCGCGCACCTCCCGGAGGACCGTCGGCGTATCTTCGGTATAGTAGTCGTGGTTACCCGTCACGCCAAAGACCCCGTGGCGAGCCGTGAGCGCGCTGAAGGCCTCGGCGAACGGGGTGACCTCGTGCACCTGTCCGTCGACGAAATCGCCCCCGACCACGATGAGGTCGCACTGCAGGGCATTGAGTCGGCGCACCACCTCTTCCATCTCCTCGCGCCTCATGGAGAGGCTGGAATGGATGTCGGTGACGAGACCGATCGTGAATCCATCCAGTCCCGGGTGAAGCCCGCGGAGGAAAAAGGTCTCGTCCCGTTCGTCGAAGGACGAGCGTTCGTGGTACATCCCATACGCCGTTGCCCCTACGGTCGTCGCGGCAAGTCCGAGGGCGCCGTGTTTCAGGAAAACCCTTCGTGACCGGTCGAACCGCATGACGGCGGGCATTTCCGCTGATCTTCTGTATCCGCTGCTCGAGGGGCCGGATCCGGCGAGCGGCGCGGCGCAGAAGTGCCGGAACGGCAACCTGAAGAGCCAGAAACCCAGGAGGACCAGGCCCAGCACGAGCGTTGCCCCGTACCAGAGGTAGTAGGGTGAGACCCCGATGGTCATCACCCAGTCGGGGAGCTGGGATACCAGTGGGCGGGTCAGGAAGACGAGCGACGGTGATCGAATTGAAGAGGAGGAAGAGGGCCCTCGTGAGCGTGACCAGGAGTCTCCGCTCCGGGTAGTGTTTCCGGAGCCAGCGCACGATGGTCAGGTACAGTGCGAACTGGACCAGCAGAATGACAGCGGCGATGATCAAACGTCCTATGGTCATGCGGGGCTCTGTTTGTAGGAACATGCTGACCGGCCAGGAAGTTCTCGGGCGGGCGCCACGACGGTCCGGCGAGGGCGCCCGGACAGCGGGTCCCCTGAACTTGACCCTTGCAGCGGGGATACGTATATTCAATGAATCCCTAAGGAACCATGCCCGCACGCTTTCCCCTCGCGTTCTTCCGCCGACACGCCATCCTGAGCTGGACCCTGGGGGCTTTCCTGGGCTTGTGTCTCCTCCTGAATTATGTCATTCTCCCGCTCTATGTCAACCACGGAAGCCGGCAGAGCGTCCCTGCGGTGGTGGGACTCCCGCTTGACCGCGCCCGGGGTGTGCTGGACTCGGCGTCCCTGGTGGCGGTCGAATCCGACACCCGGCCGGATCCCGACCTGCCTGCGGGCGTGGTCGTGTCGCAGAACCCCGCGGCCAGCTCCATGGTGAAAGAGGGGAGAAGGGTCTACCTGACGATCAGCGGGGGCGAAGCACAGGTCTTCGTCCCCCTGTTGCGCGGCCGCTCCATGCGTGAGGCCCGATTCACCCTCGAGCGCCACGGCCTGCGGTTGGGTGAGGTGACCTATGTTCCCTCCGAGGAATTCCCCGACAACACCATCGTGGATCAGTCCTCATCCGCGGACGCGAAGATCCCGAAGGGATCGCGGGTCTCGATCACCGTCAGCAGCGGGAGCGCCACCGGCGAGACCACCGTTCCAGCGGTCGGCGGCAAGTCGATGGGCGAAGCGGAGAAGATCCTGCAGGCAGCCGGCCTCCGCAGGGGCCAGGTGACCTACCAGTCCAGCTTCGATCTTGTGCCGAATACCGTCGTGGACCAGTTCCCCCGCGCCGGCGAGCCGGCGAAGCGGGGAGATGCGGTGGACCTGTTCGTCGTGACCCCCGGCCGTCCGGCCGAGGAGATCCAGCAAGCGCCGAAAGAGTGACCGTGCTGATCGCGCCATCCATTCTGAACGCGGACTTCTCGAGGCTCGGGGAGGAGATCGTCCGTGCGGAGCAGGGTGGGGCCGACTGGATCCATCTGGACGTGATGGATGGGCGGTTCGTCCCGAACATCACCTTCGGTCCTGCCGTGGTGAAGGCCGTGCGGCGGGTCACCCGCCTCCCCTTCGACGCTCACCTGATGGTCGCCGACGCCGACAGTCACCTTGAAGCCTTCCGCTCCGCCGGAGCCGACCGGATCACCGTTCACGTAGAGGCGTGCGCGCACCTGCACAGGACCGTGACACGCATCCGCGAGCTCGGGGCCGCTCCGGGGGTGAGCCTGAATCCCGCCACGCCGGTCTCCGCCGTCCGCGAGGTCCTCCAGGACGTCGATCTCGTGCTGGTCATGACCGTGAACCCCGGGTTCGGCGGACAGACCTTCATCCGTTCCACGCTTCCCAAGATCCGCGAGCTCTCCGCCATGATCCGCGACTCGGGCCGGTCGGTGCACCTCCAGGTGGACGGCGGCATCGACGATCGGACCGCCTCGGAGGTCTGTGCCGCGGGCGCCGACGTGCTTGTGGCGGGGACCTATCTCTTCGCCGCACCCGATCTCCCCGCCGCCATGCGCGCCCTGCGAAGGGCGGGCACGCCTCCCGGCTCCGCTGCCTGAAGCCCCATCCGTCCGGGCGTGTGGCCCCCGTCACCACCACGGGAGTCCAGGCCTGATCTCCGAGATTTCCCTTGACAGCACGGCGCTGAATCCTTATATTCTTAGGCGAATCACGATATCTCCCTAATAATATTAGGTTTGTCCGGTGGGCCACGAACCCGATGAGATCGATCTGACGTTGCTGGAGATCCTCCAGAAGAGCGGGCGCACGAAGCGGAGCGAACTCGCCGAGGCGGTCGGTCTCTCGCTCCCCTCGGTCAGCGAACGCCTCCGGAAGCTGGAGGAGCAGGGGATCATCGTGGGCTACCACGCCGTGGTCGACCACAAGCGGATGGGGCGCGACATCACCGCCTTCATCTTCGTCCGGGTCGACTCCTCACGGCATTACACGCAGTTTCTCGATCACTCGGCATCCATGGACGAGATCCTGGAGTGCCACGCGGTGACGGGAGAGGGGACGCACCTGCTCAAGGCGAGGACGAACAACACGGGATCGCTCGAAAAGCTTCTGGCGCGGATCCAGGCCTGGCCGGGTGTGGTCAGCACGCGCACCAGCGTTGTCCTCTCCACGTCAAAAGAGACCCTGCGGATCCGGGTCGCCCGGAACGCCAGGACCTGATACGGACATCGTTCACCATCACACACACCACCACGGGATCACCTCATGGTCGCACCCAATGCAACGGCGGTCGCCCAGGTCTTCAAGATGATCAAGGACCAGGGCGTGAAGATGATCGATTTCAAGTTCATGGATTTTCCCGGACAGTGGCAGCACTTCTCCGTGCCGGTCACCCAGCTCGAGGAATCCTCGTTCGAGGAGGGCTTCGGGTTCGACGGCTCCAGCATCCGCGGCTGGAAGGCGATCAACGAGAGCGACATGCTCATCATCCCGGATCCGGGCACCGCGATCATCGACCAGTTCATCGAGGTGAAGACCGCTCAGCCTGATCTGCGACGTCTACGATCCGATCACGAAGGAGAAGATACGAGCGCTGCCCGCGCAGCATCGCCCAGAAGGCCGAGGCGTACCTGAAGTCCACCGGCATCGCTGACACGGCCTACTTCGGCGCCGAAGCGGAGTTCTTCATCTTCGACGACGTCCGCTTCGACACCAACGAGCACAGCAGCTACTACTACCTGGATTCGATCGAAGGACGCTGGAATTCCGGCCGCGACGAGATGCCGAACCTCGGGTACAAGCCGCGCTACAAGGAAGGGTACTTCCCCGTTCCGCCGACCGATCATCTGCAGGACCTGCGGAACGAGATGACGCAGAACCTGATCGCGGCCGGGCTCGACGTCGAAGCGCAGCATCACGAGGTCGCCACCGCCGGGCAGTCCGAGATCGACCTGCGTTTCGCGCCGCTGCTCGAAAGCGCCGACGCGCTGCTGCTCTTCAAGTACATCATCAAGAACACCGCCCGCCTGCGCGGGAAGACCGTGACCTTCATGCCGAAGCCGCTCTTCGGGGACAACGGCTCCGGGATGCACGTTCACCAGAGCCTCTGGAAGGCCGGGAAGCCGCTCTTCTACGGGAACGGGTACGCCAACCTGAGCGACATGGCGCTCTACTACATCGGCGGCCTGCTGAAGCACGCCCCGGCACTCTGCGCGATCACGAACCCGACGACGAACTCCTACAAACGGCTCGTGCCCGGGATTTGAAGCGCCGGTGAACCTCGCCTACTCCCAGCGCAACCGCAGCGCGTCGGTCCGCATCCCGATGTACTCGACAGAGCCCGAAAGCGAAACGCATCGAGTTCCGCTGCCCCGATCCCGTCGTGCAACCCGTATCTCGCGTTCTCGGCGATGCTGCTGGCCGGACTCGACGGCGTCATCAACAAGATCGATCCGGGCGAGCCGCTGGACAAGGACATCTACGACATGGAGCCGGAGGAGCTGAAGAACGTCCCGTCCACCCCGGGTTCGCTGGAAGAGGCGCTGCAGGCGCTCGAGCGCGACCATGACTTCCTCCTCCGCGGCGATGTGTTCACCGAGGACGTGATCGAGGCCTGGATCTCGCTACAAGATGGACAAGGAAGTCAAGCCGATGGCGCTGCGTCCCCATCCGTACGAGTTCGGACTCTACTACGACGTCTAGACCGGTGCAGCCCGCTCTCACCGCCCCGTCCGCCTTCGGTGGATGGGGCGGTGGCGTTTCCGCGCCCGCCCGCTTGTTTTTCCGTTTGATTCTCGCTATCATGGGGCGTCATGGACTTTCGGACGCTGCAGTACCGGGTGGACAACCGCTTAGCGACGCTCACCCTCAACCGACCTGAGAAGCAGAACGCTCTCGACGATGCCGCCATCAGAGATCTCTCGACCGCCTTCGCCGCGGCGAGCAAGGACCCCGCGGTCAAAGTCGTCATCCTGCGCGGCGCAGGTCCCGTGTTCTGCGCAGGCAGGCGATCCCGATCTGCTCAAGAAACTTCTCCAGGGCTCGCTGGAGGATCAGCAGAGCGATGCCCAGCGCCTTGCCGGACTCTTCCGCACGATCCACGAACTTCGCAAGCCGGTCCTGGCCGTTGTGGAAGGGCCGGCCTTTTCGGAGGGGGTCGGCGTCGCGGCCGCCTGCGACATCGTGCTCGCCGCCGAAGAAGCCCAGTTCGGCTCTGCCGGACGTCCGCAGCGGAGCCATCCCTGCCATCTCCCTGGTGTTCATCGCCAAGCGCGTCGGTGAGGCGCGTGCACGCGAGCTGGCCCTCCGCGGGCAGCCGCTCAGCGCCACGGATGCGTTCACGATCGGACTCGTGAACGTCGGCGTCCCGCGCGCACGGATCGACGCCACCCTCGCACGCCTTGCTTCGGCCCTGGTGTCGGACAACAGCGGCAACGCGATGGCGCTCTGCAAAGAGCTGCTCTCCCGGGTGATGGGGATGAACCTGGCCGAGGCGCTCGATTTCGCAGCGAACATGCACGCGGCCAGCCGCATGACCGCAGAGTGCCGCAAGGGGATGACCGCGTACCCTGAACGGCGAAACCCCGGAGTGGTGACCACCGTGAACATCGACCTTCGTTCGCATATCCGCAGCGTCCCCGGCTTCCCGAAACCCGGCATTGTCTTCCGGGACATCACCACGCTCCTGAAAGATCCTGCCGCGTTACGCGCAGCGGTCGACCAGCTGGAGGCTTTCTACCGCGACAGGAGGGTCGCGACGGTCGTGGGCATCGAATCCAGAGGATTCGTCCTGGGTGCAGCCCTGGCGTACCGGCTCGGTGCGGGATTCGTCCCGGTCCGCAAGCCGGGCAAACTCCCTGCGGAGACCCTACGGGAGTCCTATTCGCTGGAGTACGGCACGGACGCTGTCGAAATCCATGCGACGCGCTCAGCCGGGCCAGCGCGTCCTGCTGCACGATGACCTGCTCGCGACGGGGGGAACGACGTCGGCGGCCTGCGCCCTGGTCCGCCGCCTCGGCGGCAGATCGTCGGGCTCTCGTTCCTGGTCGAGCTGGATTTCTTGCAGCGGCAGACCGCAGCTCCCGGACCACGAGATTTTCTCGCTGGTCACTACGACGCGGAATGATCCATTTTTCCAACGCGCAGGTGCTCCTCCGTGCCTCTCCGGGCGATGGGCCCCGCCATGCCGTACGACAACGGACTCGCTCTACGCACTGCGATCCGCATCGCCCGCTCTGCGCCACCGTGCAGACCTGCTCCGGTCCTCGCCGCACCCGGTCAGGCGACGCTCAGGACCGCCGACACGCCCCGCATCACGTTGCGCGGGGCGGTCGACTCTGCCCTCGCGAACAACCACGACCTCGCGGCCTCGAGGCTGGAAGTCGAACGGGCCGAGAAGCGGGTAAGGAAGCCTGGGGATCGGCTCTCCCGCACATCGACTTGCCGGGCGGTATACGCGCGCGCTCAAGAAGCCGGTCTTCTTCCTCCCGGATCTCTTCGAGCCCCCGGAAGCCGTCTTCGGGCAAGCTCACCCCCATCCCGTTCGGTGCGACCACGCGATGGATATGACCCTCACGGCCAATCAGATCCTGTTCAACGCCACGGTCTTCATCGGCGTCGGCGCTGCATCGACCTATTCCCGGGCCGCGCGAGGTCTTCCGCGCGAAAGCGGCCGAAACCGTTACGGGCGCGCGCAAGGCATTCTATAATGTTCTGCTGGCCCATGCGGTCCTGGGCCTCCTGAAGCAGAGCCAGGCGTTCGCCGAGGAGAATCTCCGGAGCGTCCGCTCCCTGTCCCGCCAGGGACTGGTCGCGGAATACGACCTCCTCCGCTCGGAGGTCTCCGTCAGCAATATCCTCCCCGAGGTGATCCAGGCGGAGAACAACTTCCGTCTCTCGCTGAACGGCCTGAAGATCGTGATCGGGGTCCCGTATGACCGGCCCATCGCGGTGGACGACTCCCTCGCGCTGATCATCGTCCCCGACAGCCTGATGGACCGGGCCGTGACGATGGCGGTCACGGACAACCGCCTTCTTTCCGCCCTTCGCCGCCAGACGGAAATCAACGACGCCATCGTCGGCGAGGAGTCGTACTACCTGCCGACGCTCTCGGCGTTCGGAACGTACCAGTCGACCGTCGCGCAGAGCAACCAGCTGAATTCTCGCCCAGCTGGCTTCATTCCGGGCTCCACCATCGGCCTCAGCTATCGCTCAACATCTTCAACGGCCTGCAGACGGCGCGCCAGCGTGGAGCAGGCGAACCTGGAGTACCGGAAGTCCCAGGAGCAGCTGGCCGGCGTGGAGCTCGCAGCTCCAGACGGGGACGGAAGCCATCCTTCTCCAGCTTCGCACGGCCGAACAGCGGGTCCTGTCCGGAGGCCGCACGGTCGAGCAGGCCGAGAAGGGGTACAGAATCGCGAACACCCGCTACACGAGCGGATCCGGGACGCTGCTCGAGACGAACGACGCTCTCCTCGCCCTTGCGCGCGCAAAGGTGAACCGGATTCAGGCCGTGTATGACTACCTTGCCGCGGCGGCGGACCTCGACGGCATCCTCGGCCGGGTCCCGGCCTCCGTCGCAACCATCGTCGGAGTGACCATGAACCAGAGAAGACACCGAACCGACGCATCCTGATTGCCGCACACGTCACCGCCTCCGCCTTCCTGTTCTCCTCGTGCGGCTCGGAAGGAGGGGGCAAGCCCGAGCAAACGGGCGGATCCCCCGACGAGAGGATCCTGCCGGTGCAGGTGCAGGTCCTGGGGACGGCCCGTTCAAGGAAACGCTCCAGCTCACCGGCACGATCAAGGCCGTTGAGGATATCACGCTGAGCACGGAAGAGGGGGGAGTGCTGAAGGAATGGGTGGTCGAGACGGGGCGCGAACGTGGAGCAGGGGGATGTCATTGCGTTCATCAATGACGACGTCCTGAAGCCGGCCTACGAGGTGGCGAGCGCCCAGTACAAGACCGCGGAACTCAACTATGGGAAACAGCAGAAAGTGTACGACCAGGCGGCGGTCAGCGAACTGCCGATAAAAGCGCCGAATACGCGCGCGACGCCGCGAAGGCCCAGGCCGACCTCGCGCGCGCCCGATGGGACCGGACCCGTGTCAGAAGCCCGATCCACGGGGTGGTGGAGGACCGGCTCGCGGACGCCGGTGAGCTTCTCTCGCCCCGGCTCTCCCGTCGCACGCATCGTCAGCCTGAACCGCGTCAAGGCAGTCATCAGCGTGCCGGAACGGTACGCGGGCACGCTCGACCGTTGGAGCACCGGTGGCCATCACCGTCACGGCCTTACCCCCGCGAGAAGTTCGAGGGAAGACCCGCTTTGTCAGCGCGACCGTGGTCCGACAACCGTCCCTGTCCCGGTGGAAGTCCTGACCGGCAAACGCCCAGCACCGGCTGAAGCCGGACATGATCGCCAGGGCGATACATCAGTCCAGTCGGCTCCGCGCGGGAGGCGCTGATCCTGGACGAGTCGCTCCTGGTCGCAGCTCGATGCCGGACCGTACGCCGTGTACGTCGAGAAGGACGGCCGCGCCGTCCGCCGCACGGTGACGACCGGCGCGAGTCAGACGGGTCCGCGATCGAGATGACCGCCGGGCTCGCCACCGGGGATCGCGTGATCGTCAGCGGTATCAGCAATCTCTGTCGACGGACAGCACGTGACCATCGTTGACACCCCGGCCGCTAGGTCGCGCCCAGAGAACCATGAAACTTTCCAACCTGGCAGTCGACAACCGCGTCGCCGTCTACATCCTGATGGCGATCATCTTCGTCCTCGGGGCGAGTTCCTACACTGTCGCTCCCCCGCGAGGCGTCGCCCGACGTCAACATCCCGCTCATCATCGTCTCCACCCCGTACATCGGCGTCGTCGCCGTCCGATGTCGAAGGACTCGTCACCCAGCCGCTGGAGCGCAATCTCAAGTCGCTCAAGGACGTCAAGCAAATCACCTCCGCCTCCAAGGAGGGGCTCTCCACCGTCCGCGTGGAGTTCAACGTCGGGATCGACATCGACGACGCGCTGCGCCGCGTGCGCGACGAGGTCAACTCGACCCGCCCGGAGCTTCCCGACGACATCCTCGACCCGATCGTCACGGAGATCAACCTCAGCGAATTCCCGATCATGTTCGTGAATGTCGGGCGGCGACAGTCGGGCTTCCCCGGCTGAAGAAGCATCGCGGAGGACCTGCAGGACCAGTTCGAGGCGATCCCCGGCGTGCTCCGCGCGGACATCACCGGCGGGCTCGAGCCGGAAGTGCAGGTCAACTGCGACGTGAACCTGCTGAACGGCTACCAGATCTCGTTCGACGACGTGGCCGAACGCGATCCGCGGCGGAGAACGTCTCCATCCCCGGCGGATCGATCGACGATCAGCGGACCACGTTCTCCGTGCGCGTCCCCGGCGAATATCAAGACCGGTGCGGCCGCTCGAAGACATCATCGTCAAGATGCAGAACGGCAAGCCGATCTACGTCCGCGACGTCGCGGAGGTGCGCTACGCGTTCGAGGACCGCAAGACCTACGCGCGGCTGAACGGCAAGGAAGTCGTGACGCTGGCCGTCAGGAAACGCGCCGGGGAGAACCTCGTGCGCGATCGCCGACGGGGTGAAAGCAGATCCTCGAAGAGGCGAGCAGCCAGACCTTCCCGCCGGCGTGCGACCTGGTCGATCTCGAACGACCAGTCGATCATCGTCAAACGCATGGTGCACGAGCTGGAGAACAGCATCATGACCGGGATGTTCCTCGTGGTGCATGCTCCTGTTCATGTTCTTCGGCCTGAAGAACTCGGTCCTGATCTCCACCGCCATCCCGCTCTCGATGTTCATCGGCTTCATCATCCTCTCGGCCTGCTGCGGCATCACGCTGAACATCGTGGTGCTCTTCTCGCTCGTGCTGGTGCTCGGCATCGTGGTGGACGACGCCATCGTGGTGATCGAGAACATCTACCGCCACCAGCAGGAGTACGACAAGTCCCCGGCGCAGGCCGCCAAGGACGCCGCCGCCGAGGTGGCGGTCCCCGTCGCCACGTCGACGTTCACCACCCTCGCGGCGTTCATCCCGCTCCTGTTCTGGCCGGGCATCGTCGGGGACTTCATGAAGTACCTCCCGCTCACGCTCATCTTCACCATGGGCGCATCGCTGTTCGTCGCGTACGTGATCAGTCCCGTCCAGGGCGCGCAGTGGATCAACTACCGGAAGGAGATCCGGAAGGCCAGGCGAGAACCTCGAGCACCCGCACTGGTACAAGAAGTACAACCCGTTCACGATCATCTACCACAAGGTGGACGAGCAGTTCTTCCCGTGGCTGCAGCGCGAACTACGACGATCGACACTGCGCTGGACGCTCTCCACGCGGGAAGTCGTCCGCTCGGCGGGTGCGCTCGGGTTCACTGCGTCTCTCGTGTCTCGTGCTCTTCGGGCTGTTGAACGCGGGCGTCGTGTTCTTCCCGGAGACCCAGCCGGCGCTGGTCAACGTGGGCATCGAGGCTCCCCCGGGGACGTCGCTGGATGCGACGGACAAGATCGGCCGTGATCGAGGAGCGCTCTGCCGGACTCCCGGGCATACGGTGACATGGAGTTCGTCGTGACCAACGTCGGGAGCTCCGACAACCCCTTCGACTTCGGCGGGACAGGGGGTCTCGAACAAGGGCCAGTATCGCACTCAACTTCTACGAGAAGGCGAAACGCCGCCAGAGCAGTTTCGATCACGCTCGACGAGTCCGCGACAGCACGCATCGCGGGGATCCCCGGGGCGGACGATCAAGGTGACGAAGCAGCAGATGGGCCCGCCGGTCGGCGCGCCGATCAGCGTCGAGATCGCCGGCGACGACTATGCCGCAGCTCGCCGGACTCGACCGCGCGTGCCCAGAGCAGTTGATCAGGACGATCCCCGGACTCGTTGATCTGAAGGACAACTACAACGCGGGCGAAGCCGGAGATCGTGGTGGATGGTCGATCGGGAGAAGGCCGCGCTGCTCGGGATGAGCACGGCACAGATCGCCGATGACCGTCCGCTCGGCCATCAACGGCGCCGAAGCCGCGGAAATACCGGGTGGGCGAGGACGAGTACAAGATCCGCGTGCGGCTCCGGAGCAGACCAGCGCCTCTCCGCAGGAATCGCTGCAGAACCTCCATATCACCTTCATGAACAGGCAGGGGAAGCCTGCTCTCCGTTCCCGCTCGTCTCGGTCGCGATCCATCCGGCGCACCGCGGCGTCTGGCGGATATCCAGCGGAAGGACCAGAAGCGGGTCATCACCGTCACCGGCGACGTGCAGGGCAGGCTCGCCTCGGAGGTCCTGCAGGACGTGCGAGCCGTCGCTTGTCGACCATGGCGCTCCCGGCCGGGTATACCATTCGCTACACGGGACAGGATGAGGAACAGGCGAAGGCCTCCGCCTTCCTGACGCAGGCGTTCGTCATCACGCTGCTGCTGGTGTTCCTGGTGCTGGTCATGCGAGTTCAATTCGGTCAGGGTCCCGTTCGTCATCATGCTCTCGGTCCTGCTCTCGCTCATCGGCGTGCTGATCGGCCTGCTGGTCACGCTACACGCCGTTCAGCGTCATCATGACGGGTGTCGGTGTCGTGGCGCTGGCGGGCATCGTGGTGAAGAATGCCATCGTGCTGCTCGACTTCATGAAGCACCTGAAGGGGACAGGGCTGACCCTGGACGAGGCCCTGGTCGAGGCCGGGCGGACCCGGCTGCGTCCCGTCCTGCTCACCGCGGCAGCGACGGTGCTCGGGCGTCCTGCCGCTGGCCACGGGCATCGACTTCGACTGGCGGGAGTTCCACTTCGTGGTCGGCGCCGAGAGCGCCGATTTCTGGCGCCCTCTCGGCGTCGCGATCATTTTCGGGCTCACGGTCTCCACCTTCCTGACGCTGGTCATCGTCCCGACCTTCTATGCGCTGCTGGAAGACTGGGCGCGTGGTGGTGTCCGGGTTCGTCCGGAGGCTGTTCTCCGCCAGGAGCATCCGGCGGAGACGCCGACGACATAGCCGCGCTCACGGCGGGGGGACCGGCCGATCAGGGGTCCGCAGTCGTTGAGAACGTTTTGCGCGTGGGCCCTTGCGGCCAGCAGGAACAGCGTCGCGTGCTTCACGGAGAGGGCGGTGTAGTCTTCGACGCCGGTGATGCCCAGAGGAACCTCCGGCCGAGTTTCCACGGGGGCTCCAGTTCGTCGTATCCCCGGAGGTCCTCGCGAAACTCCCCGGACCGGGCGAACAGGATCCGCTCCCACTCGTCCACCTGCCCCGGCAGCGCCCCCTGCTCGTTCAGGTGGCGCAGGAATTCCGCGCGCATCCCGGAGAGGATCTCCTCGACGATCCAGCGGGAGCCGGACCGCTCCACCGCCAGCGAAGCGGCGAACATCGCGCCCACCATGACCTCTCCCGCGTGCTGATCGGGGAGACTTTCAGCGCCGCCCGCCGATGCGGGCAAGCAGGGAAGCCAGGGCGAGGTCCCCCGAGGGCGCCGCGATCGCCGTGCGGAGCGACTCGTACAGGACGGCGCCGACCTCCTCCGGGGTGTAGTGTTTTCGAAAGAGTCCCATGGCAAGCCGGTCCCACCACCAAACATAGGACCGCAGGCGTCGAGAATCAACTCCGACAGGCCCTCATGAAGACCATCATCGAACCGTTCAAGATCAAATCCGTCGAACCGATCCGGTTCACGACCGAAGAGGAGCGCGACGCGGCATCCTGCGCGAGAGCGCCTACAATCTCTTTCTTGTGCCGGCGGAAGACGTGCTGATCGACCTGCTGACCGACAGCGGCACCGCGGCGATGAGCGCGGAGCAATGGGCGGGCATCATGCGGGGCGACGAGTCGTATGCCGGCGCGCGAAGTTTCTACCGGTTCGAGACGAAGGTGAGGGAGCTGACCGGCTTCGCGCCACATCATCCCGACGCACCAGGGCCGCGCGGCTGAGAAGATCCTCTTTTCGCTCGTCGGCGGCGCGGGCAAGGTGGTCCCGAACAACGCGCACTTCGATACCACGCGGGCCAACGTCGAATTCTCCGGCGCGGAAGCGCTCGATCTTCCGACCGCGGAAGGGCGGGACCCCGACCTCGATCGCCGATTTCAAAGGGAACATGGATATCGCCGCGCTGGAGGCGTTCATCCGGAGCCGCGGGTGCGGAACGTATCCCGCTCTGCATGATCACCGTGACGAACAACTCCGGCGGCGGCCAACCGGTCTCGATGGCAGAACATCCGCGAGACGCAAGCGACTCTGCCGCGAAGCACGGGATCCCGCTCTTCCTCGACGCCTGCCGGTTCGCGGAGAACGCCTACTTCATCAAGCTGCGCGAGCCGGGATACAGCGACGTCCCCGTGAAGGAGATCGTCCAGGGAGATGTTCTCCTACGCCGACGGCGCGACGATGAGCGCGAAGAAGGACGCGATCGTGAACATGGGCGGCTTCCTGGCGATGAACGACGCGGCGCTGGCACCGCGTGCGCGCAACCTCCTGATCATCACCGAGGGCTTCCCGACCTACGGCGGACTCGCCGGGCGCGACCTCGAGGCGATCGCCCAGGGACTGGACGAAGTCCTCGACGAACATTACCTGCAGTACCGCATCCGGTCGGTGGAGTACCTCGGCGAAAGGCTCGTGCGGCCGGGTGTGCCGATCCTCCAGCCGCCCGGGCGGACATGCCATCTATCTCAATGCCAGCAAATTCCTCCCGCACATCCCCGTCGAACAGTTCCCGGCCAATCGCTCGTGGTCGAGCTCTACCGGCCGGGCGGGATCCGTTCGGTGGAGATCGGCAGCGTCATGTTCGGAAAACGCGACCCGGACGGGAAGTTCATCCCGGCACGCATGGAACTCGTCCGGCTGGCGATCCCCCGACGGGTGTACACCCAGAGCCATATCGACTACGTGATCGAGGTGGTCCTGGACGTCTTCCGCCGGCGCCGGGAACTTGGGGGCTACCGCATCGTGGAGGAACCGCCGTTGCTGAGGCATTTTACGGCGCGATTCGCTCCCATGGACTGACGCCGACTGTTCTCACCGATTCCAGGAGGAACCTGCCATGGAACAGGGCTACCGCACTGCTCTCGTCACTTTCATCTTGCTGATCATCGCCACCTCGATGATCACCGCACAAACAGGCTGGGTGTGGCGGAATCCTCTTCCCCAGGGAAACACCCTGTACGCCGTCGACTATGTCAGCCCCACTACGGCGGTCGCCGTCGGGGAATTCGGTGCGATCATCCGCACCACCGATGCCGGGATAACATGGAGAGTGCAATCGTGCGGAACCAGCCTCATCCTGCACGGGGTCGGTTTCCCGGACCCGTCCACCGGGATTGTGGTCGGGGATTCCGGCAAGATCTTTCGCACCGTGAACGGCGGGTCCAGCTGGACCGCGCAATCAAGCGGGACCGTAAAGACGCTCCGCGGGGTCTTTTTCACGAGCTCTACGACCGGGATCGTCGTCGGCGATTCAGGGACGGTCCTGCGGACCACCAACGGCGGGACCAACTGGACGGTCCAGCCAACAGACAATCCAAACGACTGGCTCTGGTCGGTGGAATTCATCGACGCGAACAACGGATGGGCGGTCGGCGGAGGCGGAACCATCCTTCACACCACCGACGGTGGCGTTTCGTGGTCCAACCAGACGAGCGGCTTTGCCTTCCCGCTGTACGGCGTCTCGTTTGCCAATGCGAACGTCGGAACGGTGGTCGGCGGAAACGGCCTGATCCTGCGGACCACCAACGGCGGGATGTCCTGGGCAGTGCAGACAAGCGGGACGTTCAAGTATCTCTTCAGCGTGGCATGTGCCGGACCAGACTCCGCGATCGCCACCGGTGCCGACGGTATCGTCATCCGGACCACCGACGGGGGAACCACCTGGGCGCCACTGGCCAGCGCCACGACGTACCTCATGTCGGTCTCCAAAGCCGGCGCGCGTTCCGCCATCGCCGTCGGATGGTATGGCGCGATCGTCAGTACGACCGACTTCGGCGACACCTGGGTCAATAGGCTGCGCGGGACGACGAAGGGCCTCGCCAAGACGTTCTTCTATGATGCAAACACGGGGTTCGCCGTGGGAGATTCCGGCACGTTCCTGAAGACCACCGATGGGGGGACCACCTGGACCGCCATCCCCACCGGCACCACCAATCCCCTCGTGTGGGGTCTGGTTCACCGATGCGAACACGGGGACCGTCGTCGGTGACAACGGGACCATTCTGCGGACCACCAACGGAGGAAGCACCTGGGCGATACAGAACAGCCTCACTTCCGAAATCCTGTACGGGGTGGCGTTCACCAGCCCGACCACAGGGGTCGCGGTCGGCAAAACGGGCACCCTGCTTCGCACTACGAATGCCGGGGCGATCTGGGAACAGATGCCCAGCAAGACCACGGAGTTGCTCACCGCGGTTTCCTTCGCCAACGCCTCCGTCGGAACTGCTGTGGGGACGAATGGCACCGTCATACGCACCACCGACGGCGGTTCCACCTGGAAGGGGTATATGAGCTCGACGTTCAACTCCCTCGTGGACGTGCAGGTGCTCAGTGCCGACTCCATCATCGCCGTCGGATCCAGGGGGACCTTCATCCGCACCACCAACGGCGGTACGCCGTGGACCTCCCTGAACAACTTGACGGTCACGGCGCTGAACAGCCTCTGCTTCTCGGATTGGAGCAGAGGCACGATCGTGGGGCTTGGAGGGTTCATCACCCAGACCACCAACGCAGGAGCGAGCTGGAACACGCAAAACAGCGGGGTCTGGTACTCCCTGTCGTGCGTGAGATTCACCAGTGCGACCCGGGGGATCATTGTCGGAGATCACGGCACGATCCTTCAGACCACAACCGGGGGAAGCCTCGCGGTGCCCCCGGAGCTGCCGCCGCAGAATGGGTTTGATCTGGACCAGAACTACCCAAATCCCTTCAATGGGAGGTCGGATATCGGATATCGAATCTCGGACACCGGGGTGGGTGAAGCTCCAGGTGTTTGACCTGCTCGGGAGGGAAGTGGCGTTGCTCGTGGACGAATGGAAAACACCGGGGGACTACCGTGCGACCTTCACTGCCGGCGGACTGGCAAGCGGGGCCTATCTGTACCGCCTGCAGATCCGTGGTACCGGCCGCATCATGCAGCGCGGCGAGCCATCCGGTTTCTCTGCGGTGAAGAAGCTTCTGCTGGTGCGATAGATCCTGGCGGTATGGGATCATGGTGCCGGGCCACGTGCGCATTTTCTGCAGGATCGCATTGCGGAAATGCGAAAAAAGGCATATATTTGTAACTCGTTGAAATCACGACAGTTGCGGACATACGGCACATGATCACCTGTCAGGTGTGCGGAACCGGGAACGACGACCTGGCGGTCGTGTGCCGATCGTGCAAGAGTTACGTGCAGGGGAAGGTGGACACGCTCAACCTGTTCGAGACGATGTGGGGTCTCATGGAATCCCCCACGCGCACGTTCAAGAAGATCGCGCTGGCCCGTTCGAAGAACTATGTTCTCCTGCTGGCGGCGATGTGCGGGATCGCGGCGGTGTACGCGGCGTTCTGGGCGGTCCAGATCGGACGGAGGGTCGAGGGGCTCGTTTCCATCCTTGGCTATCGGTCTCGCGGCCGGTGTTCCGGCCGGGATCCTCGGGTTGCTCCTCCTGAGTGTGGTGTTGCGTACCGCGGCCAGGACCCTCGGCGGCACGGGCACCATCAGGAACGTCTTCGCGGTGTGCGCGTACGCGGCGACACCCATCGTGTTGTCGCTTGTGGTGGTGTTTCCGGTGGAGATCGCGCTGTTCGGCATCTACCTCTTCGACCGGAACCCTTCACCCATGGTGCTGAAGCCCGTCCCGTACGTTGTGCTGGCAGTGATCGACGGCCTGGCCGCTCTCTGGTCCTTCCTGCTGCTCGGCATCGGCCTCAGGGTGGCCACAGGGCTGCCCGGAATTCGGGCAGCCGCCCTCGCCGGGGCGGCAGCGGCCGTGGTTGCCGGCGGACTCCTGGTGGCGGGATGGTGATGGCGGACGTACCCCGCGACCCGTTCGAGCTGATGGTAGAAGAGGAATTCGCGGCCCTCCCGGACCCCTTCCGCCTGGCGATGGAGAACGTCCATGTGGTCGTTGAGGACGTCCCCGGGGAACACAGGCGGCGCGACAGAAGCGCGGCGGTCTTCTGCTCGGCCTGTACGAGGGGATCCCGCTGACGAGACGGGGATCGGACTACGGAGTGACGCCGGTGGTCCCGGACAGGATCACCCTCTTTCGCAAGAACATCGAAGCGGTGGCGGAGACGCCATCGGAGGTGCGCGCGGTCGTGCGCGACACGCTCATCCACGAGATCGGACACTACTTCGGGATGAGCGAACGCGAGATCCGCCGCGCGGGCTACTGACTGTGACCAACGAAAGGACCAAACGCGATGTCGAAGGTGCTCTTTATGATCAGCTATGCGGTGAAACCCGAGCTGCGCGATCAGTACCTGCAGTTCACTGCCGAACTGAAGGCGCACTTCGCCGTGCCGGGACGGAGGGAGTACACGATCTGCGAGGTGAAGGGCAAGAAGAACAATTTCACCGAGGTATTTTCGTTCCCGGGGATGGAAGAGTTCAACGCCCTGGAGGAACAGCAGAACGACGCCACGCAGGCGCTCGAAGGTAAGCTCGAGCAGTTTGTGGACCGCGGGGGGATGAAGTACACCACGCTGGTCGAGGTCGGCTGAGACCATGGCGGCCGGGAGATCCATCGACCCGGTGGCGCAGTTCATGCAAGAGCATGACCACGCGCTCCAGCAACTCGCTGCCCTGAACCGGGCCATCAGGACGCTGGAGGAGCACGGGTGCTCTCCGGCGGTACTCCGCAGGATCGATGCCGCCCTGGAATTCATCCATGAAGAGGTTTCTGTCCACAACAGCAGGGAAGAGGAAGCCCTCTTCCCCGTGCTGGAACGTTACGTTGAGGGTCCGACCGAGGTGATGCGGCGGGAGCACCGGGTGCTGCAGCGCCGGTACACAAAGCTCCGCAGGGCGGCCGATCGGCTCCGGACCCGTCCGAACAGCCGGCCGGCCCTCCGCGAGCTCGCCGACACCGCATCGGCGGTCGTCCAGCTGCTGGTCAACCACATCCACAAAGAGAACCAGATCCTCTTCCCGCTGGTCCGCAAGTTCCTGACGCGCGACGCGCTCAGGGAAGTTGCCCGTCGCATGGTCTGAGCAGCTGAACGATGAGAACCCTCGATATCGCGCGTTTCACGGAACTCCTGCAGACCGTCTTTGCGCCGGGACCCGCAGAGAAGGACCTGCTCCTGCTGGTCGACCTCCCGACAGCCGCCCGCCCGGACACCCAACACTGGAGAGACCGCCGGCGACTCGTCGCGGAATGGTACACGATGCTGCAGCCGCACGTGGCACGCCTCCCGTTCGCGGGGATCTCCTGTGCCGTCTACGATCATGTGGCAACCAACAACGCCGACCTCCCGTCGGGGATGATGCTCGTGGACCGGTGCACAGCCGAACGTCCCAGCACCGTGAACCATGCCATCCAGCGCGACGATCTGCTCGGCCGCGCCAGCGTGGTGCTCGCACTCACCGAGCTTTCGGCCACGGCCCCCCTGAAGAACCTTGCCAGGCAGCTGGGGTTTCGCGGAGCTTCGATGCCCGGGTTCACCAGGGCCATGCTCCCGACCCTGCAGCTGGACTACGGGAAGATCGACGCCCGCGTGAGGCAGATCAAGGAACGAATGGACCGGGCGGTCGCCGCGGATGCCGTGTTCCTTGCCGGCGGTGAGCGCCACCTGTTGCACCTGGACCTGAGGTTCCGTACCGGTCACGCCAGCGGAGGACTGATGCGTGAACCCGGAACCATTGCCAACCTGCCGTCGGGCGAGGCGTATATTGTCCCGTACGAGGGGGAGAAGCAGGACCTCCCCAGCCAGACGGAGGGATCCCTTCCCATAGAGATGGAAGGTGAGCTGCTGGTATTCAAGATCAAGCAGAACAAGGCTCTCCAGGTGATGACCTCAGGCCGTGTCTCGGATAGTCAGAGATCACGACTTGTAGCGGAGCCGGCCTATGGGAATCTGGCTGAGCTCGGGATCGGTGTCCTCGGCGATTTCGGGGTCACCGCAATGGGGCAGACCCTTGTTGATGAGAAGCTGGGGCTGCACATAGCCTTCGGCAGGAGCGACCACTTTGGCGGGGCCACCTCGCCCGAATCCTTCCGCAACCCAAAGAATGTTGTACATCTTGACTGGGTCTATGTCCCTTCGGTGCAGCCCCGCATCCGGGTGGAGTCCCTCCATTTCCATTATCCAGACCAGCAGGATGAACTTGTGATACACAGTGATAAGATCCTGGTCTGAAAAGACTTAACCCATGGAACTGAAACAGCTTCGGCGGCATAACGATCGCACATTGGTACTCGTCTGGCAGGATGGTCACGAGGGACCGGTCACGCTGGACAGGCTTCGCGATACCTGTCCATGTGCGGCGTGCAAAGGGGAGACGGTGTTGTTGCGGCGGTTCGAGGCCCCGGAAGCGGACAAGAGTACCCCCGGCCGCTACACCCTTGTCGGGGCCACTCCCGTCGGCAACTACGCACTGCAGTTCACCTGGGGCGACGGCCATGCCGAGGGGATCTACACGCTCGAACACCTTCGGGCGCTCTGCTCCTGTGCACGCTGTGTTCCACCGGCGAGCCCATGACGACACTACGAGGATGACGTATGGCGGCCTTTGACACGTATCGCGCGTTCACCCTGACGATCCCCGAGCGGGACCAGCAGGGCCTTCGCGACCTTCAGTCGATGACCTGGAACGATCTGGTTGCGGCGAAGAAGCGAGGAAGCGCGGTTGCGCGTGGTGGAGAACTACATTCGAGGAGGTGAAGGAGAGGTTGACGAAGCAGAAGGGTTAGTGGCGGTGGAGAGGCCGGAGGCGATCGGCCTCTCCACTCTTCGCCACGTGGTCCTTCAGTTCCGTTTGGCCATTGTCGCTTTCGTCTTCATGGCAGCGCCGTCCCGGAGATACTCCACCTCCACTTCCTGACCGGCCTTCAGTTCCCCCAGGATCCCCATGTAGTCGTAGATCCCCAGGATCCCTTTCCCCCCGAGCTTCGTCAGAATGTCCCCGGCTTTGAGACCTGCCTTCTCCGCGGGGCCGTTGGGACGGATGCCGCTGATCTTCAAACCGTTCGAATTCCCTCGCCGAAGTCCGGAATGATCCCCAGGGTCACCGAGAATCCGCGACTGTCGCCGCCGGACCTCGAGGATCCCGGGCTTTCAACCCTGGCATACGCGGGTTTGTCGTTCGCCGCATCGAGGTCGCGAACGATCCGCGACACGAAGCGCACGACGCGTTCTTCTCCCTCGTAGTTGAGCTTCTCCCAATCGTCGCCGGGCTTGTGGTAGTCGTCGTGCGTCCCGGTGAAGAAGAACAACACCGGGATCTCTTTGCCATAGAACGACGCGTGGTCGCTCGGACCGAACCCGTCGGGGTTCAACTTGAGCGTGAACGATGAGTCGGCGTTCTCCCTGGCGATCAGGCCTGCCCAGACGGGAGAGGTCCCCGTGCCGCCGATGTCCAGCGACCGGTTCTGGAGGCGCCCGATCATGTCCATGTTCAGCATCGCGACCATCCCGGGGAGGGGAGGGTGAGCGACGAAATGCTGCGATCCCAGCGTGCCCAGCTCTTCTCCGGAGAAGAATGCCACCAGGGTGGTCCTGCGGTTCCGCTTCTCTGCCGCAAGCATCTGCGCGAGCTCGAGCAGACCTGCGGTTCCCGAGGCGTTGTCGTCTGCGCCGTTATGGACCGCGACGGTGTCCGGCATCATCGACCCGGCCCCCCCGAATCCCAGGTGGTCGAAGTGAGCCCCCAGTACCACCACCTGGTTCTTGAGGCCGGGATCGGTGCCGTCGAGGATGCCGATCACGTTCGTCGCGCGTGCTTTGACCTTCACGATGTCCGCTGTAAGACGCGCTTCGTAGCCCGGGAAGACGAACGAGCGGGGCTTCAGGTCGGCTTTGATGGAATCCTGTATCGATCGCAGATCCTTCCCGGCCGCAGCCAGGGCCTCCGTGAGAAAACTCCTCCGCGCGGTGAGGACCGGGATCCCCGCGAATCCGCCGGTCTGGTCCACACGGAGCCGCATCAGGTCGTCGGCATCGTCGCTGGCAGGACCCGTGATCACGATCAGCGCCGCCGCTCCTTTTTCGCGGGCGAGGCGCTCCTTGTTCCTGAGAGAGGTGTGGCGCGAGAACTCGCTCCTCGGGCTGTCGCCGTCCGGGCCGTAGCGCAGCACCACGACGATCTTCCCCTTGACGTCGAGATCCGCATAGTCGTCGTACTTCTTCTCGGAGGCGCTGAGGCCGTATCCTGCGAAGACCAGAGCACCGCTCGCATCCCCGTTGGCAGAAAAGCCCAGCGGACGGAAGTCGCCGTCGACCGTTCCCTGGCGGCGGAAACCGCCGGGACCCGAAAGGCTCAACGCATTGGTCGTCCCGAGGGTGACGCTCGAAACGAACTCAAAGGCCTGGTAGTACGAACCCGAGTCGCCGCCGGGGCGCAGGCCATACTCCTTCAGTCTTTCGGCGATGTACGAGGCGGCTTTTCGTTCACCCGCGGTCCCGCTGCCGCGCCCTTCAAAGGCGTCCGAGGCAAGCGTGCGGACGTGGGCCTTCAGTTCTTCGGCAGTGATCTCCGGGTTCTGCGCCCTCAGCGAAGTGGCGAGAAGCGTGGCCAGAACAGCGAAGGTGAATGTCGAGCGGATCTTCACGGTGTCTCCGGTGGGCTATGGGATGGTCAGTCTTTCCATTCAGCGATGAACAGGTTGGTCTCGCCGCGGGATCTGGCGTTGCGATTGGAGGCGAAGACCAGGAATTTCCCGTCACGAGTGAACATCGGGAATCCGTCAAACTCGCCGCAGGTGGTGACCCTTTCGAGTCCGGTCCCGTCGGTGTTGATCATGTACAGGTCGAAGTTTCGTCCGCGTGGATCGTGCATGTTCGAAGCGAAGATGATGCGGCGGTTGTCGGGATGGAAGAAGGGGGCGAAATTGGCTGCTCCGTTGTTCGTGATCTGGCGCCGGTGTTTTCCGTCCGCGTCCATGACGAACAGTTCCATGTGACTGGGCCGTACCAGGTTCTCTCGAAGCAGGGTGCGGTACGACCCTGCGGCCGCGGTGTCGGAGTAGTGCAACGCCCTGTAGACGATGGCACGGCCGTCCCACGAGGTGAACGCCCCGCCATCGTAGCCCACTTCGTCCGTAAGCCGGTTGACCGACGAATCGCGCAGATCCATCGAGTAGAGATCCAGGTCCCCATCACGCATCGAGGTGAAGACGATCCGGTCGCCCGTGGGGGAGACGGTGGCCTCTGCGTCGTATCCGGGGGTATTCGTGAGGCGCCGCAGATGGCTTCCATCCGGCCGCGCCACGAAGATGTCGTACTCCGGGGCCACCCGCCAGGTGTACCCGTGCGACTGATCCGGCGCGGGCGGACAACCGGTGCCCGCGAGATGCGTCGACGCATACAGGATCAGCGAGTCGCCGGGAAGAAAGTAGCCGCAGGTGGTACGTCCCAGACCCGTGCTCACCAGCCGTACGGCCCCGGTGGAGAGGTCCATGACGTACTGCTGGTCACAATGAAACGTGTCGCGCGTGGACTGGAAGATGAGGCGGCGTTCGTCGAAGGAAAAATACCCCTCGGCATTCTCTCCGCCGAACGTGAGCTGCCGGACGGAGGCAAAATGGCCCTCGCCGGGGAACAGAAGATCCCCGGCAGGCTGCTCCGCCGGGTGCAGAAGGAGGAGGACCGCGATGTGAAGGAACATTGGCACCGGTGAACTGTGAACGGAACTCTTACGGATGCATTTCAACATACGGAATCGGGGGGGAGATTCAAGAACGGTTGAATTTCAGGCGGCGCGTGGATATATTGCCCATATGCAGCTCGATGATCGCGTGGTGTTGGTGACCGGGGCCGCCGGCTTGCTCGGAAGAGCGGTTGTCCCGGCCCTTCGCAGTGCAGGAGCCTCGCTGGCAATTCCGTATCGCGCGGCGGAGCCCGGCGCATCCTTGAGGGAGCTGACCGCCGGGAGCGGTCCCCCGCTGTTCGCCGCCCGGGCGAACCTGCTCGAGCCCGAAGAGGTCCGGTCGTTCGTCAGGGGGGCGGAGAATGCCCTGGGACCCGTGCAGATGCTGGTGAACCTGGCGGGTGGATACGCGGGAGGCACGGCTCTCGAGGAACATTCTGTGGAGGACTGGGACCGGATGATGGCGCTCAACGTCAGGACGGCATTCCTGGCGATCCGTGAAACCCTCCCCTCCATGAAACGTGCGGGGTTCGGGAGGATCGTGAACGTGTCCGCCCTCCCCGCTATCCGTTCCGCGGCCGGGCGCGTGGTCTATGCCGTTTCGAAGCGGGCAGTGATCGCGCTGACGGAAGGTCTGGCGGAGGAGCTGCGCGGAAGCGGAGTGACCGTGAATGCGGTCGCGCCCAGCATCCTGCGCGCGTCCGCCGACGAGGGAGAGGGCGTTCTCACCTCCGACGTCGCGGCCATGATCGTCGCGCTCTGCTCGCCGGACCATGCCGCAGTGAACGGGAATGTGATCCGTATGTTCGGCGGGATGTGACCGCCCAAGACGAAAGGAGCCGACGTGTCCCTCAAAGAGAAGATCAGCGAAGAGATGAAAGCCGCGATGAAGAGCGGCGACAAACTGCGCCTCGAGACCTTACGCACCGTCCGTGCGGCCCTGATGGAAAAGGAGATCGAACTGCGCGGGAACGGAACGGCCATGACGCCGGACCATGAGACCGGCGTCCTGAACACGGCGGCCAAGAAACGAAAGGAATCGATCGAGGTGTTCCAGAAGGGGGGGAGGGCCGAGCTGGCGGACCAGGAGGCGAAAGAGCTCGTCGATCATCCAGGAATTCCTCCCGAAGCAGCTCTCCGATGCGGAGGTCGAAACCCTGATCCGCGAGGTCATCGTCCAGACGGGCGCGGCGGGGGCCGGGGACTTCGCCAGGGTCATGCCGCTGGTGATGAAACAGGCCAAAGGAAAGGCCGACGGGAAGCTGGTGCAGGAGCTCGTACGGAAGGCACTCAGTGGCTCCTGAGTCCCCGCGTATGGATAAACACCTCGACAACGCTCTACGTAAACTTGATTATCCCTTTGTCCTGCAACGCATAGGCAGGTACGCTTCGACTGTTTTTGGTGCAGAAGTCGTCGCGTCGCTGACCCCCTTCTTTTCTGCTTCCGCGGCGCGCGAGGAGTTGGCTCGAGTGACGGAGCTCAAAACTCTTCTGGAGAGCGAGGAGGGGATCCCGTTCGAAGGGGCAAAACCTGTCCGCACGATTCTCCTGAGATCCAAGGTGCAGGGAGCGGTCCTCCAACCACTCGACCTGTACGCCGTCGGATCCACATTGCGATGCTCCCGGGAAGTCAGGACCTCCGCCCTCAAGCGGAAGCAGCTCTTCCCGGTCCTGTGGGAACTCTGCGAACAACTCCCGGTCGACAAGGTCCTGGAATTCAATATCGACCGCGCCGTGGACGAGACGGGCAACGTCAAGGATTCCGCTTCAAAAGAACTCAAGGAACTTCGCAGGGCCATTGCAGATAGCTACGATTCGCTCAAGCGGCGACTGGGTTCCATTCTGCGGGAGGCGACGGATCAGGGGTACGCCCAGGAGGAGATCATCACCACGAGGGAGGGGAGGATGGTCATCCCCGTCCGGGCGGAATACCGCAACAGGGTCCCCGGCTTCGTCCACAGTGCCTCCTCCAGCGGGGCGACGGTCTTCGTTGAACCGGCCGATACTCTTGAGCTTAATAACGAGGTCCGGAACCTCCAATTCCGGGAGACCCGCGAGATCGAACGGATCCTGAAGGAGCTCACCGCACAGGTCTCGATCATCGCCGATGCGCTCATCGAGGGGGAGCGCCAGCTCGGCTACCTGGACTCGCTTCAGGCCCGGGCACGGTATTCCATCGAGATCCTCGGCAACGAGCCGCGTCTCCAGGATTCGGGCCCCCTGCGCCTCGTCCAGGCCCGCCACCCCGTGCTGATCCACCATCACGGCCGGAACGCGACCGTCCCGCTGGACCTTGAGCTCGGCCCGGCCTGCAGGACCCTCGTCATCAGCGGTCCCAACGCCGGCGGCAAGAGCGTGGCGATGCAATCCGCCGGACTCCTGGTCCTCATGGCCCAGTCCGGCATACACATCCCGGCCGACACTGAATCGACGATCCCGTTCTTTCCGCACGTCTTCGTGGACATCGGCGACGACCAGTCCATCGAAAGCGACCTCAGCACGTTCAGCAGCCATCTGGTGCACCTGCGGGAGATCACCTCCGCGGCCGGTCCGGGCAGCCTCGTCCTGATCGACGAGATCGGTTCCGGCACCGACCCGATGGAGGGGGGCGCGATCGCCGCAGCCGTGCTCGAGACCCTGACGCACAGTGGTGCCCTGACGATCGCCACGACGCACCAGGGGGCCCTCAAGGTCTTCGCATACGAGACCGAAGGGATGGAGAACGGCGCCATGGAGTTCGACCAGTCGACCCTCACCCCGACGTACCGGTTCCGCCCGGGGGTGCCAGGGAGCAGTTACGCCTTCGAACTGGCCACACGTCACGGAATTCCCGAAAGACTCCTCGCGCGGGCCAGGGAACTCCTGGGCGGTTCGCAGGCCAGCATGGAGCGACTGGTGCTGGAACTCGAAGGGGAAGCGCAACGGTACAAGGCGCGCTCCGAGGAGCTCCGGGCGAGACAGGCAGAGGTCGAGGAAAAGACCCGGACCGTGGAATCGCGTCTGGCCCAGCTCACGGCGGAGGTCCGCGAGACGAAGAAGCGGGCGCTGGAGGAAGCCGGGAGGATCCTGGACGGAGCACACGCGTTGATCGAGCGAACGGTACGGGAGATCCGCGAGCGCGAGGCGGACCGGTCCGTGGTGAAGAGTGGCAGGGAACAGGTTGAACTGCTGCAGAAAGAGGTCGTCAGGGAGCAGCGCGAACTCCTGCCTGAAGCAGCGGAAGCGCCGGCCGCGGGAAGACTCGCCGTCGGTTCGCGCGTCCGTATCGCCGGGAGCAGCGCGATCGGCGAAGTGGAGAGTCTTTCCCCTGACGGGATGACCGCCATGGTGGCTCTGGGGAGCGTGCGGATGAAGACCCGGATCTCCGACCTGAGCGTGACCGCGGAACGCGTGCGACCGTCCGCGCTCCCGGAGGTCGTGACCGCCTCCCGCACCGCCCCCGTGCAGCAGGAGCTGGATCTCCGGGGGCTGACCGGCGACGAGGCCCTCCCGATGGTCGACAAGTTCATCGATGATGCGGTCCTGTCCGGTCTGACGAGGCTGACGATCATTCACGGCAAGGGGACCGGCGCGCTCCGGAAAAAGGTGACGGAATTCCTTGCGCGACATCCCAGGGTGCTGAGCGCCGGTCTCGCCGAGTGGAACGAAGGCGGCACGGGAGCCACGGTGGTCCAGCTGAGGGAATCATGAAGAGACCTATCCGTACGGTGCTCGTCGCCAACCGCGGCGAGATCGCTGTCCGCGTCATGCGAACCTGCCGGGAACTGGGGAAACGGACCATCGCCGTGTATTCCGATGCTGACGCGCGGATGCCGCACGTCCTGCATGCCGATGCGGCCTATCGTATCGGACCGGCCCCGTCACGCGAGAGCTATCTCCGGGGGGAGATCCTGATCGATGTCGCACGCCAGGCGGGCGCCGATGCGATCCATCCTGGCTACGGATTCCTCTCGGAGAATGCAGGATTCGCCGCTGCGGTTCTGGAGGCCGGGCTGACCTTCATCGGACCGCCGGCGGAGGCGATCCGCGCCATGGGCGACAAGACCGCGGCCCGGGAGATGATGCAGGCGGCCGGTGTCCCCGTTGTTCCCGGAACGCCAGGACCGATCGGCACGCTGGCCGAAGCCGAGGCCTTCTGCACCGCTCACGGTTTCCCCGTGCTGCTGAAAGCGGCCGCCGGAGGAGGAGGCAAGGGGATGCGCGTGGTCCAGCGGATGGAGGAGCTGGCGGGGGCGCTTGCTTCCGCGCAGTCCGAGGCGCTCTCTGCATTCGGCGACGGACGGGTGTACGCAGAGAAGTACCTGGAGGGGCCGCGCCACATCGAGATCCAGGTCCTGGCCGATGCCTACGGCCGCGCCGTGCACCTCGGCGAACGCGAATGCTCCATCCAGCGCAGACATCAGAAGGTCGTGGAGGAGTCCCCCTCGGTGGCCATCGATCCCGCCACCCGGGCGCGGATGGGGGAGACGGCAGTGCGCGCCGCGCAGGCATGCGGGTACGTGAACGCCGGCACGGTCGAGTTCCTCTTTGACGCCAGCGGACAGTTCTACTTCCTTGAGATGAACACCCGCCTCCAGGTGGAGCATCCCGTCACGGAACTCCGAACCGGACTCGACCTGGTCGCCGAGCAGCTGCGAATCGCGGAGGGAGAGCCGCTTCCGTGGACGCAGGAACAGATCACGTTTCGCGGCCACGCGATCGAATGCCGGATCTGCGCCGAGGATGTGGAACGGGAGTTCATGCCCGACACCGGCCTGTTGCGCCACGTGCGGCCCGCACTCGGGCCCGGGGTGCGCGACGACCGGGGCATCGATACAGGCGGTGAAGTCTCGGTGTACTACGACCCCATGATCGCGAAACTGGTCACGTGGGCATCGACCCGAGAGGCCTGCATCGCCAGAATGAAGCGCGCCCTCCGCGAGTACGAGATCCTCGGGGTACGAACGAACATCCCGTTCTGCTCGTACGTGCTCGGCCACGAGGCCTTCACGAGCGGGCGACTACGACACCCATTTCGTCGCGGCAGCATTACACGCCGGAGCGGCTGGAGCGGATGGACGACGACGAACGCGCGGCCGCCGCTGCGGTCGCCTGCGTGCTGCACGCCCGTCAGGTCGGCAGGGGAGATCACGGCGCCGCCAGGAGAACGACGGGAACGGCCGGCTTTCATGGAGATCCGGCAGACTCACAGCGATGAGGTCCTGACATGTCCACGGTGACCATCTACGGAGAACGGCTGGATGTCGTGACCGGCGACGAAGGGACGGTGGCCGTCGCCGGCCGACCGTGCCGGGTGATCCCGATCGGCACCTGACGAGTTTGCGGTGCAGGTCGGCCAACGCACCATCCGGGTTGCGGCTGCCTCAACGGACGGCAAGCGTGCAGCTGGTGGTCAACGGCCGCGCAGTCGAGGCGACGGTCCTGACCAGTCGCGAGGCCGCGCTCAAGGAATATTCCTCGCGTGCCGGCGCCGTGGCCGGCCCCGCAGAACTGCGGGCGCCCATGCCCGCGCTGGTGGTGCGCGTGGAGGTCCAGGCCGGCGACACCGTCCGCAAAGGACAGGGACTCGTCGTGCTCGAAGCCATGAAGATGGAGAACGAACTGCGTGCCACGCACGACGGAGTGGTACGCGAGGTCCACGTGGCGAAAGGCGCCACCGTGGAGAAGAACCAGCTGTTGCTGAGCCTGGAAGAGGGACCTTCATCATGAGCGGCGACCGGAAGTATCACCTGAAGTCACGCAACAACTCGCGCTCGATCACGGCCTGACGGAAGAGGAATACGAGAAGATCCTCGCCATCCTCGGGCGCGTGCCGACGTACACCGAGCTCGGGATCTACAGCGTGATGTGGAGCGAGCACTGCAGCTACAAGAACTCCATCGCGCTGCTCAAGACCCTGCCCCGAAGCGGCGGCCGGCTTCTTGTGAGCGCCGGCGAAGAGAACGCCGGGCTGGTCGACATCGGAGACGGGCTCGCGGTGGCCTTCAAGATCGAGAGCCACAACCATCCGTCGGCCGTGGAGCCGTACCAGGGGGCGGCGACGGGCGTCGGCGGGATCATGCGGGACATCTTCACGATGGGCGCCCGGCCGATCGCGGCGCTGAACTCGCTGCGGTTCGGCGCTCTCGGACAATGCCCGCACCCGCCATCTCTTCAAGGGAGTCGTCCGGGGGATCGGCGACTACGGGAACAGCTTCGGAGTCCCGACCGTGGCCGGCGAGGTCTACTTCGATCCCTGCTATCAGGAGAATCCGCTGGTCAACGCCATGTCGGTCGGAGTCGTCAAGGCACGGCCAGTGGGCCAGCGCGGTGGCGACAGGGACCGGGAAACCCGGTCATGATCGTCGGTTCTTCCACCGGGCGAGACGGGATCCACGGCGCCACGTTCGCATCAGAAGAGATCTCCGAAGCTTCCGAGGCCAAACGCCCTTCGGTGCAGGTGGGCGACCCGTTCACCGAGAAGCTGCTGCTGGAGGCCACCCTGGAAGCGATCCGGACCGGGTTCCGTTGTGGGGATCCAGGACATGGGCGCGGCCGGGATCACCTGCTCGACATCGCGAGATGAGCGCCCGGGGGAACGTCGGCATGCGCATCGACCTCGACCGGGTCCCGGCGCGGGAATCGGGGATGTCCGCCTACGAGCTGCTGCTTTCGGAATCGCAGGAGCGGATGCTCGTGGTGGTCGAGAAGGGTCACGAGGAAGTGCGGATCAAGCAGATCTTCGAGAAGTGGGATCTGCATGCGGAGATCATCGGGGAGGTGATCGACGGGGACCGGCTTCTGATCTCCTACGGCGGGACACTGGTCGCGCCGATGTCCCTCCGGAAACGCTGGTGCTCGGCGGCGGCGCGCCGGTGTACATTCGGGAGACCCGCGAACCGGAGTACCTCGACGCACCCGTGGCGTTCGACCTGTCCGAGATCCCCGTGGCCGCCGAATCCGGGCGCGTCCTGCCGGACGTTGATGGCTACCCCGAACATCGCCAGCAAGCGATGGGTCTACGACCAGTACGACAGCATGGTCCGCACGAACAACATGCTCCTGGCCGATGCCGATGCAGCGGTCGTCCTGCTCAAGGAAACCGGAACGGCGCTCTCCATGAAGACCGACTGCAACGGCCGGTACGTCTATCTGAATCCCCGCCGCGGCGCGATGATCGCCGTGGCCGAGTCGGCGAGAAACGTTGTCTGCACGGGCGGCGCGCCTGTGGCGATCACGAACTGCCTCAACTTCGGGAATCCGTACAAGCCAGAGGTCTACTGGCAGTTCAGCGAGGCCGTTGCCGGGATGGGCGAGGCGTGCCGGGTCGTTCGACACGCCCGTCACCGGAGGAAACGTCAGCTTCTACAACGAGAGCCCGACAGCCGCCGTCTATCCGACGCCGGTGATCGGCATGCTGGGAGTCATCGACGACATCGCTCCGCGACCCGGTCAGGATTCTCCGCGCCGGGCGACGCGGTGATCCTTCTGGGAGCGAATCAGGGAGGCTCGGGGGCTCGGAGTATCTTGCAACCATCCATGGCCTCGTGGCCGGAGATGCTCCCGCCGATCGACCTTGACGGGGAGAAACGCTCTCCAGGGGACGTTGCTCGAGGCATCCGAGCCGGCCTCGTCCAGTCGCCCACGATTGCTCCGACGGGGGTCTTGCGGTGGCCCTCGCCGAGTGCTGCTCTGGGAGTCGGACGGGAAGACCATCGGGGCAACGGTACGTCCGACCCTGCCGGGCTGAGGGAAGATTTCTATCCTGTTCGGAGAGGACCAGTCGAGGGTCGTCGTGAGCGCAGCGGCAGACATGCGGCGGAGATCCTTACTGTGCGCTGCACGAAGAACGACATTCCTGCCAGACTGATTGGCACGTACGGGAGGAGACTGTGTCTGGGACATGATGGACGCTGGCTGCGGGGAGGTGGATGAGCTTAGGAATCTCCATCGGGGAGCGATGGATTGAGGATTACATAATACACATTATTCGGTAGATTCGGTTCTGGGCTATCAGTTAGACATAATTTACATTCTTTGAAATGCTCAGGCGGCATCGCCCGGTCAGAGCCAGCTTGGCCGTCCGATCCGCTCACTCAGACCATACCTGCACTTCACCGTGTCTCACCAGGCCGTATCCGCGACGCCACTCTCACGCCGTTCCGCCCGACGATCTCGCCGTCTGCGTGCACGAAGAATCGGCTCTCGAGCGTCAACCCTGATCTTCTGCCCTGACAGATACGAACTCCACGTCCGTCTCCTTCATAGACCGTTTCCCCACATGACCTTCGGCATCAACCGTAGAATCCTTCGTACGGCAGATCGTCAACCATGCAGAAGTCCAGCAGCCCATCGTCCCGGCGCTCGCGGAGTCAGGTAAAAACCTCCGCCGGCACAAGCCCCGTTTCCGACGCGATCAGAAGTGCCCTGAGATCCCGGTGCCCGTCCAGGACACATCGAAGACCGGCGTCCTGGTACTTTCCAAGGGTCTGAAACACGGCATGCAGATACAACGGACAGGCCCCTCAGATACGGATCTCTGCGCGTCCGGGCAGCCACGGCGGCGTCAAATCCGATCCCTACGCCGTTCACGAACAGACCGCACCGGCAGCACCCGTTGGCCCGCGGCACCGTTCTCGGCATCGCACCTGCCCGACGCTTTCCTGATCTGCCCTCGAAACACGGTCTCCTGCAAGATCTGAATCCCGGGATATGTCAGCGACTTGATGAAATCATTCCCTGAACCGGCCGGAATGATCCCCATGGTCTTCCCCGTCCCTATGATCCCGTTGGCGACCTCATTGACAGTCCCGTCGCCGCCGACGCTGCGACCACGACTCCGCGGGCGTCCTCCGGCCAGCTCGTTGCATGACCGGGACCCTCGGTCATGCACAATCTCGGGTGGATACCGCTCGGGTCATCAGCGCTTCTTCAGCGGACCGATAATCTTTGCACCGGTCCCTTTCCCGGCTGCCGGGATTCACAATGAAAAGGTGGCTCTCACGTATCTCTCTACCTCCAGATAGGCCCACATTCGCATTGAATCAATCATCTCCTAAGTCTCTGCCGTCAAACACGATTATGGCGCGCCTCCCATCAAGTTCTGGATCGGCACTCCGGTGGCCCGTCCAAATGGACCAGGAGCGTCGCACCGCTTCGCACCTGTACCGCGACGGGCAAGCTATGCCCGTCGCTGACCGGTGGATCGATTGCCGATGCCACCGAACCTGTGCCGCAGGCCAGGGTTTCCGCCTCCACTCCTCGTTCATAGGTCCGCATGCGAATCGTGTCGGCGTCAACGACCTGCACGAAGTTCACATTTATCCCTTCCGGGGCGAAAGCCTGTGGTGCCGGATCCACGTCCCAGGCCATGGACATCCAGCTCTTCGAGTTCAGGCACGAAAACGACGGCGTGAGGAGAACCCGTGTTGACATAATCCGCAGAGTAGACCTCAGAACCCCACGTAAGGGGTATTCCTCTTCGTAAGCCCACGGGATCTTTCATGTGCAGCCGTATCCCGACGGCGGTCACGGCAGCATGGTACACGTGCCCGAAGGCTTCGAAACGCATTTCCGGACCGGCGAGCCCCCTGTCGTGCGCATATCGCGCGATCACCTCCCTCCGTTCCCGCACATCCCTCCGGTGCTCCCATCAGCATTCCAGTACCCCATCGTGAAATCGGCCTTCGAACTGGGCAGGAGAAACAGGATCCCGTCGGCGCCGACCCCGAGGTGGCGGTGAGCAGAGGATCCGGGCCAGTGCTGACGGGTCAAGCGGCATGACCAGTCCACGGTCGTCGATGAGCACGAAATCGTTCCCGGCGCCGGTGACCTTGGTGAACTTCAGATGGTATGGCATCGTGGTGGCGATAAAATGAAACGGGGCCGCTGCTGGAGCGGCCCCGCCGACAGTGGAGATGGCGGGAGTCGAACCCGCGTCCGAAGAGAAGACCATCCAGATCACTACATACATAGTCTGTCTTTCACAGCTTCGCCCTGCCGCATCCGACAGACAGGACACTGGCACGACCACCCCGAGTGGCTCCGCTTGTGCGCGGATTCGCCCGTCGTCCTCAGGGGCATCGGCGGCTATCCTGCCTGTAGTCGGCGCCTCTTCTGGACCCCGACAGGCGGGATCCTCGGGACGGGCCGCCTAATCTAATTAGGCAGCCAGTGCGTAGTTGTAGTCAGCACTTGTTGTTTTCCGCTTTATTAACGTGCAACTCGGAGAGCACGGTATGCGATCTGGACCATCCTCATCCCCGTCGAAGCCAGGTCATCCCCTCGACTTCAATATACGAACGTCCGGGGCAATATGCAAGTCGCCCTTCGCCCGAGCTTCGTGCGGCCGATGGTGTCCGTCTTGTCGAGGTAGTGCTCCGTCAGATAGTCGCTTCAGATACTCGAACGCCTCCTCCGGAGTGTCCACGAACTTGAAGAGGTTCAGGTCCGTCTCGCGCTGATCAGGCCATGGTTCACCATCTCCTCGAAAATCCACGACCTTGTTCCAGTACTCAGGTCCCGTAGACGACCACCGCCATCTTCTTCTTGATCTTCTGGGTCTGGAGGAGCGTCAGCACCTCCATCAGCTCGTCCAGCGTCCCGAATCCCCCCGGGAAACACCACCAGAGCCTTCGCCAGATAGACGAACCAGAACTTCCGCATGAAGAAGTAGTGGAACTCGAAATCCAGCCCGGGAGTGATGTACGGGTTGGGATACTGCTCGAACGGGAGGCTGATGTTCAGGCCGATCGACTTCCCCCCCGCCAGCTAGCGCTCCCTTGTTCGCCGCCTCCATGATCCCGGGTCCGCCTCCCGAGCAGACCACGAACCGGTTCTCCTCGTCCAACCCCATCGACCACTCCGTGAGCATACGGGAAAGCACCACGGCTTCCTCGTAATAGCGTGACATCTCGAATCCGACCTGCGCCATCGCGGAACTTCCTGCAGCATCTCCCGGGTGGGCCGCTGGACGCCGTCCACCTCTCGCCGCACGCTCTTCAGTTTCTTCGTCGCCTCGTTCCGGGAACGGATGCGCGCCGAGCCGAAGAACACGATGGTGTCCTCCACCCTGTGCTGGCGGAACCTGGCCTGCGGCTCGAGGAACTCCGCGAGCATACGGATCGTCCGCGCCTCAGGACTGTTCAGGAACTCAATGTTCTTGTATGCCTTCGGAGGCTTCACCAGCCGCTGGTTCTTCATCGACGCTCCACGAGACAGTAGTACTTCCGTTGACTTCCTTCGACGCGTATGCCGTTCGACACGATGCCCTTTTCTGGTGAGCACCCCCAGGGCGGCGTAGATCGCCTGCTTGTCCCAGCGAAAGAGCCGCGCGACCTCCTCCACCGTGGCGATCAGCTGCGTCTGGAAGTATTTCTCCAGGATCCGCACGCGCGCCGCCTCGGGCGTCAGGTTTCTCCCTCTGCGCACCACTCCGGGGAACGCCCGCTCCATCGGCGCCCAGACGAACCCGAACGGGTCATACTCCTCGGCCACCTTGGCGATGTACATCCTCGATTGCAGCTGGGTGATGGCGCGATCGAACTCCGTCCGCTTCGCCTTCGACAGGTGTCCGGTCGCGATCTTCAGTCCCCTTGTGGACTGCGGCGAAGAGTCTGCGAGCGCGTCAAGGATCTCCCGGGCCACCGGTAACAGCGCCGCCTTCTGCCGGCGTTCACGCTCGTCGCCGCGCGAGACCCGCCTCCCGGACAGAACGTAGAAGGCAGGGAGAAACTCCACCGACACCATCGTCGGGCGGGAACGCAGCAGCTTGCCGTAGTAGATCTTCCGCTCGGCGGGCAGCTCGTCCTTCATCCTCCAGACGAAGGAGATCGCCTCATCGTGGTGCGTGTGCGCCGGGTAGGGCGGCGTGCGCTGGCCGCAGAACGCGTTCCAGAGGCAGGGAAGTTCGGAATGCTCCGCCTTGAAGGCGAAACAGAATCCCACTTCCTCGACGAACCGGAGCACCGCCGGGCGCGAGCGCACGGCCCGGGCCGGCGACCGCCGGTGCGTCCGGTCCCGGTACCGCTCGACCTCTTCCCACGTGTACATCGTCTTCATGACCGGCTTCTCCCGCTCACGGCCTCTCCCCCACCGTCACCACCTGCACCACCCCGTCCATATCCGCGATCAGGAACCGCCGCTCGTCCAGCGGCACCGACCGGATCGACCAGCGACACCCCCAGGCGATGCTGCCAGCGAAGGGTTCCCGAGTCGGCATCCAGGGCGCACAGCAGGCCCTTCATCGTACCGTACACGACCGTCGATCCTACCATGACCGGCGGGGCCGGATTCAGATCGTAGCCGAAACCGACGTGCGACGACCAACGCTCGGCCCCATCCGGAGACGTCGCATCCAGCGCGACGATGGAATCACGCATCGTGCGGACGAACACCGTGGTCCCGCCCGGGGATGCGCCGATGGATTCCCGTACCTGATGCCGGCGTGAGCGCCAGAGTTGTCTGCCGGTCCGCACTTCGAGACACGTCATCGCCCTGTCAGGCGCAACCACGAACACCTTGCCGTCGGCGACCACCGGCGAACAGGCCGCGGGCGCGTACAGGGATCCGGGCCGGTCACCCTGCCATCGCCAGCGCACCTTCCCGTCATACCTCCCGAAGGCGTACAGAAAGCCATCCCACGCACCGACGATCACCAGCGATTCCGTCACCGCAGGCCGCGCCTCGATGAAGCCGCCGGTGCTGTCGGAACGCCAGAGCTGTTGCCCACCGCTGAGGCTCAGGGCGCGCAGGCAGCCGTCACTCCCGCCAATGTAGACGGTGTTCCCCGCGATGCACGGCGCGGCCACCACCGGTTGCGGCGTGGAGCAACGCCACCGTTCACGACCGGTTGAGGCCTCCAGTGCGTAGACGGATCCGTCGGCCGAACCGAAGACCACGAGCCCCATCCCGGTGTCGGGCGACGAGAAGACCGGCCCGCCCGTCATGAAGGACCAGCTCAGGGTCCCATCCTTGAGCGACAGAGCACGGATCTCGCCGCTGGAGCAACCAACGACGCAGAGATCCCCTGCCACGGCGGGCCGGCAGGCGATCGTGTAGCCGGTCCGGACCGCCCAGGCCTGACGGACCGCGGGCCACGTGTCGTTCACGGCGAACGAGGGTCGGGGTCCGTCACCCCCGCGGTACGGCACGTTCCGCCGCGGAAGCCCGACCCATCGGTGCGGTGTTGCCTGGCCCAACCGTACCTCTGAGAAGAGGATCGAGTCCGGTCCACACTCGACGATCGTGTACCCGGGAGGATTCGCCCGGTCACGAAGCAGGGCACGCGCCATCACTCCCGGGATCCCTTCGGAGTCCATCAGCCTGTTGGCATGACCGTGACCGGCGAGGACGGCCTGGATCTTCGTGCCCCGCATCCTGCCGAGCGCTTCGTACCAGTTGCAGATGCCGGAGTCGAGCGGATAGTGCGTCACGAACACCAGAGGGCGTGCGCCGGCGGAGGTGACGGCGGAATCCAACCATCGGAGATCTTCGGGGGCCCAATGGCCGTCGGACATCCGCATGCGCGGCCCCTGATGAAGGCCGATGAAGAACATCCCGCCGGCCTCGAAGGCAAAACGGTCTCCGCCGAAGACGCGGGGTAGATAGGTTCCCCCCGAAGGAGACCACTTCGTGTCGTGATTCCCGGGGATCAGGTGCAGCGGGACGCGTAGCTCCGCAAGCGCGGCGTGGGCCCGATCCACCTCTGCATTCGTCCCCATTTCCGTCACGTCGCCGGAGACAATGACGAAGGCGATGTCCGGGCGTGCATTCACATCCGCCACCGCTGCACGCAGGTCCGCTTCCCCGGTCTCGCTTCCGACGTGGGTGTCCGTGAACCAGGCGAAACGCAGGACTTCCTGGGTGCGGACGTCCCGCGGACAGACGAGGAACAGGAGCAGGAGAACGATGGTTCGGGCCATCGGGGACTCAGTAGAGGCGGCGGAGCGCCGCCCCCGGGAAATAGTGGGTCACGATCTGTTCGGGCGAAAAACCCTTCACGGCCATGACCGCGGCGCCGATCTGGCAGAGCCCGACCCCGTGGCCCCATCCCGCTCCCTGCAAACGGATCGTCGTCGGGACCCCCGCGCGCTCTCGCTCGCACGTCACGACGAAGGCCGAGCTGTACAGATGGGACTTCGACAGCCAGCGGCGGATCTCCAGCTCTTTCCCCACGACCACCGTCCGTTCGCTCCCAACGATCCTGCAGCGGGTGATCCTCCCGGAGGGACCGCGGTGGAGCGGCACGATGTCCATCAGCGTACCGAAGTCGATCCCCGATTTCTCCCGCAGGATGGCCTCCAGATCCTCCCTGCGGTACGTGACCTCCCATCGAAAGAAGTCGGTGGTCTCCTGGTCAAAGGACGGGAGAACCTGCCGCAGGATGTTCCCGTCGGAAGTGTTGCAGAAGGCCTCCGGCGAAGAGAGGATCCACCGGCGCGCCTCCTCCTCGCCATTCACCGGCGGATGGACCGCGGAGGCGTCGGACACCGAGTGCAGGTAGGGCACCTGCACGGGTTCCCACGTCAGCTGAAACTCCTCGGTCAGCCCTCCGCAGGCCTTGTAGAACCGGGCGTCGCACACTTCGTCCTCGAACACCAGAAAGACGCCGCGGGTCTTCTTGATCGCTTCATCCACCGAGCGGGAGATGATCTTGCTCACCCCCTGGTACCGCTGGCAGTGGTCGTCCGCGCAGACGTCGTAGACGTCGTGGTCCTCGCGGGTGTACCAGCGGACCACCTCTCCCCCTCTCCGAGGGGCGGGGGGAGGATCGGCGGGGTCTTGCGGGCGGCGCGTTCAAGCATCGCCACCAACCAGCTCCGCGAAGTGATCGCATGAGCTTCGAGGAGCGCCGCGGGGGCCGTCGCACTCATTTCCGAGGAGATGACGCTGGCAAGGTAGGCCTCAAGAGGGACCTCGTTGACCACCGAAAGGGTGCCGTCCCCGCGAGGAACAAGCCTGAGGCCCCCCTCGAAGGTCTGATCCTCTTTTCGTTCCCAGTGGAATTTCACACCGATCGTCACATCGTGCAGCGTGAACCGGCCTGCGCCGGTCGGGGTGAAGGTCAGAGGCCCCTCGTGCCTGAGTTCCCTGTGATCGGCGCCGGTGACGATGACCGCGGCCCCTTCGGCACGCACGCTGAAGCCACCGCACCACTCCACGGACCGGTCGCCGCCGAACGTAGAACGGCGTTTCGAACTCTCCCCGGAGCCCGGCTGCGGCATCCATGATCCCCACGGAAATCGTCGGTTCCCTATCGATCATCTCTTCCCGCCTTCGCGAAATTTGCGGATGCGCTCGACCCCGCTGATGTGCCCGTGGATCGCGCCATCGTATCCGTGCAATATACCCGAAAAGAGACGACTGTGCAATCCGGAACAGGTCCCGGGAGGGGGGCATCCCATATTCATGGGATTGCGCCGCTCCTCAGAAATGGATACCTTTACAGAATCCGTGGCGATCCTGAGAGGAGGCCTGCAATGGACCAGCAGCCGAAGTGGAAATACTTCGCCAGCATCTACTTGACACGAAAGCACGTACTTGTCTTTCGGGACAATGTCTTAGGTCTTCAAATGCAGGTGATTTCCCGCATTTCTAACCCTGGTTCCTCCTCCCGAAAGCTCTATTTCGTGGATGGAGACAATCGCGCTTATGCCACTGAAACCGAGCTGCTCCAGGCTCTCTCCGGCGGCCCGGACGGTCGTTCAGTAGGCCTCCATCCCCTTTATGTCCAGTGTGTCCCAGGGACAGTACGATCGGAAACGCCACCCCCCGAATTCACCCCCCGGTTCCCAACGCTCCTGCAGCAGGGGCAGCGGTGGCTTTCTGCGCTCGCACACCGCATTGCCGCTCAGGCCCTCGCGGCCGGATACAGATTCCCTCTGCATCGTCCCACCCGGTAGCCTGGTTCGAGGCATTTGAACAATATTCTTCAGGCCGCCAGTTGAAGGGCCTGCAATTGCCACAAGATCAGGCCTATTCACGCCAATTCATAGAGACCATCTCTGGTATGGGATGTGCAAGTTGATCCGGCTGGAGACCCCTGAGGAGAGCATATGGCAGGTCACTGGACCGGTGAGACCGATTGCCCGCGATGCGGGAGCGAAGGAACCCTTGTGGTCCACGGCGAAACAGCCACCCTGGAGATCGACGGGTGCTGGGTTTGCGGTTTCGGATACGGGGATTCAGAACGGAAATTCGAATTCGTGCCGTTGAACCGGATCACGGTCCAGAAGCACGGACGGAACGCAGTGGGCGCATGATTCTCGGGACCTTCCCCCAACCTTCAGGGGATGCTCCGCAGGGATCCAGAGGATGCGTCACCCAGGCGTTCCGTTGAACTCATGCACGGCTCGTACGAGTGCAAGGATGTTCTCCACCGGCGTCCGTGCCTGGACATTGTGCACGGTGTTCGCCACGAACCCACCCTGTTTCGAGAAGATCTCGCAGCGGCGGGTGACCTCCTCCCTCACCTCCCCGGGTGTTCCGAACGGTAACGTTCGCTGCGTATCCACCACACCTCCCCAGAACACCAGGCGGTCGCCGTAGCGACTCTTGAGGAGCGCAGGATCCATCCCCTCGGCAGAACACTGGACCGGGTTCAGGATGTCGAAACCGCAGGCGATGAAGTGCGGGAGGAACTTCTCGACGGCACCGCAGGAGTGCTTGAACGTCTTCCATCCCGTGTGGGCGTGGATCCAGTCGTTGATCCGGCGGTAGTAGGGCGCGTAGAGTTCGTTGAACGTGTTCGTGGAGCAGAAACTCGACGATTGCGTGCCAAAGTCCGTCCCGCAGACGAACACCGCGTCGATGACCTCTCCCACCGCTGCATGCAGCCGCACCAGGTTGTCCAGCGCCACGCGGCATTGGCCTTCGAACACGGCATGCACGAATTCCCGCCTGGTGGCGGTGGAGACATACCATTCCTCGATATCCCGTATCCCCTTCGGGTGGCGCAGGAACGGAGCCGGCACCAGGGCGATGTCGCCGAACGCGAGCCCGCCGAATGTGGCGATCACGCCGCGGGTCGAGGACGCCACGCGGCGCGCCTCCTGAGCGAAATAGGCGAGGTCCGCTTCGCTGATCGGCGAGAACTCCTCCAGATTGTCCTCCGGCTTCAGTCGCTCGTCGTCCACCGGTTCCTGCCGGATGATCGTGTCGAAGAAGTAGCCGCCAACGGGCAACCGGCCGCTCGGGGGAGCCTCCGGATCGCCTTTCGGATGAATAAGGAGGTCTCCCTTCGCGTCCGTGGAGGTCCGGAAGTGCTCCGAGACCAGGACCTCCTGTCCCCAGGGAAGGCGGAATTCCCGCCACCGTTCGTTCCGAAAACCGAACATGGTCTCCGGAGGGACGATCCCGGTGACGTCGATGCCCAGGGCATCCTGCAGATCCTCCTCGATGAGTCCGAGCATCTGGTAGGGTTCGTGCACTTTGACGGGCCGCAATTCGAGGCCGAGCGCGCGACGCAGCGCGTCGACGCATGACACGTGCACTCCGGTCACGGCCGTGGAACCCAGATCCAGGGGGATACGAGAAGTAGTCTGATGAGACAGTGTGGCACGCAGGAGTTCCCGGGAATTCATCAGTGTCTCTCCTATGGTGGAGTTACCCGCCAGGTCTGATAGACGACGGCAAAGGTGATCGAGGGAGCCTGCAGCGACTGCACTTCTCTGAACAGCTGCATCTTCCCCTCTGCTACGAAATATACGGAATCCGAAAGATAATATGACTGGCCGCCCGGCGTGAACAACTGACGGAAGTTGGCGGATTTCCAGAATGGTTCCCCTTCGTCCGTGCGGTGGTCCCAGAAGCCGGAGAGCATTGCGGCGCTGTCCACGCCCAGCGTGGCGGTGGAACCCCTGACCACTCTCGGCGTCTGCAGGTCCCCCTGCGTCCACAAGAAGGTTCTATGCTTTTCCGGTTGGTCACGGAGCCACACTCGCACATCCCCACGGACAAGGACCGGACCGTCGAGTACATCATTGTACAAATTCTTCAACTCGATGCGCACCACATGGCCCCCCATGGTAACGGTCACCGAATCGAGCAACACGAGCCGCGTGTCCATTGCGAACAGACGGGCGCGCACGAGCTCCGTCGGGTCGTCCCGGGGCGGAAGGGGTTCGTCGCATCCCAGCACGGCGATGGCAAGCAATCCTGCCGCCAATGCGTAAAAGGTTCGTTCAGTACTCAAAGCGCAGGCCGAGATACGTTCTGCGGCCGGTGAAATACCCGGACGGGTCCCCCAGTTCGCCGCCGATCCGGCCGTTGGAGTCCATCCATTGGACATTCCTCTGGTTCAGGATGTTCCGCGAGTCGAGATAGAGGGCCAGGGAGGGCGGACCGGTTTCAGAAAGATGGAAGCGTTTCTCGATCTTCAGATCGATGTTCAGGTAGGCGGGCATCCGGGCGTTGTTCTGGAAGAATTTCCCCCCGTTGATCTTCTCGAAGCCGGTGCTCGTCGGGTAGGCAGTATACGGCCTCCCCGTGTGCCATTCTGTTGCCGTCCCCACGGTGAATGCCCCGGGAAGCGTGAGGACCAGCTGTGCCTTGACCGAGTGCCGCTGGTCCCAGCTCAGGGGATAGACGCGGGTCGCCGGAAGCAGACCCCACTGCGCGAGGTAGAACCCGTCGGAGGAGCTACCGCTGACGGCCTCCGCCTGCATGAACGTGTAGGAGATCTCGCCGGTGATCCAGTCGCCCCGTTCCCGCGTCAACAGCACCTCCAGTCCATTGGAGGTGCCGTAAGGGGTGTTCACATACTCTGCAAATCCGTAGCTGCCTGCGATCTTGCTGTCACCGGGGATGAACGTCTTCGTGTCCACAAGATTGGTGGCGTCTTTTCGGAAGTAGGTGACAGAAGCGACCAGCTGCTCCGGCAGGGAGTACTTGAAGCTGATCTCCCACATCTTCGTCCGCTCCGGCTCCAGGTTCGGGTTGCCGGTAAGGGCCGACATCCCCCGACCGAGGGCAACCCGGTCCAGTCCGGAGTAGAAGTACTTGAAGAGGGGGAACTGGAAATACCATCCCAGGTTGACGAACAGATATCCGTGCTCGGCGACCTGCATGGCGGCGCCGAAGCGCGGACTGACCTGGTGTTTCACGGAAGCCGGTACGCCCCCCCCCGTCGGAAGGAAATACGCGCTGTCCGCGACAGGGACGGATTCGATCCTGGGCCGCTCGGCGCGAGGATCAAGAAAGTCATAGCGCAGGCCGAAATTCAGCAGCGATCCCTGCGCCATGTTGTCCGTCTTCGACTGGATGTACAGAGCACCGGCTCGCGGGCGATACGTGAACGAGGTGCTGAAGTCGAGCTGCGGTTCGTTGATCAGCGGCTTTCCGAAGTAGGTCTTTCGCGGTTCGTATTTCACCAGGTCGGACGCGATATCGAAAAAGGTGAATTCGCCGCCGAACTTCACGATATGGTCACGGTTGATCGACACGGTCGCATCGGACTTGAGCGTATAACTGACCTGGGTCGTCCTTCCCCACCACGCGCGGGTTCCGTCCACAACATACCGGAGAAAGAAGTCGTACTGGTAGGGGTCCTCGGCCGAAAGTCCCCCTCCGTCCCCCTCACCGATCTGCGAGCGAAGCCAGTATCTGCTCAGGCTGGCCGTGTAGGTCAGCACCGGGGAGACGACATGCGAAACGATGGCCGCCGCCCGATACGAACTCTGGTGCTCTGGCGGCAGCCCGTTCAGATTGTACCTCCACGCGAACTCGTAGTCATGCCAGTCGTGCCTGGACCCGAGGAACTGCACCCCGACCCGCAGCGAAGGGGTCGCCTCCAGATCCACCTTCGCGAACCCGTTGAAGAATCGCTCCACCGGCAGCGAAAGATAGTGCTGGAAATCCTGCCACCAGCGGGTGCCGGTCTGCAGTCCGTCGAACGACACCAGAAAATGCAGCCTCTCCGGTATGATCGGCCCTGAAGCGCCGGCTTCCACCATCCCGGTCTTGCTGACCTGGGTCCCGCCCTGCATATGGTCCATTTCGCCGCGAGCGAGGATGCGCAGTTGATCGGTTCCGGCGCGCGTGACGACGTTGACGACACCGGACATCGCATTTCCATACTGGGCTTCGAAGCCGCCGGTGTGCACGGTCAGGCCGGTGATCGCGCTGTTCGGCAGATGCGCACTGACGCCCCCGCTCACGAGATCCTGGATCGGGAGGCCGTCCACGAGGTACAGGACCTCGGTACTCTTGCCCCCGCGGATGTTTCCTTCCGCCGTGATGCCCGCGCGATATTTTACCGCCTCCGTGATGTTGGTCACCGGCATCAGCGTCAATTCCTCAGCCGCCAGGACATAGGTCGTGCCGGTGACGTCCGTCTGGATCGCGGGCCTCTGCTGGACCACCACGATCTCTTCCAGCTGAACATCCGAAGGTTCCATCTCCACGGAAAGACGCGTCCGGAGGTCAGGAGTGATGATCACGTCTTTCAACAGGTGCCCGGTATACCCGATGCAGCTGAACCGCACGGCATATCGACCCGCTCGCAGATTGGGGACGGCGAAATACCCGTTGGTGTCGGTCGCCGTTCCGCGTTGTGTGCCAACGATCGCAATGTTCACCGCCAGAAGAGGTTCGTGCGTCTTCTTGTTTCGCACCGTCCCCTCGAGCGTACCGTCGGTTCCACAGTGGACTGCCGGATCACCGTTGAGGAGGCGAAGGAATGCGCAAAGGGCTGCGCAACGGAAGAGCGAGGATCGCCGAACCATCGGATTCATGACTGGAGTATAGTCATGGTAAGGCGCGTCGGCGTGAATCGCAAGAACGATGTCACGGCTCAGGGCCGAATCCTTCGCTCTCCAATTTCCCCGCAGGCCGTCTCGTGCCGCTATGAAACATCCGGGAATCATTGGGGTCCATGGTCGTCGGAGTGCGCGCAGGGTGCGTACATGCCTTCCCGTCAGACGTGAACCTGTGGCCTGTTCGACTCCGATCGCCCGCGCGCTTGCGTTTGGCGTCAGCATGCGCGACGGTTGTGGGTCGGACTGTCCTCAGACCCCTCTGGAAACGCTGAGGCCCGGACCTCCGTAGGTCCGGGCCTTCTGACAACACCGAGAGTCGGCGGCAGGAATCGAACCTGCTACAAGCCGGAGTTTGCACTGCTCCGGCACCTCCCTATGGCTCCGCCGACAAGTGTGATGCGCACATCCAAGATACTCTGAGGGGAGCGCGATGTCGGTGAGCGGAATCACACCCCCTCGGAATGTCACCCGACTCCGGTCACATGCCGTCCGACCCGGCGTCAGACCAGCCGCGAAAACCGCCTGTTCGAGCCGGGGAAGTCCACCCCGAGCGCGAACCAGGTGAAGAGACCGAACGCGGTGGCCGCCGCCACAATAGTCGCATCGAACGAGAGCGGCCCCCCGGAAGGGGCTGCCGGGAGACACGTCACCACGGCTCCAGCCACAACGGTGCACCGCCGCGATCCACTGGTAGAAGCGGAGCCCCCAGTACGATCGGGTCTGCGGTTCACCGCGGTATGCCTCCTCCACGAAGCGGCCCAGTCCGGTCAGGATCAGATAGAGTCCACCGATCATCGAGAACGGAACCTCGAGGAACCAGAGCCTCCCGAGAACGACCGCGATCACCACGTTCCAGAGGATGGAGTAGACCGGCGTCGGATGGAGCGGCAACCCTCCGAGCTCCGACAGCCTTGTGACGCGCGAGCGCGGATGTCGGTAGGCGATCCCCACTGCCTCTGTGGCCATCCGCCCATGGCAGCAACCCTGCACGAGACAGCGGAGCCGCCCCGCGGACTGCACCCATGGTCCTGCCACGCTGTATCCGGCAAGCATCAGCCACGCATCGGTGCCGAACAGTCCCATCGCCGCGAAGGCCCCCACGATGATCCCCAGAACCCCGCCGTAGTATCCGTACGGACGCAGGAGGCTCGGTGAGCCTTCGACGATCTGGGCCCAGAGGGCGGACGTTATCACCGCCGACAGAGCCACGAGCAGCGTCGCCGGCGTGTGTGCGGATCCGGTGAGGGTCCCGACGATGCCCACCGCAAGGAACGACCCGATCCCGGCATACACCCCGTGGTTGATCACCCGCACCCTTCCCCACTGCCACTCCCGCCAGGAATTCGCGATCCTCTCCGCTCCCCGTCGGATCCCTTCCCAGACGCGTCGGATGTTCCGCAGGAAGACCAACACCAGCAGACCGCCGGCCACATCCGCGATCGCGTGCATCCCTGTGGTCACCGTGCTGACCGCCACGGCTGCACCCACCCCCCACCAGAATCTCCCCAACCGCGGCATCCTGCGGGCATACACTTCCATTGCCAGGAGGATCCAGATGACATGGTACGACGGGAACGCGTTCCCCGGGGTGTCCAATCCCCGTTCGAGCATCAGCAGGGATCCGGCGAAGCCTTCGGGATCGAAGGAGCGCGGCGGCGACACCACCGGAATGGCAGTGAAGAACAGGACCATCAACCCGGTGGCCACGAGACCACGAATCGCGAAGTCCCGGAGATCCTGCCTGGACCCCGCGACGAACGGCGCCAGCGTCACGAGCGGGTAGGTTGCTGCATAGAGGAACTCGGTCCACTCCAGCACCGGGATCTCCGCCTCGAACGGGAAGAGCACCGAAGGGGATCCCGGGGTCACCCCTATCAGCACAAACGCCTCGTACAGCACCGCCCAGGGGAGGAGCACCAGGCACAGCACTGCGAACCTCTCGCGCACGAGCGGCGCACCCGGCCCGCCCATGGGGAGGCTGAACCAGGGTCGGGCGGTCGGCTCGCCGAATCGTTCACGAAGATCGTGCGACTCATACCCCAGGACCAGCGCTGCACACCCCAGCAGGACCACAGGCAGGACCAGCCACAGCCCTCCGGGAGAACCGAACCCGATCGCGAACCCTGCACACGCCAGGCAGAACCCGGCATAGATCGGGTGCGCGGCGATCCGGTACGCCCCTGACGTAACGTATCTCGGCGGTGGATAGAGGTTCATGGGCAGACCCCTGGCCGAAGCGGGCAAGGGACATCATGCCGAAACCGGCCAGGAAGGTCCCGGCGACGGCGAGAACCCCTCCCCATGCAGGCGAGAAGACGCGAGGGAGCGGCACCCGGACCTTCCAGCTCCACACGGCAAGGAGCACCGGGAGCACGACGCCAAAGCCCACTCCATACAGTGCCGCTGCGATCGGATCGACGGGACGCTGCGTTCTCTTCTCGTTCTCCATGGCGATTCCTTCACAATGATGCGAGTTCGTCCACCATCGGCGCATCATCGACCTCCAACGTCTTCCCCTCCACGCGCAGGAGGAGATGCGCCGACGAAGACCACTTCGTGCTCCGCGGATCGCGCGTGACCAGCCGGATCGCGGGCTCCGCGATGCGGCACTTCCAGCCCTGCTGGTCGATGAAACCTCCGTCCTGCAACACCTCCCGGTGACGGACATTCAGCCTGAGTTCACCCGAAGCGAGGGGAGCCCGCACGCTGTACGCACACCCCTACGGGCCTGGATCCACGAACACCTGCTCTCCCCGGAAGATCTTCGGACCTATGCGGGCAACGACAGCGGACCATCCGGGCGCCGCTTCGTTCCAGGCCGTCCGGACGAACGTCACGTCCGCAGCGTCGTCGTGCAGTCTCCCCCAGCGAAGAGTGCGGACGGGAACACGCGGAGGAAGGATCGTCGAGCCCATGAAGTCCGCGTACCCTTTCGCGTTCGAGAACTCCAGCATCTTGCCGCCGGCATCGATCACCCCGGACACCGTCGCACCGAGCAACAGCGGCTGCCAGATGATCCTCCCGGCCCTGCCGTGCCCGATCACCAGCGGTTCCGTGAACAGTGGGACCGACGAGCGATAGCGCAGGTGAATGGCACACCCGGGAGTCTCTGCCTGCACCTCCCCCCCATCGCGAAAGAGCATGAATCGCACCTTGTTGTCGGTGGCCGACACACCGCCGCTCCCCGCGTCCAGGAGATCCGCTCCCGGAAGGGGAATGGTTCGTGTCGTTGCCGCCCCTTCCCTGAAACAGTGGATCGTGAGCGAACGGTACGGCCTCCCGCAGACGACCAGTTCCGCAAGATAAACAAATGCGAACTCCTTCTGCGCCGTCAGAACGTCGCAATACCACTTGCGAAGCTCGTAGAACGTTCGATGTCCCATGTTCAGGCCTCCACGAGATGGCGATAGACCGCGTCCGGGATCGCACCGCCACCATCCCCGGCCGGCGGAAGCCAGTCGGCCAGGCAGACCGGAACGAGCACGCCATTCCGTATGGTCGCGTCAGGACAGTGGTAGCAGATCTCCACGCGCTGCCTGATTGAACGTGGGCGCGACCTGCACGACGATGTACTGGAAGCGGAGCCCCGACAGCATTCCCGAGCGCCGGACCAACTGCACAAGATCGCCAAGCCGGCCGGGAGCTCTCAGGATCTCCATCAGGGCCGTCAGGCCGAACCAGGGGATCACCAGCCATGGTCTCATCGCGGCGGCGAAGAGGTGCCTTCCCGTGAGCACACGGTACCCCTTTCGCATCAGCCGGCCGAACCAGGGTGACACCCCGAAGGCTGCGCCCGTTGCGGCGTTGAGATAGTAGAAGTAGGTCAGCCACCGGATCTCGGCATCGTCGATGTTCGAAGGGAGATAGGCGGACGGCAGCACTCCCAGTCCGTTCCTGATCCCCGCATAGACGTCAAAGACGGCGGGAGAGCCGTCCGTCGGGTCCAGCCCGCTCAGAACACGCTCCATGTGGCTGGCCACCGTTGCCAGGATCCCGTCGAAGTACCTGAAGCTCGCGAACCGTTTCATGATGCCCGGAATGACGTCGGGGTGTGCCCTGCTGAGGGTGATCGAAAAGCCGAACAGGATCTTGCGACCCTCGCACAGAGTGGCGAGATCATCCCTCATCTTCTCCATCTCCGCACGATCCATTCCCTGACCTTCGTCCACGTGCAGCACGATCCTGTCCAGACCGGCGGCGATAAGCCGGTCCAGCAGTCTGTCGCCCCCCGGCTGCACCAGCCGAAGCCCGTTGCTCAGGACCTGGCAGACCAGCCCCCGGCTCTTGATGTACCGGATCACGTCCGGAAGGTCGGGATGAAGCGTGGGTTCTCCGCCCAGCAGGGAGATCGTTTCCAGCTTTCGCAGGCGGATGGCGGCGTCGACCTCCGCGCGGATCCGGTGGAGCGGTTTCACCAGCGCGCTGTGGCGCTTGTAGCACATCACGCATTTCCGGTTGCAGTTCTCGTTGGTCTCGATGACTGCGTGGGGGACCTCGTGCGCGGCGAACTTGAGGGGGACGAGATCCGCTGCGTTCTCGATCCGGGTGACTTTCATGGCGGACTCCTGTTCCTGTCGCAGTCTCGCACTTTCCCGGCCGCGCGTTGTCATGGAAGTGTCAGAACCGCAGATTGCACCTCACCGCATTTTTGTCAATATTGGGGCAGCCGTTCCACACTCCTGCAAGGCTGCTATGGTCCGAGTGATCTCCGCCGCACTGTGGTGTTGCATCGTCCTGTTGTGGTCCGGGTGCGCATCCAACGCCGTCCGCGGCATATCTCCAGAGACGGCGACCGATATCCCGCGGGCGGACCGCGAGTTCCGGGCCGTGTGGGTGGCGACCGTCGCCAACATCGACTGGCCCACCGCACCGGGCCTGCCTGTCGCCCAGCAACAGCGCGAAGCATGCACGATCCTCGACAGCGTGGCAGCCCTCGGCCTCAACGCGGTCATCCTCCAGGTTCGTCCGCAGTGCGACGCCATGTTCGCGAGCTCGCTCGAGCCCTGGTCCGCATTCCTTACGGGCACGCAGGGGAAGGCCCCCGATCCGGCGTACGACCCTCTGGCCTTCTGGATCACCGAGGCGCATGCAAGGGGGATCGAACTGCACGCGTGGTTCAATCCGTACCGGGCCCACATGCAGAACGCCGGCGAACCGTCCGAGAGCTCGATCGTCCGCCGCAAGCCCCACCTCGCGAAGCTGCTCCCTTCGGGAATGACCTGGCTCGATCCATCGCAGCAGGAGACGCAGGACCATGTGTTCGACGTGGTGATGGATGTCGTCAGGAGGTATGACGTTGATGGCATCCACTTCGACGATTACTTCTACCCCTACGGCGACGGCACATTCCCCGACGATGAATCCTGGGCTGCGTACAGGATGGGTGGAGGTTCGCTGACGAGGGAGGATTGGCGACGGGCAGCGGTGAATACCTTCATTCATCGCATCTACGAGGGGGTCAAGAGGGAAAAACGGTACGTGAAGTTCGGTCTCAGCCCGTTCGGCATCTGGCGGCCGGGGACGCCGCGCTCCATCGGGGGATTTGACCAGTACGCGATCCTCTTCGCCGACGCCCGCCTCTGGCTGAACGAAGGGTGGGTGGACTACTGGACTCCGCAGCTCTACTGGCCGATCAATCAGATCCCGCAGAGTTACCCGGTCCTGCTCGGTTGGTGGACGAGGGAGAACAGACACGGCAGGAACCTCTGGCCCGGGCTGTTCACCAGCAGGATGACCGGGGAGCGAGGGGCCGACGAAGTGCTCAACCAGGTGATGGTCGCCCGAGGATTCGTCCCCGATGCACCCGGGCACGTCCACTTCAGCATGAGAGCGTTCCAGCGCGACAGCAGTGTGCTGAACGATGCGTTGAGGCTCGGCCCGTATGCGCGCCAGGCGCTGGTCCCACCATCTCCCTGGCTCGGAAAAGAAGCCCCTGCTCCTCCGCAGGTGGCCGTGCAAGCGGACTCCGACACCGTACGCGTGGCGTGGCAGCATCCCGGGACGGTCTTCAGGTGGGTCGTCTATGCGCAGTACGGTACAGCCTGGGACTATAGCCTCCGAAACACGGGCGACCGGTCGCTTGCGCTCCCCCGCTCCCGTATGGCCGCTGCGCCCGCACGCAGGGACTCCACCCAGCCCCCCCTCCGCCGGAGGAGCTGAATGCCGTTGCGGTGTCGGCGGTCGACAGGCTCGGGAACGAAAGCGCTCCGGCGGTCGTACCCACCAATCGATGACTCACGGCACCCTGACGATCCTCTACTTCTGGAGGAGGACCTTCGTGGTCCTGGCCGCACCTCCGGCGGTCAGGCGTGCGATGTAGAGCCCGCTGGCGAGATCACCCGACCGGAATCTGAACGTATACGCTCCAGCCGAAAGCCTCTCGCTCACCAGGCGACCCACCTCTCTTCCGAGCAGATCGAACAACGCGAGCTGGGTCACTCCGGCTTCCGCTATCCGAACGAAGAACGCAACCTCTCCATTGCTGGGATTCGGGTACGCACTCAGCTGGGTCACCGATGGCAAACCGCCAGCCTCGCTGACGCGCACCGACGTGACCGGATCGTACGATACGATCCTGATCCCGTCCGCAACGACGTAGTTCCCGCCTGTGGCGGCGTTCGTTACCGTGATGCTCTCCGAGGTATCTCCGGAGAATGCGTAGGTCCCCAGAACATTCCACCGCGATGCTCCGCCCGTCTGGTCCATCCTGACGGTGTCCGCCCCGTTCTTGCGCGCGATGATGAAGGGGGTGTTGGTTGCCCGGTTGGAGGATGGGACCCACCAGGCCTGGGCCTCGTAGGTCCCCGCGGCGGGGAGTCTGAGCATGAATCGAGCGGTGCTGCTCCCGTCCCCCACAGGGTTCAGCCACGCCGGCGTGCCACCCCAGTACCCGGGATTCGCCGAGGTGAACCATCCCGGTCCGGAGAACCTGCAGGAGCTCCTGTCATCAGCGTCAAGCGTCTTCTCGTACATCACTGAACGCGGGAAGCGCACCGAATCGGCATAGACCACCGCGAGGAATGTCGGAACCTCGCGCTGCTCGCTGGGCGTGTTGACATACTGACTCCCCACCGCCATCTGCGTCGACCCGCCTCCGTCCAGATTCATCGCCTCGACGCAGCCTCGTTCCAGCAGGAGCTGCGCAAGCTCCTCCAGGGTCAGGCCGCTACTGGCGGTCTGCCTGCCATCCACTGTCAGCAGGAGGATATGGCGCCCGGCAGTGATCCCCACCGCGGTCCTCGGCTGACGGTTGGTCCCGTCGATCCCGGACTCGAAGAAGACCTCTTCGTCATAGGTGACACGGACGGTCCCGTTCTCGATCAGACGGGGCCCCCCACCGATCGCGGCAAAGACGCTGTCGAGCCGGGTTCCCTGGGATTGTTGCGGAGCGGGAGCGGGGGTTGTAGGGGTGTTCGCTCCGGGTGTGGCGAACCGGAAGATCCCCGACGCGGTCGCGTCGAAGTGGTAGATCCAATCAATGCGGGGAACCCGCCGGGTGTTGAGACTGAACAGACTCCGTGTGGCATAGAACGTCCCGGCGGTGCGGGTGAGCACCTGCACATTCTGTGCCTGGAGGATCCCCGCCTGGACGACGGCAGAGTAGGAGCTCGAACCACCGAAATAGCCTCCGTTGATCGCCGCAATGGCGTTCACCCTGGAGACGAACGCGGGGGCGGTCTCCTTTCCGCCAGGGGCACCGGACAGATACGGGTAGACCACGACCTTGGAGTTGCCCGGGTCGACGTCAATGTACACTGCCTTGAGCGCCGGTGAAGCTCTCTCGCCCCGGTAGATGGATATCCCCGGTGGCAACGCGAATTGGCTTGAAATGTCCGTCCAGCCGATAGGCTGCCCCAGCGCACTGGAAGAACACAGGAGCAGGAACAGCAATAGTCGTCGAGTCATAACATCAGGCGCTGGATGCTAACTATATACCATCAAAGGAATCACACGATCTCATATCATCTGATATACGCGCTGCGTCTTCCGTTGATCCGGAAACAAGATCCGGGGGGAGCTCCTCAGCGCAGGGCTACTTTAGCGAGCACCATCTTCCGTGTCATCATCACGGGGGCAGATCCGCCCGATCCCGGGGTCGCCAGCATTCTAAGAAGGTACACCCCTGTCGGGTGATTCCCCGCATCCCAGACGACGTCATACCGACCAGCTGCGCTGTATCCATCGACGGGCCGCGCTACCTCGCGACCCAGAATATCGGTCACGGTGATCCGCACTTCCCCCGCCGCCACGACCTGATAAGTAATTCGGCAAACGCCATTGAATGGATTTGGATAATTCTCTAAGAGACTGATGGTTAACGGCATCTCTTTCATATTGATTCCGGTGACCACAAGGACACTTTGCGGTTCACTGTACGACACGCTCCCATCAAGATCGATCTGCCTGAGACGGTAGTACCATGTCCCCGGGCCGACGCCCGCATCGACGTATCCGTAGCTATGCGGAGTTATCGTGGTCCCATGGCCCGGAATGAAGACCCCGGCCAACTTCTCGAAGGCTCCGACAGCTCCGCTGCGCCGCTCCACCTCGAATCCGAGGTTGTTGGTCTCGCTGAGCGTCGCCCAGCTCAGCTCCACGGACGAGCCCCCCTCCTGTCTCGCAACCCGGAAGTAGCTCAGCTGCACGGGAAGCGGGGTGGCTGGCCGATTCCAGGTCAACGTTGAACGGGGGATCTGGATCACTCCGCTTGTGGGCTGACCGAGGTCCGCCGCGGTCACCGTCACCGACGCACCGTTCCTGGCGATGAAGATGTAGACCAGATACGATGCGGCGCCGGACTCCACCCGCCGGATCCTGAGGGCATCGTATGTCGCCCCCCCGGGCATCGTCATGGGCCCATACGCATCCACCGTATACGAGAATGTCCGATTGGTCACTGTGGTCGAGTAGGGACTCGCGAACGCAATGATCATCATCGTGTCGACGTATGTGGAGGTCCAACTGGTGCCGATGGTCATCGGGAACACGTAGGTGGAGTCCAGCGGCGTGTATGTGTTTCGTAGCTCCGCTGGAACGTCCCAGTTCAACGGGGGGCCGATGTTCACGGTGCCTGTCGCCATGGTCGACAGCCGGTCCAGCCTGCTCCCGACGGCATAGTAGATGTACACGTCGGCGTTCACAGGACCCGGCGCACCCGGGTAGGCCCCTGCGATCACGCTCTTCAGGACGTGCGTCGCCCCCGGGAATTGTGCAGCAAAGGGGGTCCCCCCCGGAGCGACACCTGTCAGCTGCGTCGTCGAATGCGATCCGAGGGCGCTGAAATCCCAGGAGGTCGACCCGGGCGATCCGATATCGAGCGAGGTCAACACCGTGTCCTTGTTCTGCGTGATGGTGTTCCCCGCCTGCAGGTGAGCCCCCACATCGCTAGCGGTGATCGTGATCTGGGCGTTTGCGCCCGCGCACAGCAACGCAACCGCCGATGCCAGCGCCATGACGTAGGACTGGATCTTCATGATTCCTCCCTCGGTTCGGGTGAGTGTCGTACCCCCTGAACTCCCCACCCCCGAAGATAGACGACTCGCGACCTGTTGTCAAGCCACCACCGGCAACTTCTCGGACGCACGGAAACTCCGCTGGTACGCTGGCCTTTCAGGGGATTCAGGCCTATATTGCCACACCACCCATTGCGGGAACGATCGATGATCCAGCGCCTTCTCCGTTTCCTGTTGTGCCTCCTCCCGTGGGCGTCCGTCGCCGCTCAGACCATCGTCGTTCACGGGACCGTCACGGACAGGGCGACATCCCTGCCCATCGATTCAGCCCGGATCGAGATCGTGAACCCCAACGATCCCGTTGAACGCTACGCCGTAGCAACGAACGCGTCCGGAGCCTGGTCCTACGCCTTCGTCCCCCTGGCGGTCGATCACCCGAGCGGTCTCCCGGAGCGATTCTCGGTGGAACAGAACTACCCCAACCCTTTCAACCCGTCCACGCGGATCGAGTTTTCCACCGGCACCCCCGGGGCGGTCCGGCTCACGGCCCATAACGCCCTCGGTCAGCTTCTGGAGTCCGCGACCCTCGAGGTAGGCGCCGGGCGGCATTCCGTGACCTGGAGCAGCAAGGGGGCCGCCGGCGTGATCTTCTACACGCTGGAGTTCGGCGGACAGAAGATCACCCGCAAGATGCTCCAACTGGACGGCGGCAGCGCCGACGGCGGGGCGGGTGGCTTCGGGACGTTGACCACTGTCGGCGGCGTCTCCGCCCGCGCCCGGGTCCCGGCCCAGCACGCCGCCAGGAAGTACCTGGTCATTGCCTCCCGGCTGATCTACATGCCGGATACCGCGGCCGTCACGCTCGAGGCCGATGCGACGGTGAACCATTCGCTGGAGACCGTGCACAGCCGTGCGCTGGTATTCGACCTGCATAACGACGTGATGGAAAAAGTGATCCTCGGATACCAGCTCGGGGTCCGGAACACCGTGAATCACTCTGACCTCCCACGGTTCAGGGACGGGGGAATGGACGCGCAGATGTTCGCCATCTGGACCGACTATCGCGACTCGGCCGCCCATCCATACTACGCGTACACGATCGCGATGATGGACGCCTTCGACACGCTGGTCGCCCGGAACGCGGCGGTCTTCGTGCAGGCCAGGACCGCCGACGAGGTGCTGGCAGGTTCCGCCGCCGGCAAGCTCGCCGGGGTCATCGGCGTGGAAGGGGGGCACGCCATCGAGAACAGCATCGAGAAGCTCAAGACCTTCTACTCCCGCGGGGCCAGATACCTCACGATCACCTGGAACAATCCCACCCCCTGGGCGATGGCCGCCGCAGATGCGCGCTCAGCCAGCGTGGGGCTCTCGGAGTTCGGGAAGCAGGTGATCCGGACCATGGACTCCCTCGGCATGATCATCGATATTTCACACGTCGGCATCAAGACCGTCTCCGACATCCTCGCCACCACGCGGAACCCCATCATCGCCAGCCATTCGGGCGTCCGTGCGCTCAGGAACCACTCCCGGAACCTGAGCGACGACCAGATCGACAGCATCGCCGCGCGCGGCGGCGTGATCGGCGTGGTCTTCTATCCGACGTTCCTCTCGTCCAGGAACGTCGCAACGATCGATACCGTCATCCGGCATATCGACTATATCCGGAGCAGGGTCGGCATCGACCACGTGGCGATCGGCTCGGACTACGACGGCATCGAGACGGTCCCTGTGGGACTCGAGGACGTTGCGAAGCTCCCCAACCTGACCGCCGCGCTGCTCCGCAGGGGCTACAGCGTCCAGGATGTCCGAAAGCTGCTCGGCGAGAACTACCTCCGGGTGTTCCGAAAGGTCTGCCGATAACGCGGCGGTCTTCGCATATCGATGTCCAGTTTTCGGTGGCGCGCTTCGTCCGAACCGCGTATCCTGAAGACATCGATCATGCACCGGAGAACAGATCACGATGACCACACTCCCCACCATCCAGCAGATGCAGCGCGCCTACCGGCGCAGCGACACCTCGTACGACGGGATATTCTACCTCGGCGTCCGGACCACCGGCATCTTCTGCAAGCCCTCCTGCGGAGCGAGAAAACCCCGTCCGCAGAACGTCGCCTATTTTTCCACCCCCCGCGAGGCGTTGTTCGCAGGCTTCCGCCCCTGCAAGCGTTGCAGGCCGATGGCGGCTTCCGGCTCACCCCCCGGCTGGGTGCGCGAACTGCTGGAGCACGTTGAGCGGCAGGCCAGGATCACCGATGCCCGCCTCCGGGAACTCCGGATCGACCCGGCCAGGGCGCGGAGGTATTTCCAGAAACACTACGGCATGACCTTCCAGGCGTATTGCAGGGGCCGGCGGCTGGGGAACGCCCTCCAGCAGATCCGCCGCGGGCGACCGCTTGACGACGTCACCCTCGGCCACGGCTACGAATCTCACAGCGGGTTTCGGAGCGCGTTCGCAAAACGCTTCGGGGCGCCTCCCGGGAAGATGCGCGACGGCGACGCCGTGGTCGTCACCTGGATCGAGAGCCCCCTGGGGCCGCTGGTCGCTGCCGCGGCCGGTGATGCAGTGGTTCTTCTGGAGTTCACGGAACGCCGGATGCTGGATGCGCAGTTTCGGACGATCAGGAAGTACTTCCGCTCGCCGATCATTCCCGGGGAAAACGAGGTGTTGAGGAACGCTCAGGCGGGAACTCGCGGAGTATTTCGCGGGAAAGCGCAGGTCGTTCACGTGTGCCCGGTGCGGATCCCCGGGAGTGCGTTCCAGCAGCGGGTCTGGCAGCGCGCTCCGCCGGATCCCCTACGGCAGTTCGATCAGCTACCAGGAGCTCGCTGCCAGGGTCGGGTCTCCGCGCGCGATGCGGGCGGTGGGCAGAACCAACGGACTGAACCGGATCGCCATCGTGGTCCCCTGCCACCGGGTGGTGGCGAAGGACGGCGCGCTCAGCGGGTACGGAGGCGGGATCTGGCGGAAGCAGGCATTGCTCGAGCTGGAGCGCGGGGAGCGCCTGTACGAAGCCGGCACGCACTCTTCAGCGGACGTTCGCCCCGGCGTCCGCTCATCGTGACGGCGGTTCGGCCGTGGAGGGCCCGTCCGCGCTCCCCGGTGTGTACCGGATGATGTGCGCCCGTTCCTCGGTCATCATCGCGCCGACGCCGGACGGGCGATCATCTCCCCGGCCGTCGCCGCAAAACCGTCGACCTTTGCTTCCGTGTCGACGATCTCGATCACGAGCGGGAGGTCCTCCGAAAGCCGCAGGATCTTCGCCGTGTGCAATCTGCTCCGGGCGCCGAACCCTTCGATCCCCCGGAGCACCGTCGCCCCGGCAAGGCCATGAGCCCGCGCCGTCAACACCAGCTGTTCGTACAGCGGCCGGTGATCCAGGCGGTCCGCTTCGCCGATGAAGATCCGCAGGAGCTTTCCCTTCCCCTTCCAGCTTCATGAGACTTTCTCCTATCGCTAGACGAGCTTCCCGATCGCCAGACCCGACCATGTTCCGATCAGACAGGCGACCACTGATAGCCATACGTTCAGCACCGCCGCCATCGTACTGCCATCTCGCAACAACGCGATCGTCTCATAGCTGAAGGTTGAGAACGTCGTGAACCCGCCCAGCACGCCGATCGTCAGGAAGATCCGCAGCAGGGGCTGCACGACGAATCGTTCTTCGAACACCGACATCAGGATGCCGATCGCGAAACACCCCGCGACGTTGACGACAAGCGTTCCCATAGGGAACGTGGGACTCGCGACGCGGTACACCGCTCCCGAGAGCCAGTACCGGAGCGCGCTCCCGACGCCCCCGCCCAAGAATGCGGCAACGAGTTCTTTCATGGATCGTCCTTTCGCAAGCCCCCGTCCCGGCGACTATCCGCGCATGCCCATGAACAGTCCCGCCGAAATAGGGGACGAGCCAGACCAGCCAGACGACGAGGCTGTACCGGTGGAATCCCGCCTTCGCATGTTCCGTTCCCCGCCGCGCAACGATCGTCGCCCACCCCGCGTGGGCGAGCATGAGCCAGAGCGCGATCTGTCCCGTGAACGTGTGCGGTTCCCAGAAATTGAATGGCCGTGTCGCCATGAGGTGCATCGCCCAGGTTCCCGTAACGTCGAACACGAAACCGGTCCAGAACGCCGCCACGTGCCACGGCTTGAGGTAGCGCGAGATGCGCTCCGCCCAGACGCCCAGGGAATAGAAGACCAGCGCAAGCGTGATCAGGATGGCAGCCACCGGCATGTTCATCTCTTCATCAGGTTCTCGATCTCCGCGCGGGAGACCGCAAGGCTGGCGCTCAGGACCTCGTTTCCCGTGGAGGTGATCAGCAGATCGTCTTCGATCCGGACGCAGATCCCGCGATACGCCGGAGCCACCGTCGCGTCGCTCGCTCCGAGGTACAGGTGAGGTTCGATAGCCAGGGCCATGTTCTCGCGCAGAAGTCGGCCTGCCCCGTCCGACGGCCAGGGGTCGTGGACGTCGAGCCCGACGAGATGTCCCAGCCCGGCGGGGATGTATTGACGGTACTGACCGGTATTCACGATCACCGAACGCGTTCCCGTGATCACCCCCTGTTGCAGCAACCCATCGATGAGTCTGTCCACGTTCATCGAAGACAACGTGGAGAACGCCACCCCGGGTTTCGCGGAAGCGATCACGAGGTCCCTCGCAGACTTCACGATGTCGTAGATCACCGCCTGTCCCGGACTGAACTTTCCGTTGACCGGGATCGTTCTGGTCAGATCCGCGGCATAGTAGCCATACTCGGCCCCGAAATCGATCATCACCAGCTCACCGTCCTGCATCTGGCGCGAGTTCCTGGTGTAGTGGAGGATCTCGCTATTGGGACCGGAGGCAACGATCGTCGGAAAGGCCGTCCAGGGACATCCGTTGGCCCCGAGGATGTAGTCGAACACCGCCTCCACCTCGTACTCGTACATCAGCGGCCGGGTGTTCCTGATCCCCGTCTGGAAGGCCTGCACCGAGACGTCCACGGCGCTGCGGATGAGCCCCAGTTCGGTCGCGCTCTTGACCGGGCGCAAGCGGTCCACCAGGCTGTCGAGACCCACCGTGGCCGCCGGATGCGACGGCGTATTCAGGTAGATCTGCCGGACCTCTTCGTTGACGTCAAGATTCGCGAAGACGGTCTGCGCAGAGGCCAGGTACCCGCCAAGTGCGCCGGCAAGCGAGCCGATGCCATAGGCAGAATCCGCGCGGAATCGGGTGATCGCCCCTTCCGTTCCGTAGACCGGCCCGAGCCATTGGACCGCCCCTCCGCTCCGTTCTTCCACGAACAGCACCAGCATACTCCCTCCGCCGGCTCTCTTGCGGATCACCGCGACGGCGTTGGGTTCGTCGAATCCGGTCAGGTAGAAAAATGTCGATGCGGGACGGAACTCATAGTTCACGTCTCCGTTCCGGAGGAAGAGGCTCGCGGTGGCAGCGATCACCAGGCTCCCTTCCGGGAGCGACTGCACAAGATCTTCCCGGCGCTGCTTGTGCACCCCGGGCTCGAACGAGACGGTATAGGGGTATCGCTTCTCGGGAAAGACCTGTTCCGCCGGCGCGGTGGTACCGTCTTTGCATCCGACGATCAGGATCGCCAGAAGGACCGCTGAGCACCCGATTCGGTAGACCATCCACGCCTCCACCGGTTGATTGCGCACCGGCCCACAACCCGGTGCAATATATTAAGGTAGGGCGAGTCCGGAAGAGTTGCAATGTGTCCATCGACTTGCCCCTGACATTTCCGTGACACCCGGCCTCCTCAGCCGCGCTACATTGGGATCAGCAAACGCAGGAGCGAACCCATGACCACACGGATCTTCCTCTGCAACCTTGCAGCAGCGGTGATCCTGACCACGCTGACCGGCTGCACCCCGACGGCATACATGATCGGGGCGGCGGTCGACCAGCCGAAGATCGAAAGGAGCACGCTGTCCATCGCCGCTGCACCGGTCGTTCCGGAAGGAAGGCAGGACACCTCGTATGTCTTCACGCAGGTCGATCTGGCAAAGATCCTCCGCAGCACCGCGCCTCCGAACGGCAAGAACGTCGAGGTGTCAACGATCGGGGGGATCATCAAAGGTACTTCGCTTGTCGGCGACACGGTGTACGCGCTTGCGCGCGGTCCATCGCTGAACGCACGGCACGGGCTGCTCCCCGGCGATTCGGTGATCATTGAACTGAACGACAGCACGCAGCGAATCGTCGAGGGGAGGATCTCCTGGTTCGATGGGCGGACGATCGACCTCAAAGATGATCGGGGGGTGCGGCGATACAGGATGCGGGATATCGACACCATCCGCCTGACGGATGGAAGGGTCATCCAGAGTGACTACCTGATCCCGGCCAACCACTCCAGGAACCTCTACAGGGTCCCGGGACTCGTCGTTGATCCCGGGAAAGCGCACATTTTTGTCCCGCTGTACTCGGTGAAAAAGGTCTGGGCGGATTTCACGCAGAAAGCTCCCGGGTCTGCGCGGTGGGTGGCCGCCGGGATCGGCGGCGCGATGGACCTGACGATGGCAGTGGCTATCGCTGTCAACGACAATTTCCACGGACACGGACAAACCCCTCGGCGTTTCTCCCGTTATCCCTCCTCGTGTTCGGGGCGCTCGTGCTCCTGATCGAGTGATGCAGCCGCCGGGAGGACCTGTCTTCCCGTTGGTGGAGCGCCCTTCCCGGGAGCGTTCAGTGCGCCGGGACCGTCTCCTGCACGTCAGCCCGGAGCACCCATGTCCCCTCCGCAACGAAATGCGTCGCGAACGCCCGGCGGACCCTCCCCTTCGAGAGGTTCGCATAGGATCCGTGGATGGTCATCCCCGTGAAGAAGACCCCGGCCCCCTTCGGCACGGTGAGGAACTTCATGTCCGCGCGGGTCACCCCGTCGATCTCGAACGAATAGAAGACCTGCTGCCACTCCTTCCCGGACCGGTCGCGCATCAGGTGCTCCGACTCCCACACCTGATGGTCCTTCATCGACGTGGCCTTATGCGTGGTGAACAACCCTCTCGCCTGGCTCCCGGGGAGGACGCACAGGCCGCCGTTCTCCCCGTCGGTGTCGCTCAGTGCGAGCCAGCAGGCCATCAGGGTGTTCGGTTCGGTCGGGAGGTAATGAGAGTCCTGGTGCAGTGCCGTCCCCCGGGCTTCCTCCCCCGGGTGTTTCTCCATGTACATCGTCTGCACGATGTGCGGCCGGGCTCCGAGGATCTGCCGCGCGATCCCGACGATGTTCGGATGGCTGGCCACACCGCGCCAGTGCTCGTCCCGCTTGTGGTTGTCGAGACGGCCGCGCCACTCAGGAGACTGGCCGGCCTCGTAGCCGACGAACCCGTCAGCTTCCGCCACGGAAAGCAACCCCGGAACCACAAGGAACCCTTCCGTGGCGTATCTCTGCATCTCTTCCTGCGTCAACTTCCCTGCCGGCATGGAACCCTCGCGGTATGGTCTACGGGCGTGTCGTCTGCTTGTCGCTCATGGTAGAGAGGCAGCGGGAGAGAGTCAAGTCGAGTGGTTGGGAATTCCGCTTCCCGTTCGTACATTGATCTCCCACACCTCCTGGAGGTCCGGATGAGAACGTCCATCGTGCTCGCCCTGCTCTTTGCCACCGCGTGTGCCGGCATGGGCGAGGAACTCTCCATCAGCTCGCCGGACAAACGTCTCGCCGCGACCGTGAGCATCGGCAGTACCCTCTCCATCATCGTGAACGACGGCCCGGTTCAACTGCTCCGTCTGGATTCCCTCTCACTCCGCCTGACCGGCGAACCGGCGTTCGGAGAGCGCCCACGGGTCCAGAAGACGCTGAGATCCTCCCGCGACACGGTGATCCTCCCTCCCGTGCGGGAAAAATTCGCACGGATCCGAGAGCACTACAACGAGATCTCCCTCTCCTTTGCGGGAGGCTGGGGATTGACCCTGAGGGCCTATGACGAAGGGATCGCCTACCGGTTCACCACGATGCTGGCGCGCCCCGTGGTGGTGCGGCACGAGGCGTTTTCGCTGGCACTCCCGGAGAGCACGAAGGTGACCTACCAGTTCACCAGGGAATTCTGGTCCGCGTACGAGTATCCGTACCAGACCACGCGTCCCGGGGAGGTCCCCACCGACGGACAGTGCTCCCTCCCGGTGCTCGCCGATCTCGGCGGCGGGAAGAAAGGTCCTCTTCACGGAAGCTCACATCGAAGACTACCCGGGACTCTGGCTCCGGCGGACGGGCGGGACGCGGCTATCGTCCACATTCCCGGGCTACCCCCTCGAGCTGCTGGAGGGCGAAAACCTGTACACCCGGGGAAAGGTCACACGGCACGCCGACGAGATCGCGCGCACTTCCGGTTCGCGCCTGTATCCCTGGCGGATCGCCATCGTGGCCCGGCATGACGCCGATCTGCTGCGCTCGACGCTTGTGTATCTTCTGGGCGAGCCGTCCCGCCTCACGGACATATCCTGGATCGCCCCGGGTGTGGTCACGCTCGACTGGTGGGCGCGCAGGAATCTGCAGGGGGTGGACTTTGTCGGCGGGGTCAACACCTCAACGGCGAAATACCTGATCGACTTCGCGGCGCACTACGGATTGAAATACGTGCTGCTGGACGAAGGGTGGACGAAGGACGGAGACCTGCTCGCAGTGAACCCTGACCTGGACATGGAGGGGATCGCCGCGTACGCCAGACAGAAGGGGGTGCGCCTGCTCCTCTGGGCGGTCTGGTCCACACTCGAGCGCCAGTGGGACGATGCCTTTGCGCTGTTCTCGCGGCTCGGCGCTGCGGGCATCAAGGTCGATTTCATGAACCGCGACGACCAGGAGATGGTGAAGTACTACTACCGTCTCGCACAGGAAACGGCCCGGCGCAGGATGCTGGTGATGTTCCACGGCGCCTACAAACCGGACGGCCTGCGCCGCACCTATCCGAACGTGATCACGAGGGAAGGGCTCATTGAATTCGAACAGAACGCGGTGAACCTCTCCGACTCCCCTGACTACCACGCCACCCTCCCGTTCATCCGGATGGTGGCCGGCCCGGCCGATTACCTCCCCGGGACCGTGAACAATGCCCAGCCTGACGAGTTTCGGATGATCGTCCAGCGGCCGATGGGCCAGGGAACCCGCGCTCACAGCATGGCGCTCTGCGTGGTCCTGGAGAGCCCGATCCGGATGTTCCCGGATGCTCCCCCGGACTATTACCGCGAAGACGCCTGCACGAAGTTCATGGCCGAAATCCCGGTGGAGTGGGACGACCTGTGCGTGCTGCATGCTCGCTTCGGCGAAGCCGTCGCCGTTGCGCGGCGCAGCGGGGAGAGCTGGTACGTCGGCGCCATCACCAACTCCTCACCCCGGGCTCTGGAGATCGACTGCGCCTTTCTGGATCCGGGGAAGACCTATCAGCTGACGGCATTCCGCGACGGCGTCAACGCCGATCGCCGCGGCACCGACCACGCTGTTTCCGCCGATACCGTTCGTTCCACAACCCGTCTTCCCGTCAACCTCGTGCGGGGCGGCGGATGGGTGGGGAGGTTCTCCAGGATCCGGTAGCCCCTCAGGTCGGGCTCCTGCGGATCGGACGACCCGCCCGGTCACCCCTACTTCAACGCCCCCGGCCTGATGTAATAGCTGTTCCCCACGGTGATGCTCAGGAACGGGGGCGACTGCTTGACCCCTTCCCGCTCTTCCGTCCTCAACGTGACATCAAAGACCCGGACGAGCTTCAGCTCCTTCTCGCTTGCCAGTTCGACCGCAACGAGGGCGGGGACTCCGTACATGATCGGCTGTCCCAGGATGTTCTTCTCCTGCACGGACCAGGGGCCTCTGATCGCTACGGCCAGAGGTTTCCGGATCTCCTTGTCCTTCGCACGCGGATTCTTGTCCCGCTGCCCCCATTCCTCATCCTCCCGGAAGAACTTCATCCCGGCTTCGGCAAGGGAACCGGCCGGCGACGCTGCGTTCGCGGCATGCCCGGGCCACGTACGTTTGTCGACACCGGCGAAGAATTCCTTGAGAGCGGCGTTCGCCCGCTTGTCATGGTTCGCTTCGGCCTCCCTGGCCTTCGTGTTCCCCGGGGCGAAGCGGACGGCCATCGAGATGTAGCGCTTCAGGTCGGTCACCTGCTTGACCTTGTAAAAGTCCGCGATCCCCCCGAGATTGGAGAACCCGGCCTCGTACTTCTTCACCAGGTCCTCGGCCATCACTTCGCGGCTCTTCCCGACGTTGACGATCCCCTTCTTGATCTCCTGATACGCGTTGGCGGTCTGCCAGTCGCCAGTGTTCTTCTCGATCTCGGCCTCCGTCTTCCCGTACTGTGCTTCGAAGTTCGCCAGGGTCTTCTGGACCTCCGGCTGGCGGTTCTTTTCGAAGGACTCGATCGCCGTGAGCAGGTCCTGCACTTCCGAGGGATCGTTGTAGTAGATCACGGCGCCGTTGGCCTTGTTGAACGTGCTTGCCCGCAGCTCCTCCAGGAGCGACTTCATGGAGGCTCCAGCGGAGCCGGCAGCCTTTTCTTTCTCCGCGGCCGCAGCGGCCTTCTTGTTCTGCTCTGCCTGCACCTGAGCGGAGACCTCCCGGGCGGCGGCGAGTTTCGCCGCGGCATCGTCGAACGCGGGATGTGCGGTCACCCCCTTCGCCGCTGCCGCCTTCCGGGCCTCGTCAAGGCTGAGGGCCATATCGTCCACCCTTCCGCCGATCCTTTTCACCAGAAGCCGGTAGTCGTCCCCTTTTGCCGTCGCAAGCTCTTTGCGGGCCGATTCATACGATGCGTGGTGGCGTGAGAACTCGTCCATCGGGCGCCGTGCGTCATACGGGAGCGCGGCCGCCTTGCCGCTCCCACTCTGTGCCGCAGCTGCTGGTGCCGCGGCCGCCGGTGCTCCGGCCGCCGCAGGTGTCGCCACAGACGAGGCGGCGGGTGCCGCAGCAGCCGGTGCCTTGGCAGCTGAGGCCGCAGCCGCAGAAGCTGTTGCCTGCGCAGATGCGGGAGCCGCCCCCTCCAGGGACGACTTCACCGTCAGGGACTTGCCCAGCTTCTGTTCGACCGCCGACTTCTGTTCCTTGAACGCGGGGACCAGTTTCGCAAGCGAGGGGTGCGCGGGGTTCGTCGCCTGGATGGCGGAGATCATCCCGTCGATGGTCCCCAACTTGTCGTAGACCGCCTGGTACTTGCCGGTCATCAGGTCGCTCTTAGTCCGTCGAAGTTCTCCTTCCGCCTTCTTTGCCAGTTCGTCGGCGCTTTGACCGAGCCCCTCGGAGGGGATGGACAACATCATTGTGCCGTTGAGGATCAACATGGCGATGGTGCCGTTGAGACGAGAGAATGATCGCATGGTTCAGCTCCTGGGAAAGTATTCAAGGGAACGGATCGTCCGCCTCGGCAATGACGTTTCATGGGCGGACAGGTCGAAATGCGATGAACAGCGGGGCACTGAGGTACCGATGCGGAGAATCTACACGAAGATCACCCCGAAGTCAAGCAGGGGTTCAAGGGCTATCCCTTCCGTGCGCGAAACCGAGGAGAAACCAGTCCCCCTCCCTCCCGCTCGCCGTCCGGGGTTTCGTCTTGAGTCCGGCCATCTCCGCCTCCTTCTGTGCGTGGCGCTACCGCACCATCTGCTCACCTGAGCAAAAGCATCGTCTTCGTCAGCACCGAACCGCCGGACCGGAGGCGGTAGAGGTAAACGCCGCTGGCCAGGCCGGTTCCATCGAAACGCGCTTCGTAGGTTCCGGGCATCCGCGGCTCGTCCACAAGCACTGCGACCTCCCTGCCCAGAAGGTCGTACACGGACAGGCGACATCGATCTTCCCTGGCGTGGACGCGTGAACGTCCGCGCCGCCCCCGCGCAGCGGCCACCGTGAATCCGATCGACGTACGAGGATTGAACGGGTTCGGGTAGTTCTGCAGGAGGGCGAACGTCGCAGGGATCGACCCGGCAGCTTCCGGCACGCCGGTGACCAGGCGCTCGAACGTCACTTCGAAGAGTCCGCCGACCCCCGGGGGGAGATGAAGCGTGCGTGTTCCCGGGTGGAAGTCCGTGTACTGCCGCGCCGTTGGCCATCACGTTCTGGATCCTGTATTTCGTGCTGCGAGGGCCAGCGGGTTCAACGGGATGTCCCGCGCCTCCCTGTCCAGCGCCTGAAACCGGTAGTGGAGCGTCACCGGCTGCCCCCTCACCAGGAGACTGCCATACAGATACAGGTAGTACCCCAACTCGATCGAGTGATAGCCCGCCTTGCAGGAGTTCCCTTTGTCGTCCCCCCAGGCCGTGATCGCGGCGCCGTTCCGGAACCGGTCAGAGTAGACGTCGCCATACATGTGATCGACGAAGTACCGCATGAAGAAATCCACGGTCGCATCGGCCATTGCCAGATAGGATTCCTTCCCCGTGATCTCGTACAGCATCAGCCCGCCGGTGATCGCCTGTTCCATCTGCCACCAGGCTTTGGCGGTGTCCTGCCCGTACATGATCATCTCGCCGGTCATGCGGTCATAGTCCTTGTACGGGCCGCCGTAGAACCGGTCGTACCCTTTGTTCCAGACGTTGGACATGAACGATTCGGCCGCCGCGACGTAGAGCGCATCCGGGAACAGCTGATGAATCCGCCCCAGACACCATGCGGTCTTGAGCACATGACCCATGATCGTGCGGGTGTTGTAGTTCGCGGTAGAGTTGTTCCAGCTCCAATCGGATCCATACCTCTCCACGAACCCGATGGGCTGCTGGCCCATCGTCCCCCAAAACCGCTGCACCATCTGATCCGCCAGCTGCTTCAGGCGGGTTCGATAGACGGTATCCTGCGTCATCAGGCAGAGGGAGAGGATGTGGGTAGTCACCGCGTCCACGGTGGCATTGAAGCTCTTCCCGCTGCGTGAGGACCAGTTGTCGGTGGCGTTGTCAAAGTACCCTTCCGTGCAGGGGGCGGCATCCCAGAGGCTTGATTCGTTGCTTTCATACCCCTTCATGAGCCACGCCCAGTCGACCGTGTCCTGCGTCGCCTCGACATATGCGGAGGGACCCAGCAGGGCGTAGTGCTGGTCGAACGCCGTCTTCGTCCCGGTCGCGTCGCGCGGTTGCCCGCACGGTCGACCATCGTCATCCAGCCGCCGTGTGTCGTATCCCAGTGGTGCTGGTACATGAAATCGAGCGCCTGCCGGGCCATCGTGAGATACTGCTCCTTGCCGGTCAGCATGAACGCGCGCACGAACCCGTAGGCGTCGCGTGATTCGGTCACCACATATTTGTCGTAGGGGGTCTTGATGTTTCCCGAGCGGCCCATGTTCGTGTAGTATCCTCCGTATGTGCATCGTAGGCTTTGCTCCAGAATGCGGCGCAGCTGTCCACGTAGGGAATGGCGAGAGCCGGCTCGGACAGGTACGGGGAGCGGATGACATACTGGCCGGCGATGGGTCCGTTCAGGACAAAGCCGGCAAGAAGGGAGAGTACCAGTGGGATTCGCCGGGTCATTGCTTGCGCCTGGACCTTTCTTGTGCCTCGCGGAGGATGTTGCAGAAGAGCGCGCCCTGCTCGATCGCATCGGCCAGAGGAGTATGCGGATGGGGAAGTCCATCGGACCATGCGGCCGGGAGCTTCTTCCGGGAAAGGGCATGGAACGGTTCGCCCAGCAGAGCCATGGCACATGAGCGGATATCGATGCCCGCATGCCCGAACGGGCTCTCCCCCGTGAAGTGAAGGAGGTACCACTGGACGAACATGAAATCGAAGGCGAGCGGGTATCCAACGAAGATCACCTCTCCGGGAAGTCCGTTGATCCAGCGGAGGTATTCCGCCATCGCCCGGGCGGGGGGGATCGGATCTTTTGTGCAGGCGGCCCAGGCCTCCGGCTGCCTGCTCCACCATTCCATCGTTTCGGGATCGCTCTTCGCCTGCGGCAACGCCTCGAGGTTCACTTCGAACGTATCGAGCAGCGTCTTGTCCGGGAGGTACGCCGCACATCCCAGACTGAGCATCGAATAGTCCCCGGGGATCGGGCCATCCGTTTCGACGTCGGTGCTCAGATAGATCTCTCGCATCATCGGGCCCTCACCTGGATCTCCTTGGTGTCAGGGGTCATCGCCTCAAGATCATCTTCCATGGCCGGCCCCGTTCGATCCGAATGGTTGGTTCCACTGCCCCGCCGGCTTCGGGTCTGAAGCCCGACCTGCGGAGAACTCCGAGATCGAGCTGGACGAACCCGGGCGAACCGGCTTTCCCGACGGCTCCCATCGCAACGGTGGCCAGCTGTCCGTCGGGAGTGACCGAAAGCGTAAGGTCCACCTTCCCTCCCCCTTCGACAGGACAGCCTTTGAGGGCGAGGGTCTTCCCTGGAGCGATCCAGCCGTCCGGCATCCCCGCCAGGAGCTCCAGCGTGTCCCCTCGCTCCATGATGAGCAGCCGGCGCACCTGCTTGATGAACAGGGCGCTGGCGGTGGCGTTCGAAGCGTCGCCGGAGGTACGTGTTCCCGACCGCCTTCGGAAGCTGCTCCTCCACCCAGGTACCGAGCGGCGAGGCATGGTTGGCAACTGCGTACAGTGTCCGGTGTGCCGCCGGGTAGTCCCGCTGAAACGTCTGCGTGATGCCGAGCAGCGAACCGAAGAAGGGCCAGAGGCCGTCCTTCAGCCATCCGGTGCTGGTGGGAAGCCCCTCCTGGAGGTCGTCGGAAAGCATCGCGAGCGTTCCGCTCACCAGGCTGTCGCGTGGATCGAACAGGTGTGCAAGCCCCTGGGCATCCAGCAAGGGCCAGTTGGCCTGCTGTGGCGGCGTGGCGTGGGACGTATCCGCGACGCGAACCGGAAGGTACCAGTGACCTGACGCATTCTTCCTCAGGTCCCGGGCGGCCGCACGCCTGAACGAGCTCATGAGATCATCATAGCAGGCCTGCCAGTGACGTGCAGACTCCGGCTTTTTGAGCCACATCGCCGCATCCCACCCGGACCGAAAGCCGACAAGAGCCCAGTAGACCGACGCATATTCGGCGCCTATGCCCCCGAGGCCCCCATCGGCAAATCCCGGCGGGAAGAGGCCGTACGCGGGTGAAGCTCTATCGACAAGGGTCTCCTTCCGGCGTTCCTCGGTCCACGAGAGGGCCTTCTCGAACTGATCCCAGTGCGCCAGGAGCCATCCCCGGTCATCGGTCATCCGTGCGTACCGGAACATGGTATGGGCGACGATCGGTGTCTCGCGGTTCATGACATATGGCGCCATCACTCGCACTTGACCCGAAGGAAGTTGGAAGCTCAGGATGCGGTCGAGGGCCAATTTGACCGACATAGCATCCCCGAGATAAAGTAATGAGGAGAGATGCCAGAACGCATCATGCACCCAGAGGCCCCGGTACACAGATGGCCCGGGGTGGAATTCCAGTCCCCCATCCACGAACTCCCCGATCTGGTAGAGATTCCGGATGCTGGCGTCAAGCAGGTACTGTATCCCGCTATCCGGAACCGAAATGCGTGAATGGGGAAGCCTGACATCCTGTCGCCAGAACCTGGTAGCATTTGCCCGGGCTGTTGCCACATCCGGGAGCATACGCAACTGCCCCTCCGACCAGGGTCCTTGAAGGACGAACGCGTGGGCTTCCGACGTTCCGCGGGGCAAAACAATGTGCCAGCTCTCTCCGGACCGGTATGCGCGTTCCGGAAGCGGGCGGGAAACTACGAATGGACGCCCACTCCAGGTGATCAATTTCCTCTTCGAATCAAATTGAAGGTCTCTACCGCTACGCACTATGATCTCAGGAGTTACACCCTTTCCCTTCGATGAAAATGTCAGCATATCCGCACGCAGATCATTCCGCCAGCTCTCCTCTTCCATCCCGCAGTCCACTTTCATCTCTGCTGCAGATCTGCCATTGATCAGCTCGTCGGCAGTCACCTTCGCATCCGGCAGGAAAGATCCACAAGACGTTCAGCATGGGATTCGGGTCTGGACTGTCGATGGCCGAATGGACCTCCACGGCCAGTTGCCCGTTCCGGTCGACATCCAGCCCCTTCAGCATGACGATCTGAGGCTCGTTCTTCTTCCCGGAACTCAGGGGATCGAAGACCAATGGGTCCGCTCCCTCCACCCTCACTTCCATCGTCCGTGTTCCGGGCCCCCATTTGTACGGCTCGCAGAAGCCGAGGGCGACCAGTTTCTCGCTTCCTCTTCGCACGGGGATCCGGTACAGGATCGGCCGATTGCCCCCCCAGGCGACGTTCCGGAATGCAGGATCGGTGCCTTCAGGGGGACGAGCCCAACCGATGGTGCCGTTCCACCCGAGCAGACGTTCGAGTCGCGGCTTTGTGCGAGAACCCACCCCCTTCTTCCCGAGCGGAACCGAGAACGCTTCCTCCACGACAGTGATGTTTTTTGCCGAAAATGTCGCCGAGAATATCGGAATGGTCGGATCTGCGCAGCGCTGCCCTGTGAGAGCCAGGGAATCCCCGGCAACCCGGAAGGTCACTTCCGTCAAGGGCTGGGCATACGGGCCCGGACCGAAGTCGTATCCCAGGCCGTGATCCTGGGTCACCACGGTCTTCACCCGATCGTACGGGAAGCAGGCCGCCGCGAAGTACCGGTGGGATGCGTACCGGAAGTCCACCGGTGTTGTCTGGCCGGGGAGCAGTGAGGGGCAGACGAGCATCAGCGCTGCCAGCAGGTATTTCGGCATCAGAGACCTCCGGGAGAAGAGGAAGGGAGCACCGTTTGATTGTATGGAAGGTGCGGGTAGTATTCAAGGCCAAACGCCTCGCTGAAACAGCACGGCCCGGCGGGGAGGCCGGGCCGTCTGGTGTGGGAGCTGCGGGGCGGTCATCTCGACCAGCAACATCTTGCGCGTTTCTGTGTAGCCACCGGCCTGGAGTCTGCAGAGATAGACGCCGCTCGGGAGGCCTGACGCGTCGAGGAGTTTCTCATGCACACCGGCGGGGAGCCGGCCGTCCACCAGCACGGCCACCTCCCGTCCCAGAATATCGTACACCACCAGCCGGACCTGGCTTGCCAGCGGCAATTCCCAGCGGATCGTGGTTGAGGGGTTGAATGGATTGGGATAGTTCTGCCGTAATGCGTAGGTAACCGGTGGATTTTCCCGCGCTGGAGCAACATCGACCGCGAACTGACCTATCGCAGCAACGACGACCGGATAACCAGGGCTCCTGTAGTCTCCATATCCCCCGATAGCCAGAGTACCGTTTCTTCCAACAGTGAGGACCGAACCGTTCGTTCGGTTCGCGGGACCCATGGAGTACCTCCCCTCCCACTCCAACAGTCCGCCGGGGGAGAACTTGAAGTACACCGGTTCACTCATACCGGACGTCCCTACAGACCATCCGCCGACGAAGAGATTGTTGTCCCTGTCGATGGCCGTGAGTCCGAACGAGTCATGTCCGCCTACCTCACCGTCATATTGCATCAAGACCGTTCGTGTTCCAGTCGGACTGTACCGCAAGAGAATTCCATCAGTTCTCCCATTCGCCATAGAGATCCCCCCGGCAACGATCACGTCCCCGGAGGAGCTCATGATGAGAGAGCCTGGGCCGTCGCTCCCGTGGGCAGGACCATCCACCCGGTCAACCCACATCAACACCCCGTCGCTTCCGCGGTACTTGAGCAGGACAATATCATTGTCGGTCACTCCACCGTGACTGGTCCCCAGGACATACACGTCCCCCGTCGGCCCCACGGTCAACTGGGAGGCATAGTCTGTCAGATTCATCGGACCGTTGTAGAAGGCCTGCCACTGCTGCACACCAGAACTGTTGTACTTCACGGTCACGATGTCGCCCGTCGACGTGTAGTTCACATCCGCGTTGTCCGGTGACATACACATTACCCGAGCCGTCGACCGCGATCCCCCTGCCCCGCGCACTGGAATCATAATTCGCGAACGGCCCCTCGTGAATCGCCATCCAGAGGACCGATCCGTCGGGACCGAACTTCGCGGTGGTCATTCGGAGTTGTAGCCGGTCGCCCGGGCATAGGATGAGCCCAGGACGTAGGCGTTGCCGGCGTTGTCGAGTGCGAGTTTTGCGCATTCCATCGATCTGCCGTAGGGAGGCGACAGGGACTTCACCCAGAGAAGGACCCCACCCGGCGAGACCTTCGCGACGGTCGGCGCCATTGCGGTTCCCCCCCGCTCGTTGAGCCCAGCATGGCGAGGTAGGTATTCCCCTGCTCGTTGACGCCGAGACCGCACAGATATCCATAAGAGAAGAGAGAATCGGTGACGCTCCACGCTATGCCTCCTGAGGCAGTATGTTTCCTGAGCCTCCATCGATAGTTGTCCAGGAACGTACGCAGAGTAGACCGATCCCGCCGCATCGATCGACACTCCTGGTCCCCCCAACGGAGATCTCATGGTGTCGTCCCGGCATTCCCAGGTCACCTGCGGAGCGAGCTTGCCCGCGATCCCGCTTCCAGCGACCAGGAGAGAGTCCTGGATGATGCTGCCATTCCTCAGAAAGTAGCAGCAGCCGGTCACCTGCCCCAACCTGGTCGGTGTGAAACGGATGGTCGTCCGCAAGGAATCCCCCGGGGCGATCGAGCAGGCAGTGTGAGTGAAGGTGAATTCCGGGTCGCTGGCCACCGAAACGAGTTCCAGCAGCGAATCCGCGGAATTGCGGAGGACCACCGCGATGTCCCGGGAATCCCCGAGGTTCACCGATCCGAAGGATATCGCCGGGTACGCAACCGTCGACTTGACCAGGATGCCCGCCCCGATCTGTTTGAGGCCTTCTCTCGTCCTGGGGAAGTTCGCGTTCGCGAATGCGAACGGGTAGGTTCCCAACCACAACCCTGAAGCGCCGTTCCGGTTGACACAATGGGTTTCGACCCTGTCCGTGGTCTCACCACCGGGTCCCGTGAACAGACCGTCTGCGTATGCGGAAACGTAATACCAGTACCTCTGGTCCAGAATGAGTGTGGCGTCCTCGTAGCGATATCTGTAGCCGGGCGTGCAGGCCCGTGGGAAGCCGGTGAGTTGAGCCCTGGGAATCACGGACAACAATTCCCATGTACCCCATGAATCCGACTGGTACTCTCCCTTGGAGGAGGTGGACATGACCTCTGAAAACGCGTCGAACTTCGGGTTGACCGGTTTCTTGTACGCCGTCCTGTCCGTCCCCGGTACCATCTGTTCCTGGTATCGATCGGACAGCCTCGTTCCGTCCTCGAGCCATTTCTTCTTGTCTGCGGTCGACGATCGCCAGACTTTGTAGCCTGCGAAACCGACAGAGGACTCCGCGACACTGTCCCACTCAACGACAGCCGTCTTGGCGAACGTCATCGTGACCCTGACATCGGGCACGGCGGGAAGCGCCGGGACGCTCCCGGAGCCATTTTGCGAAACATATCTGGCGGCGCGGACCGCCCTCTGGATCCCCTCCAGGCGGTATCCCCCCACCAGCGCGAGCACGAACGTGACCGATGAATCCTTCGGGACCTTCACCGGGCCAATGCCCGTGTACAGGTCACCCATGAAGTCGTGGGCAAAGTTGTAGCCCGTGGTCCACTTCCCGAAGCCGTTCGCATAGCCGGATCCGCCCTCGTACGGACTCTGGTCGAACGTGTTCAGGGTCTTCTGGTCCCCGTTGGGCTGCATCGGATCGACTTTCGACACCCAGGTTGTGACGTCACCCGCTGTCCCTGAGGCAAAGTGGTTCGGATTCGGGCTGAGATCAAGCTGGGAGACCGTCCTCGTGGCCCCTCCGTTCTTCATGAACGTTCCCGCGGAGATGGTGAACATTTTCTTCGGATCCGTGTACGAACTCGCGAGAGAACCCCCCGAACCGGCGGAGAGATACCAGCCACGCTGGGATCCGATTCCGACCGCATGGGTGCCGAAGATGGTGTTCCGGTCCGGGAGGGATCCCGCAAACTGGCCAGGATCTGCGGGGAGGGGCCCGGTCTTTGCCGATATCCAATCCCAACCGATCCAGATGTCGGAGTATGCGCGCCTGGTGACCGCATTGTATCCCATGTTGTACCCACCAGGATATGGGCTCTGGGTGCGTGCACCAGGGTAGTATGCAACGAAGCCCCAGGGATTTCCCTCGGGGTCCGGGTCATTGATCCAGCCCCCCATCCTGGTATACTTCTCACCTAAGCGTGTTCTCGTTTCTACCCCCGCCCGGAAAACTGCCCACCGACATGTACGCCTCACCCGACATGCAGAGCGCGAGCGCAGGGATGTCCCGAACGGCCAGTGCCGCGTCCGGGACTCCGTCCATATCCATGTCGCGTTGCCCGGTGTTCCTGAATTCGATCTCCAGGATCACGAAGTCGTTGAAGTGCCCCCAGTTGGGCCCTGCGAAGGCGTGCGCACGGATCTTCACATCGCAGCCGATGTTCGTCGGCCACGCCGCCTCATAGACGATATGCTGTCGGTTCTGCCCATCCACGAAGTAGGGTTCCACGCTGTACCGCCTCGCCGGATCATTCGCGCCCGCTACGCTCGGTTTATATGTCACCTGCCCCCAGTTACCTTTTGCGGGAGCAGCGACTCCCTTTTTGGTCGGATTGAAGTTCGAATCGGGGTGAAAGACCTGTGCGACGATATAGTGAGACCAGAAGACCGTGTATGGGAACCCGGAGGGCCAGTGAGCATTGGGTGTTGACCAGGCCCGGTCGAAATTCCCCATCCGGATGAATTGTCTCGCCCCTTCGGTGGAAAACGTCGCTGCCTCACTGAAGAAAGGGCCGAATCCCTGTGGCAGGAAGGATTCCCACAGGTCACCCGCCTGGAGGACCCCGGCGCCCGGAAACCCCACAACTGATCTCGCCGGGGTACCCGGCTGGGAGAGCAGTTGGTGTGTGAACAGAAAGCAGAGCAGAGCGATCGTCGAAGCTCGGAATGGGCTCATGTTCGGTCCTCGAAGATGTTCCCGTCACCCGTGAGCGGGATCTTCGGCAACTCTCCCTGGGGGGAGCGTGCCGCACGGCCGATGTACGATAGCATGCTCCCGCTTCCGGAGTGTCACAAGAATGTCATTTCGTCCGCCGACCTCTCTGAAACAGCCCGGCCCGGCTGGGAGGCCGGGCCGTCTGGTGTGCGAACTGCGGGGCGGTCATTTCGACCAGCACCATTTTACGTGTTTCCTGTAACCACCGGCCTCGAACCTGTAGAGATAGATGCCGCTCGGGAGGCCCGAGCCGTCGAACACCACTTCGTGCACCCCTGCCTCTTTCCGGCCGTTGAGCAGTGTCGCCACCTCGCGCCCCAGGAGGTCGAACACGACCAGACGCACGGTCCCGGCGACCGGAAGTTCCACCGAGATGGATGTCGAAGGGTTGAACGGGTTGGGATAGTTCTGCTGCAACACACAAGCGGCCGGCAGATCTCACGGAAGCCTCGTCCACCCCACCGACCAGTTCCGAGAGTGGTCGTTTCCAGACACCGCCACTGCCCACCGCAGGCGTAGAGATCGGAGCCGCTGATCCAGAGCGAATACACGCTGGTATCGCTCAGGCCAGTGTTCATGGCGGTCCAGCTCGCCCCGTTGTTCATCGTGAGCCAGATGCCCGTCGAGCCGCCGGCAAAGATCTTCGTCCCGGTCGACGCAAGGGCGCGCACTGTGGCCCCTGCCAGCCCGGATGCGGTCAACGTGCGCCCCGTATCCGTTGACACCAGGACCCCGCTCCCGTTCGACCCGGCAAAGACCCGGTTCCCGTTCGTCACCACCGACAGGATATGCGCAATCGAAATGCCAGGGTGAGACCAGGAGGCACCGTTGTCCGTGGAACGGTAGATCCCTTCCCCCACGGTGCCCGCCAGGAGCACGGTCCCCAGGGACGCAAAACCGGTGACCTGATAGAAGACGGAGGAGGTGACCGTCCAGCTCTTGCCCGTGTCCGAGGAGGCGTAGATCCCGCTGTTCAGCGTGCCGGTATGCAGCTTGATCCCCCCGGCACCGCCGTCCGTTATCAGGACGGACGCATGGTGTCTTTCCCGCCAGGCCGTTGTTCCTCTCTGTCCACGTGGCTCCATCGTTGGTGGATAGAAAGACCCCGCCGGCCCCCGCAGCAGCAAGAGCCACCGAACCCCTCACGTCAACAGCAGTGATCCTCCAGTCGATGATGCCCGAAAAGGTCCACGTCGCGCCCTGGTCGGTGGTTGTGCTCACGCCTCCGAACCCACCGGCGTAGAGTTTGTCCCAGTGCCTGCCAATGGACAATGTCCTCGGAGAGGAGAGCAACACAGGCTGCCATGTCGTGCCTCTGTCGGTGGACGGATACACTCCGGCATATGCGCCCGCAAAGACCCGGGAGCCTATTGCCAGTAATGACCGGACTGTTACGCCCGTCGGACCCAGGGGGGTCCAGGTACTCCCCCCGTTGGTCGTCCGGTGGACTCCTCCCAGGTACTCACCTGCATATACGCAGCTATCGGTCGAGGCAACCCCCCACAGATTTCGGTTTCCCAGCCCGGCCGGCGTCCAGAACGCTCCGCCGTCGGTCGATTTGTAGATCCCCCCGTTGAATACCGTGGCGAAGATCGTGGATCCTGCCGACGGTGAATCCCGAAGCATATCTGTTCGTCATTCCTGAGTCAGCGCGAGTCCAGGTGGCCGCCGAGATTCGTCGTGCGGTAGACGCCCTCTGTCCCACCGGTGAAGACCTGGTTCCCCAGAGCGCTGATCGCCCGAACGGCCGTCGCTCCGGTTCGGGAGGAGGTCCAGCTGGTTCCGTTGTCTGTCGAGCGATACACGGCGTTGTACACGGTGATGAAGAGATTCGATCTTCCGGAATCCTGCACCACGGCCATGCCATAGACCGTCACGGACGATGGCAGGCCTGTTGTCGCGAGTTGCCACGTCGCCCCGTTGTCCGACGACCGGTATACTCCGGCGCCGGATTCCGCTGCAGGCGAACACCCATCCGGGGGCCGTGCCAAACCCGTAAATCGTGGAGACGCTGAGTCCATTGTTCGCCGGGATCCAGGTGACTCCGTTGTCACTCGATCTGTAGATGCCGGCACCCCAGGTTCCTGCGAACAGATATCCTGCGGATTGTGCCAGGCAGATGATCTGGTTGCCTTTTGTATCTGCGGTGCGCGTCCAGTCTGGCATAGAGAGAGGTGGAAGCAAGCAGAATGGCGAGCAGGACACAGCAGCATTCTGATCGGTCGCATGGAGGTTCTCCTCATGATGAAGAGCCGCTCACGCAGGTCGGCGCCGATCCCCCACCCCGTTCCCCTCACCGCCGGCCGCCGGCCAGCGCGGGAATTTGAACGAACGTATTCACGACTCTCGAGAAATGCAAGGGCCGGCGTTCCGATCGGTTGTGCCATTGACGAAACGCTTGACATTCCCGTACCGCCTGTCTACTATGAAGCATGTCACAGAGCCGGGCCGCTCACTGTGGCGCAGCACACAGTCGTCTGAATCGGCCGATCTGCCTATCCTTTCGGTGAACATGCTCCAGGAGATCCTTCAACCCGGACTTTCGGTCGTGTTCGTGGATACCGTGGTGACAGAGCTCTGGGACACCCTGGGATTCTACCACCTCCACAAGCGGGACAGGTTCTGGGAGCTGCTGATGATCGGCGGGATCTCCCCCGCCACGCTGGTCACTGCGTCCGAGGCGAAGGCCCTCGACGACGGTCACCGCTCCGGGAATCTGACCGATCCGGTGAGGATGCTCTTTATCGAGAAGAAGACGGGACAGTTACAGAGACTGGGGATCGGGCTGGCCCAGCTGAACCGGCGGGTGACGCCCGAGTCCGAAAAGGACCCCGAAGCAAAACCCACCCCCGATGATGTCGCGGATTTCTCACGAAGAGTCGAATCGAACCGGCCCCGGATCCTCGCCTTCGTCACGCCACCGGAGATCTTCCAGTCGGCGTTCGGGGCCGGTCCATCCCGCGTCAGCGTTACGCTGGGCCCCCAGCCGGCACCCCTGTGCGGGACAGAAGCCTGGTACCTGGGTCCCGTCTCCTTCAAACCACGAGGAGAAGCCGCCGCAAAGCAAGAGGACCTCTTTTTTGCGCTGGGTGAGCGGCTCGAGGAACTGAAGAAGGCCACGCAGTAGCCGCTCCCCTTCACCTGGCTGACCGTAGTGTCTCCGGAGGGGATCGCGGCGTGAGATCCACCTCGTACAGCCGGAGGCCTGACCGCTTACTGTCGTGAGTCCCGCGAGAGCCGGACCCCGACCTCCGTCCACCCCGATTCCTTCACGGTAACGCCGTTCAGCACCTGAGGCACGTACCCTTCCGCCCTGACGATCACCTGGTATGTACCCGGCAGGAGCAGGCGGTGGAAGATTCCCGTCCCCGGCCGGGTTCTGCGGCGCTGTACCTCTTCCGTCTCTATCGCCGGCAACCAGACCTCCGCATCGACCGGCTTTCCCGAGCGCTTGTCCACGGCGCTCAGCCGTACACCCGGTCCTTCAGCCCGCCGGAAGAGAGCGCGTACGCCTGCCATGTTGGCTTCCACGATCCCCTTCACGAAGTGGGCCGGAGGGAAGCTCGCTCCTCGACCGGTCTCTACGACGAAGTCGAACGTTCCCAGTCTCCCGTACAGCCACGGGTAGCTCTGCCCGACGAGTCCGGCTCCGTATTCCGCGCGGTAGTTCGTGTCACCATTCATGGTTCGAATGCTCCCGGCCACGGATCTCGCGATCGAGGTCAGCAGGGAATCGTCGGGAGCCTTTCGCCCCCTCCAGTTCCACGGGTAGTAGATCACCTCCCCCTGACTGTGATACGTCAGCGAGACGAGGAACCGCCGCGAGCGGGCCAGCGCCGCGAAGGCGCGGTTCTCCGATTCGGAGAAGGGATAGGGTCCGCGATATCGTTCGCTCATGGAATCCGGGCTCCCGCCGTGGGCCCAGTTGAAATCGTAGTTCCGGTTGATGTCCACTCCGTCACGAAGATCCAACGACCCGTCCCCGTTCGTGTCGCGGCGGTTCTTTCGCCAGCGAGGATCCTCTCCCGACGTCACCACGCGATAACCGTCCACATTGAGGACCGGCACGACGTAGACCTGGAACTGTTTCAGCCACCGGGTGATCTCAGGGTCCGTACCGTATCCAGAGGCGAAGGTCGAGAGGAGGTTCATACAGATCTCCGCACCCAGGATCTCGTTCGAGTGGTGGCAGCCGTTGAACAGGATGGCTGGCCGGTCGTCCTCCTTCCCGACGTTCGCCGAGATCCTGACAGCACGGATGGGCATCTTCCCCGCCGTGGTGGTCCCGATCGTGAATACCCGCACGAGTCCCGGGTGGGCTTTTTGCAGGCTGTCGAGCTCCGCATTCAGCGTGACATACGTGTGGTATGGGGCTTCCAGCCGGAATGTCGGTCCGTACATGGCGCGGCGAACGAGGCGCAACGTATCTCGGATCCTCAAGGACCACAGTTCCGCGCAGGCCCCGGCTGGTTATGCTATCCCGCTGTGCCGGTGTCAGGACCAGCCAGGCCGTGTCCATGACGAACGAGACCAGATTTCCGGGACGGTAGTCGTCCTCGGTGACCACTCCGGTCCGCAGAAGATCTGCCCGCGAGACGTTGTCAAACCGCACGAGCAGAAGGGGCTCAGTTCTTGCCTGCGCGTGGACCGCCTGGAACATCCCCGACAACCCGACGGCAATGACGACCATGACCAGGATCATCGGCCTGGATCTCATAAGGGGAACCCCTCTATGGTTGGTTCAGATGCCGTCGTAGAGGCTTTCCAGCAGCTCCCGTGCATGCTCGGCATCCTGCGGTTGGGCATACAGATCGAATCCCTGGGGCATTGCCGTCCCCGCGAGGTCGGAACCCTGCAGGATCGTCTCGATGCCGTGCTCCTGCAGGATCTCCTGCGCGGATTCCGCAAGGGCGCGGAGCGGAAAGTTCTTTACGAGCACCAGCGATTTCTCCGGGATCATCCCCATTGGACCTCCCGTACGTGGATCTCCTGACCGTCCGCGATCGTGCCGCGGTGGAGTTTGAGAGCACAAGACCAACGTACGCCAAACCACCGTCCAATGTCAAGCCGAATGGCGACAGGTCTGTGATCGCTCCTGCATCTCCTCATGTTGCCTGCCGCATCCTCTCCCGGCCGGTACCTGGTGGCATTCCGCTGGTCCGCAGAACCAGTGGCCGTGAACACAAAGGCCCGGGCAACCTGCCAGGGCCTTGGAGATCCTGCTACATGATCGCTGGAGATTACTTCAGCAGCACCAATTGCCTCGTTTCCGTGGAGTTGCCCGCCTCCAGACGGTAGAAATAGACCCCGCTCGGGAGCCCCGTACCGTCGAACACCGTCGTGTGTCTCCCGGCTTCGGTCCGGCCGTTCACCAGTGTCGCGACCGCATTTCCCTGCAGGTCGAACACCGTCAGTTTCACCCGCTCCGGCTCCGGAAGGGTGAATGCGATGGTCGTCGAAGGGTTGAACGGATTCGGGTAATTACTCTCGAGGGAGAACTCCAGCGGGGTCTCCATGCGTACCGCCGTAGCGGAGGAGAGCTGGACCAGGGAGGAATCCCAGCGCAGATTCGGTGCCTTGTAGCCCGCATTCACCCGGTACAGCCCGGGCCCGGGTGCGGTCAGCGTGAACGGGTTTGTCGATGTACTGTTGTTCGATGCCACGACCGTTCCCGTACCGTCGACCAGCTCGCCAGCGACCGAGCCCGTATTACCGGTCAGCGTGATCCTGACGGAGAGATTGGTTGCCGTGACCGAGACGATGCCGTTTGACAACGAGTGACAACTGCCCCCGGAACACCCGGCGGTCGCGCCGTTGAACGAAGGCTGTGTGGACAGATCCCTGAGAGACACCAGCGTGAGCACGACGACCGCCGACACGGCCAAGAGCACCCGGATCTTCATACGCGTTCCCCTTCCCTTGTGGATTCCCAGGCGGCAGAGGCCGCTCTGACTTCAGAACGCAGGGATCCGCGAGACCGTTCCCGCACGTGCCTCAGCCGGGTCCATTCCACGGGAGTGCTGGCCGCGATACCGGTCAGTGCCAGCGATGGTGTGAGGACATGCCTCCCACAACGCGCAGGAGCATCCTTTGGACCGCAGGGATCGACCAGAAGCGCACGGCGCTGTGGTGATCTTCCGTGGACGCTGTGGCCCAGGATCTCTTACTTCGCACTTTGATACAGCGCCACCAGGGCCGCGCCGATGGCCTGGGACAGTTCCCCGAGTCCGGCGGGAACCACCTGGATCCGGCCCCGTTGTGCCGGCCAGAGCATCGGTTCCATGCTCTCCCGGAGTATCCGCAGATACCGCGCGCGGAACTCCCCGGTGGTCGACTCGGGATCCATCAGCCCGCCGCCGATCACGACAAATCCGGCATCAAGCGCCATCGAGAGCGATGCGGCGTGAAGCCCCAGCGCCCTGGCCTGGAAGTCGAAGATCTCCGTCGCGAGCGGATCCCCCTTCTGCGCGAGACCGCGCAAGCTCAGGGCTTTCTCCTTCGCGCTCAACGGGGACTTCGCAAGGTCGTGATCCGGGATACCTGGCCAGCCGTTCCGTCAGCAAATGCGGCAGACCAGAAATGGTCGTGTAGACCTCGATACAACCCCATGTGCGGCCGCAGCCGCACGGATATGCCCTGGTATCGAGAAGGTGAAGCGGAGCGGGCATGTGACCGGCTTCCATGCCGTTCAGCGTGTCGCCGTCCAGGGGAAGCCCGTTCGAATCGATATACGCGGTCCCCAGGCCGGAACCGGGGGCGAGCATCACCACCGAGCACTTGCTTGTGCCCCGCGCGTGTCGCGCTTCGGCCACCCCTCCGTAGTTCCCATCGTTGCCGACCACGAGGGGGATGGTGCGTCCCGCACGCTCGGAAAGGGCCTTGCTGTATGCGCTGTGAAAGTCCCAGCCTTCAAAACCCGCCGGAAGGTTGGGAGAGCGGTCCATCACCCCGTACCGCTTGTAGGGTCCCGGCATGGCCAGTCCTACACCGCGCACCTGATCCCACTCCAGGTCGTTGCGTTTCAAGAAGTCGTTGATTCCATCCATCCACCCGCGAACCACGGCTGTCGTCCCCCCTTCCGCACCCGTCGCCTGCTGTGCCAGCCTGGTGGAGATCGTGGTACCGTCCTCCCACACTCCGCCGGTCTTTGAAGAAGTCGCACCGCTGTCCGTGCCGATGAATACCTGACGTCTCCCGGTCATACGCACACCCTGTCTGGTTGAAATGCTGTTGAAAGGACATCTGGCGGCTCGTACGCGTGCTGGACACCGTCCGCCTCATGGCTACGTCAGGGAACAAAATAGTGAATGCCGCTCGAAATCGCCACTCTGTTTTGAAGGGAGATGACGGCAGGATGCGTCAACAGTCGTATGCAACAGAAGGAACGCTGGAAGGAGTCGTGCAGAGAGGTGGGAGTACGGCCGTGGCCGCGATCTCCTGAGCCCCCCGTCGGCATCCGGGGGGCGCATAGTCCGGCAGCGACGCAGACGAGTTCGCCTACTTCAGCGCGTAATGGAACTGGGTCGTTCTGGAGACGCCGCCGACGCTCACGGCGACGGTGAACCGATATTCCCCTTTTTCGTCGAGTGCAAGGGGACTACCAAGGTGGCTCATCACAGGCTTGAGATCGAGCGAAGAGGTTCTCGCTGAAGGGAACACGACCATCACCCGGGCAGTGGCACCGGAAACCGCCTTCCCGGCTACGGCATCCGTGAGGTCGAGCACGATATGGTGCGTATCCGCCGTCATGGAGTCCAGCATCGCCTTGTTCACGTCCATGCTCTCGTGTTTCATTCCCTTCGTGTGCTGGCGCATCCCCATGGTCGTATCGGTCATCCCCTTCATTTCCATCTTTCCCACGTCGTCGCCCCGGCCATTCTGCGGCATGACCTGGTCGGTTTCTCCCTCCATCATCACCTCGTGCTCTGCTTGTGTCATCAGCCACACCGCGAAATGAAGACCTTCGACCGTCGCATCGGCGGTCGGCTTGCCCATCCGGACCGTCATGGCAACTGTTGTGTTGTCAACCTTTGTGGTGTCCTCGTGGCTCTGCCCCCCCATCACCGGGACCGCCAAGACGACTATCAGGAATGCCGGCAGCACTACATGTCTGGTCTTCATGGCTGACCCTTCTCGTCTGGTGTTGGAGTTCGTAGCACCGGCCTCGGGCACGTGCACCCGAATGGATCCGTACCAACGTGCACAGATCCCATCGGGACCTCCATACTCCAACGGGATGAAAGAGTAGCTAATCCCCATTCCCACCGGTTGACAAACAGCACCGCCCGCAGTACATTCGACTACCTTTCCGGTAGGGTGCCATGGCTCTCCGACCGCTTCACCATGCTCCGTTGCCTTCAATGCTTGCCGTCCTTGTTCTGTTTTCCCCGGCGACGCTTCTCGCGCAGGCCGACACAACCCACCGCCGCTGGGTGTATGTCATCGAGCAGACCCAGGTCCAGTCTCCCGCGATCGGATCCGACGGGACGATCTACATCGGGACCGGGATGGGTGACACCAGCCTCCCCTCGAACGGCGTCTATGCGATCCGGCCGAACGGCACACTGAAATGGAAGCTCACCCTGGGTAAGTCGGTGCATTCCAGCGTCGCGATCGACGGAAGTGAGAATCTGTATTTCATTGCCGGGGACGCCAATAACCCCGACACGATGAACGCGGCGTTGTACGCTCTTGACTCCTCGGGTCACCTCCGGTGGACACTCGATCGCATCGGGTGGAAGGTGCCCATCCCGAACACCGGGTTCACCCCGGCCATCGCCCCCGACGGGACGGTCTATGTGAACGGCCGCTACAGCCTTTACTCCGTGGCTCCTAACGGAACCGTGAAATGGAAGTACGATTTCCCGCTGATGGACAATGTGATGTCTTCGGGAAAAGTGCAGACGGTGGGAAACAACCGAAGCGCCCCAACGATCGCTCAGGACGGGATGGTCTACGTGAACACAATGCGGGGAGGGCAGGCGGGCAGGGGGCAGGTGGAAGGCGGCGTCTATGCGATCGATACGGCCGGGACACTGCGATGGCGCACCTATGATATCGGAGGTACCGCGGCGCCCGTCATCGGCAAGGACGGGACCATTTATTCGGCTATCGGTGGATACGGTACGACCACGGACACCGGCGATGCTCCGCGGCTCCTGGCGATCCGACCCAACGGGACGCGCAAGTGGTCCGTGGGGACACAACTGTGGTGCGAGGCCTCACCATCCATCGGAACCGATGGAACCCTCTACATCGGCACAACCCACCACCCCCTCGATGTCCCTGCCTGGTTCTACGCGATCTCCCCTGAAGGGCAGATCCGGTGGAAATACGACACCCATGATGACGTCGTCTGGTTTCCGCCTGCGCTGGTCAATCCGCCGGACATCTACAATTCACCGGCGATCGATTCGGACGGGAAGATCTACTTCGGGAACGAGATGGGGTTGCTGTACTGCCTCACGCCGGACGGGAAGATGGTATGGATGGAAGACGTTTCGTCCCTCCTCTACGGCTCGCCGGCGATCGCCGAGGATGGGACGGTCTATGTGGCAACGCACGGTATCCTCAACGGGACGAATCACTACGGCCTGATCGCGATCCGGACGGGAGGGCATGGACTTGCGGCCTCCCCCTGGCCGAAGTTTCGGCAGAACAATGCGAACACCGGATACGCGAAGGGACAGAGCTCCTCGGTGACGCCGGCGGACACGCCCGGAGCGTTCGGTATTTTCCAGAACTACCCGAACCCGTTCAATCCAAAGACCGCCATCAGTTGTCAGTGGCCCGCGGCCGCACAGGTGAAGCTCGCCATCTATGACCTCCTCGGCCGTGAGGTGTCGACCCTCCTGAACGGGGTCCAACCACCGGGAACGTACGCCCTGACGTGGGACGCTACAGGTGTGGCCAGCGGCATGTATGTCGCGAGGCTCACCGCCAGTGGGTCGGTCGGATCCCCGTCCTTCCGGAAGGAGATCAAAATTCTTCTGATGAAATAGGGAACGACCGGACGATTCGTGAGGTGCAGCTTCCTACGCCGCCCCGGCGG
>CAWEHG010000011.1:0-21186 GCA_963808715.1 Ignavibacteriota bacterium | reverse complement strand
GACCGGCACGACATCACCGGGCCGGCATTCTCTGATCCGTGGAACTTCTGGATTCTCCTGGCGGAGATCTCAGCGGTGGTGTTTGCCCGGATCGATCTTGAATTGCTTGATCTTGGCGAACAACTGCCTGCGGTTGATCTTCAGGAGAGCCGCTGCCTGTGAGCGGTTCCCTCCGGTCTTCTGAACGTCCTCAGGATCACCTCCCTCTCGACATCCGCGACGATCTTCTTGAGCAACAAATTCCGCCCGGCCTGTCCCCGTGACGAGTGTCCGGGCAGGATCACCCTGGAGGGGTGAAGGAAGGCGTTCCGGCAGAATGATCGTCCCCCCGGGCCATCACGATGGACCGTTGAACAACATTTTCAAGTTCACGCACGTTGCCGGGCCACGCGTACGCGCGGAATCCCAGGAGAACTTCCGGAGAAACAGCGATGGACCTCCCTGGCGCATGTTTGCGGAGGAAATACTCCACAAACGTCGGGATGTCCTCCGGATGTTCTCGCAGGGGAGGGATCCGGATATGCAGGATGTTGAGCCGGTAGAACAGGTCTTCCCTGAAACGTCCTTCGCGGACCTCCCGTTCCAGGTCTTTGTTGGTGGCGGCGAGAAGACGGACGTCCACAACAAGAGTGGACTTGCCCCCCACACGCTCAAACGTTCCGTGCTGGAGCACGCGCAGCAGTTTCACCTGCAGAGAGGGGGACATCGTGTCCACTTCGTCCAGGAAAAGAGTCCCGCCCGAGGCGAGTTCGAAGCGCCCGGGTCGTTGTGCCACCGCACCGGTGAACGCACCCTTTTCATGTCCGAAGATCTCGCTTTCGAGCAAGCTTTCCGTGAGCGCGCCGCAGTTGACCTTGACGAACGGTTTCTCTTTTCTCAGCGAATGGCGCTGGATGGCATCGGCGATCATTTCTTTTCCGGTGCCGCTCTCTCCCTGGATGAGGACCGTGGTATCGGACGGTGCGATCCGCCCACGAGCTTGAAGATCTCCTGCATCGTTGCGCTTCCGCCCACGATCGTTTCTTCCCGGAACGCGGGTTCCTGCCTTGCTCCCCGGGATCGGAGCATGACTCCGGCTCTCTCGCGGTACTCCAGGGCGCTGCGAATGACCTGCAGGAAGTCTTCCAGCTCAAACGGCTTCTCGATATAGTCATACGCTCCGGATTTTATCGCATCGATGGTCCGTTCACTGGTCCCGTAGGCCGTGAAGACGATCACCACCGTCTCCGGTTGTTCCTGTTTGATGATCCGAAGCGCAGAGAGACCATCGAGGACCGGAAGATTGATGTCAAGAAGCACCAGCGCTGGCTTGGTAGAGCGTACAAGAGCGACCGCCTCGCCTCCGTCTGCTGCCTCGAGGACGTCGTACCCTTCTTCCTGGAGCAGTTCCACCAGGTTCTTGCGCATGGAGGCTTCGTCGTCAGCCACCAGGATGGATGGGGTGGTGTTCATTCGGGCAACGGGCCATTCTGGGGACAGGTGGGGAGCCAGATGCGGCAGAGTGTGCCCCCGTCCTCCCTCGGCGAGAACTCGATCCTGCCGTCATGGGCGCGGATGATCTCGTAGGCGATGGAAAGGCCGAGCCCCGCGCCGTGGTCTTTGGTCGTGAAGAAGGGTTCAAACACGCGCGGAAGGATCTCCGGCGGGATGCCCCTGCCATCATCTTCCACCGCCACGCAGACCATGGGATCGTCAAAGGTCGTGGTGACCGCGAGATGTCCGCCATCCTGGACCGCCTCGACGGCATTTGTGCACACGTTGAGAAGCACCTGTTCCATCGTGGGCGCATCGAGGGGCACGTGGGGAATATCCCCGGCCAACGACGTGTGCAGTCGGAGATGGCGCCTGCGGACGATCGGATGCAGCAGGTCTACCGTGTGGCGCATCAGCGCGTTCAGGTCAGAGGGGATCGGCGTGCCGATCATCGGGCGTGAGAAGGTCAGCAGTCGGCGCACGAGATCCGTCAGTCGGTCGATCTCCCGGACCACCAGGGTCATGGAGTCGTGAGTGATGATCGCTTGCGGCCTGGTTTGTCCGGCGGGAGTGCGCAACCGGCGCTGCCACATCTGGATCCGCGTCTTGATGACCGCCAGCGGGGTCTTCACTTCATGGGCCACGCGGGCGACCAGTTTTCCAAGTGATGCGAGTTTGTCCTGATGGTGCAGTTCCCGTTCCAGCCGACCCCTGATGCGCTGCTCCTCGTTTCGCACCGCCACCATGTCGTTGATCGCGCGCGTGATCGTCCCGAAGACTCCCCGGCGTTCGGGGAAGGTGAACGCACTGTCGACCCGGAGTTTCTCCAGACCCACCCTGATCTCTTCGGTGCGCTTCCGCAGGGTCCATGCGATCATGATCACCACCAGAAAGCCGATCATGGAGACCATCGCGGCGACGATCAGCACGCTGGTGAGGCGAATGGTGGGGAGGAGGCGCTCGATATGGACGCGTCCCCAGACGGCCCCGACGATGCGCTCGTTCACCGATATCGGTTGTGTGACCAGAGGGAAGGTGGCGGGATCGAATTGGTGGAGCAGAACGATGCGTCGCTGTTCGCCGATGGCCTGACGGGACTGATCCCTGATGATCTGAAACGACCGGGGGGGAGGACCGAAGGCCGGCACCGGAGGTGGGGATGTGGGAAAAGAGTATCCGAAGAACTGATCCGGCCCGGCGAGGTAGAATCCTCCTTCCATGCCCTGAAACGGCAAGAGCACGCGTGCGGTGACCCTCGTCAGAAGCGAATCCACCCGACGTTCGTCGGTCCTCGTCCACTCGGTTCTGTCGAGGAAGCCCGATCGCCGGAGGCTGTCAATGGTCCTGCCTCCTGCCGTGCTGAGTCCCTGGACGGCCGCTTCTGTCATCAGCCTGTTCGTTGCGATCACCTCTTCGGTGGATTCGTGGAGCATGGAATAGAAATAGAGCGCCCCGCCCACAACCACGGTCGTGAAAAGGGAGGAGAAGAGGAGGGCTTTTGTGCGAAGGCTCAGGCCGGTCATGACCTCTGAAGATACTTCGTATGGGTTCTATGTTGCAAGTGCTCCCCGGGTGTACCGGAGAGGAGCGGGTCGGGCGCCTTCAGCCCCTCCCTGTGCCATTTTCGCCCATTCCTGCGCAGGATACCCCGAATGGGGGGACAGAATCGGCATTTTCTTGTGGTATAGTTATTGGTAGGTAGTGTATATTCAATTCATCTGTGAGCATCATCCCCCGCGAACGGGGGGATCCCGCTTGTGCACTCTCTCACCATTCATGGAAGGACCCACCCATGAAGACCTGCATCGCGCTCTTGCTGGTTGTTGTGATCTGTCTCCCGCTCGGAGCACAGACGGTGACCGTGGTACAAAAGACCGTTCCCTATCTTGGCTCGACATACTATTCTCACCAGCGCAAAGTGGCGCGGACCTCGACCGATATTCTTGTCGTGGCGTGGGCGAGCGGCTCCACCGCCGGTTCGCAGGTCCAGTATTCGACCTATGACAAGGATTTCCAGACATGGTCTCCGCCCGTGGCCCTCTCGAACGCTCCATCGACAGGTTCGGCGATCCAGCCTGCCCTTGCTGCCGATGAGCAGGGGAATATCCATGCGACGTGGCAGCAACAGGGGACGTCAACAGAGAAGTTCCAGATCTACTATGCGAAATTCAATGGGGTGTCCTGGTCGACACCCAAGCAGGTGTCTGTGGCCTCGTCAGTGCGCGGTGAAGAAGCGACGATCGAAGTCGATTCACGGGGATATGTCTGGGTCGTCTACAATAACGATGGCGAGGGGGCGGGGAAGGAATTCGTCTACGTGGTGAAGAGTACCGATGGTGGTGCGACCTGGAGCAGCAAAGCAGATTCGATCTCCACCGGCGGGACCCTGGGATCGTCGATCGAAGTCGCCCGTGTCGCCCTTGCCGCCGGTCCGAATGGCCGACTTGTCGCCGCCTGGGACAACAGTCTGACGGGAACCAACGCGCGCAGGGAAGTCTTCGTGAATCAATACGACGGCAGCGTGTGGGGAACACCGGTCAGGATCTCCGATACAACGGCCGTGGATCGCGACCACAATCGATACGTCGCCGCCGCCCTGGATGGGCAATCCAACATCTACGTTTTCTATACCCTGCCGATCATTTCGGCGAGCGATCCCAGGATGAGCTACATCGTTGTCCACAAGAAGGCATGGTCCGGAGTCTGGACGCCACAGTACACGAAAGCCCTCGATTCGTCGACCGTCAACTTCTTCACGGGCGGAGCGGTTGTCGACAGCCTGGACGTCATTCACTTCACGTATCGCCGAGACATGGCAGGCCGACACGACAGGGCATGAATGAGATCGTCTACCAGTTCTCCAGGAATGGGGGTTCCAGCTGGTCCGTCCCGACCTCCTGAGCCGCCGATCGTATGATGCGAACTACGCGACGATCGGCAACAGAGTTCGCCGAAAAGTCCGGTATCGACATCGCGTGGAAAGAGTCGCAGGATTCGCTCGCAATAGACCAGAATCCGAATTCCGTCGTGTATGGGAATGTGCCCTACAGCTTCGTTACTGACGTTGCAGAACGTGCGCTTCCCGTCTCCTACGAAACGCTCGCCAACTATCCCAACCCCTTCAACCCTTCCACGATGATCAGCTTTGACGTCGCCGCAAAGGGGAGGGTGTCCCTGGTGGTGTTCGACCTGCTGGGCCGCGAGGTCCGTTCGCTGGTCAATGAGGAACTCGAAGCAGGACACCATGAAGTGCGTTGGGATGGCAGGACACGGTCGCAGGCATCCGCTCCGAGTGGTGTCTATATCGCACGTCTCGCGACGGCGTCGGGGACCCGAACCAACTCCATGCTTCTCCTCAAGTAACGTGTACGGGCGGCGGGCTTGTGGCCCGCCGCCTGTTTGTCTCACCTGAGGGTACATCTGCCGTGAGAACCTCATTGTTGGTCCTGTTCCTCCTGGTCGCCATGGGGGCGGGTGTCCTCCATGCCGGAGATACGGGCAAACTGAACGGTACCATCCGCGACAAGGACTCCAAGGAAGCCCTTGTGGGTGCCAACGTCCTCCTTACCGGTACCTCTCTGGGCGGGGCATCGAACGTCAGTGGCTTCTATTTTGTCACCGGCATCCCCCCGGGGACCTACCGGGTCCAGGTCAGTTTGATCGGATACCAGACGACGGTGTACAGCGATGTCCGCATCATGGCCGACGCTGACCACCGACCTGAATGCGGAACTTCGCGCCAGTGCCGTCGAAATGGGCACCGTTGAAGTAACCGCCTTGCGGCCGGTCGTGCAGAAGGACCTGACCTCGACCCGTTCGATTGTTGAAGGTGAGACCATCGTCAAAGACCTGCGCTTCCAGGATGTGGATGAGATCATCCGTTGCAGGCGGGAGTGACCCGCGGGACTGACGGAGCCATCCATATCAGGGGAGGAAGAACGCGGAGGAACGATCTACCAGGTGGATGGTGTCCCGTGACAGAACGCGCTGTTCCGTTCCACGTCCGGAGAGATCGAGGTCCTGAATATCCAGGAGCTCCAGGCGCACATCGGGACGTTCGACGCCGAGTACGGGAACGCCTCGGACGGCGTTGATCACCGTCTACACGAAAGACGGCGGGGAACGGTACACCGGACGGTTCAGCTACGAATCCCCCCGGCTCAATCCTCTCCGTATCAGAAACCCGACTGGAACCTCGATCGCGAGGAGGTGCAGGCTCTCCCGCCGTCCGAACAGCAGAAATACCTCGACGAGGTCCGGAAACCGGACGGTACATCGGCCTACAGCTACGTCGGGGTCCTGGATGACGAGTACGCGCGGGACCTTCTCCTGTTCGATGTCCTGGGGACATTTACGGGAATTTTTCCGGACCCGTTCCCGTTCCTCTCTCCTCTGACTTTCTTCGTCACAGGCCGGGTGCGGCAGGAAAACAACAGCCTCCCCTTTGGATGGACGCTCCTTCGATCCCTGAATTCAAGCTGACCTACCCGCTGAGTTCACGGAACTGACGCTCCGGGGATCGGCCGGATCGTCGAGGGGCTATCGGGAGAACTATGACCATGCGTACAAATTCTGGCGATGGTGGGACTCCGGTCTCGATCCGCTCGGGCGGAGGGGGAGTCTCCCCGATCATCAGGGATGTGAACGATCGGGAATTTCTCTCCATGCGGCATGTACTGTCTGCGAGCACTTTCTACGACCTGCTGGTGTCTCGCGTCTACGACTATAGCAGCGAGATCGTCCCTGACCGGACTGTCGTTTCGGACCCGCGACCGGGGCACTGTTCTCCAGTGACTATGTGCGCCGTCAATGGGTCGGCGGAAACGATTCAGGATTCCGGTATGGGGATGTCCGCTACTGGACGGTGTCCGAGGCAATCCAATATATCGCCAAAGGGAATCTCGAGAGTCAGGTGCATCCCAGCCACCAGATCCGGACCGGTTTCGAGTTCAAAGCGCACGAAGTGTTCCGCCACCGCATCGGCATGCCGACCATTCCGAACCTTCAGTATTTCACCTACAGCCCGATCGAGGCGGCGCATACCTGCAGGACAAAGTCGAATACAGTTTCATGATCCTGAAGGCGGGGCTCAGGATGGACTATTTTGATCCACAGGCCTCTGCGTATCCGGACCCGTCCCAGGTGATCGAGGTGATCACCGTCACCCGGCGGGACGGCGGAGTATCAGGCGGCGGAGAAGATGCCGGTGAAGCCGCATCTGCAATTCAGTCCCCGTATCGGCCTTGCACATCCTATCTCGGACAAGACCTCGATCCATTTTGCGTACGGACACTTCTTCCAGGCACCCACGGTTCTATGACCTCTACCGGAATGACGGATCTGGAGGATATCCTCGTGGCCGATGCGCTGATCGGGAATCCGGGACTGAAGCCTGAACGGACGGTCTCGTTTCGAAGCTGGGTCTGCAGCAGGAACTTGCTGCGGACTGGGGTTTGAATATTACCGCATATTCGAAGGATATCACGAATCTCACCTCGAGCTACTACTATTTTGTCGGGCGGGACTATTCGATCTACATCAATGCCGATTTCGGACGGATACAGGGTATCGACATTACGCTGGACAAACGGTTCAGCAGTTTCTACTCGGGCCGGGTCACCTATTCGCTGATGTCTGCCATCGGGAATCTCTCCGATCCTCGAGCGGCGGATATTCGTACCGCGAGGAAGATGCAGAACCCCGTTGCGTCCAACCGGAATTCCCGCTGGACTTTGACCAGCGGCACAAGATCACCGCGTTCTGACGTCAGGCTGCCACTGGATTTCGGGCCGGAGATGTTCGGGTTCCATCCCTTGAGCTACTTCTCGCTTTCCTCGGTGTTCATGGTCGGCAGCGGTCTTCCCGTACACCCCCACGTCCAGGGCCGCCGAGGAAACCGGGATCGTGCCGGAACCCAACAGCGCCCGCAGCCCGTGGACGTACGGCCTGGACCTGAAGCTCTCTCGCGAGTTACCGCATCGGGGATATACGCCTGACCGGATATTTCGACGTCACCAATCGTTTTCGATCCAGGTCAACACCGTGTACCTCTGGAGCCGCACGGGCAAGGTCTGGGACGAAGGCCCCACCTCGGTGCGCACGAAAGATCGTCAGGCCAATCCCGGAGAATGCCGGCACGCGGCGGATCATGCGGGTGGGTGCCATCATGGAATTCTGATCTGAACAGGTATGTATGACCAAGTACGCATGGCTGCTCTCCGGGTACTGCTGGCGGGACCCTCTCCACGTCCGGGTCGACGCCCAGGATGCCGATCCACCAGGCGGCCCGCGCCGGCTCAAGAGCACTTCAGCTTCGCTGACGAGGCTGTCGGCGTTCAGACGAAAGGCCAACTCCAGAATCTGACCATGAACTACGGCCAGATCTCCGATACCCGGTTTGCCGACGTCGGCAACGCCCCCACCGATGTCTTCTTCGACATCCGGTATCCGCGGCAGAACTTCACGGGCCTGTCGACGACTTTTCCATCTTCTTCGCCGTCAAAGAGAACAGCAAGAACGGCAACAAGGGCAATGTGATCGATGCCTGGACCGATGACAAGAACGAAGATTTCGTGGCGAAGGATGGCGCCTATGGCAAGACCCATTACAATGCCGCACTGGATCCCAATCCGCATGCCGAACTGAAGTACAACGGCCAGACCCCTACCTGGCTCACAGCGATCTTCCCGATACGTGGCCTGTGGACAAAACGGCGCCGCCTTCTGGCCCGGGCTTTTCCGTCGCGATCCGAACACCGGCGTCCAGATCCCGGGGGAGTTCGCTTCCGACCGGGACATCTACATGGAATTCGACGACAAGCCACAACCAGCAGGGGAACACGATCGGGATCGAGGTCCATGAAATGGCGTACAGCTACGGCCGCGTGTACGCCGAAGACTTCCTCTTCTACGAGTTCTTCATCATCAACAAGAGCGGCCGAACCCTGAACGGGTGTTACGTGGGTTCGTATCAGGATCCCTGATTGCAGCGATCACACGGAAGAGACGTTGCTCTGGAAAGACTCGGTGTTTGCCGACGGTTCGCGCCTCACCTCTCTGGCGCAGCGGGATTTCGACGGGGACATCGGCGGGCGCGACGCGGCCCAACTCGCTGGGGATCACCGAAGACTACACGTTCGGAACCATATTCCTCGAGACCCCGAGCAACATGGGAGTCACCGACTTCCACTACTTCGTGGACCCCGGCCCACCGACGATTCCGTACCTCTGGCCGATTATCACCAGTGATCCCACAAATCCGTCGATCGCGGCCACAGCGGCCAACTACTTTCACGGAGCAACCGCCGCATCGATGATGTGACACTGATCGCCACGAAGCAGGACCTTGCCTGGATCGTTGCTACCGGTCCGTTCGACGATGGCCCCCGGCGACACCGTGAAGTTCACCTCGCGGTCGCTGCGGGGAGATGATGATGCGGACTATTATAGCAATATGCTGGCAGCGCAAAAGTGCTGTTCGACGCGAAGTTCAACGGCCCGACCGCCCCGCCTGCCCCCGGCTCTCCGCTGTTCCCGCGGACGGGCGGTGACGCTCTACTGGGATGATACACCGGAGACGGCCAAAGATCCCGCAACGGGGGAACAGGATTTTGAAGGATACAAGATCTACCGGAGTGAAGACGGCGGCATGACGTGGGGGGACGGGACCACCGATGCGCTGGGGACGACCTACGGCTATGTCCCGGTAGCGCAATTCGACCTTGCCAACAACATCAAAGGACCCGATCCGAAGAACCCGCTTATGTGGCTGGGGACGGACAGTGGCTCCGCAGCACAGCTGGGTGGACAGCAATGTGGTCGACGGCATTGCCTATTCGTATACGATTGTTTCCTACGACAGGGGCACCGCAAGCTGTATCGCTCGAGACGACGCGGGCGACGGCCCTCAGGTGAGTCATTTCGTCACCGCCATCCCCTTGCCGCCTGCCCCGGGAAAGACGCCGCGCGCCTCAGGGGTTGACGAAGACTCCAGGAACGGGAAAGGGAGAGGTCCGGATGGAGGTCGATCGATGAGAGCATGCTGAAGACCGTACCCGTACCGGATCATGTTCGACGGACACCAGCCCGGACGTTCAGCGTGAAGCGATGGATAGACGCGACGACGTTCTCCTGTCGACCACAAACCGCTGAACACTGGCGATCTTGCCGTGGTGGAGGGATTCAGCGTAGCGTGACGTCCGGTGACCGCATCGGGGGTGATCGCCAGCGTCACCGATCAGAACGGCCGGAATGTCAGCGGCCCGCCAATCTGAGCGCTGACAGTTCCTGGTACGCCTCGTACACCGAGAATGCCCAGGCGGACACGCTGGCCGCAGCGCCGACTACGAGATCCGCTTTTCCGATGCGACTGACCACCGCCTACACCTGGGGGATGGCCGGGTTCCGTGGCGAAGTATCAGGTCCCGTTCTCCGTGTGGAACGTCTCCACCAATACCCAGATGGCCTTTGAGTTCCGCGACCTGAATGCCAACAACCATGGGAGGAAGGAGAACCCATCTACGTGACCCGTGCCCCCTATCCCGCCACCCCGCCGGCCATGGGTTCTCCCAACCCGGCCGCAAAATCAAGGAGTTTGCCTACCAGATACTGATCAACAACGCGCCCGGGGACACCGCCCGGCGTCCGCCGTCACCCCGGGACCGTGGTCAGGATCATCAGTCACAATGCCCTGACCTCCTGCGACCGGTACGAATTCAGCTTCACCCCGGCCACCTTCGATGGGACGCGGCCGGATCTGAGCCAGGTCCGGGTTGTCCCCAATCCGTATATGGTGACGTCGAAATACGAATCGATGCAGAATGTCCGGCAGATCCGGTTCATGTATCTCCCGGAGGAGTGTACCATTGGGTCTTTACCGTCGCGGGCCGCTTGTCAAGACCCTTCAACACAACAGTGCGGTCGGCTCCCTGAGCTGGAACCTCGTCAGCGACTGGAGTCAGGCCCTCGCATTCGGCGTCTACATCTATGTCGTTGAGGATCCACGGGGAAACCGTCATATTGGGAAATTCGCGCTGATCAAATAACCTATGAAAACGACCCTGACGCTCTTCCTCGCGTGCACGTTGCTGCTTGTGCAGAGCGCAAGTGCACAGAACGACAACAAAGCCGGGACGATCAGCGGCGCAGTTCCTGAAGATCGGTGTGGGGGCACGTGCGGGGGAATGGGGGAGGCAATGGTGTCCTCGTGCAGGATCCTTCGGCCATGTACTGGAATCCGTCCGGTCTTGTTGGGGTCCGATCGATCTCTGCCAGTGTTTCCACATACGCGCTGGTTCGCCGACATCACCCATCAGTATTTTGGCTGTCGTGTTGCCGGCGGGGAGGATCATCGGTTCGGGATCAATGCGACAATCCTGAATCTCGGAGAGATGGAAGTGACCACCGAGCAGGACCCTCAAGGGACCGGAGATTTCTTCAAAGCCAGTGATGTCGCTGTCGGCGTCTCAGCTACGCGGCCCGCCTTGTGGACTTCTTCGCCTTTGGTGTCACGGTCAAATATGTGGTGCAGAGCATCTACAACGAATCTGCGTCGACGGTCGCGGTGGACCTCGGGACGACGTTGATCACCGGCTACAAGGGGCATCACGGTCGGCATGGCGTTCACGAACTTCGGCATGCCGATGCAGCTGGATGGGCGTGATCTCCACCGCACCTATGATCCGAACCCCAACAACGCGACGAATACCGGCGTCTCCAGCTATCTGGGAACCGAATCCTGGGATCTGCCGTTGAGTTTTCGAGTCGGGATCGGCTGGCAGCTCCTTGGCCCCGGCGATGCGCTTGCTACGGACGACACAACATGCGGTGCTGATCGCGATCGATGCGAACCACTCGAGCGACGCCCCGGAGAAAGCCTGTGTGGGTATGGAGTATTCGTGGGAGAACCTGATCGCGATCAGGGGAGGGTATCATTTCAACGATGATGTTCGAAGCTGGACGGCCGGCGCCGGCCTCACCTGGCAGGCAGGGACCTCTTTCGGACTGGGAATCGACTATGCGTACGCCGACCTGAATCCGCTCGGACCGGTCCACACGTTCACCGTGACCGTAGGGTTCTGAGCGGAAAGGATCGCTGACCGGTGACAAGTGTCGTGATGGTGGTTGGTCTTCTGACAGGGACATCCGCACTTGCCTCGCGAGTTGCGGCCGATAGTGGATCCGGTTCGCTTGATGCCCTCATCGAATACCGGCCGGGGACACTCCCTCTGATTCTGACCATCCCCCATGGTGGCACGCGAACTCCCGCGCTGATCCCGGATCGGATCTCGGCCACCCTCGAGCGCTACGATGTGAACAGTCTTGAGCTCGGTCGGGAGATCTCCGATGCGATCGAGCGTCAATCCGGGGAGCGTCCCTACATGGTGATCGACCACGTTCACCGGAAGAAGGTGGATGTCAATCGCGAGGCGCTCGAGGGTGCTCAGGATGATCCCCTGGCGGTTCGTAACTGGGAACGATACCATCTGCACGTGGCAAGGGCTTGCAGCGCCGTCAGTGAACAGTTTGGCACAGGTCTCCTGGTGGATCTCCATGGACATCGCCACCGGAAGCGCTGGGTGGAAATCGGATACCTGCTCACCGGGCGGCAGCTGAGAGAAGCAGACGATTCCCTTTCGGGAATGGCCGCCGCTTCGAGCATCCATCATCTTGTCCTGCGGTCGGGCCTGACACTCGCTGAGCTCGTCCGGGGGTCCTCCAGCCTCGGGACGCTGCTTGCGCAGGAAGGATACGACGTTGTTCCGAGCACGATCCGCCCGGACCCCGGGGGCGACCCGTACTTCAGCGGCGGCTATACCATCGAGCATCATGGATCGTCGTCGGGAGGCGTGATCAGCGCGGTGCAAGTGGAGACTCCCCTGGAAACCGTGCGCGACACGGAAAGGGACCGGAAAGCCTTTGCGCGTGCGTTCGCTGCCGCCATTCTCAAGTTCCTGGAGCGTTACTATGATCGTTAGCGGTAGAAGACTCAGGCGTCTGTTCCTGTCGATCGCCCTGCTCCTCCCGGTGGTGGCGATCACCGCGGGAGCAGCCATGGATACGGTGTACACCCCCGGGCAGGCGTACTTCGGGAGGAACCAGTACGTCGAGTACGATGCGGGAGAACTGCCGATCATTCTTTCGGCTCCGCACGGGGGCCATGAGCTGCCAGCGGAGATCCCGGACAGAACGTGGGGGACCACGTCCTACGACACCAACACGCAGGAGTTGCTCCGCGAGTTGTACGTCGCGCTGTATCAGCGGACCGGGAAGTACCCCCATGTGATCATCAACCGTCTGCATCGGCGGAAGCTTGATGCCAATCGCGAGGTGGTCGAGGCGGCTCAAGGTAATGTGTATGCCATCCAGGCGTGGAATGAATTCCATACGTTCATCGGGGCCGCCCGACAGGCAGTTCTCCGAACCTCCGGGAAAGGTGTTCTTGTGGACCTTCACGGCCATGGCCATACCATCCAGCGGGCGGAGGTGGGGTATCTGTTGAGCTCCGGAGAGCTCGCCCTGCCTGACGATTCGCTGAACATGCCGGTGTTCGCGGGAATGACGAGCATACGGACGCTGGCCGGATCCCGCCCGGGTGGACTGGCGGCACTGCTCCACGGGTCCCTTTCCCTTGGCACCTTTCTCGAGAACAGAGGGTATCCGGCGGTCCCTTCCACAATGCAGCGCTCGCCGGGAGGTGACCCGTACTTCACGGGGGGCTATATCACCGAGCGGCATGGGTCACTCCCCGGGGGAACCGTCGACGCTGTACAGATCGAACTGAACTACACGGGGGTCAGGGATACGGAGGACAACTACAAGCGGTTTGCGCAGGTCCTCGCCGGCATCCTGGAGGACTTCGTGCAGATCCACTACTTCGACCGGCCCACACCTTCCCGGGTACTGGTCATCAACGAGGTGCTGTTCGATATTCCAAGGGATGAACCCCAGCCGCGGCGATCGAGGGAGACGTGAACGGCGACGGTGTCCGAAGCGTCAGGGGAGACGAGTTTGTGGAGATCGTCAATGCAGGGACCGTGAGTGTGGACGTCGGGGGATACCAGATCCTCGAAAGAAACATGCTCCCGTTGTTCACCTTTCCGCCGAATACGGTTCTGCAGCCGAAAGAATATGCCGTGGTCTTCGGCGGCGTCGGTCCCGCCGGATTCGGCCCACAGTTCCCTGCGGGGTTGAAGAAATTCGCCGCAAAGCCCGGCCTCGCCGATTCGGGGTTCCACTATTCTTCGGGGAAGACCAACCTTCTGACCGCGGCGGACAATGTGGTGCTGTATGCTCCCTCGACGAACGACGTTGCAGATGAAGTGTGCTGGGGCGGGACCTCGCCGAAGACCGCAAAGGGGGAGAAACTGGTCGCTCCGTTCACCCTCCAGGGCGACAGTATCGCCGGGGCCATCGCACAATCCGTGACACGCAGCCCTGAGGTCTCGGGGCTCTGGGTCAAACACCGCAATGTCTCAAAGGATTGTACCTGCTGCTCCCCGGGGACCACGTCGACCACCGGAGCGACGTCTGTTGCCGACCATCATGTGCCGATGGGGTGGGATCTGGAGCAGAATTATCCGAACCCGTTCAATCCCGCCACGACCATACACTACACGGTCGCAGGGGGCGGATCCCAGGGACGTCAGGCCAGCGATGTACGGCTGGCTCGTGTATGATCTGCTCGGACGCGAGGTCGTGGAGTTGGTCAACGAGCAGAAGCAGCCCGGACACTACGCGGCGACATTCGAAGCGGGCAGGCTTGCGAGTGGGGTCTATGTCTATCGTCTGTCCGCGGGCGCAGTGACAATGACACGGACGATGGTTCTTCTCCGATGACCAGAGAACGGTGGATCATGGGATTGATCGTCAGTGCAGGTGTGGCCGGAGTGCCGGCCGGTGGTTCGGCCCAGCCGGACACCATGGAACGGATTGCGGCGGCCGTTCAGAAGGATGCAATTACCGTCCTGGTGACGGACTCGGGACTCGGGGGGCTCTCGGTCGCCGCGGACATAGAACACCGGGCACGGACAACGGGTGCCTATCGTTCGCTGCACCTGATCTTTGCCAATGCCCTTCCCGAGGCACACCGGGGGTACAACAAGATGCCTTCGGTGGAGCGGAAGGTCCAGGTCTTCGACGATGCCCTGGCGGGCATGATCCGATGGTATCACCCGGACGTCGTTCTGGTGGCCTGTAACACGCTGTCGGTCCTGATTCCCCGGACCAGGTCGGCACAGGATACTCCGCTCCTGGGGATCGTCGAACTGGGCGTGGAAATGCTGGAGGAAAGACTGAAGGCCAACCCCGCCAGTTCTGCGATCATCTTCGGAACGGAAACGACCGTGGCAGCGGGAACGCATCGGTCCCGGCTGATCGAGCGCGGGATCGCTCCAGAACGGGTCGTTCTTCAGGCATGTCCCGACCTCGCCGGCCAGATCGAGGCAGACGCCGGGAGTGACGTCGTTGCGACTTCGATCGAGCTGTTCGCCGCGGAGGCCATGGAACAGGTGGTCGGGGAGAACCGGACGATCATCGCCGGCCTCTGCTGCACACACTACGGGTATTGCAGTCCCCGGTTCACCGAAGCTCTCCGTGCGCTCACGCCCGCAGCTGTCGAGGTGGTCAATCCGAATGAGCGCATGAGCGATGTCCTGTTTCCTGAGGGGAAGAAAACCTCTGGTCAGGCGCCGGCGGTGTCTGTCCAGGTGGTTTCCCGGGCCCTGATCACCGAGGCCGAAATTCACTCGATCGCCGTTCTCCTTGAACCGGTCTCGCCGAAGACCGCGGCGGCGCTGAGAAACTACGAACGAAAAGCGGACCTGTTCATCTTCGAAGACCGATGAAGCCCGGTGGAGGCGAGAGCCGCCCGGCCACCGGGAATGTACGGGAGTAATGTCAGGCAATGCCAGCCGAACTGATTATCCTGCTCGTGATGCTGACGATGTTCGCGATCAGCGTGTTCTGGTGGAAGTTCCCCGCCGGACTTGCGCTGGCGCTTTCATCGGTGGCCGGTGCCCTGGTGGCAGGGGAGGGGTTCCCCGTTCGCCATCTGGTGGAAGGGATGTTCGGATATCTTGATGCGATCCTGATCATTGCCACGGCGATGGTCTTTATGAAGGCATTGGAAGCCAGCGGGGCGCTCGGGACGATCAGCAGCATGATGATACGAGGCCTCTACCGGCTGGCCGACACTGCTGATGATCGTCCTTGTCGTGTTCGTCATGTTCCCGGGAATGCTGACGGGGCTATCGTCCGCCTGTATTCTCACCACAGGGGCACTCGTGGCTCCGGCGCTGATGGCCATGGGCCTCCCTCCTGTGGCCGCTGGGTCATTCGTTGCGCTGGCCGCGGTGTACGGGATGATCGCCCCGCCGATCAATATCCCGGTGATGATCATCGGTGGGGGGGTGGATATGCCGTACATCGGCTTTGAGATCCCTCTGCTCTTGGCGACCGCACCGCCTGCACTGGCCACCGCGCTCTACTTCCGCTACAGGTATCTGAAGGCGATCGACCTGGATCGTGTGCTCAGCCAGCTTCCCCCCGCCGTGTATGACCGCCACGGGGTGAAACTGTTCCTTCCTCTGGCCGTGGTGATCGGATTGATGCTGGCTGTCAGGCTCATTCCGCAATGGGTCCCGGATATCGGGGTTCCCTTGATCTTTGTGCTGGGGGCGGTGACCGCTGTGGGCACGGGGGAACCGGTACGCCTGCTCAGGCTCTCCCGCGTTGCGGTTCGCGACGCCCTGCCGATCATGGCGATCCTCGCGGGGGTCGGGATGTTCGTCCAGATCATGACCCTTACCGGGGTCCGGGGCTTCATCGCCGTGAATGCGCTCAAGCTCCCCGAGGTCCTCCTGTATGCCGGGATCGCGCTGGCGATGCCGGCATTCGGGTCTGCATACGCGGCCTCGTCGGTGCTGGGCGTCCCACTGGTGTATGTCTTCCTGGGGAGGAACGAGATCGTGGTGACCTCGGGGTTGTCGTTGATCGCCGGGCTCGGAGACATGATGCCTCCTCCATCGCTCCTCTGCGTTTTTGCGGCCCAGCTCGTGGGGGAGCGCAATCACTACCGGATCCTGCGGGAGAGCCTGCCGTTGATCATCTTTTCGGCCGTCGTGGGGATCGCGTTGATCGTCTACGCAGGTCAGCTGGGTTCGCTGCTCCGCTACTAACCATCGGGAGCCCGACGTGTTGCACTGGATCTACATCATGATCACGGCATACTTCGCCGGCGTGGTTCTGCGGGAGCTGTTCTCTGAAGGGCGATGGAGGGAACAACTTGCGCTCGGACTTGTGCTCATTCCGCTTCTCCTGCGGATCTTCCATGTCAAATAGTGAGCATCACATACCGGTCCACGGGATCCGTGCCCTGGCCGTTGTGGTCCTGGTCATCGTAGCCTGCGTGATCGCGGGGTTGGAGTTCACGGCCATGTGGGCCCCAGATGAATTTCACCCGTCAGTCGGGCTGACCCGACGGGGGCTCCTGAGTGACTACTTCCCACCCCTCAAGAACACCCGTGCTGATGCGTCGGTCTTCGTCTTTGAGGGGGCCGAACGCGGTCCGGCGGTCCTGGTGCTCGGGGGTACGCATCCGAATGAGCCGGCGGGGCTTGTCGCGGCCACGGTGATTCTGGAAAATGTGCAGGTGCGCGCCGGTCGGCTGATCGTCGTCCCGCAGGCGTGTGCCAGCGGATTCACCTGTACCGACCCGCTCGAAGGGACGCCTCGTACCTTTGCGATACCGACTCGGACAGGCGAACGGACGTTCCGGTTCGGTTCGAGGGGGGCGAATGTCGTGGACCAGTGGCCGGATCCGCTGGTCTACCTCCACTTCCCCTCCGGCCAGCAACTCTCGGGGAACGAGACGCGGAATCTCAACCGTGCGTATCCAGGTCGGCCGGATGGCTCTCTGACCGAGCAGGCCGCCTTCGCCATCATGACCCTGATCGAGAAGGAAGGAGTGCTCGTGGGTCTCGATCTGCACGAGGCCGCCCCGGAGATCCCGATCATCAATGCCATCGTCGCACATGAGAAGGGACGTGACATCGCTGGTGAAGCCGTGCTTGCACTTGAGCTTGAGGACCTGCCGTATTCACTCGAACTTTCCCCACCCCGTTTTCGTGGGTTGAGTCACAGGGAATGGGGGGATCGTACGCAGGCGGTTCCCTTCCTCATGGAAACGAGCAATCCGATCCAGGGGAGGCTGAGAGGTAGGACATCGGCGGACCTCATCGTGAACGGACACGATCCCTGGTATGAACAGGCTTTGGAGCTGGGAAGCATGCGGATCGTGTATTCTCCCGGGGGGGAATCGCTCGCCCGGCGTGTTGGCCGCCATCTCCAGGGATTCCGGGCGATCCTGGATGCGTTCAATGGACAGCGTCCCGGTCCGCCTGTGCTGATCGGAGGAATTCCCACCTTCGGGGAAGTGGTGGAACAGGGGGTCGGCGCGTACCTCCGCTGAACCCCCGGGGATTCCTCCCACGGTCATTGAGGCAAACCACGAAATTCACGGATCACCAGGAGAAAACAATGACGAAACGAACCCCAGTGGCGGCTACGGCGCTGCTCTGTGTCCTCTGCGCATGCACCCTGAGCGCGCAGGACAAGGTGAAGTTCAAGGTGCCGATACTGATCACGTCCGCCGGCCAGAGCGCCGATGTCACGCTCGCCGGGAGCCTCTGCAAGAAGGCCAACCTGGAGGCAAAGACCCTGCCGAGCGCAGTGTCCACCGACCTGAAGGGGGTCAACACCCTCCTGGTCGTTCCCGGGTTCAGTTCCAAAGGCCTGGGAGCAGCGGGGACGAGCAGGGAAGAGGAGATGGACCGGGTCAAGAAACTGATCGCGGCCGCACGAGAGGCGAAGATCCCGATCCTCACGATGCACATCGGTGGCAAAGCCCGTCGCGGGACGCAGTCGGACGACTTCAACAAGCTCGCTGTGGAGTCGGCCGGCCATCTGATCGTTGTGAAGCAGGGGGACGAAGATGGATTCTTCAGCAAGCTCGCTGCCGACAATCACGTTGGCATCGACGTGGTGGACAAGATCGCGGCCGTGTTGCCTCCTCTGACGGCCGTCTTCAAGTGATCTGCGTAACCGGTCAATGGTCGACGGAGTGTTCGCAATGATCCGACTGTTCAGATGGGTCTCCGTGTTGGCGATAGTGTGCTCCGCTTCGCTCGGTTCTGCCCAGGAGTTGTCCTTCAGTACTCCCGACGAGGCAGCCGCCGGATCGAGCGGAATGGTGGCGACCGCCCATCCGTTGGCGTCGGTCGCCGCCGTCGAGATCCTCAAGAAGGGTGGGAATGCCGTGGATGCCGCGGTGGCTGCGGCATTTGCCATCGGAGTGGTCGAACCCGACGGTTCTGGGCTTGGGGGAGGGGGGGGATCCTGGTGTACATGGCCCACGATCGGAAGCTGTCGTATGTCAACTATTATCCCCGTGCTGGCGCGAATGCCCGAAAGGTCGGGTTCGGAGGTCGGGACGACAACCGGAGCGTGAAGGCGATCCTCGTGCCCGGCACGGTCGCGGGGTTGATCCTCGCCCTGGAGAAATTCGGCACGCTCCCGCTCCCCGTCGTGATCGCCCCTGCCATCAGGCTCGCTGAAGCGGGGTTTCCCATCGATGCGACCCTGGCAGCCATCATCCTGGATCATGTCGCGTTCCTGCAACAGGACTCTTCCACCGCGGCCATCTATCTTCGGGACGGCTTCCCCATTGTGGAAGGCGATACGCTTCGCCAGCCAGCACTGGCAAAGACCCTCAGGGCTGTCGCCGCGATCGGACGGGATGGCTTCTATGCAGGGCCGGTCGCTGTAGAGATGGTGCGGGGGATCGATGCCGCCGGCGGTTCGATAACGCTGGAGGATCTCCGGTCCTTCTCTGCGGAGATAGTGGAACCGCTGCGACAGACCTATCGTGGACTGGAGGTGGTGAGTGCCCCTCCTCCGCATTCGGGGGCCATGGTGATCGAGGCCCTGAACATTCTGGAGAGCGAAGATCTGGGGGGGCTCGGCCACTATGCCGGTTCAGCGGAAAGTCTCCACCTGCTCGCCGAGACCCTTAGACGGGTGTACGCTGACCGGACCGCGTTTCTAGCCGATCCCAGATTCGAGGAAGTGCCTGTTTCAGGCCTGATCTCAAAAGAGTATGCGCGGACCCGATTCCTTGACATCAACCGGGAAGCCGCTGTGCCCAGAGAGTATCGCAAGACCTCAGCCGGGGACCCGTTTGCCCTCCCTATGAAACGGTCCCCTGTGGGCACCCCCTCTGTTCTTCCGAAGGTGCCGGTGGAGCATCAACAGAATGACGGAGGTCCGGAAGCCTCGTCCGATCATGCGGAGGGCAGGGGGGCGGAATATACGGTTGACGGTGGTGGACATACGACCCACCTCGGGGTGATGGACAAAGAAGGGAACGTGGTTTCCCTGACCCAGACCCTTGGCACGTTCTTCGGTTCCGGGATAACGGTTGCCGGGGTGTTGATGAACAATGCCATGTCCAACTTCTCCACCACGACCGCCCGTAACTCGATCTGGCCAAAGAAGCAACCGCGCAGTTCCATTTCTCCAACTATTCTCCTGAAGGATGGTGCTCCGTATCTTTCTATCGGGTCACCGGGCGCCACACGGATCGTAGCGACCGTCGTGCAACTGGTGGTGAACGTCGTTGACTACGGTATGTCGGCAGCTGAGGCCAACCGCGCGCCCAGATTCCTGTGCCAGAAGGCCGACGAATTTCTCCACATGGAATCCCGTGTCGATGAGCAGGTCAGGGCCGAACTGCTGCGGAAGGGACACACGCTCAAGGTGTACGGAGATTTTGACCTCTTCTTCGGTGGTGCGCAAATCATTCTTCGAGACCCGGCAACCGGGAAGCTCTTTGGTTCCGCGGATCCACGCCGCGGCGGCGTGGCCATCGGCTACTGACCCCGGCAACTGGTCGGGGACCCCATGCTCGTCGTTTCCAGTCTCACACTTCTGCTGCTCTCTGCGCTCCTGCTGGAGGCGATACTCGTCCGCTCCTGGGTCAGGTCGATCCCTACCCGCATCCACGTTGGGGGGACCAGGGGGAAGTCCAGCGTGACGCGGTATGTGGCCGCGGCCCTGCGGCACCATGGTCGACATGTGCTGGCGAAGATCACCGGGGTCCGTCCAACCATCCTTCGGCCTGACGGGACTGAGCTGGTGATCCACCGCCGGGGCCCAGCACGCGTCCAGGAGCAGATCCGGATGCTGAAGCTTGCGCACCGACTCCGGTGCGATGCCGTCGTCCTTGAATGCATGTCCGTCGCCCCCGCGCTTCAGGAGCTCGAATCCCGCCTGATGTGCCCCACCGTTTCCGTGCTCACCAACATCCGTGAAGACCACCGGGAGGAGTACGGCCCTTCGCCGGAAGGTCTCATCGAGGGGCTGTGCGCGTTCATTCCGAGGAACGGCCTCCTGATCTCCGGGGAGATCGCTCACGAACACGCGGCCCGGATCCACGCGGAGCGCCAGGGGACGCGGGTCCTGCACCCAACGCCAGCCGACGTCGAAGCTGCGGCCCTTCTGCCGGCTGAGGCACACCGGGAGAATGCCGCACTGGCGCTGGCGGTCTGCAGAGAACTGGGCATTCCCGAAGCCACCGCGCTTGCTGGCATTGCCGAAAGTGCGCGTGCATCGGAACGGGAGCTGATTTCCCTCCCCATCGGGGAAGGGGTCATCAACT
>CAWEHG010000010.1:0-6965 GCA_963808715.1 Ignavibacteriota bacterium | reverse complement strand
CGGCTCCGGTCTCGGGAGCGGGGTCTATTTCTGCAGGCTCACTGCCGGGTCTTCCGTGCGTACACACAGGATGACGCTAGGACGGTGAAGTGGAGGCGGCGGAGGGACCCAGACAATGATGCCGTTCAAGATGTGGATGCTGGCCTCAGCCATCGCGGGGGCCGTGGCTCTGCTCCCCGGTTGTTCTGAGGACCCACCGTCGAAGCCAACCGATTCCACTTCGGTGACCGGGGAAAGCCCGTACTTCCCGCCCTTCCGGCCCCACCAGACCATCTACTGGAGTTTCCAACAGATGACGGATCGTGGCAATATTGCCCGCCTCCTGGATGGTGTCATGCGCTGGGATGTTCAGACCATTGACTCTACCGTCAATACAACCACTGTCGTGATACGAAGGATCTTGTCGGGAACCCAATATAGCCTCATGCCTGCACCCTGGGTCCCTGACACGACCTATATTGCGGCGGATACGAGCTTCTTCATGATCCGCAAAACCCGTGACACTGTGGTGGTGGAACCGAATGGTCAGGGGCAGTTCATAACCTACAAAGCTCCCAACCCCTGTTTCATAGTCCCACCTCCATCGGAGGAGCCGGCCGAGATCACTGTGCCCAACTGGTTCCCCTCGATGACAAATGTCGTCCTCAAGAGGGACGCCGGACTTGTGCGTATGCATTCGCAGGATGGGAGTCACACAGGCGCCCTATATGACTATTCGAAATTGGATCCGATCGCCGTCCCGTCCATGGAAAACGACAGCTACTTCCCGCAGCCCAAAACTGGGGATTCGGCAATGTGGGATTTTCGGCAAACCTACCACACCTCAACGACCGAACGGACAACATGGGAAGGAGTGGTCGTCTGGCGTGTGCTGGGCGAGGGAGGGAGTGAGACTGCCCGGTCGTTCCAGGTTGAACGGGAATTCGACGGACGACGGATACGAGATAGCCGGAACGATCGACACGACGATCATTACGGGGGCAAAGGACCTGTTCGTTCTGTCGGATTCAGGGAGGACCGTACAAGTTCCATTTGAGGGGGGCGGGTCCGGGATCACGTACTATGGAGCGCCCCTCAACTTCCAACGATATTTTCCGGTCCGGTACGGTGACGAGCTGCGCTTCTATCAGGGCTGGTGCCGCACTACGTTGCGCCGCAAAGAAGGATCTTGAGTATGAAGGGTGGCCGCACGGGACCCGGTTCGCCCGGCGAGCCGCCCTACGAATTCACCTACACCCGCCGCAAATAGAAGTCGCGTGCGAACCACGCCACCGGCCCCGAAAGCACGATCCCCCCTGCGAACACCAGCGCGCCTGCATGCACGTCCGAGGTGGACACCACACCGTACAGTGCAACGGCCACGCAGCACGCCGGGAACCACCGTCATCGCCAGCCAGTCCTCGCTCGCCCAGCGGTATCCTGAACGGCCTCGCCGCATCCGGCATCTTCCGGCGCAGGACGATCAACGAGACGAATTCGAGGAACAACGCCGCGCTGTAGACCGTGACGTCGATGATCAGCAGCTCCCCCAGCGTCCAGAGGACCATCCCGCTTACCACGATCGCGCAGAGGAGGATCGAGACGTAAGGGACCTGGCGCCCGGAACTGAGCCGGCCCAACGCCTCTGGCAGGAACCGGTCTTCCGCCATCGCCGCAGGGATGCGGGATATGGAGAGGAGGATCGATAGAAAGAGGCCGAGCGTGCTTGCCATTCCCCCAGCCGAGAGAAGTGCGCCGAGCCACCGCCCTCCCAGGAACATTCCCAGCGAAGGAAACCCCTCTCCCTGCAGCACCTCCGGATTCATCCCCGAGACCGCCCCCGTATAGACCGCAAGAACGTACATCGCCACGATCAAGAGGAACGAGGCGGCAAGCGACCAGGTGTATGTCCTGACCGGCTCGTGGACCTCGCCCGCGTAAGGCGATCCGTTGTCCCAGCCAAGGTAGTTCCACATGACCGTGAACATCCCCATGGCGAACGCCGCCTGAGCGGGAAGGGATGAAGTCCCCGCCGTCGTCAGCGGTACCGATCCTCCGTGGAGGAAGCCCGCGAAGTAGAGGACGAGAAACGGTGCCACCACGGCGACCCCCAGTGCAACCGAGCTCCTCCCGACAGGAACGATCCCGAGCAGGTTCATCCCCGCCCCCACCCACACCATGAACAGACTCAACGGGATCCGCAGCGGTTCGATGTCCGGGAGGAAGAACGAAAGGTACTGCAGAAACAGCACCGGGTAGATCGCGAGGTCCACAAGCGTGAAGATCCACGACCACCATCCCTCCAGGAATCCCCAGAACGGCCCGAGGGCTGTCTTGACCCACAGATAGTAGCCGCCGTTCACCGGCATCAGACCGTTAAGTTCGAGGACCACGAGGATCGCCGGGAGACTCCAGAGGAAGGGGAGCAGAAGCACGAGGAGGAGGGCCTCTGCACCGCCGACATAGGAGAAGAGCGGCTCCAGCCCGTAGGGGCCCCCGGACACGGTGAAGAACATCACCGCCGTCAGTGTGAGCGGGCGTAGAAACCCTTTGCGAGCAGCGGCGGCGGCTGGAACCATAGGGAGCGAATATAGGCCTGCGAGGGCACTATTGCAAGAACGGATGATCCTGCGGGGGAACGAACCTGCGCGGGGGTGAAGTTTCCCGGGGGAACCGGTTCTCCCAGGCAGGGGTTATCGGTACAGGCAGATCATCTCTCCACCTGAGGCTTCCCCGTGAAGACCACCTGGATCGTTCTCGTTGCAGTTGGCTGTGCCCTCAGCGTCGCTCGCGGAGCGGACAGCCTGGATGTTACCTTTCGCTATGCCGCTCCTCCGGGCTCTCCTTTGCGCGCCTTCGTGCCGGGGGAGTTCAACACCTGGGGAGGGGCGGTGGACGGTCGGATTGATCCAGGTTCCCCCGCGCTGATGGAGTATTTCACCAGCGGCCGGCTTCTGGTTCAAAAAGGTCCGGCTGGAGGTCGACAAGAGCTACGCCTACAAATTTCACCTGCACAATAGTGCGGACGGTTCATCCTACGACTGGATCCCCGATCCTCTCAATCCCCTGACCGACGGTTCGCAGTTCGGCAACTCGGTGGTCGCAGTGACGAGCCCGATGATCTTCGAACCCGAAGCGGTGCGGGGGGCCGACGGGGCGATCACGAAGATCCTTGCAGGCGTGTTCGCCCGACCTTCCGTTTCGCACGTGACTCTCGTGGTGGGTGGCGATTCGGTGAACGTCACCGCTTCGCGCGATCCGCTGACCGGGATCCTGACGTACGTCCCCCTGCAGCCGATCCCATGGACGGTGGGCGTCGAACTGGTCGCGAAGGATCCCCTCGGCGGGGTCGGCACCTACCGGTTCCCCTCCATCGTGCCGGGGAAGCGGAAGCTCGACGTCACACTCCTTTTCCACGCGAACCAGAGCCTTGTACCCTACTCCCGGGTCGCAGACCGGGCGTCCTTCAAGGGATTGCTCAGAACATTGCGCAAACACCCCAAAGCGAACATCCAGCTCCATATCTCGGGAATGCTGGTCCACGATCTCCAGTGGTTCGGTGATTCGACGTTGCAGATGGTCCGGGAAGGGATCCATGACGGCCAGTTCGAGATCTTCGGCAGCGCCTACGCCCAGAATGTCATGTATTCCACCAGGATCGACACCGCCGACTTCGAGTTCAACGACCACCAGATCAAATTCCAGAAACAGCAGATCGAGCGGGTATTCGGCGTGACGCCGAAAGCCTTCTGGAATCCGGAACGGGTCTGGACGCAGAATTTCGTTCAACTCCTTGCGGACAACGGGTATACGTCCGTGCCGGTGGAGGATCATATCCTCCAGGCGAGCGGCACAACGAAATCGGTCCATGCGGTGCGCACCACCCGCTACAACGGGCGTCAGCTGGTGATCTTCCCTGACAACAAGCCGTTCCTCGCTCTCGTCGACGAAGCGATCAACACGGGGAATGTCGCACCGGTGATGGATTACCTCCACGCGCGCTATGTGGAAGACGTGAACGACAACTTCATGATCAGTTTCTATGAGGATGCCGAATCGGTTGGACTCTGGGACTACGAACGGTACGTCGATCCGGAGACCAATTTCAGGAACCTGGATGTCCTGTTGACCGCACTGGAACAGGACACGCTGATCACGCTTACCACCTACGAGAAGTTCCTGGGCGCGAATGCTCCGGTCGAGGACCTGACCCCGATCAAAGACGGGGCGGCCGACTGGATGGGACGCGACGGCTGGTTCACGGTCAACCAGCATCCCAGCTTTGTCAACCTGCGGCCCTTTTATGACGGCATCCGCCGCTCGCTGGACAGCGTTCAGGCGGAGATCCGGGCGTTTCCCGGAGATACCACGGCCGCAGCGGCACTGCTTCGGCACGCGTGGTTCACGGTGTGCGCCCATCAGTTCGAGTTCGGCTGCGTCGGGCTCGAATGGCTGATCGGATCTGCAGATGCGCAACTCGCCCGGGCGGCCCACGTCAGCGCCTCGGCTGCCCGGTATGCACTGCATCCGACGACCGGAACATTTCTCGGAGACCTCAACCGCGACGGGGTCAACGACGTGATCATGGTGAACCCCGGGAACCTCTGGGTGTTCTCGGCCGTGGGGGGCAGGCTACTCTACTGGTACGACCTCGCAAGAGGGGAACAACTGGTCGGCAACGAGAACTTCATGGCGGACTACAACGAGGTATACGTCAATGATAGCCAGCCGGTCCCGCTCATTCGGGGGACCGTGAACACGTTCACCTGGCTGGCCCCGAACACGCTCCTACCCGAGATCTTCCACTGGGAGTTCGTTGTGCGTAAGCGGGCGCTGAACGACGTCCTGACCGTCGGCGCCGCTCCCCCGCAGGCGCTCGAGGGACAGCAGTATTCCACCACGATCAACGGGAATACAGTGATCTTCGAGACGGTCTCTGCCGGGGTCAGGGTGCGGAAGGCCCTCGTGCCTCAGGCGACCGGCATTCAGGTGAGTTACAGGCTCGTGTCGAACCTCTCCGGCCAGACGCAGGTGGGACTCGAAGTGCGGAACTCCCTCTCCCCGTCCGTTCTCGAGGTGATGGAGGGCGGAAGGAGCAGCCTTGCCTACCGGACAGGGAGCGGCATCTCGCAGGCGGTGACGGGCTCCACTCTGGGGGTCGTCAATACACGCTCCGCGACCGCGGTCAACTATTCCTGGGGGACTCCGCCTGACCAGCTCACCGGACAGGAGGACGTTTTCGCCCTGGAGTTGAATCCGAAGTACCTGCGCACGCTGAACCCGAGCGATTCGACGGAGATCGGGTTCACCCTCTGGAAGTCGTCAGGTATCACCTCTGCCGGGGACGAGTCCCGTGGCCTCCCGGTGGTGTTGCGCCTGGAACAGAACTTCCCGAACCCTTTCAACCCCTCCACAGTGATCGGGTTCGGGGTGCCAAAGGCGGGCCCGGTCTCTCTGCGGGTATACGATGTGCTGGGCAGGATGGTCAGGACACTGACCGACGAGGAGAAGAGCGCGGGGTCGTATCAGGTCGTGTTCGATGCCGCGGGGCTCGCCAGCGGCGTGTACTACTATACGTTGACGGCAGCGGGATCCGTTCAGACGCGCAGGATGCTTCTGCTAAGGTGAGTTCCCGCCGGTCCCTGAAAGACGGAACCGGGATCAGGGGTAGAGGACCGGATTCAATTCGCTGGCCGCGAGGTCTCCCGGCTTCTGGCCAGGGTGAAACACCTCCATGTCCACCTGACGGTATTTGCTGTCGGGGGTCATGATCCGGGTCCCGTTGGCGTAGTAGATGATCGTGATCACTTCCCGCATCCGGTCGCCGGCGTTGGGGTAGGCCTTGTGGACCGTCCAGCCGGCGTGGAACGTCGCGTCGCCTGGCGCGAGGGCGTACGAGGTCACCGGCCGGTTCCCCTCCTTCACCCATCCTTCGAAGAACGTGTCCGCTTCCATCCCGATCGCCGCGTCGAGAAGCGACCCATGGTGATGGGATCCGTCCACGAATGACATCGTGCCGGTGGTGTCGTCGACCGGGACGAGCGGCATCCACATGGTGATCGTGTGCTTCGTGTCGAGGGGCCAGTAGATCTGGTCCTGGTGCCATGGCGTGGGCTTGCCGCCGCGCGGTTTGAAGAGTGCCTGGTCGTGGTAGAGCCGGACCCCGGGAACGCCCATCAGGTCGGCGGCGATCTTAGCGAACCGGCGGGAGAAAATGAACTCCCTCAGTACGGGATCGAGCCGCCACACGTTCGTCACCTGCTGGAACATCCCTCCGTACTGTTCGACCCGTCCCTGGGGATCCTTTGTCTCCATGACCTTGCGCACCGAGGTCCGGAGAGGGTCGCCGATCTGCCCGAGCGTCGTTGGCGGGGCCACCCCCTTCACCAGCACATGGCCGTTCAGAGCGTAGTCGCGGATCTGGTCACTGCTCAGCACAAGGTCCTCGAGTGGCGGCAGGGGCGCCATGGGATGAGCCTCCAATGGTGATGAGGGAATAAACGCTTTCCGCGGCCAAGCTGCAATGTGTCGGCCCCGCTACCCAGGTCCATCACGGAACAGGCTGGAAATGTCCTGGGGGGAGCGCGGCTGCTGCGTGAACTTTGCCGGAAAAGAGGCTATATTACGGCGTCGCATCCCGCCACTCCCAGGAATCTTCCTATGGTCGAGATCCAACCAGAACAGCTTCGCCCCCTGCAGATCATCCACTTCGCCCTTGCAGGAGGGGTCTTCGTGTTCCTCCTCGTGGCACTGTTCCTCCCCGGCCCCCCGGTCCTCGCGCCGCCGGGCGGCGAGGACCTGCTCACCGTGTTGTCCATGGTGCATGCCATTGCGTTCTTCTCGGCCTTCGCGATCGGACGTTTCATGTATGATTCCCAGTTACGGCGTGACCGGCTAGCGTCGCTTGTCCAGGGGCTGTCTCCCGAAGCCGCCCGGGACCAGGTGCTTGGCCTGGTGCGCCGCGTGACGATCATCCGTCTGGCGCT
>CAWEHG010000009.1:0-124008 GCA_963808715.1 Ignavibacteriota bacterium | reverse complement strand
GCTTGGCTGGGGTTCATTGGGGGTCGGGGGGCCGGGTGAAGGAGTATTGGCCTTGGCCAAGCTCTTGCCAAGGGGGCTTAAGGGCCACGGATCATTCTCTGGCCCCGGATCATCTTCGGGGATGTAGCGACCCGTATCGCTACCGTTTCTCCGGTAGTGGGCGTCGTTTACAAACATGTCATGGTCAGGGTGGGCAGGATGGACAAGTAGCCCCTCATCGTCAAAAGCGAGATTCAACTTATGCTTTGCTTGGACTTGGCGAATGTCGTTTAAGAATGCTTGAACGTGTGGGGGCTGGTACTTTAGGGCTGCGCCGTAATCCTCTGGCAAAGGGGCATTTACTGCCGCCGCCCTCTGGCGTCTGTAGTTATCAAGATCAACCACATCGCCCTTATTCAAAGCCATGGACTTCAACTCATCGGGGTCGCTCTCAGGAGTTGTAGCGTCGTGGGATTCGCTAACAGATTCTTCTTCCAAATGCTGCTCTACTTCAGGGGCATAGAAAACAATGCGCTTACCGCCGCGCTTACGACCATTCTCACGCGCCTTCTCGGCTTCCGTAAGGTCAAGGCCAACGCCGATGGTAATGGTGTCGTTCCAGGCATCCTGCACTTGAGCGTGAAGGTCGGGGAGGCTTTCCAGATTCTCACCCGGGATTTCAGCAAAAACCCTATCGCCCTGGAAAAGCAGGACTCGGCCACCGTGGTCTTCCATCCAAGACTCAAAGATGCGTAGACCTCGCTCAACATCCTGCTTTAGCTGGGAGAGCTTACGGGGCTGGTCGTGTTGAACGGAATGTCGAACCGCCCCTGCTAGGTGGTCGGCAGCCGCTATGAGGTACACATTTTCACTGGACATGCAGAAAATCCTCTAGAGACAAGATTGGGTCGGAGTTGACACAGCCCTTACGCCATGTTAGACTCTGTTCATGGCTCAGACCCCCAAGAACGAAGCCCCTTCTGCGGACCCCATTGCGGACTTCATCAAGTTCGTCAAGGAGCCGAAGCCCTACATCGCCCCGCCCAAGAAGCAGTGCCGATACTGCAAGGATTTCAACCGTATTTCCCACTGCAACGGCAACTGGGGCGAGTGTGACTGTCCCCAGTGCCAGGGTTTTTGCGAGTGTTCTTAGGTAGTTGCAAGGTAGTTGACTTTTAACCCACACTCCGCTATACTCTTCAAATGGCAAGCAAACTGACGAACGACCGGAAGCGCAGCGAGATGAAGACCATCGTGGAGTCGCTCCTTGGGGAAAAGGGGTGGAAGCCCGCCGAAGTCGCCGCCGTCATCGGCTGCACCCCCTCCAACATCTCCTCTTGGAAGGCTGGCAAGAACATGGGGACCAACGAGGCGCGGCGATCCATGTCCATCCTCCCTGCCAAGAGCGACCCCGCTTCCAGGGGCTTCATGGTGACCGCCGTCGAGAGCGCCAAGCACCATGTCGATGTCGCCCAGCGCCATGTGAAGGAGGCCAAGGAGGGCTACGAGGGCTTCCTGCTTGAAGCAACCTCTCACCGGAATTTCGAGATCGAGCACCACACCAAGGAGCTTGCCGCCGCCCACGCGAAGGCTGAGAAGGCCAAGAGCGCGGCGGCTGCCCTTCTGGAAGCAACCAGGGCAGACAGCTTCGATGGACGCCAGTGGGATAAGGAGTACCTCATCGACTACATCGGTAAGAAGCAGTACAACGACAACACCAAGACCGGCTACGAGTACGATGTCGAATACCACACCAGGGCACTGGACGAGGCCAATGCCCAGACGCCCGGGACTCTTGCTATACTTGCCAAGGACAAGCAGACCGAAACCACTCTGTGGCATGAGAAGAAGCTCGCCAAAGCTCTCAAGCATCTCAAGGACATGGAGAAGGTGCTTGCGAAGTGGTAGAAAATAGGCTATACTCTTTTGGATGGGGCCGCTGCAATGCGGGGACACTACCGAAAGGTAGCCCGCTGACCACCCGCCCTGGGAAGTTCCCGTTTCCCCAGTCGAACCGTCCGCCGTCGATGATCACGCCGCCGATCGAGGTGCCGTGGCCGCCGATCCATTTGGTGGCGGAGTGGAGGACGATGTCCGCCCCGTGGGCGATGGGGTTGCAGAGGAACCCTCCCATCGCAAAGGTGTTGTCCACGATCAGCGGAATGCCGTGGCGGTGGGCGACGTCCGCCAGCGCGCGGAGGTCCGGCACGTTCAGCCGTGGATTGCCGATGGTCTCGACGTACAGCCCTCGCGTGTGCGGATCGATCAGCCTCTCCAATTCGGCCGCGTTGTCTCCCCGTCCGAAGCGAACATCGATCCCGAGCCGGGGGAGGGTCACCTTGAAGAGGTTGTAGGTACCGCCGTAGAGGAGGCTCGAGGAGACGATGTTCTCTCCCGCCTGGGCGATCGTCGTGACGGCCAGCGTCTGCGCCGCCTGTCCCGATGCGGTCGCGAGCGCACCCACGCCCCCCTCCAGCGCAGCCATCCGTTCCTCAAAGACCGCGACGGTCGGGTTCATGATCCGGCTGTAGATGTTCCCGAACTCTTCGAGATTGAACAGCCGCGCGGCATGGTCGGCGTCGTTGAACAGATACGAGGTGGTCTGGTAGATCGGGACCGCCCTGGCGTTGGTGGTCTTGTCGGGCTGCTGCCCGGCGTGGAGCTGCAGGGTTTCGAAACGGTAGCTCGGGGCTGACATACGTGATTCCTTTCCGCAGGGGCCGCCTGCATGGATGAAACACAGAAGCTTCTCCGGGAGCAATCTACCGCCCTCCGGGGGGCATGTGCGTCTGGAAGTATCGGGTGATCATCGTGAACAGGTGGCGCGTGGTATTCGTTCCCTCGAAGATCCCGTGGGACCGGTTCGGATAGGCGAACATGGAGAACTGCCTGTTGGCCGCGATCAGTGCGTTGATCATCCGCTCGGTCCCCTGGTAGTGGACGTTGTCATCACCCGTTCCATGGATGACCAGGAGGTTGCCCCGGAGGTTCCCCGCAAACGTGACCGGCGATCCCTGTTCGTACCCCTCGCGGTTGTCGTCGGGGAGCCCCATGTACCGTTCCTGATAGATCGCGTCGTAGAGGTGCTGGTCCGGGACCGGCGCGACCGAGACCCCTGTCCCGTACAGGTCGGGGTGACGGAGGAGCATGTTGAGCGTCATCGAGCCGCCGCCGCTCCAGCCCCAGATGCCGATACGGCGTCGTGTCGACGGAGGGCCACTTCCTGATCTCGCGCACGGCGCTCGCCTGATCCTCCGAAGCGACGATGCCGATCTTCCGGTAGACCGACTTTCTCCATGCCCGGCCGCGCGGGGCGGGAGTCCCCCGGTTGTCGATGCTGACGATCATGTACCCGGACTGGGCCATCATCCTGTGCCAGAGGTGAGTGGAACCGCCCCACCGCTGGACAACCGTCTGCCCTGCCGGTTCTCCATACACATGGAAGATGACCGGATACCGCCGCGTCGAATCGAATCCCGCCGGGAGGATCCTCCACCCGTCGAGGTCGAGCCCGTCGGGAGTTCGGAGTCGGAAGAACGACGCCGGGGTCGGCCGCAACATTGAAAGAGCCCGCCGCAGTTTCTGGTTGTCCCTCAGGACCCTGATCGTCGCATGCGCGGGCAGGGAAACGAGTTCGGTGACCGCCGGTTCATCGAACGTGGAGAACGTATGGAACGCGTACTTCCCTCCCGGAGCGATATTGTAGGTGTGGGTGCCGACAGCGGACCGCGGCGTCAGCCGTTCAGGAGAGCCCGAAAGGCCGACGCGCCAGAGCGCGCGCTGTGTCGGATCGTCGGGCGATGCCGTGAAGTAGATCGTCTCCCCGGCGATACGTACGACGTCGACCACGTCAAAGGGGGCGGGCGTGAGGAGGCGCCTGCGTGAACCGTCCCTCCCGTGGACGGCGATGTGCTTCCAGCCGTCCGCCTCGGAGATCCAGACGAATCCCGTCCCGTCCTTGAGCCAGTGGAGATCCTCGCCGACGTCGATCCACGCGCTGTCCCGTTCGGTGAGGACGGTCCGGACCACGCCGGTGGATGGACTGCCCGCGATCAGCTGCAGGGTGTTCTGAAGCCGGTTCAATCGCTGGAACATCACCTCCCGCGAATCGGGCGTCCACCCGAGGCGGGGGATGTAGTGGTTGCGCGGATCCCCGTCGACGTTCATCCACGTGGTCTGTCCGCCCGCCGCAGGGACGGTACCGATGCGGCACGACGAAAGGATGGTCCCCACCTTCGGGTACTGGATGGGGATGGGCCGGGAGTAGATGGAGTCGGTGTTGTTGATCAGGAAGAACTCCCCGACGCCGGAGGCATCGAGCTGCCAGTATGCCAGGGCCGTCCCGTCGGGGCTCCACCGGAATCCCTGCCGGCAGTCGAACTCCTCCTCGTAGGCCCAGTCGAACGTCCCGTTGATCACGGTGACCGATCCATCGGTGGTCAGCTGGGTGATCTTTCCCGAGGCGACCTCCTCCACGTACAGGTTGTTGGCCCGGACATAGGCCACACGGCCGCCGTCGGGCGAGAACTCTGCGAACATGAGGGACGATGGCGGAGCCGCACCGCCGAGTTTCCGGAGGCGGCGGCCCGCCATGGTGAGGACCCAGTAGTCGCCGCGGGTATTCTGTCGCCAGACCCTCCGGCTGTTGGTGAAGATCAGCAGGTGTTCCCGGTCCCTGGACCAGCTGTAGTTCTCCACGTTCAGGGGAGCGTCGGATCCGGAAGGGGTCAGGCTGGCTGATGGAATGAGAATGGTCCTTTCGCCGGTCCGGGTGTCGTAGCGGACCAGATCTCTTCCCGCAGGTTGCCCCGGTTCGAACGCCGTGTACCCCTCGCCTCCGTCGATCCACTGGAAGGTCCCGGAGCGCTGGTCGGCGAATTCCTTCCCGGCGAAGAGACGGTCGATGGTCAGAAGTGTCGAATCGGGGGTCCCTCCCCTGAGGGGGGTGACCAGGGCGATGAGGATGATCAGCGCGACGAGTCTGGACATGAGGGTTCCCGCTATTCAGGTGATGGAAACGACAGGCTTGCCGAGCGCCTTTTCGTCGATCGTGATGCCGAGACCGGGTCCGGTCGGGACGCGCAGCCTTCCGGCCTCACGCCGGGGGGCGTCAGCGGCGACAGACCCGTCATTGTAGCTGTTGAAGTCGGTGCTGGTGAAGAGGAATTCCGGCTGGGTGCTGCCGACCAGGTGCGCGATGGTCGCCGTGGCCACGTCCCCGCCCCAGCTGTCCTCCAGGGTCATGACGATCCCGAGAGATTCGCAGAGGTTGCGCATCTGCACGGCTTTTGTCAGGCCTCCCACGCGCGAGATCTTGATGTTGACGACGTCCATCGCGTGATCGCCGGAGGCGCGCAAGAGGACGCGGATGTCGGTGATGTGCTCGTCCAGCACCATCGGAAGGTCGGTGTGTCGTCGCACCGCAAGGCACTCTTCGTAGGTCAGGCACGGGGCCTCGATATAGACGTCGAGGTCACGTACCGCCTTCACGACGCGGAGCGCCTGGTGCTGGAGCCAGCCGGTGTTGGAGTCGGCCACGAGGACGTCTCCATCTCCGAGGACCTTCCGGGCCGCGCGGATCCTTCGGATATCCTCATCGGGATCGCCACCCACCTTCAGCTGGAACCGGGCGTAACCTTCTTCCCGGTAGCGGCGGACGTCCTCCGCCATCGCCTCCGGAGAACGCTGGGGAATGGCCCGGTAGAGGGGGTAGTCCTCGCAGCACCGCCCGCCCAGAAGGGCGCTGACCGGTTGTCCGGTGGCGCGCCCGAGAATGTCGTAGCAGGCGATGTCGATCGGGGACTTCACGTACGCGTGTCCGCCAAGGGCCAGGTCCATCAGGGTGTTCACGGCGCGGATCCTTGTCGGGTCCGAGCCGAGCAGCCGGGGGCCGAGTTCCTGGATCCCCGTTGCCACGCCGCGGGAGAAGGATTCGATGTAGGCCGAACCGAGCGGGCAGACTTCGCCGTACCCGCTCAACCCCTCGTCCGTGGTGATGCGGACGATGTTGCCGGTGAAATCGGTCACTCCGTGCCCGCGAGACCAGGTGTACGACCCGTCTTTGAGCCGGTAGGGGACCTGGAAAAGATCGATACGCCGGATACGCATGCGGACTCCTCAGGAACTGAATTTGTTGAGTTTCTTGAACGAGACGAGAACCATGGCCGACGAGGCGAACAGGAGCCCCGCGATCAGAAGATAGTACTGGTGGTGCGGAAAGGCGCTGTACGACCGGCCGAGCAATCCCGAACCGAAACTCCCGACGGCGGTGGCCCCGAACCAGCACCCCATCATGACCCCCTGCAGCCGCCGCGGGGCGACCTTGGAGACGAATGACTGTCCCATGGGGGAGACGAGGATCTCGGCGATCGTCAGGACGAAATAGGAAGAGATGATCCACCAGGGAGACATGATGTTCTGGTCCTCGTTGCCTCCCGCCAGCGAGGCGAAGACCATGATCACCATGCAGAATCCCGAAATGAACATCCCCGCGCCGATCTTGGAGGCGCTCGAAGGTTCTTTGCCCCGCTCCCTCAGGTGGCGGAACCACCGGAGGACGAGCGGCGTCAGCAGGACGATGAAGAACGGGTTGAAGAACTGATAGGTCTCGGGCTTCAGCAGGTCCATGCGGACGGTGGACCGCTCGGCGAAGAGCGTCAGCGCGAACCCATTCTGGTAGAATGCGATCCAGAAGAAGATCACGATGGAGAAGAGGATACCGAGGACGATCAGCCGTTGACGGTCTTCGGACCTGGAGTCGGGTGACGCGCCGGCAGCTGCCGCGGCGCCGTGCTGGCGGGATCCGAGATCGGCCGATTCGAGGTGTTTACGTCCTGCGAGGAAGACCCCGATCGCCACGACCATTCCCGCCGAGGCGGCTGCGAACGAGAGATTATAGGAATCCAGTCCGATGTTGATCGCCGTGGCGGCAAGCGGGGCGATCGCCGCTCCGACGTTCACCCCCATGTAGTAGATATTGAAGCCGGCATCCTTCAGGGGATGCCGATCGCCATACAGGTTTCCGACGAGCACCGACATGTTCACCTTGAGGATCCCCGTCCCGAAGGCGATCATGGCCAGACCCGCGAAGAAGAAGGGGAGACGCGCGGCGGAGGAGATGGCCAGGGCTGCAAACCCGGCGGTCATGCAGACCGCCCCGATCAGGATGGTCCCGCGGCGGCCGAGGCGGCCATCGCCGATCCATCCTCCAAGGATGGGGATGAAGTAGACCATGCCCAGGAAGATGCCGTAGATGGTCCCCTTGTCCGAGTCGCTCCATCCGAACTCCTTCTCCATATAGAGGACCAGGATGGCCATCAGGGTGTAGAACCCGAACCGTTCCCACATCTCGGTGAAGAACAGAACGGCGAGTCCCCGCGGGTGTTGTTTGAACATGCGATGCTCCTGGCAGGTGGTCCGGTCAGTGAAAACGGTCAGGGTCCAGCGCCCCGATGGGCAGGGAGGTCGATCCGGCGGTCACCAGCTCGGTGACCAGTTGTCCGGTCACCGGTGCCAGCGTCACGCCGATCATGGCGTGTCCGGTGGCGGCGATGACGTTCGGGTGGCGCTTCAGCCGCCCGAGGAACGGGAGGCCGTCGGGGCTGACCGGCCTCAGTCCCGCCCAGGGTTGTTCTTGCCTCGCGGCGTTCACGTCAACGTTGGCAAGATACAGCGGGATCGCGTCGATGATGGCCCGCACCCTCCGAGGCGTGACGGAGAGGTCGACCCCTGCGAGCTCCATCGTTCCCCCGAGGCGAAAGGTTTCGGCGAACGGGGTCAGGGCCACACGGGATTCGGTGAGGATCATGGGGATCGTGGGGCAATGCGGCGGGCGGGGGATCGTCAGGCTGTACCCTTTTCCGGCCTGGATCAGCAACCGCATGCCCAGCATTCTGGCGAGACCGGCAGACCACGCCCCGCCGGCGATCACGACCGTGTCCGCCTGGATCTCCTTCTGCCGCGTCGTGACCCTGACGGGAGACCCGGTGGAGATCCCCGTGACCTCCTCGTCCGTGAGTATGCGGACCCCTTCACCGAGCAGACGTTCGGTGATGGCAGTCAGGAACTTCTCGGGATCGATATGGGAGTCTCCCGGGAAATACAACCCTCCGGTGGCCCGGAAGTCGATGCCGGGCTGGAGTCTCCGCAATCCGTCGTTGTTCAGGAGCTCGGCGGGGAATCCGACGTGGGACGACAGCTCCGCCTCCTCGGCCGCCGCGGCCTTTCCCCGATCGGACCGGAACAGGTTGACGATCCCCTTCCGTTCCAGGTCGAAGCGGAGGCTTTCACGTTCCGCCATCTGTTCGTAGAGACGGAGGCTTCTGATGCACAGGTCGAACAGGAGGCGCATGGAGTTCTGGACGTGGGACCGCGTGGCGGATCTCCAGAAGAGGAGGCCCCAGCGAATCAGGTCGGGGTCGATCCGGGGCTTGATATAGAACGGGCTCGAGGGGTTCAGCATCCATCGAAGTCCCCGGGCCACGATGCCCGGGGCGGCCAGCGGGACGAAGTGGCTCGGGGATACGTATCCTGCGTTCCGCAACGAACTCCCCGCGCCGGGTCGTTTGCGTTCGATCACGATCGGGCGGACACCCGCCCGGTGGAGGTAGTAGGCCGTGCAGAGGCCGATGGTCCCGCCCCCGATCACGGCGACGTCGGCGTCCAAACGTTCTCTGGTCATGTGTGGTGTGGTGCCTGGGGAGGTTGTCAGAGGAGAGGACCGCCCTACACCACCTGGAACCCGTGCCTGTAGGGGTCCCGGTCGTCGATGAAGATGGTGTTCAGTCCGGTGATGCGCGCCCACCCTTCGATGCTCGGGATGATCGCGTGAAAACCGCCGACCCGGGTTGTCCCTTCGATCCGCCCGGTGAACAGGCTGCCGATGAAGCTCTCGTGGACGAAGTGTTCGCCCGGTTTGAGCATGCCCTTTCGCGGCCAGTTGCGCCATACGTGCCGACGTTCCCGTGCCACAGGGGGAGCGGTCGATGGCCCGCGAGCCGTAGAAGACCGCGTTCCGGCCGTTCGCCCCCGATGCGCGCGGAACGCCGGTCCACTGCACATGGCTGCACCCGCGGATGCTGGAGTTCTCCGGGTGGACGAACGTGGCGGCTGCGTTGATCCTCTCGCGGAGGACCGGACTCAGCCGGAGGATGTCGCCCGCGGATAGCTGCCCGAGGTCCCCGTACGGTCCCTGCGGATCGACAATGGCGTAGAAATTGCCGCCGTACGCGACATCCACCACCAGCGTTCCCAGGTCCGGGCATTCCACCTGGAGGCCGGACGTATGAAGATAGGACGGGACGTTGACAATGCGGACGCTTTCCACGTGGACGCCGTTCATGGTGTAGTAGGCGTCCACGCGGCCGGCCGGGACCTCCAGCCGGAGCAGTCCGGGGGTCCGCGGACGAACCAGGCCGTGTTCGATCATGACCGTGACCGTCCCGATCGTCCCGTGTCCGCACATCGGGAGGCAGCCGCTGGTCTCGATGAAGAGGAGGCCGATATCCGTGTCGGGTTGCGTAGGAGGGTAGAGAATGCTCCCGGACATCATGTCGTGGCCGCGCGGTTCGAACATGAGGCCGGTCCGGATCCAGTCGTACTCCTGCAGGAAGTGGAGCCGGCGCTCGTTCATGGTCGATCCTTCGAGGCGGGGACCTCCGCCTGCGACCACGCGGACCGGGTTCCCGCAGGTGTGGGCGTCGATGCAGAAGAAGGAGTGTGTGGCCATGGTGTTCTGGTGATCCGCCGTGGGATGGCGTTCCTGTTTGTGCGAGGGGGCTACGGCTGCATGTAACAGGTCTTGACCGTGGTATAGAATTCCACGGCGTAGGTCCCCTGCTCCCTGCTTCCGTAGCTCGAACCCTTCCGGCCCCCGAACGGGACATGGTAGTCCACTCCCGCCGTGGGGAGGTTGACCATCACCATACCCGCCTGGGCATGCTGGCGGAAATGGCTGGCATGTTTGAGGGAGGTCGTACAGATCCCGGAGGAGAGGCCGAAGGGGGTGTCGTTCGCCACGGCGAGCGCCTCCTCATAGCTCCTGACCTTGATAACGCTCGCGACCGGGCCAAAAACCTCTTCACGGTTGATCCGCATCGAGTTGTCCGTTCCGGTGATGATCGCGGGTTCCATGTAGAATCCCCGGAGCGCCCGTTCGATCCTCCTGCCGCCCCAGGCGAGTGTTCCCCCCTCCCTGACCCCGAGCTCCACGTAGGCCAGGTCCTTTTCCAGCTGCGGTCCGTCCACGACAGGGCCGATGTCCGTCCCTTCGGCGAGCGCATCGTCGATCTTCAGCGATCGGGACCGGTCGACCAACGCCGCGACGAACCGGTCGTGGATCCCCTCGGTCACGATGATGCGGCTGGAGGCTGTGCACCGTTGTCCGGTGGAGTAGAACGACCCGAGGACCGCGGCGTTGACCGCGACGTCCAGGTCCGCATCGTCAAGCACCACCAGCGGATTTTTCCCGCCCATTTCCAGCTGGACCTTGGCCATGCGCCGGGCACAGTGGAGGGCGATAGTGCGACCGACCTCGACCGAACCGGTGAAGCTGATCGCCGCAACGCCGGGATGGTTGACCAGCGCTTCGCCGATGATCCTTCCGCGGCCCATGACCAGGTTGAACACCCCCGGTGCGAGACCGGAACGGGAGAGGATCTCCGCGATGGCCCAGGCGCAGCCGGGAGCCGGGTCCGCGGGTTTGAGGACGACGGTGTTGCCGAAGGCGAGGGCGGGAGCGGTCTTCCAGGCCGGGATCGCGATGGGGAAGTTCCAGGGGGTGATCAGCCCCACGACCCCCAGCGGCTGGCGGATGACGTCGATCTCGACGCCGGGGCGGACGGACGCGAGGTGGTCACCCCGGATCCGGAGGGCCTCCCCCGCGAAGAACTTGAAGATCTGTCCGGCTCGCAGTACTTCGCCGAGAGCTTCGGGGAGGACTTTCCCTTCCTCGCGGGCCAGCAGCCGCGCGAGTTCGTCCTTGCGAGCCAGGATCTCGGATCCCACGAGATCCAGGACGTTGAACCGCTGTTGGGGTGTGCTCGCTGCCCACCCGGGGGCGGCGGCCTGGGCGGCTGACACCGCCTCTTCAAGCTGGTCCGCGCCGGCCTGCGAGTAGGTGCCGACGATGTCGGTGGTGTCCGAGGGATTGATATCGGGAGCCGCCGAGGGTCCGTCCACCCAGCGGCCGTTGATGTAGTTCTTGTGCAATGGATCCATGGCGTCCGGGAGTGTCGATCCTACGTTGAGAGCTGAGGCCTGCTTGCCAATGCGCTGCTGATGATCCCCGCGATCCGCTCCCGCTCTTCACCCTCGAGCGCGAGCCGTGGCGCGCGGACGTGTTCCGTCCCGAGTCCGGTCAGGGCTTCGGCCATTTTGATGTACTGCACGAACTTGATATCGGTGTCCAGCTTCAGCAGGGGGGAGAACCATCTGTAGAGTTCGCGCGCCCGTCCCAGGTTCCCCTTCGCGCACGAGGTTGTAGAGGGCCACCGTCTCGCGTGGGAACGCGCACACGAGTCCGGCCACCCATCCGACCGCCCCCATCAGCAGGCTTTCCATGGCCAGGTCGTCGACCCCGACGAATACACGGTACCGTTCCCCGGTCAGGCGGATGATCCGGGTGATCCTGCGGACGTCGTCCGAGGATTCCTTCAACGCGACGAACTTCGGCTCGTCCGCCAGCTCCGCGAACATTTCGGGGGTGATGTCGACCCGGTAGGCCACGGGGTTGTTGTAGATCATGATCGGCCGGTCGGAGGAGTGCGCGACGGTCCGAAAATGCTGCAGGGTTTCTCGCCGGTCGGAGACGTACTGCATCGGCGGCAGCACCATGAGGCCGTCGGCTCCGGCGGCGATGGCTGCTTCGGCGAAGGAGCAGGCCCCGCGTGTGGTCGTTTCGGCGACCGCGCTCAGGACGGGGACCCTGCCGGAGGCGACCCGGACCGCGGTTCGCAGGACCTCGAGCTTCTCCTCGCGCGTCAATGTGCCGTTCTCTCCGAGAGAGCCGAGCACGACGAGCCCGTGAACGCCTGCCTCGAGCTGGGCCCGGAGGTGGCGTTCCATCGCGGCGAGGTCGAGGTCCTGGGAGGGGGTGAACTTGGTGGTGACCGCCGGGAAGACGCCGGTCCATGGGGATGTGGGCATGGTGCTCCCTTTTGGCGATTGAACTTTGTATAATATAGAATATCCGAATCTGGAATCCTAACAGGCCCGTTCCACCACTCCGTCCCTTCCCCATGACCCTCGTCCAGGAAAAGATCGCCCAGGCCGGCCGGCTGCTGCAGGAGTTCGATGTCGACTGCTGGATCACGTTCGTTCGTGAAAGCGATATCAACGGCGACCCCATTCTGCCGTATATCGCCGGCGTGCCCCTCACCTGGCATTCAGCGTTGATCATCGACCGGCGGGGAGGGAGTACGGCGATCGTCGGCCGCTATGACCGGAAGGCGCTCGAGGAAACCGGGGCGTACCGGGAGGTTGTGGACTACGTTCAGGGGGCGCGGACACTCGTTCAGGATCGCCTCAAGGCGCTGGTGCCCCGCACGATCGCCCTGAACTACTCCGTGAATAGCGAGATCTGCGATGGCATCACGCACGGGATGTTTCTGACCATGTCCGGCTGGCTCAGCGAGATCGGCATGGGGGACCGGATCGTCAGCGCCGAACGGATCGTGTCGGCCCTGCGGCAGCGCAAGACGGCTGCGGAGATCGGCGCCGTGAAGAAGGCGGTCGATGCGGCGGAGGAGATCTTTTCCCACGCGTACGGTTCGATCCGCCCCGGGATGACCGAAGGGGAGATCGCCGGCCTGATGCGTGGCGAGCGGTTGCGGCGCGGGCTGGCACCGGCGTGGGACGACGCCACCTGTCCGTCGGTATTCTCCGGACCCGACACGGCAGAGGCCCACTTCCGGCCGACCGCGCGGCGAGTGGAGAGGGGGCACCTCCTTTCGATGGATTTCGGTGTCATGGTGGAGGGATACTGTTCGGATCTCCAGCGCGTTCACTACGTGTTGCGTCCCGGCGAACGGGACGCACCCGAGGCGGTGCGCAGGGGGTTCGACACCATCGTCGCTTCGATCGAGGCGGCCCGCTCCGCCATGCGGCCGGGGGTCCAGGGGAAGGCCGTGGACGCTGCAGCCCGCGACCTGATCGTCTCCCGCGGGTATGCGGAATTCCCGCACGCTCTCGGGCACCAGGTCGGGCGCTTCGCTCATGACGGGACCGCCCTCCTCGGCCCGCTCTGGGAGAAGTACGCCGACAAGCCGCTCCAACCGCTGGAGGAGGGGATGGTCTTCACGATCGAACCCCGCCTGACCGTCGAGGGACACGGCATCGTGACGATCGAAGAAATGGTGGTGGTCGGTCCTGGCGGCGCCGACTACCTCTCTGTTCCGCAGAAGGATCTGCTGTTGGTCTCGCCCGACGCGTGACGGCGTTTCCGGTGCACGGAGTCTCCCGCTCATTTTTTCCCCTTCGTCAAGTCGGAAAATCCTCCCCCACAACGTAGTACACCTGTGGGCGCGCCGACTCGCCGCTCGCACGGTGTTCCATGCACAATCTGCGTGTCATCATGTCCCGCGCCACTCACAGGCGCCGATCCGCCATCATCCTTGCGTCACTCGCAGTGTCGGTCTTCGGGATCCTGGGGTTTCTGATCCCCGTTTCCGGAGAGGAATCCGAGGCGGTGCCGCGGGCCGCCGCGGTGGAGGAGCAGTATGCCTTCCCGGTCCGATCGGCCCGCGCCCGCCGCCAGAGCCTCGTGCACTGGGTCCACGCAGGCGGGAATGTGCGCCCGTACAGAACGCTCGTGATGATCTCCAGGATCCCCGGGACCATCCGCTCGGTCCAGGTCCGTGAAGGGATGGTCGTACGTCGGGGGGACACGCTTGTGCTTCTCGAGGATGTGGAGTATCGACTCGCTCTCGAGAGGGCGCGGGTGGGCCTGCTGGGGGCGCAGATCGAATACCGGACGCTGGCGACGACGCCGTTCATGACCCAGGGCGATTCGCTCCGGCAGGCCGAGGAGGCGCGGAGAGCCGGCCAGCGGCTCCGCGATCTCGCGGCGCGGTATGGCGAAGGGAAAACGGACGAGCGGGAGTATCTGCGGGAGGAGCGTGAGCAGTCGGCGGCTCTCGCCTACGCCACGCTCCGGCGCGAAGACGTTCTGGCACATCGAAGCGGGCTGGCGATAGCCCAGGAGATGGTTGAGCGGGCGCGGCGGGACCTCGAGGCTACGGTGGTGACGGCCCCTTTCGCGGGTGAAGTGGCGGACTGTGCGCTGACGGCATGCGGAGGAGTGGTCCCGGGCCAGCGCCTGCTCACGCTCCTGGACCTGAGCCGCCCGGTGGTGGAGGCGGAGCTCCTGGAGCACGACATCCCGAAGATCCGAACCGGATTGACCGCCCGTGTTTCGATCGTCTCACTCGGGGTGGACGAACTCCCGGGAACGGTCACTGCGCTGAACCCGCTGATGGACCCGGTCACCGGGACCTACAGGGTCACGGTGACCATGGATGATACGTCGGGGGCCGTTCTCCGCCCGGGGATGATCGTTTCCGTCCGTATCGCCACGGCGATCGAGCCGGAATCCGTGGTCGTTCCCCAGGAAGCGGTGATCCATCGGGAAGGGAAACCGGTGCTCTTCGTCGTCCAGGATGACCGTGCTCAGTGGAGATACGTGGTGCCCGGCCCCTCCAATGGCGAACAGGTCGTGATCCTCGAGGGGGTGCGTGCAGGCGAAGAGGTGATCACCGACGGACATTTCGTTCTGGCGCACGATGCGCGGGTGGCCGTGAGGGAGTGAGGGGGGTACAGAGGAAGGGAGCGAGCTTCGTTTCAGCCCTGCGGGTCCGCTCTCCCATGTACAGGGCTGCCACGACAGAGGGAGGGTGTGATCATGAGGAATCTCGTGCGCAGTGCGGTCGCGACGGCCTTCTTCGCGCTTCTGGTGTATACCACCGCGGAACAGGGGGCAGCGAGGACCGCCCGGGCCGATGACGACAATACGTCCGGAGGGGGAACGGGTGGCCGCTGGTATTCGATGGGTTCGGTCACGGAGGTCCGGTACTGTCAGTCCTATGAACAGACGATCGTCTTCTGGCCGCCTCCGCCGCACTACGAATTGAAGATGGTGACGGTGATGAAGGAGACCTACTTTCTGCTCGAAGCGTGCTACCTGGACATGGCGAACCATGAGTGCACTCCAGGGACCCAGCGGAAGACCTACCAGGGGGGCGGATGTTAGGATGTGTCACTTCGGGTGAGGCCTTCGCATCAGGCGATGAACGACCCCCCGCCATCACCCGGTGACCACCGAGGGGTGGAGCGGGCCGGGGGCAACACCCGGCCCACCACTCCAGGAGATCTCCCAGGATAACCGGAGGAGCCGCCATGTTGCGGTGGTGTGTTGTGCTTCTGTACGCTGCGTTGTTCCCGGGGTGTGCCTCCCCGGAGAACGAGGCCTGGTCGCCGCGTCAACGCGCCATAGCCCACCATCTCCGGCAGGCCGGTTCCCTGTCCGGTTGGATCGCATCCACGGACACGATCGTCCTGCTGCTCCCTGACACTGTTCGGGTGGACGTGTTCCCCCGCGTGGTCGCGACCCGCCTCGGATTCTACCTCTGCAACGCGATCGGCCGCTCCGTGGTGAGGGTGACGAGGCAGGGGCGATTCGTTTCGGTGTTCGGGCGAACGGGATCCGGACCCGGAGAGTTCCGGAGCATCGTCGCGGCGGCTGCGGACCCGGAAGGAGTGCTGTACATCCTGGACAATCTTCTGGCGCGAGTCTCGTGCTTCACGCCGGAGGGATCGTTGCTCCGGACGATCTCCATCCCCAACCCGTTTCTGGTGCGCCACCTCTGCCCGGTTGCCGGGGGATCGCTGTATCTCCACCATGCGCCCGACTCGGCCAGGGGAGCGTTCGTGACCCTCGTGCAACCGGAAGGGAGGAAGACACCGCTGATCCCTTCGCTGCCGGAGTACGAGGCCTACTACTTCCGTGGACACCTCGAAGGAGCCCTTGTCGCCGATCGGTCCGGGGCCGTCTACGAGACCAACGCCTATGCACCGGTCATCCGCCAGTTGCGGGGCGGCGAACTCGTCAGGACGTTCGGCGAGAGAGCGAGCGGTTTCTCGCCTCCGGAAGGGTCCCGCGGGTTCGCGAGCATTCATCACCTCCAGAGCGCGGTCATGAGCGCCACTCTGGTCAAAGGGCTCTTCCTGGTGTCGAATGAGGAGCTGCTCCTGCAGGAATTGATCGGGTTCACCAATGGGGGTCGGACCATCGACCGGCGCCTGCTCGTCTACGACACCACGGGGGTATTCCTGGGCCAGCTCGCCGGGGATGCCGGCGGGATCGAGACCTCCGACGGTGACGCATTCGTGAGAGTGCACAATCCCCTGCCGCCGCCTGGTCCCCGGCCGCTCATGCCGTTGAACAGAAGACCAAGGATCGTCGTATTGCATGTTCGAGGAGTGGAGCATGACTAAGATGAGTGTGTTCCCGGCGCTTATCGCCGCTCTCTTCGCCTTCGCGGAGGGCTTCTCCGACGATCCGGCGGACACGCTGCTTGTGGGTGAAGGAAGTGCCTGCGGGTTTTCAGGCCTCAGGACTCTGAGCCATCTGGTGGTCTGTTCACCCGATGACTGCCCGACCTGCTACGAATTCGTGATCGCGGAGGTCGGGAGGCTCACACGGGAGCCCGTGTGGAGGGGACGCTGGGCGGTCATCGCGGCTGTCGGGAGAGCGCAGGACACGACATTTGCCCGCTGGCTCCGTGACCGATACGATCCTCCGGTCCCCCTGTTCACGGCAACCCGCCGGACGATCACCCGACTGATCCCCGCCGGCGTCCCGGCGACCCCCTGCATCGTCTGGCGGAATGGCGACGGAGTGTTTGCGGACCCATGGACGGTCTCGCCTCGTACACAGGCTGCGGCGACCAGATTCTTCGACTCTCTCTTCGCCGTCGGTTCCGGGCGGAGCGGGCCGTGACATTCGGCGTCTCGCTCCTCCGGCGCCCGATCGCGGTGGCGGTCTTCTTCGGAACGGTCTGCCTGCTGGGTCTTCGCCTCCCTCTTCGTCATGCCTGTCGACCTGCTTCCCGACATCCAGGTTCCCCGATATGCGGTCCGGTGCCTCGCGCCGGGGATCAGCGCCGAGACGCTTGAGCGGACCGTCACGCTTCCGGTGGAAGCCGCCGTCAGGGGGATCGGAGGGCTGAAGCGGACGGCGTCGGTGACCCGTGACGGCGTCACGGTGATCTCGGCGGAGTTCGTCTGGTCGAGCGATCCCGATGCGGTCCTGCTGGAATTGCGCGAGAGGATGGAGCGCGTGACGCCGCTCCTCCCTCCGGGGGTTCGCAGACCTTCGGTGCTCCGTGTGGACCCGAACGATGATCCCGTCATTTCCATCGCGATCGCGCCCCGTGCGCAAGGAGCCGGTTCCGGAGGAGAGGAGGAGCTCCTGGCCGGCGTCTCCGACCTGGCTTCCGGAGTGCTCCGCCGGCGTCTGGAATTGGTCGAGGGGGTGGGCATGGTGGGTCTCGCCGGAGTGCGCACACGCGAAGTGAGGATCGACGCGGATGGTGCCAGGCTCATTGCCTCCGGGCTGGTACCCGACGACCTGCTCCTGGCCGTACGGTCGAGTCTCGCGTACATTCAGGCCGGCGAGGCCGAACGGTCGGGAACGAGACACCAGGTGATCGTGGCGACGGAGTTCTCTGGCGTTCAGGCGCTGAGGGATCTCCTGCTCCGAGGGTCGGGGGAGCGCCTGCCGTCCGTCTCGGAGAGCTGGCGCGCGTGGAGTGGTCGGTGACCGAACCTGCAGGGCGTATACGGGTTGCCGGACGCGAGGTCGTGGAGCTGAGGATCATCAAGGATCCCCGCTGCGAACGCGATCGCGACCGCGGAAAGGGTGCGAGAGGAGGTGCGGCGCCTGCAGGGGGAGTTCCCTGACCTGGAGTTCTCCGTCGTTGCGGACCGAACGGCGTATATCCGCCGGACGGCTGCAGAGGTCATCGAGGCGGGTCTGCTCGGCGCCGGGCTGTTCGTTCGGCATCTTCTTTCTGGTCCTCCGGAACTGGCGTGACCCGTTGGTCGTGGGGGTCTCCTATCCGGTCTGCGTGCTGGCGACACTGTTCGTATTGCACCTGCTCGGGATCCACCTCAACGTCATTTCACTGGCCGGACTGGCGCTGGGGATCGGGATGCTGGGCGACAATGCGGTGATCGTCGTGGAGAACATCCGGCGCTCGGTGGAACGGGGGCTCCCCGCGCACCGGGCGGTCCTGGAAGGAGCCGCGCGGATCGGCGTCCCCGCTGCGGTTTCTACCGCGACAAACGTCGCGGTCTTTCTTCCGGTGCTGACGCTCGACGGGGTCGGGCGCCAGCTGTTCGGCCAGATGGCGGTGGCGATGACCGTCTCCCTCCTGGTCTCCCTGCTTGTGGCGACGACGCTGGTCCCCGTGCTTGTCGACCGGTTTCCATGGACGGGGGGCATACGAACCGGATCTGTGCCGTCAGGGCCCGCCTGTCCGTTGGCTCACGAAGTACCTCCGCTGGGCGATACGGCGGAGGGTCCTTGTCGTCGGGATCTCCGGGTCGGTGATGGCTGCCGCTGTGGTCTACGCGGCATTCCTGCCCACGGGGGGGACGCCGGTGATGGATGATACGTCGCTGACCGTCACCGTGGATTTCCCGCCGGCGACTCCGAAGGATGAGCTCGGACGACACGTGCAGTCCTTCGAACGCAAGCTGCTCAGCCTGCGGGGGGTGACAGGGGTGCGCCTCGAATCCGGGACACTGGAGGAGGCGGACTCGTGGGCGGCGGAGGGTGCTTCAGCTTCCCGGGTGGTGGCGTCCATCGAATCCGACGCCGGGGAGGACATACGGCCGCTCCAGGAACGGATCCGTTCGTGGACAAAGGTCATGGAGGGTCAGGTCACCGGACTTCGCACGGCCGTTGGTCCGCAGGCCACACCCTTCGACCGCCTGCTGGAATTCGGAAGCCGGGGGATCGCCGTCAGGATCACGGGCCTGCAGGAGGACGACTGGAGCAGGCGCTCGTCGGAACTCCTCGATGCCGTCGCCTCAGTACGCGGGGTCGCCGATATCGCTTATGCCGGCACGTCACGAGTCGACGAGCAGGTGATCCTCGCCGATCCGGAGGCGGCCGCTCAGCACGGCGTGCCGCTCCACAGAGTGGAGGCGGCGATCGCTTCATTCCGCAATGGTGCCTTTCTGCTGCAGCACGAAGGGGGCTCCCTCCCGGTCCGCCTGACGGTGGGCTGCGGTTCGTCGAAATCGAACGTGGAAACCACACTGCGAGGCCGGATCGCTGCGGACGGCCGCATGATGGCGATGGGATCGCTCGCTCGGGCCGGATGGCGCACGCACTCCGCCGAACTCTGCCGCGAGGACGGGCGCAGGGTGCACCTGGTGACGGCCAACGCCGCCGGCCGGGCTGCGGCGGACGTCGTGTCCGATCTCGCCCCGGTCCTCGAACGAGTGGCTCTCCCCCCGGGGGCGACGGTCCGCGTGGGAGTGCTCAGCAGGGAGGCGGCGGATTCGGCCGGCAGCGCCGTGCTGGCGATCTTCCTCTCGGTGGTGCTGATGTACATGATCCTGGCCGCAGAATACGAGTCGGTGCTGCTCCCCCTGATCGTCCTCGCGAGCAGCCCCCTGGCGTTCGTGGGTGCCGTGGCCGCGCTTGCGCTCTGGGGGGAACCGCTCGGCATCCTCTCTCTGGCGGGGCTGATCATTACGGTCGGGGCGGTGGACAATGACGCGGTCATCGCCCTCGACCTGATCGCCGAGAAGATCCGGGCCGGGAAGGATGGATCACTGGCGATCGTCGAAGGAATGCTGGAGCGGCTCCGTCCGATCGTGGTCACATCCCTCACCACGGTGCTGGGGGTACTCCCGCTCCTGTTCCAGTCGGGGAACGGGTCGGTGCTGGTCCGCTCGCTGGCGATCCCGCTGGCCGGGGGTCTCGTTGCTTCCACGATCGCTACCGTGGCGGTGATCCCCTCGCTCATCGCCCTGGCCGGCGACCGGTTGCACCTCCTTCCGCGCGCGGGACCCGGGAGAGCGGGATGAACGCCTGCCCGTGGTCCGGACGCCCGCTCGTTGCGGGGATGGTGCTGGGGATCGTTCTCGTCGCGGGGTTCGTCAGTGCTCCACTGGTCGCTGTGCTTCCGGGATCCGAACGCCCCGCATCCTGGATCGACGTGTCGATGGCGGCCGAGGGCTACACGGCGGATGCGGTGGACCGGCAGGTGGCGGGCCGTGTCGAAGAACTTGTCCGAACCGTGCGGGGGGTGCGCTCGCTGAGAACGGTCTCGCAGAGAGAACGGCTATTCGTCCGTGCGGAATGCTCGGCGGCTGAAGATCTCGTACGGGTTCGAGCCGCCATCGCGGAGCGTCTGTTTCAGTATTGCCAGAGGGCGGGGACGGGACTCTCGGTGGATCGCATCGGCACGGGAGTCTCCGGCGGATCCTTCGGGCAGGGGGACTTTCTCCGGATCGGCGTGTGGGGAAGAGATGAACGTACGCCTCCTGCGGACGACGTGCGGCGCACGATTCTTCCGGCATTGCTGGCAGTCCCCGGCGTGGCCGAGGTCGGGCTCGAAGGGGAGGATCGGCGCGGGGTGGTCCTGACTCCGCGGAAGGAGGCGGTGGTCAGACATCACCTGTCCTCATCGGGCATCGCCGCAGTGGTCCTGGGTCATCCCTGCGACTCGCGGATCGGGACGCTGCCGGTTGCGTCGCCGGTGAACGGCCGCCCGCTTCGACTGGCGGAGTGCGCCGGGATACGCGAACGTGTATTTCTTCCCGAGGTCGTCTGGAGGATCGATGGAAACGCTGCGATCGTTCTTTCGGTCCGGCGGCGACCGGAGGCGGACCCCCTGCGGCTTGCCCATGGTGTGAGCGAAGTCTTTCGCACCTGCGGGCCCGCGCTCGCTTCTCGCATCCAATGGGCCGTGCTTGAAGACCCTTCGGAGCGGGACCGGAAGGCTATCGGCGGTGCAGCATGGCTGGTGGCGGTCTCGGGGGCGTTGACGGCGCTGGCGGCCGGGTGGTATTCGCGAACCTGGCGGGCGTCCATGCTCACGATCGTGATCATCGCGTGCCTGATCTCGGGCCTGCTTGTTGCGCTGGCTCTGGCCGGAAAGTCGCTCGATCCGGCGACGGTCGGCGGAGCCGTTCTGGGCTTCGTCTTCCAGGTCCCCTGGATCTGCACTGTGGTCCTTCCCCGGGCTTCCGGCGGCGGCCCCAAGGGTCTCTGCGGAACCGTGGCAGGAGCCGCCGCAGGTCTCGCGCTGATCGTCTTCTCGAGGTTCTCCGCCGATGCGGAGGGGTGGCTCGCAGACGCCGGCTTCGGTTTGGCGGCGGTGTGTGGATCGGGATTCCTTGCGCGTCCGGTCGAGACGTTTCGGGCGGTCGCCATCGGCCGGCCGCGTGCGCCGTCGGCGCTGATCCGCGCACTGGTCGCTGCCTCATCGTGGTGCCGGCGGCGAAGGGGTGTTGTGCTGGGGTTGCAGGTGCTGATGTTGGGGATCCCCCTCTGGCTGGTCCCGCGCGAGCTCCCCCGCAGCAGCCCGCTCTTCCGGCTCCATCTCATCAGCTTCGGCAGCTCGTTCTACCGCGAATACCGTCCCCTGATCGAACGGTTGTTTGGCGGGATCGTCCACATTGCGGTCACGAGCGGCTTGAGGGGAGACCGGGGAGAAGATCGGCGTGAGGTCGTCGTGGAGGCGACGGTGGATCTGCCGTCGGGGAGCAGCCAGGAGGCCGCTGCCGTGGCGGCATCCCCCCTCGAAGCGAGGGCTCACGCTCTCGTGCAGGGGAGAGCGCGCGTGGTCACGAGGATCGTCGCAGAACGGGCGTCGGTAAGGGTGGAGTTCGCGAAAACGCCTCCCGATGCGTCGCTTCCCCTCCGGGTGAGCGATGCGCTGCGAGGGGTCGCCGCGGGGCTCGGCAACGTCCGCGTGGTGGTCCTCGGCACGGGTCCGGGATTCCAGAGCGGGCAGGCTGCTCTTCCGGCATTGACCATGGAACTCCGTGGCTATGACCGGCAGGTCATGGACCTTGCGGCCGAAGGGTTCCGGAGATATCTGGAGGCGGACCAGCGGGTGCATGACGTGGATCTGCTCGCCTCACGCGGAGTTGCAGAGCGGGAGCGCGAGCTGCACCTCGTTGTGGATCCCCGGACTCCGGGCGGGCGCTCCGTCCCGACAGTGGCGCAGGCGTTCCTCGGCCATGCGGCCGTATCGCGCGTGTGGGGGACGGACCGGGATGGACGACCGGTTCTGGTGAAAGTGGAGGAAAGCGTTGGTGACACGCTGGAACCTGCGGGACGCGGTCCGGGCGGCGCGGCCGTTGCGCTCAAGGATGTCGTGGAGCTACGCGAAGTGGAGGTTTCTTCTGCGATCGAGCGCGAGCAGCGCGAGTATGTCCGGCGGATCAGTTGTGTGGTCGACGCTCCCGCGGAGGTCGCGCGCGAGATCCTGGCCGGATACTGCGGCAGCTTCCCGATCCCTCCGGGATGCCGTCTGGTGATAGGCGGGGGATCCGACACAGGGTCTTCCGGCCTGATCTCCGCCCTTGGATGGGGCGTGGTCCTTGCGGCGGCAGCTGCGGGGATCGCGGCCGCCGCCATCAGGAATTCCTTGAGAACCGCTCTGGTCCAGGCCGCCTCGTTGCCTGCCGCAGGGATCGGGGCATGCCTTGCGGTGGTGCTGGTTCCGCTTCCGGGAGGCGTGTGGGAGTTGTGCGCTTTCGGAGCGGTGATGATCGCCTGTGGAGCGGCAGGGATCTCGTTGTTCACCGGCGGGGAGGCGGGGGCCATGAACCCTGCGCCTCTGCCCGGCACATTGACTGCCCGGCTGGAGGAGCTGTTCGGCAGCTGGGTGCTTCTGATCGGGTCGCTGGCGCCGTTCGCTCTTGTCTCCATGGCCGTGGACGTTCCGGTTGCGTTTCACGCATCAGCATTCGCCCTCGTCTGCAGCGTCGGGACCACGGCGGGTTTTCTCCTGGTTCCGCTGACCCTTCCTGCGTGGGTTTCTCACGACGGTCGTGAGCGGCCGGACTTGACAATATGCCTTTTCGGCGGTATATTCAGAGTATTCAGTCTGAAAAAGAACCTATGAGCCTGATATTCAGCCGACAATGCGAGTACGCCCTGCGGGCCGTGCTCTACCTGGCACTTCAACCTGCGGGCGAGCTGGTCTCCATCCGTGAACTGGTGAAGAGACTCGGCCTTCCGTATCACTTCCTGGCCAAGATCCTCCAGGGGCTCACCCGGAAGGGAATGCTGGTCTCGTCGAAGGGACCGCGGGGGGGATTCGCCCTCGCGCTCCCGGCGCGGGAGATCACGTTGCTCCAGATCGTGGAGGCGATCGATGGACCGGCACTGATGACGACCTGCGCCCTCGGTTTCGCGCAGTGCTCGGGCGAACATCCCTGTTCGGTCCACGACCGCTGGTCGTCCATCCGGGAGAACGTCCACTCCATGCTCGCCTCCAGGAACGTCGGCCAGATGGCGCGGGACATGAAGAAGCCGGAGTACCGATCGTGATCGACGCGGGGAAGCGCAGGGTGCCACGGAAGGAGGGGTGAGGATCCATGAGAGGATTTGACGTGGGGGGCGAAACCGTGAGCGTGCAGCAGAGAGATCCGGCATCGGTCGCGTCCGGGAAGGATGCCGGCGGTGGGAGGCACGCCGCCGCCGGGCCGAACCGGCGCGTCAAGAAGATCCCGCCGGGAATGCGCCGGAGACCGGTGAACCTCTCTGCGGTCCCGACCTGGTATGGAAAGCTGTTGTTGAGACTGCGGGAGGATTCGCAGTTCCTGCGTTCGACGGTTCAGCTGGCGTTCGTGCTGCTCTGTGTCTGGATCGGTATAGAATTCCACCTGTTCGTCCGCTGGGGCCAGTCAGGCGGAGCATATGTTCCCCGGCCTCCGGGCGTGGAGGGGTTTCTCCCGATCAGCGCACTCATGGGCGTGATGTACTGGCTGCAAACGGGGATCGTCAACGGCGTCCATCCCTCCGGCATGGTCATCCTGTTCGCCGTTGTCGGGGTGAGTCTGCTCCTCAAGAAGGCGTTCTGCAGCTGGCTCTGTCCGGTCGGGACCCTGAGCGAAGCCCTCTGGATGCTGGGCAGGAAGATCTTCCGCAGGAACCTCGAACTCCCCCGATGGCTGGATTACCCGCTCCGATCGCTGAAGTACCTCCTCCTGGGGTTCTTCGTCTGGTCGATCGTCGCCATGAGTCAGCAGGAGCTGGCGGGGTTCATCTACAGTCCGTACAACAAGATGGCGGACGTCAAGATGTATCTGTTCTTCGCGGAGATCGGGGCGTTCGCCTTCTGGACCATCACGGCGCTGATCGTGCTCTCGATGGTCATCCAGAACTTCTGGTGCCGGTTCCTCTGTCCCTACGGGGCATTGCTGGGGGCGTTGAGCTGGCTCAGTCCGCTGAAGGTCACCCGCGATGCGCAGAAGTGCATCGATTGCGCGCTCTGCACCAGGGCGTGTCCGTCGCGGATCGCGGTGCACAAGGTGGTGCGCGTCTGGAGCGACGAGTGTACGGGGTGTTACCGGTGTGTCGAGGCCTGTCCCGTGAAGGAGACGCTGACCGTCCGCCAGCGGAAGAACGGCCCGGCGGTTCCATCCTGGGTGTTCGGGACTCTGGTGGCGGGGATCTTTGTCGCGGTCACCGGCCTGGCCATGCTGACAGGGTTCTGGCAGAACATGATCTCCCGGGAGGAATACCAGCGGCGATTCCAGAACCTGAACTCCCCGTTGTACCAGCATTTCCGGGGACAGGTTCCTCAGTACGGGCCCAACGATTGATGGATGCGAAGCAGGGGACGGACAGCAAAGACATCGGAACGAGGAGAAGAGCGATGACGGAGAAACAGACCGCGACATGTCTGAACTGCGGCAGATCCGAACAGGATTTTCCGGTGGTGGTACTCCGAGTGGCGGGGAGGGAAGCCTTCATCTGTCCCCAGTGCCTGCCGGCGCTGATCCATCACCCGGACCGGTTGACGGAGAAGCTGCTCGGAGCGGCGCGGATCGAGGGCGCTCCACCGTGTGATCACTGAGCGCGGTAGACGCACCTCCGGGCCTCGTCGGCGAATGCCCGAAGGAGCGGCACGTCCGCGTCGAAGAAGTGGTCTGAAGGGGAGAGAATATACCCTCCTCCTTCGCCGGCGGCCGCGAAACACTCCCGCACCCGCTGCCGCGTCTCCTCCTCCGTGCACCCCTTGAAGTAGTGGAACTGGTCGAACCCGCCGATCATGCAGACCCTGCCGCCGATCCTCCGTTTCGCCTCGCGCAGGTCCGTATCGCCCCCCATTTCTGCAGGAGTGAACGTTTCCATGGCGTCGGTCCCGGTGTCGGCGATCTGCTCGAGGATCGGCATCATCCCGCCGCAGGTATGGTAGACGATCTTCTGTCCGGCTTCGTGGGCCAGCGCGATCAACTCCGCGTCGTACGGCGCGACGTAGCTGCCGAAGATCTTCGGGGAGATCACCGTGGTGGAGGCGTCCCCGCCGCCGAGTTCCAGCAGGTCGTACCGCGCGCCGGCGAGGGAGCGTATGTAGACGGCTTTCCGATCCCGCAGGATCCCGAGGAACTGGTGGACCCAGGAGGGGTCTTCGTAGGTCGCCATGATCAGGTCCTCGATCCCGAAGAGGACCGAAGCGTCCTGCCAGCACCCGGGCTGGCCGTACACGTCGAACGTCGCGATATGCCCGCGGATCATCCCGCGATCACCGTAGTCGTCCGCCGCCCGGTTGACCGCGGCCACGTCGCATAGCGCCACGGGTGCGAACTCGGCGATCAGATCCACATCCGTTCGCTGTTTGACCAGCCGCTCGGCCACCCAGGAGGTGTGCTCGTTGCTCTGGAGCACGGTGGTCAGGGTCCCTCGGGGGGTGACAAACGAGTAGCGGACCGTCTTGTACTGTGGGTCCGCCACCTCTTCTTCGACGATCCGCCAGCGGTCGGAGACGACCCTGCGGGCCTCGAGGGTGCCCGGCCGGTGGATGGGATCGTAGCGGTCCCCGCGGGCCTCGTCCGGCCGATAGGCCATGATCCATCGGATCGGGTCCATCCCCATCGTTTCAAAGAACTCGTCGTTCGAGATGCCGTTCATATAGCGGGAAAGAAAGAACGGCATCAGGTGATGGGTGGTGACCGGCAGACGGTCCAGGGGCCGCCGTTCGAGGGCTGCGCGGAATCGCTGTTTGGAGGTCATTCGTACGTTGGAGTCCTGCGAATGCGGGGGTCGGTGAACAAGTCGGATTCGTCGACGCTGGTGGAGGAGAATTCCGAGACCACAGCGCCGGCCGGTCCGGCCTGGAACCAGTGAGAGGTACCGGGTTCGAGCGTGTGCTGGTCCCCCGGACGGAGGACGATCTCGTGCCACACGGTGAAGTGGGGCCGGTGGACCCTGGGAAGCCGTGCTTTCGCCTTCGCGACCGGCGTGCCGGGAACGTACAGGTAAGCGGTTCCCCAGCGGCACCGGAAGGTCTCCCTCTTGCCGGGGTCGGACGCAGACAGCGGCGGGTGGCGGTGCTCCGGACAGGTCTGCCGGGGGAGGAGGATCAGTTCCTTGGCGCAGTAACGGTCGTTGTTCTCGTACACGATCAGCTCCAGTCCGATCGACCGGATGTCGTTGAGGCCGAAGTCCACCACTTCCATCTCCGACAGTTCCCTGCGCGTGGTCCTGATGCGGGCGAGTTTCAGAAGGCGCGATGCCTCTTTACGGATCCTGACGGCTTCAGAGGTTTTCATACGAGCCTCCTCTGTCCGAAATGTAGAGAGAAACCGCCGAAAGAGCAAAGGTTTTGAAATCAGCCCGCTTCTCGCTACATTGAACGCGTCGCGGCCGATCACGGGAGGTCTTCCGTCCCCTCTCGTCCGCACCAGCCCTTGACCGCATGGACCCGCTCGCGCGATACTTTGACTTCGACCGGCACGGCACGGACCTCAAAACCGAGGTCATGGCCGGCGTGACCACGTTCGTCACGATGGCGTACATCATCATCGTCAACCCGAAGATCCTCGAAGCCGCCGGGATCCCCTTCGGGCCGTCGATGGTCGCCACGATCCTCAGCGCGTTCTTCGGAACCCTGGCGATGGGGGTCTATGCGAAACGCCCCTTCGCCATCGCGCCCTATATGGGAGAGAATGCGTTCGTCGCCTACACGGTGGTGAAGGTCATGGGGTTCAGCTGGCAGACCGCCCTCGGGGCCATCTTCCTGGGCGGAGTGCTCTTCACCCTGCTCACCGTCCTGCGGGTCCGTTCCTGGCTGGCCGACGCGATCCCCGAGTCGCTCAAGATCGGTTTCACTGTGGGTGTGGGGCTGTTCCTGACATTCATCGGCCTGAACGAGACCGGCATCGTCCGGCTCGGGGTTCCGGGCGCGCCCGTCCACGTGGGGGACTTCCACCAGCTTCCGGTCCTGCTGGCCATCTTCGGTCTCCTGCTGACGGGGATGCTGCTCGTACGGCGGGTGAAGGGGGCGTTGTTGCTGGGGATCGTGATCACGGCGGCCGCAGGCGCCCTGGCGGGGGCCGCGCAGATCCCGGATCGCTGGGTGAGTCTTCCCCCGGACATCTCTCCGGTCTTCCTGCAGCTGGACGTCCGCGGGGCGCTGAGCTGGAGCTTCTTCGCGGTCATCCTGACCATCTTCGTGATGGACTTCGTGGACACGCTCGGCACCCTGATCGCCCTGGGGATGAAGGCGGGGATGCTGGACAGCAAAGGGAACCTCCCCGAGATCGAGAAGCCAATGCTCTGTGACGCGCTGGGGACCACGCTGGCGGCCCTGCTCGGCACCACCACGACCGGAGCGTACATCGAGTCCGCCACAGGGATCGAAGCCGGCGGGAGAACGGGGATGACCGCTGTGGTGACCGCCGTGCTGTTCCTTCTTGCGCTCTTTTTCGCGCCGGTCCTCACCGCGATCCCGGCGTTCGCCTACGGTCCCGCGCTGATCGTGGTGGGCCTGTTGATGTTCTCGCCGATCGGCCGCCTGAAGTTCGACGACCTGTCGGAGGTCGTTCCGGTGTTCGTGATCATCATCCTGATGAGTTTCACCTACAACATCGGCATCGGGATGACCGCCGGTTTCGTGGCGTTCCCGGCGTTCAAGGTGGTGGCCGGACAGGCTCGTGCGGTCCGGCCCGGCATGTGGGTGCTGTCGGCGCTGTCGCTGGCGTTCTTCCTTTTCTATCCGTACTGACCAGTCGAGGGGCAATGCATGGATACACGCAGACGTGTGCGAGTCGTTGCGGTGGGAGTGGCGTTGGTGTGGGCGGTCTCCGGACTCCGCGCGCAGGAGATCCCGGTCGCCAACGCGGGGTTGGACAAAGCCGCTGAAGGCGGGCTCCCCGCGCAGTGGTCACTGGAATCCGGGGGCGGCAAGGGGATGACCGCGGGGCTCGATGCGGCCGTGAAGCATTCCGGCCAGGCCAGCTTCTCGGTCTCGTTCGGAGCCGCCGGTTCGGCGACCTTCGCCTCCGCTCCGGTCGTGCTCCGCGTCGGCCGCCTGTACAGGCTCAGCGCCTGGGTGCGGACGAAGGACGCCTTTGCCGACCCGACGAGCAGGTACCCGACCGCTCTGCCGGTCACGCTCAGCATGGGGTCATTCCCATTCACCAACTCGTCCCCGTCCGCCGGGGCAACCCGCGAGTGGCAGCAGCTGCAGGTGCTCTTTTTCGCGACGACCGCAAATGACCGGGTGCGGCTCCACCTGGGGTTCAACGGCAAGGCCACCGGTGCGGCCTGGTTCGATGACGTTCGGCTGGAAGAGGTGGAGGATCTCGCGGAGGTCATCCCTCCCTCGACGGTGCGCTGGTTCGGCCCGGCGTTCAGGTACACCGACCGCGGATGGACCTTCGTGCATATCGAAGGGGATCCCTATCAGCGCGGCTACCAGTACGGCACCCTGCTCGCGCAGGAGCTGGCCGCGTACATCGAGAAGCTGGCCATACGGCAGAACGGCGACAATCCGCGGAGCGGCTGGAACGAGCTGCGGACGCTGACCGACGCCCTCATGTTCCGGAAATACGACGAGGAGTATCTCATCGAAATGCGCGGCATCGCCGACGGTGCCGCCAAAGCGGGAGCCCAGATGAGCGGCCGGCCGCTGGACCACCTCGACGTGGTCACCGTGAACTCCGCCGTGGACCTGGGGCAGCTCGGCGGAGCGCTGGCCAAGACGCCGGGACGTCCTGTCGGGGCGGAGCTTTCGCGCCGATGAGGAGGAGGCCAACGCCGCGGAGCGGCTGCACAAGTGCTCCTCCTTTCTGGCGAACGGGCCAGCGACCCCGGACGGCGGGATCGTGTTCGGACAGTTGTTCATGTGGAACGGTTACACCGGGGTCCACTGGGACGTGATCTGCGATGTGGTCCCCAGCGCGGGACACCGGCTCGTGTATCAGACCTTCCCGGGAGGGATCCACTCGGGGGCGGATTTCTACCTCAACGACGCCGGCATCATGATCGGGGAGACGACGGTCATGCAAACCCCGTTCAACATCGACGGCACGCCGCAGTCCTCCCGCATCCGCAAGGCCGCCCAGTACGGTTCCAGCATCGACGACGTCGTCAAGATCCTCTCCACAGGACAACAACGGCCTCTACACGAACGACTGGCTCATCGGCGACGCGAAGAACAACGAGACGGCGATCCTGCTCCTCGGCACCGAAAAGTCCAAAGTGTGGCGGAGCCGGAAGAAGGACTTCCCGGGCGATACCGAGGGGTTCCTCTGGAGCGTCAACAACGCGAAGGATCCGGAGGTGCGGAAAGAATATGTCGCCGATCCGTCGAATGCGCCGGTCGACGTGGTGTTCGGGCCGGTGAACCGGGACGTGGCCTTCCTGGACTACTACCGGAGGGAGAAGGGGAGGATCGACGCGATCAGCGCCGTGAACGCCCTCTCCACCTCTCCGCTGAACCGCCCGCATGCGTGTGACGGAAAGGTCACCACCAGCGAGATGGCGTCGCAGATGATGTTCATGGCGCACTACGGGAAGGTGACCCTGCGCGAGAAGCTGGTGGAGAAGAACGGAAGGCTGATGCCGGACCTGCCGGGCGCCATCCCCCACCTGACCCTCGGCTGGTCGACGTTCAACCCGGTGTACGTGGTCGGAAAAGCTCAAGGCCATGCGGCCGGCGCAGGAGCCGCCGGCGGCGAAAGAGGCGCTCGTTTTTGACGCGAAGGAGCTGTACCAGTTCCCGAAGAAGCTGCTCTGGAGCAACACCGTCTATCCCGCCACCGACGCGGACAACTGGTTCGTCAGCGCGACGGCGGCCTACTGGCAGATGATGTCCGCCCTTCCGGCCGACCAGTCGAAGGCGATGGCGGCCCTCCGGGACCAGCTGACCGAATCGAGTTGCCGGCTGCAGTACGTCACGCAGAACGAGGGACTGCTTGCGCCGTCGGCAGCCACGCGGAGATACGACCTCTTCGGTCCGTACCTGGTTCCGCGGATCCGCGGGACCTTCGCCCTGCACCAGCTCCGGCTGATGCTCGGCAACCAGGTCTTCTCCCAGGTGATGAACGGCATCCATGGACAGTTTGACGGGAAGCCGGTCGCCACCGCGAAGATCATCAGCCGGGCGGAGGAGGTCTCCAAGAAGACGCTGGAGCCGTTCGTCCGGCAGTGGGTCGATCGGGGGGACTTCCCCGCACCCGCCGTGGCGGCGGCGGTCACCGGGGCCGGATCCTCCTACACGGTCACGCTGACCGTGAAGCAGGGGGCGGAGCCGTACCATTTTTTCACCACGGTGGCGATCGAGACGGAGAAGGATGTTCGCTGGAAGCTGATCGAGTGCAGCGGGGCGCAGCAGCAGGTGACGCTCGAGGTCGACAGCAAGCCGGTCAGGGTGGTCTTCAATGCCGGAGGCGACATCCCTGCGTCACGCCCGGACTACTTCACGTTCTCAAACCTGTTCGACGACTTCAAGCACACGACGATCGTCTACGGGACCTCGCGGCAGACCGAAGCGAACCACACGGCCGCGCTCAGGTTCCAGACCGTGCTTGCCGATCAGTTCACGGAGGACCTGCTGCCGGTGAAGCAGGACAACGAGATCGGCGCGGCGGAGCGTGCCTCAGGCGACCTGGTCCTGATCGGTGGACCGGCCGACAACTCCTGCCTCTCCGGGCTGCTGGACCGCCTCGAGCTGGCGGTAGGGAAGAACTGGTTCCGCTGGCGGGGGAAGACATACGCGGATCCGGACGACGGCCTCTACGTGGTCTATCCGAACCCGTACAATACGCAGAAGCTGCTGCACCTGTTCATCGGCAACAGCGCCCTCCAGAGCCACCAGATGACGAAGAAGTACACGCCGCTCCCCTCCTGGGCGGTGTTCAAGGGTGACCAGGTGGTGACGAAGGGGTACCACGGCGTGGACCGGTTCGAGCTGGAACTGCGATGACGGGGAGATCCGCGCGAGAGGTCGAACTCGCGGCGGACCCCCGCCTCCGCTACCGGCCCAGACCCGTAGACATCGTTTTCTGTTTATCGAGGGCTTTGCGTCCCTTCGCCATCCACTCCGGCATCGGTTCGCCCTGCAGATAGTGGTCGAAGAACTGCGCCAGGCGCACCGACAGGTCTTTCCGGTTCTTCCACTTCGTCAGGTTGTGCTCTTCGTTGTTGTAGGTGAGCATCCAGACCGGCTTGTTGAGGCGACGCAGGGCGCTGAAGAGCTCGATCCCCTGGTACCACGGCACGGCGCCATCCGCATCGTTGTGCATGATCAGCAGCGGCGTGGTGACCTTCGGGGCGAAGAAGAGCGGGGAGTTCTCGATGTACAGCGGCGTCGCGTCCCAGAGCGTCCCGCCGATGCGGCTCTGCGCCTTCTCATACTGCCACGCGCGGCTCCAGCCGCTTTCCCAGCGGATCCCGCCGTACGCGCTGGTCATGTTGGCCACCGGCGCTCCCGCCATCGCGGCGCGAAACATCGGCGTCTGGGTGACCAGATAGGCCGTCTGGTACCCTCCCCAGCTCTGTCCCTGCAGTCCCATTCGCTGCTTGTCCACGAACCCACGGGCCAGAACGGCGTTCGTTCCGGAGATGATCGCGTCCAGCGCGCTCTTGCCAGGATGGCCCACCCGGTAGCGAATATCCGGGATGAACACCACGTATCCCCGGCTCGCGTAGAACGAGGGGTTCACCGTCGAACGGCTCGGTGTGGGGGGGCGATGCTGGTGGAGCAGCTCCGAGTCCCGCTCATAGTAGTAGACGATCATCGGGTATTTCTTGTGCGGGTCGAATTGTGCCGGCTTGAAGAGCAACCCTTCGAGCGGCTTGCCGTCCGCAGGTTTCCAGGAGATCAGCTCGACGGTTCCCCATCGGTACTCGGACTGCTGGGCGTTGGCGGTGGAGATCCTGCGCGGGCTGGCGAATCCCGGATCGCTTGCGAACAGGTCGGGGAATTCCTGGAAATTCCCCCGGGTGAATATCATCGTGCTGTCCTTGCGCGCCTTCTGGGGCGTGCCGAACTGATACGGGCCGCCGATGATCTGCCGCGGCGACGAAGGGACGCCCACCGAGGCGAAGGCGTACCCTGTCTGCTTGTCCTTCTCACGGAACGTGCGGACCAGCACCGGGGCGTCCTCCTTCAGGAACCGTTCCTCCGGATCGAGGCGCAGGGTGCGGTATCGGGTCGTGGCCTTACGCCCGCCGCCTGCCGTCACGTTGACCGAAGGCTCTTTCCCTGAGGGATCGGTGGACCAGAGGTCGTACCGGTCGTAGACAAGGAACCGGCGGTCTCCCTCGGTCCAGCCCGCCTGCCCGTGCGGGCCGGGATCGTCCGGATGGTCGTCCAGTTCGTCGTAGAGCGGCACCGTGATGTCTTTCGACACCTGGACGGCCCGGAGCGTGGCGGCATTGACAGCGAACCAGTGCCGCTTGCGATGATCGTAGTAGGCGACGAATTTCGCGGCGGGCGAGAGCGTGACAGGGCCGCGGATCTTCTCGAGCAGCCTGATCCTGGTGCCTGTGAAGAGGTCCACCATGTAGACGTCCTGGGCGGTGACCCCGGTCCACATCCGTTCGCGCTGATACGGGAGATCGGAAGTGGCCATCGCAACGTCCGCATCGCCACGGTTTCCGGGCTCCACAGTCGGGCAGGAGCTGGTCGCCCAGCTGAACGAATGCCCGGCGATCGACGTGCCAGACCGCCGCATAGGTTCGCTTCTTCTCTTTGTCGAGGTTCTTCAGCTGCTCCGGCTGCATCGTGAGATCCTGCCAGTGCCAGACGTCGAGCTGGGCGGTCTCCTCGTCGTTGAAGGTGGTGTCGTCGGGGACCGGCACGGGGGCGGTTCCGAAGAAGACCCGCCTGCCGTTGCGGGAGAATCTGACATCGCCGTTCTCGCTGACCGTCCAGCGGGGTTTCATCCCGGCCGTGAGCGTGTCCACCACCCGAACCGCACTGTCCTGTCCTGCGGTCCACCAGTGCAGGGTGAAGTACCGTTGCTTCGCTTTCGAGGTGTCGCGGTCGGCGAGAAACGCGGCCTGCGTTCCAGCTTCGTCGAGGGCGATCTGTGTGTATTTCCCTCTGCCGATGGAGAGGGTGTCGAGCCGTGAGGTCCCGGTGTCGAACGTGAAGACGCCCGGCACCGATGCGGAGTCCCCGCTCGTCGTGGAGACCAGGAACCGTCCGCCGGTCTTCGAGAACACGTACTCGTCCGCGAAGCGGAACTGCCATTCCTTTCCGGTCTTCAGTTCCCGCAGGATGACGGGGGTTCCCCGATCGTCCTTCTTGGCCTGGTCATCGTCCGGGGCATCGGTGCCGGTCGCCGAGTCCTTCTTTCCTTTCCGGGTGCTGTCGGCCGCAGCGGGCTTCTCGAGCTGGTACGCGATCCAGCCTCCCCACTGTTCGGGAAATGCGAAGGACTTCACCCTGGGGATCCGGGTGATCTCGTTGCCGCCGAGCGCGAGGATCCCCAGGGAATCCTTCGGCATGTCGTCCGCCTTCTTCTTGTCGATCCGCCCCTTCTTGAGCAGGGGATAGGGTGCCTTGATCAGGAACGCCGCGTACGATCCGTCGTCGGAAAACTTGCAGCCGGATCCCCGGAGGACCGTGTCGGCCGTTCCGGTTCCCAGGTTCGTGATGATCAGGGTCGGATCGCCTTCGCCCGGTTCGAGCGTGTAGGCCGCCCACTTCCCGTCCGCGGAGATCACCTCTCCACGGATACTTTTCCAGATGGCGTACACGGAATGGTCGAGGGGTTTCTGGTCGCCGGCAACGGCTCCCGCGGCGATCAGGAGGAGCGCCGGGAGAAGGACTCTGGGCTTCATATGTGCTCGTACGGTAGTGTGTGGACGATGGAACACCGGGTGATCAACTGTAGATCAGGAAGGCCACGACGCTGGCCACGTAGCTGGTCAGACCGATCAGCAGCAGGCCGAGGGCCCTCTCGTAAATGACCGTCTTGCCGTCGCGGTACCGGATGATGTCGGCAAGGATCCTGGTCGGATCCGTCTCCGTGAACTGGCTGATCCAGCGGAGCTTCAGGCCGCTCTTGAGCAGGACCAGGAGCGCTGCGAGAACGAAGACGATCCCGAGCGCCATGGAGACCCGGGCGAAGAGGTTGGTCTGCGCGATCTTGGGTCCGGAGAATCCGGTGATGGTCAGCGCCAGCGTCGAGAGGGTGAGCAGGATCTGCATGCGCGCCTGGATCACGTCGAACTGGTGTCGCAGGAACTGGATGCAGGAGGCGAGCTGCTGAGGGCCGGGATGCATGGCCAGGAGCTGCAGGGCCTCGGCCTCCGGTGCCGGTGCGCGTTCCGGGGCGCTCACCAGGTCCTCCGCAGCGGATGGGCCTCGGTGTTGAAGGTGACCGTGTTGAAGTCCAGCGTCTCCGGCGGGGCGAAGAGCAGGTAGAGGTACTTCAGGGTCTCGGCAAGAAAGTAGCTTTCCATCCGGTCCGACTTCTCCTTGGTGATGACGTTCTTCAGTTCCGCATATCCTCCGGGGACGCGGCAGTATTTCTTGAGGTCCTCGAAGAACGTCTTCCCCATGACCAGGTACCGCTCTTCGCCGGTGGCGCGGTAGAGGTAATACGCTGATTCCATGATCTCCGGGTTGAGGAAGAACCTCGGCCGTGCGGCCTCCATCTTGGCGTAGTCAAAATCCTCCGGCTCGATGCCGTACCTGTTCCACATGGTGAAGCAGGCCTCCTGCAGCAGGGCCGCGCGGCGGAGGTCCCCGGCGAGGACCAGGACCGCGGGGAAGAACGCATCCAGCGCGCCGAACCAGGTGCGCGTCCGGGCGCCGGTGCGCATGTCGGCGTGGCCGTACCAGTATCCCGTGGAGGTGCTGTCGACCAGATAGCGATTGACGGCCACGATGCTGGAATCCCACATCCGCTGGCAATCCCGGTCTCCGAACAACCTGGCGCATTTGACCATGTACTCGTAGTAGGAATCGATGCACGCGCTCAGGTGGCTGTCGGTGTTGAGCCACGCGCCGGTTTCGACGTCGATCCTGTCGCCGACCAGGCCGATCGGCGAACGGAGCCGGAACACCTTCAGGAAGGCCTCTTTGGGGATCCGGTAGTACTCTTCCTTGCCGGTCAGTTTCGCGAGCGTCCCGTATTCGACCAGCAGTGTGCCGATCTCGCCGGGGTTGGTCTGGGTGCCGCGGCACTGTCCGGTCTTCAGGTTGACGTCGACATACGGGAATCCTGTGGGAGAGCGGAAGGCCTTGAGCATCCGGCTCCCCAGGTCGTCGGCCAGGGCGAGGAGCCTCTGGTCGCCGGTCAGCTGGTAGCAGGAGAGCAGCCCCCCCAGGGCGCGGATGGTGAACTCGAAATGCTTCACGTAGACGTCCTTGTCGAAGGAGAGGTTCCGGGCCACGTACTCCCGGGTGCTGTCAGCCTCCTCCTTCAGTCCCATCAGGATCATGGTATCCAGCGCATCGAGCGGCGTCAGGTAGAACGGGACGGAATACCAGTCATAGAAGGTCTTGCTCAGCGGGCGCAGGCCGTCGTGGTCCCAGGCGTACTGCTTGTAGGAATTCCATGCGTGAAGGAATTCGGCGCGCACTTCCGCCGCGAGGGCGGCCTTGTCGATCGGGCCCGGTTCTCCGGCGAACGCGGGGAGACACAGGGCGACTGCGAGGATCAGGTACAGGGTGGATTTCATCGGCGATACCTCCGGGGGTGCGTAGTGTGATGGAACGGTTCTGATGATCACGGGGATCCAGCCCATTCGCCGCGCCGGGCGGAAGGAGGCCGGATGCAGAGTGCTACCGGCGCTCCCAGGAACGTTCGATCTCCTCGAGAGAGCGTCCTTTCGTCTCCGGCACGAAAAAGACCATGACGCAGATCAGGACGACGCAGAACACGGCGTACAGCCAGAAAGGGAACGCGTGGTGGAACGTCGCCACCAGCCAGGGGTCCTCGTTGATCATCGGGAATGTCTGCGAGATCAGGTAGTTGGAGGCCCACAGGATCAGGACCGCGATGGACATGGCCCGTCCGCGGATCCTGTTGGGGAAGATCTCCGACAGGATGACCCAGACCACCGGACCGAGGGACATGGCAAAGGAGGCGATATAGCCGAGGATGAATGCGAGCACCCAGAGCTGCGTGGTTCCCGTGTACGCGGCGAACCCGAGGCCGGTCAGGGAGATGCCCATGCCCGTTGCGCCGATGATCATCAGCGGCCGTCGGCCCAGGCGGTCCACCGTCCGGATCGCCACAACGGTGAAGGCGACGTTGCACGCGCCGATCACCACGGTCTGGAGCAGAGCCGTGTCGGTCCCCGAGCCGAGCTGCTTGAAGATCTCCGGGGCGTAGTACATGAACACGTTGATGCCGGTGATCTGCTGCAGGATCGCCAGGGCGATGCCGATGACCAGGACACGGCGGAGGCCCGGCTTCAGGAGCTGGGCGGCGGAATCTGCCGTTCCGGTCACGGTCTCCCGGATCGCCTCGAGTTCGGCCTCCGCGGCCTGTGGGCCGTTGATGCGCGAGAGCAGGGCCAATGCCCGGTCCGGCCTCCCGCGCCCGACCAGGTATCGTGGACTTTCAGGGACGAACAGCATCAGGACGAAGAACAGCACGGCGGGGAAGGCCTCCGAGGCGAACATCCATCGCCATCCGGAGGTGACGTTCCAGGCCTCGTCGCCGAGCCCGGCGATGTAGTAGTTGACGAAGTAGACCACCAGGATGCCGAGGACGATCGCCATCTGGTTGTAGGAGACGAGTTTTCCCCGCATGGAAGCGGGGGAGATCTCGGCGATGTAGAGAGGGGAGACGATGGAGGCGATGCCGACCCCCACGCCGCCGAGGATCCGCGCGATGGCGAACTCCGTCAGGCTTGCGGGGAGGGCAGACCAGACGGCGGAGACGAAATAGAGGACCGCCGCCAGCAGCAGTGCCATCTTCCGTCCCAGACGGTCGCTGATCTCTCCGGCACCGGCCGCTCCGACGATGCACCCGACAAGGGCGCTCGAGGCGGCCCATCCTGTCTGGGCCGCGTCGAGGCCGAAGTGCGTTCGCAGGAATCCGATCGCCCCGGAAATGACCGCGGTGTCGTAACCGAACAGCAGGCCGCCGAGAGCTGCGGCGATGGTCAGCAGGACCGCGAACCGTGGGTCCCCCTCGCGGGCGGACTGCGCCGATCGATGCTCCATGGTGTACCGGCAGGTGAGTGGACGGGAAGAGAACGTATCCCTTCAAGTACGAAAATTCCGGCCCCGATGCAAGGAGGTCTTATGCCCGCCACGCCTCGGAACCGCGGAACGGCATGTGTTCCCCCGGGACGTACACGGGGCGCGGGAGATACGTATTGATCCCCGGGACCGCGCGGCCGCGCAGCAGGAACGGAGCTCCGACATCCTTCAGGATCCGCGTCGAGGTGGGGATGTAGCGGATCGTCAGGCCCATACGCCACAGATCGGACCGGTTGGCTTCGGACCCGTGGATCAGATTGGGGTGATGGATCGACAGGTCGCCGGCCGCAAGGGCCACGTCGACCGCCTTCGATTCGTCCACGAGGTCGGCGCGCATCGCGGATCCGAGCACGTTCTCGACGTCCGTCCGCTCCTGCACCAGGTCGAGGGCGAGGTGATGGGTGGCCGGGATGACCCGCATGCAGCCGTTGGCGGGGGTCGAATCGGAGACCGCCAGCCAGAGGGTCACCACCTGCATCGGGTCCAGCGGCCAGTAGCTCCCGTCCTGGTGCCACAGGACCGCCTGTCCCGTGCGCGGAGGTTTGCAGATGTAGTGCGTCGCGAAGAGGGCCACGTCCGGTCCGATGAACTGCGAGGCGATATCCACGAGCCGGTCGTCGCTCACCAGACGGATCCAGAAGGGGTCCGTGCGCGCGAGCTCGGCATGGAACTGTTCCGGGCGCGTCTCCGGATGGCGCTGGATCAGCCAGCGGACGTGGTCCTGCGCCTCGCGCACGAGGTCCGCGTCGATCGCACCGCGGACGATCACATAGCCGTCGCGGTCGTAGGTCTGGATCAGTGGGGATGTCATGGCGTCCCTCCGTGCGAAAACGCGGAGCGCCGGCCAGGGCCTGCCGCTCCGCGTCGTCTGTTGGTAATGGATCCTTGCCGGGCTTACCGCGGGGGTGGTCCCTGCGGTGGCGGTCCCTGTTGCTGCATCCTCTGCCGCCGCTCTTCCTTCATCTTCTCGTATTTCACCTTCTGCTCGTCGGTGAGCAAGGCCCCGATCTTCTTGTCCGACTTGTCGCGCTGCTTCATCATCTCCTGACGCGCCGCATCGGGGTCGTCGGGATGGGCGGCACGGATCTTCTGACCCTCCGCCCAGGATTCGAACATGATCGTGCGCACCTTCGCCGTCTGGTCCGCGGTGAGGGAGAGATCGGTCTTCATCCGCTCCACCCGCCGTTCGACCCCGCTGCTGTCCATCTGGGCATAGCCCACGCTCGCGACGAACAGTATCGCCGCGGCTGCAACAAGCACCTTCTTCATCGGTTCTCCGTGGAATGTGTGTGTGGTCCCCGATTTGACCCGGCCGGAGGAGTCGAAGTTTAGCGCGAACCGCGCACGGATGTCACGTATAGAGCTGTTCGGGAGTGGTCCGGGCGAATTCCGCCAGGAATACGGCGATCTTGCCGACGACGGCGTCCAGATATCGTTTCCCTTTCTCCGCGGTCGCGGCCCGGGGATCGCCGACGCCGGTATCCTCAGAGGCCAGCTTCCAGTCGCGCGGAGTCCAGGCCCACCCTTCGCGGAATCCCTGCAGGGAGGGAGAGCGCGAAGCGCCGCTCCCCGCCTCGCTCAGCGGCCGGACCAGGTGCGGCGCGATGTGCAACATCACGCTGGTCTCCATCTCGTCCGCGTGGTCGCCGGGATGGTCGAAGAACTCCTTCAGCGGGACGCACCGGTACCAGTTCACCGTCGCCATGAGGACCTTGTGCCCCGGCTGCAGCTCACGGATCATCTGCCGGAAGTCGTTCCCGCCGTGGCCATTGAGGACGACGAGCCTGCCGATCCCCTGATGCTCGAGGGAGACGAGCACGTCCTTCAGGAGCGCCGTCTGCGTGCTGGGGTTCATGTTGATCGTCCACGGGATGGAGAGCTGTCCGGTGTTGACCCCGAACGGAACGATCGGCAGAACCAGCGCGCCCGCTCCGCGGGCGTTGGCCAGCGTCGCCGCTTCGGCGGCGATCCACTGGGTCTCGATGTTGTCGGTCCCGTACGGAAGGTGATAGTTGTGGGCCTCCGTGGCCCCCCACGGGAGCACCGCCAGCCGGAACGGGTTCGTCCGCAGCGTCCCGTAGGTCGAGTCGCCAAGTTGGACCGATGTCATGCCGATCGCTCCCCCGATGATGCCTCGAAGATCCGCCACACGCGGAACAGGGTCCGCGGGACGTGAAAACAGCCCTTCCACTTTCCACCTTTGAGCGGGATGAGAACCTCACCGCGCCTGTTCAGGTACCCGAACCATTCTCCGTGTTCAGGGTCGGGGAACCGGCTCCAGGTATAGTCGTGCACGCGCTGGAACCACTGTTCACTTTCGGCGCTTCGCGTCAGGGACCAGGCCATGGCGAGGGCGACAAGCGCCTCGCTGTGGACCCACCAGAGTTTCTGGTCCCATTCCAGCTGCTGTGGAGGCTTCCCGCGTGCGTCCAGGAAGTAGAAGATCCCCCCGTCCCGTTGGTCCCAGCCGAAGCTCAGCGTGCTGAACAGTATGGCGAGGGCCTTCTCCACCAGATCCGGCCGACCGACCTTTCGGGCCGCGTCCATGACGAACCAGGTGGCCTCGATGCCGTGCCCGGGGTTGATCAGCCGTCCGTCGAACGTGTCCGGATGGCTCCCGTCGGGGGCGACGTGCTCGAAGAACAGGTTGCGCTCCTCGATCGTGGAAGAGGCGGAACACCTCGTCGAGCAGCCGCTCGAGCATCGTCAGGGTACGCTCCGGGCCCAGGATCCACTCCAGCTCGAGCGTCAGGTTGAGCAGGATCATGGGGAGCGAGAACGACCGCATCGGCCGCGTGCCGGGAACGGCCTTGGAAAACTTCCCTTTGGGGTCGTCGCGCCGGCGGAGGATCTTCTCGAAGATCGAGAGGCTCAACTCCCTGGCTTCCGTCGTCTCCCGAGGCGAGTGCGTACTGGCTGAAGCCCATCGCCGCGAAGCAGTCGGAGAAAATATTCGCGGGCTGGACCAGCGGTTTCCCCTCGCGCGTCAGTGCGAAATAGAATTCCCCCTGCGGATCAGCGGCGTGTGCGCGGAGAAACGTCGGCCCCGTGCCGGGCGGTGTCCAGCCACGACTGCCGGCGCTCGAGACTATTATAGAGCATCGCGTACAGCCAGGTCTGCCGGCCCTGGAGCCAGACGAACTTGTCCGTGTCGTACACTGCGCCGGAGCGGTCGAGGCAGGTGAAGAACCCTCCGTGTTCCCTGTCGGGCGAAAAGCGGTCCCAGAAGGGGAGCACGTCCTCAAGGAGCGCGGTCCGGTACCGGGCGGCGAGCTGTGCGTGCGGGAGCATGGCGGGTCCGGTGGTCAGGACTTGGGCCGCTTCTGCAGGGGTTTGAGCTCGGGGATGTCGACCCACTTTCGCGTCGACCAGGACTCGATGGCTTTTTCCGCGAGCTGAACGCCGCGCGCCCCTTCAAGGAGCGTCCAGGGGAACGGTTCGTTCTTGACCACGTGGCGCAGGAACAGCTCCCATTCCACCTTGAAGGCGTTCTCGAATTCCTGCTGCTGGGGGACGGTGATCCAGCCGGCGCGGAAGTCGATAGGATTCTCGATGTCCGGGTTCCAGACCGGACGCGGTGAGCCGCTGTAGGGCTGGATCCAGCATTCGCGGAGACCGGCGACGGCCGAGCCCTTCGTGCCGTCCACCTGGACCGTGAGGAGATCGTCCCGGCGAACGCGCACCGTCCATGAGCTGTTGAACTGGGCGATCACGTCGTTCTCGAGCTGGAACATGGCGTAGGCGGCATCGTCCGCCGTGCAGCGGTAGGGCTTCCCCTGTTCGTCCCAGCGCGTCCCGATGTGCGTTGCGCCGAGGGCGGAGACCGACTTGACGCCGCCGAACAACCCGTCGAGCAGGTATCGCCAGTGGCAGAACATGTCGAAGATGATCCCCCCGCCTTCCTCTTTGCGGTAGTTCCAGGAGGGGCGCTGGGCGGTGACCGGACTCCCTTCGAACACCCAGTATCCGAACTCGCCGCGCACGGAGAGGATCTTTCCGAAGAACCCGGACTCCTTCAGCATCCGGAGCTTCTGCAATCCCGGGAGCCAGAGCTTGTCCTGAACGACCCCGTGCCGTATCCCCTTCTCCTCCGCCACGGTATAGAGATCGTAGGCCTCTTCCGTGGTCATCGCCGAAGGCTTTTCGCAGTAGACGTGTTTGCCGGCCTTGATGGCTTTCATCAGACTCGCATAGCGGAGGGGAGTGGTCTGCGCGTCGAAGTAGACCTCGTAGTCGGTATTGGCCAGTGCGCGGTCCAGATCGGTGGTCCAGTTCTGGATCCCCGAGAGCGCGGCCACCTCTTCCATCTTTGACGGGTTCCGCCCGACAAGCAGGGGGTTGGGCATGATGACCTCTGTGTCGCTGACCTGCACACCTCCCTGTTTCATGATCGCGACGATGGAACGCAACAGGTGCTGGTTCAGGCCCATCCGACCGGTCACCCCGTTCATGATGATCCCCACGGTGTGGGTGGTCTTCGCTGGCATATGTGGTTCTCCTATGCTTTCCTGGATTCTGAGATCCGTTTCACGGAGCCGGTTTCTTCGTGCATTGAGCCGTTGCGCCCGCAGGCAGGGGAGGGGCTTCCAGGCCGGCGCGGGGAGGGTCCCCTCCAGTTCCTGCCGCCAGTGAGCGACGTCCCCGGCGGGGCCGTAACAATAGAGCATCTTCATCGGCGATGTTCCGGTGTTGGTGAGCTGGTGGAACACGCCCGGCGGGATGTATACCGCCTGTCCTGCGGAGAGCTGCGTGCGCTCCTCTCCGAGGCACATCTCTCCTCCCCCTTCGAGGATCAGGTAGATCTCCTCCTGGTCCTGGTTATGCCAGGGGACCTGTCCTCCCCCGGGTTCAAGCGTGACGAGCCCCATGCTGAAGTTGGAGGCGGCGATGGGGGAGGCGCCGCCGACGATGTTCTGGGTTCTCCGGCGCGCAGGATAGGTCCGGCCGGCGATGGTCTTCAGATCCGCGATGATCATGGCACCTCAAGATACTCAGTTTGGAAGATTCTGGAAAGACCAATCTCTCTCCCGCCGGATCCTTCAGAACCGGTACCGGAGTGCCCACCGGGCCGATTCCCCCGACTGGAGCGAAGCGGCGCGGAAGGGTTCGATGGAGAAGGTCCTGTCGTTCGCCCAGACCGCGATGCGGAACAGAGGGAAGTCGCCGGTGATCTGCACGGAACCCACCAGCGGATGGGCCATTGCGGTCTCCAGGAGTTCATCGGCGCAGCCGCGGACAAGCTCGAAGTGTCCGCTCGGCCAGTTGAATCCCCGGTTCATGGTCAGGACCCCATCGTCGCCGAGGGAGAAGCCCGGGTTGTGTTCGAGCGACCAGCCGGGCCGGAGGGAGCAGCAGCGCATATCGGACGGGATCGGAAAGAACGGGTGGGCGAACCACCGGAAGTGGAGCGGGCCGTGACCGGTGTTCAGCAGGTCGGTGGTGGACCGGACCTGCCGTCCCTCGAGTTCGACCTGTCTGGTGATCCGGAGATGCCAGGGGCCGTACCGCTGGACCGCCGCGAAGGAGGCCTTGGTGGCGGACACCCGGACGTCCCACTTCGCGGGCTCTTCGACCGCGTCGCGCCAGTGGCTTTCTGTCACCCCCCTCCCGGCATTGTTCTCCACCGTGCCGACGCCGATGATGACCCTTTTCTGGGGGATCTCCGTTTCGGACCTGTAGCAGGTGAACTGGAACACCTCGGGCGCCCCCTGCCCGTTGAAGGTCTCGGGCTCGTCGGGGAACTGGGCCCCGCCGAGCAGCGGGCCCCGTTGCAGGTCGTCCACCTGCCAGATATAGCCGCCGGTCACGTAGCGTGAGCCGAGCCTCGAAGTCTCTGCGGTCGGATCGAGGAGCGACACCTGGAGTTGGGAGTTTGCAAGTGTGATCATGGTTGTCCTCAGGGTATTTCTCGCAAAGACGCGAAGTTCCGCAAAGACGCACATGGCGCCCTTTGCGAGAGCACTATGCGCCAAGGTGCAGGATGCGGCACAGGGACTGCAGCTGTGCGTAGTCGGGGATGACCAGGTCAGCGCCGGCCTGGATCAGCCTGGTCCGCTTTTCAGGGTTCAGGCCGTGCCGGCGGATCTCGTCGGTGGCCATGCCGAGCGCGTAGCCTCCGGCCTTGTGGACCTCGCGCAACTCCACCGGACCGTCCCCGATCCCCAGCAGGGTGGTTGCCGAACCGATCTCGGCGAGGATCCTGCGAACCACGGCCTTCTTGACGTCGTGTCCCGCCTCATCGACCGCTCCGTGTATGCCGCCGTCGAACATTCCGGCGTATCCCAGCGCCGCAGCCTCGGTCCTGACGTCTGCCTGGTCCGTGCCGCTGGCCAGGTAGAGCCGGATCCCGGCGTCCTTGAGCGCCTGGAGGAACGGAAGCACGTTCTTTATAGTGAAGTCGTCGACGGACCGTTCGGCGCGGCGGAGCCGGGTGACCCTGTCGTCCACCAGGTGCTGCAGGGCGGCGAGGTACCGGCGTTTGTACTCGGCAGGTGCGAGGACGTCGGAGGCGGGGACGAAACCGAAGTCCCGGACCATTTCCGCGAGCCCCTCCATCTGTTTGATCGTCTGCATCCCGGTGGTCTTCTGGACGAATTCATGGACGCGATTGGACACGCGGTCGAACGTCCGGCGGTCGGCGCTTTTCGTCTGAGGTCCGAGGATGGCTTCCACCATCATCGGGCGCATGATCTCCTCCCAGCCCTGACGAAGGGTGGAGATGGTGCCGTCGTGGTCGAGGATGGCGTGGGTGAACCGCGTTGCCGGGGGGGTGCTGACGAGCTCGATGTCCGTTCCTTCCCACATCCTGGCCTGCCGGGGATCTTCGGCGATCTCGCTCCTGTAGATGTAGTCGGGGTCCTCGCCGAGCGCCGACACTTCGTCGGGGGTGGCGGTGCCGGTCTGAAAGAGTTTCTGCACGGTCACGCCGGCGACGAGTCCGCCGAAGACCGCGGCGGTGACGAGGTCGCGGCCGGTGGCGAGGGCTGCGGCCATGCCGGCGAGCATGCTGTCGCCTGCACCGACGGTGTCCGTTCGGCGGAGGACGAGCAGTCCGGGGATCTCCGCGAGGCCCTCGGCATTCCTGACGAGGCAGCCGCGATGTCCGCGGGTGATGGCCAGCGGGGTCTGCCAGCGCCGGTACAGCTCTTCCGCCGCTTCGGCGGCGGAGCGGTCGCCGGCGGGAGCCGGGGAGTCGCGTGCCGCAGAGTCGGTTCGCCTCGTGCTCGTTGACCTTGCGGATGGTTCCGGGGTACCGGTCGCTGTTGCTCCGGCTGTCGAGCAGGAAGAGGGTCCGCGGGTGCGAGCGGATCAGTTCGCGCAGGGCGTCGGCGAATGCCGGTGAGGCGTGGATCCCTCCGGGGATCTGTTCGTTGATGATGACGGCATCCAGTCCGGAGAGGCTGTCGCGGAGCGCGGCGATGAGCGAGCGGGCGGTGGTCTCGTCGAGGTGGTTCACGCTGCCGAAGTCGATCCGCGACTGTTCTTCGTCGCCGGCGTACGGCTTGCCGTACACGTGCGTGCTCCAGCCCGACGTCTGGGTGAGCAGCCCCCGGGTGGTGACTCCGGCGGCGTCGAGGAGTCGCTTCAGGGCGGGTCCGAAGGGATCCGGGCCCAGGACGCCGAACGCAAAGAGGTTGGAGACCCCGAGGGTTCGGAGGTTCATCAACACATTCCCTGCTCCGCCGGGGGAGTAGCGTTGCTGGTGGACGCGGCGTACCGGGAGGCCGGTCTCGAGCGAGCGTTCGTCGTTGGAGGGGTCAAGGAACCAGTAGGCGTCCAGGCAGAAGTCGCCTATGACGGCGATCCGTGTCTGTTGTGCCCGGGAGAGGATCTCCCGGAGATCGGCGGAAGGAAGGGGGCGGAACGGCCGTTCCATGGGTGACACCCTATATAGATGGTGAAACAAGGGACAATATCCAACCAAAAGATGGAAAACACAATCCAAATACCTCGTTTTTCCTGCGGCGAGCGTTTTGTCAATCGTTTGTCCGGCGCTTTTTCGCTTGACAATGCATGTGACATGTGCTAACATCCAAACGTAAAACGCCATTCTCTTAGTGAAATAACCTGCCTCGTTTCTCTCACCCAACGAAACGTGTTGCTCGGGTTGTTTCGCGACTGCAGGTTGGTCTTGCTCTTCGATGCGAAAATCAAGCGGTTTCATCGCGGCGCACCACGGTGCTCCGGAGAATGCGTTCGAGGTCTGCAGTAACGTTGATGCTGTCTTCCGTATCTTCTACAATCCACACATTTCCTTTTTCCAAGGAGGAACGACATGAGGCAATTATGGTACAAGTTCCTGTCCGTGGCCTTGCTGACAGCGGTAGTGTCGGTGAGTCTCGTACTTGCCGGGAACGGAAAGATCTCCGGCACGGTGAAGGGAGCGGACGGTGCCGCTGTCGTCGGTGCGAACGTCGTCCTTGAAGGGACGATGCTGGGAGGGTCGGCAGATGTGAACGGCAACTATTTCGTCCTGAACGTCCCGCCGGGGACCTATCGCGTGCGCGCGTCTGCGGTCGGATTCGCACCGAAGGTCGTCGCGGGTGTCCGGATGTTGCCCGACCAGATCGTCAGCGTGGACTTCGCGCTGCAATCCGAGGCGGTCGGTCTGGCCGAGGTCGTGGTCCAGGCTGAGCGGCTCGTGGTGGACAAGAGCCTCACGGCTTCCAAGTCCACGTTGACGTCGGAGGACATCGACGCGCTGCCGATCCGGAGCGCGGTGGGCCTCGTGGCGACGTCGGCCAGCGCCTACAATGGGTTCATCCGCGGCGGCCGCATCAACGAGACCAAGACGATCGTCGATGGCGTCGACGTCAGCGACCAGTACTATGCGTATGAAGGCGACGTCGCGGCATACGCCCTACCAGACGTACAACAACGTGCCGCGGTATGCCGGAAGCGAACTGAGCAAGATCGGCGACTTCAGCTTCACCTCCGTGGAGCAGATGAGCGTCAATACCGGCGCGGTCGGTGCCGAATATTCCTCGGCCACCGCCGGCCTCGTCAACTACTCCCTGCGTGAAGGCCGCGGAGCCCTCAAAGGGGGCCTGCTCGCCCGCATGAGCCAGTTCAGCGGCCTGAACTACAACGGGCCGAACATCTACTGGAACGAGAACGTCTACTTCAAAGAGAGGGACGATCTCAAGTACCGCGTCGACTCGCTGCGCGTCCTGCGGGGGACCGGCGTGAACCCGCCCACACTGGCGGCGGACAGCGCCCGTCTGGGCCGGTACACCTACACGACCGGCAAGTACGACACCGAGACCCCGCAGGTCGAACTCGAAGCTTCCCTCAGCGGCGACATCATGGAGGGATGGGGCTTCTACTTCACCGGCAAGTACTTCAACACCAACGGCCGGCTCCCCAACGAATTCAGCCGCCAGGCCAGCCTGACCCTGAAGACGCAGTATAACCTCTCCAGCGCCATCAAGCTGTCGGCATTCGGCATCCTGACCGACCGCGGCCGGTTCTTCGGCTGGAAGAACCGCGGCTACCAGGAGAGCGCCAGGTTCTTCCTCGAAGGGACCCCGAAGAACGACGGCGCCGACATCATCGGCAGCCTGAAACTGACCCACGTGCTGGATCCCTCCTCGTTCTATGAGATCCAGGCCAGCATGACCTCCAACCTGACCACCACCGGCTACTGCGACGACAACGGCGACGGCGTGGCGGGATGGACCGAGGACGGCGAGTTCATCAAGTTCGACAACCTCGCCGAAGCCAACAAGTACATCTCGAACACCGATCTGGGGAAATTCTTCCGCAACCAGGACGAGCAGGCCAGCTCCACCTCGAACCCGTTCAACGCCGGCGGGACCACGGCCCGGCTCTCGCGCCCCTCGTTCTTCTATGAGGACTTCAAGTATACCGTCTTCACGTTCAAGGGGGACTACACGAACCAGATCGATCCCCATCATCGCATCCAGGTCGGCGGACAGGCGCGGTTCCATTCGTTGGACATGTACCGCGACGCGTCGTTCCTCGGCGCGGTGGACGCGAAGAAGCAGTACTACACCGAGAAGTGGACCCCCAAGCCGACCGAGTTCGGCGGGTACATTCAGGACAGGATGGAGTACGCGGGCCTGATCATCAACCTGGGTCTGCGCGTCGACACCTGGAGCCCGGACGCCCAGGAGTTCACCAACTACTTCGCCCCGTACCTGGACCAGAAGGTCACGATCGATACGCTCCCCGGCGTGCCGATCCTGATCACGGACCGGGTGACGCAGCGCAGCAAGGACGTTGATATGCGCGTGTACGTGTCGCCGCGCATCGGCGTGTCGCACCCGATCTCGGACGTTGCGGCCATGTACTTCTCCTACTCCCGCAACTCGATGCCGCCGCCCTATTCCCGGCTGTACGCGATCGTACAACAACTTCGGGAACACCTCGCTGCCGAACAACCCCAGCGTGGAGCAGAACCCCTACCAGTCCAACAACTACGAGCTGGGCGTGCAGTGGGAGTTCTACCCGAAGATCGGCTTGAACTTCAACGCCTACCTGCGGGACATCGAGGACTACGGGTACTACAGCTTCAGCGTCGTTCCGCGCAGCGGGCCCGTACGGCACCACCTACAACCTCGGCTTCTCCGCCGGGTATGCGGATTCCCGAGGCATCGAAGTCACGCTGGATGCCCAGCGGCAGAGCTTCTTCGACGGCGTCCTGAACGTGTCCGGGAAGGTGAACTACACGTACAGCTATGTGAAGGCGTCGGCGTTCGCCGGGCTGGATCCGAAGATGCAGACCTCGTTCAGCACCGCCAACGGCGACAGCGCTCGCCTGCAGGGCGGGCTTCCGCTCGACGACATCAACTTCTACAACAAGATCCAGGTGGACGTCGCGGGCGGCGCCAGCACGTTCACGGGCGGATACGACCGTGCACACCGCATCAGCTACCAGCTGATGCTCCAGTTCCCGTACGACATCCTGCTCTCGTCGATCGGCACGTTCCAGAGCGGCTTCTACTATGCCGCTCACCATGACGGCGGATGCGCGCACTATCGGGCGCGAATACGGCGAAGGCCCGTGGAACAAGCAGATCGATTTCCGGCTCGAGAAGGGATTCGAGTTCGCGGGCCTGCGCCTTGCGCTGTTCCTCGATGTGATCAATGCGTTCAACTTCGTGAACATCGTCGGGTACGACAACACGACCGACGGGGGCGAATCTCTGGGAAACGTCCATGAAGGCCGGCAATCCTGATCCTACGGGAACCTTGAAGCGTCCTGTCGGTCCAGATGGCAGTCTGTTCTACGGCATCCCGAGGGAGTACTACTTCGGCGCCCGGTTGAACTTCTGACCACGGTACCTTACGAATGTCTACTACAAGGAGTATGCGCATGAAAAAGCTCGAAATGACGACGCTCGTAGTGGCGGCCGTGATCGCTTTTCTGATCCTGGCGCCCTCCGTGTCGTACGCACAGCCCGGGACTCCGGCGAATTCGGTCGTGGGGTTCCCGGGAGCAGGTGTCCTGCAGGCAGGGGATATGTGGGATTCGTTCCTCCCGCAGGCCTTCGGCCCGTTCTACAGTGAAGGCGGGACGTTCCCGACGGAAGGTGCCCGCCAGTTCATCCGGTTCGGGAACTTCGACAGGATCGTGGACCACGCCCAATGCCCACTGGCCTGCGGCATTCCACTGGACCATCTTCTGGTCCCACTACATGCATGCCCAGGTCTACCACCCGGACACCAACTTCAACCCGACGAAGCGCGGCGTGGCCGCTCCTGCGACCGGGAACTGGGGGCAGGTGACCTACAAACCGGCGTGTCGCTCGGCGACAACGCGACGAACAAGTACAGCGTCGAACCGTACTGGGTGGACGGCGCAAGCCGCCAGCATGCGGTGTACGAAGCGGCGTGGCCGACCAACATCGGCATGCGACGTGAAGTTCCGCGCGCACGGCTTCACGGGCCCGAACTGGGGGAACTTCAACGACTTCGTGATCCTGGAGATCGAGTTCAAGAACACCGGGCAGCGTGACATGGACATGGACGGCGTTGCGGATGCGGCCCTCTCCAATCCGACATCGCGGCCCTGACCTCTGCATGTCGGGCGAGGCCTACATGTCGGTCGGCAGCTACCTCGGCGGCGGCCGCAACCAGCAATATATCGCGCGAAAGTTCACCCGTATGGGCGGCTGGATCGGCGACCCGGATCCCGACGGCAATCCGTGGGGCTTCGTGGCGTACTACCCCGGCGCGCAGGATCAGGTCCCCACGGCCGGCAACTTTGACATGGGATTCAACGGCGCCACGCATCAACGGCCTACACGGATATCTGGATCGGATGGGACTGGATCGCGTGTCAAGACCGGCGGCCTGCCCGGCGGACCCTGCGCAGACTCGTCAGGCGCGCTCCCGACACGGGGCACGATCTTCGGGACCCATGCGGTCGGTACCGGAACCCAGCGCGGCTGGTACCTCTCCGCCGGATCCGGCGGTTCGCTGGCCGGACGGTATACCGACCCGAAACAGATGTTCACCGTCTCGGCGGGAGCCTTCATGAGGAACGGCGGTTCCGGCCGCTCGCTCGCAGCAGCTTGACCTGAGCCCGAACACCAACTTCTTCCAGTCCGGAACGACGGGCGACGTGACGACCTGGGTGCCGAAGGCCAGCCCGCTGCAGCCCAACGGCGACCAGAAGACCCTCAACACGTTCGAACAGACCCCGTTCGAGGACGGCACGGGCTATCCGACCGGCTGGGGGAAGTGGACGACCGGTTACAATTTCGCCCACGACTTCAACGGCGACCTCTACAGCGGTATCGGCCCGGTGAAGCTCCCGAAGGACTCGTCGGTGACGATCGTGCTCGCGGTGGTCGGCGGCTACAGGCTCGAAGGGATCCAGAAGGCGGTCCGCGCGGCCCGGTATGTCTACAAGAACGGCACTGCCACGTTCCGGTCCTTCCGCCGATGCCGCATGATGAAGGTGTCGAACACCCTGAACAAGTCGGTGAACGTCGAGTGGGACGACGCCGCGGAGACCGACCCGAGTTCGCGGGCTACAAGATCTGGAAATCGTCCAACTTCAAGAAGATCAACTGGCTTGACGAAGGCATGCGGCTTGCCGACCGGTACCAGGAACAGATGACCGTCGGGCGGCGACAGACACCTGCTCAACAAGCCGGTCAACCCGAAGTTCGACGCGTTTGCGCGATGACCCAGCGACCACGCTCGAAGGGCGAGTATCAGCCCGACACGTGGGGAACCTGGGATCTCGTCAAGGTCATCCCGAAGGCCGACCTGGCCACATACTGCCCGACCGCCTGACCCCCGGTACAAGTACCTGTACGAGGACAAGGACGTGGTGCTCGGCTTCTCCTACTGGTACTACATCGCTGCCTACAAGGAGGGGAACTTCACAGGTCCGGGCGGCGAGACGACGACGCGGATCGAGACCCATTCGACGAACCGGAACGGCGCCACGGGTCTCTGGCAGAAGACCTATCCGTTCGCGTACAACAACGCGAACTTCCCGAAGACCACCCGGGCAAGAAGGACATCGGCGCGGTCGCAGGTGGTCTACTCCGCGCTGGCGGCCGCAGGGGTGCGTGGCGAACGTCGGCGTGCGGCCGAACCCGTACAAGCGGGCAGCGCTGCACGACAACTTCACCAACGTGTACGACCACAAGCTGTTGTTCTACAACCTCCCTCCCTCGGCGCAAGATCACGATCCTGGACGTCGCCGGGCAGATCATCGACGTGATCAACTTCTCGTCGACCGATCCGAGCCACGGGAGCGTGTTCTGGGATATGTTCTCGAAGGACGGCATTGAAGTGGCCAGCGGTGTCTACGTGTATGTCGTCGAATCCCCGACGGGCGACAAGAAGACCGGCCATTTCGCCATTCTCCGATAACTGACCATCAATGAAAGAGGACAGTCCAATGAAATGACTTTGTGTTCTGACGTCGATCCTCCTGATGGTTTGCCTGGCGTTCCAGGTCTCCGAGGCCCAGAACAGGAAAGCGGGCATCAATGCCGCCGCGTTCCTGAAGATCGGCGTCGGCGCCCGGCAGGTGGGTCTCGGCTCCGCCGTGACCTCCGTGTCAGGGATGTCAATAACATGTTCTGGAACCCCGCGGGCATCGCCCTGGCCAAGGACCAGAGCCTGCAGGCGTCGTTCACCCACAATCACTGGTTCGCCGACCTGACGCAGCAGGCGGCGGCGGTGTCGTACAACCTCGAGGACATCGGGACCATCGGCATCGGGTTCATGATGTTCGGCATCTCGGGCATCCCGGCCGACCGCGACTGTATCCCGGCAATGCCGCGCTCGAAGCGCTGCAGATCGACGAGGCGCACCAGTCGACCTACGACTACCGGGACATGGTCATGCAGTTGACGTACGCGCGCAACATCACCGATCAACTCTCGCTGGGCGTCACGGTGAAGTATATCAGCGAGAAGATCGACGACCAGAACGCGTCGTCCGTCGCCTTTGACTTCGGCTCGGTGTACGACATCGGCGTGCTGGACTGGAAGATCGGCGCGCGGCTGAGCAACCTGGGAAGCGACATCAAGTTCTATGATTTCGGTGCCCAGATCCCGCTGACGTTCAGCCTCGGGACGTCGATGATCCCGTACAAGGACGACATGAACCAGATCCTGCTGACGGTCGACGGCGTGAAGCCGCAGGACGGGGTGCAGTACTACTTCCTGGGCGGCGAGTACATGTTCATGAACATGGTCGCCATCCGCGGGGGATACAAGTTCAACTACACGGGGGTCGATGACGGTGGGACCGGTTTCAGCCCGGCCGATCAAGACGACCGTGGAGGCCTTCACCGCGGGCGCCGGCTTCAAGGTCGCCCTAGGCGACTACGACGTTCACCTCGACTACGCCTACACAAGATGGACCTGGTGGATGCGGTTCACCGGGTGACGCTGGCGATCGACATGAAGTGATCCGGGGCCTACCCTGGCTCCGTGGCCCCGCGGAAGACTGTCCCGCGGGGCCACACCGTAGCGGTTGAACGAGGGGGCGGTCACCTTGTGGGCTCCACGCGAAATACCGAAACGTGTACCCATGGGTGACTTCCCCCTTCCTATTTCAGATATCGAATATCGGATATCAGATATCCGATATCAGAATTCCTGAAAAGGGGAACCCCATGCCGCACCCCCTCCCGCTCCTCCCCACCACGGTCATCGGCAGCTACTCGTATCCCAGATGGCTGGACCAGGTCCGCGAACTTGGCAAACGCCATGCCCTCACCCCCGCCCAGGTGGAGGAGGCGCACGACAACGCGGTCAAGTCCGCGATCACCGACCAGGAACTGGCCGGCGTGGACCTCATCACCGATGGCGAGCTCCGGCGGGAAACGATGGTCAACTTCTTCTCCATGCGGATCCACGGGTTCGACATGGCGGGGAAGATGAAGTCCATCGGCAATCTCGATCCCTCCATCCAGATGCCCGATCCGGTCGTTCGCGACAAGGTCCGGCAGGAAGGAGAGCCTCGGGATGGATCGCCACTTCCGGTTCCTTCGCGAGTACGCCAGGCATCGGACGAAGGTCTGCGTCACCGGCCCGCAGATGCTCGCCAAACGGGCCACGAACGAATACTACACGACCGACCGGGAACTGGTGCTTCGACCTGGCGGACATCCTGAACGAGGAACTGAAGGGCCTGGTCGGCGCAGGATGCGACTTCATCCAGATCGACGAACCGATCTGGGTCGGATATCCCCAGGATATGCCCTGGCTCGTCGAGTCGTTCAACCGGCTGGTCAAGGGCGTGAAGGCGAAGATCGCCCTCCATACCTGCTACGGCAACTACCAGCTGAAGAAGCTCTTCTCCGGGCAGTATGCCGAACTGTTCCCGGCCATCCTCGAGACGCACGCGGACCAGATCAGCTTGGAATTCGCCGTCTCGGACGGCGCGGGTCTCGACCTGTTCAAGACCTACAAGATCGACAAAGAGGTGGTGGTGGGGGTGATCGACGTGAAGGTCGGAGCAGGTCGAATCGCCGGATCTGGTGGCCCGCCGCATCCGCCAGGCGCTGGAATACATCCCGGCGGAGAAACTCTGGCTCAGCCCCGACTGCGGCATGAAATTCATGCCTCGCGAACGGGCCTTCGGAAAACTGCAGGCCATGGTCGCGAGGGGCGCGGATCGTCCGGAAGGAGCTCGGCGCCTGACCGATGCAGCTCGGTCCTGACACATCCATCCAGACCGTGCGCGAGCTGCTCGGGGATCTCCAGAGACTTGCGCTTCCACCCGATGCACCTCCGGCCGCCGCGACCGTGGCGGAACTGTTCCGTACGGCCGTTGCGCGGCACGCGGAGATCGTCATGACGGGGGAGTCCGCCGCGGGACAGAAGACCCTGCACCTCCGCATCGGAGGGGCCCCGCCGGAACCGGAGGTCACCCGCTGGATGTCCGCCCGGTTCGATCCCGGAGGGACCGGACTCCTCTCGGCCTCCCATCCCTCGTTCCTTTTCGCCCTGACGGTGAGCCTCTCGAAGAGTGGCTGCGACGAGCCCGTCGACGCCTTCGCCGGGGGCCGTACGATCGTCCCCCGGCCTGCCTGGCTTCGCAATCTGAGCGACTTCGTCGTCGGCAGCCTCCGGTTCTCGAAACGTTTCCGCCGCGAGGACTATTTCGCGGAGCTGGCGCGGCTGGGATTCACCCACGTCAGCGATCAACGGCCTCGGCGTCCCCCGCCCGTACGAATCAGGCCCTCCCGGCGACCGGTACTTCTGGTTCTACGACTACAGTCCGGACCTCGACCAGTTCGTCGATCGAGCCGCGCTGCTCGGCGGGATACTATCCGCCGGACTACCTGAGGCGAATCTCGCCGCCCTGGAGCGAGAACGCCGCCTCGCGCGGCGGTACGGACTGGTCCCCGGGTCTCCACATCAACTCGCCGCGGTCGATGCCCGAGGAGTTCTGGGCGCGATATGGATTTCTCCGCGGCGCCCGGGTCGACCACCCGCGGGAGACCTTCCGGCCGCGGTACACGCTGGCGATGGCTCACCCCGCGGTGCAGGAACACTACCGCGAGCTCATGCGGGCGTGCTGCGTGCCGTCCCGGACCTCGGATTCATCCACGTCTGGACGAACGACAGCGGATCGGGATTCGAGTTCGTCAGCTCGCTCTACGCCGGCAGGAACGGGGGACCGTACCTTATCCGCGAGTGGAAGGACAACGACGAGATCGCGCGGACGGCGGCGGAAAACGTCCTGACCTACTACCGGCTGCTCCGGGACGAGGCCCGCGCGGTGAATCCGTCGTTCCGGCTGGTCTGCGACCTGGGCCCGTTCTACGCCGAACGGAAATTCCTGATCCCGCGACCTGGGCGATGGGATCGATGCCGGGGATTTCGCCTTCTTCGAACGGGCGACCACCCCCGAGGACGAAAAGGCTCTGGCCGCCGGGGGCGCATGGCGCCACCTGAAGCTGGATCTGACCGACACCAACGTCCTGGGGTTTCCCTTCCCCTGGCTCGTGCACGAACGGCTGTCCGGAGCTGCCGCGACGGGCGCGGCACTGGCGGGGGCGGTTCCCCGGTCACTGGTCCCCTACGACGTCAACGGTGAGGTGGTCCGCTGGGTGCAGTTCGGCGGCGGCGGGAAGATCGACGAGCGGCTGCTGCAGGTCGCGCGTTCGTGGGTGAGCGACCGTTTCGCGCCGCAACTGGTGGAACTGTGGGCCCTGAGCGACCTTGCGGTCCGCGGATTTCCTTCCGGTGTTCCCGATGAGCACCTTCGGCTTCCCCTGGTTCCGCCTCTGGGTGCGCCCGCTGGTCCCCGACATCGATGCCATCCCGGAACCGGAACGCGCCTACTACGAGGACTTTCTGCTGGCGACGTTCAACAACCCGGCGCGCGTGGATCTGAACAACGACATGATGTGGAACTTCCTTACGCCGGAGCAGGCCGGCGAACGGCGCAAGGCCATCGAGCGCGACGTCCTGCCTCCGCTGGCCGAGGCGCTTGCGCGCTGCGGCAAGGTGCTGCGACGCCAGCGCATCGCCCGCGACGCCCGGGCCGTCTTCGCGGACCTGCGCGACCGCCTGATCGCTGCCCGGTGCTTCTACACGACGATGAAGAACACCATGGCCTGGACGGAAAGCGTACACGGGTACCTGCAGGCGAAGACCCCCGACGACCAGGCCGCCGCGCGGTCGCTCTGCAGGGCCATGATGCTCAGCGAACTGGACTCGGCCCGGACACTGCTGGAGCTCTGGCACAAGAGCGGGGTCATGTTCCTGCCGGTCTCCCGGTTCGGGGAGACGCTGCACAGCTACGGCGAGAATTTCGGGGAGTTGCTCGAGAAAAAGATCGCGCTGATGGAACGGCACATCGACGACATCCCGCGCATCGACCCGGACTACATGTGGCGCATGCCATAGCTTCACACTGTTGGCCACGGAGGCACGGAGACACGGAGGATTGTCGTATTGCTCACCCAAAGTTCGCCTCCGTGTCTCCGTGGCAAACAAAGATCAGAGAACATCATCGCTGAGGAGGGGGGCATGGAAAAGTATCCGATCACCGAAGAGCAGGTGGTCTTCTACCAGGAGAACGGCTTCATCCGTCTGGACAACGTGCTGACGCCCGAAGAGGTGCGCAGAGTGCGGGACGCCGTTGACCGCGCCGCGGAAGAGGTGCGCCAGAAACAGCTCAACCTCGGACCCCGGAGCGACGAGGGCTACACCAAGGTCTTCCTGCAAATGGTCAATCTCTGGGAGCGGGACCCCTTCTTCGAGGAGTATGCGCATACCACGAAGATCGGCGAGATCGCGCGCCGGCTCACCCGCTCCCGGTCGGTCCGCCTCTGGCATGACCAGGCGCTCGTCAAGTATCCGAAGGACAGCAAGGAGACCGCCTGGCACCAGGACAAGGTCTACTGGCCGATGAACCAGGGGGGCGCTCTCTCCTGCTGGATGGCCCTCGACGACGTCTCGGTCGCCAACGGATGCATGTCCTTCATCCCGCGCTCCCACAAGCTGGGTCCGCTGGAGGCTGTGGATCTTGGCAACGCGGCCCCGGGAAGCATTCTGGAGGTCCTTCCCCCGGCGGCCCGGGTGAAGCCGGTGACGGTGGAGATGCCGGCGGGAAGCTGCACGTTCCACGACGGCCTCACGCTGCACTATGCCGGGGCCAATACCACCGACGCGCCGCGGCGGGCGATGGTGACGATCTACATCCCCCAGGGGATCACCTACAAGAGCCATCCGCACCTCGTCGGCGACCGCGGCAACCTTGTGCCCGGGGAGGAGTTCCACGGGCCCCTGTTCCCCGTCATCGCCAGGGAGTGATCATGGCCCGCACGGCTCAACCGCAGACCACCATCCGCACCGGCAACGCCCGGCTCGACGCCCTCGTCGAGCGCATTCGGTGGTTCCTGGAGCATGATACCATCACCTTCAACGTGATGGGCAAACCCGTGCGTGGCTACCGCTCGCCCGATACGCCCGCGATCTGGATCCGCGATCATTCCGACATGCTTCGAGGGGCGAAGTACTGGGAACCGGATATGACCAGCACCGTTGAACGGTTCGCCGAGACCCAGACGGCCGACGGCTGGCTGTTCGACTACTTCACCATGCAGCCGGAGAAGGTCCCCTGCGAACGGGAGAACTGGCTGAAGTTCGTGCGGGTCCCGGTGGAAGCCGACGTGGAATACCGGTTCATCAAGGCTCTCTACCTCGCCTGGCAGGCCACCGGAGACCGGGCCTGGATGAAACGGATGCTCCCCCATGCCGAGCGGGCGATGCGCTACGTCCTGAGCGACCCGTGGCGCTGGGATCCGTCGCACAAGCTGGTCAAGCGCGCCTACACCATGGACACCTGGGACTTCGACTACACGGCCGGGCGTCACCACTGGCTGAACTTCCAGGTCACGGACGATACGTACTGGGGGATCATGCACGGGGACAGCTCCGGATACTACGAGGCCTTCCGGCTGCTGGCGCGGATGTACGGCTCCCTCGGACAGAAAGCGCGGGCGAAGGGCTGGGAAACGTACGCCGGGAAGTTTCGCCGTCGCGCGAACGCCGCGTCGTTCAACGGCACGTTCTACCGCCACCGGGTTCCCCTCGTCCCCGGCTCCGTGAACGGGGTCGATGAGGAGGCTCAACTCACGCTCAGCAACCCGATGGACATCAACCGCGGCCTCGCGGACCATGGGATGGCGGTCTCCATCCTGCGCGAATACCAGCGCCGGAGCGAGAGGTCCGACACCTTTGCCGAGTGGTTCAGTGTGGATCCCCCTTTTCCGGCAGGGATCTTCGGCGACGAGAAGATCGTCCCCGGGATGTACTGCAACGGAGGGATCATGCCCCTGGTGGGAGGGGAACTGGCCCGCGCGGCGTTCGAGCACGGGCTGGAAGAATACGGGTGCGCGCAGCTGCTCAAGTACGAGCAGCTGACCCGGGACCGGAAGACGTTCCTCTGGTATTTCCCCGACGGCCGGCCCTCCACGATCGAGACCAGCACCAGTCCCGACGCGATGCCGACCGACGGATGGGGCTCGTCGGCCATGCTGTATGCCCTGATCGAAGGGCTCGCCGGGATCGAGGACCTGAGCTGTCTGTTCCGCTCCGTCCGGTTGTCGCCGCGCTGGATCTCCGCGGCATGCACGGAGGTCGAGGTTTCGGTCTCCTACGCGGCCTCCGGTGCCGGCCTGGCGTACGCCTATGTCCATCGTCCGGAGCAGAGGACGATCGCTCTGGAAGTTCGGGGAAATGCCGACGTGGCGCTTCATCTGCAGCTTCCGGCCGGAACGCGGCCGGCGGCGCTCAGGGTCAACGGGCGCACGGTGCGCCACAGGGCGAGCCGTGTGGAGCAGAGCTGCTACGCGGACGCGGCGTTCCCGGTCAGGGGGAACACGAATGTGATCGTGGAGTATCGTTGATGTCGAATCTCGTACCAGGAAAGGCCCATTGCTCATGAAGCGCCGAAACTTCCTCGCACTCCCCGCCGCCGGCGTGCTCGTTCCGGGATTCAGCGGACGGGCTGCGCTCGCCATGACCGATCCGCAGCGGGCGCCGCTCACGGAGGAGTCGAAATTCCAGCAGCGGCTGCACCCTGATTTCAACACCTACATCTCCGGCGTCGAGTACTTCCCGCTGGGGAACGGCGAGATCATCGCCATCGTCCAGTACGCTCCGGACCGGTCGGCGGAGCGGAAGCCCACGTTCCTGGGGCTGACGCTCATGGATGCGGAACGGTTCGCCCGGAAATGGAGCACACTCCTCTTCCATCCGGAGCGCGGCTTTGAGAGGTCCGCGCTGACGGTCAGGGCGGACGGGACCGCGTACGCGGCCACGCCGGACTCGCTCACCACCATCGAATGGCGGACCATCGAACAGGTCCCGGTGCTGCGGATCGAGTGGAAGGCGGGACCGGTCGAGGTGACCGAGGAACTCTCCGTGCCCAGCAAGGGGCAGGTGCTGTTCAGGAACGTTACCGTCACGAGCAGCGGACAGGGAACGCAGGATCTCTCCCTCCACCTGATGCTGGTGCCGAACTTCGCCATCTATGACGAGATCGGCGTCGATCCTTCGTCCGTCAATGGGAGAGGGTACGGCCGCATCAAACTCTACTCGCTGGACGGACCCGTGACCACCGGCGGCCGGTACGATATTTCGGTCAAGGCCGGCCCGCTGGACGCCGGTGGCAGAAAGACGGTCAGGTTCGTCTACGCCCTGAACGGCGCGGAGAAAGGGGTGACCGCGAAGACCTATGGGGCGGTCACGGCCGACACCGTCCGTTACTGGTCGACCAAGCCCGTGATGGAAAGCGGCGATGATCTTCTCGACGGGCTCTACGGTATCGCCCGCAACGGGCTGAAGGCGCTGGTCTCGCGGACGGGGAAGCGCGATTCCGGTATCTGGATGTACAACATGGAGTGGGTGCGCGACGATGTTATGGTCGCCGTCGGCATGCTGCAGGCCGGCTTCGTTGACGAAGCGCGGACGATCCTCGTCAAGATCCTCGAGAAGTCCGTCGGACCGGACGGTTGCACGATCGAATCCAGCCGCTGGTCGGGGTTCGACCACACGGAACTCGACCAGAACGGCCAGCTTCTCTACGGCATCTGGCAGTACGCCTGCTGGACGGGGGACGTCGCGCTGGTGAAGAAATACTGGAAGCAGATCCGCCTGGCGGGCGACTTCCCGCTCAAAAGCGTCTTCCTGGACCCGAAGGCGGGGATGCTGCGAAACAAGCGCGAGTTCTGGGAACGGAACGACTCCCACGGCCTGGAGGACGGGTTCGAGCTGACATACCAGTTCTGGGTCGCCCTGGGGTTGTCCGTCTGCTCGGAACTCGCGGCATGGGTCGGCGACCGGAACACCGCGGACCGGTGGTTCAAGGCGGCGGCTTCCCTGCGCGATCATATGCTGTCCGACCCGGTCTTCCGGCTGATCGAAGAAGGACATCTGATCAAGCGGAGGACCCGTGACGGCCGCTGGCAGCGCTACATGATCCCTCCGAACCGCGCCGCGATGCCTCCCGGCTCTCCGGCCGCCACGGTCGCGCGCCCCGCGTGCGATCCCGACACCTCGAACGTCTATCCGATCATGTTCGAGATGATCGACCCGCGCGGAGAACTGTCGCGGAACACCCTCGCGGACGTGGAGTCGCTCTGGAACCAGCGCTGGGACTTCGGCGGGTATTCCCGGTACAACACCGACAGCGAGCCCGATCCGCCGGCCCCCTGGCCGTTTGCGTCGCTTTTCCTGGCCCGCGCCTATGCCGAGGCCGGGGATTCCGAGAAGGTCTGGCGCGTGCTCCGGTGGCTCCGCACGATCCACGGCGGGAGGTCCGGAGGATGGTTCGAACGCTACGGACCGAGCATCACCCCTCCCGCGCCCCCGGTCTGTATCGTGGGGTGGACCTATGCGGAGATCACCGCGCTGGTCGTCCACCATCTGCTGGGCTTCCGGCCCGGGATCCATGATCTGACGATCCGACCGCGTCTGCTGGAAGGCATTGACAGGATGCGCCAGGTGTTCTCCCTGCGGGGCATGCAGGTGCGACTGACCGTGGAACGTTCCGCCGGAAAGCCCTCCGCTACGGTGAACGGAAAGACCGTAGCTCTGAAGGACGGGGTCCTCACGGTGCCCTATCCGGGGAAGGCCGCACCGGCCAAAAAATCGGCGAAGAGTGCGAAGGGGAAGAGCGCCGCGAAACCGGCGAAGACCGCCATGATGGACATCAGGATCCTTGTGTAACAACGACGAACGACCAATGAAACGACGTGAATTCCTTTCGACCCCGGCACTCGGGGTGTTGTTGCCCGCAGGAATACTGGACTTTCTGCCGGCCCAACCTGCGGCCGATCAGCAGACGACGGGGACCCCTGCGCAACAGACGACGGGGTCTCCGGGGCCGGCCGGTCCCGGGCAGCGCATGCACTCGGATTACGTCACCTTCGTGAAAGGGATAGAATACTTCCACCTGGGGAATGGCGAGATCTCAGCCGTCGTCCAGCACAGTCCGGAGAACCCCGAAGCGTCGTTCTTCGGGTTCACCATCTGGGACACGGAGATCTTCAGCAGGAAGTGGACCACATTTCTGTACCACCCGGAACAGGGTTTCAAGAACACGCGTGTCGGGATCACCCTGAACGAGACCCCCGCCGGCACGGAGCGAAAGGAAGGGGCCTACCGTGGCGTCACCGGGTTCTCCCTCACGCGGGAGAACCTCAAAAGCATCGCCTGGGAACGAGTAGATGGCTCCCCCATGGTCGTCGTCCGCTGGACCGCGGGGGCGTGCGAGGTCCGGGAGGAGTTCTTCGTGCCCGAACGCGGAGCCATGCTCTTCCGGCGCGTGAACGTCACCAACCGGGGGGCGCGATCGATGGACGCCCTCGTCAGGATCTCTCTGTACGCGAACTTCGGGCTCTTTGACCGGATCGCTACCGACCCGAAGGATACCACCGCAGGGGCCGTCGGGCTTGCACGGATGAAGCTGCTGGCGCTGAGCGACAAGGCGATGGTGGCCGGACGATACGATGTTCTGGCGCCCCTGTCCGGGATCCAACCCGGCGCGACCGGGAGCTGTACGTTCGTCTATGCGATCAAGGGGGCGGAGTCGGCGCTCAAAGGAAAACGCTCGACCATCCGTGCGGTCCCTTCGCCCGCGCTCGCCAGAAAAAGCTTCACCTGCGACCATCCGGTGGTGGACCATCTCTTCGACGTCTCCCGCAGCCGGGCTCCGCTCGGCGGTCTCCCGATCCGGCAGGCTGGACGGCGGCACCTGGATGTACAATATGGAGTGGCTCTTCGACCAGGTCCTTGCCTCCGAGGCGCTGCTGCGATGCGGCTGGGTCGACGAGGCCCGTGTCATGCTGGAGCGGAACGTGCGGGAGAACATCGGCCCCGACGGGCGCGCGGCGGAGTCGAGCAGATGGTATGGTGACGACTACACCGAGCTGAACCACAGCGGGACCCTTCTGTACGGGGTCTGGAACTACCTCTGCTGGACGGGCGAAACCGCGTTCATCAAGAAACAGTGGCCGAGGATCCGCCTCTGCGGGGACTTTCCGCTGAGCGAGAAGTTCCTGGACACGCAATGTGCCATGGTGCACAACAAGCGGGAGTTCTGGGAACGGGACGACGTCCACGGGATGGAGGACGGCTACGAGCTGGGCTACCAGTTCTGGGTCGTCTTCGGTCTGCAGAAGGGGGCGCAGGTCGCGAGGCTCGTGGGGGACAAGGCCACCGCGGAACGCTGGGAGGCGATCTCCGGATCGATGCAGAACGGGATGCTGATGCACCCCCGCTTTCGTCTGATCGAGGATGGCCACCTGATCAAGCGGCGGACGCTGATCGGCGACTGGCAGCGTTACTGCCTGCCGGTGGACCGGAACCGGATGCCTCCGGGGAGTCCTCTCGCGCTGAACGACCGGCCGGAGATGGAACCGGACACGACGGAGGTCTTCCCGATCGCCTACGAAATGATCGACCCGAAGGGGGAGCTGTCCAAGACCACCCTCGCATGGGTGGAGCGGCTCTGGAACCAGCGCTGGGATTTCGGAGGATACTCCCGGTACAACACCGACAGCGAACCCGATCTGCCGGGTCCCTGGCCGCTCTGCTCCGCGATCGTGGCCCAGGCCTATCTCGAAGCCGGAGATGACGACAAGGTGTGGCGGATCCTGAACTGGCTCAACACCGTTCACGGCGGCCGGTCGGGAGGATGGTTCGAGCGGTACGCTCAGAGCATCACGCCCCCCGCGCCGCCGGTCGGCGTGGTGCCATGGGTCTGGTACGAAGTGATCTCCCTGGCGGTCCATCACATCGCAGGGTTCCGACCCGGATTGGAGGGGGTCGTCGTGAGGCCGCGTCTGCTCTCGGGGCTCGACCGTCTCTCCCTTTCGCAGACGGTGCGCGGGGCGACGTACGATGTGGAGATCGTCCGGGGCGGATCGAAGGCCACGGTCAACGGGAAGGCAGTGCCGGTAGAGCAGGGGGCCGTCAGGCTCCCGCACGCGCCGAAGGGATCGCACGTGAACATTCACCTCGAAGTGTAGAACCGCCCCGGGCGGGAAAGGGATCCTATGAAACGGAAAGAATTCTTGCAGGGGGTCGGTCTGCTGGCGGCGGGCACCATGGTGCCGTGGACCACTCCGGAGGCCCGGGCGGCATCGTGGCCGACGTTTGAGCCGGACGATGAGCGGTTCTGGAAATTCCTGAGGCTCCAGTTCCCGCTGACACGCGACCGTGCGTACTTCAACACCGGCGGGCTGGGGGCATCGCCGTACGCGGTGATCGATGCGGTGAAGGCGAAGATGGATGAGCTGGAATTCATGTCCGAGACGGGCACACAACGACGTTCTGTGGAAAGAGATCAAGACGGACGTCGCCGGGCTTCTGGGGTGCGACCTCGAGGAGGTGGCGTTCATCCGGAACACGACGGAGGGGATCAACATCGTCGCGAACGGACTCCCGCTCGGGAAAGGTGACGAGATCATCACCACCACGCACGAGCATGTCGGCAACTCGTTGACCTGGCTCGAGCTCACGCAAAAGGTCCGGCTGCGTGCTGAAGATGTTCGAGCCCTCCACGGCGTCGGCCGCCGAGAACCTCACCCGCCTTCAGGCATTGATCACGAAGAAGACCCGGTTGATCGCCGTCCCGCACGTGATGACCACCACGGGGATGGTCCTGCCGGTCAAAGAGATCTCCGCTCTGGCGCGGGCGCGCAAGATCTGGTTCCTGGTGGACGGGGCGCAGACCGCCGGGATGTTCCCGTTCAGCCTGCACGATCTGGGGTGCGACGCCTACGCCACCAGCGGCCACAAGTGGCTGCTGGGCCCGAAGGAGACCGGTCTGCTCTACGTGCGGCGGGACATGTGGGACGTGATCCAGTCAAAGTACGTCGGTGCCTATTCGGCGGGGGCCTACGATTCCCTCAAGATGACGAGCAGCCTCCATCCGTCGGCGCAGCGGTACGAATACGGCACGGTGAGCGTCCCGCTCCGCTGCGGGTCTGCACGCGGGGGTGAAGTTCCTGCAACGGATCGGGATGGACCAGGTGTGGGCCCGGGACCGCATGCTGTCCACACGGTTGTATGACGGATTGCGGGGGATCCCCGGCGTGGAGGTCCTCTCGCCGGCCGATCCGGCGCTCCGCAGCGCGATGATCACGTTCCAGCACCGGTCGATCACGAACCTGAAGCTGCAGGAGCATCTGGACACGTTCAAGCTCCGCACACGCGCGGTGGCGGAAGGGGGCATGGCCGCGCTCAGGATCTCGACCCACATCTACAACTCTCCCGAGGAGGTGGACCGGGTGATCGACGGCGTTCGGAGCGCATCATGAAAACGGTCAACCTCTACGATTATCTGGTGATCGGCGGGTACTTCCTGTTCATGCTCGCGATCGGCCTCTACTTCACCCGGATCAACAAGAGCGGCAAGGAGTACTTCGCCGGCGGGAACATGATCCCGTGGTGGGTCTCGGGCATGACCCTGTTCATGGCGAACTTCAGCGCCTGGACCTTCACCGCCTCCGCGGGGTTCGCCTACACCGACGGGCTGTTCGTCCTGCTCTACTTCTCCACCGGTTGGATCGCGTATGTCATCGGGACGACGATGACGGCCGCTCGCTGGCGCCGGACCCGGTCGATCTCTCCGGTCGAGTACACCTACACCCGGTACAACGTCACGACGCAGCAGTTCCTGAGCTGGGTCATCGCCATCAACTTCACCCTCTCCGCGGGTGTGCAGCTGGCCTCCACCTGCAAGCTGATGGCCCCGGTGATCCAGCTCGATATGACGACGCTCACCATCATCACCGGTATCGTCGTGCTCTCCTACACCTTCTTCGGCGGGGTCTGGGCGGTGTCGATCACCGACGCAGTGCAGGGGATCATCCTCCTCTGCACCTGCTTCATTCTCGTCCCCCTCTGCCTGGGTCTGGTAGGCGGACTGGACGGCCTGCTGGCCAAGCTCCCGCCGCTGACCATGGACCACACCTACAACGGGGTGCATTACGACGAGTGGTGGCTCCTCTCCATCCTCCTGATCTCGTCGATCGGGTTCGCGGGAGGTTCCGGTCAGCGTTTCTACTCGGTGAAGGACGAACGTTCGGCCCGCAAGGTCGGCTACTTCGCGGCAGCCCTGGGCATGACGGGGCCGATCATGTTCGGCATCCCGCCGCTCGTGGCAAAGGTCATCTGGCCTGACCTCATGCAGGTCGACTTCTTCAAACCGTACGCCGGCAACAACCCGCAGGACCTGGTCTACATCGGGCTGGCGATGCAGCTGCTCCCCAACGGACTGATCGGGGCCTTTGTGGCGGCGATGCTGGCCGCGACGATGAGCACCCTGAGCTCGGTCTACAACATGGTGTCGTCGATCTTCGCCCGGGACATGTACCAGGGGCTGTTCCGGCCGCAGACGCGAGACGACGAGCTGCTGAAGGTCGGCCGCATCGCGTCCATTTCCATCGGGGTCCTCGTGACGATCCTGGCGATCGTCTTCGTGAACAGCAAGTGGGGCATCTTCAACATCATGGTGGCGTTCTTCACGCTGTTCAACATCCCCGTCACCGTGCCGCTCGCTTTCGGACTGCTCTTCCGCCGGATCCCCAAGTGGTCGGCGGTCGCCGGGATCAGCTGGGGACTGATCGCGGGGGCCGCGGGTCGCTGGCTGCTCGGATGGGACATCGGCCCGCAGGTGTTCTTCTCGTTCGCCATGACCTTCGGGATCTTCGCGACGTCGCGGTGGACCGGGGCGCTGTACGAGCGGAACAAACCCCTCCTGGTCGCGCTCGCCACGGCGGTGACCGCGGCGGTGGGGCTGCTGGTCACCCTGTTCATCCGGCCGGAGGTCAGCCCGCTGCTGTCGCTGGTGGATGCGGCGGACAGGCTCACGCTCGGACTCGGCCTCGGATGGACGGCCGCCGTTCTGTACGGGATCAGCCTTCTCCCGTTCGCGCGGCTGTTCAGGCTGGAGACCGACGAGCAGCGGGCGCAGGTGGAGAAGTTCTTCGAGAAGCTGGACACCCCGGTGGACGTCCAGAACGAGGTCTTCGGCTCGGGGAAGAAGCAGGTGTCGGTGTTCCCCCTGGTGGGGATCACGCTGATCATCATGGCGGCGCTGCTGAGCCTCGTCTTTCCTGACCGACCTGCAGGGGAGCGAGGTCGTGGTCGGGACGATGATCGGCCTCTTCTTCGTGATCGGAGCGGCGTTATGGTACTTCGGCAAGCGGTCGGAGATCCGCGGTGCCGGGGGCGTGCAGTGATCGAGGCAGTTGCAGCCGAACGGCAGGATGACACAGGAGACTCCATGAACGGCGTGAACATCTACGACTATCTGGTGATCGGGGCCTATTTCCTCTTCATGCTGGGGATCGGCCTCTACTTCATGAAGGTCAACAAGGGGGCGAAAGAGTACTTCGCGGGGGGAAGTATGATCCCCTGGTGGGTGTCGGGCATGACGCTCTACATGGCGAACTTCAGCGCCTGGACATTCACCGGCGCGGCGGGGTTCGCCTATGCCACGGGCTGGTTCGCGATCTGCTACTTCGGGACCTGGTCGGTTTCGTACCTGGTGGGCTCGCAGATGACGGCGTCGCGCTGGCGCCGGACCCGCTCCATCTCTCCCGTCGAGTACACCTATACCCGCTTCAATTTCACGACGCAGCAGATCCTCAGCATGGTCATCGCCACCAACTTCACCCTGTCGGCCGGGGTGCAGCTGGCGGCCACCTGCAAGCTCCTGGCGCCGGTGATGGGACTCGACATCACGATGGTCACGATCGTGACGGGCGTGGTGATCCTGCTCTACACCTTCATGGGTGGGCTCTGGGCGGTCTCGGTCACCGACGTCGTGCAGGGGGTGATCCTCCTGAGCATCACGTTCATCGTTATGCCGTTGAGCCTCGGGCTGGTGGGGGGGCTGGACAAGCTCCTCGCGGCCCTGCCGGCACTGTCGTTCGATCACATGTACAACGGCGTCCACTACACCGAGCACTGGCTGGTCTCGATCTTCCTCATCATGTGCCTGGGTACGGCCGCCGGGGCGGCGCAGCGGTTCTACAGCGTGAAGGACGAAAAAGACGCCCGGAAGGTGGGATTGCTGGCCGGCGGGCTCTTCGTCACGGTGCCGCTGGTGTTCGGCATCCCGCCGCTGGTGGCCAGCGTGATCTGGCCTGACCTGAGCCAGGTGGAGTTCTTCAAGCCCTACATCGGGAAGAACCCCCAGGACCTGGTCTTCATCGCTCTGTGCATGAAGCTGCTCCCGAACGGCCTGATCGGGGTGTTCATCGCGGCGATGCTGGCGGCCACCATGAGCACGCTCAGCTCCGTCTACAACATGGTCTCCTCGATCCTGTCGCGCGACATCTATCAGGGATGGTTCAAGCCCGGGATCACGGACGTGGGGCTGCTGAAGGTCGGCAGGATCTTCTCGATCCTGCTGGGGCTGTTCGTCACCGGTGATGGCGGTGGTCTTCAACAACAGCCAGTTCGGCATCTTCAACTGGATGCAGACGTTCTTCACGCTCCTGAACATCCCGGTGGTGGTGCCGGTGGCGTTCGGGCTGCTGATGCGGCGGGTGCCGCGCTGGAGCGCGGTCGCCTCGATCTCCTGGGGGCTGCTGGTCGGCGTCGTGGCGCGCTGGTTCCTCGGTTGGGATATCGGTCCGCAGGTGTACCTGGCGTTCGTCACCTCTTTCGGGATCTTCGCGTCGTCCTATATTCTGGGAAGGTGGTACCTGGAGCACAAGGGGAAGCTGGTCCTGCTGGGGGCGGCGGTGACGGCGGTGTACGGGGCGATCTTCTTCCTGAACGTGAACGGCGGCGCACTGTGGGGCGATGGCGCATGGATCCCCTACGCTGCGGCGGGAGCGGCGGCGCTCATCCTCGGCGGCAGCACCTATCTCTTCGGCCACCTGTTCGCGACGGAGACCGACGCGGAGCGTGCGGTGGTGGTGGAGTTCTTCAAGAAGCTCGACACGCCGGTGGACGTGGCGAAAGAGGTGTTCGGTGCCGGGAGGAAGCAGATCTCCACGTTCCCGCTGGTGGGAGGGACGACCATCGTGATGGGCCTGCTGATGAGCCTGATCTTTTTCACCGATCTCGGTCCGGGAGAGGCCACCGTGCTCGGCGCGATCGTGGTCATCATGGTGGTGTTCGGCGCTCTGATGTGGTACTTCGGAAAGCGCTCCGAGATCCGCAGTGCGGCGGAGTACGACCGGAAGTGACCGGAGCCGCTCCGCTCCCCGTGGGGCGGCTTGCCTCTTGCGGACCTTTTCTGTATCGTTGAGTAGTGCACTAATTAAACGCTATTCCCTTACATAAACAGGCGCCACCATGGCGAAGGACTACACGGTACCGGCTGTGCAGAGGACGGTGCAGGTGCTGGAGATCCTTGCCGGTTCCCACCAGGGGATCTCGCTGGCGGATCTGTCGCGCCAGACCCGGATCCCCAAGAGCTCGTTGTTCCGCATCCTTCTGACCCTTGAGCAGTATTCGATCGTCACGCAGGACCACGACCGCAGCCAGTACTCCCTCGGCATGAAGCTGATCGACTGGGGGAACCGCGCGCTCGAGAAGATCGACCTGAAGACCATCTCGCATCCGCACCTGGTCAGGATGTCCCACGAGACCCACGAAAGCTACTACGTCGCGGTGCTCGACCAGGAAGACGTGATCATCATCGACCGCGCCGACACCCCGGAGATCTGGCGCATGGTGGCCCGGCTCGGGCAGCGGTCGCCCCTCCATTGTACGGCGACCGGGCAGGTGATGATCGCCGAACTTGCGGAAGAGGCCATCGACGACGTCATCAAACGCCACGGCCTCAGGAAGTTCACCCCTGCCACCATCACGAACCCGGCACGGTTCAAGAAACGGCTCGCCGAGGTCCGGGCCCAGGGCTACTCGATCGCCGACGCGGAGTACAAGCCCGACCTCTGCGCGATCGCGGTCCCCATCCGCGACCATCACGGCCGGGTCTGCGCCTCGCTGATGACCGCCATGCACTCCGACCGCGCGCGGCGGAACAAACAGCAGGTCTCCCAGCTCGTCTCCATCCTGAAGCGCGAGGCGGAAGTGATCTCGCACAATATCGGGTTCATGGATGTCAATCCCGCCGCCGCGCTCTCCGGCAACGGAGGAGGAACAGCATGACCCCGATCGCCCTGGGGATCGTCAGCGATGAGGTGGACCCCGATTTCGGCGCCGCCGCGCGGCACGCGCTGACCTGGGACATCACGCGGTTCGAGATCCGCTGCCTGCGTACCGGGAGGGTCCCCGCCGTGGATCCCGCAGAGGTGCGCGAGGTGGCCGCGAGGGTTCGCGACGGATCGGTGACGATCACGGCCCTGTCGCCGGGGACGTTCAAACATCCGCTGTCCCGTACCCGGGAGATCGAGGAGGAACTGGATTCCGTGCTCCCGAGGACCATCGCCATGGCCAGGGAGCTCGGAGCGGGGATGATCATCACCTTCGGCTTCCAGCGTGAGAAGGGGGAGTCGGAGGACAACCGCGGAAAGGCCGTGGCATACCTCCGCCGCGCCGCCGGCCTTGCCGCGACGGAAGGGATGAAACTCGCCGTTGAGAACGAACCGGGCTTCTGGTGCGGTACCGGCGCGCAAACGCGCTCGATCATCCGCGAGGTCGGGTCCCCGGCGTTCGGCGCCAACTGGGATCCGTGCAACGCGTACGGGACCGACGAGCGCCCGTACCCGGACGGCTATGCGGCCATCAAGGACGTCATCATGAACGTCCACGCGAAGGATACCCTGAAGGGGGCCCTGATCCAGTGCGTCCCCATCGGCGACGGTGTGATCGACTGGCGCGGACAGATGCAGGCGCTGGTCCGCGACCGACCCGTCCAGCATGTGACCATCGAGACGCACTGCCATCCGCTGGTCGAGAATTCCCGGCGCAACGCCGAGGTCCTCCGCGCACTGATGCGGGAACCCTGAACGCGGTAATCTCCGTCACCACCACTGAAAGAACCTATGTCCACTGTACGCGTCGGCCTCGTGGGCGTGGCCAACCACGGCACGACGATCCTGAACGCGATCCGGGAGTCCGGCACGCTCACGCTGACTTCCTGCTTCGACATCGACGCCGCGGCGATGGACGCCGTGGCGCGGAAACATAAGGTCCGCGCGGCCCGTTCCTACGAGGATCTCCTGGCAGATCCGGCGCTCGACGCGGTGGCCCTGGTCACGCCCAACCACCTCCATCACGAGCAGGTCCGGCTGGCGACCCGGGCGGGAAAACACCTCTTCGTCGAGAAACCGATCGCCAATGATGTCGGCGAAGGGAAGGAGATCCTCAGGATGGCCGCCGATGCGGGCCGCGTCCTGTTCGTCGGCCATAACACGCGCAGGCGCCAGTCCTTCCGCCGCGCGGCCGCGCTGATCGCGGACGGAACCATCGGGACCGTTGCCGCGGTGGAAGGGAACCTCTCGCGGCCCGCCGGCCTGCTTCCCGGACTTCCCCCCTGGAAGGCCGACCCGCGCACCTGCCCGCTTCTTCCCATGATGCAGCTGGGGATCCATCTCGTGGATACGGTCGAGTTCCTCCTCGGCCCCGTCGAGGAGGTCAGCTGTATCGCGGCCGCGATCGCCATGCCCGGGGCCGTGTACGACTCCACTGCCTCTCTCCTGAAGCTTGCCTCCGGCGTCCCCGTGTCGCTGGCATCGTACTATGTCACCCCCGATGCCTTCTTCCTCCGGATCTATGGCACGAAAGGGCTGCTGCATTGCACGCCGACCCGGGTGCACATCGAACGGATCGATGGCGGCGCCGTCACGGAGACGAAGGACGAGGACTTCCCGGACGAGGGAACGCGGAGCTACACGCTCCAGATGAGAGAGTTCGGTGAGTGCGTGCTCACCGGCCGCCAGCCGGAAACGGACGGGCCCGGCGGTCTGCGGGCCCTCGCCGCCATCGAAGCCATGACCCGGTCGGTGGCGGAGCGCAGGACGGTGCGTATCTCAGAGGTGCTGGAATAAGGTGAACGGCGGGGTCCCCACGCGGAGCCCGACCGAAACGAGAACAGCAGGGATGGTCCCATGAATAGCACCCGTCGTGAGTTCCTCCAGCGAACCGGTCTGACCACCGCCGGGTTGCTCCTGGCTCCCCGGTTCCAGGAGGCGGCCGCACAAGTGGCGGCACCGTCCGCGGTTCCCGGTTTGCTCTGGGACGCGGCCGACCTCCCGCGGATCAAGGAAACCCTGAAGCTCCCCCGCTTTCAGCCCTTCTGGAAGACCCTCGTGGAGGCGGACAAGGCGGCCGACCGGACCTTCCTGACGAACGAACTGAAACTGAACAACCACGTCGCCCATTTCCTCCGGGCACGGCAGATCCTGGAACGTGAGTCGTTCGCCTATGCGGTCACGGGCGACACGGTCCACTCCGACCTGGCATTGCTGGCGCTCGAGCGGATGCTTGCCTACAAGAAATGGGACTACTTCCTCGAAGCGGGCGAAGCCACCATCGGGCTCCAGCGCGCCCCCGAAGCCACCATCGCGGTCGTCAGCGCACGCGAATGGCTGGACGACCGGCTGACGCCGGCATTGAAGGCCGAGATGGAGAAGCAGATCGCCGAGAAGGGGGCGCCCGCATGCTACCGCACCCTCTACGGTCTGAAATACCCCGAGCGGGTCCGGGGCTGGTCCATCGATCCGGAGACCGACTATCAGTTCCGGTTCGACCTGGCCGCTGGCCGTTGATCCTGAATTCCACCAACCTCAAAGTGATCCCCATCGCCGGGCTGGCCATGGCGGGCTGCCTCCTGTACGGCCGCCATCCGCAGGCGGAGTCGTGGATCAACATGGCTCTCCAGAGCGCACGCGCGTTCTCCTCGATGTTCGGGTCCGACGGCTCGTACGACGAAGGGGTCGGTTACTGGGGCTACACCGTTCTGCATCTGACGCTCGCCGTCGAGGTCATCCGCAGGCGGCTGGGGATCGACGAACGGAAGATCATCAACTTCCCCGGGACGGTCCGGTACGGCATGGCGATGTCGATGCCGACGCACGACCGGCCCAACGACTGCGTCAACTTCGGGGACGCCTGGCAGATGGGCGACGTCTCCGCGGCCGCGTGGGTGGCCCGCAACTTCCGCGACGGGCTCGCGCAGCATATGGCCACGACGGTGGGGACCATTGCCAATCACTATGCGGCGATCTGGTACGATCCCTCGATGGAGCCGGCCCGGCCTCCGGCGGCGCTGCAGGACGTCCGGCTGGTGAACGACGTCGTGGTCTCCCGGACGGGCTGGGATGCGGGTGCATCGGTCCTGGCCCTGCGCAGCGGCGGTCCCGCAAACCACGAGCATGCCGACCGGAACAGCATCGTCTTCGCCGCCTTCGGCGAGCGGCTCCTGCACGATCCGTACAAGGCGGCCTACTCTCACACGGAACCCAACTGGCTGCTCCGGCTGACCGCCGCGCACACGGCCCTGCTGATCGATGGCAAAGGGCACCAGTATCACGACGGCCACGAAGGGACCAACGCTTCCTGGGCGGAGGCCCACGTCGATCGCTACGTCGCGTCCGACGAGCGGATGGTGGTGACGAGCGATGCCACGGAGGCCTACCGCCTGGTCTTTCCCGATGTCGTGCTCGTTCAGCGGACGCTGCTCTTCATCAAGCCGGACATCCTCGTCGTTCTCGACCGCGTCCGCTTCGGCGGAGACGCCCATGCCGTCCAGCTGCGCTTCCAGGTCGACAACTCCGACGGAAAGGGGACGGCCACCGCCGGGGCCTTCATGTTCCGCATCGTCCGGCCGGGAGCAAGCCTGCAGGGCCAGGCCTCCGGCGAATGCTCCGCACGGGCCGCGACACTCGAACTTCCCGAGAAATACGGCCTGCACCCCTTCGTGGAGATCCTTTCCCCGGCGGCGAAGGATCACACCCTCCTGACGGTCTGCACCGCCGCCCCGGCGGGCGAGAACCACGGGATCATCGTGGCCGCGCGGGAGGAACAGGGCTGGAGACTCTCCGGCACGCACCGCGGCCGCACGATCCGCGCGCGGATCGGCGTGACCACCGATATCCCGGAGGTGACCCTGTGAGACCATCCGACGAGCACTTCGAACGGGCCCTTCGCCTGATCCCCTGGGGTACGCAGACGAACGCCAAGCGTCCCTACCCTGCCTTCGCGCCCGCGATGCCCAAATACATTGTGCGCGGGAAGGGGTGCAAGCTGTGGGACATGGAAGGGAAGGAGTACATCGACTTCCGCCTCGCGCTGGGGCCGGTGACGCTCGGCTACTGCTATGACGAGGTCGACGAGGCCGTGCGCGAGCAGCTCTCCCGCGGGGTCCTGTTCAGCATGGCGAGCCCCATCGAGCTCGAGCTCGCGGAGCTTGTCCACGCCATGGTCCCCAACGCCGAGATGGTCCGGTTCATGAAGACCGGCGAGGACGCGAACCTCTCCAATATCCGGATCGCGCGCGCGTACATGAAGCGCGACATGATCCTGATGAGCGGCTACCACGGCTATCCCGACTGGTTCCAGACCGAGGACAGCCCGAATAACGGCGTACCGTCGTTCATGAAGGAGTACGTCAAGATCATCCCCTGGGGCGACTGCGAGACGGCGGACCGACTGATCCGGACGTACGCAGACCGGCTGGCCTGCGTGATATCGACTCCCTACGACTTCAACGAGGACACGAGCGGCGACTACATCCGTTTCCTGCGGAAGGCCACGGCCGACCAGGGCATCCTCCTGGTCATGGATGAGATCCTGACCGGTTTCCGGCTCGCACCGGGCGGGGCGCAGGAGTTCTTCGGTGTGGAGGCCGACCTTGCGGGGTATGCCAAGGCCATCGCCAACGGGTTCCCCCTGTCCTCCTACGTCGGGCGGAAGAAGTACATGGAGAAACTGTACGACTTCAAGATGACGACGACCTACGCCGGCGAGGCGCTGTCGATCGCCGCGGCGATCGCGACCCTCAAGATCATGCGGCGCGAGCCGGTCCACGAACATCTCCGGGCCATGGGACTCCGCCTGATGGAGGGGTTCCGGGTCATCGCCCACGACATCGGTGTGGAGGCGGTCCCTGCCGGCCTTCCCGTGGCGCCGTTCCTGAAGTTCATCCACAAGGATCCGGGGTACCACGCGCGGCTGGAGTTCCTCTGGCAGAGGGAGCTCTATGTCGAAGGGATCTTCGGCAATCCCCGCTGGTTCATCTCGTATTCGCACACCCCGGCCGATCATCGACGAAGTCATCGACAAGGCCGGCCGCGCCCTGCGCCGGGCGGTGGCGGCCGAGGTCAAAGAAGGCGCTTCGTTCACTCCTGCGTGGTGGTGACCATGACTCAACGGACCTTCATCGATTGTTTCGCCACGGTCGGGAAACGCGGACCCAAAGACCCCGAAGCCCGCTACGAGACCGCAGACCTCGTCTGCCGAGATGGAATGGTGCGGGATCCACGGCGCGCTCGTGGCCCACGCGGCCTCGCGCGAGTACGACCCCATGTACGGGAACCGGATGCTGAGCCGGGAGATCCGCGACCAGAAGCGGCTCTACGGCGTGTGGGCCGTCATGCCCCACCATACGCGCGAGATGGCTCCCCCGGAAGATCTCGTCCAGGAGCTGCGGGACAACAACATCCGGGCGGTGAAGATGTATCCGCGCTCTCACCGCTATCCGTTCAACGTCGACGTCTGCGGTGAGCTGCTCCGCGCCCTCCAGCGGAACGAGATCCCGCTCCTTCTCGAGGGAGGACACCTCTACGGCCCGGATATCTTTGAACCTTCGAACCAGGTGCTGGTCGCGGATCTGGATGTGATCCTCGGCCGTTACCCGGCGCTGAACGTGGTCCTGCAGGGGGCCCGCTGGGATGCCACGCGGCATCTCCACTGGCTCATGACGAAGCACCGGAACCTCCACCTGGAACTCTCGGCCCACCAGGGGAACCGTGCGGTCGAACACTTTGTGGAGTGGTTCGGCGTGGACCGGATCCTCTTCGGGACCGGTGCCCTGGAAAAATCACCCGGCGCGGCCAAGGCGTTCGTGGACTACAGCACGATCTCCGAAGAGCAGAAGCAGCGGATCGCCGCCGGCAACGTTGCCCGGCTGCTCAAGCTGGAACGGCTCCCCGCACCGTACCGCGCGTCTGCCGCCGGGGGCGACGCCATCGTGAAGAAGGTCCGACAGGGGAAACCGCTCGACGACGTCCTCGTGATCGATTCGCACGCCCACATCAACCACGAGAAGGGGGAGGGGACCGGATTCATCCACTGTCCGGATTCCGACGGCGCCTCCATGAAGGAGAGGGCGAAGCTGATGGGGATCGACGCGATGTGCATCAGCAGCTTCCTGGCGATCTGGACCGACTCCGATCCCGGGAACGAGATCACCCACCGGGCCATGAAGCAGTACCCTGGTTTCTACCACGGGTATGCATCGCTGTCGCCGCAGTACGTGAAGGACTGGCCGCGCGAACTCCGGAAGGTCCACAAGAGCTGGCGCATGGGCGGCATGAAGCCGTACTACCCGAGAACCTTCATTCCGTACAACGACCCGGTCTGGTTCCCCTGGTACGAATACGGGAACCGGATGCATGCGTATTGCCTGATCCATCCCTCCGACGACGTGGTGCGGGAGATGAACGACCTCGCACCGAGGTTCCCCAACATCTGGTTCATCATGGCCCACACCGGAGGGTCGTTCACCGACGCGCGGAAGGGGATCGACATCGCCCTCAAGAACCCGAACGTGTCGCTGGAGATCACCCTCACCGCGGTGACCTACCGCGTGATCGAATTCATGGTCGAGCATGTGGGCGCGGACCGGGTCCTCTTCGGGAGCGATCAGCCGATGCGCGATCCCATCCCGCAGTTCGGGTGGATGGCGTACAGCCACTGCTCGCTGGAAGAAAAGAAGAAGATGTTCGGGCTGAACATGCGGCGGATCCTCAGGCGGGTGCGGTGGTGAGCCCGACGGCCACGGACGGAGAGGCGGGATGAGGTGGGCGATCCTTCCGGTCATGTTCCTGCTGGCGGCGGCGTTCCACACGGCGGCCGCCGGCGTGACGCTCCGCCGCGAAAGCGGGGGGGTGTGGATCCTGGAGAATGAGGCCGTCCGTGTCCGCTTCGCCCGCGGACCGAATGGGTATGCGGAGACCTACTGGTCTCTGGGCGACCGCTGGCGGCTGGTCCTGGAGGCCGGTTCGAAGAAACGGGCAGACCTGACGTTGAAGGCGGACGGCCGCGCGACCGCGATCCGCCTCACCATCCATCAGCGTGGCGGAAACGACCGGGACACGCATCTCCGTGCGGCTGCAGGGGAGCGCCGGGGTTCACCGGGTGACCAAGACGGTCACCATGGAACAGGGTGACCCCTTCGTCCGGGTCGAGATCTATGACGCGGTGGAGGGGCTCTCGGAGGTCAGTTCGCTCCTCTCGACCTGTTCGTTCGTCCCCGACGGGAAACGGAAGGTCCGGCCGGACCTGACCTGGACCCCCCAGCTGCGGCCCGATCCGGACGACGTGATCGCCGACCACACCTTCCGGTCGCCTGCCGTGATCATCCAGCGGGGAACGGTCGTGGCGGCGCTCGTTCCCGCGGTCGAACGGATCGTTCCATGGAGGAGCATCCAGACCTGCGCTGATCTGCAGGTGGGAGCCGAACCCGGGCCGATGGTGTCGTATGGAGCGATGAACTGGCGTCAACGGTCCCATGTGTTCTATACGCACTCGGACAAGATGACGACGCAGTTCTACAAAAGCCGGTTCTGGTACGGGTACTACGTCTTTGTCGACTGTCAGGCCACCGCAGGTGAGGGATACCGCCCGGTGGTCCGGTTCCATTGGGATCGCACCGGAAGGAAGAACTTCCTCGGAGACGGGGGACCGCAGCGGGTCCCCTTCCGTGAGTTCGAGCGGAAGGCGTGGACCGACTATGCGGCACAGGTAGCACTGGATACGGTGCTCGACGGGATCCCGGTGACCCTGTTGCGGCAGGGCCGGCTGAGCTGGAGCAATGAACTCCCTCTCTCGGCGAACAATGACTGCTGGTTCACCGTCTGGTTCAACGCACTGCGAACGGCGTACGGATGGTACCGGTATGGTGCCGGGACGGGCGACAGCACGAAGACCGCCCGTGCGGTGCGGGTGCTGAACCTCGCGCTGGCGGCCCCGCAGGAGCAGGGGATCGGTCCGTCGATCTTCTATATCGACAGCACGGGTGGCCACTGGGTCGGTGACCAGGGCTGGGGAGGGATCCGCGATGGGCGGTGCTATTCAACCTTCAACAACGCCTGGAACAACTACTGGCTCCTTCAGTGGGCGGACCTCGTCCCGGAGCAACGGGAGAGGATCCACTCGAGATGCGGGGCTTTTGCGCGGTTCCTCCTGAGCCGCCAGTCCGCCGGGGGTGGCTTCCCTTCGTGGTTCGAGCCGGGGACGTTGCAGCCGGCGGACACGTTCAGGACCGGCAGCGCGGAGGTGGCCGGTGCAGCCCTTTTCCTGGCGGCCTGGTACGAACGGTCTCGCGAGCCGGCGATCCTGGAGGCCGCCGAACGTGCCGTGGGGTATCTGCGTGCGGAGGTGATCCCGCAGCGGAAATGGTTCGATTTTGAGACGTTCTTTTCCTGTTCGCGCAAGGCACCGGGCTTCCATGATCCCTTCACCCGACAGTACGCACAGAACACCCTCGTGATGGACCAGGCCGCGGCTGCATGCGCACTTCTGGCGCGGGTGACGGGCGAAAGGTTGTACCGTGATCTCGGCACAGCCATTCTCGACTACCTGCTCCTCTATCAGCAGGTCTGGAGTCCGGCGTGGCTCTCCCGGGCGCTGTTCGGCGGTTTCGGCGTGCAGAACACCGACGGAGAATGGAGCGACGCCCGGCAGGGATATTTCGCGATGACGCTCTCGGACTATTTTGAACTCACCGGGGAACGCGAATACCTGGAACGTTCGGTGGCCGCAGCCAGGGCGATGTTCTCCCTGTTCGAATCTGCGGAGTCGCCGCGCACCGGCGAGAACTACGCTCACAGCGCAATTGACCGGTTGGGCGGTGTGACCGGGATCCACTGGGGGACCGGCAGCTCGGCGGTCTCGCTGGGAATGCTCCGGGCACGATACGGTGACGCGCTCGTCGACGTGGCGGGGGCGTGGGGAGTGGGGATTGACGGGTGCCGGATCACGGAAGTCCGGGCGGAAGGACGCAGCGTGTCGGTCATGCTCGCGGACAATGTTGCGACCCCGCGCTCGATCATGCTCAGATTCAGGGGCGTGGATCCCGGAGCGTATGACGTCCGCGTGAATGGTACGATGGTCGGCTCATTCGGCCGCGAGCAGCTACAAGGAGGGATTCCCGTTGCGATCAAGTAGTCTGACGTGCCGGACGATGTTCCGGAGGTGGATGCTGGCGATGGCGGTTCTCGTGCAGCCGCTGCTGGCAGCCGCGCAGGTCGATACGCTCTACATGTCGATCCTCAATTCCCGAAAGCACCGGCTGGGAAGCACGGAGAATCCCGTGGTGGGACTGTTCGTGTCCACCGACGGCGGAGCCACCTGGAACCACCGGGGCTGGCGGGAATACATACGGGTGTTCTACTCGGAGGCCGGGACCGACGGAACGCTCTGGTCGGCATGCGGAAACGGGATCCTCCGGTCGACGGACCGCGGAGCCACATGGAGGGTCACCACGGACTGGCGGGTGACGGAGGTGCTGAAGGTGAAGACCGACCCGACTCACCCCTCGCGTGTCTTCGGCGCCAGCGCCTACGGGGTAGTGCGCTCGACCGATCTCGGGGTCACCTGGCAGCAGGTGGGGAAGAGCATCGCCGGCGGATTCGTCAGCGACGTTTGCGTGGACCGGTCGAACGGGAATCACGTCCTGGCGGCATCGGAACACGGGATATACAGATCCGTCGATGGCGGCGGATCATGGAGTCTTGCCGGAGCCCGAGAGAGTGGCATCCGGGTTCTGGTGCAGCATCCACTGCTCCCGAAGGTGTTCCTCGCGGGGACCGAGGAGCACGGCGTCCTGGTCTCCAGGGACGCCGGAAGGTCCTGGACCCGGTCGTCCTCCGGACTCGAGCACCATACCGTCTATGCGATCGCCGTCGACCTGGCGGGCGTGATCTTCGTCGGGACCCATGGCGGAGGGGTCTACAGGTCGGACGACGGGGGGAAGAGCTGGAAGCAGCGTACGGAGGGACTGACGAACCGCGACGTCCACGCGCTGGTGGTCAGCCGGCAGCACCCGGGCGTGGTCTACGCGGGAACCCTGAACGGGGGGCTCTTCAGGAGCGAGGATGGAGGGAAGAGCTGGATCTGGTCCAGCCAGGAGGACGCACAGGTCTGGGGCCTCTCTCTTTCCTCCGGGGCGCACCGCCAACCGTGAAACGTTTCGTTCCTGGCATCTGTCACTGTGGAGGAGTATGATCGCGTTCCTCACGATGTGTATCGTCCTGCTGTCCGGCGGAGTTGCGGCGCCTGAAGCGCAGGACTCCGCCTACGAGACCCGCGCCCGACGGCTTCTGGAGGTGGCGGCGTCGGAACCGGACACGAGTTTCTTCACCGCGGCGGCGCGCATCCGCCTCGGGCGCGAACTTCCGGTGGCCTACGCGATGATCGATTCGCTGACGCGCGACAAGGCGATCGGCGGGATGTTCTACGCCTACGAGCTGATCGGCACCTATCTCCACTGCCGAGCGGTTCTGCCCGATTCTCTTCACCGGAAGATCCGCGAGGCGTTCCGCGTCCGCACGATGTACCGGGGCGATACGGAGAACCACTGGGTGATGTACCATACCGGGCTCTACCTCGCCGCGCAGACCTGGCCCGGTGAGCCCGGTGACCGATGGTTCAACGGGCGGAGCTCGGAAGAGAATTTCCGCGACGGGGCGGAGTGGTTGCGCGAATGGATGAAGATCACGACCACGCGCGGGCAGGGGGAATTCGACTCGCCCACCTACTTCACGGTATTCCTTGGCCCGATGCTCGTCCTGCAGGAGTTCGCCACGGATCCGGAGATGAAACGGCGCGCCGGCATGATGGTCGATCTGCTGCTGGCCGATTTCGGGGCGGAACATCTGGGTGGGAACTACGGAGGAGGACACAGCCGGGACTACCCCGACGACATGATCAACCCCCTCTCCGCGCCGGCGACGATGTGGGCGTGGCTCTTTTTCGGCGAACCCCGGTTCGAACCGTGGTCTGAACTCCGGTACCGGCCGCGCCACCGGGGGTCGTGGGAAGCGGCGCTCGGCGCCCTCTCGACCTATCGGGTCCCCCCGGTGGTCTATGCCATCGCGACCGACCGCTCGAAACCCTATGTGCATACGGAAACCAAACGGGTCCGCAATGTCATACGGTTCGGCGAGGTCCGGAATCCGCCCGTCTACAAGTACGCGTACATGACACCGGATTTCGTCATCGGTTCGCTGCAGGGAGGCATTCTGCAGCCCATCCAGCAACACACGTGGGACGTCACGTTTCTCTCGCCGAAACCGAACAACACGATCTTTACCCTGCATCCGTTCGCGTCCGGCCGTGAGCTGGCCATGTTCTTCCCGGAAGAGCAGCAGTTCCTTGCCGGAGAGGTCGACCGGTATCACAAGGTCTATACGAGTCCGGACAAGTGGAACTCCTCGTCTCCCTACGAGCAGGTCTACCAGCACAGAGGTTCGCTGATCGTGCTCTATGATATCCCTCCGGGGACCGTACAGCAGCACACTGACGGGTTCTTCCCGAAGAATCTGGACGAACGGATCGTCGATCCTTCCGGGTGGATCTTCTGCCGGTCGGGAAAGACGATGGTGGGGCTCTACCCGACCGTCGCGGGGAACTGGATCGAAGAGGCGGTGAACTTCCGGCTCCGGACGCCGTCGGGCCGCAGCGGATTCGTGGTCGAGGCGGCCGGCGGATCGGAGGGGTGGCGCCGAATTCCAGGCCTCTCTCAGGAAGCGAACCCCGCGAGTGGCCATGGGGACCAAAACCCCTTCCGTCAGGTTCGTGACGGCCGACGGCAAGGTGATGGAGTTTCGATGGGATGGGACACGGACCCTGGACGGGAAACCCCACTCGTTCGCAGGGTATGGCCTGTACCATGGACCGTTCGTGAACGGAGAGATCGGGACCGGGATCATCACGCTGACCGCGAGGGGAAGGACCCGGGTGCTCGACTTCGCCAGGGGGGTGGTGTCGGAGCGATGATGGACAGTCGGCTCGGAGACAGGATCACCGGTGCGGTTCTTCTGCTCCTGTTCTCCTCCCCGTTCGTCTTCGGGGCGGGCCCGGAGACGCGGCCGAAGGCCCGCGAATGTATGCGGCGGTCTTCCTGGTCCGCGGTTCCGTCGCGGGAAGCAACCGCGGGACCTACGGCGGGTTCGTCCGCGACGGCCACGACACGGCCTGGACGAAGCTGAACCGGTCGAATGCCATCTGTTTCGGCCTCGGCTACACTGCACACGGCCCGCATGGGCTGCTCTACCTTGCGGGCGGCAACGGGGTGCACCGCTCGACGGACCTCGGCCTGACCTGGAAGGTGCTCACGGGATGGAGGACCGAGGAGATCCTGGCCGTCGTGCCGGATCCGGGCGATTCGAGGAGGATCTTCGCAGCGACGCCGTTCGGCGTCTTCAGGAGCACGGACGGCGGAGAAACCTGGGTGCAGCGGAACGCAGGCTTCGCGAAGTGGTATGTGCAGCGTCTGCTCCTCGATCCGGCGGACCGGAAGACGCTCTACGCGCTGGTGGAGGATGACGTCTACCGGTCGACTGACGGCGCGGAGACGTGGGTTCCCCTCCGGAGCGGCGTCTCGCTCCCGGTCGCCTTCGCCCAGGATCCCCTTGATCCTCGTACGATGCTCCTCGGATCGGAAGAGGATGGGGTGCGGAGGAGCACTGATGGGGGTCGGACATGGGACCCCGTCCACGATCTCGGGCGGGACCCCGTCTATGCGATACGATTCTCCGCGGATGCGAGCGAGGTGTATGCGGGGGGATACGGCACCGGGTTGTGGCGGAGCATCGACAGGGGGGAACGCTGGACGCGGGTGCCGTTCACGGTGGAGTGCGAGGCCATCACGGCGATCTCCATCGATCCCGCGGACAGGAACCATCTGGTGATCGGGACCCACGCCTCCGGCGTGTACGAATCCACGGATCACGGGGTGCGGTGGAAGTTCGCCGGGCTCCGTGGCGCGATCGTCAAACAGATCGAATACTACCCATGAGCCTCTACCGCTTCATCGCTGCAGTGGTCCTGATCGGCGCCGCCGGTACGGCGGCAGCCCAGGAGTCCACGGTCTACGTATCGGTCGTCGCCACAAAGTTGTTCGTGGTGGGGGCGCCCAACCCGCAGACCGGCATCTTCTTCCAGCACCCATCCGCCGATACGGTCTGGGATCATACGGGACCGCAGAACATCCGCGCGTTCGGCTGTGCCCTCGGGCCGGGGGAGTCGGGACCCGCCCTGTATATCGCGGCCGGAATGGGGTGCACCGATCCACCGACAACGGGAAGAGCTGGCGGATCACCACCACCTGGAAAATGACGGAGGTCCTCTGGGTGGAACCCGACCCTCGTGACCCGAACGTAGTGTATGCGGCCACGCCGTACGGGGTCTTCGGGACGAGCGACGGGTGCGCCACGTGGCGGGATCTCAGCGCCGGCGGAGCGGGCGGATTCACCTCCTGCGTCCGGGTGGATGTCCGCGATTCCCGACCGGCTGTACAGTGCCGCCGAGGACGGAGCGTTCAGGAGCCTTGACCGCGGGGTCACGTGGGAGCGCATGGCCCTCCATGTCCGCGGCGTCCGGGCCATCGCGCAACATCCGTCCGACCCGCGGGTCCTCATCGCCGCCACGGAGGAGAACGGGATCTACGTCTCGCGCAACGGCGGCGATTGGTGGGAAAAATCGGAGGCCGGGGTCGACCACACGACCTTCTATGCCGTGGCGTTCGCCCCGGGTGCACCGGACACCGTGTACGCCGCCGGCTATGTCACGGGAGTCTACCGGTCGGTGGATGGAGGGAGGCGCTGGAAACGCGTGAACCTGGGGCTGACCGATCTGACCTTCCATTCGCTCGCGGTCGATCCCCGCAACAGCCGGCGCGTGTATGCGGCATCCCACGGCGGCGGGATCTTCCGGACCGACGACGCCGGGGAAACCTGGCGCCACGTCGGCAAGGCCGGAGCCCAGGTCTGGCATATCGAGATCCACTGAACAGCTCACTGCACAGTTTCACTTACCGTCTGACAGGTCGTTCATGAAGGCATCACTGATCCTCCTCGTCTCGTTCCTCGCGGCGGGAACGGTTCTTTCCCAAGATCCGCAGCGCGTCCTGCAGGAATATCCCGTAAGGGCCGCCTACATTGCGGCCGCGTATGACACGGCCATGGCGCCGAGCTTTTACACGGTGGCGGCCAGGTACGCGCACGATGTCCGCATCGCCGAAGCCGACACGATGTTCGTCGGCCTGCTGCGCGAACCCCGCGGGACATGTTCTGGATGTTCCCGGTCATGGGACCTTCCTGCACGGACAGGGGAAGATGTCCGCCGCGACGGCTGCCGCCGTGCGCAACGCCTGGAAGACCTACGCCCCGTACAGGGGCGACACGGAAAACCACTGGGCCATGTACTATGCCACGCTATTCCTCGCAGCGGAACAGTGGCCCGGCCTGCCGGGGAGCGAATGGTTCAACGGCAAAAGCTCCGACGAGAACCTCCGTGACGCCCGCGAGTACCTCATCCACTGGGTGCAGGTGACGACCACGATCGGCCAGGGAGAGTTCGATTCTCCCGACTATTTTCCGGAATACGCGATCTCGATGGTGCTCCTCTCGCAGTTCGCCCGCGATCCGGAGATGAAGAAGCGCGGGACGATGATGATGGACTACCTCCTCGCCGACTTCGGGGCGGAACACCTCGACGGTCAGTACCTCGGGGGCTTCAGCCGCATCTACCAGCCCGCGGTGTTCAAACCCCTCCTCTCGGGTGCCTCGGCGTTCGCCTATCTCTATTTCGGTTCGGGAGAGCCCACGCAAAGCGGCTGGGTCTTGCTCCCGCGTTGAGCGATTATCGTCCCCCGCGATCGTTCTGGATATCGCCCTCGATCGTTCGGCCCCTCGTGCACCGGGAGCGGAAACGGGTGCGCAACGTGATCCGGTTCGGCTCCGAAAAGAACCCTCCCGTCTACAAGTACACCTATGTGACGAAGGATTACGGGATCGGTTCCCTCCAGGGAGGGATCCTGCAGCCGATCCAGCAACATACGTGGAGCGTCCGCTACCTCTACGGACGGCCCTACACCACGATCTTCGGGCTGCATCCATACTGGTCCAGCTGGGAGCTGGGGATGTTCTTCCCCGAGGAGCTCAAGCCGCTCATCGCGGACGTGACCGCATCGAAGAGCACCTACAACAACCCGGACAAATGGACCGGTGGCTCACCGTTCGAACGGACGTTCCAGGTGAAGAACACCCTGCTCGTGTTGTACGACATCCCCGGCGGGACCATGACCGAACATATCGACGGGTTCTTCCCGAGGAATCTCGAGGAGCGTATCGTCGATCCGTCGGGTTGGATCCTCTGCAAGGCGGGCGACACGTACGTCGGTTGGTATCCCCTGGCCGGCGGGGGAGTGGATGGAGGAGCAGGACACTCCGGGGCAGGAGAAGACCCCGTCGGCTGGCCGAAGGACCTTCCCCGGAGCAAGGAAGCGGGAACTGGCGGTTGCGAAGCCGGCACCTGCAGAACGGGTACGTCATCGAGGTGCGGTCGCGGGAGGAGGCGGGATCGTTCGACCGCTTCTGCGGCGCCCTGCGCACCCGGAAGCCCTCGCGCGTTCTGAAACCCGGAGCGGTTTCCGTCAGGTATGCGTCGCTGGGGAACGGCACCCTGGCATTCGCGTTTCCCGACAGGCGAATCGTTGAACGGCAAGCGGTCGACCTCAGCGCCACGCCGCTGTTCGATGGCCCGTTCCTGAAGGCGGCCACGGGAAGCGAGAAGCTCGAGATACGCCATGGAAAGCCGACGCCGGATCCTCGATTTCAGAAGCTCACGATCACGGAGCGTGACGCATGGCAACAACAGGGATCCCGGCTCGGTAGATGTGGTCGTTGCGGGATTGTCGCTGTGGATATGCTCGGCCGGCCCGTCGAACTGAAACAGCCCCCCGCGGCGCGGGTGGAATGCAGCCGATCGATACCATCGCCACTGACGACGGGGGGGAACATGCCAATGCGGCATCGATCTTGCGAAGCTGGGTGGCGTGGGGGTGGTCACCCGCGTCGGGAGACGACGCCTCGGCAGGATTCGTCACGCCGGCCGTTCGCTGGAACATGGTATCGACACCTCGGGCGTGATCGTGGACGCCTCCGGCCAGACCTCCGCCACGATTCGTAGTGGTGGACGGGACGGGGAACGGACGTTCCTGTTCACGCGGGGTTGCATGGAGAACTTCCGGGCGAAAGACCTGCTCGCCTCACCTTGGCGATGATCGTCTGCGGCGCTCTTCGTACTTCGCGTTCGGCTACCTGGGGCTGCTGCCGGAGTGCGAGCCGGAGATCCCGGCGGCGTTCGCCGCGATCAGGAAAGGACGCGGGATTGCGGATCCTTCTCGATACGGGCGGGGTTCCTCGCCGCGAACCCCCGCGCTACTGCTCGCTCCTGCCGCGCGTGGACTATTTCATCCCGAGCTACGGGGAGGGGGAGGCGATGACGGGAGGGGAGACCCGCGGACAGATGGTTGCCTTGAATGCTGCAAGGCGGGGGGCAGGCGTTGTGGGGGTGAAACTCGGTAATGAGGGTGTTTCGTGGACCACGCCGGACGGTCGGCGTACAGCCCCGCAAGGCACGTGGGAAGGTCGTCGATGCGACGGGGGCGGGCGACGCGTACATCGCGGGGTTCCTCGCGGGAGATCCGGGGGGCCGACCCGTTCGATGCGGCACAATTCGGTAACGCCGTGGCTGCTAGCTGGGTCGCCGCGATGGTGCCTCCACGGCGATCCGCCGCTTCTTAGATATCCGCAGATCAGAAACAGAGCCGGACGAGGCCAGATCCGATGACCCCGACCTATCATATCGTGTCGCATTCCCACTGGGACCGGGAATGGTCCAAGACCTTCGAACAGTTCCGCAGCATGCTGGTGGGGATGGTCGACGATCTGCTGACTGTTCCGGAACGCGACCCCGCGTTCCGCCGTTTCACCCTGGACGGCCAGACGCTGCGTCCTGGACGATTATTTGCGGTGCGTCCCGAAAAAAGGAGAGTAGCTGCGACGGCTGATCTCGTTCGGGCAGGGTGTCGTAGGTCCCTGGTACGTCTGCCGGACGAATTCCTCGTGAGCGCCGAGGCCACGGTCCGGAACCTGGGGATAGGCTGGGGCCCCGGGGCCCGGGATTAGGCGGCGGGCATGAACATCGGCTATATCCCCGATTCTTTCGGCCACATTGCGATGATGCCGGCGATTCTCGAGCGGGTTCGGCATGGACGCGCCCTGGTGTATCGGGGCTTTGGCGGGGAACCCGGGCAGACCTCTTCCGAATACTGGTGGATCGCCCCCGACGGCAGGGGTGCCCTGATGGCGCACCTGTTCCGCCACGGCTACAGCGCGGGCTACTTCCACCAGGACTCCCCCGAACAAGTGCGGGGGCGCTTCGCGGCAGCTGAAGAATGAACTCGACCGCTCGTGCGAGCGACTCGCACCGGCTGATGATGAACGGCGGCGATCACCACTGGCCCGACCCGAAACTCCCCGCCACCCTGGAGATGATCCGGGGTCGTTCGACGGGGTTTTCGACCACAGCACGGTGCAGGGCTACACGGATGCGGTCCGAAAAGGGCTCGGCGCTCTTCCGGAGATGGAGGGGGAACTCCGGTTCGGCTACCGGTACGCGTTTGCGGTGCTCGGCGGGAGTCTATTCCAGCCGGATGTACATCAAGCAGGCGAACTGGCAGCCAGAAGCTGTTCGAGCGCTACGCCGAACCCCTGAACGCGATGGACAGTGGCACAGGGAGGGGTTCGCGGCTACCGCTCGTGCAGCACGGATGGAGGACCCTGATGCAGAACCATCCGCACGACAGTATCTGCGGATGCAGCATCGACCCGGTTCACCGGGAAATGATGGTCCGCTTTTGGGCGCGAGCGGCGAAATCGGGAGTCGGTCACGGAATGCGGGCTGGAAGCGAGAGTACAGGCGGATGATCTGACGCCGTCGGGAGCGACAGGGCATTGCTGGTCTTCAACCCGTCCCCGTTCCGGCGTTCGGAGTGGTGGAAGCGGATGTCCGGTTCTAGCTACAGGATATGGTCGTGGGGCTGAATCCCGACGTCGTGCTTGATCCGGAAACTGCCAGCGCCGCCGAGGGATTCGTCCTGAAGGATGCCCGTGGGGAAGGAGGTTCACCTTCCAGACGCGCTCCAACGAAAGCAGGAATACGACATCTCTTACACCCAGCTACAACTATCCGCGCCAGAAGTTATGCCGAGCGGGGCACCGGTCCTGATCGACATGCCATGACCATGCCGGCGATGGGGGTCGCCGGGGTTCTCGATCGAGCGGCGCAGCGGATTCCCCCGGCACGCCACGGCATTGCGGACCGGAGCGCGGTTCCTGGAGAACGCATCGCTGCGCGTGGAGGTGAACGCCAGGGGCGAAGTGACCCTGGTGGATAAACGGCGCGGTCGGCGGTTCCCGGGACTCAACGTGTTCGAGGATTCGGGCGATGTGGGGGACGAATACAACTACTCATACCCGCGCCGCGACAGGGTCGTCCGGTCGCGGACCGCGAAAGTGTCGCTGGTCGAACGCGGGCCGCTCCGGGCCTGCCTGCGGGTGACAACAACGATGCGGATCCCCGCGTCGGCCACCCCGGACCGCAAGGCGAGGTCGGCCAGGACCGTTCCGGTCCGGATCTCCAGCGACCTGTACCTCGCGCACGATGCCGACATGCTGGAGATCGTCACGACCGTGGACAACAGGGCGAAGGACCACCGGTTGCGGGTCCTGTTCCCGACCGGCACGCATAGGAACAGCGTTTTCGCCGACTCGCAATTCTGCGTCGTGGAACGGGAACAACGCACCTATCCGGTGAAACAGTTCACGATCGAGCACCCTGCGGCAGTGGCTCCGATGCAGCGTTTCGTCGCGGCCGCGGACGGGAAGCGCGGGCTGCTCGTGCTCACCGACGGACTGCCGGAATACGAGCTGCGGCTCGATCGCCCGCGGTCGATCGCCGTAACGCTCCTCCGGTGTGTGGGGCTGCTGGCGGGTGAGGACCTGATCACCCGTCCGGGAGGAAAGGCCGGCTGGCACAACGAGACGCCCGATGCCCAGTGTGCGGGGGTCCACACGTTCCGCTACGGGCTGATGCCGCTGGACGGCCCCTGGGAGGGAAACCTCTCCGCCATCAACCAGGCCGAGCGAAGCCTTCCACCTTCCGCTCCTGGCGGTCCGCAGGAAGAACGCGGACCTGCCCCCGCTGCGCGGCAGCTTCTGTTCCCTTGACAACCCGCGGATCGTCTTCAGCGCACTGAAGGAATCGGAGGCCGGAGGCGATGAGCTAATACCATACTACAACCCGTCGAAGGGACCGGAAGCGGCGGTCCTCCGGTTCGCCGGCGCTCTCCGCCAGGCCTGGCGCGCGCGGCTTGACCGAGACTCCGGTCGAACCGATCGAGGTCCGGGAGACACGAGAGGTCGCCGTGACCATGAACCCCAATGAGATCGTCACACTGCTCGTGAGGATGATGCCATGAAGGTCGCCCAGTTCGAACATGACGGAAATCCCCTGATTGGGTCCGTTCCGCAGCTTCGTGGATCAACTACACCAAGGCCGCTGCGGTCTTCTACCTCCAGGTCCACAATATTCACACGGATCCGGCCTGGACGATCACGGATCTGCTGGAACACGAGGAGTTCGACCTGGAAGAGCTCGCGGCGGTGGACCGGTTCGTGCGCGGCAACCGGCTGGAAAAACTATACCGGGTACCGAAAGAGGCACGCATGAAGGCCCCACTCGCGCGCCCGCGGAGAAAATCGTGGCCCTCGGACGGAACTACGCCCTTCATGCGAAGGAGGCGAACGCACCGGTGCCCCCACGAGCCCGATCCTCTTTGCGAAGGCGGGATCGTCGGTCATCGGGCCCGACGAGCCGATCCGTGTTTCCGACGGACGTCGGGAGGGTGGACCATGAAGTGGAACTGGCGGTCGTCATCGGAAGGACGGCGAAGGGGATCCGGCCGGACGAGGCGCTGTAGTACGTTGCGGGATATACCGTACTGAACGACGTGACCGCGAGGGAGATGCAGGCTGCGGATCTCGCGAAGCAAGAGCCCTGGTTCCGCTCGAAGAGTTTCGACACGTTCGGGCCGATGGGACCGTGGATGGTGACCGCAGACGAGATCAAGGATCCGGGACGCCTGCAGATCGAATGTCGCGTCAACGGGAAGCTCCGGCAGCGCTCCAGCACGAAACACCTGGTCTTCCCGGTTCCCCGGGTGCTGGCGTACATCTCGCAGAGGATCACCCTCGAGCCGGGGGATGTGGTTTCCACCGGGACCCCTGAAGGGATCGGTCCGATTCTTCCCGGGGATGAGGTGGTCTGCCGGATCGAGAAGATCGGGGAACTCCGGAACCCGGTTCGGAAGTCGTGACATGGACCCCCTCGTCTCTCTGCTCGCGGATCTGCTGGCCATCCCCAGTATAAACCCCATGGGGCGCAGCGCGGCCGCACGGGGGCAGCCTATGGAGAGGCGGCGGTGGCGGACTACGTGGCCCGGGCGCTCGGCGCACTTGGAGCAGACGTCGAACGGCAGGAGGTCGCCCCGGACGCCCAACGTCGGTCGGGCGGTTCCATGCCGGAGCGTCCGCCACCGTCCTCCTGGAGGCGCATCTCGATACTGTACCTGCCGAGGGCATGGAGGTCGGGACATTCATCCCGACGTTGAAGGAAGGACGTCTGTACGGCCGGGGGGCGTGTGACACCAAGGGGTCGCTCGCCGCGTTCCTGTTCGCGGTCGGCGAAGCCGCGCGCCGGCCGGCGGCGCTCCGCTACAACATCGTGTTCGCGGCGGTGGCCGACGAGGAGTTCCTGTTCACCGGCGCCCGGGAGGCGGCCGCCAGGGGATTGTGCGCGGACTTCGGTATCGCGGGGGAACCCACCCGGCTGCGGATCGTGAGGGCGCACAAAGGGGTCACCCGGTGGAAGATCCACTCGGAGGGAAGGGCCGCCCACTCCGCATACCCTGAGCGGGGAGACGAACGCCATCCACCGGATGGCGCCAGCGCTGGTACGCCTCGAACAGTACGCCTCAATGCTGAAGACCTCTCCTGCGCACGAGGCACTGGGGACCGGCTCGTTGAGCGTTGGTGTGATCGATGGGGGGCAGGCGGTGAATATCGTCCCTGACCGCTGCCACATCGACGTGGACCGGCGAACGCTGCCAGGCGAGACGACCGCCGAGGTCCTGGGGGCGGCCAGGTCATTGCTGGACGACCTCCCCGGCATCCGGATGGAGGAACCGTACCTGGATGTCCCCGGGATGGACGTTCCCGAAACGGCTCCCGTGGTCGGCCTTCTCGAGAAGGCGATCCGGGAGGTGACCGGGACCGTGGTCGTCGAGACCGCACCGTACGCGACCGATGCGGGGATCTACAACCGACACGGGATCCCCACCGTCGTCTTCGGCCCGGGGGATATCGCGCAGGCCCATACGGCCGAGCGAGATATCTGGACCTCGTTCAACTCCATCAGGCATCGGAGATCGTGAAGCGCCTGCTTGCTTCCTGAGAAACGGGCCGCGGCGATCCTTTTCATATGATCATCGGTTGCGACATCGGCGGGACGAAGACGGCGGTGGTCCTTGGGAGCACAGCGGGGACGATCACCTGGAAGCGGCAATTCCCGACCGAACCCCGCCGTGGTTTCGCGGCGATGTTCGACGAATTGTGCTCCGCGATCGAAGCAGCGCGGGAACGCACCCGGGGGACTGCTGCGGCGATCAGCGTCTCGATCGGCGGCCCGCTCGACGTTCTGCAGGGGATCGTCAAGTCCCCCCGAACCTCCCCGGCTGGGATTCGATCCCGCTGAAGACGATGCTCTTCGAGCGGTTCCGCCTTCCCGTGTACGTGGAGCACGACGGGAACGCGGGCGCGCTCGCGGAGTTCCACTTCGGCGCCGGCCGGGGATACAGGAACATCATCTTCCTGACCATGGGAACGGGATTCGGGGCGGGACTGATCCTGAACGGGCAGCTCTACCGGGGAACCAGCGATGTGGCGGGTGAGATCGGCCACGTGCGAGTCGCCGAAGAGGGCCCCCCGTGCTTCGGAAAGGCCGGATCCCTCGAAGGGTTCTGCAGCGGCACCGGCATCGCGTTGCTGGGAGAGATGATGTTCCCCGGGCGATGGACCGGTGGCGCCTCCGGGATCTACTCTTCGTGGAAAAGCGGCGATCCGCAGGCGCGCGCGGTATTCGACCGCGCCTCCCGGGCTTTCGGACGCGGGCTGGCGATGCTGCTGGATCTGCTGAATCCGGAGAAGATCATCCTCGGCGGCCTGGGAATGCGCATCGCGGACGCCCTCGTCGGTCCGGCTGTCGAGGTGATGCGCGCCGAGGCGCTGCCGGAGGCCTTCGCGGCCTGCCAGGTGGTCCCCGCGGCACTCGGAGAGTCCATCGGGGACTACGCAGCGCTGTGCGCGGCCATTGACCAGGCCGGCCCGGCCGATCCGGCAACCACGACATACGGCATATGAACGACTCCATGATCTCCTCTTCCCGTCCCACGGCCTGATATCGATCGCTTCCTCCGCGTGCTGCGCGGGGATCAGCGGACCCCCTACGTCCCGCTCATCGAGTACATCGTGGATGACGTGGTCATGAAACCCGTCCTCGGCGATCTGCTCGGCCGCGTCTGGGTGGACCGCCCGGCCCCCGGGGTCACCGACCGGAAACGCCTCGGCGTATACCTCGACAACTTCATCGCCTTCTGGCACGGGATGGGATACGATTTTGTCCGGTTCGAAGAGATGCTCCCGTTGCCGCGCCGGCTCCAGATCGCTCCGGACGCTTCCCCCGGATCCGCCAAGGACCGCGAGTGGACGGACAGCTCCCACGGGACGATCACGAGCTGGCACGACTTCGAACGGTATCCCTGGCCGAAGGTCGAGGAGTTCGACTTTTTCCCGTTCGAGTATCTGAACGCCCATCTGCCCGAGGGGATGGGGCTGATCTCGTGTCACGGCGGCGGTGTCTTCGAACACCTCTCCTGGATCATGTCGGTCGAAGGATTGTCCTACGCGCTCGCCGAGGATCCGGCGCTGGTCCGGGCGGTCGCCGACAGGCTCGGAGAGCTGATGCTGGGGTTCTACCGCCACCTGGTCCAGCTCGACCGGCTGGCGGTGGTCTTCCCTGGCGACGACATGGGCTACAGAACCGCCACGATCATCTCGCCGGCGAAGCTCCGGGAATACACGCTGCCGTGGCACGCGCGCTTCGCCGCTCTTGCGCACGAGCACGGTTTGCCCTATTTCCTCCACTCGTGCGGAAACCTCGCCGCGATCATGACCGACCTGATCGATACGGTCGGGATCGACGGGAAACACTCGTTCGAGGACGCCATCATGCCTGTCCAGGAGTTCCAGAAGACCTACGGCGACAGCATCGCCGTGCTCGGGGGGCTGGACCTGAACATCCTCTCGGGCGGTACTCCTGCGCAGGTTCGCGCGCAGACGCGCCTGTTGCTGGAAACGTGCGGCGCGCGCGGGCGGTACGCGCTCGGTGCGGGCAATTCGGTCCCCAGTTATGTGCCGGTCGAGAACTACCTCACGATGCTCGACGAGAGAAACGTCTATCACCACGACATGGGAGTTACATCATGAATGCTGTCCCCGGGTTCGCCAGCGCTCCAGTGTGTTCGTTGTTCGCGAGGGCCGTCCTGGCGCTCCTTCTGCTGCCTGCGGCCGCGTTCGCGCAGAAGGAGGTCTACCTCCAGGAGATCGTCAAGGCCGCGGAAGAAGGGATGGAAGCAGAATCCCGGGATCGTGGAGCAGTGGAAGAAGACCTCGAAGCCCAACATTCTCTGGGGGTACGATGCCCCGGCCCACCCGATCTATCTCGCGGCCACGCTGGGATTCCTGTACGAGCAGACCGGCCAGCGCGACTACGCCGAGCGGGCCGCGACCCTGCTGGCGACCTACGGAGACCTGCGGGAGATCCTCCCGAAAGGGTTCGCGGCTTCCCGCGCCGAGTATGCGGACGGTGTTCCCGCGCTCAGCAACTTCTTCTTCCTTCCTCCCTATGCCAGGGCATATCTCCGGATCCGCGGCAGCGGGGTGATGACCGCCGCCCAGCGCGAGAAGATCGAACGGGACCTGGCGCAGAGCGTGGATTTCATCTTCCGGTTCCCCGAGTGGGGAGGTCACAACCGGGCGATGCTACGGGCGGAGGCGCTTCAGTATGCGGCGATGGCGCTTCCCGAGCATCCCCGCGCCGCGGCCTGGCGGCAGATGGCCCGGGTCATCGCGATGGACAACCTCGGTCACTGGGAGATCGAGGATGCCTCGAACTACAACCCGGTCTGGCTGCATGCGCTCTTCTCGTACGCCGAAGCGGCCGGGCACCCGGAAGTGTACTCGTCCGCGTTCGTCCGGTACTACTTCGAGTTCTACACGAAACTGATCGGACCCTCCGGCACCATCCCGGACTACGGAGACGCCGGCTGGCAGTCGTCCGCGGCGGGACTGCGGATGGTCGCCTTCTTCGAAAAGGGAGCGGCGGTCTTCAAGCACCCCGAATGGAAATGGGCCGCGGCGTCGGTCCTTGCAGCCGCCCGCCGGCCAGGAGCCGGATTCAGCGTGGGGGATGCCTACCACCTCTCCGATGCCTACCGCTGGACCGACGAATCGGTCACGCCCGGCCCGGCCGACGTCGCTCAGCCAGGAGGTGCTGGATGACGTCATCGGCAAGAAGGTGGTGTTCCGGAACGGCTGGGAACCCGACCAGCACATACCTTCTGGTCAACTACCGCGACGAGGGGGACGGCGGACTCCTGGATCGGACCTACCTGCGCAACACCATCTCCGTGGAGGAAGAAAAGATGCACCACGGCCACGCGGACGAGAACAGCATCGTCTCGCTGATGGACCGGGGGTCGCTGCTCCTGCACGATGCGGGGTACCGTGACGGCCTGCCGAGCGGGAAGTACGGCGCCTGGCGACAGGACTATTTCCACAACCGGCTGGTGGTCCGGTTGAACAAACGGGACCCCGCGCAATCGCCGCTCGAGTTCGCGCGGAACTCCGGAGCCTACAGGCCGGTGCAAACGGCCAGAGGTCGATTTCCTGAAGACCCGGGAGGCGGATATGAGCCGGACCCGCGTCGAGGACGAGGCGCTGGGGTACCGCTGGGACCGGATCGTCGTCTACGTGAAGGAACCCGGTTGTTTCGTGGTGATCGACGGCGTGAAGATCCTCCGCTCCGACTACTTCACGTTCACGAATTTCTGGCATGCCGGAAAGATCCTTTCCCGGGGCGAACACTGGTACGACGTCGCCACGGATACGCTTCCCGGGTACGTCTTCCCGCGCGACCGATCGCTGGCGGTCTGCTTCCCCGAGACCTACGCCAAGGTCGACAGCGTGGAACCGATCAGCCGGCACGGTCTCCAGGAAACGGCCGTCTACCAATCCATCGCAAGCCAGTATAAGGCCGGCGACCATGAGGTCTTCGTGACCCTGCTGGTGCCGCACGACCGCTCCGCGAAGCTCCCGGCATCACTCCCGTCCGTCCGGCTGCTTCCGGTAAGCGCTCCCTCGCGCGCGCTGGCGCTCGAACTGGTTTCGGGAAAGAGCCGCTGGACGATCTATGCGCGGATCGATCTGGAGATGGAACTGGCGCGGGAGAACATCCGTCCACGGGCCCTGTACGATCTCGGGAAGGTCTCGTTCGGCGATTTCGAGACGGACGGGTACTTCCTGTGCGCGAGGCAGGAACCCGGAACCCTCTGGTACGCCTGCTCGAACTTCCTGAAGATCTCGCACCGTGGGAAACACGCTGGTCGGCGCTCTCCCGAATTCGCATTCCCTGCAGCTCGACGGGACCCCGCCGCGGGTGGGGTTCTCGAAGTGGAGGCTCTGGGAAGACGTGGTGAAAACCGAGAACTGAAGGCGTTGGATCAAGAGGTCAATCACTGACGATCGAGGCTGAGGAACGATATGCATCACCGGAAAACAGCTGCGCCTGCAGAAGATCTGGAAGAACCAACGAGTGGTGATCATCCCGTTCGACCACGGCTCTTTTTCCGGGCCCGTTCCCGGGATCGAGGACCCGTTCACTCTGACCGAACGGATCGCCCGGACGAAGGCCGACGGGATCCTGGTGACGCCGGGGATCCTGAAGAACGTCGCCCCGGCGGCCGGAGACCTGGGCATCATGCTCAGGATCGACGGGGGATTCACGAAGTACGTGGTCAAGCCCACCGACTACCAGGAGATGTACACGGTCCGGCAGGGACTCGCCCTTGGCGCTGACGCGATGATCGTCTTCACGTTCCTCGGAACGCCGATCGAGTCGGAGTCCATGATCCGCCTGGGAAAGACGGCGGCGGAGGCCGATGACCTGGGGGTCCCGCTCGTCGCCGAGATCATCGCCCCCAGCCTTCTCAACAACCATTTCGGGACCGAGATCTTCAAGCGCTCGGGGAAGGCCGTCGATCCTGTCCGCGAGACCGCGGAGGTGGTCAGGATCGGTGTGGAAGCCGGGGCGGAAGTGGTGAAGACCCGGTTCGTGGGGACCGTTGCCGGCTTCCGCTCGGTGGTCGATTCGGCCGCCGGCGCGCGGGTGGTCGTGGCAGGCGGTCCGCCGATGAAAAGCACCGACGAAAACCTCCTGCGCCTGGCGCACGACACGGTGGAGGCAGGCGCCCACGGCGTCATCATCGGACGGAACGTGTGGCAGCATCCGCGCATGGAGAAGATGATCGCCGCCCTCTGCGCGGTGGTCCACGAAGAGGCAACGGTGGCTTCGGCCCTGAAACTGCTGCGATGATCCTGACGGTCACGCTCAACCCGATGCTCGACAAGACGGTCGAGGTGGAGAACCTCACGCGGGGGAGGACCCACCGGGCGACCCACGTAGGCATGGTGGTGGGCGGCAAGGGGGTGAACGTCGCGCGCCAGCTGCACCTGCTCGGCGTGCCGACAGTGGCGACGGGATGCTGGGGCGGACCGGTGGGTGAAATGCTGGCGGATCTGCTCTCCGCGGAAGGGATCCCGCACGATTTCGTCGAGGTCGCCTCCGCCACGCGCGAGGGGGTGACCTACCGGGAACCGGACGGCACCTGGACGGCGATCTTCGAACCGCCCCACACCGTGACGTCGGCCGAGGCGGACGCTCTGGTGGCGAAGTGTGTTGCCCTCTTCCCCGGAGCCCGGTGGGTGGTCTGTTGCGGGAGCTCGCCCTGCGCGGCGACCGACGACGTCTACGCCCGGATCATCGGCGCCGCCCGGCGGGCCGGAAAGGCCTCCGCTCTGGATTCCTACGGGAAAACGTTCCGGCTGGGGGTGGAGGCGCTGCCGGAAATGGTCAAGGTCAATGCGGATGAGTTCCGGCAGACGTTCGGCGGGACGCTGGAAACCGACGAGGAATTCAGAATGGCGCTCCGGCGGTTCGTGGGGATAGGGATCCGCTCTGCCATCATCACTGACGGCCCGCGACCGTGCTACGCGACCGATGGGACAGACTGGTGGAAGATCGTTCCGCCCCCGGTGCGTCCGGTGAACGCCACGGGGTCCGGCGACTCCATGATCGCCGGCTTTCTGGCGTCGCTCGAGGCAGGGGAGAGTTTCGCCCGCGCTCTCGTGCGGGGGGCGGCCGCTGGGGCCGCCAATGCAGCAGAGGTGGGAGGTCTCTTGCGCCTCGAGCGCCGGGATCGCCGCCCTGGAAGGAGGAGTTCTGGTGGAACAACGGGGGCCTCTGCAATGAGATTGCTGGATGTCCTCGACGGCCGCAAGCCCGACCGGATCCCGTTCGTACCGGCGGTGCTCGAACACAAGGCCTGGTTCGTCGGAAGCGTCCCTTCACGCCTCTGCCGCGACGCGGATCTGCTGGTGCAGGCCACGCTTCGGGAATTCGAGGAGCTGCAGGCGGATGCGATCGTCGTGGGGGTCGATCCGTACAACGTGGAGGCAGAAGCCGCGGGGGCGCGGGTGCACTATCCGGATGGCGACGATCCCGGGATCCCGTCTCTGCTCCCCGGCGGAGAGGTCCTGGCGGAGGGAGCCCCTGTCAGTGCTTTGCGCGTACCGGATCCGGAAGTGGACGGGCGTATGCCCCTGTTCCTTCATGCCGCGGAACGGGTGGAGCGGGCGATCGGCCGACAGACCGTCGTCCGCGGCGCGCTCAGCGGCCCCTTCTCCATGGCAGCGGGCGTGATGGGGGCCGAGAACCTCCTGATGGCCGTCCGCAGCGAACCCGATGTCGTCCGCGAACTGATGGGATTCTGCGTCGGTGTGCTCGCCGCCTACGCGCGGGCATTCGCCAGGAGGGGATGCGGCGTGGTCATCTATGATTCCCACGCTTCCCCGGAGGTCATCTCGCCGGCTTCGTACCGCGCTCTCGCGATCGAGCCCGCGCGGCAGCTGATCGATCTCCTCCACCGGGAGGGGGTGAAACACGTACCGTTGATCATCGGCGGGAACACGCTTCCGATCCTCGACGCCTATCTGGAAACGGGAGCGAACAATATCTTGTGCGATTTTCGGACGCCACTGGCGCCGTTTCTCGAGCGCTGCAGACGGGCGGGCCGGGCCTTCAGAAGAAGCCTCGACCCGACAGGATTCCTCACCGATCGGCCGGAAGAGGTGCACCGCAGGGCGGTGGCAGAAGTTGCGGCCGCCGGAGGGTATCCGGGATTCATCCTCGGAACGGGCGTCGTCCCTCTGGGCACCCCGACGGAGGTGTTGCTCGCGGCGAAAGAAGCAGTGACAGGAAAATAGAACTCATACCAACACACTACGTCTCACGGTCTCACGACACCAGGGAGTTATTCTATGCCAACACTTAGGGAATTCTTCTCCACGGTCACGACGATCCACACCTCCGCCGGCGGTCCGCGGGTGGAGCAGACCGTTGCGTCAGAACTGAGGGGGGGCTGGGCTCCCCGGGCGACGCCCGGAACGGGCGGACCGCTGCCCGCCACGGGCGTTCGTATCGCCGTCCAGACCGGTGCCGCTCCCGAGCACCCGGCCCTGCGCGGCCCGAACGGGTGGGGGATCGTCCGGCTGCTCCCCGGAGGGGGGATCGAGATCCTCGCGTCCGCCCCACATCTCCTCTTCCGGACGTGGAGTTCGGCGATCGAAGAATGGATCGACCTGCCGGTGGAGGAGTTCCGCCAGGGGAAAACGATCACGCCGGCATTCCCGCGGGTCCGCCCTTCGTACGACAGCTTCCTGACGATGCACAACCGGACCCTCCGGGATTTCGACCGGGAAGAACATATCCGGAACCTCGCCCGACTCGGGTTCTCACACGCCGAAGTGAACGGTCTCGCCTTTGCGGTCCCCTTCGAGCGCGGCCCCGTCGGAGAAGTGCTCCACAGGTTCTATACCTACTGCCCCGCGCTCGACCAGTTCGTCTCCAGCCGCCTGAACCGGGGGTACTATGACAGCGACTACCTTCAGGCGAACCTGAATTTCCTGAAGACGAACGCGGCGCTGGCCGAGAAGTACGGCCTCTCGGCCGGGATCACCTGCTTCGAGCCGAGATCCGTTCCGGACGCGCTGCTGGAGCGGTATCCCATGCTCCGGGGGGCGAGGGTGGATCATCCCATCCGGAGCTGGCATCCGCGGTACAACCTTTCCATCGCCCATCCGGTGGTACGGGAACACTACGCCGAGCTGATGGAGAACCTCGTGCGGGAGGTCCCTCTGCTGGACTTCATCGCCATCTGGTCCAACGACAGCGGCGCCGGCTTCGAGTACACGAGCTCGTTGTACGTCGGACGGAACGGGGGGGGCTACGTCATCCGCGAGTGGAAAGGGGACACCGAGATCGCCGAGTCGGCCGCGAACAACCTGATCCGCTTCCACAAGGTCCTGCGCGACGCGGGCCGCAAGGTCAACCCGAAGTTCCGTACACTGCTCCGCCTGGAGGCCTTCGTCGCGGAACACAAATACCTGTGGGCCCAGCTGGAGGACGGGATCGACGTGGAAACCGGTTCGCTGGTCTCCCGGGGATGGGAGGTAGAGTACAAGCATCCCCGATACCCGGAACGAAAAGCCACGCTCGGCACGGCCCTGTTCAACGGGTTCGATCCGGCAGAGAAGACGGTCATGGATCAGATCCGGACCAAAGGGGCTGAAACGGACGTCTACTTCTCCGGCGGCTCCGTCTGGAACCATGAGCCGTTGCTGGGCGTTCCGTTCCCGCGACTGGTGCACGAGAAGCTCGTCGCCATGGCCCGGCAGTCCGTATCGACGCTGGCCTACACCGGCGGCACGACCCCGCGTTCCCTGACACCCTTCAACATCAACGAAGAGCTGCTGAGGGCGTTCCAGGCCGATCCGGGACTGTCGTACGACCGGTTCGTGGCTTCGAAAGCGGCGGAGTGGATCGGCCCGGAGCTCGCCCCGGAGCTGGTCCAGTTGTGGCACCTGTCGGACGACGCCTACAGGGCCTTCCCGGTCCCGGTGCAGATCTATTCCGGCTGGGGGGTCTGGTACCGGCTGTTCGTCCGCCCGATCGTCCCCGACATCGAAAAGATCTCCGAGGAGGACCGGCGATACTATGAGGAGTTCCTTCTGGCTCCTCCGCACAACCGTTGCCGGGTCGACTTCCGGTACGACGTCGGGTTCGACCTGATCCAGCCGGACGACGCGATGCGATGTCTTTCCATGATCAACGAGAACGTCATGCCGGTGATGCAGCAGGCGCACGACCGTTCCGCCGCACTTCTGGCGCGCGCCCGGGGCGGCAAGGGGGAGGCCGCAGCGCAGGACCTCCACGACCGGTACGTGGCGATGCTCTGCTGGTACCGCAACCAGCGGAACGTGACCGCGTGGATCGCGGGGGTGCACAACTACCTGGAGTCGCGCGACGAGTCAACAAAGAAGAAATGCCGCGAGATCCTCCGGCAGATGGTGCTCGACGAGATCGAGAACACGAAGGCGCTTCTGGCACACGCAGAACGCTCACGGACCCCGTGGATGATCTTCTCGGACGTCGGGGAGACCACCTTCATCTACTACCACGGGAACTTCGCCGACCAGCTCCGGAGGAAGATCGCACTCATGCAGGGACACGAGAACGACGAACCCTACGTGGATCCCGACTTTCAGTGGAGGGTCCCGGGGTTCAAGTCGCCGTCAAAACGGTAGACGTCCATGCCAGCGTTCAACACGGTCAACGGCATCGACTACGGGCTGATCGTCCTCTATTTCGTGATCGTCCTCTGGGTCGGGTTCTATGCGGCCCGGAAGAACAGGAACACGGACGAGTACTTCAAGGGAGGGGGGAAGGTCCCGTGGCTCATCGCGGGACTTTCCAACTGGGTCTCCGGGTTCTCGGCCTTCATGTTCGTGGCCGCCGCGGGGTTCATCTACCTGCGGGGCGCGGGGACCATCCTGATCTTCACCTCCGCCTTCTGGGCCTACCTCGTCGGGGCGGCGTATTTTTCCAGCCGGTGGCGCCGTGCCCGCATCAACACGCCGCTGGAGTTCCTGAGCCGGAGGTTCTCTCCGTCCACCACCTATTTCTACTCGGTCACGGCGGTGATCCCTCAGATCGTGGGGATCGGCCAGGGGCTCTACATCCTCTGCATTTTCGTCTCGACGGCCCTGGGATTCGCCGACAGGAGCTTCGATCTCGGGTTCGTATCGCTCACCGGGTTCGAGATGTCGATCCTCGTCGTCGGGACCGTCATGACCGTCTATACGATGGTCGGCGGGCTCTGGGCGGCGGTGCTTTCGGATTCGGTCCAGTTCGTGATCATCCTGACGATGACGCTGATCGTGTTCGTGGTCTCGTTCCAGTACCTCGGGGCGGGGACAGGATTTTTCGGCGGCATCGAGCGCCTGGTCCGGGAGGCCCCGCCGGGGTACTTCGGACTGAACGGGGAGATGGCGGAACCGCTCTTCCTGCTCTCGTACCTCATCAACATCATGCTGGGGTACAACGTCGCCTGGTCACTCGTGCAGCGATACCAGAGCGTACCGGACGAACGGGACGCGCGCAAGATGGCGATCCTGTGCGCGGTCCTGTCGCTGGTCGGTCCCCTGCTCTGGATCCTCCCGGTCATGGCGTCGCGGATCATCTTCCCCGATATCGCTTCCATCTGGCCCTCGCTTGCCGTCCCTGCGGAAGCGTCCTTCGTGAGCCTGGCGCTCCTCCTGCTCCCCCACGGGATGATCGGATTCGTCGTCTCCGCCATCCTCTCGGCCACGCTCGGTCAGGCGAACGACGCGTTCAACTGGCTGGCGGCGACGCTGACCCGCGATATCTACGTGCCGTTGAAAAAGCGGTTCGGCCGGGGAGAACCGCCGGAGTCGCGGCAGCTGCGGTTCGCCAGGATGACCATGCTGGTCGTGGGGGCTCTCGGGACGGTCACGGCACTGTTCATCCCCAAGCTGGGGGGGGCCTTCGCGTTCGCGCTGGAGTACTATTCCCTCGGGGCGGCGTTCATGATGCCCGTCGCCCTGGGGATGATCTACCGGCGCACTCCCTGGTGGTCGGGGATGGCCTCCTGCACCGCCGCGATCGTGACCGCGGTCGTCCTGATGTCCCTGGGACTGTGGAAAGACCAGGCGTTCACCCGGAACATGCTCAGCGAGACCGCGGCGGCGACCCTGGTGTTCTTCGGATCGGCGTTCTGGTTCCGCAAAGACGACCCGCGGCACGCGGGCCTGCTCGCGCTGGAACGGGATCTGCGAGAGCCGGTGATCGCGGAACGGGCGGCGTTCGATCCGGCCGGGCTGAGGGTCTACAGGCTTCTCGGACAGGTATGCGTCGTCCTGGCAGTGGTCCTGGGGGCATGCGTGGCACTTCCGTCGGGGCCGGTCTCCCCGTCCATCATCAACCTGATCGCCGGGCTCTTCCTGCTGGCGATGGGTGGGGTGCTGCTGTACGTATCACGTGAGAAGGGGTAGCCATGGCAAGGATCGTGCGAGTGATGGGTGTCCAGCTTCCCGCGGACGTCCCGGGCAGGAACCTGCAGGAACGGCGACGGCGGACCCTCGAGGTCCTCTGCGATATGCTCGAAACCGCCGGCCGGCAGTCTCCGGACCTGGTCCTTCTCGGGGAGTACTCCAATCTCTACCACCGGAGCACCTCGTCTGCCCGCCGCGACTACCGGCCCGACCCGATCCCCGGACCGTTCGTCGAGGCGGTGGGGATCATGGCGCGGGCGCACCGGATGAACATTGCGGTGCCGGTGTTCGGCACGTACCGGGGGGTCCTGAGCAGCTGGGTCGTGCTCCTCGACCGGCGCGGAAGGATCGCGGGGTGCTATCAGAAGGCGCATCCCATCATCCAGGAACAGCGGCTGGGGATCAGGGCCGGCAACGACCTTACGGTGTTCTCGCTCGATTGCTGCCGCGTGGGGATCATGACCTGCATGGATGTGGAGTACCCCGAGGTCGCGCAGGTGCTGATGCTGCGCGGGGCCGAGGTGCTGCTCTTCCCCCACGTCCAGGGCTCGTGGGGCGAGGTCGACTGGGAGATCCGGTACCGTGCCCGTGCCGTGGACACCGGACTGTATCTGGTCTCCGCTTCGTACGGATACGAAGAAGGGGATTGGATGCCCGGAAAGATGCTGGGGCGGACGAGCATCATCGGAAGGGACGGGCTGATCCTCGCCGATGCGGGCCGGGGGGTCGGCATGGTGACGCAGGACCTGGATCTCGAGCGCCAGCGGATCACCCATTTCTTTTTCGAGAAGAAGTTCGGGCGGACCGCGGCGGTCACCGCTTCGCGACGGCCGGAGCTCTATGCCGACCTGGCACGCACGGTATTCACCAGGAAGGCGCTCGCAGCCCTGCGGCGCAAAGGAACAACATAGGAGCAGCCATGGAACTCCCTGTCGTCCTCGTTACCGGCGCCAGCAGGGGCCTCGGGCGGGGTATCGCCTGCTCGATGGCGCGCAAGGGTTTTTCGGTGGTGGTGAACTTCGCCGGGAACAGCCGTGCAGCCGAAGAGACCGTGGGCCTGTGCGAATCGGTCAAGAGCGATCCGCGCCAGCGGTTCGTCGCGGTCCAGGCGAACGTGGGTGAAGCGGCTGACCGGGCTTCCCTGCTGGAACGGAGCCTTGAGGCATTCGGGCGGGTGGATGCGCTGGTCAACAACGCCGGCATGGGCCCGCGGGTTCGGGCGGATGTCACCCAGACCTCCCTCGATTCATTTCGCGAGGTCATGCAGGTGAACCTGGAAGGCCCGTTCTTCCTGACGCAGATCCTGGCGAACTACTGGCTTTCCGGGAAGGTCAGGCCCCTGCTGCCGCACGGGTTCTCCGTGGTCATGGTGTCGTCCATTTCGGCGAACACTGCCTCCGTCAACCGCGGAGAGTACTGCGTCTCCAAGTCGGGACTGACCATGGTGACCCAGCTCTGGGCGGTGCGCCTGGCTCATGAAGGTATTCAGGTGTACGAACTGCGCCCGGGGATCATGGCAACGGACATGACGAGCGGGGTCAAAGAGAAGTATGACACGATGATCGAGCAGGGGCTCGTCCCGCAGCGCCGCTGGGGGACCGACGAGGACACGGGGAAGGCCGCGGCGTCGCTGGTCGCGGGGGATTTCCCGTACTCCACCGGCTCCGTGATCTACGTGGACGGTGGCTTCCATCTGCGGCGGCTGTAGGCTGGATCGTAGCGAACTATTGAATAGAGGATTCGTATGCTGATCGATTATGATGTCGACGTGATGGACCTCCGGGAGCGTATCGGGAGGCTTTTCGAGTTGTCGGGGACCAAGATCCTGGGTCTGCAGCGCTCCTGGGACCCCGGGCGCGGAACGCCGGTCTTCACCGAGAAGGGGAACTATACCTCGCGCGGATGGACCGAGTGGACCCAGGGGTTTCAGTTCGGTTCCGCGATCCTGCAGTTCGACGCCACCGGCGACGATCAGTTCCTCGAGATCGGCCGGCAGGGGACCCTCAAGCATATGGCCACCCATGTCAGCCACATCGGCGTGCACGACCACGGCTTCAACAACGTCAGCACCTACGGCAACCTGCACAGGCTGTTGCGCGAAGGGATCCTCCCGGCCGACGAGTGGCAGAAAGCATTCTGCGAGATGGCCCTGAAGGTGAGCGGCGCGGTCCAGGCGAGCCGATGGACAGACCTGGGCAACGGCGAGGGGTTCATCTATTCGTTCAACGGGCCGCATTCCCTGTTCGCGGATACGATCCGGTCGGTCCGGTCGCTCGCGGTGGCCCACCAGCTCGGGCACGTGCTGATGGCTGAACGGGACCGGAAGATCTCCCTGCTGGACCGCCTCATGGCGCATGCGGATGCCACCTCGAAGTACAACGTCTACTTCGGGAAGGGACGGGACTCCTACGACATTCGCGGACGGGTCGCCCACGAGTCGATCTTCAACCTGAACGACGGCTCCTACCGCTGTCCCAGCACCCAGCAGGGATACAGCCCGTTCAGCACCTGGACCCGCGGGCTCGCCTGGATACTGCTCGGGTACGCCGAAGAGCTGGAATTCCTGAGAACCCTCACGGACGAAGCCCTGAAACCCTACGGAGGCAAGGACGAGGCGCTGAAACGCTTCGAGGAGACCGCGGAAGCGGTGGCCGATTTCTATATCGAGCAGACCTCCACCGACGGGATCCCCTACTGGGACACCGGTGCTCCCGGGTTGGTCAAACTGGGGAACTACCTCGACGCTCCGGCGGATCCCTACAACGAGCACGAGCCGGTCGACAGCTCCGCGGCGGCCATCGCCGCCCAGGGATTCCTGCGTCTCGGCGGGTACTTCAATACCCTGGGCCGGTTCAAGCCGGGGAGGAGATACCTCCAGGCGGGCCTGACGATCGCAAAGACCCTCTTCGACGAGCCCTACCTCTCGACGGACGAAGATCATCAGGGGCTGATCCTCCACTCGGTCTATCACCGGCCGAACGGGTGGGACCACGTCCCGGACGGGAGAAAAGTACCGTGCGGGGAGTCATCGATGTGGGGGGACTATCACGCGAGGGAACTCGGACTGATGATGCTGCGGATGGCCGAGAAGAAACCCTACTACACATTCTTCATCAAAACCGTCCAGGACTGAACGGGCGATATCGTTACGGATCCTTGAGGATCGCCGTGCGCAGCTCTTCGGGTCCGTCCACCACGAGGACCTGTGCGGGGGAGTACTTCCGGAAGCCCTGCCCCGGCGTCGCCGGCCGATCCGTCCGCGCAGGAACTCTTCTGAGGCGGCAGGGGTCGTGAACTGCAACAGGACGATCCGCCCGGTCTGGCCGGCGGAGACGAGGTAGCCCGAGTAGGGCTCCAGCCCTTCCAGGGGATCGCTCCATTCGTCGAGCCCGCCGTTCTGAATACCCAGCGGCCCGCGCACGTAGCGAACCCGGCCCGCCTCTCCCTGGAACTTCCGCAGGACCTCCGGAAGCTGAAACGCCGAGGTGCCTGTTCTCGCCCGGATCACTGAAGCCATCTGCTCGGATCGTTTCGAAGCGCCGGCGGAACCGGTATAGTTGACCACGCGGACGAAGAAGGGGCCTGAGGCGAATTGGGACTGGTAGAGGGTGGAGGCAGAGTGAGGCCCGAGCGAGTCAGCCCCATCGGAGGCGGAGACCGAGAAGATCCCGAAGGCCGCGGAGTCGTCCGCCATGCGGTAGATCTCCGCCGTGTACTCCTCCCCGTCGAGGGTGAGAGCTCTGGACCGTCAGCCGCACGAAACCGTATTCCCGGTACAGATCCGCGCCGCCGTCGATGTATCCGTAGAGGGCCTTCCCTTCGTACGTCGTCGCGGCCGTGACGGAGAGCCCCTGGAGATCACCGGCACGCAGGAGGGGCTCAGCGGCTCTCCCGACGGCCGGGAGCAGAGCGGCGAGCGCGGCCACGACGGCACACCGCATTCCGCGTGCAGAAGAGTTCCGGAGTCTTTCCAGGGCAGAGTTCATCCGCCTACACCTCTGCCCGTTCGATCTTCGACGGATCCGCCACGCCCAGCCCCAGCTTCTCCGCAAGTTCAAGGAATAGCCGTCCCTTCGGGTTTTCTTCCTTCTGGATCTTCTCCTCGATCCGCTTCTTGAGGATGATCTCGTACCCGACCCTGTCCACGGCGACGGGGTCGGTCCCGACAAGCAGGGTGTTGAAATTGGTGATGTACTGCGGATCTGCGCCGCGGGTCCTCCCTGGTAGCAGCCTTTGATGCCGTCGACGATGTTCAGCACCACCTTGTCGCGCAGCGGCGGGAATGCCGGCACCTCCGCACAGGTCTCGGCCCAGAGCTGCTTGTGCAGGCGCCCGGTATTCGAGATCGCCCCGTACGCCAGATTCTTCAGGCAGAGCGTCACCGACGAGCCCGCGTTCTTGAGGATCGGCAGGTTGATGATCTTGGTGACCTCTTTCGTGCAGATCGATGTGAAGTAGGAGTACTTCCCCTCGTTCACCATGTACGGAAGGGTGCTCGTCGTCGTACTCGCCCTCCACATCGGCCCAGTAGTACCAGTCCCGGTCGATGACCTTCTCGCTATGCAGCTTCCCCTCCTTGTCGTGGAATGATCCCTGGGCGTCCTTCCGTTCGGTTCCGGTGATCCGGATGCCGGGGAAGGTCTCCGCGGTGAACCCGACTTCGTGCATCTCGAACTCCCGCCGGTCCCAGATGACGATGCGATCCCTGGGAATGCCCGCCGCCGTCAGCTGGCGGATGATGGCGTGGACCAGCTGCGGGCTGGTGGAGAGGAGTTTGCCGGCCACCGGGTTCACCTTCAGTCCGATCATGTCGTCCGGCGTGACGAACATGCTCCAGGCCTCGTTGATCCCTGCGGCTCCGGTAAGGGCGAGCAGAGACCGTTCGAGCATCCTGTTCACGACCTCGACATCGGGTTCGTTGGAGGTCCACGCCCGCGCATCCACGGCCCGGACGACCTTGCCCGGGAATCGTCCCGGGAGCGACGCCGCCGTGCGGGGATGTTTCAAGGCGTCCGCGATGTTGGTGGCGGGCTTCGGCGGAGGGGTCTGGGGAGTGGTGGGAGTCGTCTGAAGAGTGCCCGAAAAGAGGCGGCCCGCCGGCACAGCAAGGAGCGATGCCGCCAGTGTTCCGAGGGCCCTGCGCCGCGACAGACGTGATGTGCGCATCGGAGTCTCCTGGAAGTGGTTGGTCCTACCGTTGATGTGCTTCGACCGCCTTGAAGAACGCCTCGATATTCGCGGGGGTTGCGTTCGGGGGAACGTCGCAGCCCGAGGAGATCACGAAATTCCTCCTGGAGGCTGTTGCCGCCAGCAGACTGCCGGTGGCGGAGCGAACCTCCGCCGGGGTGGACCCGACGAACACCTCGGAAGGATCGAGGTTCCCGCACAGGACCACGTCGTGGCTCACCTCGGAAAGGGCCGCGACGATATCCATCGGCTTGCCGAAATGGAGGATACGTGCGCCGGACTGCAGGCTGGCCTTCAGGTGGGGGAGACGCGCGCCGCAGTTGTGCAGAATGATCTCGAAACGGTCGTCGGTCACTGACTCGATGATCCTCCGGACGTAGGGAGAGGAAAACTCCGCCGCTGCCGGGGGGGACATCAGTCCCGCCGTCGGTTCGGCGACGATGACTCCCCAGGCGCCGGCCTTCTTGAATTCTGCGGCGTAGGCCAGGAGGAAGGTCGTGGCCTTGTCGATCAGCGCGTGCATGGTCTCGGCATCCACGGCGGTCTCGAGCAGTGCCTCGCTGACGCCGAACAACCGTCCGGCCAGCGAGAACGGCCCGATCATACCGCCCAGCACCGGGACACCCGGCGAAGCGGCCACCAGCCGGCGTACGGTCTCGAGATAGACCGCGGTGCGTTTCCCCCCGACGGCGGGGACACGGAGCTGGTCGATCCCGGCGCGGTCGGTCACCCTGCGGCCCGTGACGCTCGGGATCTCATCGTCGCTGAGCAGGATGGAGGCGCCGAACTCCTCGGCCTCCGCGCTCAGGTCCATGGCGGAGAGCAGGAACGCCGTGCCGTATTTTCGGTGAAGAGCCTGCTGGACTTCCACCTGGGCGGCGGGATCGGTGACCATCTCGCGGACGGAGCGCCCGGCGAGCTGGCCTCCGGGGAATGAGAGGACCGGCATGGCCAGCCTGTGAGGCGAAGCGATGAGGTGCTCGTGGAGTCTGCTCATGGGGGAGTTCCGTCTGTGATTGGAAAGCCCATCTCTTCGGCATACACATCCTGGAAATCGGGGAGCTCGCTGAGCCCGACGTGCTGGACGCGGGCCGCGATCGCGTTAAAAAGCTCCGAAGGAGCGAACAACGCAAGTTTTGCCCCGTGGAGCGCGGTGTTCCCCGCCGGTACGATGACGTCCGCCGGCAGGTTCAAGAGCCCGATCCTGCGGGCACTGGTCACACTCACATAGTTGCCGAACGCTCCGGCGAGCGACATTCGCCCGATCGCTGCAGCGCTTGTGCCAAGTTCCCTCGAGAGCAGGCGGACGCCGGCGGCGATGGCCCCTTTGGCGAGCTGCAACTCGCGGATGTCCGTGGGGGTGATCCGCACGGGCTCCGCCAGGATCGTATCACCTCCGGGCATCCGTCCGCTCGGGAGAACCGTCCCGAGATCCAGGAGCCCGGCGGCCGCATCCACGAGTCCGCTGCCGCAGATCCCGCGGGGTGCCACGTTCCCGAGCACGTGGCAGACCAGTGTTCCGCCGTTGCGGTGGACCTCCGATATGGCGCCTGTTGAGGCCCGCATTCCCATGGAGATCCGGGCCCCCTCGAACGCAGGTCCCGCGGCCGTGGAGGTGCAGATCATGCGGTGGCGGTTTCCGAGGACGATCTCGCCGTTGGTCCCCAGGTCCACCAGTCCGACGATCGACTCCTGCTCGTGGAGCCGGGTGGCCACGATCCCGGCGAGGATGTCGCTGCCGACGAAGCTGCCGATGCAGGAGAGGAAACGGACGCTTGCCTCCGGGCGGAGGTCCCATCCGAGGTCCGCCGCGGCGAAGCGGGCCTCCCCCAGCGTGGCGGATTCGAAAGGGTACGCCGACAGGGGGGTCAGGTCGTGATCGCAAAAGAGATGGTGCATGACGGTGTTGCCGACGAGGATCACTTCTGCGATGCCGGCCGCCGGAACCGAGGCGGCGGCCAACAGCTCGGCGACCAGTCTCCCCGTCTGCGTGCGGATCGAGCGGACCAGTTGTTCCTGCCCGTGTTCGGCCACTGCGAAGCCTACCCTGCTCATGATGTCGGCGCCGAACCGTGCCTGCTGGTTCAGAGCGCTCCGGACCGCCAGCACCTTCCCTTCACGCAGATCGAGCAGCTGGCCGACGATCGTCGTGGTTCCGACATCGATGGCGATGCCGTAGCCGTCGCGCGGATGGAACGAGAGGGGGGAATCGTCGGAGAGGATCGCGGCTTCCCACTGCGCCAGCTCCAGGGTGAGGTCCTGAGGTCGCCGAGCACTGGCAGGCCAGCCGCCATCCGGCAGCGAGCTCTTCCGCGGAGAGCATCTGCCGCTGGGGAGCGGTGACCGGGAGGGTCCCGTCGGCGACGCGGACCCTGCACCCCTTGCAGCGGCCGCGGCCGCCGCAGGGGAATTCCACGCCGTAGGCAAAGAGATGGTCCTGCAGGGGGGACCCTTCGGGGACCTCGAACGAAGCCCCCAGGGGCCTGAGGGTGATCGTGACGCTCATCCGTCCGCCGGTTCGGTTGTGACGATCCCGTCGTCGTAGGAGACGGCGATCCGCTGGCCCGGGGGAACGACGAGGAATTCCTCCGCGTTCCATTCCCCGAGCACCAGGTCCCGGAGCAGGCGCAGGTCGCCGCGGGCGCACGTGAACTTCCACCCGCGGTCGGCGGCCTTCTGTTCCGCCATGGCTTGGAACTGTTCCTGCGGCCCGATGCCCATGTCGATGAAGGTGACCTGCCGGTAGTGCTTGGTATGGTCGCAGAGCTGATCGTAGAGGAACCGGGCGTTGTCCTCGCCGTATTTCTTCACGAGTTCCTCATAGTCGGCGTCCATGCCGGTCTGATGCTGAATGGAGATCTGCCGGAGCTCGCCGGAGGCCTCCCCACGCTCGAGCCACCCGCTGGTGAAGAAGTAGGTCCCGGGGTTGTCGGTGAAGAACTCGGTGTAGCGCGCGCGGCTGCCGAAGAAGAGGGTCATGCAATCGTGCGCCCTCGGGACGACCAGGGGGGTGTGGCGTGCGCGCAGACCGGCGATGCCGTTGTTGCAGAGGCCGTAGCCGAGCAGGATCGCGTCGTACGACGACGGGGGCACCGCATCGACGGCGGACTGCAGGCGCTCCACCATGCCGGCGCTGCCGATATCGTGCAGCCCCTTGGGAAGGAAACCCACGTCGATCTGGTGGGGCGACGACGCGACGGTGTGGCACAGTTCGCGGTAGAGGACCTCGCAGCTGATCAGCCGGAATTTTCGCGGGGTCACGGCTGCCGCCCCAGCGTCCGCGCGAGCGCACGGATGAACTCCGGTGTCGTGCCGCAGCACCCGCCGATGAACGAGATCCCCATCGACGCGAGCGCCGGGGCATAGGAGGCGAACTGCTCCGGGGTGGTGTTGTAACGCACCATGCCGGCGATCATCTCCGGGAGTCCGGCGTTCGGTTTGATCCAGACCGGCCGGTCGGTCGCCGCGCGCAGCCTCCGTGCCACGGGGACGTACCCGTCCATCCCGAGGCCGCAGTTGGCGCCGATGACGTCGGCGCCGGCCTCGTTCGAGCGCGACGGCCACCTGCTCGGGCGTGGAGCCCATCATGGTCCGGTCGTGGTCCTTGCCGGAATCGAACACCATGCTGGCGACGACCGGCAGTCCCGTCTGTTTCGCGGCGCGGACAGCGATCGTGGCCTCCTCCAGATCGCTCATCGTCTCGATCACCAGAGCGTCGGCCCCTTCCGCCGCCAGCGCCCCGGCCTGTGCTTCGAAGGCCGCGCGCAGGTCCGCCTCGGTGACCTCGTCGCTCATCAGCATCTTGCCGCTCGGGCCGATCGAGGCGAAGACCCTGGCCCTGTCTCCCGCGGCCTCGCGGGAGAGCCTTACGCCGGCCCGGTTGATCTCCTCCATCCGGTCGGCCAGCCCGAACCCCGCGAGCGAGATGGGGTTCCCACGGAAGGTGTTGGTCAGGATGACCGCGCTCCCCGCGTCGACGTACCGACGGGCCACCTCCTTCACGGCGGCGGGCCGGAGAAGGTTCCACGCATCCGGAACGTCGCCGGTGGGAAGCCCGAGAGACTGCAGCTGGGTTCCCCACGCGCCGTCCAGGAGGACCGGAGCGCCGGCGAGGATCTCCTTCAATCCGGTCATGGTCAGGCGGCGACCAGCTTCCGCGCCAGGGCCACCGCGGCGTTCGCGTTGTTGCTGTAGCCGTCGGCCCCGATCTCGTCGGCGTATTTCTGCGTGACCGGAGCCCCGCCGATCATCACCTTGAACTGCCCGCGCTGTCCGGACGACTTCATCGCTTCGATCGTGGTCTTCATGGACCCCATCGTCGTGGTCAGGAGGGCCGACATCGCGATGACGTGGGCGTTCTTTTCCTTCGCCGCGGCGACGAACTTCTCCGCCGACACGTCGACGCCGAGGTCGATCACCTCGAAGCCCGCCCCTTCCAGCATGGCCGCGACGAGGTTCTTGCCGATGTCGTGCAGGTCGCCCTTCACCGTGCCGATCACGACACGTCCCGCCGATTCGGCGCCGCTGGCGACCAGCAGGGGCCGGATCAGCTCGAGGGAGGCCTTCATGGCCCGTGCGGCGATCAGGAGCTCGGGGACGAAGTACTCGTTCGCTTCGTACCGGCGTCCGACCTCGTCCATCGCCGGGATCATGTAGTCGTGGACGAGTTTCTGCGGGTCGACCTTCTCGGCCAGCGCCTTTTCCGTCACCTCGCGCGCAAGCTTGAAGTTACCGTTCAGGATCGCGTCGTGCAGCTGCTGCAAATCCGCCATGGTCATGGCCTCCTGGTGTGGGTGCTGTCGTTGTTCACAATGTGCCGTGCTCGTGGATCGTCTCGTACATCGCCACGATGTTCGCCGTGGGGCTCACCGGCTGAAGATTGTGGCAGGGGGCGCAGATCCAGCGCGCGCCCGAAAAGATCTGCAGGTTCTCCAGAACTTCCGCCCGGACGTCTTCCACCGTGCCGAACGGGAGCGTCTGCTGGTTGTCCATCGCGCCGTGGAAGATCACCTTCTTCCCGAAATCGCGCACCAGCCCTTCCCGTTCCATCCCCGGGCAGCGCCACTGGATCGGGTTCAGGACCTCGATCCCCACCGTGTCGATCAGATCGGGCAGAATATCCCGCGCCGAGCCGTCGGTATGATAGAAGACGTGCACGCCATGGCTCCGCGCCAGGTCGGCCATCTTCAGCTGGTTCGGAATGAAATACTTCCGGATCTGTTCGACGCGGAACAGCAGGCTGCTCTGCCCCCCGAGATCCTCCGCAAGATAGAATACGTCGATCTTCCCGTGTCCGATCTCGAAGATCCGCGCGTTGAGCTCGTAGTAGTAGTCGAAAATGTACTTGAGCGCGGTGGTGACGATCTCCGGCTCTGCCAGCAGGTCCATCATGGCGAGCTCGATCCCCCGCATGGCGCAGTAGAGGAGGAACGGCTCATACTCCCCGGAACGGATCATCCGGTGATGCGGGGCCCGTTCGATCTCCCTGCGGAAGCTGTCGAAATCGTGATCCGCCGCCTTCGGCCAGGGGAACTTGTGGATCTCCTCGACCGTGGACACCGCCTCGAGGGGGTGGGAATCGAATTCGTCATACGATCCGGTGCCGTACTGGACCGCTTTCCGCCTGATCCCCCAGATGTCCGCGCGCGGATCCCCTGGAAAATGCTCGACGGTCCGTCTGGGGAAGATCTTCAGGACGCCGTCGATGTTCAGTGTGGTGTAGAGGTCCTCCAGCGTCGGACAACGGAGTTCCCGCTGGAGGCGCTCGGTCACCTCGTCCGTGGCCCAGTAGTCCGTCGGGATGCGGTCGGGTTTCTCCCCGGCAAGAAGTGCCAGCCAGCGTTCTCGTGAAGTCATGGAGGTAGTATTTCAGGAATGATACACCTTGCCATATGCAAAATGTCTTGTTTTTTCATGATAATCAAGGTGTGACGCGCATCTCTTGGGGATGCGGTGGATTTTCCGTAGCTTCTCTATGTATAGAGATGGACAGCATCATCCAGACGCGGGTTCGTGGATCATGAAGCTCGACAACCGGAGTTTCTACGCAATTTCAGCCTTTCTCCTGCTCGGCTTCGCGCCGGCTCCTGGCCAGGACCGGGTCGAAGAGGGGGGATATGTGACCTGCCCGGTGGAAGTTCAGCAAGGGGTTCTCGTATCGGACAACTACGGTTCCGGGCTCTTCCTGGCGAGCGCATCTGGCGTTCAGGAGCTGTTCTCGGGGAGGGGAACCGGACGATATTGGTCCCTTTCGCCGGACCGGAAGACCATCGGCTACAAAAGGATCCTGGACGATGGCCTGCAGGTCCCGGAGCTCTTCGACATCGCCTCCGGCTCCATTCGTCGCCTCCATTCTCCCGTTCCCCTGGCCGGCCAGGTGAGTTTTTCTGCCGATGGCTCCGCCGCGTTCATGGTGGGGACAAAGCTGGTCGTCGTGCGGGAAAGCGGTGAGGTCGCTGTTGAGATCGGCACCTACAGCAATATCGCCCCCATTTCCCCCGACGGCTCCAGGATCGCCTATTCCGACAACGACGGTGTGGTCCGGATCAGGGATCTCACGTCGGGTGCGGAACGAGAGATATGCGCCGGAGGCAATGGCCATGGTTTCCCTGCCTGGTCTCCCGATGGCACAAGGCTCCTCTATAGTGATCTTGCCGGGAACGCATTCGTCTTCAACCTCCAGGACGGCAGCACCGTTGAACTCGGTCAGGCCCTCGCCCCGGCGTGGTCTCCCGATGGTACGCGCATCGTCTTCTATCGCAAAGAGGTCGCCGCAGGGCGGCTGGTGAACAGCGACCTGTTCCAGTGCCGCGCGGACGGGTCGGATCAGGCAAAGATCACTTCGACGCCGGATGTGTGCGAGATGGATCCGTCGTTCGCTATCGACGGCGGGTCGATCCTTTGCCACACATACGACCAGAGGTCAGTGCGGTCGATCCAGCCCGCCGACGGTCATACGGAGGAGTTGGTCCGAACATCTCGATCCAGCCGCGACTCTATGAGGAACCTCTCGCTCTCCGGAAGGCCACGGCGCTGGACATTCCGTACGTCAACCAGGTCTACGACACGCCCGACTGGTTCAACGGCCATTCAGCCTGCGGGCCGACGACCGCCGCCATGCTTCTCGCGCACTATCGCGCCCTTCCCCCATGGCCGGGGTGGTGTTCGACGCCGACCGGGCATGTCAACGTATGGGGACGATACGTGTCCGACCGCTACAGGTTCAAAGAATCCGATTATCAGTGGCAGGCCTACGACCCGAACAAACGGCTCGCTCAGGGGGGATTCGGCTACATGTGGGGCGTCGGGGAGTCCGCATTCGATGATGGCCAGCTACTACAACAGGCACGGGATCGCCGCTTCCACGCTCGACAGTCCTTCGCTCCAGACCGCCGTGAACGAGGTGGAGGCGGGTCGGCCCTACAGCCTCTGCGTGGACCTGACCACCGCCGGGCACATCGTCCTCGCGCACGGGTACGAAGGGAACGGGACGTTCGTGACGAACGATCCGTACGGCGACAAGAACAAGCCGGGATACCCGAACACCTATGGAAAGAACGCCCGTTACGACTGGCCGGGGTGGAACAACGGTCACGTCAATTTCGGGCGATACGTCTACTGGGCGGTCTCCGGTTCGTACACGCGTCCCGCGGTCACCGATACGCTCGTTGACGACCTGCAGATCGACACGGGGTTCCTCCTCTACAATCAGGCGCCGGTTTCGATGATGAGCTGGAAGGACGCCAACAAGGGGTACGCCGGACATTTCTGGTACACCTACACGCACGCGGGGAGCGCGCCGGACAGTTGCTTCGCCACATGGACCCCGAACCTGGCGCAGGCCGGGGCGTACGAGGTGTTCGCCTACATCCCGTACAGCAACGCCACCGCGGCACGGTACAAGGTCAGCACGATCGCCGGGCAGCGGACGGTCGAGATCGACCAGAAGGCCTACCGCGACGCCTGGGTTTCGCTCGGGACATATGATCTCGGCGCCGGGAGCGCCGGAGTGGTGAGGCTGGGAGATGCTTCTACGGCGGACCGGCAGGAGCTGGTGTTCGATGCCGTCCGGTGGAGTTACCGCGGTACGGCAACGGTGGTTGAGCGGGCCGGTGCCGAACCGATCGGAGGATTCGCACTGGAGCAGAACTACCCGAATCCGTTCAATCCCTCGACGATCCTCCGGTACGCTCTCCCGGTTGCCGGTCCGGTCAGGCTGGCAGTGTTCGATCCCCTCGGGCGAGAGGTCGGAGTTCTTGTAGATGCGCTGAAGCCTGCGGGGAGATACGAAGTGGAGTTTGACGGCGGCGGATTGACCAGCGGAACGTACTTCGTGCGGCTGACCACAGGGACTCTGCGCAGACCCGCAGGATGCTCCTGATCAGGTGAGCGACCGGGCATACCACGCCACCGGCCCCGAAAGCACGATCCCTCCCGCGAAGAGCAACGCACCGGCATGCATGTCCGACGTGAAGACCACGCCGTACAGCGCGACGGCCACGCAGCACGCCGGAACCGCCGTCATCGCCAGCAATCCCCGCTCACCGAGCGGTATCCTGAACGGCCTCGCCGCATCCGGCATTTCCGGCGCAGGACGATCAACGAGACGAACTCGAGCAACAACGCCGCGCTGTAGACCGTGACGTCGATGATCAGCAACTCCCCCAGCGACCAGAGGACCATCCCGCTTACCACGGTCGCGCAGACCAGGATCGAGATGTATGGGACCTGACGCCCGGAGCTGATCCGGCCAAGTGCACGCGGCAGGAATCGGTCAGCCGCCATCGCCGGGGGATGCGGGAGATGGAAGCAGGATCGAGAGAAAGAGGCCGAGCGTGCTTGCCATTCCCCCCGCCGAGAGTAGTGCGCCGAGCCACTGCCCCCCCAGAAACATCCCCAGCGAAGGAAATCCCTCCTCCTGGAGCACCGCTGCTTCCATTCCCGAGACCGCCCCGGTGTAGACCGCAAGGACGTACATCGCCACGATCAAGAGGAACGAGGCGGCAAGCGACCAGGTGTATGTCCTGACCGGCTCGTGGACCTCGCCCGCGTACGGCGATCCGTTGTCCCAGCCAAGGTAGTTCCACATGACCGTGAACATCCCCATGGCGAACGCCGCCTGCGCGGGGAGGGATGAAGTACCCGCCGTCGTCAGCGGCACCGATCCTCCGTGGAGGAAGCCCGCGAAGTAGAGGACGAGAAACGGTGCCACCACGGCAACCCCCAGTGCCACAGAGCTCCTCCCGACGGGAACGATCCCGAGCAGGTTCATTCCCGCCCCCAGCCACACCATGAGCAGACTCAGCGGGATCCGCAGAGGTTCGATGTCCGGGACAAAGAACGAGAGGTACTGCAGGAACAGCACCGGGTAGATCGCAAGATCCACAAGCGTGAAGATCCACGACCACCATCCCTCCAGGAATCCCCAGAACGGCCCGAGGGCGGTCTTGACCCACAGATAGTATCCGCCGTTCACCGGCATAAGGCCGTTGAGCTCGAGCACCACGAGGATCGCGGGGAGACTCCAGAGGAAAGGGAGCAGAAGCACGAGGACGAGGGCTTGTGCACCGCTCACATATGAGAAGAGCGGCTCCGGCCCGTAGGGGCCCCCGGAGACGGTGAAGAACATCACCGCCGTCAGTGTGAGCGGGCGAAGGAAACCTCTTCGAGCGGTGGCGGCCTCTGGAACCATAGGGAGCGAATATAGGCCTGACGGGGCACTATTGCAAGGAAGAGGCCGCACGATCAGGGGTATGTGCGATCAGGGATAGAGGAGCGGATTCAACTCGCTCGCCGCGAAGTCTCCCGGTTTCTGGCCCGGGTGGAACACCTCCATGTCCACCTGACGGTATTTGCTGTCGGGGGTCATGATGCGGGTCCCGTCGGCGTAGTAGATGATCGTGATCACCTCCCGCATCCGGTCGCCGGTGTTGGGATAGGCCTTGTGAACGGTCCACCCTGCGTGGAACGTCGCGTCGCCCGGCGCGAGGGCGTAGGATGTCACCGGCCGGTTCCCCTCCTTCACCCATCCTTCAAAGAACGTGTCCGCTTCCATGCCGATCGCCGCGTCGAGAAGTGAGCCCGTGCGATGAGATCCGTCCACGAACGACATCGTGCCGGTGGTGTCGTCGACCGGGACGAGCGGCATCCACATGGTGATCGTGTGCTTCGTTTCGAGGGGCCAGTAGATCTGGTCCTGGTGCCATGGCGTGGGCTTGCCGCCGCGCGGCTTGAAGAGTGCCTGGTCGTGGTAGAGCCGGACCCCGGGAACGCCCATCAGGTCGGCGGCGATCTTTGCGAACCGGCGGGAGAAAATGAACTCCCTCAGCACGGGATCGAGCCGCCACACGTTCGTCACCTGCTGGAACATCCCTCCGTACTGCTCGACCCGTCCCTGGGGATCCTTGTTCTCCATGACCTTGCGGACCGAGCTCCGAAGGGGTTCGCCGATCTGTCCGAGTGTTGCCGGCGGGGCCACCCCCTTCACCAGCACGTGGCCGTTCAGAGCGTAGTCGCGGATCTGGTCACTGTTCAGCACAAGGTCCTCAAGTGGCGACAGGGACGCCATGGTATGAGCCTCCGTTGGTGTTGAGGGAATAAACGCTTTCCGCGGCCAAGCTGCAATGTGTCGGCCCCGCTACCCCGGTCGTTCACGGAACAGGCTGGACCTGTCCAGGCAGAGACCTGTCCAGGCGGAGAGCGGCGTCTGCGTGAACTTTGCCGGAAAAGAGGCTATATTACGGGCGTTGAATCCCGCCACTTCCAGGACTCTTCCCATGTACGAGATCCAGCCAGAACAGCTTCGCCCCCTGCAGATCATCCACTTCGCCCTAGCGGGAGGGGTCTTCGTGTTCCTCCTCGTGGCGCTGTTCCTCCCCGGTTCCCCGGTCATTGTGCCGTCGGGTGGCGAGGACCTGCTCACCGTGTTGTCGATGGTGCATGCCATCGCGTTCTTCTCGGCCTTCGCGATCGGACGTTTCATGGTTGATTCGCAGTTGCGACGCGACCGGTTGACGTCGCTGGTCCAGGGGCTCTCTCCCGATGCCGCCCGGGACCAGGTGCTCGGCCTGCTGCGGCGGTTGACGATCATCCGCCTGGCGTTGCTGGAGGGGGCCGCGTTCTTCGGTCTGGCCGTGGTGCTGATCGCGAAGATGACCGGGGTTGTTGCCGTGGCGCCGGTCTACTGGCTGAACGCGCTCAGCGCCGTGATCTTCATCGGGTTCGTGATGTTCACCTTCCCGACGCGCGACAAGATCAACGATCTCCTCCGGTAGATCGACCGGAACCGTTCCCGCGGCGCCTCGCCATCCGAAAGGGTCTCCAGTGAAACGTTCGCTCGTGCTGTCCGTCCTCCTCCTGGCAGGTCTCTCGTCCGCCACGGCCGGCGGCTGGATCAGGGTCAACCAGCTCGGTTATCTCCCTTCAAGTATCAAAGTCGCTGTTCTGGTCAGCAAGGACTCCACACTCACGATCGATGGCTTCGAGATCATCGACCAGCTGACGACTGAGCGCGTGTACCGGTCGACGAAGGTCAGCCGCAAGGGACCGTATGGCCCGTTCGCTGCCGGCTGCCGGCTCGACTTCTCGAATTTCACTTCTCCAGGCGCCTATTACATCGAGGCGGGAGGCGTCCGTTCACCGGGGTTCCGGATCGCACGGGACGTGTATGACGGCACTGCGGACTTCCTTCTGCGGTACATGCGTCAGCAGCGTTCGGGGTACAATCCGTTCCTGGATGATTCCTGCCACACGTCTGACGGCTACATCATCTACCATCCGACCCTGGACTCGACGCATATCGATGTCTCGGGAGGATGGCATGATGCCGCCGACTACCTGCAGTATGTCACCACCTCCGCGAATGCGGTGTTCCAGATGCTGTTCGCCTACGAGCGAAACCCCGGGGCTTTCGGCGATACGCACTCCGCCAACGGGCGCCCGGGCCCGAACGGGATCCCCGATATCCTCGACGAGGCCCGATGGGGGATCCAGTGGTTGCTGAAGATGAACCCTTCGCCGGACATGATGTTCAACCAGCTGGCCGATGACCGCGATCACCTCGGCTTCCGGCTGCCGACGCTGGATACGGTGAGTTACGGGAAGGGGAAGGAGCGGCCCGTCTACTTCTGCAGCGGGGAGCCGCAGGGGGTTTTCCAGTACAAGAACCGGACCACCGGGATCGCGTCCACGGCCGGGAAATTCTCTTCCGCCTTCGCTCTCGGGAGCCTGGTGTTCAAGAAGATCGACCCGGCCCTGAGCTCCCGGCTGGGAGCAAAGGCGATGGCGGCCTACCGGCTTGGCGTTGCCAAGCCCGGCGTGTGCCAGACCGCGCCGTGCCGCGCCCCCTATTTCTATGAAGAGGATAACTGGGTGGACGACATGGAGCTGGCCGCGACCCAGCTCCACAGGCTCACGGGGGAACGGAAGTACCTCGAAGACGCCAGGCACTACGGCGCACAGGAACCGGTCACCCCGTGGATGGGGGCGGAGAGCGCGCGGCACTACCAATGGTACCCTTTCCTGAACCTCGGGCATGTCTACGCTGCCGGCGACCCGGCGCTGCGGAAGCAGTTCCTCGGATACCTCAGGGAGGGCCTTCGGAAAGTCCACGCCCGGGGGAAAGGCAACCCATTCCTCTTCGGCGTCCCGTTCATCTGGTGCTCGAACAACCTGGTGAGCGCCATGGTCACGCAGGCCCGCGTCTACAGGGAGTTGTCGGGAGATAGGACGTTCGCGGAGATGGAGGCGGCTCTCCTCGACTGGCTCTTCGGGTGCAATCCATGGGGGACCTCGATGATCGTCGGTCTGCCGGCCGATGGGGTGAGTCCCAGGGATCCCCATTCGGCGTTCACCCACGTTCACGGGTATCCGATCGACGGCGGACTGGTGGACGGGCCCGTCTACACCCGGATCTTCGAGAGCCTCAAGGGGGTCCGCCTCGCGAAGTCCGACCCCTTTGCGGAGTTCCAGTCACCGCTGGCCGTCTATCACGACGACTGGGCTGACTACTCCTCCAACGAGCCGACGATGGACGGGACCGCGAGTCTGACCTACATCCTCTCGGCGATGCAGAGCGAGGGAGCCCTTCCGCATGCCGTGAAGCAGGAGGGGGGGATCATCCGGTTCGACACGACGAAGAAGGTGATCCGCCTTGCCTTCACCGGCCACGAGTACGCGGATGGGGGAGAGACCATTCGCAGGACTCTGGGGCGGCATGGCGTCCGGGCATCGTTCTTCTTCACCGGGGACTTCTATAGAACGCCGGCGTTCAGGTCTCTGATCGCCGGTCTCAAAGCCGACGGCCACTACCTTGGACCGCATTCCGACAAACACCTGCTCTACGCGTTCTGGGACAAGCGCGATTCCTCGATCATCTCCCGGGAAGTTTTCTTGGGGGATCTCCGGGCCAACTACGAAGCCATGGCGGCTTTCGGCGTACAGAGGTCGGACGCGCCATACCTGATGCCGCCGTACGAGTGGTACAACCGGCAGATCGCCGTGTGGGCCGCGGGTGCGGGAGTGACCGTCGTGAATTTCACGCCGGGGACCACCTCGAACGCGGACTATACGACCCCGGACATGGGCGCGCGGTACGTTTCAAGCGACAGCATCTTCTCCCGCATCCTCTCGTTCGAGAGGCGACTCCGGCCTGAACGGCTTCGTGCTTCTCACGCACATCGGGACCGACCCGAAACGGACCGACAAGTTCTATCGGAAGCTGGACGTGTTGCTGTCCGAGCTGAAAAAGAGGGGATACCGGTTCGCCCGGCTGTAGCGCCCGGGCGTTCCACCCATGGGGCCGCCTGCTGGATCGCTGCGCCGCGCTGAGCACACATCGCCGTCACACCCTGTGCCACAGGACACACATCGGCACCTCCCCCCACCCGTATATTGAGAGCGGTGAGTCCCATTGGAGTTCCTCCACAGGTCCGGATGCACACGCACCGGGCAGGGGGGTGGTACACACCCATCCCGTTTTCCCATCTGGATTCCGGGAGGATCTGCATCTCCGCACGCGGAACGATTCCCACGGGTGCCTCCGTTGTCATAGTGGAGCGGAGGACGCACATCACAGGCAGGGGCGCGCATGAAAGAAGCTTCGTTCCAGGATGCTATCGCGATCGGACAGCGGCTCAACGTGAACAAGGATGAGGTCTGGAAGATCATCAAGGGTGTGGCCTATTCTTCCCTGATTGAGCTGAGCTTCTTGGTACACAGGACCTTTAAGTCGGAGCCCAATGACGAGTCCGGCAGACCCGGACGAGAAACGGCGATTTCGTGATCAAAACGTCGAATCGGCCGGTCTTGTCTGATCCCGGGAGTTTCCGCTTGACAGGTGCGGTCAATGTTCTTACCTTTTTGCAGCTCAGATCATTGTTCGCGGGCGTGGGGAACCCGTCCCCGCCTTGTGTTGCCTGGAAGGGACTCAGGGGAAGCAATGACCGATCGCTCACAGAGACATTCTGCGGCATGTCAGGGGTTCCGGGGCGCCGTCCTTTCTCGACAGGCGGACATCCGCAAATGCAGATCCGCAAGGACTTGCAGTGGTCCAAACGATCGAATGCGTTGCGGTTCATTAGAGACATAGAGCATGAGAACTGGACGTACATTCGGTAGTCTGCTTTTCTCAGCATTCCTCGGTGTCTCGGCATTTGGGCAGGCGGCGAAGGTCGTCTTTGACCAGCAGCCTGTCAACACGACGCAGGCGCGGCCATCACCCCATCCGTTACCGTGCAGCTCAAAGACGCTGTCGATGCCAATGTGGCCACGCCGAATGTCTCAGTCACCGTGGCGCTTACCTCCGGCACAGGGAATCTCAGCGGAACACTGACACGCCTGACCGATGCCACGGGTCGCGCGACCTTTGATGACCTGAGTATCGACGTTACGGGATCCAAACAGCTGACGGCCTCCAGCGGCGGCCTGACCAGCGCGCTCAGCAACGCCTTCACGATCACGGCCGGCGCGCTGGATCATTTTGCGATCTCGACGGTGTCGAGTCCTCAGACGGCGGGGACGCCGTTCACGATCGGGACGATCACGGCGCAGGACGCGTTGAACAACACGGTGACGACGTTCACCTCGGCGGCGACGATCACGTCGACGGGGAACCTGACGGCTGGTGGGACGACGGCGGCGTTCACGGCCGGGGTGCTGACGAACCACAGCGTGACGATCTCGAACACGGGGAACTTCACGCTGACGGCGACCGCGCTCGGGAAGAACGGAACGAGCAACGCGTTCACGGTGAACGCGGGGGCGCTGGATCATTTTGCGATCTCGACGGTGTCGAGTCCTCAGACGGCGGGGACGCCGTTCACGATCGGGACGATCACGGCGCAGGACGCGTTGAACAACACGGTGACGACGTTCACCTCGGCGGCGACGATCACGTCGACGGGGAACCTGACGGCTGGTGGGACGACGGCGCTATCCCGTCTGGATGAGCCATGGCGACCGCGTCACCGTCCTGCCCGAGGGCTTCGAGGTGATCGCCACCTCGCCCAACGCGCCCTTCGCCATCGCCGCCGACGAGAAGCGCGCGCTACTACACCACCATGTTCCACCCGGAAGTGGTGCACACGCCCGATGGCGCGAAGCTTCTCGCCAATTTCGTGCACAACATCGCCGGGCTGAAGGGCGACTGGTCGATGGCCGCCTACAAGGAAAAGGCGATCGAGGCGATCCGCGAGCAGGTCGGCAAGGGCCGCGTCATCTGCGGGCTGTCGGGAGGCGTCGATTCCTCCGTCGCCGCGATCCTCATCCACGAGGCCATCGGCGACCAGCTCACCTGCATCCTTGTCGACCACGGCCTGATGCGCAAGGACGAGGCCGCGCAGGTCGTCTCCATGTTCCGCGAGCACTACAATATCCCGCTGGTCCATGTGGACGCCGCGCGACATGTTCATCGACGCGCTGGCAGGGCGAGAGCGACCCCGAGACCAAGCGCAAGACCATCGGCCGGCTGTTCATCGAAGTCTTCGAGGCCGAGGCGAAGAAGCTCGGCGGCGCGGATTTCCTGGCGCAGGGCACGCTCTATCCCGATGTGATCGAGAGCGTCTCCTTCACCGGCGGGCCGATCGGTACCATCAAGAGCCACCACAATGTCGGCGGCCTGCCGGAGCGCATGAACATGAAGCTGGTCGAGCCGCTGCGCGAACTGTTCAAGGATGAGGTGCGCGCGCTTGGCCGCGAACTTGGCCTGCCCGAGCATTTCATCGGCCGTCATCCGTTCCCCGGCCCGGGCCTTGCCATCCGCTGCCCGGGCGGCGTCACGCGCGAGAAGCTGCGACATCCTGCAGGAAGCCGACGCGATCTATCTCGACGAAATCCGCAAGGCCGGCCTCTACGACAAGATCTGGCAGGCGTTCGCCGTGCTGCTGCCCGTGCAGACCGTTGGCGTCATGGGCGACGGGCGCACCTATGAATACGTGCTGGCGCTGCGGGCCGTGACCTCGATCGACGGCATGACCGCCGATTTCTATCCCGTTCGACATGGATTTCCTGGCCGCGCCGCCACCCGCATCATCAACGAGGTGAGGGCGTCAACCGCGTCGTCTATGACGTGACGAGCAAGCCGCC
>CAWEHG010000008.1:0-98248 GCA_963808715.1 Ignavibacteriota bacterium | reverse complement strand
GGTGCCAGAATGCCCCCCAGACGGGGCCGGGGAGAAAAATGGAAGATCATCTGATACGCCTTCTTGAGACCGAGTCACGCGCCCAAGCCATCATCGATGCCGCGAGCGCCGAGCGGCAACGCATCCTCGACGAGACTCTCGCCATCGTGCGGGATGACGAGGCGCGCTTCGAGGCGGGACGTGCGGAATTGCGCGCCCCCTTTCTCAAGGAAGCCCACGGCCGCGCCGAGCACATCATGGCGGAACTGGCCCGTAAATACGAGGAGCGGCAGCGCAACCTGCGCGAAATGGCCACGCGGCATGAGCAGGAAGCGGTTGACGCCGCCTTGAATCTCCTGCTCGATCCACGGCGTTGAGCCTTGTGGCGAGCGATTGTCTGAGCCGATGAACCCTTCCACCGCCTACCTGAATACCCGCGTCAGCCTCTTCGCCAGCCGTCTCTGGCAGGCCGAGGATTTCAGCGCGTTGCTGGCGACGGAGCACGCTGAAATGGCCGGGGTGCTTGCCGGACACGGCCTGCCGCAACTGGCGGCCGGATTCGATACGCTCGATAACCGCTCGCTGGAACAGCGCATCATTTCCCGGCTGCTGGACGAGACGACGGTGCTGATCCGCCCCCTGTCGGGCCCGCCGCGCAATTTCCTGATTTACTGGATCGAACGTTTTGAAATCGGCAACCTGAAGACCCTGCTGCGCGGCAAGATGACCGGCGAGCGCCCGGCTGTCATCCTGAGCCGACTGATCCCGATGGGCGCGTTCGGACGACTGGACATCGAGGATCTGGCGCATGCCGAGGATGTCGGGGAACTGTTGCGCCACCTGGAGTCCAGCCCCTACGCCGACATCGTGCGGCCGGCCCGGCGCGCCTTCGAGGAAAGTCACGACCCGTTCATTCTCGACGCCGCGCTCGACCGCAGCTATTACGAGGGCCTGGAACATCGTGCGTCGCCGCTGGAGGCCGCTGCCGGAGACGCGTTCCGGCGCCTGATGAGTTCGTTGATCGACCGCCTGAATCTGGTCTGGCTGCTGCGTTACCGCTTCAACTACAAGCTGCCGCCCGCCCAGGTCTATTTCCTTCTGGTGGCATCGCGTTACACGCTGTCCTCGGCGCAATTACGCAAACTGGCAGCGCTGGGCAGCCAGGAAGAAGTGCTTTCCGCGTTGCCGGAATCGTTGCGCGGACTGTTGGCGGAAGTGAATGGCATTCCGGAAGTGTTCGCCAGAATGGAGCGCCACACCGTCAACATCGCGCGCAAGGTATTGCATGCCGACTGCCCGGCCATCGCCCGCGCCTTCGCCTACCTGATTCTGCGCGAACATGATCTGCGCGCAGTACGGGCGGTATTGCGCGGCCGCCTCCTGGGCCTGCCAGAGGCCGACATTCGTCTGGCCATGTTTCACCCCGCCGCCGGGAGCGCCTGATGTTTCGCGCCGAACCACTGGTCAAGATCCGCCTGCACATGCTCGCTTCCGAAGTCGCGGATGCGGCGCTCGAACTGGCGCGCTTCGGCATTTACAGCCCGGCCCGGCACACGCCGGAGCAACTTTCCGAAAACCCTGCCGCGGTTTACCGCGAAACATGGCTGGAAGTCGAAGCGCGGACAGCCAAGCTCATCGAGCGCTGCGGCGACCTTCCTCCGCTAAGCATCCCCGAGGGCGCCGAAGCGCCGACCCTGGTCGATCTGGAAGAACTCAACATCTGGCTGAAGGAGGTATGGAATACCTGCCTGGCCGCTTATGATGGCGAGGTCCGCATCGCGGAAGAGATTCGCCATCTCGATGCCCTGCAGGACACCTTGGGCAGGCTGGAGCACCTCAACGTGGACCTGGCCTATCTGCTGCGGCCGGACGGGCTGCTGGCGGTCAATATCGGCAGCCTGCCAGCTCCCAGCGTCAAGCGCATGGGCGAAGCCTTGGCGATGACCGGCTATGTCATCTACAACTTCGACACGATTGGCGACCAGGTGTATGCCGTCATCGCCGGCCCGCGCGACCGCCACGACGAAGTTCGCGGTCTGCTGTCCCAGGCCGGTTGGCGCGAACTGCCAGTGCCGCCGGAATTGCGGACGCATCCGCGAACCGCGCGCGCCTGGCTGAGCGAGGAACGGCAACGGGTCGAGGAACGGAACATCGCCGAATGCGCGGTGCTGGAAAGCCTGCGCGGCAAGTATCGCTCGGGCCTCGACGAAGCCCGCCTGCGTGTCGAACTCGGCCGCCCGCTGGCCGAGGCGGCGCTGCTCGGGGTCCGCGGCCAGGGTGCCCTGGCCAGTCTGTCCGGATGGGTTCCCCGGCGCCGCGCGGACGAATTGAAGGAAAAACTGGAAGAACGGTTCCATGGCCATTACTGGCTGGCTATCGAAGAGACGAACCGGCATGAGGCGGCGACGACGCCCTCGCTGGTGCGCTACCCGGCCTGGCTGACGCCGTTCGTGCCGCTGGTCAGGAGCTATGGCGTGCCGCGCTATGGCGAATTCGATCCGACACTGCCCTTTGCCTTGACCTACCTGTTGCTGTTCGGCGCCATGTTCGGCGACGTCGGCCACGGCGCCGTCATCGCCTTCCTCGCCATACTTTCCTCCAGGCGCCTCGGTCGGGCTGCCTGGCTGGGCATCGCCGCTGGGAGCGTATCGATGCTGTTCGGCCTTTTCTACGGGAGCGTTTTCGGCTTCGAGGATGTGATCCAGCCGGTCTGGATATCCCCCATGCACGACCCGATCCGGATGCTGGGCATCGCCATGGCGTTCGGCGTCGGTTTCATTGTCCTCACCATGCTGGTGAACACATTCAACCGCCTGGCGTCCGGCCGGGTCGCGGAAGCGCTGTTCGATTCGGGCGGCCTTGCCGGCCTGGCGTTCTACATCGGCGCCACCGGTGGCCTGGCCAGCCTGGCGGGCGCCGGCACGCCCGCCTTGCCGTTCTGGCCGCTGGCGCTGGCCGGCATCGTCGCGGTGGCGATCTACAAATGGCTGGAAACCGATGCCGGGTTCGCCGAGCGGGCGCTGGTCACGACCATCGAAACCATGGAAACCGCCATCAACCTGTTCGCCAACACCCTGTCCTTCCTGCGCGTGGCAGCCTTCAGCCTCAACCATGTGGCCCTGGCCCTGGCGGTGTTCACCATCGCCAACGGGCTCGACACGGCCGGCCACTGGATCACCATTTTTCTGGGCAATGTCGTTATCATTGTCCTGGAAGGCGGCATCGTCGCGATCCAGGCCTTGCGCCTGATGTATTACGAAGGTTTTTCCCGTTTCTTCAGCGGCGACGGACACGAGTTCGTTCCACTGAAACTGATGGACGCCAGATAGCACAGGATAAATAAGATCTGGCACTGGATTTACGAGCAAGATGAGACTTTAGGAGAAAAAATGAACTGGTTGATTGCCTTTCTGGGTTTGTCCGTTGTCTCCACGATCGCCGCCGGGATATGGCTGGAACTCAAGCCGCGGCACCTGCCTTCGCCACGCCTCCTGAAAGGGAGCGTCCTGGCCAATTTTCTGCTCATCGGACTGGGTCTCGCCGGCATGCTGATGCTGGGTGTCCAGGACGTTCTGGCGGCTGAACCGGCGGCCGGCGGTGCCCTGGAAATCTCGCTGGGCAAGGGTCTCGCACTGATCGGCATCGGCCTGCCGACCGGCCTGGCGGCAATCGCCGCCGGCATCGCGCTGGGTCCGGTCGGTTCGGCTTCGCTGGCCGTGATCGCCGAGAAGCCCGAGATGTTCGGACGCACGCTGATCTACATGGGTCTGGCCGAAGGCATCGCCATCTACGGCCTGGTCATGTCGATCCTGCTGCTTGGCAAGATTTGAGTGACACGAGACCAGCGATGACCGGCGAAACCGACAACCTTCCCGCAGGCGCGCGCCTGATCGTGCTTGGCAGCGCGGGCCTGACCGAGGGATTCAGCCTGATCGGGGCCGAGGTCCATCCCGATGCCGATCCGGCGCGGGTCGATGAAGTCCTGGCGCAACTGGTCCGCGACGGCAGCCCGGCCCTGGTCCTGCTCGAATCCGGCCTGTCGCACACCGGTGGTATCTGGCTCGACCGCCTGCGCAACGAAGGTGGACGCATCGTGGTTACCGAGTTGCCGCCCCTGTCGGCCCCGCATGATTATTCACCTGCGGTCGACGACGTGATACGTGCTGTTTTAGGCCCGGAGGCACTGAACTGATGGATGCGGACACCCAAGTAAGCCAACTGGAAGCGGCGCTGATGCAGCAGGCCGAGACCATTGCCCGCGAGCAGCGACAGAACGCGGAGTCCGCCAGGGCCCGCATTCTCAAGGATGCCGACGAGCGCCTCAAGCTGGCCGCGGAGCGCGAAGTACTGTCGGCCAAGGTCGACGCCGAGCGCGTCGTGCGCCGCGAGGTCCAGGTCGCCGAGGCGCGCATGGCGGCGGAACTCGACCGGCTGCGCTGGGCGCTCACCGAGGCCACGCTGGCCGGCGTCCATCTGGCTTTCCGGAATCTCGTCAGCGATCAGGAACGCTATGCCGAACTGCTGGAAGCCTGGCTCGCCAATGCTGCCCGCGACTTGCCGGCGGGCGATCTGATCGCCGAGGTAAGGGCGGCAGATCAGCCGGGCTTGGCACGGAACTGGGCGCATATCGTCGAACGGGCAGCGCCGGGACGCCAGGTCGCACTGCGCGCCCACGACCAGTCCAGTGAAGGCGGCATTCGCGTGCTGCTGGCGAACGGCCGTGCCCAGCTCGACCAGACCTTCGAGGCGCGTCAGTCGAGGCTGGCGAACGAACTTGCCCGCGTGGCGATGGAGCGCCTGTTCGCCAGCACACCGGACCTGGGAACCCTGATCCATGGGTAAGATACTCGAAATCAACGGCCCGCTGGTCAACCTGCAATTGCCGGAGGCAGTCATCGGCGAACAGGTCCGCGTCGGCGCGATCGGTCTGGTGGGCGAAGTCATCGGGCGCAACGGCGACAGCGCGCTCGCGCAACTGTACGAAGACAGCGGCGGCCTGCGCCCTGGCGAGGTCGCGGAAGGACTGGGCTGGCCCCTGTCGGTCGAACTCGGTCCCGGCCTCCTCAATGCGATCTTCGACGGCGTGCAGCGACCGCTGAATGCGGTCCGCGACCAAGAGCGGCGACCGCATCGCGCGCGGCGTCTCGGTTCCCTCCCTGCCGCGCGACCGGCCCTGGCACTTCGTTCCCGACCCCCGGCGCCAGGGTGGAACGTCGGTCGCCGGCGGTGACGTGCTGGGCACGGTGCAGGAAACCGAGTCCATCCGCCACCGCATCCTGACACCGCCGCTGACCCATGGCGAACTGCTCGAACTGGCGCCGGAAGGCGACTACACGATCGATGAAGTGATCGGCCGGATCAAGCTGGCCGACGGCACCATCGAGAAACTGCGCATGTTCCACCGCTGGCCGGTGCGCACGCCGCGCCCGTTCAAGCGGCGCGACCACGCGGTACAACCGCTGATTACCGGGCAACGCATTCTCGATACCTTCTATCCCTTGTTGAAGGGCGGCAAGGCCGCCATTCCCGGCCCCTTCGGCGCCGGCAAGACGATGTTGCAGCAGCAGATCGCCCGCTGGTGCAACGCCGAGATCGTCATTTACGTCGGTTGCGGCGAACGCGGCAACGAACTCACCGACGTGCTGGAATTCATGCCACGGCTGCAGGATCCGCATACCGGCCGGCCGCTGATGGAGCGCACCCTGCTCGTCGCCAACACCTCCAACATGCCGGTGGTGGCGCGCGAAGCCTCGATTTATGTGGGCATCACCCTGGCCGAGTACTTCCGCGACCAGGGCTACGATGTGGTGATGGTCGCCGACTCGACCAGCCGCTGGGCCGAGGCCCTGCGCGAAGTCGCCGGCCGCCTCGGGCAGATGCCGGTGGAAGAAGGCTATCCGGCCTATCTCGGGTCACGCCTGGCGGCATTCTACGAGCGCGCCGGCCGGGTCGAAACACTGTCCGGCGAACACGGTTCGGTCACCCTGATCGGCGCCGTCTCGCCCCCCGGCGGCGATTTCTCCGAGCCGGTGACCAGCCACACCAAGGAGATCATTCAAACCTTCTGGGCGCTCTCCAAGGAACTGGCCGACGCCCGCCATTACCCGTCGGTCGACTGGCTGGAGAGCTTTTCCGGCGATGTCCCCGGCGCCGCCAGGTGGTGGGCGGAGAACGTCGATCCGGGTTGGGAAGCGGCACGCAGCGAAGCGCTGAACCTGCTGTCCGTGTCCGAAGAATTGCAGCGCATCGTCAACCTGGTGGGCGTCGAGGCATTGTCGAGCGAACAGCGGTGGACCCTCGAATCGTCCGTCCTCATTAAGGAAGGCCTGTTGCAGCAGTCGGCGACCGATGAAACCGACAGCTTCGCCTCCCCCGAAAAACAGTACGTCCTGCTCGCCGCCCTGATCGAGATTTACCGCCAGGGCATGAAACTGGTGAAACTCGGCGCCCCGGCGCGGCGGCTGATCCAGATGCCCCTGCTGGCGCAGGCCAGGCGCTGGAAAAGTCAGCACAAGTCGGACGACCTGGCAGCGCTTAAGGAAAAAAACGCCGGGATTCAAGCGGAATTCGGAGCTGATTGCGCTGGATTACGCGTCGGGAGCGCCACCCGGACAAGAAGGGATTTGAGTAGGCGGACCGGTTAAGCGTGATGACGGTGACAGGGACCGCACTCCCCGGAGTCGAGACCGAGCGGGCAGCGAGCGCCTCGACCCAAAGTCCTGCACACGACCGGATGATCGCGTTCAGCTCGCGCAGTTTCGTCTCTTTCCAGCTCCCCGGCGCAAGCCGCTCGATCGCGGACTGAAGGGCGAAGAGCCGCGGGAGGCTTGCGGACGGCCGCTCGTCATCGAACCGACGGAGGATCTCCTTGAGCATCGAATCGACCCTTTCCCCGCCGGGAACGCGGCTCCAGCCTGTGTCGATCCCGTCGAACAGATCCGTACGGGCCGTGTCGCCGGCGATGTGCTGGAAGGAGTTGAGTACCTGTCCCCGATTTTGCGCTGCCCCGAACCCCTGGCTTTTGTGCATGCTCCTGGCTTCGCCGGCGAGCTCGGAGAACGACTTGCCGAGCAGCGGCGCGTAGGCCCCGAGGTCGGCCTGCACCACACCCGGAGGCTGCGGAAGCGAATCGGCAAAACCACGGAAGACGTTCCAGAGCAGTCGTTTCGGCTTCCAGGGGCGTACCGAAAGGAGTTGTCCGGGGAAACGGGTGCTGTCCCCGGCCGCGGACCAGGCCTCCTGGGCCAGTAATGCCGACGCCGTATGGTTGCCGTGGCCGCCGGCGGTCGGAGTGAACCGGGTGACGACCACATCGGGCCGGAACAGCTCTGAGGATCCAGACCACGTCGGCGAGTGTCTGCTCGTGTCCCCAGAAGCGGAGTGTCTCGTCGGTCGTCTTCGAATAGCCGAAGTCGATCGCCCGTGTGAAGTACTGCTCGGCACCGTCGATCTTCCGCGCACCCAGCAACTCCCGCGTCCGCACGATGCCGAGGGCGTCTCCCTGCTCGGGTCCGATCAGGTTCTGTCCGCCTTCTCCGCGGGTCATGGAGAGATAGGCCGTTCTGTAGAGACCTCCCTGAGCCATTGCCGCGAGGAACGCCGTATTCTCGTCGTCGGGATGCGCGCCCACATACAACACCGTTCCGAGGACCCGCATCTTGTGGAGAGCAAGCCTGATCGTCGCGGGATCCATCGACGCGGAGGGCTGGGACAGAAGGGGGACTGCAAAGGCGAACAGCAGCAGGAGGAGCAAGAGACGTTTCATGTGACCGATCTGGTGTGGGCGATAGACCAATATACAAGGGATGGACCCAGCGAGCAATGGTCCGCGTTTCCGCGGACTCTCGTGGCCCCGGGGCGCCGTGTGGCCCCGTTTTCAACTTTCCTGAGGAGTACGTATCATGGTCTGAGGGGATTTCCGCATTGCCACAGGTGAAATGATCCGTTTCTTCGCCATGCTCGTCCTCCTCCTTTCTTTCCAGGGGAAGGGGGATGTTCCAGAGGTCCGTCCGGCCGCCGATCCCGTCGTGCTGCTTCAGCCTGCCGACACGTCCGTATACGTTTCCGCGCGGCCGGTGTTGCTCTGGACGAGTGGACCGGGCGCCGTCAGGTACGTTGTGCAGATCGCAGGTGATTCGGGATTCACCCGGCCTGCCTTTGTCGACTCCACGGTCGTCGATACCACGCTCCGAATCCCCCGCCCTCTGGAGAACGACTCCACCTACTTCTGGCGCGTCGGAACCGTTGATTCGGCTTCGGCCCTCGTGTTTTCCGGATCGTGGTCGTTCAGGACCGGGACCCTTCCGGCATTCTCGGCCGACTCTCTGGCGTTTCCTGCGACGCGCATCGGGGATTCGACCGCAGCGTTCGTCATCCTGAAGAACCGGATGCCGGTCCCGCTGCTGGTGGATTCGGTCGTCAGCCCAAGCGGCAGCTATCACTTCCTCGATGGAGCGTCGTTCCTCCTTCCGCCCTCGGACAGCCTCGTCTGCTCCGTGTTGTTCAGGCCCGTCCGCTTCCGGCGGGTCGCAGAAGATCTGATCCTCCACACTGAACAGGGGACTCTCAGGCTGCCGGTGACGGGGGATTCGCCTCCCCCGGTCCTCGCCCTGTCGCGGCAGAAGATGGAGTTTGGGACCGTGGCCGTCTCGGACACCGTGGTGAGGACCGTGGTGCTTCGCAACAGGGGCACTGTCAACCGCCTGACGTACACCCTCCGGAACCGGAGATTCTCCCCCTACCGTCTTCTCCGGCATTCGCACGGATCCATCGCGCCCGGAGAGAGCCTCGCCGTGGCGGTCCGATTTCACGTGCAGAGCTACCTTGCGGCCGGATTCGGGTTTCACACGGATACGCTCCAGGTCGAAACGGACGGAGGCAGGGCCTTCGTGCCTCTGATCGGTGACTCCCCTCCGCCCAGGCCTCGCTGTGCTCCGCAGGGATTGACCTATCCGGAAGTCGCGATCTCCGATACCGTGGCCAATACGGTTCGCATCTGGAACAGCTCCGTCAACCTGCTCCGCGTGGATTCGATCCGCACCCGTTCGGGACGATTCTCGTGTACGCTGAATCGGACAGTGATCCGCCGGGCGGACACCGCGGATGCAACGGTTCGGTTCTTCCCGGACCGGTCGGGAACATTTGTCGATACCATCCTGGTCTTCAACAACTCCTGGGTCTCGCCCTTCCGCGTGCCGGTCGAAGGTTTCGCCCCCCCGCCTCTGCTCGAGGCCGACGCGGAGGATCACGACTTCGGCCAGGTGGTGGTGGGGAGCCGTATGTCGGTCTACATCACATTCGTCAATCGCTCTGTGAGCCCCCTCCGGATCGACGCTCCGTACGTGCGTACGCGCGGCTTCACGCTTTCGGGTTGGAGAGGTCCTGCCCGGCTCCGGTACGGTGACACGGTGGGGGTGACCGTCTGGTTTTCGCCCGATAGCCTCCGCCAGTATCAGGACACACTGTTCCTGCCGAACAATTCCCCTCGTACACCGGCCAGGATCCCACTCGCCGGCTCAGGGACGCGCAGCCTGAATCCGGCGACGCGGGTGGAGCCGGTGTTCGAACTGTATCAGAACTTTCCGAATCCTTTCAGCAATGAAACCACGTTCCGCTACGTCCTGCCGAACGACTGCACAGTGGAGTTGGAGGTCTTCACTACGCTGGGAGAACATATCGAGACCATCTTCAGCGGTGTACAGGGGGAGGGGTTCCACAACGTCACATGGGCTCCCCGGCTGGCAACGGGTGTCTACTACTATCGCCTGCGGGCCACCCCCGAAGGGAGGCCGGACAAGGCTGTTTCGGCCACGCGGAAGATGGTCATCACCCGCTGACCTGCGAGGGCACCCGTGTCTGGCATGCCCCTTGCAACATCTCCACGAGATGCCCGGCGGGGGATCCGCCGGGAAGGAGGGATGCCTATGAGGTCCATGCGTACTCTGGGCGGAATTCTCCTTGCGCTGGGGTGTCTGGCCGGCTGCAAGAAGGACCCGTTGTCCACCGATGTGGACTCATCGTCCACACCCTATACCCCCTCGTTCACCCCGGTGACTGTCGATCACAGGACGGTCGCGGTGAGCGCCATCCCCGCCGCGGCGATCGACAGCGCGAGGGCGAAGCTCAAGATCGCGTACGGACATACCTCCCATGGAAGCCAGATCATCGACGGAATGAGCGGTCTGGTGACCTACAAAGGCCAGGCCTACAGGTTCAACTCGACGGGTTCCGGAGGCGCATTGCTGTTGAGGGACGGTCCGTTTTCGGGGGCGAGCGACCTGGGGAATCCGGACCGGACCGCTTGGGCGTCCGCCACCAGAACCTATCTTGGTACGCACCCCGAGATCAATGTGGTCATCTGGTCGTGGTGCGGGCAGGTGAGCAGCGCCACGGAGGCCGATATTACCTCGTACCTGGGCCTGATGAATGCGCTGGAGAGGGACTTCCCCTCGGTCCGGTTCGTCTATATGACCGGCCATCTGGACGGGTCCGGCCTCGACGGTACGCTGCACAAACGGAATGAGCAGATCCGGACCTATTGCCGAACGTACAACAAGACGTTGTACGATTTCGCTGATATCGAGTCGTACGATCCTGACGGGACCTATTTCGGCGGGAAACGCCCGAACGACAATTGCGACTATGATTCGGACAACAACGGAAGCCTGGACAAGAACTGGGCTCAGGAATGGCAGACCGCGCATCCCGGACAGTGGTACCAGTGCAGTTCGGCTCACTCGCAGCCGCTGAACGCGAACATGAAGGCCTACGGTGCATGGTGGCTGTGGGCCCGTCTTGCCGGCTGGCCGGGGAACTGATGAACCAGCCTGTAATTTCCTCCTGTCTCTGTAATCTCTTCCAGACGGTCCACCCGTCCCGGGTATCAGAAGGCCGATCCCGCACGGCAATTGATTTCCTCCCATCGGTGACAGGGGCTTCGGAATTCCGGCACACTCCTTGCACTTCATACTACCAGAACCGCAAGGAGAAGGTCATGAAACGCACGATGATGGTACTGGTTGGTCTGATGCTCCTCTCGGCTTCGGTTGCCGAATCCGCCTGCAAGTTCAGCGCGAAGAAGGAGCAGTCCTACAAAGTGCGGGTTGCCCAGTTCGTGGCGGCCCGGGCGAAGCAGGCGACTGGCACCCCGTCGGTTCATGCGGTGCCGGCTCCGCTCGCGAAGGCGAACTGACGATTCACCAGTGTTGTGACGTGGAGGGGGTCGGCGCGTAGCCGACCCCACCAAGCCGCAAGATCTTCCCTCCAGGACGGTCCTCCGTCCGCCCGGCTTCCGCCGTGGCACTACCTTCAACCCGCTTGAAGCACGTCGCCTCCTGTCGTATATTGGCACACCACCATCCTGAAGGAACAGCACAATGCCCCCGGATTCCCGCTACGCGACGATGCCCTACGCACGATGCGGTCGAAGCGGCCTGAAACTCCCGCGCGTTTCGCTGGGGCTCTGGCACAATTTCGGCGGAGTGGACGCTCTCGAAAACGCCCGGGCCATGCTGTTGCGCGCATTCGATCTGGGGATCACCCATTTCGACCTTGCCAACAACTACGGCCCTCCGCCCGGATCGGCCGAGGAGACCTTCGGGAAGGTTCTCAGGAGTGATCTGGCCCCGTTCCGGGACGAGCTGATCATCTCCACGAAGGCGGGGTACCTTATGTGGCCCGGACCCTACGGGGAGTGGGGTTCCAGGAAATCCCTGCTCGCCAGCCTCGATCAGAGCTTGCGCCGCATGGGGCTGGAATACGTCGATATCTTCTATTCGCACAGGCCGGATCCCGAAACCCCGCTGGAGGAGACCATGGGTGCTCTGGACCAGGCGGTCCGCAGCGGGAAGGCCCTGTATGCCGGGATCTCCTCGTACGATGCGGCACGGACGAGGGAAGCCGCCCGCATTCTCCGTTCCCTCGGGACCCCCTGTCTGATCCACCAACCGGTCTACAACATGTTCAACCGCTGGGTCGAGCCTGAGCTCCTGGGGGTGCTGGAATCGGAGGGGATCGGATGTATCGTCTTTTCCCCGCTGGCCCAGGGGCTGCTGACGGACCGCTACCTTGGCGGTATCCCGGCGGACTCCCGCGCGGCCAAGCCGCATGGATTCCTCAGGCCCGAGCAGGTCACTCCTGAGAAGATCGAAAAAGTATCGCGTTTGCATGCCGTCGCCCGGCGGCGCGGGCAGACCCTTGCGCAGCTGGCGACCACCTGGGTGCTGCGTCATCCGGCGATCACCTCCGCGCTCATCGGCGCCAGCAAAGTGGCGCAGGTCGAGCAGTGTGCCGCGGCCGCTGCGGCTCCCCCGCTCTCTCCCGACGAGACCGTGGAGATCGACAGCATTCTCGGGGGCTGACCCGGGCCGCGCCCTGGCGCGCCGTGGCGCGGCGAACGCACATCGGTAACTCATGCCCTGCATCACCATCCCGCCGGCCGAACGGCAGTATATTGTTTGCGTCCACCCTGGATCTTCTCATGCGACCCGACTCCGAAAAAGCCCTGCTGGCAAAGCTGAAGGACTTTCAGTCCCACTACGAGATCGTTGCCCTTCAGCTGGCGGAGGAATACGCTCTCTCGCGTCGTCAGGAGGAGGCTTCGAACCTCGTGCGGCGGCTTATCGTGCTGACCGATGATCCGGAGCGCAAGGCGTTCTACCTGCTGACGCTGGGGCGCCTGTCGGAGCAGCTCGGCGAACCGGAGGTGGCGGCTTCGTACTACGCGGAGGGATTGGCCACCGAGCCGCAGAACAAGAACAACTGGTACTTCCTCCACAACAACCTTGCCCATTGCCTCAACGAGCGCAAGGTATTCCAGCGTGCGGAGTGGCTCAGCCGCGAAGCCATCGTGATCGATCCGCACCGGCATCACGCGCGCCACACCCTCGGCGTCGCGCTGGAAGGGCAGGGGAAGTGGAAGGAAGCGGCGGAATCGTACGTCGACGCGGTGACCGTGGCCCCGACGGAGCCTCAGCCCCTGCTCCGCCTGGAGCATCTGCTGCGGGTCCATCCCGAAGTGGTGCGGGAGCTTCCCGGTCTGCATGCGAGGCTCGAAGAGTGCCACCGAGTGCTCGAACAGATGAAGTCCTCCTTCGCGCCGCAAACGCCGGCCGCCGACCGACTGCCCCACCCCGAAGGGAACTCGCCGCTCGTGGTGATCCTCGACGACGACGAAAGCATCGTCGAGGTGCTGGGAGAGGAGATCCGCCGCCGCGGCGGCCGGTGTCTCGGATTCAAGCACAAGGAGGAGTTCCTGGGTCAGATCACCGCGCTGAAGCCCGACCTCGTACTCACCGACATCATGTCGCCGGGTCTCGACGGGCTCTCGCTCCTGCGAAAGCTTCGCGCGGACCGGGCACACAGAGACATTCCGGTGATCATCGTGAGCGGTTCGCAGGACGACTCCGTCGAGGTCGAAGCGCGCCGTCTCGGCGCCTACGCCTGGCTCCCCAAACCCTTCGCGGTGGACCGCCTGTTCGAAACGATCACCGACGCCCTCCGCAAACGCTACCGCACCCCGTCCGGGGCTTCTTGAATCTCCTGGCTGTTCTCAGTACCTTACGGTGTGCGCGCAGAAACCTCCCATACCGGCCTGCTCCGGTCCGGTCCGCCCGAAGGACCTGACGGTCGGATATTCAACATCATGCGGTTCGCCGTCAATGACGGGCCCGGGATCCGGACCACCGTCTTCCTGAAGGGGTGCCCGCTGGAATGCTGGTGGTGCCACAACCCCGAAGGGCTATCCCGGGAGAGCCAGGTCGCGCTGCGTCCCGAGCGGTGCATCGTCTGCGGCGAGTGCGTGAAGGCCTGTCCGCATGGTGCCATTGCCCCGATGCCGGGTGGGGTCGTCACCTCCCGTGACCGCTGTGTCGTGTGCGGGACCTGTGTGGACCGCTGCGCGACGGGGGCCCGGGAAGTGGTCGGCCGGGATGCGGGTGTGCAGGAGGTGATGCAGGAGATCCTCAGGGATGTGACGTTCTACGACGAATCGGGCGGCGGCGTCACCTTTTCCGGCGGCGAGCCCCTGGTGCAGGTCGATTTCCTCTGCGCCCTGCTCGACGAGTGTGCGCGGCAGGGGATCCATACCGCGGTCGAAACCTCGGGGTACGCCCCGCAACGCCACCTGGAGAGGGTGGCGGAACGGGCCGACCTCCTGCTCTACGACCTGAAAGTGCTGGACGAGGGGAGGCATCGCGAGGTCACCGGGGTTTCCAACCGTCCGATCCTGGAGAATCTCGAGCGCCTCGTGTCCGCGCATCGCCGGGTGATCGTCAGGATCCCGCTGATCCCCGGAGTGAACGACGACGAGGAAAGCGCACGCGCCCTCGGCGGATTCATCGCGGCGCTGGGGGGGATCGAGGCCGTGCACGTGCTCCCGTATCACGGGACAGGGGACGGGAAGTACGGCGTCCTTGGCCTGGAGACGCCGGAGTCCGGCCCACGCCCCCTGGACCCCGCGCGGATCGCCAGGGTGGAAGAGTGCCTGCGTTCCTTTGGACTGACGGTCAACACAGGAGGATAGGGTCATGACAGAACGGGTCCGGATGCTGCGGGAGCAGAGCGTGCGGGCGGTGCCACATGTCTCCGCCGAACGGGCGCTCCTGGTCACCGAAGCCGCCGCCGGCATGGGGCTCCGATCGGCCCCGATGTCTCGTGCGCTGACGTTCCGCCAGATCTTCCTCCACAAGACGGTCACGATCCTTGACGGCGAACTGATCGTCGGCGAGCGGGGGCCGGCCCCGAAGGCCACCCCCACCTTCCCGGAGATCTGCTGCCATAGTGAGAAAGACCTCCAGATCCTGAACAGCCGTCCCAAGATCCCGTACGCGGTGGATGAGGCGACGCAGGAGGTCTATCGCGAGAAGATCATTCCCTTCTGGCAGGGGAAGACCCTGCGCGAACGGATCTTCGCCGAGATGACGCAGGAGTGGAAGGACGCCTACGAAGCGGGTCTGTTCACGGAGTTCATGGAGCAACGGGCGCCCGGACATACGGTCCTGGACGACAAGATCTACCGCAAGGGGATGCTGGAGTTCATCGGGGAGATCGAGGCCCGCCTGGCGCGGCTGGATCTTCTGAACGACCCGGAGGCCTTCGCGAAACAGGAGGAGCTGAAGGCGATGCGGATCTGCGCGGAGACGATCATCGCCTTCGCGGGGCGTTATGCCGACGCCGCCGAGGCCATGGCCGGCGGCGCCACCGATCCGGCACGCCGGCAGGAACTTCACGCGATCGCCCGGAACTGCCGCCGCGTCCCCGCCCACGCGCCCGCCACCTTCTGGGAAGCCCTCCAGTACTACTGGTTCGTCCACCTCGGCGTGGTCACCGAGCTGAATCCGTGGGACGCATTCAACCCGGGACGTCTGGACCAGCATCTCTGGCCGTTCTACCGCCGCGAACTGGAAGCGGGGACGCTGGACCGCGAGGGGGCACGGGAGCTGCTGGAATGTTTCTGGATCAAGTTCAACAACCAGCCGGCTCCGCCGAAGGTCGGCGTGACCGCCGCAGAAAGCGCGACCTATACCGACTTCGCCAATATCAACTCCGGCGGACTGCGCCCCGACGGATCGGACGGCGTGAACGAGGTCTCTTACGCTCGTCCTGGAGGTCATCGACGAGATGCGCCTGGTGCAGCCCAGCTCCAACATCCAGTTGAGCCGGAAGAACCCCGATGCCTTCCTCAAGCAGGCCTGCCGGGTCATCCGGAACGGCCGCGGGCAGCCCTCGATCTTCAACGCGGACACGGTGATCGAGGAGATGCTCCGGCAGGGGAAATCGATCGAGGATGCGCGGAACGGCGGGACGAGCGGGTGCGTGGAGACCGGGGCGTTCGGGAAGGAGAGCTACATCCTGACGGGATACTTCAACCTGCCGAAGATCCTGGAGATCACCCTGCACGACGGCGTGGACCCGCGCACGGGGAAGCGTCTCGGCCCCGCGACCGGGCGACCCGCGCTCCTTTGACACGTTCGACGCGCTCCTCGAGGCCTTCCGCCGGCAGGTCCGCCACTTCGTGGACATCAAGGTGCGCGGCAACAACGTCATCGAGCGGCTCTACGCGGAGTTCCTGCCGACACCGTTCCTTTCCATCCTGATCGATGACTGTGTCGAAAAGGGGAAGGACTACGCTGACGGCGGCGCCCGGTACAACACCAACTACATCCAGGGGGTCGGCATCGGGACGCTGGCGGACTGCCTGGCGGCGCTGAAGCGTCCATGTGTTCGAGGAGCGCGCGGTGACGCATGGAGGAGTTCCTCCGGGCGATGGCGTCCGATTTCGAGGGAACGGAGAAACTCCGCCAGACGCTTCTCCACAGGACCCCGAAGTACGGGAACGACGAGGACCGCGCCGACGACATGATGCGAGCCGGGTTCGAGATCTTCTTCGACGCCGTGAACGGGCGGCCCAACACCAAGGGTGGGTCGTATCGGATCGACATGCTGCCGACCACCTGCCACGTCTATTTCGGGTCGGTCACCGGGGCGACGCCGGACGGGCGCAGCGCCCGGAGCCCCTCTCCGGAGGGGATCTCCCCCGTGCAGGGCGCCGACCGGAAGGGTCCGACCGCGGTATTGAAGTCGGCGGCCAAGATGGATCACGTGCGGACAGGCGGAACGCTGCTGAACCAGAAGTTCACTCCGCAGCTGCTGGAGGGGGAGAAGGGGATCGATGCGGTCGCTCAGCTGGTCCGGTCCTATTTTCGCATGGGCGGGCACCACATCCAGTTCAATGTGGTGGATGTGGCGACGCTCAGGGCGGCGCAGAAGAACCCCGACCAGCACCGCGACCTCATCGTCCGGGTGGCGGGATACAGCGACTACTTCTGCGACCTGGCGCCGGCACTGCAGGAAGAGATCATCGCCCGGACCGAGCACCAGGGGTGGTAGGCTTCCGTTCGGTCAGCCGCGGAGGCACGGAGAAGACCTTTCGTGCGTCCGTGGCGATCGTCGACTACCCTGGCGTCAGCAGCTTCTCCGGAGACTTGAGTCCGTGGCCGGTGACGACGGTGACCACCGGTCCCACGGCGTCGTTCTGAGCAAGGTACTTCTTCGTCCCGGCAATGGCCGCCGCCGCCGTCGGTTCGATGCACAGGCCCATCGCCCCCGTCTCCCGCAGCGCCGCAAGGATCTCCGCCTCTTCCACCGTCTGCACGATCCCCCCGGTCTCCCGCACCGCATGGACGATCCCTTTCCAGCGCACCGGCTCCCCGATCGCGATCCCTTCGGCCACGGTATGGTGGACCTCGATGGCCGGGAGGACGTGGGAGGAAGGCTGCAGGAACGCCGCCGCAAGCGGGGCGCAGGCCGAAGCTTGCACCGCAACGATCACCGGCATCCGGTCCAGGAACCCGGCTTCCAGCAGTTCCCGGAAGCCTGTCCAGGCCCCGAGCACCAGCGTGCCGTTCCCTGCGGGGACGATCAGTGTCCCCGGTGCCCTCCAGGAGAGCTGCTCCCAGAGTTCGAAGGCGACGGTCTTGGTGCCGTGGTGGAAGAAGGGATTCCAGCAGTGGCTTGCGTAGTACACTTCCGCTGCCCGCTGCCGCGCGGCCCTTGCGGTGTCTTCCCGGGAGCCGGGGATCTGACGCAGGGTCGCCCCCGCATGGCGTATCTGGACCAGCTTGGCGGGTGAGGTGGAGGAGGGGACGAAGATCTCACACCGGATGCCGGCCATCGCGGAGTAGCAGGCGATCGCGACGCCGGCATTGCCGGAAGAATCCTGCACGACCTCCCGGATCCCGAGCTCGCGGGCTTTGCTGATGAGGACCGTGGCGCCACGGTCCTTGTACGAACCGGTGGGGAAGAGGTGGTCCAGCTTGATCAGGATCTTCTGTCCGGAGAGTGTTGCGGGGAAGAGCGGAGTGAAACCCTTCGCCGAAGCTGACGATGTTCCGGTCCTCGAGTAGGGGGAGGGCCTCGCGGTATCTCCAGAGGTTGGGGGGACGCTGGCGGATCCGTTCCGGGAAGAACGCAGGGGTCCATTCCAGGTCCAGCAGCCCTCCGGAATCGCTGCACCAGCGTCGTTCGTCCGCCCCGTACCGCTCACCCGTGGCGGCGCACACCAGGGCGGCGCCGTTCATAGAACCGTGGCGATGGCGTCGATCTCGATCAGCGCACCGTGGTGCAGCGCGCCGACGGCGACGACCGTCCGTGCCGGGCGATGGGTGCCGAAGGTCCTCGCGTAGACCTGGTCGAACGTCGCCCAATCCTCGATCCGGGCGAGGTACGCCGTGGTCCGGAGAGTACACTGGAGGTTGCTGCCGGCGGCGGCAAGGACGGCAGCGAGGTTGTTCAGAACGGCCCTGGCCTGGTCTTCGAATGAGCCCTGCACGAGTTTGCCCGTGCCGGTGTCGACAGGGAGCTGTCCCGAGCAATACACGATGCCGTGATGGACGACCGCCTGGCTATAGTGCCCCCCGGGCCGTGGTGCGAGGTCCGAGTGGACCGCATGGACGGCATTGGCTTTCTGGAGCATGGCTGGACCTCCGTCGCGGTGTCCGTTCTCAGTGTTCCGCTTTCGCCCGCATCGAATCCCATACCGCATAGGCGAACAGCAGGATGAACATCACAAGACCGACGACCTCTCCCGCAGATGTTTCTGCCACGGTTTCGGCACCGATCCCGAGTCCGACGAACTCGAGTACATGGCTGGGAATGGGTGCAAGGGGGACCTCAAAGTAGCGGAGCAGGGCGTTCGCCACGCCGAACAACGATCCCCCGGCGATGAACCCCGACGCGATCAGCGTGCCCCGCGAGAACCTGGCACTGTTCAGCTTCTCGTCCGTGGAACGACTGGTCACCCACCAGGCGACGAGTCCCCCGAAGAGCAGGGGGGTGTTCAGTTCCTGCGGGATATACATCCCCAGCGCGAAGGCGAGCGGGGGGATCTTCACCATCACCAGCAGCAGGGAGATCACCGCGCCAAGGGCGTACAGCATCCATGGGGCGGGAGTGTTCGACATCAGCGGCTGGATCACCGCCGCCATGGCGTTGGCCTGCGGCGCGGCCATGGCTTCTCCCTTGAAGCCGTAGGTTTCGTTCAGGATCCAGATCACCCCGCCGACCGTGGCCGCCGAGACGACGCACGCCAAGGAATTTCCACGTCTCCTGTTTGCGCGGGGTGGTGCCGAGCCAGTAGCCGATCTTCAGGTCGGTGATGAATCCCCCCGCCACCGACAGGGCCGTGCAGACCACGCCGCCGATGATGAGGGCGCTGATCATGCCCGAGGTGCCGGTCAGGCCCACGTTCACGAGGACGAACGACGAGAGGATCAGGGTCATCAGGGTCATCCCGGAGACGGGATTGGTCCCGACGATCGCGATCGCGTTCGCCGCTACCGTCGTGAACAGGAAGGCGATGAGCAGCACGATGGAAAGTCCGACGACCGCATGCATCGCGTTGAACACCACGCCGGCGTAGAAGAAGACGAAGATCATGAGCGCCGTCAGCAGGACCGCGGTGACGATGAAGAGCATCGGGAGGTCCGCCTGGGTCCGCTGGCTGACCTGCGGCGTCCCTGCCGAGCGATGGAAGATCTCCCGGTAGGCGAGCGAGAACGCCCCGCCGATGATCCGGGAGGAACGAAGGATCCCGATGATGCCGGCCATGGCGATCCCGCCGATCCCGATCTGCCGGACGTACGCGCGGAAGATCTCTTCCGCGGACATCTGGGAGATCAGCTTCGTGGCGGTGGCGCCCAGCGGCGCGCTCAGTCCGCTCCCGATCTCTGCGAAGAGCGGGACCAGCACGAACCACGAGAGGAACGACCCTGCCGCGATGATGGCGGAGTACTTCAGCCCCACGATGTACCCCAGTCCGAAGATCATCGACGAGACGTTCAGCTTGAAGACCATCTTGGCCTTGTCGGCCAGCATCGCACCCGCGGGGATCATCCTCGTGGTGATCACCTCCGACCACATGCCGAAGGCGCTGAACAGGAAGTCGAACAGGCCGCCGATGAGCCCGCTGACGACCAGCACCCTGGCCTGGGCACCCCCCTTCTCCCCCGCGACGAGGATCTCGGTGGTGGCCGTCGCTTCGGGGAACGGGAACTTCCCGTGCATGTCTTTCACGAAGAACTTACGGAACGGGATGAGGAACAGGATCCCGAGGAATCCGCCGAGTGCGGAGGCGAAGAAGACCTGGAAGAAACTGGCCGGAAGGTCGAGGATGTAGAGCGCGGGGATCGTGAAGATCGCGCCGGCGACGATGACGCCTGAACTTGCGCCGATGGACTGGATGATGACGTTCTGTCCCATCGCCCCCGTGGGTTTGAAGACCGCGGAGATCCCGACGGCCAGGATCGCGATGGGGATCGCCGCCTCGAAGACCTGCCCGATCTTCAGGCCGGAATAGGCCGCAGCGGCGGAGAAGAGCACTGCCATCAGCAGCCCGAGCATCACGGAGTAGGGGGTCACCTCCGCCGGCTGTTCCGTCGGCTTCATGATCGGCTCGTACTCCTGACCCGGAGGAAGTTCGCGGTAGGCGTTGTCGGGAAGGCCGCGCGATGCTGACGTCTGGTGCTCCATGGGATAACTCCTTGGCGAATGCGTGAAGGTTGCCGGATCTCAGGAACTTTTTTCCGCCCAGATCTGGGCGAGATGGACGAGGGTCTCCACCGAGGTGTTCATCCCCTCGACCTCGAGCCACTCGGTGGGTCCGTGGTAGTTGTGGCCGCCGGTGAAGATGTTCGGCGTGGGAAGCCCGCGTTCCGTCAGGCGGGAACCGTCGGTGCCCCCGCGGATGGGGACCCAGCGCGGTTCGAGTCCCGTGCGCCTGGTGGCTTCCCAGAGATAGTCCAGCAGGCGGAGGTCGTTCCCCATGTAGTCCTTCATGTTCCGGTACTGCTCGATGATCTTCAGTTCCAGCCGTGCCTTTGGATGCAGGGGCTGGACGTCGCGGATGATCTGCTCGAGCTTCTGTTTGAGCACCTCGAGTCCGGGGGTGTTGAAGTCGCGCAGCAGCAGCTTCAGCGTGGTACGGGCTTCCTCCCCTTCGAGGACGTGGGGGTGAATATAGGGTTCGTATCCCTCGGTGGATTCCGGGGCGATATCGCGCGGGAGGCGGACGATGACGTCGGCCATCGCGCGGATGGAATTGACCATGATCCCCTTGGCCGTGCCGGGATGGATGTTCCGCCCGTAGGCGGTGATGACGGCCAGATTCGCGCTGAAGGTCTCCCTGTTCAGCTCCCCCGGGGTGTCGCCGTCCACGGTGTACGCGAACTTCGCGCCGAACTTCTTGATGTCGAAGTACTTCGTTCCGGTCCCCACCTCCTCGTCGGGCGTGAAGCCGATCTTGATGTCGCCGTGCAACAGCTCCGGCCGGGACATCAGGGTCTGTGCCATGGTCATGATGATGGCCACCCCGGCTTTGTTGTCGGCCCCGAGCAGCGTGGTCCCATCCGACGTCACGATGGTCTTCCCGAGATTGCGCTCGAGGTCCGGGTTTTCTGAAACGCGGATCACCACCGAGGGGTCTCCGGGGAGCACGAGGTCCCCCCCCGTGTAGGTCAGGACCTGAGGCTTGACATGCTCGCCGCTGGCCGAAGGGGAGGTGTCGACGTGGGCGATGAACCCGACGGCCGGCACCTTGCCGGCGCCGCGGTGCGAGGCCGGGAGATTCGACGGGATCGTGGCGGTGACATAGCCGTGGGAGTCGATGGCGGCGCTCTGCACCCCCAGATCGTGAAGTTCCTTGGTGAGAAGGTTCAACAGAACGAGCTGTTTCTCCGTGCTCGGGTAGGTCTCGGCATCCTCTTTCGATTGCGTGTCGATCTTGGCATAGCGGAGAAACCTGTCCAGGGCGGATTCGAGTTTCATGGGGACCTCAGGTGATGTGCACGGCCCGATAGGGTGTCGCCTGTTGCGGCGTACGTTCTGCGGAAAGATAGGCATTCTTCTCGAAAAATGCAGGAAGAAAGCGATTTCCCGGCCTGTCAGGGCGGTGTTCGGGGGAGGGCGGCGTCCGTTTTGCAATTCAGAACGGCAATCGCTACTATATAAAGGAAGAGGTGCAGCGGACAGATCCGTGGACGTCCCGTGGGGCGCATGCGAAGCGTTGAGAGAACAGGGGAAGCAGGACGCATCCTGATCGTCGAGGATGAGCCTCTCATTGCGAGCGACCTCACGCACCGCCTGGAGGCGATGGGGTTCGACGTGGTGGGGACGGTCCGGAGCGCCGAGAGCGCGATCGTGGAGGCGGCCTCGTTGCTCCCGGACGTGGTCCTCTACGACCACCTTGTCCGCGGGGCGATCCCCCACGAGCAGGCCATAGCGGACATCCGGGAGTTGACCGGCGCGGCGGTCGTCTCGATCTTCCCTGCCACGGACCCCGGGGCGCTTTCACCCGGAGACGATACCCCCGGCCACATTCTCCTGCCGTTCAACGACCGGGAGATCCGGTCCACCCTGGAACTGACCCTTCACCGGTCACGCTCCCGGGCCCTGCTGAACGAAGCCATCGCGTCGCTGGATACCGTCCTCCGGGAAACCGCCGATGCCTACGTCCTGCTGGAGCGCTCCTCTGCTCCGGCCGGCTCCACGCCTCCCCTCACGATCCTCAAGGTGAATCCCGCCTTCGAATCGCTCACCGGGAAGAACCGGTCGGTCCTGACAGGAACGGAGGTCCGGGACCTCTTCCCGGAGCAGGAGCCCTTCTGGGAGAAGATCTGCTACGAGGGGACCGGGGAGGAGTCCTCCGATCCGGCCGCCCTGACCCTGGAATTCAACGGACGGAAACTGGGGGTCTCCTTCTGGAAACCGGTGCGGCGCCAACGGGCGCTGTTGCTGCACCTGGCGCCGCCGGCGGGCGAGGCGGGCAGACGCGCCGAGACGGACCATGCCGTGAGGACCAGCGTCTTCCTGCGGAACATCCTGGACAGTTCGTCCCGCCTCTCGATCGTCAGTACCGACACCCGGGGCATCGTGGAATTCTGGAATTCCGGAGCCGAACGGCTCTTCGGATACACTGCCGACGAGATGGTAGGCAAAGTCCCGATCTCGGTCCTGTATCCGCCGGGGAACGCCGAGACCCGCGCGGGGGTCCTGGAGATCCAGCACGAGGTCATGGGCCGGCTGCGAACGGTGACCAGGGAGATGCAGGAGGTACGCAAGGACGGGACGGCGATCTGGGTGCGGGTCACGGTCTCTCCCAGGCTGGATCCCTCCGGAACGATCTGCGGCCTGCTCGGGATCGGCGAGGATATCACCGCCCGAAAACAGCTCGAGGCGGATGCTGCGCGCTCGCGGGAAATGCTGGAGAGCATCCTCGGAAGCATGAGCGACGTCGTCTGCGCGTTCTCCGTCGACGGCGGGACGCTGCTGCTGGTGAACGACGCCGCGGCGGCGCTCTACGGGATCTCCCTGCACGCCCTCCGGAAGAACCCGCGGTTCTGGTTGGATGCGGCGCTGCCCGACGACCGCGGCCCGCTCGAGCGCGCGATGCAGGAGGTCCTGCAGGCCGGCGCCGGAGCCTGGACCTACCGGATCCAGCGTCCGGGAGGGGAGGTCCGGTGGGTCCGCGATCGCCGCCGACTGATCCGGGACCGGAGTGGCGAACCGGAACGGATCGATTGCCTGCTCAGCGATATCACCCAGGAGAAGCAATCGGAAGCCGAACTGCAGTCGTCCCTCCGCGAAAAGGAGCTCCTGCTGAAGGAGATCCATCACCGCGTCAAGAACAACCTGACGACCGTGGCGAGCCTGCTGAGCCTGCAGGAGCAGTACGGTCAGGGGAAGGAGACCGGGGAGATCCTGCGCGAGGCCATATCGCGGATCCGTTCGATGGGGCTGATCCACGAGCGTCTCTACCAGTCGACGCGTCTGGCCGAGATCGACGGGGCGGAATACGTCCGTAGCCTGGCGGCGGAGCTGGTGCGCGTCTATGGCAAGGGAAACATCACGCTGGAGGTCGCGGCCGTGCCCATTCCCTTCGACATCGATACCGCGATCCCGTGTGGACTGATCCTCAATGAGCTGGTCACGAACGCCATCAAGTACGCCTTCCCCGATTCCCGCCGGGGAGTGGTGCGGATCGGCCTCTCCGTCCTGCCGCCGTCGGGTTTCGTGCTGGCCGTGTCGGACAACGGGGTAGGACTTCCCTCAGGGCATGGATCCGGCGTCAGTGGAATCGCTCGGCCTGAGCCTGGTGCATCTGTTGAGTCAGCAGCTGGGGGGAGCGTGGAGTTCACCTCGGGAAGGGGCCTGACGGTACGTCTCACCGTGGAATCCCGCCGCAAGAAGTCGCGCTGACTGCCCGCCTCATCCTCGTACGGGTTTCCGACCGTTCCGCGCCCTCACGTTTTCCCGCTAGGCAGGGAATACGACCACCCATCCCTTGTTCGGCGGCGGAGTCTGCTCGACCGTCCCGCGCATCTGTTCCGCGAGGAACCGTACCAGCTCCAGACTGAACAGGCCGGGACCTTCGGGCGAGGCAAAGAGCTCCTGGACCTCCTCCATGATCTCCAGCCGCAACGCCCCTGCCTGGTCCGCCCGAAGCGATACGTCGATCCGGCCCGCCGAGACCCTTCGCACGGCCGCGGAGAGCAGCTCGTGCAGGATGAGTCCGCACGGGAACGCCTTGTCGATCGCCAGATCGGGCTGCGGACAGTCGACCGCTACGGTCACGTTCCGTCCGCCGGGACCGGAGGAATGCTTCAGGACCGCGGCCAGGTCGCGCACGTACCGCGGGATATCGAGGGTGCCGTTGGCGCCGGCGTGCGACAGATGCTTGAAGATGAGGGCGACGGCGCGCACGCGGTTACGGCTTTCGCGCATGCTGCAGAGCGTCGATTCGTCCTCGATGTAGCGGGTCTGGAGCGAGAGCAGGCTGGAGACGAACGCCAGCGAGCTGTGCACGCGCTGGTGCACGTCGCGACCCGGGCCTTCCCGCGCGTGTTCGTGCGGTGCGGTTGCGTGGGGCGCATCGGCCGACCGCAGGACGAGCACTCTTCCGCCGCCGGCGCGCGAAGAGGGGAGGATCGCACTGGCGGTGATGCTCACCCGCAACAGCGTTCCGTCGGGACGGAGCAGCGTCAGCGTTTCGGGGCGCCCTTCGTGCGAGCCCGAGGTGAGGAACCGCGAGGCCTGCTCACGTTCCGACGGCAGGACGCTGCTGACGAACGACGAGCTGCAGATCTGGTCCGACCGTTCACGTCCCAGCATCCGTGCCGCACGCGCATTGGCGGTGCGGATGGTCCCCTCTTCGTCCACCTGAAGGATGCCGTCGGGTGCGGCGTCGAGCAGCACGTTCTCGCGAATGGCCGGCGGTTCGGGTCCGCGGCACACCTCGTACTGATTCAACGCCATCTCGATCGCGGTCCGGAGTTCGCGCGGATGCAGCGGCTTGACGATGTATCCGAAGGGGCGCGCGGCCTTTGCCCGCTGCAAGGTCTGATCATCGCTGTAGGCCGTGGCGAACACCACGGGGATGTTGAGCGTCCGCCGGATCACGTCGGCGGCGTGGATCCCGTCCATCGGCCCGTGGAGATGGACGTCCATGAGCACGAGGTCCGGCCGGTGTTGCGTCGCAGACTGAATGGCCGCTTCGCCCGAGGGGACCACGGCGACAACGCTATAGCCGAGCGCTTCGAGGCGCCGGCGCGTGTCCTCCGCTACGATCAGTCCGTCCTCCACCACGAGGACGCGTCGCCGCGCGGCAGCCGGCGGGGAAAACGTGGCGATCGGCCGATGAACCGTGCGGCGGGCGACGTTCCCATCTTCGGAGATCTCGATAAAAGAGACGGCAGTATCCTGTGCCTCTGGAAGAACGGGCTGGTGAGCCATGGTCGTGTATGTGAATTCGGGAGAAGGGAACCGGAAGAAATGAGCGGGAGACGTGCGTCGTCCCTGACAGGCACTATATAGTGCAAAGTTCTGTGAGTGTCAATCCCCCCCCTGCACCAGGAATGAAACACCCGGCGGGGCCGCCGCCGGGTGTTCAATAACGGCATTCGGATCGGACGGCGGGACGCTCAGCGCAGGCTCAGGACCTTCTGCTCGTACCGCTCGATCGAGGTGATCCACTCCGTCCCCGCGGGAACCCCCTGTTTCAGGCAATGGTAGTTCCAGACGTCACCCATCGGGAGGGTCTTTGCCTCCTCCAGGTAGGCCAGACGGGCGAAACCGTTCCCGGCCTCCTCGAGGGCCCGGAGCTTCCTGATCGGTTCCAGCAACGCCGAAAGAAGGGCTTTCTGGGTCGCCCGGGCGCCGATGACCCAGGCCCCCACCCGGTTGATGCTCGCGTCGAAGAAGTCCAGGGCCAGATGAACCCTCGGAAGGGCCCCCGCCCGGATGATCTCCTCTGCAAGCGCCCGCAGATCGTCGTTGAAGATGACCACATGGTCGCTGTCCCAGCGTACCCCCCGGCTCACATGGATCAGCATTTCGGGAACGAAGGGGAGGATGGCCGAGATCTTGTCCGCCACGGACTCCGTGGGATGGAAGTGGCCCATGTCCAGGCAGAGGAGCAGGTCCTTGCCATGGACGTACGAGAGATAGAATTCGTGGGACCCCACCACGAATGACTCGCTCCCGATCCCAAAGAGCTTACACTCCACGGCATCTTTCATCTCGGTCCGGGGGAACGACGCCTCGTAGATGGCATCCAGGGATTCCTTCAGGAGTCCCCTCAACAGGCTCCGGCTCACGGTGAGGTCCTTGGTGCCGTCCGGGATCCAGAGGTCGTGCATACACGGCGTCCCGGTCCCTCTCCCCATGAACGCGCTGATCTCCCTCGATCGCCTGACATGCTCGATCCAGAATGTACGGATAGAGCGGTCGGGGGAACTCAGCGTGAGTCCGCTGTTGGCCTGCGGGTGGGCGAAGCAGGTGGCGTTGAAGTCCAGGCCGACACGACGCTGCCGGGCCCAATCCACCCAACCCGCAAAGTGTTCGGGGAGGATCTGGTCGCGTTCGACACGTTTTCCGGCGAAATCGCCGTACATGGCGTGCAGGTTCACCCGGTGTCTCCCGGGGATCAGGGCCAGCGCGGCCTCCAGGTCCGTGCGGAGTTCCTGAAGGGAACGCGCGCGCCCCGGATACCCTCCGGTCACCTGGATCCCCCCGCCATCGCTGACACCGGACTTCTGCTCGAACCCGACCACATCGTCACCCTGCCAGCACTGCAGACTGATCGGCGTGGCGTCAAGCGCCGCCATGGCGGCTTCGGTGTCGACCTCCAGTTCAGCGTACCGCTGCTGGGCCCGGGCATACGCTTCTCGGATCCTCTGCTCTTCGGTCATTGATCTCTCGCGTGTGGATGTTCGTGTGGGTGATCTCAGCCGACCATGGGGCGGAATCTTTCGTACGCCTCTTCCCACCGGTCGCGGTCGGCCGGGACGTAGTCTTTCAGGTCGAACGAGCGCCGGACCATCTCCCGTCCGGCGGCGTGGGACGGGATGACCCCGAGGGCCATTCCCTGGACGAGCAGGTTGCCGATGGCCGTTCCTTCGACGGGACCCGCCGTGACCGGCAGCCCGGTGGCATTGGCGGTCGATTGACAGAGGACCGCGTTCCTGGATCCGCCGCCGATGATGTGGATCCGCCGGAGCGGTCGGCCAAGGATGCTGTTGAGTTGGTCGATGGCGAACCGGGACTTGAGCGCGAGGCTTTCGAGAATGCAGCGTGCGAATTCCCCACGGGTGGACGGTACGGGCTGCCCGGTGTCGCGGCAACAGGCGGCGATCTCTTCGGGCATGCTGAGCGGTCTGTAGAACCGCAACTGATCGGGGTCGAGCAAAGACCGGAACGGCGGTGCCTGCATCGCCTCCATCATCAGCTCTTCGTAACTCACCGAACCGCCCCAGGCGCGCCGGCATTCCTGCAGCAGCCACAGCCCCATGATGTTCTTCAGAAAACGGATCGTCCCGCCGATCCCCCCTTCGTTGGTGAAATTCGCGGCAAGTCCCGCGTCGGTGATGACCGGGCGCGGGAGTTCGACCCCCAGGAGCGACCAGGTCCCCGAGCTGATGTAGGCCCAGCCGTCCCCATGGGCCGGAACCGAAGCGACCGCGGAAGCGGTGTCGTGCGAAGCGACGGCGACCACTGGAAGGTCGGGGGCGCTGCAGACTCTTGCGACCTCGGGATGCAGCGGTCCCAGAACGGTGCCGGGCTGCACGATCTGCTGCATTGCGTCGGGACGGATCCCGGCGATCTCCAGGAGTTCCGGAACCCACCCTCCCGTCCGCGGGTCCATCAGCTGCGAAGTCGTGGCGAAGGTGTACTCGGTGCGCCGGACACCCGAGAACAGGTAGGTGAGCGCGTCGGCGATGAACAGCAGATGCCGTGCTTCGCGGAGCGTCCCCGGCTGGGCCCGGCGCATGGCGAACAGCTGGACCAGCGAGTTGAACTGCATGAACTGGATCCCCGTCCGGCGGTAGATCTCCGCCCGCGGGATCTCCCGGTACAACTCTTCGAGCATGCCGTCGGTCCGCTTGTCCCTGTAGGCGTAGGGGAGCCCCAGGAACGTGCCGTCGCCGTCGAGCAGCGCGAAGTCCACCCCCCATGTGTCGATCCCCATGCTGGCGGGAGTGGTCGGGGCTCCGGCCACGGCGGCGCGCAGCCCTGCCTGCATCTCGTCGAACAACCGGAAGAGGTCCCAGTGCAGATGTCCCAGGAGGTTCACCGGACCGTTGGAGAAACGATGGACCTCCCGCATCCGGAGAGAACCCTCTTCGAAGATCCCGAGTATGGTGCGGCCGCTTTCCGCGCCAAGGTCAAAGGCGATACATGTCGTTGGTTTCATGCCTGGTTCGAGAACGGAAGGATGGAAGAATGTAGAAAATCCCCATGCCATCATCAATCAGAAACGGGAACTTCCATCGCGTGGTCCGTTTTGCGCGTCCCGTGAGGATCCCGAAGTGGCCTGCCGTTTGAACTCTCTGGCGCATGAAAGGTCATCCGGTCATTGGATCCTCCAGGGGGTGCAGAAGATGGAACTGGCGCGCGTTTCGGAATTCTGGCAAGTGGCAACAGGCTCGTTGACGCGGATCTGCCGCGGCTCCAGGCGGCCGAGCCGGTCCCGCGGAAGGACCGACCGCCTCAGACGATTCGGCCCTCACACCGCGATGATCCGGCAACGACTCATGGACCTTGAATCCCTCCGGCAGGCAGCCCTGACACGGGAGCTTCGGTAGTCCCGGACCCGCACTTTCCTCTCTGTGACATAGCTCACACCGTTTTGTCACCCAAGAATGCACCTTGATGCAGGCGGGATGCAGAGTTCCGTTTCCCATGTGAATTCGGGCATTCCCGCGATCTCCTCTCTCAATCTTCCACAATTTCTTGCGAATGTTCGTTAAGTGGAAGAGCAAGATCCACTGGTCGACTTCCGGGAGTAGAGTCATGGCCGACACGAGCAGCGAGCAGTCAGGCAACGGCACCGCCGATCCCGCGATCCTCCCAACGGTCCTGATCGTCGAAGACGACTTCCTCACCCAGGCGGTCATCGCAGGATTCCTCCGGGGCATGTGCTCCACAGAGCACGCCCGCGACGCCAAGAGCGCCGTGGAGATGGCGAAGGAGAAACACTACTCCGCAGTGCTCATGGATATTCATCTTGGCCCCGGTCAGAATGGTGTGGACGTGACGCGGGAGATCCGGGAGATCTCCGGCTATGAACGAAGCCCGATCGTCGCCGTGACCGGTTCGACGATGCCGGGGGAACAGGAGCGCCTGCTCTCCTCCGGACTGACCCACTATGTGGCGAAGCCTTTCGATCGGGAGGAACTCATCCGCGTATTGTCCGGCGCGCTCGACAGCGGCCGCTAGGTCTCCTCCGCCGTACCCTCCCCGCATTGCATACCGCAGTGGAATTCTGTACCATTGAGCGATCATTCCTTGACCTTGATGGCCATCTCCCCCTCGCTTCTCTATCGGACCGGCAGCGGCACGCCGTGGAACGTGCGCAGCTCGCGACTCCAGGACGAATTCTCCGTCCGTTTCCGCGAGGCGCCGTCGGTCTGGTGCAGCGCCCCCGGCCGCACGGAGCTCTGTGGAAATCACACGGACCACAACCGCGGCCGGGTCCTCGCAGCCGCCGTCCAGGTCGATGCCCTCGCCGCTGCAAGAGCCAACGGAACCGATATCGTGACGGTCCATTCGATCGGGTACGATCGGCCGTTCATCGTGCGCCTCGATTCTCTGGCGAGTCTCCCCGGGGAAGCCGGCAGCAGCGGTGCGCTGATCAGGGGCGTGATCGCCAGGCTCACCGAACGTGGATATGCGGCCGCAGGGTTCGATGCCGTCGTTCAGAGCGATGTCGCGCCCGGATCCGGTCTGAGCTCGTCGGCGTCTTTCGAAGTGCTTGTCGGCGCGCTCGTGAGCTGGCTCTTCCACCGCGGCTCCATCCCGGCAGGGGTACTGGCGGAGGCAGGGCAATATGCGGAGAACCGCTACTTTGGTAAGCCGTGCGGCCTCATGGACCAGCTCGCGAGCGCTTCCGGCGGCACGTCGCATATCGATTTCGCGGATCCCGCTGTCCCGCGGAGCGAGCAGGTCGTCCTCGAGCCCGAAGCGGCAGGGTACACCCTCTGCGTGGTGCAGACGGGGGGCAGTCACGCCGACCTGACCGCCGAGTATGCGTCGATCCCGTCCGAGATGAAGGCGGCCGCCCGTTGTTGCGGGCTGCCGGACTGCCGGGATCTGTCGCGCGAACTGCTGATGGCGGAGGCGCGGCGGGTGAGGGCAGAGGCGGGCGACCGGGCATTCCTGCGCGCACTCCATTTCGTCGATGAGAACGAACGGGTTCTTCGTCAGGTCGCCGCCCTGAAAGCGGGCGATTTCGCGGAGTTCCTCCGGCTGGTCAACGATTCGGGGAATTCCTCCGCGATGCTGCTCCAGAACTGCTGGACCCCCTCGCGCCCGCTCGAACAGGGGGTGGCCCTCGCACTCGCCCTCACCAGGGATCTTCTCCGGGGGGACGGCGCGTGCCGTGTCCATGGCGGTGGGTTCGCCGGAACGATCCAGGCATATGTCCCCACCGGTCTTCTGCAGCGGTACGAGCAGAAGATGGAGTCGTTCTACGGCGAAGGGTGCGTGCTTCCCCTCGCAGTTCGTCCCCAGGGCGCCGTAGCCCTCGACCTGTCCGGCCTCGAACATGCTTGACCCCCTGCGGAACGGTCTGTCGATCACGATCCACCATCATATGGGAAGAATCTCCATGTCTTGTGCCCTTTGGAGGCTCGCCCTCGCTGCGCTTGCGCTCTGCACGCTGTGGGGGACACCGGCAAACGCTCAGTCCCGCAAGCCTCTTACGTACGACCAGATCTTCAGGGGCGGCGAGCCCAGGATCACGCGACCGCTCCCGTCCATCACCGGATGGGCGGACGACCGCCGGTACCTTGAGAGCAAGAAGAAGGAGGGGGACGAGTACTCCAGGGTCTATGCCGTGGACGCCGAAACGGGGAAGGACACCGTCTATCGGGACCTCAACAGGTTCAAAGCGACGCTCGGGCAGGGGTTCGACGCTGCATCGCCCGCGTCCGCGACCGAAGACCACGGCAGGCTCATCTACGTCAAGGACAAAGACCTGTATTTCCTCGATGCGCCCTCGGGAGTCATCCGGAGGCTGACGGAGACCACCGCCGAGGAACAGAATCCCACGATCTCCCCCGCGGGCAACGCCGTGGCCTTCACCCGCGCGAACGACCTGTACGTGATCGACCTTGCGACGGGGAAGGAGACCCGGTGCACAGAGGACGGAAGCGCGACCATCCTGAACGGATATGCCTCATGGCTCTATTACGAGGAGGTGCTGGGCCGCGCGAGCCGGTACCGCGCGTTCTGGTGGTCGCCCGACGGAACACGGTTGCTGTTCTTCCGGTTCGACGATTCTCCCGTGCCGGTGTTCTCGCTCGCTGGAGCGACCGGTCAGCACGGGTACCTCGAACAGGCCCGCTACCCGAAGGCCGGTGATCCGAACCCCCGCGTGCGCGCCGGGTTCGTCGCCGCCGGAGGAGGTCCGGTCGTCTGGGCGGATCTCGACGAGCTGACGGATCACTATCTCGGCACGCCGTTCTGGAGCCCGGACTCGCGCCAGGTCCTGGTTCAGTGGATGAACCGCTCCCAGGATACGCTGAAGCTGTTCGCCTTGAACCCGCGGACGGGGAAGAAGCATGCGGTGTACACTGAACACCAGAGATCGTGGGTCGATTGGATCGACCAGGTGACGTTCCTGAAGAAAGGGAAGGAGTTCGTCCTGCTGACGGACAGGGACGGGTGGATGCACCTCTACCACTATGGTGCGGACGGGACGTTGCTCCGCCAGCTGACGAGGGGAGAGTGGCAGGTGGCCGCGCTGCAGACGGTCGACGAGAAGCGTGGCATGGTCTACTTCACGGCGAAGAAGGAGTCTCCCACGCGTACGGACCTCTACCGGGTGGGATTGAACGGAAAAGGGTTCGAGCGGCTGACCTTCGGTCCGTATACCCACACCGTTCGGGTCTCGCCCGGAGGTGAGTATTTCACGACGAACTACTCGAATGCGGCGACCCCCTCGAAGATGGCGGTCTGTCGCAGCGGCTCAGGGGTGCTTCGCGAGCTGGGCGACAGCAAGACGGACCAGTTCGAGCAGTTCGCCCTGGCGAAGACGGAGGTCTTCACGATCCCCGCGTCAGACGGCCTTGCGCTGCCCGCGAGCTGGGTGCTCCCGGTGGACTTCGATCCGGCGAAGAAGTACCCCGTGTTGATATCGGTCTATGGCGGCCCCCTGTCGGCGGGTGTTGCGGACCGCTGGGGGGGATTGCAGGACCAGTGGCTGGCACAGGAAGGGATGATCATGCTTTCGGTGGACCATCGTGGATCGGGCGCTTTCGGGAAGCAGGGAGCGGCGCTGATGCACCGCAGGCTCGGGTACTGGGAAATGCGGGACTACGGCGACGCGGCGCTCTGGCTCAAGCGGCAACCGTTCGTCGATACCTCGCGCATCTGCATCACCGGCGGGAGTTACGGCGGGTATGTGACCTGTCTGGCCCTTACCGCGGGGGCCGGAGTGTTCACGCACGGAGTGGCCCTCTTCTCCGTGACCGACTGGAAGCTCTATGACTCCCACTACACCGAACGCTACATGGACACGCCCGGAACAGAACCCCGAGGGCTACCGCGAAGCATCGGTGATGACGCACGCCGGCACATATCGCGGCGGACTCTTCATTGTGCACGGCACGATGGACGACAATGTCCACATGCAGAACAGCATACAACTCATCGACACCCTGCAGAACCTGAACCGGCATTTCGAGTTCATGGTCTACCCCGGCGAGCGGCACGGCTGGGGCGGTCCGAAGGCGGGCCATCTGCGCATGGTGACCTATCGGTTCTACTACAGGGCGCTGCTCAACAAGGAGTTCCCGGAAGCCCTTTTCTCGAAGGTCGAGCAGGGTTCCGGCCGGCCGAGAAGAAGGGAGTAGAACAAGCCTATGGCGCTCCTGGAAGAGATGTTGGACATGCCGCTGCGAACGGTCCGTCGGACACAGGCCGAAACAGTGATCTCGGCAATGGCTCGCCGCGGTATCGGCGGTGAATATCACGAGGAGGTCGCCACGGCACTGGAGAGTATCCGTGGCAGGATCTCCCCGCAGGCGGTCGTTGGATTCGGCGGGTCGGTGTCGCTGGTCCAGAGCGGCCTTCTGGACATGTTGCGCGGGATGGAGGTCGACCTTCTGGACCGCTCACGTCCCGGGCTGGACCCCGCCGCCGCGGAGGAGATACGCGTGCGCGGGCTTTCGGCGGACGTGTACCTGTCAAGTGTCAATGCGGTCACGGCTGACGGCAGGATCGTGTGCATCGACGGCTCGGGGAACCGCGTCGGATCGATCCTGCACGGTCCGCGACAGGTGATCCTGTTCGCGGGGACGAACAAGATCGTCGCCTCGCTGGACGACGCGATGAGCAGGGTCCGGAACCACGCGGCCCCGCTCAACGCGGTCAGGCTGGGGAAGGACACCCCCTGCGCCCGGACCGGTTTCTGCGACGAGCCCTCCTGCACCATGCCTGGCCGCATCTGCGGCCAGGTCATGGTCGTGGAGATGAACAGAACACCGGGGCGGATGCACATGGTGTTCGTCGGGGCTGACCTGGGGTTCTAGTGTGCCGGTGATCCGGCGGGAGTTCGCAACCAAGGAGACCTACCAATGTCCGCATCGAAGCGTTCGTTCCTCTCCCGACTGCTGCGCTGGGTGCTCATTTCGGCCATCGCGGCGATCCTGCTCTTCGTGGGATACACGTGGCTCGTTCTCACCTGGAGCTATTCCGAAGGGGAGCGTGCGGGATATGTGCAGAAGTTCTCGAAGAAGGGGATCATCGTGAAGACCTGGGAGGGGGAGCTGGCGATGGTCAGTCAGCCCGGCTCCGTGCCCGAAAAATTCTGGTTCAGCTGCCGGATCGAGTCGGTGGCGGACAGCATCAACGCCGCAATGGGGACCCGGGTGGTCCTCCGGTACGAGCAGCACGTGGGCGTACCAACGGCGCTGTTCGGCGAGACCGAATACTTCGTCGTCGGGGTGCGCCGGATAGAGTAGATCCCGGCGCGTATCGTTCCTCAGGATCGTGATCCGCGCCCCTTCAGCACCGCCACGCGGCGCAGGAGGGGTGATCGGGCGATGTCGCCGGGCGACATGAACCTGTCGCTGACACCGCGCTGGAGATCGCAGCCGGCGACGTTGTAGATCTGCGCGACGTAGTGCGAACAGAAGAGTCTCCTGGCCCGGCGCAGCCGGTCGCGGGCGTCAACCCCCCGTTTGAACAGCAGCCGTATCCCCAGCAGGATCGTGTCCCACCTGCCGTAGTCCTTCCCCAGTTCGGCCTGAGCGAACCGGAGCATCCGCTCCCGGGCCCCGTCGTCGATCTCCATGGCCGCGGTGAACCATTCCACGTTCCCGTGGTAGCCGGCCACGTTGGCGGAAAGCGGGGTCACCACCACTCCCTTGCCGACGGCCTCCATGACCATCAGGCGGTCATGCCACCAGGCCGCGATGCCCGCATGAGAATAGGGCGACCCGGTGGCGAACCGGATCATCCGCGAAGAGAACGAGCGACCACGATACATCAGCACGTCACCCGAACGGATCCTCGAACGTGCGTCGTCGTAGCCCTGTGCTTCCGGTGCCGTGTATCTCTGGCGCGACCTCATGGCATCCTACTCCTTGCGGTGGAACGGAGAGTGACCGGCCGCCGGGAGCCGGCCGACCCTGGAGACACCGCATCAAGTCCGTAGGGGTCCCCCCGGAACTGCATCCGACCGGCGGTGTCGAGCCAGGCTGTGGCGTAGACGACATGGACGGGAACCGGCTTCGCCAGAAGCACCGGGAGGGTCTTCCTGGTGGCGCGGACGGTGTCCATTCGCGTCCTGGTCCATCGAGCGTCGTCACGAAGCAGATACGCGGCGAGGTCGAAGGCCCGCTCCAGACGGATACACCCATGACTGGCAAGCCGCTCCGCCTTCCGGAAATCGTCCCGGTACGGGGTGTCATGGAGGAAGACGTCGAACGGATTGGCGGCGAGGAACTTCACTTCCCCCATGATATTCCCGGGCCCGGGGTCCTGGCGCAGCTGGAAATCGATCTCTTCGGGCCGCAGGGCCGCCCAATCAATGCTGTGCGGGTCCACGGTCTTCTGTCCGGATCCCTCCCCGCGAAGGATGGTCATTGCATTGACCCGCAGATAGTTGGAATCCGCCTTGATGTAGTTGATCAGTTCCGCGGCGAGTATCCTGCCGGGAGATATCCAGGTGGGATTGAACACGACCGTCGACAGCTGCGAACTGAAAGTGGGTGTTGGCCAGAGGGGCAGCCCAACGACCACGCTCATGGCAAGACGGACCCTCTGCTGTTCTACCGCCACCAGTCGGTACTCGGGGATATTCACCAGCACGTACCGATCACCGAGCTCGTGCACTCCACGCCGCCAACGGTACAGATTCCCGTCGATCTGCCTCAGCCGCGCGGCCGGAGAGACGTTCAGAGCTGCGAACGTCGAACTGTCGACCACGCCGGTCGGCGGATATCCGTGGCGGATCTGGAATGCGCACACGGCAGTGGCCAGCGTCGAGTCAAAGATCGCCGCGGGGGAGGGGAACGGAAGATCGCCCCAACATTTCAGTCTCGCCTGGATCGCTTGAACCACGGGACCCCGCGCACCGCAGCGAACCGTGTCTCCGTCCACCAGGGGGGCCCAGGGACCGCCACCCGTCAGCCCCGCGGTCCGCCGCCGCATGGAGATCAGTCCCCTGTAGTAGAGGTGTTGTGGCGAGAGGGCCCGCAGGATCATGCCCGGGCGTGCGGAAGCGGTGAACTCATCGAGGATCGCTGCGGACGAGCCCCCGGGAGCCGCCCGGATCCCGGAACAGGTGTCGCGGCACCCCCCGCCATGCAGTCGTTCGCAGACCTGGGTGAAGAACGCATCGGTGAGCCGCAGGTCGAGAACGGATAGAGTGTCCGGATGTTCGGCATACCGCAGATGAGCGGCCGTCCCGAGGATACTTGCGGAGCCCCGGGGGACGATACCCTCGAAGCGTCCTTCGTCGATGATCTGTATGAGCGTGTCCGCCAGAGGGGAGACCGTCCCGGCGTTGTTCCAGCGTGGTGTAAAGGCACGAGCCCGGTAATAGTCAAGGACCTCCTGCCGCAACCGGAGACGGGCCTGGACGGCGATGTCGTTGCATGCCGGTGCGACCGACGCGCGGCGGACCGCGCCCGGAGCCTCATCGCGAGAGCTGCAGCCGTACAGGCTCAGGAGGCCGAGAGCAAGGCCGATCAGGAGGAACCGCTTGAGACGCACCGGGTCGTGTCCGGGCCATGCAGGGGATCAGACGATCGCTCTCCGGAGTTTGTTCTTGAGGGTGTGGATCTCGTGAAGGATGCGGTGATATTCCGCGTGGTTCTTGGCGGTGAGGGCCTCTGTCCGCTGCTGCTTCAGTGCCCGGATCTTCGTCTTGACCGCCGTCTTGTTGACCCCCACGACGTGGTGGTGGACGTGCGCGTCGATGCCGAGGGCGGTGCAGATGGCCGGCAGAGCTTCTCCTTGTGCATCGTGCTGAATCCCTTGACCGCCTCATGGTCGATCCCCTGGGCGATCTCGCGAAGATGGGAGACGGTCATCGCGCTCAGCTCTTCATAGGTATGTGCCATTGGGTCCTCCGTTAGGATCGTGGATTCGTTATCGGCGTCAACATCTCCAGAAAACGGCGCTGCTGCTCGGTGAACGAAAACGTCTGCGACCGTGCGTACCGCTCGCGGACCTGCGCGAGCGGATGGCTGTTGTGCGCAGGCCATTGACCGTCGGGATCAGCTCCTCGCGGTCGTAGAACAGGGAGATCTCCTCGAATTCCCGGACCCCGGTCCAGGATCTGTCCAGCAGCATCGGCACGGAGTAGGCGAGTGCCTCAAGGAAGGAGCCGGAGACCTGGTGATACCGGTAATCGGCATACAGTCCGATCCCCGGGTGTGTCAGCGGCAGGATCACGTCACATCGCGCAAGGTATCCGGCAAAAACCCCCTGGCGGACATAGTCCGGGAACACCAGGAACTGCGAACTCCGGCCCGTCCGCTCCGAGCAGTTCCAGGAACGCGGCGGAGTCCTTTGTCTGGGCGGAGCCGAGCAGGATGAAACGGATCCTGGGGTCCGGGGGCGTCTTCGGATCGCCTCGGCGAGTCCCTGGTAGTCACGCCTCCGGAACTCCACCTCGCCGGGGATGCAGATCCAGAATTCGCCCGGTGGTTTGGCGGTCGCTTCCGGCGGCTGGCGGCGTGGAAGATCGGCGAGACGGCTGCGAACCGGCAGCCGGTGGAGGCCGGAAGCCCGCCGAGCAGGTAGTCCATCAGCACGTAGTACCTTCGGATGCGCCTGCTGATCAGTCGCTGGGTGAAGCTCCGGCCCAACTTGTTGGTGTGGTGGAGGAAGCCCGCATACAGGAGCCCCCCGGGGGCGATCAGCGAGAAGTCCCGGACATGGTTCCCTTCGGCGGTGTTGAACACGACGCTTCGACCCCCAGGTCGCCCAGCGCCCGGCGAAGTGCGATCACGGTCCGCCAGCGGCCCTTCAAGCCGTTCTGCACATCGAGGTAGTGGATCCGGTCCGCTCCGGTCAGGAACGACGCGCGTTCCCGTGCGTGCGTGGAGAGGAAGAGTTCGACAGTTGCGCCGCGACTCTTTGAGGAAACGGATCTGCGATCGCAGGCACATGAGGTGCGACGTCGAGAATTCGACCAGAGCGGTATGCGGCGGGGAAGGCATGGGAGAAGTGCGGCTCGCTCCGGTAATGATAGGGGATACGGCCTCCAAAGGCAAGCCTTGATGGCGGGCAGGGCTTGCACATGTCGCTGCTTTGTGAGACATTACAGCAGACGATCACGCACAGAGGCTCCCCCCGGCCCCCACAGCACCGAAAGGACTTCCCGCTATGCCCCTTCCGAACAAGGTGTTCTTCGACGGCCGGATCATCCCGTACGCGGATGCCAGGGTGGGAGTGATGACCCACGGCCTGAACTACGGGACGGCGATCTTCGGCGGCATACGTGGGTACTGGAACAAGGAGGAATCTCAACTCTTCGTCTTCCGGCCGCAGGACCATTTCACCAGATTCCTGCAATCCACCCGTTTGTTGCGGATGAAGTTCCCCTACACGCCCGAGGACCTTGTGCAGTCCACGATCGAACTGCTCCGGTCGGAGGGGCTCACGACCGACTGTTACATTCGTCCGCTGGCCTTCTACGGGGACGAGATCATCGGGGTCCGTCTGCACAACGTCACCCCGAGGCTGGCGATCCTCGCGGTGCCGTTCGGCCTGTACGTGGAGAACGACGAGAACACCCACTGCACGATCTCGTCCTGGCGGAGGGTGGACGACAACATGATCCCTGCGCGGGGGAAGATCGCGGGGGCCTACGTCAATTCGGCCCTGGCGAAATCCGACGCCCAGCTGGCGGGCTTCGACGAGGCGATCGTCCTGAGCGCCGACGGGCACGTGTCGGAAGGTTCGGCGGAGAACCTCTTCCTCGTGCGGAACGGGGTGGCGGTCACGCCGCCGGTGACGGACAACATCCTCGAGGGGATCACCCGCCGGACCATCATGCAGCTCCTCCGGGAGGAGTTGGGGGTGGAGGTGGTGGAGCGGTCAGTGGACCGGACCGAGTTGTTCCTGGCCGACGAAGTGTTCCTGAGCGGAACCGGGGTGCAGATCAGTGCGGTGACCAGGATCGACCACCGGTCGATCGGGGCGGGCGTGATGGGCCCGGTGGTCCGGCGTCTGAGGGAGCTCTACTTCAGCGTGGTACGCGGACAGGTGGCCAAGTACCGTGCCTGGTGTATTCCGGTCATCGGGACCGGCGGGAACGGCGAGTCGGCGCGGGCAACCCCCGCAGCTGCCGCGAAGGCCAGATAGCCGTATCAGCGGCCAGGATCGACGGAGGACGGCAGGTCGCCGAAAGCGGCCTGCCGTCCCTTGTTTTCGGGCCTCCCGGGGGACCGTTCCCGGTGAACGGAACAAAACGGTGGGTCCGCCGTACACGGGAGTATACCACCCTCAAAAAGCCTTCCAGAGGACGCAGGCATGGAATCCATACGGACAATGATCGTGGACGACGAGGCTCTCGCACGCCTGGGCCTGCGTTCGATCATCGAAGAGGACCCGGAGGTTGAAGTGATCGGGGAGTGCGGCGACGGAAAAGAGGCGGTCCGCTGCATCTCCGAGCAGAAGCCGGACCTGGTGTTCCTGGACGTGGAAATGCCGGAGATGAACGGGTTCGAGGTCCTCGGGGCCCTCGATGCCGAACCTCCTCCCGTGGTCATCTTTTCGACAGCCTACGACAAATACGCGCTCAAGGCCTTCCGTGTTCATGCCGTGGACTACCTGTTGAAACCCACCCCGCCGGAACAGGTGGCGGAGGCCCTTCAGCGGGCAAAAGAGACCCTTCGGAAGCGAAAGACGGAGGGAGATGACGGGCGTCTGCGGGCGATGCTGGCCGACGTTCGAGGCGGGATCGATCTCCAGCGGATCATGGTGCGGACGGGTGGGAAGGTGGTGCTTCTGCGGACGGAAGACGTGGACTGGTTCGAGGCGGAGGGGGACTACGTTTGCCTGCACTGCCAGGGGAAGAAACACCTTGTCCGGGCGAAGATCAGCGACTTCGAGGAACGGCTGCAATCAGGGGATTTCGTTCGCATCCACCGTTCGATCATTGTGAACACGTCGCGGATCAAAGAGATGCAGCCCCTGTATCACGGGGACTACGTGGTCTTGCTCCACGACGGGACCCGGTTGACCATGACCCGTTCGTTCCGCGAGCGGGTGTTCCAGCGTCTTGCGGGTTCCTCCTAGCCCTGTGTCACCCTCCATGCGGCGGCGCGGGCGGTCGCGCTGCCATCGCGAGCCGCCCACCGCCGGTCCCACGCCGTGTCCTATCGGCTCCCGATGAGCATCGGTGTCGGCGGTTCCGCCGCATAAAAGGCGAAGGACCCCGTCTCCACGTACTGGTCGTAGTACCAGGCGCAGAGCCGGCGGACCTTTGCGCTGTCGTCTAATGACGCCGTCCGTTTTACGGCGAACGTCCCCCGTGCGTCTCCGATCCGGCAAAGGGCGAGCGCCGCAACGATCCTCGCCGATTCCTCACCGTCCCGCAGCATGGCCATGAGCGGCAGCACGGCCTTCGGGCACCGGGCTTCCCCGAGCAAGTAGGCCGCCTGTTCCTTCGTGCAGCGTTCGCACGATGCCAGTTTCCGCAGCAGCTCCTCCGTCAGGCAGCTACCCTGCCCCGCCATCAACGCCATCTCGGTCTCCTGTGCCGCCGCGGGGATCGCGCTGCACAGCGTCAGCACCGCCACAGCGCACGCCAATCCCAGGCTCTTCATGATCTCCTCCTTGGGCATCGCTACTCGCCGCCCCTGTCGGGCGTCTGCGGAATGATACGACAGTTTCGGCGTGCGAGAGAGCGAAATGGGACGAAGGAGCCGCGCGCAGCGATGAAAGGGTCCGGCGAAACGATGGGATGCGCCGGAGATGTGGTCCGCCGGCCGATCGTCCGATGGCGCAGCGCGGCCGCTTCGTCGCCCTTGTGGCCCGCTTCGGCGCAAAGGAGTTTGGGAACTCCGAGCGGAGTTCTATCATGCAATCGTGTCCCATCCGTGTCCGTCAGATGCCAGCCCGACCCTGGTGGGTCTTGAGGGTGCGGACGGACGGCGAGAGGAGGTGATCGGCTCCGGACCTTGATACGCTTTCCTGCGTACCGCTGAACCCAGAAGTGGTGCTGTCCTGAGTGTGTGAGGGGTCCCCGCGATCGCCATCGCCGGAGACCATCGCTGTAGTGTATCCATGAGACAAGGAGCAACCTATGCAACGACGTGTGTGGTCACTGCTGTTCTTGGCCGTTGCGGCCCCCGGGCTGATCTTCGGCTCCGGCAAGTTGCGGGGACGTGTGGTTGACCGGGAATCGGGGGAAGTTCTGGTGGGGGCGAACGTTTCGCTGGCGGGGACCGGACTCGGGGCCGCCACGCAACGTCAACGGCGAATACACGATCATCAATGTGCCCGCCGGAGTGTATTCCGTCAAAGGCACGTTCGTCGGGTACACGAGCGTCACCGTGTCGAACGTTCGCGTGCTCAACGACCTGACGACGGTCCAGGACCTGGGTCTCCCTTCGCAGGCTGTGGCCATGCAGGCCGTCGAGATCGTTGCGGAGCGCCCTCTGGTGAACAAGAGCGCCACGAACGCCGTGCGCATCAGGACCACCGAGGAGCTCAGCAATCTCCCGGTACGGGGGATCAACAACATCCTTGCCCTGACGCCCGGGGTGGTGGTGCAGGATAACACCATCTTCATCCGCGGCGGACGGATCGACGAGGTCGGATTCTACCTCGATGGAATGTCGATCACCAACCCGATGGCCGGCGGGCGGGCGGTGAACCTGGTGCAGGACGCGATCGAGGAGATCCAGGTGCAGGCCGGCGGCTACAACGCCGAGTTCGGAGGCGCGAACGCCGGGATCGTGCAGCAGCAGCTCAGGAGCGGCACCCCCGCCTGGAAGGCCAGCCTGCAGTATATCACCGACAACGCGGGCTTTCAGTCCGGAAGCCAGGCGTTCGACGGCACGAAGCGGCTGGGAGCCTACTGGTACGGGTACAACGAATTCACCGCGACCGCCGGGGGGCCCGTGTTCACCGACCGGCTCAAGTTCTTCGGGCTCTTCAGCTATCTCTTTCAGCGGGACCAGAACCCGCAGCCCTATCCGGGGATCGACCTGGGGACATTCGTCGGCCAGACCGGCGATTCGATCAATCTCGTGTATCCGGCCGGGCCGCTCATGAAGAACCCGCGGCAGGAGTACAACTACACGGGGACGGCCACGATCGATCTGACCCCTCTCGAACCTCCGCCTGGCCGGGACCTATAGCACGGTGAACCAGTTCCTCCCGTACAACACGAACCGGAACGCCGGTGCCATCGCGAACATGATGAACAACGACCGGATCGAGCAGATCCACCAGTGGAACGGCGCGGGCAATCTGAAGATCACTCACCTGTCTCCCCCCGCACGTTCTACGAGCTCAGCGGCGGGTACTTCTACCAGGGGCAGAAGAACTTCGACCCGGTCCTGGGGCAGGACTTTCTCGCCTACGGGGACAGCGTGGCGAATGCGCAGGCCGGCGTGGTCTGGCAGCGGACCGCCTCGGAGATCTCCGGCGGGCAGACCGGCCGGTACCTGCGCCCGACGCGGAAGTTCCTGTACGATTTCGTCTTCAACTCCCCCGGTGACGTCCTCGCCGGCTACCAGAAGTTCAAGCGGGAGAAATTACAGCCTCGCGGCATCATTCGTCATCGCAACTCGGGACCGAGCACACGGTCAAGATCGGGGGCGAGTGGCAGCAGCACACGATCCGCGGCTACGCCTGGAACAACGATGGGGTCTTCTCGCTCGCGGGCCTGCTGGCGGCCAACGAGGCCTTGCCGGACGGTGATCCGAACAAGGTCACCCGCGAGCAGGTGCTGATCAACGCCGGCGTGAACAACTTCGGCTATGACGTCTGGGGGATGGAGAACTCCGAAACCGGCCTGTACGGCGCCCGGCACCCGGTGTTCGCGGCGGCCTACGTCCAGGACAAGATCGAGTACAAGGACCTGGTCGTCAACGTCGGCCTGCGATACGACTACATCAACATCGACAACTACCGATGGTCGACCCGACGCGCCCGGATCTGTCCATCGACCTGTACAGCGGGGCGATCGATCCTGCAGGGTGGGTGAAGGTCCCCAGTGCGTTCAGTACGTCAGCCCCAGGCTGGGGCTCTCGTTCCCGGTGACGGACCAGACCGTGTTCCACACGCAGTTCGGACAGTTCGTCCAGCAGTCCCGTCTGCGGGACGTCTACCAGGGATTGTACCAGACCGCCCAGAACATCCGGGGCGGGTACTTCATCACGGTCCCCGTGGGATTTGATGTGCGGCCGACCCGAACGACACAGTACGAGATCGGGTTCACGCAGCAGATCGGCGATTTTGCGTCGATTCGACATCACCGGGTACTACAAGGACATCAAGGACCAGGTGGTCTACGTCGAGCAGTCGACACGGCTCAGCGGCTCGATCTTCGGGACGTACTTCATCTTCACGAACGGCGACTTCGCCACGACCAAGGGGGTCGAGCTGACCTTCATCATGCGGCGCATGAAGCGGCTGCAGACGAACGCGTCGCTGACGTTCCAGGACGCCCAGGGGACGGGATCGTACCCCAACTCCGCCCGCGGCATCGTGGGAGCGCCGCTGGACGGCGTGACGCAGTTCAAACCCGCAGTACGTGTCACCGCTGGAGTACAATAACGCGATCCGGGGGAACGTCAACCTGGACTACCGCTTCGGCGAACAGACGACGGCGGACCGGTCCTCCAGCAGCCTGGGCGCCTCCGCGCTGATCATCTTCAACAGCGGACATCCGTACACGCGCGGGATCGGGGCGCCGACTCTCGAGGGGACGCCAGGAGCCGGTCAGCCGGTGGAGGCCGCTGAACGCTTCCACGACCCCCTGGACGTTCCAGGTGGACCTCCGGATCGACAAGACGTTCCGGCTCTTCAGCACCGCTGGATGCAACGTTCTTCGTGCACGTGATCAACCTGTTCGATACGAGGAACGATCGAGAACGTCTTCCTGCGAACCGGCAGCACGGCCGACGACGGCGTGCTGAGCAATCCGGCGCTTCGGTTTGCCGCTCCAGCAGACCTACGGGCCACGATACGCCGACGTCTACCGGGCGATCAACATCGACTACTACGAGCGGTACCAGAACGCCATCGGGCTGAACACGGTCCCGTACTTCTACGGTCCGCCGAGGCAGATCCGGCTCGGGTTCCGTCTGGAATATTAACTGTTCCCACGCCAGTGGCGGGGAAACACCTCACATCGCAGAGCAAGGACTTCCATGAAGACACAACGATCCTTCCTGATAGCGGTACTGGCAGCCGCGCTGGCCTCCGGGTCGGCTTCCGGCGGCGAAGAACGGGGGCGCGCCGGTACGGGCGAGCCCGGGCTCCAGCGGGTCACCGGCACCCCGGTCTACACGTGGCTCAATATCAACAACATCTCGACGATCCTGCGGAACAACGGCACCTCCGACATCAACGTGGCGCAGACCAATTCCGGGCCTCGTGTACCCCAAAGGGAGCCAGAAAACCGCGATGTACCTGAACGGTCTCCTGTGGGCGGCCAAGGTCGCGGGCGACCCGCAGGTGCGGGTCGGGGGTTCCGCCTTCACGTCGGGCATGCAGCCGGGTAAACTCCTCTCGCCCGGGGTCGCCGAGGATCCGAACCTTCCGAAGAACCGGATCTACCGCGTCCGCCCCGACTACAGGACCGCCGATCTCAGCTCGGAGATCTCTGACGAAGGGCAACCGCGATCGCGGTCCGGGCGCAGTACGAACTGGACTGGAACGAGTGGCCGGTCGCGGATGGGGCGCCGTACACCGACAAGAACGGCAACGGGCGTTACGATCCCGCGGTGGACATTCCGGGGGTCAGCGGTGCCGCGCAGACCGTCTGGTTCGTGGCGAACGACAATAACTCCACCAACACCACGAACCTTCACGGGGCACTCCCCCTCGGCATCGAATGCCAGTACACGAACTGGGCGTACGCCCAGGAGGGAGCCCTCGGGAACATGCTGTTCAAGCGCTATCTGCTGATCAACAAGAGTGCCATCACCTTCGACAGCATGTACGTGTGTCAGTGGGCAGATCCGGACCTGGGATTCGCGAACGACGACTTCGTCGGATGCGACACCAGCCTGAGCCTGGGGTTCGTGTACAATGCGAGCAACAGCGACCAGACCTATGGATCTCTGCCTCCCCCGGCCGGCGGCTTCGACTTCTTCCAGGGCCCGCTGGTTCCGGCTCCGGGACACGTCCGGGATCTCGCAGGGCAGGCGCGTGACGGGCTACCGCAATCTGCCGATGACCGCGTTCTTCTATTTCATCAACACCGACCCGACGCTGGCCGACCCCACGCGCGGTGATCCCGTCCGGCTCCACGCAGTACTACAACTACATGCGTGGAAGGATAGGGCTGACGGGCGCGCCGTTCCAGGACCCCCAGGGGAGGCCGACCAGCTTCGCGCTCACCGGCGACCCGGTGGCCAGGACGGGATGGCTCGACGGACAGCAGTATGGTGCGGACGATCGCCGTATGGGAATGTCCTCCGGCCCGTTCACCATGGCCCCGGGCGACACCCAGGAGATCGTCGTCGCGGAGATCTTTGCCGGGGCCACTCCGGGGGTCGACAGGCTCTCGGCGATCTCGCTGCTGAAGTTCTACGACAAGATCGCCCAGCTGGCCTATGACAACTTCTTCCAGGTGCCGGCACCGCCGCCGGCGCCGCGGGTCGTGACGACCGAACTCAACCAGGAACTGGTCCTCAACTGGGGGGGTGACGAAGCTGGCGGTCAAAGCCACCGGAGCTCTCGAACAACTCGGGGTTCGTCTTCCAGGGCTACAATGTCTACCAGCTGCCGAACGCCTCTGCGTCGGCCAGCGAGGGAAGGAAGATCGCGGTGTTTGACATCGCGGATGGGGTCACGCGGATCCTGGACCTGGTCTTCGATCCGACGTCCGGCGTGGTGACCCCCAAGGTGGTCCAGCTCGGTACCGATTCCGGGATCCGCCGGTATCTCTCGGTCAACGTCGATGCCATCAAGGGCGGACTGCCATTGGTGAACGGGGTCCGATACTATTTCGCCGTGACCGCGTACAGCTACAACAGCGACCAGAACGCGATCCCGAACACCCTGGAGAACCCGTTGCAGATCATCACCCTCGTCCCGCACAGCGAAAATCCGGGATACACCTACGGTGCGGGCCATGGCGACTCCATCGCCGTCCGGAATACCGGGACCGGGCCGTACGGCGACGGGAACGTGGTCGTACAGGTCGTGGACCCCTCGCGTACGAACGGTCACGAGTACCGGGTGGACTTCGAGACGAGCGGAGGCGAAACAACGTGGAAGCTGACCGACGTCGCCCTCGGCCAGGTGAAAGTGACCGGCCAGACGGACTTTGAAGGGTCGGACGCTTCGCCGGTGGTGGACGGGTTGCAGGTCCGCGTCATAGGCCCCCCGCCCGACTTCAAGAGATTCGCGATGGTCTCCAACGGGGCGGGAGCGGTGAACGAAAAGGTGGGATTCGACATCACTCCCGCGCCCGAGTACGACGCCTATTCCATGGACTGGTACCGCGACGTGAACGCTGGAGACGCGACCGTCCTCGAGCTGAACAACGGCATGCAGTCGGCCGGGGGGTGGTATTTTGTCGTGGCGGGAGATGTGGACATCATAACGCATGAGGCGGCCCTCGACCGGTGGACCCGCGAAGGCGCCCGGTGGCCGGTGGTCCTCTCCAGCGACTACGAGATCCGTTTCACCGCGGCGGGGGGCCAAGCCGTGTGGGCCGAGGAGTTCAATACCCCCGAGATGGCGGGCGTCCATCCGGTCCCCTTCGAGGTCTGGTACACGGGTTCCGGGACGCCGACGAACACCGCCGACGACATCCGGATGATCCCGGTCATCCTGGAAGTGTCGGATACGGGGTCGGCACCGACGTGGGGATTCCAGCTGGACCACGAGGCTTCCGGCGGCAACAACGACCCGTATTCGGACTGGATCTACTTCTACATGCCCGCGGACAGGAGTCCGGGGGACGCCGGCTACAAGGCGGCGATCGCCGCCAACCCGACGACCCGCGACCCGGCGTGGCAGGAGCATATCGCCCGCCTCATCCTGATGAACTGGAACATGTATCAGGGCGGAAGCCCGGGTCCGGTCAATGCGTTGCCCGAGACCGGGACCGTGGTCCGCATCGAGGCGAACAAGCCGAGCCGCCCAGGATTCGACGCGTTCACGTTCGTCGCACCTGCGGTCTCGTATGATGCCACAGCGGCCAAGTCCGATGTCCGGGAGGTGAACGTCTTCCCGAACCCGTACTATGGCGTGAACACGGAGGAGATCAACAAGTACAACCGGTTCGTCACCTTCTCCCACCTCCCGCAGGAAGCGATCATCCGTATCTACAACCTCGCGGGGATCAGGGTGCGGGAGATCCGGAAGAACAGCACCTCGCAGTTCGAGCGCTGGGATCTGGCGAACGAATCCGGTTTCCCTGTGGGGAGCGGCCTGTACGTCGCGCACATCGAGATGCCGGCCGTCGGGGCGACGAAGATCCTGAAGGTGGCGATCATCCAGGAACAACAGATCCTGGACCGGTTCTGAACGAGAAGCATGGGTTCACGTACCCAAGACAAGGAGCATGACACATGACAGGCATACGACAACTTCTCTGCTGCGCGCTGGCGCTGGCCTTGTGCGCCGGTTCGGCATCCGGAGGGGCGGGCAACCGGACCGGGACGAACGGCGCATCGGAACTCCTGATCCCCGTCGGCGCACGCGACATCGCGCTCGGTGGATCGACCACGGCGACCAGCAAGGGGATCGAGGCGCTGTTCTGGAATCCCGCGGGGACCGCGGGGACCAGAAACGCATCGGAGCTCTACTTCTCGCACATGAACTACATGGCCGACATGGCGGTCAACTACGGAGCGGTCTCCGCGAACTTTGACGGGGTCGGCGTGCTCTCCCTCAGCCTCAAGGCTCTCGCGATCGACGACATCGCGGTCACGACCACGACGGACCCCGACGGCACCGGGCAGACCTTCCAGGCGCAATTCCTGACGGTCGGACTGAGTTTCGCCCGGCAGCTCAACGACAGGATCGCCGTCGGATTCACGGCGCATCTGATCTCGGAAACGATGGGAGAAGTGAACGCGACCGGTTTCGCGTTCGACATCGGGGTCAGGTACGAAAACCTCGCCTCCATCAACGGCCTGAGCATCGGGATCGTCGTCAAGAACATCGGTCCTTCGATGCAATATGAAGGGAGCGGGCTGCTCGTCCAGGGCTCGGTGGCGGATCAGAACCGGCCTCGCCCAGTATTACCAGGTCCAGGCCGCGCCCTTCGAGATCCCGGCCTCGATCGATTTCGGACTTGGCTACCGCAGGGATCTTGACGGGTCCAACGCGGTCCAGGTGACCGGCGCCTTCCAGAGCAACAATTTCCTGGACGACGAGTACAGCCTCGGCGCGGAGTACAGCTACCAGGACCTGTTCTTCCTCCGCGGAGGCTGGGCGTTGACCCAGACGGTCTCTGACGAGCAGGGCAGTCTCTACGGGCCGACCTTCGGGGCGGGTGTGCATACCGCGCTGGGGTCGCTTGACCTGGCTGTGGACTACGCGTACCGCTCGATGAAGGTCTTCGAGCCCAATCACATCTTCTCGGTGCGCCTCGGCTTCTGATGCACAGCCATCGCCTCCCCGCCCGGCCCTGGAACAGGGGCCGGGCGGGGCCCGGCGGGACGGGCTTTGTGGCCTCCGGGGCACGGAGCGGGATGATCGAACGAAAGAGGGAGCCTCGGGAGAGAACCCGCAGGGAGAGAACTGCTACGCGGAGAGCCGCTTGCCGACCGATCCGGGGGTCCAGTCTTCTTCCACGCCGTAGATCATGCGCAGATGCCAGAGGACGCCGGGCTTGGGCAGACAGACGTCCTTTTCCCACCGTTGTACCGCCACCCACGAGTACCCCGCGAGTTCGGCGGCCTGCTTCAGTGTCAGCCCCGCAACGATCCGGGCCGACCGCATCCTCCTGCCGGTCGTCCAGGAAGACTGCTGCCGGACGATCAGCGCCTCTGCGGTTCCGCGGACCACGGCGTCCATACGCGGGGAGACGGGAATGGCGCGGTGGAGGACCTGCCAGACGTATTGCCTGGAAACGGCGAGCTCGTCGGCGATCATCGCATAGGTGACCCCCCAGGCGCGGAGGCGCCTGCAGTGGTCCGCCCGGGATGTCGGACGCGAGAGTGCGAGGACTGACGCTGCATTCATGCAGACAACGTACGCACCCGGTTGCGCCGGAGCAACGTGTTTGCGGCGGAGTGGTCGGAAGGCACGACGGAAGGAGCCACCCGACCGTCCGCACGCAGCGTCCCTAACCCATGAGGAAGTCCTCCTCGATCTCGCGGGTCCGTCGCCTGATCGCGCACCTGATCAGAACAGGATGGATCAGCCTTTCGAAATCGCGGTACGCCATCTTGATCAGCTCATAATGGTTCCCCGCGTTGAACGCGATCTGTTCGTTGGCAGACAGGGTAACGTCCGCGACAACGGGGATGCCAAACAGGAGACCGAACGGTGGCATGGCGCCGGCCTCGCACCCGGGGAAGAGTCCCTTGAACTCGGGTTCGGTGGCCAACTCGGTGGCATGGGCCGGCAATGCTTTCCGGACGAGGGAGAAGTCGACCATATGTGACGCCGGGACCACGATCATGGAGAACGCGCCGTCGATCTTCGCGATGACGGTCTTGGCGATCTCCTTTCCCGGGACGTGAGCGGTCGCGGCGATCTCCTGAGCGGTAAAGGCCGGTGAATGGCGTATGGTACGATAGCGTACGCCGTGCTGATCGAGGAACTCCGTCAGGCGCTTCAGCATGGAGACCTCCTGCAATGTTTGGTGGGGGATCGATCGAGATGCCTCCTTTCGAGCGAGGGGCGGGAGACATCCCTCGCCTGTCACGGGACGGGGGTATGACTGGAGCGGTGGAACGTCAAAGGAAGGTAGGGGAGCCACCGGACAGAATCAACACCCGGCGGGAAGCCTGTCGAGCCCCTCGCGCCGCGCCGCGGATACCATGATCCGATCGAGTTCACGGCAGAGTTCGGCCGGAAGTCAGCGGTTGGGGATCGTCCGAGAGGAGCTGCCCGACCTTCGTGTGCGCCCGGTCGGCGAGGGTCGGCTTGCCACGCTCCGTCCAGCGATGCCGGTCCTCCCGGTCCATCAGCGTCGAGAACCGGTGCTCCTCACGCGCCCACTGGAGCGTCCCGGGATGGGTCAGGAAGTCCCCGCTATCGGCCAGTTCCTCGAGGACGGTTCGGGCCATCGGTGTTTCGCGCTGGGCGATCCCTGCGAGGAGCCTGTAGGCCATCAGGCACACCTCGTTGTCGATGACCAGCCGCTCCAGGCTCTGGCAGGACTCGAAATCCATCATCCCGCCGCCGGAGACGACATTGATCCCCGCGAGCGCCGCCAGAACGGTGCCGGTTCCCACTTCGACTCCTGCCTGCGTGTCGATACATTTCGCGTCGGTGAGCCCCATATAGGCATGGGTCGGGAGTCCCAGCCGTTTTCCGAGCTCCGCGTAGGAGCAGTCGATCATCATGGTCTCGATCGCCCCCATCGGGGGAGTGCCGGTGCGGAGGTCGAATGCAGCGGGCGAACCGCCAAAGATCACCGGAGCCCCGGGAGCAGCGAGCTGGGCGAGGACGAGGCCCGAAAGGTTCTCGGCGACATGCTGGACCAGCGCCCCGCTGAGGGTCACGGGTGCGGTGGCCCCGGTAAGGGGCATGGCCACGAACTCCGACGGGATCCCCGCCCGCGCACAGTCGATGACGCTCTGGGCCGTCAGGGTGCTCCAGCGAAGCGGCGGGGAAGGGCAGGCGTCGAACACCGCCAGCGGCTTTGCCCGGAGGGCATCAGCCCCGCCACGTACGGTGCACAGCAACTCGTGCATCGTCCGGAACCCTTCGATGACGAAGGTCCCCGTCACCACCGGCTTGGAGCAGTGCCTGAGGGCAAGGTAGAGCCGATAGGCGTCGGCGGAGCGCTGGGGGACGTCCGAAGAGATGAGGCCCGTGCTCTGAAGGTGGAATCCGTCGAGCTTCTGGACCAGTCTGTGGAACCGCACGACGTCGGCGGTGACCGCTTCGCGTTCCTCGCGCGACGGGTGATCGTAGATCCGCAACGCCGACGATCCGGGGTCGAAATGGACCTCGTCACCTCCGATGGTCCGTGATGTGGTGGCCGAAGCGTCCCAGAGCGTCAGGCTCCGCGGCGCGGATGCAAGACAGCGCTCCGCAAGGTCCCGGGGGATACCGTATCGGCGCTCGCCCCGGGGCAGGCACCCCCCCTCGCGAAAACGGCACACGCCTCGTCGCTCTCGACGTAGACCCCGACCTCCTTCAGGACCTCGTACGCCTCGTCGATGATCGCGCCGGCGAGCGTTTCGGACAATATCCTGAAGGAGGGGCGGAGAGGAGGGATCATGACTGGCTCTCTGGTGGAGGGGAGGTGGGGCCCATGGCCCGACCGTTCGATCGCGGCGCGGGCCGGAACTCGACGGAACAGGTGGTCCCATGGTCCCTGACGATCTTTGCCTTGCCACCGATCTGTTCGGCCAGCAGGCTCACAAGACGAAGGCCAAGCGTCGAGACCCGCTCGGGGTCGGTCCCCTCGTCGATCCCGATCCCGTCATCGCGGACCATGAGCGTGTGCAGTCCATCGCCGGCCACCTGCATGGAGACGACGATCCGCCCGGACGTGCGTCCCGGGAAAGCGTACTTGAGGGCGTTCGTCACGAGTTCGTTGATGATGAGCCCGCAGGGGATGGCTTCGTTGATCTCCAGGAACACGTCGCGGATCTCGAGTTCAAGTGCAACGCCGGGGGCGGCGTAGGTCCGGAGCAGCTGGTGGGTCAGACCGCTTCGCATAGTCCCTGAAGTCTATCGCGGCCAGGTTGTCGGACCGGTACAGCTGCTCATGGATGGTCGCCATCGATGAGACCCGGTGTGATGCGTCGCGCAGCACCTCGACCACCCTGCGGTCCGAGCTCCCTCCCGCCTGGAGGTTCAGCAGACTGCTGATCACCGTGAGGTTGTTCTTTACCCTGTGATGGATCTCCTTGAGCAGAACCTCCTTCTCCCGCAGGGACGTGCGGAGACGGTCTTCGGCAAGCCGCCGTTCGTGGTTGTCGAGGAGGATCCCGGAATACTCGAAGAGTCCGTTCCCCTTTTCACGCGCCGAAACAACGCTGTCCAGGAACCAACGATACTGCCCGTCGGCGCACAGCCAGCGGTATTCGCACATGGCCGCGGTTCCGGTCCGGACCTGCTCCATCATGCGCTGGAGCAGGTGGGCATCCTCGGGATGGATGCGCGAGACCCAGAACCTCGGCACGCCCGTGAACTGGGAGGCGGGGAATCCCGTGATCCGCTCCACGTTGGCGGAGATCCACTCCGCGTCCAGCTCGCTGGGCGTGGTGGCCGTGTACATGACGACCGGCATGAGCAACATCACGGCGTTCTGGCGCTCTTCGCTCTCGCGGAGCGCGGACTCTGCCCTGCGCCGCTCGGCCACCTCTTCCCGGAGTTCCCCGGTGCGCTGATCCACCTTGCGCGCAAGCTCTTCTTCCCGCCTTCTTGACCGCCGGACGCCATAGACGATCGAACCGGCGATCGAGAGCAGCAGGAGGACCCCTGCGCCGGCATAGAACGGGACGGTCTGATAGAAGCGGGGTGAGACGAAAAGGCCGATCGATGCGGTGTCCGGGGCGTCGCCGGAAACGCCGGCTCGCGCCTCGACCTCGAAGCTGATATTCTCCCGGCGGAACATTGGTGTAGTACGCGATCCGGCGATCCCCTGCGTCGACCCACTCCGGATCGAACCCCGCGAGCCGGTACCGGAAGCGTGTCCGGGTGCGGGCGCTGAACGTGGGCGTGGTGTAGGTGATCGTGAAGGCGTTGTCGGAGGGTGCCAGCGTGATCGTTTCGCCGACGTGCCGTCCGCCCAGCGAGGAGGTCAACTGTTCGATGTGTCACGGACACCACCGGCGTCCCCAGATGCAGACGGCCGGGATCCACCACGGCGAGTCCCCGCGGTGTGGGGAACCAGAGTTCCCCGTTCCGACGCCGCAAACCCGCCGGGAAGCCGATGTCTGCGCATTCTGCGGTGGCCATCCCGTCCTTCACGCCGAGTGTCATCACGCGAAGGAGTTCCTGTTCCCCACGGGCCACGCGGTCGAAATCGATCCGCGGGATCCTGACGATCCCGGTGGGGGAGGCATACCAGAGGTATCCCAGGCCGTCCTCGAGGATACAGCTGACAGATTCCTCCAGGAGTCCTTCACGCGAACCGAAGAGGTCCACGCGTCCCGGCGGTGAACCGCACGAGCCCTGAAGCGGTCCCTGCCCAGATCGCCCCCGAGGTGTCCTGGTGGAGAGCCCTCACAAGGTCGTCGGGAAGCCCTTCCCTGCGGCTGATGCGGCTCACGACCGTGTCCCGGATGACGCAGATCCCGGCGGTCGTGCCGGCCCAGATTGCTCCCTCGCGATCCTCCATGAGCACGTGGACTTCCGCGTCAGGGATGCCGGCGTTGAAGTCGAACGTGCGCCGGTTGTTCCCCTTCCAGTGATCCACGCGACCGGAACCGCCGATCCAGAGCGAGCCATCGGCGGCTGTGAACAACGCCGCGACGCTCTCCGGGGTTCTTCCCGGATGGAATCGCCCCGGGGTCTTCCCGGAAATCGGACAGTATGCCGGCATGGTCCGTCCCGATGAGCAACCTTCCATCGGCGGTGAAAGCGATGGTCTGGAGATCGCTACCGGACATACTGCCCGGGGTTTCACGTGTTCGATGACCCTGTGCTCCCGGATACGGTAGAGGCCACCGCCATCGGTCCCCACCCAGGTATCTCCCGCACGGTCCTCGACCAGGGAGATCGGCCCCTCGTTGTCGAAGCCCTCCTTCTCCGCGATCATGCGCACACTGACCGATCTCAGGAGGTCGAGCCCGTCCTCGGTACCGATCCAGAGGTTTCCCTCGCGATCCTCGAGCAGGCACCCCACGTAGTTCCCCGCCAGGCCGTCGCGACGCGTGAGTCGGAGGGCCGGCGTGGAGCCTGACGTGGGGTCGTAGCGGAGCAGTCCGGACGCATAGGTGCCGATCCATACGCCGCCGGTCCGCCTCGGTCTGATCACATTATAGTAGTCGCCCGGCGAGGCAGAGAGGGCGGAACAGGGTGGTCCATGAACCGGATCGCCAGCAGAGGAGTCCCAGTGATGTCCCGAGGAGGACCTTGCCCTTCTCCCACGAACATACAGAATACGCGGCATTGGCGTTCCGGGCGCCAGGCATGGTGACCACGGAGACTTTGCCGTTGGTCACGGAGGCAACAGATCCTTTTGCGAACACAGCCCACACGGTGCCGTTGTCTGCGACAGTGATGTCGACGACCGTGTTGGACGGGAGTCCGTCCGCTGTCGTGATCGATCCGGTTCGTGCGTACGGCGGCTGGAGGAAGATGATGCCGGCGGATCCTGTGCCGGCCCAGACCGTGCCGTCCGACCCCACCGCAAGGCAGCGCACCTCCTCATCCGGAAACCCCGTCGTGCGGTCGCGGGTTTCGGCGGAATCCGGACGCAGGCGGATCAGTCCCGATCGGCTGGTGCCGACCCAGATGCTGCCGTCGGGTGTCTCCACCATCGAGGTGATGTCTCGCAGCGGTCGGTGACCAGCGGCGTGGGCCGGCTCGAAGCGAACTCCGTCAAACCGCACGAGCCCGCGGAGCGTCCCGATCCAGAGGAACCCGCGGTGATCCTGAAGCAGCGCGCCGATGCTCCCGTGTGGAAGCCCTGTGTCCGTCCTCCAGTGTTCGAGGCGATACGGGCCGTCGTCCCGCACGGCCTGCGGTGAAGCGAAGACCCCGGGGCAGTGTACGGAGATGAGGCAGCAACAGATCGCAAGAACTCTTCGGGATACCTTCATGGAAACGAATGATCTCCTGGTCCGTGCCTGACACCGGACGTCTGTCATGGCGCATGTCGTCGCGGACTGTCCGACGTCCGGCTTGCCATATCCTGACAATGTAGTGATGCCTCAAGACTAGGTCAACAGTTCCGGACTTCTCCTGCTTGATTTTTACCAATGTGTCAGGTAGTATTGTGCCGTGCATTCCTCCAACCGTTCCCATGCAGAGGTTGCCATGCGCCGCATAGCATCACTCCTGTGTGTCTTCGTTCTGTGCGCCACAACCTCCGAATCGCAAATTCGAACGTATGTTCGCGAGTATACATACCGTGCAGGGGAAGCCGACAGCAAGCTGACGGCCCAGAAGATCGCCCTGAATCAGGTGCGAAGGCTGCTGCTGGAGGAGGTGGGGGTCTACCTCGAAAGCACGCTGTCGGTCGACCGGCGCGAGGACGCGGGACAGCTCACGGATCTGACCCGGCAGCAGATCACCAGCATCACGGCGGGGGTCACGGAGACGAAGATCCTGCAGGAGCGATGGACGGGAGAGGAGTACTACATCAAGGCCTCCATTGCCGTCGACCCCGAGGAGGTCCGCGAAAAGGTCCGGCAGGTGGCCGGAAATGCCGAGAAGCTCCGGGAACTGGAGCGGGCGAGTTCTCGTGCCGACTCCGCGATGCGGGAGATCGCGCGGCTCCGCGAGGAGCTGGCCAGCACGCGGGATGAGAACGAACGCCTTCGTCTGCGAACGGAGTACGCGAAGACCAGCGACGTCATCGGAGCCGGCGACTGGTTCCAGAAGGGGTACGCCGCCCTTGCGGCAGGCAACGCGGCCCAGGCCGTGGCCCACCTCCAGAAGGCGATAGCCCTGGATCCCGCTTCTCCGGAACTGCAGCACAACCTTGGTGCCGCGTACGTCGCGAAGGGGGACCTCCGCTCCGCTCTCCCCTGCTTCGAGCGCGCGGTGTCCATGAACCCCATGTTCGTCCCCTCACTGATGGCTGCGGGGTATGTGCACGTGCAGCTCCGGGAATTCACGGAAGCCCTCCCGTGGTATGATCGGGTGCTGGCGGTCGATCCCGGACAGGCGGAGGCGCACTACTGGATCGGCTATTCGTACAACGAGATGGGACAGTACTCCGCCGCCGCCCAGGCCCTGGAGCAGGCTGTGGCCCTGCGACCGGACTACGCCGAGGCGTACTACAGCCTGGGCTGGGGGCTCCAGCGGTCCGGAGACCATGTGGGAGCCATGCAGCAGTTCGAGCGTGCTCTGGCCGTCCGTCCCGACTACGCCGACGCGATGCTGGCGATGGGTGGCAGCGCAATGGCGTTGGGCGACATGGACCGCGCCCTCGCCCTGCACGACCGGGCGGTGGCGTTGAAGCCGTCCGATCCCATCGCCTTGTTCGGGACCGGCTCCATTCATCAGCTCAAGGGCGATCTCGCCGGCGCGATCGCCCTCTATCGCCGGGCCATCAAAGTGAAACCCGACTTCGCGGACGCCCACGGCAATCTCGGCCTTGCGCTCGGCAACTCCGGGAAGGCGGCGGAGGCGTACTCGTCATTCGATCGCGCGATCGCACTTGATCCCCGGAATCCGGTCTACCGGTACAACTACGGATGGGTCTGCGAGAACAACGGCCGGCGGAACGACGCCATCAAGCAGTACCGATCTGCGGCGCGCCTCGGATCACAGGAGGCGCAGGATGCGCTCCGGCGGTTGGGGGCAAAACCATAACGATCCTTCTCAAACACTTCGGGAATATGCCATGCCCATCACCCTGACGGCCCTCTTCGCCGCGTGCGTTACCGCGTTCCCCCTCCAGGGAGGTGCGCCGGATTCCCTGGCTGTTGTTCCGGCCCTGGACCTGCAGCGCTATGCCGGGACCTGGTACGAGATCGCCCGCTTTCCCAACCGATTCCAGAAGCAATGCACCGGGGAGGTGACGGCCACGTATACGCTGCTGGACGATGGCACAGTACGGGTGGTGAACCGGTGCAGGACCGCCGATGGTGAGTGGACGGAGGCGGAAGGGAAGGCCCGCCGGGCACGGGAGGATGGACCGACGTCGATCCTGCAGGTCCGTTTCGCCCCTGCGTTCCTGTCGTTCCTGCCGTTCGTCTGGGGGGACTACTGGGTGATCGACCTGGCCGAGGACTACACCTACGCGGTGATCGGCGAGCCGAAGCGGGAATACCTCTGGATCCTGAGCAGGACCCCCGTCATGGCGGAGGAGACCTACGCGGCGATCCTGCAACGGGCTTCTGACCAAGGGGTTCGACGTATCGAAGCTGGTGCGCACCTCGCAGACCGCGCCGTGACCTCCACTACCTGCGGTACCTGGAAATGAACTCTTCGACTTCCGGGATCCCCCCCTGGAAGATGAGGTATCCGTTGCTGGGTTCCCGCTCCGTGATCTCGCCGGCGACCGGGGTCATCATGATCTCCCGCACCCGCTGCGAGGTCGGTGGTCTGCCCCAGGGCCCAGCCCAGCTTCATGTAGGCCACCTCGGGGAGCATGTTCGCCCCCGGGACGACCCCCAGTTCCATGATGTCGCGCCCCGTATCGTACACGTACATCTGGACGTAGCCCCACAGGGTCTGCACGGTCATGTAGACCGCGATGTTCTTCTCGTGGGCGCGCCGCAGAGACGGATAGAGCGGCTTGTTGACGTGTCCGAGTCCCGTGCCGGCGATGATGATCCCGCGGTAGCCGTTGTCCACGAGCGCATCGATGATGTCCGGCTTCATGTTCGGGTAGTAGTAGACGATGCTGACCTTCTCCTCGAACGCCGTATTGACGGTCACCTGCCGGTCCTTCCTCCTCCGTTTGTAGTCCTGCCGGAGAGGAGTGATCTTTTCTCTGCTGACCATGGCCAGCGGGATATCGCCGATGGTCCGGAAGGTGGACCGGTAGCTGGAGTGCATCTTGCGGACGCGTGTGCCGCGGTGGAGGAGGCCGTACGCGTCCGACGTGGGTCCGAACATGCAGACCATCACTTCGGCGAGGTCGCTCTCGGCGGCCGTCTTCACGCTGTGCATCAGGTTCAACGCCGCGTCGGACGAGGGGCGGTCGCTGGAGCGCTGTGAGCCCACCATCACGATGGGGACCGGGGAGTTCTGCACCATGAACGAGAGGATCGCCGCGGTGTGATGCATCGTGTCCGTGCCATGGCCGATCACGATCCCCTGGACGCCCTTGTCGATCTCCTGGCCGATCGCCCGGGCGGTCCCGATCCACTGTTCGGGCCCCATGTTCTCGCTGAAGACCCCGTACAGCTTTTCGGTCTCGAGGTTGCAGATGTCGGCCAGCTCCGGCACCGAGCCGTAGAGCTCGCCGGGCGAAAATGCGGGAATGACCGCACCCGTGCGGTAGTCGAGCCTGCTCGCGATCGTGCCGCCGGTCCCGAAAAGTTTGACCCGTGGCTTCTTCGGGTCGACGGGGAATTCCTTTTCGGGGATCTTGTAGTGCGCCTCTTTCCATCCCAGGATCTTGATGTCGCGGACGGAGGCCGCCGCGATCCCGACGTTGTAGCCGCTGCGGAGCTTCAGGACCAGGTGGAGCGGGTCGGCGGTCTCCGAGCGCGGAAGCACGATCCCCGCGAATGACCCGGTGTCGGTGGTGACCTCCACATCGCTCCAGACCCGCGCATCGAACGCCTGCAGAGTGGCCAGAGCCTCGGCCCGGTACCCTCGATAGCTGTCGTTCATGTCCTGCTCCTCCCCGGCCGGTGGTCGAGCGCCGCCACCACGGCCTTCCCGTCGATCCTCCCGCGGACCTGTTCCATGACCAGACCGAGCAGAACCCGTCCTGCGTTCTCCGGATCAGCCAGCGGGGTCTTCTCCAGGTGGTCCCTCATCCGCTGGATCACGGTCTCGAGCTCCGCCGGAGTGCAGAGTCCGGGCAGGCGGGCGCGGTCGAAGGGGACCCCCGAGGCCATAGCCGCCAGGGCGGGGAGGATGGACTCCCGCACGATGACTCCGTCCTTCCATGCGCCCAGGAGCGACTCCATGGCCTCAACGGTGAGCGGGAGACGGTTCGGGGTGGATCTGGCGACCCGTTTGGGGAGCTGGACCATTGCCACCCCCACGGCGACCGGCGGGAGGTGCCATTCCTTCACGGCCTTCTCGAAAAGCGTGGCGAACGGCGAAACGGCAAGCGGGACGATGACGTCGTCCGGGATACCAAGGCTGCGGTACCACTGCTCCCGTTCCCAGAAGGAGCGGGGCATCCTTGCCGCGATCTGTGCCAGGTGTTCCCGGGTGATCCGACGCGGCGGAAGATCGGTGTCGGGGTACATACGGTCCGGGCCCGGAAGGATCCGCTCAAACCCGTTCGTGCCATCGCTCAGCGCCTGGCGGGTCTCCGAAGGGACCCCGATGGTCGCTTCCTTCGCGCGGATGACGATCTCAGCGGCTCCGGCGGCGGAATCCGCGGCGCTGCCCCACACCAGCACGATCGTGTCGTCGTCCGTCGCGCCGATCCCGCGCTTCAGGGCCTGCCATTCCGAGCTTGCCAGCGTCTCCGACGGGCTGTCGGAGTGGATGATGTTGGGGAGTGTGGTGAGGCACGCCACGACACGGACCCTGTCGGAAACCTCCCGGGAGAAGTACGTGTCGGTTTGCGTCTGCCAGCGCATCAGTCCTCTGAACCCGCGCAGGAGTACACACCGGGTGGTGGAGCCTTCGCCGATGGCGATACGGATCGGAAGGAAACGGGTCTTGCGCAGCAGCCGCGTGACGTCCTGGGTCTGGGATCCGAACGTCTCCGCGGTGATCCCGCGGCGGTGCAGCTCCGCGCGCAACTGGAGCAGGTTGATACTGCCGCATCGCCTCGTTGTAGGTCAGCAGGGGGATGTTCGGGATCCTCGGAACTCCCTTGATCTCGATCCGCGTCCCCCCTTCGACGCTCACGTTCACATCCTGACGCGCGGCACCCGCTCCGGTCCGGACCATGCCGGTGCTCCGCACCAGGCGACGGAGGATCTCCGCGACCTCCGCAACCTCCTGAGGAGTGCGCATGTCCGGGGCGGTGACGGTTTCGATGAGCGGCATCCCCAGACGGTCCGTCAGGTAGGTCCGCCGGTGGCCGACGTCGCTGACCTCCCGGCACGCGTCCTCCTCAAGGCCCAGCTGCACAATGGTGACCCGGCGGTCCTTGTACGGAATGCTCCCCTGGACCCCCACGATGGTGGTCCGCTGGAATCCGGTGGGAATGCTGCCGTCCAGGTACTGCTTCCGCGCGATATGGATCTCGTCCACCATCGCACATCCGTACATCTGCCCGATCCCCAGGGCGATATCCAGCGCCTCGTCGTTCAGCTCGAACGGCGGGGTGTCGTCCATTTCGTAGGTGCAGACCGTTTCATGGTGGATCCGGTAGATGATCTCCTTCTTCGTCTTGAACTCCATGAGGGCCGTGCCGTCGTACTCCCCCAGCTCCGAGAGGGTCGGCCGCATATGGCGCAGGATCTCGGCAGAGAACTGCTCGCTGTACCTTCCGGCCGGACACCGGCAGAAGAGTTTCTTCGCGGTCAGCAGCTGCTGATGGATCTCGAGGCCGGACCTGAAGCCGACGGCGGCGTAGTCCGCCGGAGACATCTCGGCGAATGGCTTGAAAGGAGACACCGGGGAGGGGGTCATTCCTCAAAGGACGTTGTTCGTCTTCAAGAAGCTCCTGATCCTGTCGTGGATCATCAGCATCTGCTCGCGGTTGAACCCGCCGTGCCTGCCATCCTTGATCGTAATGAGTTCGTTAGGCACCCCCGCCTTCTGCAGTCCCGCGTGCAGCCGGACAGCATGATCGTAGGGGACCAGTTGATCCGCGGTGCCGTGGATGGTCAGAATGGGGGGAAGTCCTTTGCGGACGTAGGTCAGCGGGGAGACACGGTCCGCCAGCGATTCCCGGTTGGGCTGGCTGCCCAGCCAGGAGACCGCGTAGTTCTGCCGGTTCGGACCTGCGAGCAGGTCCTTCACGTCGGTGATGCCGAACCAGTTGACGATCGCCGCGACACGCAGGGGAGGGTTGATCTGATCCCAGTCTTTCGGTGCGTCGAATCCGGCCGTGGAGTCCAGCATGCCGGTCATCAGGGCCAGGTGGCCGCCTGCAGAGCCGCCGGTGACGATGATCTTCGTCGAATCGAAATTGTAGGCCCGGGCATTCTTTGTGACCCAGCGAAGCGCCAGCCGGCAATCTTCGACCGCCGCCGGCGCCAGGGCGACCTTCGCCAGCCGGTATTCCACGTTCACGACCGCACAGCCCATCTGGATCCAGGGCATCAACCAGAAGGTCCCCGTCTCCTTGATCCCTCCGACCCATCCGCCGCCGTGGATGAATACCACCACCGGCAGGGGGGAGGGGGTGCCACGGCGGGTATAGACGTCGAGCTTGCACTCATAGTTGCTGGCCACCGAATAGACGATATTCGGCGTTATGCTGTAGCTCATCAGCAGATCGACGGGCCAGCTGGTCGAATCGAACGGGGCCTGCTGGGCGTTCAGGGTGATCGACCAGGCCAACAAAGCCACCGCGACCGCAAGCGATCTTCTCATCGGAAAACCTCCGTCATACGATGCGTGGGAACAGGAACCTGTGGAATACCGGCCCGTTACCGGGCCTTCTCGGGCGTTTCAGCACTTTTCATCGTGGTGAAGATCTTCGCTACGGTGGCCACCATGCCGCTGACGTCCGACAGATTGGACGGGATGATCATCGTGTTGTTCTTCATCGCAAGCTTGCCGAACTCGCCCAGGTACTGCTCGGCGATCCGGAGGTTGACGGCGTCGGTTCCGCCTTTCTCGTTGATCGCGGTCGCGATCTCGCGGATCCCGCGGGCCGTGGCGAAGGCCACCCGTTCGATCTCCTGCCCCCGTCCCTCGGCCTCGTTGATCCGTTTCATCTTTTCGCCTTCGGACTTGGCGATGGCCTCCTGCTTGTCGCCCTCCGCCCGGTTGATCTTCGCCTGCTTGTCCCCCTCCGACTCGGCGATGAGCGCCCGCTTCTCCCGCTCCGCCCGCATCTGCTTCTCCATGGCGTCCTTGATGCTGGGGGGAGGGATGATGTTCTTGATCTCATAGCGGGTCACCTTCAGTCCCCAGGGTTCGGAGGCCTTGTCCACCGCGGCGACGATCTCGCGGTTGATCGTCTCCCGCTCCTCGAACGACTTGTCCAGTTCGATCTTGCCGATCTCGCTCCGCATGGTGGTCTGCGCCAGCTGGGTGGAGGCGAAGATATAGTTGTTGACGCCGTACGAGGCTTTCACGGGATCCATGATCTGCATGTACAGGATGCCGTCCACCTCGACCTGGATGTTGTCCTTGGTGATGCAGGTCTGGGCCGCCACGTCGATCACCATTTCCTTCAGCGAATGCTTGTAGGCGATCCGGTCCACGAAGGGGACGAGGAAGTGGAAGCCCGCCTCGAAGGTGGCGTGGTACTTGCCCAGCCGCTCGATGATGAAGACGGTCTTCTGCGGAACCACGCGGGTGGACCGCATGAGGATGAGGATGACCAGAAATGCCAGTCCGACAAGAACCACGGTTTCTACTTGCATGGGATCTCCTTTTTGGCTACAACGGCTGCACGTGCAGGGTCAGGTTCTGCCGCCGGAGGACCTTCACCGGCGTCCCTTTCTTGATCTCCACCGTCGAGGTGGCCGACCAGGCGGTCCCGTGGAACTCCACTCTCCCGCCGGGCCCTCCGGCCGGGATGTCGACCGTGACCGTCGCCTGTTCGTTGACATATTCCTCCAGATCGCCCCCCGGGGCCATCCTGCCGGAAACCTTCCCTTCGAAGTACTTCTTCCCCTTCCTGCGGAAGAGGACGAGGGAGAGAACGGTCGACACCAGGAAGACGATCAGCTGTGCGTCGAAGGTGGTGGCGACCCCGAACCAGTGCAGGATCGCGGTGACCCACGCCCCCACGCCGAAGAACACGATGATGAAGCCTGGAAGGACCACCTCGGCGGCGATGCAGACGAGTCCGACGATGAACCACCAGAGGCCGGGATCCAATGATGCGGTCATGTGTGCACTCCTCAGGAAGGACGCAATGCGGAGGGTCCCGGGGACGTGATTCAACTGTCGAACGACGCCAGGGGAACCTGAACAGAAGGTAGGGGGTGCTAGTTCAAAATGCAAGGCGGAGAAACCGGTCGGCGGCATCGCAGAAATGCCTTTTTCGGCACTCCTTCGTATATTCTCTCCCGTTCCTCTGATCCCCCTCACTTCGACGGATACCGGACATGCTCCATCTCCGTACCTCTCGCCGTTTCACGCCATCCCTGCCGCGCTCCTGCTCGGGGTCTTCTGCGCCGCTGAAGGAAAAGCAGTGCAGCACGATGGAGCGGACACGACCCGCGACCTCCCCCGGCTGGTCCTCAAGGACCGAACGCGCGAGGTCGATGCGATCCTGACCCCTCTCGCGCACAGCGACGGACCGGGCGCATGTCTCCTGGTGATGCACCACGACTCCGTCCTGTACGCGCGAGGGTACGGCCTCGCGGACGTTGAGGCCCGCGAACCGGTCACCACGGCCACGAACTTCCGGCTGGCGTCCATCAGCAAGCAGTTCACCGCAATGGCCGTGGTGCTGTTGGCCCGCGACGGGAAACTTGCGCTCGATGATCCGGTCCGGCGATATCTCCCCGAGTTGCCGGCGTATGCCGATCCGGTCACGCTGCGCCACCTGCTCACGCACACGTCAGGGCTGATGGCGTACGAAGACCTGATCCCCGAGTCGCAGACGGTCCAGGTCTCCGACCGCGACGTCCTCGAACTGCTCCGGAACTCGGACAGCACCTATTTCCCTCCGGGGAGCGGTTACCGGTACAGCAACACGGGTTACGCACTGCTCGCGCTGGTCGTGGAACGCGTGTCGGGGGTCCCCTACCCGAGGTTTCTGAAGGAGAGGATCTTCCTGCCCCTCGGGATGTCCGGAACAGTGGCTCATGTGGCGGGTTCGACAGCGGTCGGGCACCGGGCGTTCGGCTACAGCGAGCGGTCGTTCCTCTGGTCGCACTGGTTCGAACGGACCGACCAGAGTCTGACCAGCGCAGTGCTGGGGGACGGGGGGATCTACTCCTGCGCGGAAGATCTCCGGAGGTGGTATCGCTCCCTGGAACTGGGCGGACCGGCGGGGGAGACATGGCAGAAGGTCATCGAGAAACCCGGCGCTGCTGACCGACGGAAAGAACGCTGGATACGGCCTGGGGTGGGAAGTGAAGGAATACCGCGGCATGCCGTCGCTCTCCCATGGAGGAAGTTCGATCGGCTTCAGTCACGCAGTGCGCAGGATCCCCGCGGACGGGTTTGTGGCGCTCCTGCTGACGAATCACAACAACGTCCCGGCGTTCGCCTTTCTTGACCGGATCGTGGATCTCTGGTATCCGCCGATCACGGCCGGAGCACCGACCCCACCCCCGCGGGAATAAGGTCGGCGCCATACTCCTTCCGGAAGACCGCGAGGGCCGTCCCTCCGGTGCAATGGGTGGGTGCGCACTTTCGGACGCGAAGGGTCTTCAGCTGGCGCGCGGTCTCCTGGATCGTGCTCTCCTGTTCATCGAGAAGATGGAGTCCGCCGAGGATGAGATAGACCTCCTTGCGGAAGCGCTCCCTGACGTGCGCGACGATCCTTGCGATCCCCGGGTGGGCGCAGCCCGTGATGAGCACCAGCCCCTTCTCCGTGTCGATGACCAGGACCTGTTCGAAAGTACTTCCCGGCAGTTCCCCCGAGGTGTAGATGCCGGGGAGGATCTGGACGGTGTCCGTTACCGCGACGGGCCTGCTTTTCCAGGACGTGATAAGACCCGCGAATGCTCTGGAGTACCTCTGTCCGATATAGACCGGGATCCCCGACGCCCGGGAGGTCAGGAGATAGCTCAGCCCCCCTGTGTGATCAGTGTGCGGATGAGAGATGACGACCGCGCTGATCGACGAGAGGTCCTTCCGCAGCAGGTCGGCATTGGCAAGCAGGATCGGGCCGTCGCTCCCGGTGTCGAACAGGATCGACCTCCCGTTGGATTCCACGAGGCAGGCGAAACCCAGGTCGGTTTTCAGATCGGAAGCGACGGTGATCTCGTCGGCGAGGATGGTGATGATAACATCGGCCGCCGTGGTGGTTGGCTGCGTAAACGCTGCGGTGGCGCTCAGCAGGACGAGCAGCAGTATGAGCAGCGGCTTCACAACGGCATCCCTCCGGGCACCCGGCCCTCTGCTGGAAACATAGGAGGGCCGGGAGGGAAAGTCAAGGCGCCCTGTCACCTGGCCGGGGTGGTGTGTTCCACATCACCGGTCTGTCCTCGGACCGATCTGCTCCATGGGGATCTGGTGGAAGTCCGGGAGTTCGGTGAAGACCGGGGAGTCCTTTTTCAGCCGGAAATCCATCGCTGCGGCGTTCACGAACCCCGGATCCTTGAAGGTGACGAAATTCCGCCCGTAGTCGGTCTGGGCGTACTGTCCCACCAGCCTGAAGGTTTCCTCCGGATTGACCAGAACGTTTCGGTCGAACACGTTCCGCCGGGGGCGCATCCCCACATAGGTCTTCCCGTCGGGGAGCAGGTCCATCCAGTCAGCCAGCAGGGGATACCGGGTGCTGTAGGGCGGTTTCTTGATGTCCACCGATCGGGTCAGCCGCTGCGTATAGATCCCCTGTTGACCGAAGAAATACGGGATCTCCCTGAGCCCGAAATCGTACCACATCGACTTCAGCTGGTACGCGGGCCCATAGCCGTCGATGAAGAGATTGTTCCTGACCACGATGTCGTGGCCGCCGTTGCTGTAGACGGTACCGTACGAGGCCACCTTGTAGAAGACATTCTCCTCCACCAGTACCCCGCAGGTCGCATCGTCGCAGTAAACACCCATGGTCCACTTGCGGTCGGGCCGCCCGACGTGGTGGAAGAAATTCCTCCGCACGACGTTCCCCTGGTTGCTGGGGTCGCGCCCCAGATACCACGCTGAGGCGTCGTTGGAGTTCACGGCGACATGGTGGATCAGGTTGTACTCGAACAGGTGGTCGTTCCCGTAGACGAGGACCGCCTGGAGGTCTCCGCCGAAGATCTCGTTGTGGACGACCTGCTGGCCGCAGCCGTCCACGATCACGCCGGCCGCTCCGGCCTTGTTCCGCCGCGTAAAGTCGTGGATCCGGCAGTCGGTCACGACCGACCCGCCGGGGACCAGATCCTTCTTGCTTCCGCCGCCGAGCAGGATCCCTCCAGAACCCGTCTGGTAGATCTGGCAGTTCTCGATGGTGTGGCGGGTTCCGGCGTTCCTCTCCCACACCGAGTTCCTGTAGAGATGGGCGTGGTAGGTCCCGACCTCGCGCGAGACCGGAACACCCGTATAGTCGTCGGCGGTGACATGCGGGAATGTTTGCCGGGCTCCCTGCCCCATCATGATCCCGAGCGTGCCGAAGTTCCTGACGACGCAGTGGCTGATGCGGCAGGAGGTTCCGCCTTCGATGGAGATGCCGATCCCGCGGCCGCATTCCACAGTCAGTCCACGGAGGGTCACGTAGGAAGCGCCGTCCAGGGCGATCAACGGTTGTTCGACGATCGAAAGTGTCACGTGCGCGGTCCCTGTTTCGCCGGGCGGCCAGAAGAAGAGCTTGCCCGAGGAAGGGCTGACATACCATTCGCCGGGCCGGTCGAGTTCCTCGAGGAGATTGAGGGCCACGTATTCGTTGAAGTTCTCCCCGCTGCCAAGGCCGTACATGTGCGGAGCCGCGAGGCGGACCTCACCCTTCACCGTGTCGATCGCGGCGACGAGGATCTTGTCGTCGGCGAAACCGTGGTTGAAGAACCCCTGGAACCAGACATCCCGGGCTTCCGTCCAGCGAGCATGCCTTGGGTCGGTATACCGGAAGGTTCCTCCCCGGCCTCCGTAGTCGCCGGTGCGTGGCACGGACCCTTTGTCGACGATCTCGCCGATGGGGATCCCCCCGCGGTCGGGGTAATGGGCGAGCTGCATGACGGTATCGTTCCAGAAGAGCTCCATCGGGGCCGGCACGACCGGCAGGCCATGGCCGAACTGCCGGTGGGTTCCGAAGTCCTTCACCCCTGCCGCCTTCAGATCGGTTTCCATCACGTGCTGGCGTACGTGCGGCTGAAGGCGCCGGAACGCTTCAGGATCGTTCACCGGCTGAAAGCCCGAGGCCTCGATACCGCCCGTGATGCGGACCTCTTCCCCCGGTCGTGCGGCATAGACCGTCGGACCCTCCGGCGTGCCGCTGTCTTCCCTCTTCAGCTCGAACGTGTTCGTCCGCGAGTAGACCCCGCCGCCCAGCCAGACGGTGATCGTGTCGCCCGGCGCCTTCTGCTTGCGGATCGACCGGACCTCCTCGCGTGCGCGCTCGAGTGTTCGGAATGGCTGCCGCAGAGATCCCGGGCCGCGGTCGTTGCCGGTGGGGGAGACGTAGAGGTCCGTTGCGCGGGCCGGTTGCAGCAGGGCTGACAGCGCAACCATCAGGACGAGGTTCTTCATCGTGGTGCTCCGGTCGATCGAAATGCTGTGTGAAGCTCCTTTTGCTGCGACCGCTACCGCCCCCGCACGCCGGCGATCGTCGAGAGATGTCCTTGCGCCCGCGTACGGACGGAATCCGGGATCTCCAGACCGGGAACTGCCCGTTGGACCGCCGGAAGGAGAAGCTGCAGTTTCTGGATCTCCTCCTGTGCCTGCGCGGGTTCGAGCTCCATCCGGTTGCCGGTTTGTGCGGCGGCCACGAGCGAATCCGGCGACCATTCGGCGGGCCACTGGCTGTTGATCAGCGCCATGACGTTCTTGAGGCGCCTGATGGTCCCCGGTACCCCCTCCAGCAGTGACCGTGCAGGCTCGGCGGCCCGTGGGAGGATCTGCACGGTGACCGTTTCGGATCGCCGGAACCTGGGGAGCGAAACTTCGAGCGTGGAGGTGGATCCCTGGTACCGCCAGCCTGTCCGTCCGACTCCCGCGGCCTGAGGGATCGCCTTGCCGTTGCAGATGATCTTCGCCGGCGGCCACACCCCTGCTATCCGCACAACGTACGCACGCCCCGTGGTGATCCCGGGATACCTCCCTTTGGTCGGCGAGATCGTCAGCGTTGCGGTCCCCTTTCCGTCCCGATGGTAGGAGACCCCCGTCCAGGCGCATTCGTTCTTCTGGTAGCCGAGCGAATTTCCGGCGTCCTCGTACACGCGCGTCGAACCCGAGGGACCGTCGAACACCGTCAGGATGAGCGGGTCCACGCGTCCGGCCCCGGTGTTCCGCATCTCCGGCTGCATCGGAATGACCGCGCCGGCTCGCACATAGACGGGGATCTCTTCGAGGGTGAACGTCCGAGTGGCGACCGCGGGACCCTTCAGGCGCGCACCGGTGAACCATTCCACCCACTCTCCCGGGGGGATCCAGACGCTCTTGACCGCCACGAGCGAGTCGCCGGCGAGCGGTGTGGCGATGGGGGCGACGAACATGTCGTTGCCGAAGAAGTACTGGCCGGTGAACGTGTAGGCTTCCTGGCTTTCCGGATATTCGTAGTACATCGGTCGGCAGAGGGAGACACCGGTGTCGTAGGCTTCCCGCGAGGCGGTGTAGACGTACGGGATCAGGGAGTAGCGCAACAGGATCGCATCGCGCATGACCAGAAAGTCGTCGTGAGGGTAGGCCCAGATGCGCCGTTCCGCCGACGGGTTCTTGGTGGTGTGGGTCCTCACGATCGGGCTGAACGCGCCGAACTGCAGCCACCGCGCGTACAGCTCGCCGCTCACGGCGCCGGGCATGTGGCCGCCCATGTCGTGGCTCCAGTAGCCGAAACCGACGTTCGCGGCGGTAGCCGTGAAGAAGGGCTGGAAGGCGAGGGATTCCCACACCGAGATCGCATCGCCGGAGAAGCCGATCTGATACCGGTGATTTCCGAGTCCGCCCCAGCGGTGGAACAGGAGCGGCCGATCGGCATTCCTGCGTTCCATGGCCGTGAAGAAGACGTAGTTGAGCCACCAGGTGGGGGTCACGCCGGGGACCTTCGTCGTTCCCCACTGCTGCCAGTCCAGCCACCAGAAGTCCACCCCCTGCCGTTCGAGCGGACGGATCACCAGATCCATGTAGTGTCGTGCGAAGGTCTTGTCCGTGATGTCGAAGGGGACGTACTTCTTCGTGGCCGGGTCGATCCCCATGGCGCGGGCCACGGCCGGGTACTGTTCTTCGTGCGGCTGGATGCCGGAGGCGGGGTGGAGGTTCAGCGTCGTCTTGAGCCCGCGCTCTTTGCACCAGGAGAGGAACGCCGGGGGGTCGGGGAAGTAGTTGCGGTCCCAGGTGTACCCGGTCCAGCCGAGGGTCTGGCCCGCCTGGTCCTTCACCCGTTCGGACCAGCGCATGTTGAATGTGAGATGCCAATCCATGTCCACGACCAGCACGTCGAGCGGCACGGAGTGCAGCGCGAATTCGCCGACGAGCTGCTTGAGCTCCTCGTCGGTGTACGCCCAGTAGCGCGACCACCAGAGTCCGAAAGCGAACCTTGGAGGCATGGGGATGCGCCCCGCCACGTTGATGAAGTCCCCCAGCTGGGTCTTGTAGTCCCGCCCGTACCCGAAGAAGTACCAGTCCTGGCGCTCACCGACGTCGCGCGGCGTCACCCACGGCCAGTCGCTGTCGTCGAACAGCGGCCGGCCGGAATCGTCCACGACGGTCCACCCGTCGCGGGAAAGCAATCCCGGTTCCAGGTCCGCCGCTCCTTTGACCCCATCGAGCGTCCGCAGCGTTCCGCGCAGGTTGCCTGTTTCGGGCATGCCAGGAGTCCAGCGGGCCGTCTGACCGGCCACCCGGAATGCCACGGTGAGGTTCTCGGGGGAGAACCTCCCGCTCCCCTCTTTGTACCGGAGCGTGAGGGAGTCGGTCTTGACGACCAGCCACCCGCTTTCGCGTACGGTCGTGAACCGGGGGACCGGAAGCTTCCGGTGCAGAAAAACGAACGAAGCCCGATCCTCGAATTTTCCCGTCGGATCCCACTCAAGGCGGAGCAGCCGGTCGGTCAGGACGGTGACCCGGACCTCGCCCGAGCGGACGATCGCGGCAGGGTCCGCCTTTGGGCCGGCGGACGCGGACGAGCATGCCAGGGTCGCCGGAAAGAGGATCAGTATGGCGATGCGGAACAGTGTGGCAACGCGGATCATGGTCATCCTCCTGGGGAGTGATCGGCTCTCATCCTGACAGGCCGTCGAAGTATCGCTTATGGGCGTCACATCCGCACTTCTTGTCCGAGGGGTCGGGGCACTCGCGGATGATCCGCACGAGTTCGTCCCCCTTCTTCCTGTCGAGCGGTCCCGAGGTGCTGACCTCTTCCTCCCCCAGGAATCGGTCGTGGACGATCTCCACAGTGTACGTACCGCAGGCAGGGCACAGATAGTACGATTCCAGGTACTCGTCGCCGAAGATCTGCCCGGCGATCGACGCTACGGGGCGGGTGCCGGGATCGGCGTCGAGGTGCACCCCGCAGGAGAGGCAGCGGATCATGGCCGCTTCATCGCTTCGCGACCCACGGTCGAGATCAGCTCCCGGTAGTTCATCAGGGTGATCCCCCGCCGGGCGACCGCGGCCCGGAATTCCGGGGAGACGAGCGCGCGAAGCTCCCCTTCGCGGTGCTTGCTCATGTCCGGCGGCCCGCTCGGGTTGAGGTCGATCATCGCCTCCATCTCCGGGGTGTCGCGGCCGATATGGAACACGAGCAGGCGCGGGGCGCCGGGCTCGATGCGGTTCACCATCGCGAGCAGAGTGTCGGTTTTGTGTGCCACGGGGGCGGAATAGAGCCCGGCGACGTCTTTCTCACCGAAGTACCGGGAGATCGCCAGGCCATATTCGGCCGCCAGGCGCTCCGCCAGCGCCATGAATTCTGGTGTTTCGTCGATCGTGCTCATGTGGGTGTCGAGATAGTCGATGCGCAGTCCGCTGGCGAGCGCCCGGTGGATCTGGGCGCGGAATTCCCTTTCGGCATCCACGAGCGTGGGATGATGGGCCATGGTCGCTGCCCGTGACGGGAAGAAATAGCCGACGCTGTCGACCAGTGAGGGGACCGTGTGGGCTCCCGCGACTGGGCCCCAGCGGTAGGTCTTCCACTCGGAGTTCAGGGTCAGGTGGATGCCGACAGTGACCTGGGCCTTTCCACGCATGATCTCCACGGCCTCCTGGTACCAGGGGCAGGTGAACATCACCGAAGCGGAGAACGGGATGCCGGTGTCGAGCACCTCCTTCAGTGCCATGTTCACCGAATGGCACATGCCGATGTCGTCGCACCGGATGAGCGCCCGCGCCGATTGTTGGGGCTGCGCCGCAGCGGCGGAGACGATCAGGATCGTCAGGAAGAGGATCGGAAAGGATCGGGTCATGAGGTCATCCAGTATGAGGTGAACGGTGGATCGGGTCATCGAGCGTATCGCTAGGACTTCGCCCTTCGGAGCGTCTCAACGGATCAGGAGCATGCGTCTGGTCAACGTTGTCTCTGAGGTCTTGAGCCGGAGGAAATACGTGCCGCTGGGCAGCGATCCGGTCTCCGGTTTCCGCGCGTCGAACCGGAGGAGATACGTCCCGGGAGTCTTCACCTCGTCCACCAGGACCATCACTTCGCGGCCCAGGAGGTCGTACACGGCAAGGTTCACCCGACCGGTTGCGGAAAGCCGGTAACCGACCATCGTGGTCGGATTGAATGGGTTCGGGTAATTCTGGTCGAGGGAGGTCCGCTCGGGGATCTCTCCGGTTGCGGATCCCGCGGAGGAGACCCCCGAGGAGACCCAGGCGAACCGGATGGCATCCGCGCGCAGGACCTTTCCGGACTGGACCGGCGACATTGCGTCGGTCACGACGACGGAGACCGGCGCTGCCCGCCGGGACGATCCTCCGGAACAGGGAGACCCAGGTCCCGCTCCCCTGGTTCTGGTCGCGGAACACCGAATCGGCGCCCGTGCCCCCCGTGATCAGGAGATACCGTGCGCGTATGGAGGCGTTCACCGTGGTGGGGACGATCGCCGAGACCTCGTACATACCCGCCTCCCGCAGGACCGTCGAAAAGGTCGCCGATGCGCCGGGACCGGGTAGATGTAACGACTGCTCGTCCCGTAGGCCTGGGCGACGCTGAACGACCAGGTGCCGGTCTCGCGGTAGGCGAGGGAATCCCGGTCGTCGACTATGCGATAGTAGTCGCTGACGAGCGCGTGGATCGTGACCATTCGGGAAGCGTTCAGAGGGTCGTCCGAGACGAGAGTGATCGAATCCGTGACCGTTCCCTTCTTTGTGAAACATGCCGACGAAGGTCAGGTCCCGTGTTGACATCGGGGGGATCTGGAGGGGGAGGGATGTGGTCAGGGAGATCTCGGGTCCGGGTGTGCCGCCGTTGACCGTCAATGGTTGTGTCCCGCGGTTCTGCAATGTCAGGCGGAACATCACGGTGTCTCCTGCGATGACCTCGCCGGCATCCACGGACGCCGGGGCCTCGAACCAGCGTTCGCGAACCAACCCGGAGTATTTCACTACGTCGGCCGCGAGGACGGTCGTCCCCTGGCCGGAACCGTGTCCCCACATCTCCAGGACATGCTCAGACGTGTCGCTGAGCGTCCGGGTCGTGAGGTAGGTCCACCCGGGTGTGGCGATCCCCTGCGGGAACCGGATCGAGTCCACAACGGTCCCGTGTTCTCACGATCCGGAAGACAATGTCCCTGGCGGGGTTCGACTGCACCGGTGCCTGGACGAAGATGTTGTATGTTCCGGCCTCGACGAACGCCGGCGTCCATCGGACCGCGGCGGTGTCCGCAGGTCCGAGCGTGCTGACCCGGCTGGTGCGGCCCCAGGCCGACGTGGCGGTGCTTCCCCATGTGCCGCGCAGCTCCTTGTATCCTGCATCCCCGTCCTCCACATAGAGGTCATCGGGGACATACCGCAGGATCGCCGTTCCGAGATTCCCGGCAGTGTCTGTTCCGGCGGTCCCCACCTTCGCGATCTCCTCGCGCGGGACGACGTCGATCGTCTGCCAGGTCGTCGGGGATGTCCGCGTGCAGGCGAGTGCACGGTAGGCCCCGTCACGGGTCTTCAGCGCGATGAATGCGAGGGGCTGGAACAGGGCCTCGTTCGAGGAGACGGTCCAGCGCACGCCGGCGCCGCTTCCGTTTTCCGCGATCGTCAGCACGGGGCGTGTGGTATCACGGGTATCGCGCCACGCCTGCATCGCCTCCACCGCGGTACAATAGCGGAAGGGGATGCCCGGGTACCGCGGGGCGACCTTGTGTGCGGAGGTGTTCACCTTCCGGACGTTGTCGAGGAAGTCGGTCTCCGGCAGGTGCGCCCAGAGGCAGACCACCTGGTCCTTTCCCTGTTTCGCCGCCGCGAAGACGGCGTCCATGAACGAAGAGTCGGCGGAGGACATGTAGACTGACCGGAGATTCCACCCGCGCCCGTTTCCCGGGACCTGGTAGTCCGTCGTGGAGGGGTGGAACGGGACGAAACTCTTCGGGGCACGGGACCAGTCGTAGGTGTTGTCCAGGGGTTCGGTGGTGTCATGGCGCACGGCAGGCCAGTCGTTGTGCATGGAGTACAGCAGCAGGGAATCCAGCCGCTGCTGCCAGGCATTGTCCATGGCATGCCAGCCGCTTCGGAACGAGACGGGGAAGACCCGTTCCTCGAGCAGCAGCTCGGCCAGCGTGACGTCGAAATCGTCCCGGCATTCCGGGAAGGCGAGCGCCTGGTTCCAGTACCACTGCCCGTCGAGGTTGTAGTCGGTCCACGCGAATGTATGGTAGTGGAGCGAAAGTTCGTCGCCCCATGCGGCGATGGCGGTCCCGTGATAGCGCCGCATCAGGTACATCGTCATGGTGTTGGGGTGTGGCACGTTGGTGTTGGTGGCGAACCGGAAGATATTGCCGGCCATCATCCACCAGGTGAACTTGACGGGGGTGCCGTAGGAGTCGGTCAGCCCTGCGCGGAAGCCTGCGTCCATGACCCTGGCGGCGTTGCCCGAGGGGTCGGTGAACAGTGCCGGGGCGTAGGTGCAGTGGTAGCGGGAGACGTCCATACCGTCCCAGATGGCGGTATCGGATCCGAGGACCAGATACACTTTCCCCTGGGGGATCGCCGTCGGCGCGAGGAGCAGCGTCGCGATCCACGGGAGAAGACTTCGGAGCTCAAAGGTGTTCATGGCAGGGATGTGTGGTGCGGGAAAGATACGGCAGGTGCGCCTCAATATCCACAGCCCCCGGAAAAACAGCGGAGGGCGGGCAGATGCCCACCCTCCGTGAGTGGCCGGCGAAGATCCGGCTTGCCGAGGGATCAGTTGTGGGAAACGAGAGCCGCCTTGTGCGGACGCGGCTGGAAGCTGATATCAACGTGCGGTCCCCGGTCCACTTCCGGTCCGCCTGCGTGGGCGTGCGCATCCAGGTTGAACGTGCCCATCAGCTTCTGCAGCTCATCCGCCACGCGGCGCAGGTCGTCCGCCGAGCGGGCGATCTGCTGGGTGCCGCTGGCCGTCTCGCTCGTGACCGTGGTGATGGCTTCCACGTTCCTCGAGATCTGCTGGCTCATGGAGGCCTGCTGTTCGCTGGCCACGGCGATCTGGGAGACCATGTCGGTGACCTGTTGCGAGATCCCCACGATGGACTGGAGGCTGCTCCCCGCCTTGTCGGCGAGCCGGATGCCGTCGTCCACCTGGCGCGTCCCTTCCTCCATGGACGCGACGGCGTCCTTTGTGTCGCCCTGGATCTTCCGGATCATCTGGGCGATCTCCTTCGTCGCTTTCGTCGTCCGTTCTGCGAGCTTGCGTACCTCATCGGCCACGACGGCGAACCCGCGTCCCTGATCCCCGGCCCGTGCCGCTTCGATGGCGGCGTTGAGCGCGAGCAGGTTCGTCTGGTCGGCGATGTCGTCGATCACGCTGATGATCTCGCCGATCTGGTCGCTCGAGGTGCCGAGCGCCCGCACGGTCTGCGCCGACTGCCGGACGACGTCCGCGATGCGGCGCATGCCGGTGATGGTCCCCTCGACCACGCCCCCGCCTTCGTGCGCCGCCTTGCGTGCGTCGGCTGCCACCTGAGCGGCATGGGCGGCGTTCTGCGAGTTCTCCTGAATGGTCCTGGCGATCTCCTCCACGGAGCCCGCGACTTCCGATGCCTGTGAGGTCTGCTCCTGAGCACCTGCGGCCATCTCCTCGGTGCTTGAGGAGATCTGCGCGCTTGCGCTGGCGACCGACTGTGCGGTCCCCTGGACCTGCACAAGGGTCGTCCGCAGCGATCCCACGAACCCGTCGAATGCGCGGGTCATCTGTCCTATCTCATCCTGCATCGTGGAGTTGAAACGGAGGTGCAGATCGGCGTTCCGCAGCGCATCGCGGACCTTCCCGACCGGCACGATGACCACCGTTCGGATCAGGACCGACAGCAGGCCGAGCCCGAGGACGAGGATCACGAAGCTGACAGCGAGGGTGATCCATCGGCTGTTGGCGACGTCGCGGTGCATGGCGCTCAGGTCGGTGACCACCACCAGCGAGCCGGCCCGTTTGCCGGCATAACGCACGGGGACCATGCTCATGGCCACGTCGTCGTTGTGCACCGTGCAGGCGGAATCAGAAGCCATCACCTGCTGGATCAGTGCCCGATAACCGTCAAGTCTCTCTCCCTGATAGGCCGCAAGGGATACCCCGTCAGGTTTCACCGCCGAGGCGCAGACCACCCCGGGCAGGCCCTGAACGGCCCCCAGCGCTTTCTGAGCGGAAGCCGCATCCTCGAACACCATCGCGACCGCCACGCTGTTCGCCAGGATCTGGGAGATGCCGGTGGCCTTTTCGTCGACGTACCGGGCGGTTTCCGCCTTCTGACGCTGGGGGAAGAAGATGAACAGGAACACCGCAACCGCGAAGAGGAACACGCCGATCCCCCCCAGCAGCTTCGCGGTGAGCGAGAGTCTGTCAGAGATCTGCTTCATGCGGATCCTCGTGCGCTGATAACTCATGGAACGCCTCCTATTTTCCCACGTAGCTCAGAGGGGTTTCTCCGCCCTGGGCGGGGGAGATACCGAGCACCGTCGCCACTTTGTGGTTGACCACGGCCCGGGTCTGTCCCCCCTCGTTGATCACACAGGCGAGGGCTCCACCTGCGAGAAGAGGCTCGGACACGACGATGATCCCCACGCCGTCCGCCAGCGCAGCCTCCCGGAGGTACTCGAAACCCAACCCCGTCATCAGTTCATCGGCAGGATCGGTCAAAAGGATGAATTGGACCTTCTTCTCTGACACCATCCGCTTGTAGAGAGTGGCGATTTCGCCGGCGGATTTCGGGCGGGCAATGACCACCGTGACACTCTGGCCCATGCCGGCCCTCGTCCCCTTCTCGACGTCCTTGTCGCGTCATGGTCGCGGAGATGATCCCCACGCTCTTAACGTCAGGCTTCAGCATCTTCGCAACGTAGACGATCTGGGGATACCCTGGCGTATTCTGGGCCAACCCGGCAGAAAACGCGCAAAAAAGGAGCCCTGCGATCAGCACCACGATCAGTTGTTTCATCGTCCCCGTCCTCCTGATCCGACTTTGAGTGTGATTACCGTTGGGATGCCCGATTCTGGCCGTAGTGTTTCAAAACCCATGCCGTGGGACTCATTTTGGAGGGAGACTGAACTCAGTGGCAGAAGGAGGCGATTCCGTCCGGGAATCGGCACCTGGGCAGGCCACCGGCGTCGATCCCGGATCGCCTGTGGCGGGCGATCGGACGAGATAGTGGAAGATTGTACAATATGCGTAACGGTGATGGGTGACAGCGGGAGGGCAGCCGGTGTTACGCTGCGGGGAGTTCCTTTTCCCACCGGGCGATGACCGCGGTGGCGAGGCAATTCCCGACCACATTGACGGTGGTCCGCCCCATGTCCAGGATCTCGTCGACGCCGAGGATGATGGCCACCCCCTCCAGCGGGAGCCCGAACGAGGCGAGTGTCCCTGCAAGGATGACGAGGGAAGCCCGCGGGACGCCTGCGACCCCTTTGCTGGTGAGCATGAGGGTCAGCATCATCAGGATCTGCGTGCCGATGGGCATGTCGATCCCTGCGGCCTGGGCGACGAAGACGGAGGCGAGGGAGAGGTACAGAGTGCTGCCATCGAGGTTGAAGCTGTATCCCGTCGGGAGTACGAACGAAACGATCCGGCGTGGAATTCCGAAGGCTTCGAGGTTCTCGAACGCCTTCGGCAGGGCGGCCTCCGAGCTCGTGGTGGAGAAGGCGATCAGGGCCGGCTCCTTCACCGCCGCGATGAAGCGTTTGATGGGGATCCGCGCCGCGATGGCGACGGGGAGCAGCACGGCGAGTGCGAACACCAACAGTGCGCCGTACAATGTCAGGATCAGGAGCCCCAGGTTGATCAGCACGGAGAGTCCGCGGTGTCCCACGGTCACCGCGATCGCCGCCCCCACGCCGATGGGTGCGTAGCGCATCACGATCCCGGTGACCTTGAACATCGTCTCCGCAAGGGCGTCGCAGAACCCCACGATCACCTGCCGCTTCGCCTGCGGGACCGCGGCCAATCCGAGGCTGAAGAGGACGGCAAAGACCACGATCTGCAGGACCTCTCCCTCAGCGGCGGCCTGGACGATGCTCTGCGGGAAGATGTGGGTGATCACTTCGGAGAAGGTCTGTTGCTTGCCGGCGATCTCTGCGGCGGTTCCGACCGCATGGAGGTTGACGCCGACCCCCGGGCGGACGATGTTCACGGCCACCAGTCCGACGACCAGCGCCAGGGTGGTGATGACCTCGAAATAGAGAAGCGCCTTGATCCCCATCCGCCCGACCTGGCGCAGGTCGCCGTGGCCGGCGATCCCCACGACCAGCGTGGCGAAGATCAGTGGCGCGATGAGGCTCTTGATGAGACGGATGAAGATCGTGCTGAGGGGTTTCAGCTCCACACCCACCGAGGGAAAGGCCCAGCCGATGACCAGTCCGACGGCCATGCCGACGAAGATCATCTGCGTAAGCGTCGGCCGGGGAAGTTTCATCGTGGTACACCTGTCAAGGATTCAGGGGTGCCGGATCCAGGGAGGGGCCGGTTCCCCCCCCGCTCAGATAGTCTGGTCGGAGGGGGGATGAATGGCGTACACTAGAACGTCAAACCGAGACTGCTGATGGGGAGGTAGGTGCTCGTTCCCCCTTCCAGGTAGAAGGCGGTGACCTTGACTTCCACATAGAGGCTCAATCCACCGAAGACCAGGTCCACGCCCACCCCGCCGTTCAGGGTCCAGGGTGTCTGCTTCTCGATCAACGTCACATTCGTGGTGATCGGTGATGAGGGGAGCCGGGGGAGTGTACGTGACCTTGGTCTCCTGGGCTTTCACCTGGGAGATCCCGATCCCGCCGGTGATATACGGTTTTACCACCGGCAGGGGAAGGACGACGAACTTCAGGTTCGCATTGCCACCCATGATCTCGATCCGGCCGCCGTCCACCGTGAACGCCGTCGACGACGCCCCGACATATTGCGCCAGGAACGTCTGGAACTTTGCGTTGTCCGGTGTCAGCGTGACATAGTCTCCGGACACCCGCAGGCTGAGAATGCCGAGGGAGAAATCCAGGTGCAACCCGCCGCCATAGCCCATGCCGTACACATCTTCCAGAGCCACGGTCTCCGGATTGCCCTGCGGAAGTCCGGCGATCTGCTTCAGCTCATCCGAGACCTTGAAGTTGACAAGATTCCCGTGCACGCCGAACGCCACCTGTGCGGAGGCCGTAAAGGTGACCACGACCAGCAACGCCAGAGCAGAGTACAAATGTACGCATGGTGCTTCCTCCTCGAATGTGATTTCCCGTCCCCCGCTCAGGTGGATCCCCGAAGGATCGTGCTGTTCTCAGGCCTAATGTATCGTTCGTCCCTTTCAGATGCAATATGCGCTGCGTCACACGGTGGCGCCCTGGAGACTTGTATTTCATCCGAGAGTTGGCTACTGTTTCTAGGTGAGAATGCCTGTGGAGCCCTGTTCTCTATGATCTTTCACCGATTTCTGGCCGCACTCCCCGCGGCGTGCCTGCTCCTCCTGTCAGGGTGTGACAAGGGGCTTGCGCCGCCGGCTCCAGAACCCCTGTCCGATCACTCGGGATTCAGCGGCGTCCTCCATTTCCAGAACTGGCCCCCCCTGGACAGCGTCCAGGAGCTCCGCGTCGTCGCGTTCCGCAAGTACCCCTCCGACAGCTCTACCATCCTGCAACTCCTGGTGTCCGGAGAGGCGGTGGTCTATCCCGCCATCGGCACCAAGAGCCTGCTCCAGTACGGCGCGGATACGACCAGCTACATCATGACGGACGATTCCACTGCGTTGCAGGTGGGAGTCTATGAGTATGTCGTGGTGGCTCAGAAGTACGGGTCCAATATCTTCTCTGATTGGAAGCCCGCCGGAGTGTACACGAAGACCCCCGGCTCGTTCGACCCGGCTCCGATCGAGGTGATCTACCACCGCATCACGCCGGGGTACGATATCTACGTCGACTTCCACAAGCCGCCGCCAAAGCCATGGCAATGACACGGACAGCCCTGGTGGCCCTCCTCCTCTGCGCGTGGATGCGGGCGGATGCGGCCGGCACCCTTGCCGGACGGGTCGTGGGGGCGGGGGAGGGCCGGGGCGAACCCCTCATCGGTGCGGTGGTTCTCGTCCAGGGAACGGTCCGTGGAACGGCGACGAATCTGAACGGAGAATTCTCGATCGCCGGCCTCCCCCCGGGAACCTACACCGTGGTGGTGAGCCTGGTGGGGTACGTGCGGGAGACCCGCACCGGGGTCGTCGTGGAAGAAGCGGCACAGACATTCCTCAACATCAGTCTGGTCCCCTCGCCGGTGCAGATGGACCAGATCGTCGTGACGGCGAACAAGCACCGGCAGTCGCTCGAAGAGGTCCCGGTGAGCATCTCCATCCTCGATGCCGCACAGGTCCGCTCGCGGAATTCCCTGACCATCGACGAGGCGCTCCGCTACATCCCCGGCGTGAACATGACCGGCTTCCAGGTCAATATCCGGGGTTCAAGCGGGTACAGTCGTGGCGCCGGGAGCCGGGTCCTGATGCTGCTGGACGGGATCCCCTTCATCGCCGGGGATACCGGGGAACTCAACTTCGAGTCGATCCCCATCGGACAGGTGGAACGGATCGAGGTGGTGAAGGGGGCAAGCTCTGCACTCTACGGGTCCAACGCGCTCGGCGGCGTGATCAACATCATCACCAGAGAGATCCCGGACCGGCCGGAAACCCAGGTGCGGATGTACGCCGGCGGGTACGACCGGCCGCACTACCCGGAATGGGCCTGGACGGAGAAGACCAGGTTCTCGAACGGCCAGTCCGTCAGTCACGCCTTTCGAGTGGGAGACCTTGGGGTCGGCGTCTTCTTCTCGCGGCAGATCGACGACGGGTACCGTCTGAATGACTACCGCCGGCGGTACAACGTCTATCTCAAGCTTCGGGAGGACGTGTCGCCGGCAACGTCGTTCACGACCACGTTCGGGCTCCTGGACCAGTACGGCGGGCAGTTCCTCTACTGGCGTGATCTGACCAATGCCCTGATCCCGCCGGAACCGCAACAGAACGACAACGTCCGTTCGACGCGCTACTTCATCAGCGGCCAGTACAACAGCGTTCTCTCGGAAGGCCTCCTGTTCACCGTAAGGGGACTCTGGTACCACAACCTGTGGGGCTTCGAAACGGTCCATGGGTACGGACGGGCGGAATCGCAGGCGGACGACTACCGGGTGGATGCGGCGGTGACGGCCATTCTGAACGACGTCCACACGGTCACCGGCGGCGTGGAAGTCAACATGGACGCGATCTGGGGCGACATGTTCGATGCGCATACGATCGGAGGGTTCGCTGCGTATGCCCAGGACGAGATCCGGCTCGCGGACCAGCTCCTGCTCACCGGCGGGTTGCGGTTCGACTTCCAGTCCGTGGGGCTCACCACGCCGAGCGGTCAGCTCAATCCGAAGCTCACCATGAACTACATCCCGGTCGACGGAACAAGCCTGCGTGCCTCGTTCGGCCGGGGCTTCCGCGTACCTTCGGTCGCGGAGGCGTTCATTTCGGCCACGGTCAGTGGCATCCAGACCGTGCCCAACGTGGACCTCCGGCCGGAAAGGAGCCTCTCCTACGAGGTCGGGCTTTCCCAGCGGCTCTGGGGGTTCGGGCTCTTTGACATCGCGGGATTCCGTTCCGACTACGACGACCTGATCGAAGCCGGATTGTACGCGTCGGCTTCGACGATCGAGATCCAGTGGCGCAACGTCACGAAGGCGAGGGTCACGGGAATGGAAACCTCGATCAAGCTCGGGGCCTTCGACGGGGACCTCCAGTTCGGCGCGGGCTATACGTATGTTTACCCCCAGAACCTGACCACCGGCGGTATCCTCAAGTACCGTCCCCGCCACGTCTTCTACACCAATGTGGCCGGACGGCTGGGCATGTTCCGCGCGGGGGTTGACTTCCGCTACATCAGCCGCATCGAGGAGATCGATTCCGCGCTGGTGAAATCCACGCTGATCCCGAACGGCATCATCGTGGACGGCGATCAACGGGTGCCCATCTACGTGGCCGACCTCCGCCTGGGGGCCGACTTCACCCTCTTCGGCGTCCCGGCGGCAGCGGATCTGCACGTGAACAATCTCTTCCGTTACAACTACGTCGAGTTGATCGGCAACATGATGCCCCTTCGCAACTACGTTTTCGTCCTCGAACTGCGTCCATAAACCAAAGGAGAACCTATGACCTTGTGCAAACGGATCGTGATCGGCGGGTGTGTGGCGGCGGCGATGGTCTCCGCAGCATCGGCGCAGATCACCATCACCAAAGCGGACGTGCAGGACCGCCTCACCCCGGGGAAGTCCATCGCCGTCAAGGCGGACACGCTCACCAAGTCCCTGAACATCGGCTCCCCGGGCGCCTCGTCGTATGACTTCAGCGGGCTGCTGTCGCACACCTCCACCCCGTTGAACAGCGTGAACGTCGCGCTCACGCCTTACGTCGCCCAGTTCCCGGGAGCGACGCATGCCGTGCAAACCAACGTGACCCTGATGGGTATCGCGGCGACGGTCTACGTCTACTTTGTGCTCGGCGACAACCTCCTGAACCCTGGCGCCTGGGGAGGACCTCCTCCGGTTCCGGGATTCAAGGTCGAGGGCTCGATCCTGAACAGCCCGTCCGACGTGTTCTATGCGCTCCCATCCACGTACGGGACCACGTGGAGCTCGAAATACACCGAGACCACGACGATCATGTTGAACGGAACCCCGAGCGGCACTCCGACGGCGGTCACGCATGACATTTCCTACGTGGTGGACGGGTATGGCCCCCTGAAGATCCCGGGAGGGAGCACACAGGACGCCCTGCGCATCAAGAAGATCGACCGGCGCTCCAATGGGACCATCCTGGGTTACCTCTGGCTGGCGAAGAATGCGGCCTCGGTGCAGGTCACGGCGGCGGACACGACACAGCCGACCTCCGGGACCATCGCCGTAGGGGCGGCGTCCTGGAACTCAGGAGTGCCGACCGCGGTGGAGACGGCCGGGGAACTCCTTCCGGGGGCGTTCGCCCTCGAACAGAACTATCCCAACCCGTTCAATCCCTCGACGGTGATCAGGTTCTCTCTCCCCGCCGCAGGCCGGGTGAGGCTCGCGGTGTACGATCTTCTCGGGCGTGAGGTGGCCGTTCTGGTGGATGGCGAACAGGTGGCAGGGGTGCACTCCGCTGATTTCGATGCAACGAACCTGCCGAGCGGTGTCTATGTGACGAGGATGCAGACCCCGGGTTTCAGTGACACCAGGAAGATGATCTTGATGAGATAGTATCGTGGAGGAGATGTCCCGGTGGTTGGATAACACAACGCCCCGCAAATGCGGGGCGTTGTGCTGTGAGGGGACGCCTGGATCTCTCAGCGTTCCCTGGTCAGCGGGACGAAACGCACCGGCAGAATCGAGCGGGTGGTGATCCGCCCGTCGTGCTTCTCCAGCAAGAGCAGTTCCTGATCACCCCCGGGATCTCCGGCCGGGATGACCAGCCGGCCGCCATTCTTCAACTGATCGATCAGGGGTCCGGGAACTTGCTCCGTGGCGGCCGTGACCACGATGGCATCGTACGGGGCATGCTCCAACCACCCGTTGTACCCGTCGCCAGCCCGCACCACCACGTTTCGGTAACCCAGTCGGGTCAGACGCTCCGACGCCTGCGCGGCCAGGGGCCTGACGATCTCTATGCTGAAGACCGAATCCACCAGTTCGGCGAGGACCGCCGCCTGATATCCGGACCCCGTTCCCACCTCAAGGACCCGATGGGTCTTTTTCGGCCTGACGAGTTCGGTCATCAGTGCCACAATGTACGGCTGCGAAATGGTCTGCCCCTCCCCGATCGGGAGAGGGGAATCCCGGTAGGCGAGATCCACCACCTCCGGGGGCACGAAGAGGTGGCGGGGGACCTTTTCCATGGAGCGGAGGACCTCCGGGTCGGTGATCCCCCGGTTGGCGATCTGTTCTCGTACCATTTCCGCTCTGAAGTCGGCAAAACGTTGCTCCACGACGGCAGGGTCCGTCCGCTGGGCGGTGCAGGAAGCGGGCAGGATCACCAGCAGGGGGGAGAGCACCATGACATGGCGGGTGCGCATGAGGGGTTCCTCCGAATAGAGTCCATTCATCACGCAACTGGCGGAAAGGTACTGGTGGAAGGCCCCACATTCAAGGGGCCGGTCAGATTGAAAAGGCGCGCGGTTTTGCGTATCATAGATAACCTCTGATCCATCCTCCGGAACGACCATGTCTATCACTGAAAAGACCGATTTCATTCGCGAGATCGTCGCTGACGATCTCCGGACCAACAAGTACGGCGGCAAGGTGCACACCCGCTTCCCCCCGGAACCCAACGGGTATCTCCATATCGGGCACGCAAAATCGATCAATCTGAACTTCGGTATCGCCCGGGACCACGGAGGGATCTGCAACCTCCGGTTCGATGATACGAACCCCGAGAAGGAGGAGCAGGAGTACGTCGACTCCATCATCGAGGACGTGCGGTGGATCGCCGGCGACATCGGCGACCGGGTGTTCTATGCCTCGGACTACTTCGCTCAGATGTATTCCTGGGCGGTGGACCTGATCAAGAAAGGGAAGGCGTACGTCTGCGATCTGAAGGCGGAAGAGGTGAGCGCTACCCGCGGTACGCTCACCGAACCGGGCAAGGAGAGCCCGTACCGGAACCGCAGCGCAGCGGAGAACCTGGACCTGTTCGAGCGGATGAAGAAGGGGGAGTTCCCCGACGGCTCGAAAACGCTGCGCGCGAAGATCGACATGGCATCGCCCAACATGAACCTTCGCGATCCGGTGATGTACCGGATCGTCCACGAATCCCACCACCGGCAGGGGGACGCGTGGTGCGTCTACCCGACCTACGATTGGGCGCACGGGCTGGAGGATTCGATCGAGCAGATCACCCATTCGATCTGCACGCTGGAGTTCGAGAACCATCGCCCGCTGTACGACTGGTACCTCGACGCGCTCGGGATCTATCACCCCCAGCAGATCGAATTCGCCCGGCTCAATCTCAGCTACACGGTCCTCAGCAAGCGGCGATTGTTGCAGCTCGTCCAGGAAGGACACGTCAGCGGCTGGGACGATCCCCGGATGCCGACCATCGCCGGTTACCGGAGGCGCGGGTACACTTCAGAGGCGATCCGGACCTTCTGCGAAAAAATCGGCGTGTCCAAGAAGGACAGCATCATCGACGTGGCGCTGCTGGAGTGGAGCATCCGCGAGGATCTGAACCGACATGCCCTGCGGGCCATGGCGGTGCTGAAACCGGTGAAGGTCGTGATCACGAACTATCCCGAGGATCGGACGGAAGAGCTCCCCGCCATGAACAATCCCGAAGACGAAGGCGCCGGGACGCGTGCGGTCCCGTTCGCGAGAGAGCTCTACATCGACCAGGACGATTTCCGGGAGGTGCCGCCGCCCAAGTACCACCGCCTTTCGCCGGGGAAGGAGGTCCGGCTGCGCGCGGCATACATCATCCGGTGCGAGGAGGTGGTGAAGGACGCCGGGGGAACATCGTCGAGCTGCGATGCAGCTATGATCCGGATTCGAAGAGTGGCGGGGCGACGGCCAACCGGAAGGTGAAGGGGACCATCCACTGGGTCTCCGCACGCCATGCCGTGGACGTGGAGGTCCGTCTGTACGATCGTCTGTTCCTGAAGGAGGATCCGAACCAGGCCCCCGATGGAAAGACGTTCCTGAGCAACCTGAACCCCGACTCGCTCAAGGTCGTGGCAGGCTGCAAGGCCGAGCCGATGCTCGCGAAGGCCACGCCGGGTGCGCGTTACCAGTTCGAGCGTGTGGGCTACTTCTGCGTGGATGCAAAGGATTCAGGCCCTGGCGCACCCGTCTTCAACCGCACGGTGACCCTGAAGGATACCTGGGCCAGGATCGAGCAACGGGAGGGCGGGGCCTAGTCCGCGAGGCGGTAACCGACCCCGGATTCTGTCAGGATGATCCGGGGCGTTGCTGGATCCTTTTCGATCTTTTTCCGCAACTGTCCGATGAAGACCCTGAGGGTCTGAATCTCCTCGGAAAATGAAGGTCCCCAGACCTGGACGAGCAGGTAGGAGTGGGTGAGGACCTTCCCCGCATTTCTCACCAGCAACGCCAGCAGCGCGTATTCGGTCGGCGTCAGCTTGACCGCTTCTCCCCGTACCAGCACCGTCCGTGCGCCGTGGTCCACCACGAGTTCTGTCGAGGTGAAGATCTGGTCTTCGATCCCCGAGGTCCGGTGCCGCAGGAGTGCCCGGACCCTGGCCAGGAGCTCTCCACCGCGGAAAGGCTTCGTCAAGTAGTCGTCCGCTCCCGCATCCAGGGCTGCCACGATGGTTTCCTCGGCCTCGCGGACCGACAGGATCAGCACCGGGACGGAGGACCATGTCCGGAGCTGGCGCAGGACCTCCATCCCATCGATGTCCGGAAGGCCCAGATCGAGAATGATCACTTCAGGCTTGTCGGTCCCCGCATGTACCAGTCCGTCCCGGCCGTTCTCTGCAATGAACACATGGTACCCTTCGGCCTCCAGCGTTCGCTGAAGCAGCCGGCGGATCGGCGTTTCATCGTCGATCACCAGGATATGTGCCGGATGGGTCGTGCCGCTCACGGCAGTCCCGCGGGTGTGGGTTGAGGGCCGAAGGGCAGGCGTATGGTGAATCGGGCGCCTCCCTCCGGGCGGTTGTCACAGGAGATCGATCCGCCGTGCGCAAGCACAAAACCACGGGCGATCGACAGGCCAAGACCCGTTCCACCGGTTCCGGCCCCCGGAGCTCTGTAGAACTTGCCGAAGACCTTGTCGATCGCTTCCGCCGGAATACCCTTTCCATTGTCGGCGATGACGATGACGCAGTCGTTCTCCTCGACACGCGCAATGATGTCGATCTGCGTGGCCCCGGTGGCGTGGGTGGACGCGTTCTGCAGGATGTTCCCGAGGACCTGTTCAAGAAGGCCCTGATCGGCCTTGAGCAATGGCATGGGTTCCGCCACCGTGATCCGGACCTGAAGGTGGTGCGGCAGATCCTCCGCCTTGCGGACCGCCGTGCCGATGATATCGGCCACGTCGCACCACTCCCGTTTGACCTTCAGCAATCCCGATTCCAGTCGCGTCATGTCCATGAGATTCCTGACCAGGTGATGCAGCCGCGTCGCGGCGTCGTGCATGTCGGTGAGTACCTCGGTCAGCGGGCCGCTGCGGACCGCCGGTTCCTGGAGCAGTTGCTCCGCACCGCCGAGAAGCGTCGATACCGGCGTGCGGAACTCGTGCGACAGGGAATCGAAGAGGGTCTTGTACAGGCGTTCGGATTCGGCGACGACCAGCGTCTTCCTGGCGAACTCATGCAGCTGTTCCCGTTCGATGCTTGAGGAGATCTGTCGCAGGAAGTTCTCGAGCAGCGCTTCCTGATCAGCGGAGAGGGGTTCGTGGGAGGTCAGGACCACCCCGACCACTCCCAGGGGGTACCGCGGTCCGGAAAGAGGGTAGTAGGTGGCCTGGACAGAGGGAAGCGTGGCGGTGAAGCGGCCGGCCTTTCGATCGTTCCAGTAGGTCCACGCTGCCACCGCGGCCTCTTTCGCCCCGGCGTCAAACGTTCCGGACGCGTGGGGGGTCTGGATCAGGTCCCCGTCGCTGTCGCTGAGGAAGACGGCGATCCGGGCCTTGAAGAATACCCCGATGTTCCTGACCCCGGCGGTGATCACCTCGTCGAGCGACCGGGCGGCGGAGAGGTCCTTGGTCAGCGCCAGGAGGGCCATGGCGCGTTCTTCCCGGACCCTGACGGCCCGCTCCCGCGCACGGATCCGCGCGGTGAGGACGCCGGTCACCGCCGCGATCACGAAATACGCGCCGAACATCAGGATGTCGTGGACGTGCCCGATGGCGAACGTGAACTGGGGAGGGATGAAGAGGAAATCCCATGCCAGCGCGCTCACCCCCGCCGCAGCGATCACCGGGCCCGATGCCGAAGCGCAAGGGGAGGATCGCCACCACGAAGAGCAGGATCAGCGAGATGGTCTGGTATCCCACGAGCGGTCGGAGGGGAAGGCACAGGATGGAAACGAGCGCAACGGTCAGCACCGGGGCGACATACTGGCTCAGTCTGGAGGTCGGTGCCGCAAAACGGCTGACCCTGGTCGGCGGACCCTCGGGGCTCACTCCGACGACGTAGATGTCGAGATCACCGCTCCGTTCGATCAATCGGTCCAGCAGACTTTTGCCGAACAGATGGGTCCGTCCGGGCTTCCCTACGAGGATCTGCGATGCGTGCTGCTCGCGGGCGACGCGCAGGATCCCTTCCGCAAGGTCTTCGTCGGCCGTGGTGACGACCTCGGCCCCCAATTCCCGGGCGAGGGCCAGATTCTTGGTGAGCTGTTCGCGGGCAGCTCCCGGGAGCGGGACGGAACGCTCGACATGGAGCGCGACCCAGGTGGCATCCATCGTGTAAGCGGTGCGCCGCGCCCAACGGATCAGGGAGACCGACCCCGGACCGGGTCCGATGGCGACCACGAGCCGCTGGCCCGATTTCCATGTCCCCGGGATCCGGCGTGCAGCCATGATCTCCCGCAGCTGGTGATCCACGCGTTCCGCGGTCAGGCGAAGCGCCATTTCGCGAAGCGCCGTGAGGTTGCCTTTGCGGAAGAAATGTTGGGTCGCCTGCCGCGAGCGCTCCGGCGCATAGACCTTCCCCTCCTCCAGGCGCTTGAGCAACTCGTCGGGCGGAATATCCACCAGTTCGACCTCGGTGGCGGCATCAAAGATCGAATCGGGGACCGTCTCGCGGACGACGGCCCCGGTGATCTGTGCCACCGTGTCGGCCCGACTCTCCAGGTGCTGAACATTCAGCGTTGTGTACACATCGATCCCGTGGTCCAGCAGCTCCAGGACATCCTGGTAGCGTTTCGCGTGGCGGCTGCCAGGGGCGTTGGTGTGCGCGAGTTCGTCGACCAGGGCGAGGGCAGGCTTGCGGGCGAGCAGGGCGTCGAGGTCCATCTCCTCGACGGTGGTCCCCCGGTGGTCCATGCGACGGCGAGGAATGAGGGGCAGATCCTCCAGCAAGAGTTCCGTCTCCCTCCTGCCGTGGGTTTCGACCAATCCGACGACCAGATCGGTTCCTTCGGACCGCTTGACCTGGGCGGCCTTCAACATGTCGTAGGTCTTCCCGACACCGGCACACATCCCGAAGAAGATCTTGAGGCGCCCCCTGTTCTTCTGGACCTCCTCGGTCTTGAGGCTCTTCAAGAGCTGATCAGGATCGGGCCTGTCTTCGCGCGTGGTCATCGACTTCAATATAGAGAAACAGAAGAGGAAGCGCTACGGTCCCCGCACCAGTTCATGCCTGGTGTTCTCCGCCGTCCGCATGAACGCGAGAACGGTCCGGGCGGGGGCGATCCTCCGGTTTCTCCCCTTTTTTGAGCCTTCTCCATTGAAGCGCGCTTGCGCCCAGGTACAGGGCAATGGCACCACACATGATGGCGAGAGTCGGATGCATGGATGATCACCTGCTTTCTGGATTGGTGGATGGATCTGTTCTTGCCTCTGTGAGGGCGAGATTCAGGCGGAAGACGTTGATGTAGCCGCGCCTGAGGTCCGTGCCCCAGGGGTATTCGGTGTACCGGTCGATGAGTGAGCGGAGGCTCTCCAGTTGCAGAGTGTCCAGCCCTCGAGCACGGGCGACCCGGTCACACTGCAGCATTGCCGATGTGTGGCTGATATGCGGATCGATCCCGCTGCCCGAAGCGGTGAGCATCTCCACCGGCACTGAAGTCCCCTGCGGAAGGCCGTTTTCGCCGAGGAACATCGTGCGGCGAATGGCCGCGGCCTCTCTCAGGCGCCTGCTCGTCGGACCGGCATTGGTGGCCCCCGAGGGAAGGGGCTGATACCGCACGGCTGAGGGCCGGGGGTGGAAATGCCGGGGGTCGGAAAACTCCTGGGCGATCAACGAAGAGCCGACCACCCGGCCTCCGATGATCACAAGACTTCCCCCCGCCTGCCGGGGAAATGCGGCCGTGGCGATCACCGTGACCAGGAACGGGTAGCAGACGCCGCACAGAAGCGTGAAGACCGTGAAGACGAGGCAGCAAATGAGGATCTGTCGTCTCATACCCATCCCAGCGCGGTGATGGCACTATCAATGAGCTTGATACCCGCAAATGGGACCACGAGGCCGCCCAGACCGAACACCAGGAGGTTCCGCCGGAGCACGGCCGCCGCACCAGACGGTCTGTAGGCGATGCCTTTGAGGGCCAGGGGGATCAGGAGAATGATGATCAGCGCATTGAAGATCGTGGCACTGAGTACGGCGCTCTCGGGGGACCGGAGACCCATCACGTTCAATGCAGCGAGGGGGCCGGCCGCCGATCCGTAGGCGTACAACCCCGCGGTGAGGGCCGGCAGGATCGCGAAATACTTGGCGACGTCGTTCGCGATGCTGAAGGTGGTGAGCGCCCCGCGGGTCATCAGCAATTGCTTGCCGGTTTCTACGACCTCCAGCAGTTTTGTCGGGTTACTGTCGAGGTCGATCATATTCCCCGCCTCCCGGGCCGCCTGGGTGCCGGTGTTCATGACGATCCCCACATCGGCCTGCGCCAGGGCCGGCGCGTCGTTCGTCCCGTCCCCGATCATCCCGACCAGGTGGCCCTGCGCCTGTTCCTCGCGGATGCGCCGCAGTTTGTCTTCGGGCTTCGCGCTCGCGATGAAATCGTCCACGCCCGCCTCGGCGGCGATCGCGGCGGCGGTCATTGGATTGTCCCCGGTGATCATCACCGTCCTGATCCCCATCGCGCTCAGCTGCGCGAATCGCTCCTTGATGCCACCTTTGACGACATCCTTGAGTTCGATCACCCCCAGGACCTCGGTATTCTCGACCACCACGAGAGGGGTGGCTCCGCGACGGGCGACCCGCTCCACGGTCTTTTGCACATCCGGAGGGAAGGTGCCGTTCTTCTCGCGTACGTGCGACTCGATGGCCGCTGCATCCCCCTTGCGGATCGCCCGCATCCGTGGCCTTCATGATGTCGACGCCGCTCATACGCGTCTGGGCGGTGAACGGGAGAAACGTGCCGTTGGACTAATTCGCGGCCCCGCAGGCCGTACCGCTCCTTGGCCAGGACGACCACGGAGCGGCCCTCCGGGGTCTCGTCGGCCAGGGACGCCAGCTGCGCCACATCGGCGAGTCGCTCAGCGCTGACACCGGCCGCGGGATGGAACATCGAGGCCATCCTGTTCCCCAGGGTGATCGTGCCGGTCTTGTCCAGGAGAAGCACGTCGATGTCGCCGGCCGTCTCGACCGCCCGCCCGCTGGTGGCGATGACATTCTGCCGGATGAGCCGATCCATCCCGCTGATGCCGATGGCGCTCAGCAATCCGCCGATCGTGGTCGGGATCAGGCACACCAGCAACGCCGTCAGCACCGGGAGGGTCAGCACGTCGTCCCGCCGCCGGCGACATCCCGCCCATACAGGACAAACGCGGGGAATGTCGACCACCGCCAGGATGAAGATCGCGGTCAGAGCGATAAGCAGGATGGTCAGGGCGACTTCGTTCGGGGTTTTCTGGCGTTTCGCACCTTCGACGAGCGCGATCATCCGGTCCAGGAAGGTCGATCCCGGGTCGGAAGTGACGCGAACGACGATGCGGTCGCTGAGGATCCGCGTCCCGCCGGTCACCGCGCTGCGGTCATCCCCCGATTCGCGCATCACCGGCGCGGACTCCCCGGTGATCGCCGATTCGTCGACGGTGGCGATCCCTTCGATGACGATCCCGTCGGCCGGGATCATGTCGCCCGCCTCGCACACGACGGTGTCACCCTTCCTCAACGAGGTGGCGGGGACACGCTCCTCTTTCCCGCCGATCAGTCTCCGGGCCGACATCTGAAGACCGGGTACTCCGCAACGCCGCGGCCTGGGCCTTTCCCCGTCCCTTCGCGATCGCCTCTGCAAAGTTCGCAAAGAGGACGGTGAACCAGAGCCAGAGGGTCAATCTGGATATCGAACGCCGGCAGGTGTCCCCTGGCGGCCTCGAGCATCAGGTCGATCGTACACAGGAACGCTCCGACGCCGACCACCAGAATGACCGGATTCCTCACGAGTTCCCTGGGGTCGAGCTTTCGGAACGCCCCGACGATTGCGTCCGGCGGCGATCTCTCGAGTGACCAATGGTTGCGAACGAGTCATGGCTCAGAAACTCCTTCCGTTCATCATCAGGAGATGCTCGACGATCGGACCCACCGAGAGTGCGGGGAAGAACGTCAACGCGCCGACCACCAGGATGACCGAGACCAGGACCGCCGCAAACAACGCCGTATGGGTGGGGAAGGTCCCCGCCGACGGCGGGAGCGTGTTCTTCCTTGCCATGTTCCCGGCGATCGCCAGGACCGGCAGGATCACGCCAAATCGCCCCACCAGCATGGCCAGTCCCGTCATGAGGTTGTAGAAGGGGGTGTCGCAGTTCAAACCAGCGAACGCGCTTCCGTTGTTCCCGGCGGCAGAGGTGAACGCATAGAGGATCTGCGACACACCGTGAGGGCCGGGATTGCTGATAGCGTCCCGGCCGTAGGTGATCGCGAGAGCGGACCCTCCGAGGATGGCCACCGATGGAAGGAGGACCCCCAGGACCGCCATGGTGACATCGAAGCCCTCGATCTTCTTCTGCAGATATTCCGGAGAGCGGCCCACCATGAGCCCGGCAACGAAGACCGAGAGAAGAACAAAGAGCAGCATGCCGTACATGCCGGAACCCACCCCGCCGAAGATCACTTCCCCCAGCATGATGTTCAGCATCGCCACCAGGCCGGCCAGCGGGGTCAGGCTGTCGTGCATGCAGTTGACGCTCCCGTTGGATGTCGCCGTCGTTGCCACTGACCAGAGGACCGAGGGAGCAACGTCAAACCGTGTTTCTTTCCCCTCGAGCGAGAGGCGCTCCTGGTGCAGCGGATCCGGCATGGTCTCCGACCAGAGCGACACGGCCAGTCCGGTGCATAGCAGGACCATCATCGTCCACCAGAGTACCCGCCCTTCACGGGGGGAGCCGACCAGCCTGCCAAAGGTGAAGGGAAGGGCCGCCGGGATGGCGAGGATCGCAATGATCTCCAGCATGTTGGTGAGAGGCGTCGGATTCTCGAACGGATGGGCGCTGTTGGCGTTGAAGTGGCCGCCGCCGTTGCTTCCCAGTTGTTTGATGGCGACCTGGGAAGCGACCGGACCGAGGGGGATCGTCTGCGACCCGCCTTCGAGTGTCGTCGCGGTCACGCGCGCCTGGAGCGTCTGCGGCGACCCCTCCGCAACCAGGAGCACGGCCAGCAGGATCGAAAGCGGCAGGAGGACCCACAGGATGGTCCGGGTCATGTCGACCACGAAGTTCCCTACGGTCTCTTTGCGCTTTGACGCCAGCCCTCTGGTCAGGGCAAGCATGACGCCGATACCGGTCGCCGCGCTGATGAAGTTCTGCACGGCAAGGCCGAGGAGTTGGACGAGGTGACTCTGGGTGACCTCTCCGGCGTAGGCCTGCCAGTTGGTGTTCGTCACGAAGCTGATGGCCGTGTTGAGCGCGAGATCCCAACGGACATCGGGCAGGTTGGCGGGATTGAGCGGCAATCGGCTCTGTGTAACCTGGAGGGCGAACACGACACCGATACCGAGAACACTGAATACCAGGACGTCAAGGGAGTACGCTTTCCAGGTCTGTTCCAACGGCTTTCCCCCGAGCACCCGGCGAAATACCAACGACTCCACCCTGGCATAGGCGGGAAAGCCCTGGAACACCCGGGCCATGTACGAACCGAGAAACGGCGCAAGAGCTGCGACGCATCCCAGAGGAAGGGCGACCTGGAGAATATCTGCTGCGGACATGACGCTGCGACCCTGCTGCGTGGTGGTTGTACTCCGTGACGTCTACATGGTATCACATGGGGCTTTCGGGGGGAATCCGTGGGGGGTGTGGGAAACCGCCAGGATGGTAAGGGAACCATAAGGAAAGCCCTCCGGAGGGTGAACTTCCGCGGTTTCGGGCCGTACAAGGAGAGAGTGGGGGCAGCAGAATGGACAATCCGCTCTTCAGACGTATTGCCGACAGCCTTCGAGAGCAGAAACAGAGCCTTTCGGCCTGGCTCGGGGCTGAGTCGCAGTCGACCAAAGCCATCAGGTTGGGCGCGAGACCTGAGCGCGACGTCCGGGACCATCTGTCGGTCGTGGAGGCCGCTCTGCGTCAGGCCGAATCGGGGGCCCTTGGCACCTGCACGGTCTGCCACGAGCAGGTCGAGTCGCACTGGCTCGAAACCAACTACACGCACTCCGTCTGCCTCGAGCACCTGACCGGAGAGCAGCGCTCCCGCCTGGAATCCGAGCTCGAACTCTCCCAGAAGGTCCAGCAGGCCCTCCTGCCGCAGTCCGTTCCGGTGATCCCCGGCTGGGAGATCGCGGCATTCAGTCAACCGGCCTCCATTGTGGGAGGGGACTTCTTCGACTTCCTGCGGTTCCGCGGAGGGGGGGAGGCTCTGTTGATCGCCGACGTGATGGGGAAGGGGGTCCCTGCCAGCATGCTGATGGCCAGCCTGCAGGCGTCACTGCGGATCATCGTGCCCGAGAGCGACTCGCCCGACCGGGCTTTGCTCAGGGCCAACGACCTGTTCTATCACAACATCCGGCTCACGAAATTCGTCTCGATCGTTCTTGCGCGGATCTGGCCGGATGGCGGGGAGGTCCAGTACGCGAATGCCGGCCACCATCCCCCGCTCCTTGTTCGCCAGGCTGCCAACGGCTCCGGACGTCTCACCGCACTGCGCCCGACAGGTGCGGCCATCGGACTCGTGGAGAACGCGACGTTCTCGACGGGATCGGTCCATGCCGCCGTGGGGGATGTTCTGGTGTTCTACACTGACGGGGTAGTGGAGGCCGTGGACCCGGGCGGCGAACAGTTTGGGGAGGAGCGGCTCACGCAATTCCTGCTCTCGAACATCGGGAACCGCGCGGGGGAGATCGCGAGAGGATTGCGTGACGCGGTGAATGGGTTTTCGAAGGGTCGTCCACTCATGGACGACACCACGATCCTCGTGTGCAAACGCACGGGATGATCAGGGGTGCAGGGTCACCGCCCGCGGCTCGCGGCCGCTTCCTTTGCTTCTCCTACACCTCTACCGGCTTGCCCCTGGTCTCCGGGAACGTCCAGATCCATATGCCGGTCAGCACCGCGAACAACGCGGCGACGGATATCCCGCCCGCCAGGCCGTAGCTCTGCGCGATCACCGCGATCGCCACCGGGGTGAAGAACTGCACCCCCCGGGCAAGATTGAACGCCGACCCCATGGCCGTGTTGCGGATGGTGGTGGGGAAGAGCTCCGAGAACAACGGCCCGTACCCGCCGAACATCCCCGTCCCGAAGCCCACCAGGAACATGAAGGCCAGGATCACCGCCGGGACGGCGGCGATCAGGTCCCAGAACACGGTGATCATCATCAGCCCGAGGGCCATGACGAACGAATAGGCGGAGTAGGCCGGACGCCTGCCCCACCGGTCCGCGGCGAAACCGAACGATGCGTATCCCAGGAATCCGCCGCACTGGGTCACCAGCAGCCAGAGTGCCGACTTCACCATGGAGAACTGCCGCTCCTGGTGCAGGTACCCGGGGAGCCACGAGTAGGTGAACCAGTAGGCGGACATATCGAAGATCGCCAGGACGAGTGAGAGGAGGAACAACCTGCGGTATGGGGGCCGGAAGAGTGCGAGGAATTTTCGGATGGGATCGTCCAGCGCGGCCGGCGGCCCTGCGCCTGCGCGGCGGTGTTCGAGCCAGACATCCGACTCGGGGAGACGCCGCCGGATGAACACCACGAGCAGTGCCGGCAGCACAGAAACAAAGAACGCCCCACGCCAGCCGATGACCGGCGCGACAAATCCCCCCACCACCGAGGCAAGGGCGATGCCGATCGGCGCCCCCGTCTGCATGAACGCGCCGTACCGTCCGCGGACACGGGCCGGGAAGGTCTCGCCGACGTACGTCTGACCGGTTGCCCACTCTCCGCCGACCCCCAGTCCGGTCACGATCCGGAACACGATGAGCATCGTGAGGTCCGTGGAGAAACCGCTCAGGAATGTTCCGATGCTGTAGGTGAGGATCGTCCACTCGAGGACGTTCTTGCGGCCATACCGGTCGGAGAGGATGCCGAACAGGACGCCACCGACGGCCGTAGCGGCAAGCGAGGCCCCGAGGACGTACGAAAGCTGGACCTTGCTCAACTGCAGCTCGGCGCCAATGGGGATCAGCAGGAAGGTGTAGAGGATCAGATCGTAGAAATCGAAGACCCACCCGGCCCAGCTCATCAGCAGGATCCTGTGATGGACCGGCGTGGGGCGTTCGGCCTGATTCAGGAGTTCCATGTCCGCTCCCTACTCTGGGATCGTCCCAAACCCGAGCAGCTTATAGATGATGCCGAAAACCATTCTTGGTGCCTTGATCGCCGGTCCATACTTGAACAGCTGGATGCGACCCTCGGCCACGAAATACAGGGAGTCCGATTCCAGGTACGGATTCCCCTGGTTATCGAATTTCTTTGTGTACCGGCCGAACTTCCAGAAGATCGAATCCCTGTCAGACATCTGGTCCCACGCTGATGCCAGCATGACTTCGGAGTTCGGGCGGAGAGTGGCGATCCAGCCCTTGACGACCCCCGGGGTCTGGACATCCCCCTCTCCCCACACGAACGTCTTGATGATGTCCGGTCGTTTCAACAGGTATAGCCTGACATCCCCCCGGACACGAGCAGTGTCCTGCAGCACCTCGTCGTACAGATTCCGAATGGAGAGGCGGAGGACCATTCTCGGTTGCCGGATATTGTACTCGTCCAGCGCGATGAGGCGCGTTTGGGTGGTGAAAGATGCCTGGAGGTATTCCGCAGGGTCCTTTCGCGGCGGGAGGTTCTCCTCGCACCCCGCCAGAAGGAACGACAGAAGGAGGCACCCCGCGCCCGGCATGGGGTTCATTGAACCGATCCTGCTGGTTTCTGTCTCTCCGCGAGCTGCTTTGCCGCGCAATCGGGACAGATGCCGTGCGTGATGTCGACGTCCGAGTGAGCCATGACGTAGACCTCGAAGGGTTCCCATTCTCCCCGGTCATTCCGGATGCGTCGGCACCAGGCGCACATCCGGAGCAGCCCGCTGAGCCGTTGCACTTCCGCGAGGGCGGCCTTGAGGTCGTTCGCCAGGGCGGTCTGAAGGGTGATCTCGTCCTTGATCCGTGCCACGAAGGCCGCGAACGTGGCAAGCAGGGCAAATCCGACGTCGAAGTTCCAGAAAGGAACCCAGTAGCTGCCGCTCGTGCCGTTGAACAGGTCCACCAATCCCCAGACCAGCGCGGAGGCGAACGCCATGACAAAACCCTGCCTGCGTCCGAACCGCCATGTGGTCCCGAAGACCGGCACCACATAGAAGATCGCGAATCCGATCGCAGGTCCGGTCAACCAATCGGCCGCCCCGATCAGGAGCAGGGCGATGAAGCTCTGAAGCCATGCCTGCGGCGCGGACCGTGCCAGGAACCAGCGTTCAAGCCAGGTGATCATAGGTCAGCTCCGGAAGGCTGTCATTCGGATGCAGGCCGAATCGCCGAAAGCTACAACGGCGCGGGGAGAAATCCAAGGGCTGAACACACAGGACCCTCGGAGGCCGTGACAGTGCCGGCCTCAATGAACGGCCTGGAACAATCCCCGGTAGGGGGAATACACGGGTTTCTCTGCCGCAAGGCGGGTCACCATGTCCACGATCTTGGGCCAGGCCCGGCCGAGTTCGTCGAGCTCGTGTTCCAGCGCATTCGGTGTTGCGGTGATCCTCAGGCTCGTCTGAGCAGCACGCATGACCAGGTCACTGGAATAGCGCGCGTCGCTCCAGACATCCTGGCGCCTGAAATTGCGCCGGTCCGAAAGGAACGTGGAGAAGCGGTAGAGGATGTCCAGTCTCCTCTTCTGCCCGTTGAACAGGTCTCTATCGCCGCTGAACGTGATCGTCAAGGTACTTGTCCGGTCGGTCGGGATAGAAGGCACGCTGATCAAGGAGGTCATCTCCGCGCCTTCATAGGACGAGGCGGTCCCGGACGGACCTTTGCCAGAGCGGAGGGACCTGCCATTGAGCGTGACGTGTTCAACGGGATAGCTGTTCACGAACCGCAGTTCATACCTTCGTGCCTTAGGCATTCCCGGGAAGGACCCCTGCATCGGTCCGATGGTTACGGTCATCAGCCGTCCGCGCCGTGTCATGCGGACGGAAGTGAACGCGGAGGATCCATGCTGGTAGGCATTGGTGTTGCCCTCGTCTTCATAGATTCGAGTGTCTCCCCGGGAACCGGGGAAGATGGTGAGGACGAGCGGGTCCACCGCTTGCTGACCGGTGAGACGTTTGCGCCCCTGCATCGGCACGATGGCTCCAGACCGGACAAACACCGGGATCTCGTGAAGTCTGTAGGGCCGGCCGAGGACTGTGTCACCCTTCAACAGCGTGCCGGAAGACCACTCGAACCACTCGCCGGGCGGGAGCCAGGACGCCTGGACGGTGTACAGGCTTTCACTGCCGATCGGGCGGGTGATCGGGTGAACGATCATGTCAGGACCAAAGAAATACTGGTTGCGGAACAGGTAGGCCTCGTTCCGATCGGGGTACTCATAATAGAGCGGGTGACAGGGCGAGACTCC
>CAWEHG010000007.1:0-57689 GCA_963808715.1 Ignavibacteriota bacterium | reverse complement strand
GCGGTCCATCCCGGCGACGCCTACATCAACATCGGCTCGTCAGCCTGGCTGGCCGTCACCGCGCGGCGGCCGCTGCTTGACCCGGAGATGCGCACCTTCAACCTGGCGCACCTGGACCCCGGTCTGATCATGGCGTTGGGCTCGATGCAAGCTGCGGGCGGTGCGCTCGATTGGCTCGAGCGTCTGTGCGCGGCGAAGGGGCAGGCCACCTCCACGAGGCGTTGAGCACGCAGGCCGCGTCGGTGCCTCCGGGCGCGGATGGCCTGCTGTTCCTGCCCTACCTGTTTGGCGACGCAGCCCTTACTGGAACCCGCATGCCCGCGGTGCCTTCGTGGGCCTCACCATGACGCATGGCCGGCCCGAGATGGCCCGCGCCGTGCTGGAGGGCGTGGCGTTCAACCTGCGGCTGATCCTGGACGCGCTTCAGGCGCAGGAGATCGAGATCCCGGCCATGCGGCTGATCGGCGGCGGGCGGCAGTCCGCTCTGGCGCCAGATCCTGGCGGATGTGCTCGGCCTGCCGATCCTGCTGCCGGAGCTCGTCACCGAAGCGACTTCGCTGGGCGCAGCGATCGCAGGCGGCGTAGGGGTCGGCATCTTCGATAGCTTCGCCGCGGCAGATCGGTTCATCCACGTCCACGAGGCTGCGCGCCCTGATGCGAGCGCCCAAGCACAATACGCCGATCTCGTCCCCTTGTTCAGCGCGGCCTACCGCGGCCTGGAGCCGGTTTTCGGCCGGTTGTAACCCCTTTTCGGATTTGACAAGCCCCATCTCCTATGATATGTTATCCCTAACATGTGTTATGGATAACACCATTATCTGAACGCAATACGCAGCGCAGGCAGCTACTGCGCCTCCTGAAAGCCAATCTCAAACCATCTCTCGATCTGAGTGTGCGCCGATGAGCACCATTCGCGATGTTGCCGAACGAGCGGGTGTTTCCACCATGACGGTTTCACGCGTCATCAACAACTCCGGCTACATCAGCCAGGATGCGCGGGAACGCGTCGAGGCGGCCATCGCCGAGATCGGTTACGTGCCGAACACCCTTGCCCGCAGCCTCCGTTTCAAACAGACCAAGACCCTCGCCCTCGTGCTCACCGATATCACCAACCCGTTCTTCACCACCCTGGCGCGGGGCGCGGAGGATGTCGCCAGCGAGCAGGGATTCAACGTCATCTTCTGCAACACGGATGAATCGGAAAGCGAGCAGGCCAAGGAGCTCACCGCCCTCGTGCAGAAACGCGTGGATGGCGTGTTGCTGGTGCCGGCCGCCAGTTCGGCCGAGGCGGTCGCATTTCTGCGCGAACAGGGTGTGCCCGTCGTCGTGCTGGATCGCCGCGTGCCCGATTGCACGGTGGACTCGGTGCGCTGCGATTCCGAGAAGGGCGCCTACGAGCTGGTCAAGCTGCTGCTGGATCTCGGCCACACGCGCATCGCTGCCCTGTCCGGCCCGCAGAAAGTCTCAACGGCACAGGACCGCGTCGCCGGCTACCGGCGCGCCCTTGCCGACCGGGGCTCGGGCCCGATGCCGAGATCATCCTCTACGGCCCGTTCACGCAGGCCGGTGGCTATGAGATGGCGACGCAGGCGCTGGCGCTCCAACCGCGGCCGACCGCCTTCCTGGCCGCCAACAACTTCATCGCCGTCGGCGTGTACCAGGCCGTGCGCGAGGCCGGGCTCAGCGTGCCGGAAGACATGTCGATCGTGGGCTTCGATGATCTGCCGACGTGGCTGGTGATGGAGCCGTTCCTGACCGTCGCCGCGCAGCCCGCCTACGAGATGGGCCAACGCGCCACCCAGATCCTCTGGAACGGCTGGGGCATGAGGCGCCGGCGGAATGCCGGGAGGTTGTGCTGCCCTTCGAGATCATCGTGCGTCGGTCAAGCGGCCCGCCGAAAACGAGATAAGACGCTGAATCGCCGGGAGCAAAGAACCGGCAGGTCAGGGAGGAGCTGAACCGCTATGTCTACGAACCCAGTCACCAGGCAGCTACGAGACATCATCCGCCCGCTGGTTGGGCTTGCCGTGATCACAGCGATCCTGTTGGTCCTGGCGCCGACTTTCCGGCAGGGCGTGGCGCTCCGGGACGTCTTCGAGAACTCCGCCGTGTTGTTCATCATGGCCGCGGGCACGACCGTCGTCCTGATCTCGGGCGGCCTCGACCTGTCCATCGGCTCGATCCTGGCGCTCGCCTCGGTCGTCACCGGCAGTTTGCTTCTCGCCGAACAACCGGTGGCGCTGGCGGTGCTGGCCGGCCTGGGCATCGGAGCGATCTGCGGGTTGCTCAACGGCCTCATCGTCGTGAAGACCGGCATCCCCACCCTGATCGCCACGCTGGGCACCGCACTCATCTATCGGGGCTTCGGCAACATGATCGGCGCCGGCAAGGACATGTCCCGATTCCCTGACAGTTTCAAATGGCTCGGCGCAGGGTGGGTCGGCCCTCTGGTGATCTGCCTCATCACGTTTTTTGCAATCTGGTTTATGCTCTCCAAGACGCGGCTCGGCTTCAACGCCTACGCGATCGGCGGCAACGAAGAAGTCGCCCGGCTCTCCGGCATCCGGTAAATTTCGATAAAGTGACCATCTACGCCATCGGTGGGTTCTGCGCCGCGCTGGCTTCCATTGTGCAGACCTCGCGGCTGAACTTCGCGCACGTGAACCGCGGCACCGGCATGGAGCTATGGGCCATCGCGGCGGTCGTCATCGGCGGCACCAGCATGTTCGGTGGGATCGGCCCGTGTCATAGGCCTTCCGAGCAGCCGTATAGAGATAGGGGATAAGGGCGTACCGGAGGTGCAGAAGCTCCCGGAGGTACAGGAAGGTCTCCGGCGGATACTCCCAGAGCTTACGGAGGATCGAAAAGTCGCGGCCTGTGGCGTGGGTTTTCAGGATCGGGCTGAAGACGCCGAACTGGAACCAGCGTGTGAACTGTTCGGAGGTGTTTGGACTGCCGAAGAAGCCCCCGATGTCGTTCCCCCAGTAGCCGAAGCCGACATTCGCCGCGGTGCTCGTGAAGTACGGTTGGAAGTCCAGAGAGGCCCAGCTGATCTTCGTATCCCCGGAGAACCCGATCTGGTACCGGTGGTTGCCGAGCCCTCCCCAGCGATGATAGATGAGCGGGCGTTTCCGGTTCTGCCGCTCCATGTCGGTGAAGTGGACGTAGTTAAGGTAGAAGGTAGGGTTGACCCCTTTGATGGCGGTCGTGTTCCACTGTTGCCAGTCCAGCCACCAGAAATCGATCCCCTGCTTCTCCATGGGCCTCAGAACGAGGTCGAAATACTTCTGCGCGAAATGTTTGTCCGTGATGGCGAAGGGTACGTACCGTTTGGTGGCGGGATCGATGCCGGTAACGCGGGCCATGTCCCCGTACTGCGACTCATGGGGCTGAATGCCTGACGCCGGGTGGAGGTTGAGACTCGTCTGCAGGCCCTTGCGGTCGGTCCAAGCGAGGAACCCGGCCGGGTCGGGGAACATGCTGGTGTTCCAGGTGAAGCCCGTCCATCCACAGTCCTCTCCTGCCTGATCCTTGCGACGCTTGTCGCCGTCGAAAAACTCCGGCAGGGCGGTGATGTGCCAGTCCATGTCCACGACCAGAACATCCAGGGGGACGTCGAGCGATTCAAACGTGTTGACAAGCTCGCGCAATTCCATCTCGGACGAGGCGCGCCACCGGGAATACCAGTAGCCGAACGCGAATCGAGGGGGTATCGGAATACGCCCGGCCACGGAGATGAAATCCCCCAACGCCGATTTGTAGTCCCTTCCGTAGACGAAGAGGTAGAGGTCCTGGTGCTTTCGGTCGGTTCTGGGTTCGACCCATGGCCAATCACTCTTGTCGAACACGGGGCGGTCGGAATCGTCGACAAGGGTCCAACCCGAGGTCGAGAGGAGCCCCGGCTCAAGGTTGATGCGCGTACTGTCTTTCGTGGACCACTCACCGTCGAATCCATCCAACGTACGTGCAGTGCCGAGCAGGTTCCCCCGGTCTACCTTTCCGGGGGACCACTCACCCTGCATTCCTCCCGTGGAAAAGCGGACACGGAGGGTCGAGGAATCGAAACTGGAGGGACCGGCGGTCCAGGTCACCGTTGCCGCGGAAGTGGTGATCGTCAGGACACCGTGTTCCCGCGTGACCCGAAAGTCCGGGACTGGAAGCGCCCGGTGGACAAAGGTGAGTGTTGCCCTGTCTTCAAATGTGCCGTCCTCAGCCCACTCCATGCGGATCAGGCGCGGTGTCAGGAGGGTGAACCGCGCATTCCCCTCGGTCACGGTGGCGCCGGGCGTAGCCTGAGGGTCACGATCGGCGGCATGGGCCTCGGGAAGCAGGAGGGCCAAGCAGAAGCAGAGGAGAAGCGCGCGACAGGTCATTGGAGAATCCTCACGTCGGGCCGGAAGCAACAGCAGAATGGATCCGAACACACAAATGCCCAGGTTTGCGAACGGCAATTCATCGCCGTCCCCCGAAAACGGAAAAATGGTAAGGGAATACTCCAGATTCAATATGTATTGAAGAATCTTGTAGTTAGACTTGACTTTTGTGAAACTATAAAGTACAATCGGATAGGCAAGTATATTAAGTATGTTTGCTATACTAAAGTAGTGGTCAGGGCTTGGACGCGACGCTGATGGGCGATCCGATCGGAGAGCGACAGTCACAAGGGGACAGGTCGGCAGTCAATGGCATCGACCTCGAAGACCCGACGCCACTTTATGAACAGATCATCCGGGACCTGAAGAACCGAATAGCACGGGGTGAATTGCGTCCGGGTGACCAGCTGGAAACGCAGAAGGAGCTCGCGGAGCGGTACGGCGTCAGCCTGATCACGATCAAGAATGCGCAGACGATCCTGGTGAACGATGGAGTCCTGTTCGCCAGGGTCGGCAAGGGAACCTATGTTGCCGAACCGCACGCCAGGCGGGCCGAAGGGTCAAACAAGAGACTGGTCGGTCTGGTCCTCCGGGACCTGAAGCATCCGTTCTTCTCCATGATGGTGAACAGTATCGAGCAGCGAGCATATGAACTTGGGTTCCACCTTCTCCTCTCCAATTCCTCAGCGGATCTCGGCAGAGAGGAACGCCAGGTGGAGAGCTACCGGGAACTTGGCGTCCATGGTCTCATCATCGCCTCGCTCTCTTTCCAGTACCGGGCGACGGAACACATCAGGAAGCTGCACAACGACGAGTTTCCCTACGTCATGGTCTCCTACATCCAGGAACCGGAATACTGGTACGCTGGTTCCGACCATGAGTACGGAGCCTATCTTGCCACTGATCATCTGATCGGGCTCGGGTGCCGATCCATCGCCTACCTGCATGTGGGAAGGGGGAACCTTCTGAGCGAGGTACGAAAGAACGGCTATGCCCACGCCCTTGAAGAGCACGGGATCGCCTTCCGGACCGAGCTCGTCCACTATCTGGAGCGTGAAGCGATCGACGACGGAGAAGACCGCTATCGGCTCGGCTACGCGTTCGCCAAATCGTACGCAAAGCTCCATCCAAAACCCGAGGCGCTGTTCTGCTACAATGATATGATCGCGCTGGGGTTCATCCGGGGGGCCGCCGCCGAAGGCATCAGGGTCCCGGAGGACATCGCCGTGGTCGGCTTCGATGACACCGTGGTGTCACGGTACGCACCTGTTCCTCTGACCACTGTTCACCAGCCAGTGGACGAGATCGGCAGGGCTGCCGTTGAAATGCTCGACCGGCGCATCAGGGAGGGATCGGCCGAGCACCGGACGATCCTCAAGCCCTCTCTCGTCGTCCGGGCGTCCTGCGGGGCTCATTCTCGTGTGCCTCTGGACGGTGGATCGTCCCTCATTCCTTGAAAGAGAGTCTGTGTCGCTCTGCCGTGTTGTCGCTGTCAGTCTACATCCGCTCTCAGTACTGATCGAGAGATGGTGAATGAAACAGAACCTCCGCGTTTTCGCGTGTCTCCTCGCCAGCTGGTCATTGACCCACGTCTCCTTTGCCCAGGGAACACTTCAGGGAGTGGTCAGAGATTCGCTGGAAAACCAGCCGCTGATCGGCGCTCACGTATTCCTGACGGGGACGGCCTTCGGAGCTGCAACCGACCGGAGCGGTCGGTTCGTCATCTCCGGCATTCCCGAGGGATCGTACAGCGCCAGAGTATCCTACATCGGGTACCGGACGAAACTGATTCCCATCGCGGTGACCCGTGCGACGCAGTCCAATGTCGCAGTTTCCCTCGTGATGGATGCCATCGAGGGAGAGACCGTCGTCGTCACGGCGCAGGCGCTCGGACAGGCGGCGGCGATCAACAAACAACTCTCCTCGACCACCATCACCAACGTCGTCTCGTCCGAGAAGATCCTGGATCTGCCGGATGCGAACGCCGCCGAGTCGGTCGGGAGGCTCCCCGGCGTGTCGATCCTCAGGAATGGCGGAGAAGGGAATAAGGTGGTCATCCGCGGCCTGTCGCCGACCTACAATGCGATCACGATCGCCGGCGACCGGATCCCTGCCACCGACCTGGATGATCGTAGCGTGGATCTCAGTATGATCGCCCCGGAGATCCTGGCGGGGATCGAGGTCACCAAGGCCCTCACGCCCGACAAGGATGCCGACGCCCTGGGGGATCTGTCGATTTCCAGCTTGCCACTGCACCCCTGGGACAGTTCCAGTTCAACACCCGGGCGCAATACGGGTATAACCATGAACGCGACAGCTACGGGAACTACCGCGCGCGGCTGATCTTCAGCGATCGTTTCATGGATCAGCTGTTCGGTTTGCTCTTGACCGGGAACGCCGAGAAGACCCAGCGAGGGTCGGACCGTCTCAGCGCGGCGTACTCCATCCCGCGTGAGAAGCGGCCGGGCGAGGAGTTCGCTCCGATCACCACCAGCTCTGTGACATTCGATTACGTGACGGATGTCCGCGAACGCTACGGTTTCAACGCCATGCTCGACTATGTCATCCCGGGCGGCAAGATCATTTCCAACAACCTGTTCAGCCGCCTCGACAGGGAGGAACTCGTCCGTACGAAGCGGTTCGACATGAGCGGCAGCAACAAGATGAAGTACTACCTGCGCGACCGCCAGCAGCAGATCGATATCCTCACCAACTCGATCGGCGGCGAAGCATGATCTCTCGGTCATGAATGTGAACTGGCGATTCTCACGGAATGTGTCAAGTACCCGGTATCTGTTCAACAGCAGGTTCCAGTTCGAAGAGGCAAGTGCGTTCAACGTCGTGGCGATCCCGTCGATCGCATCACCGGAAGACATCGTGAACAACGCCTACAACCGGGTCGAGCAGACATACCTGTACGACGGCGAGGTCGAGCCCGAGGAGTCGTATGAACGCGATCTGTCGGCACAGCTCAACCTGAATGCGCCGTTCACGCTCACGTCAGATCTCGTCGCGAAGGTCACGGGTGGCGTGAAGATTCAGGCAGAAGGTCCGCGAACGAAACAGAGACTATGCATCGTCACGCCTGGACAAGACCGATCCGGAGTACGGCCGACACATCATTCACAGTATGGGTCTCCGGGATTCGCGTACGGCGCGGATGCCCGGGACCGGCTATCCGTATATGTCGAACTACCTGGATCCGGGGTTCAATGCCGGACAGTTCCTGGATGGGCAGTTCGATTTCGGCGTAAGCGCGGACCCGAAGGAGCTCCGCTACTTCCTCGACCACTATCTGCTTGACGAGGAATACCGCTTCTCCCTCCAGCGGGATATGGATGACTATGAGGTCACCGATATGCTGTCGGCGGGTTATCTCATGATGGAGTTGAATCTGGGGGAATTCCTGATGTTCATGCCGGGCGTTCGGTACGAGCAGACCCGGATCGACGCGACGGGACGGGTGGGTATCGTCAACAGCACCGAAGATGAGGCAATGATCGACGATGAACGGGTTCGGGACAGCACTGCCGTGATCCGGTACTCCGAGTGGTTCCCGATGATCCACGTTCGCATCCGGCCCGCGGAGTGGTGCGATGTTCGCCTGGCGTACACGAAACGGTCTCGTATCCCCGCCTGGACTACGTCCTTCCTTCCAGGAAGATCCGGGCATCGGACATCACGCTCGAGATGGGCAATCCGGGGATGCGGCCGCAACTGTCGACGAACTCGACGTGTATCTCTCGTTCTATGGCAACCGGATCGGCCTGCTGACCATCGGCGGGTTCTACAAGAAGATCGACGACCTGATCTACCTGCGCAGCGGCCACGTGATCCTGGATCCCGCCAAGGAAGGGGTCGAACCGAACCTCCGCGGCTACTCTATCGTCCGCCCGGCGAACAATCCGTACGAAACAGACGTCCACGGCCTCGAGTGCGAATGGCAAACGAACTTCAAGTGGCTTCCCGCGCCGTTCGACGGATTGGTGCTCAGCCTCGAACTACGCGCACATCTGGTCGAGGACAAATTTCCCTCGCTCGTTTGTGCGGCAGGAACGGATCCCGGTCCTCCCGTTCCTCCTCACGAGCATCGTGGATACGTTCCGGACGGGAACGATGCCGGACCAGGCTTCGGACATCGGCAACGTCTCCGTCGGCTATGATCTCGGCGGATTCTCCGGAAGGGTCTCCGCGCTGATCCAGGGGAAAACCCTGACGTTCGTGGGAGTCCGCGAGGAACTGGACGGTTTCACCGACACCTACGTTCGCTGGGACGTTTCCCTGAAGTACGATGTCTCCAGCATCCTGGGATTCTACGTGAACGTGAACAACCTGACGGACCAGCCCGATCAATCCTTTATGCAAACAGCCCGCTATCCCACAAGCAAGGAGTACTACGGATGGACGGCGGATATCGGCATAACCGTCAAGTTCTGAGTCCGCCCGCTCCCGGAGTGTCGGGCCATACATTGCGGCAGTACACATGCAGCATCCATCCCATCAAGGAGGAACCATGAACCAGGCATCCGTTTACTTCTCGCGGTCGCGGTCGTCATCGCCTGCGCAAGCCGGCAGGGGCTTGCCCAATGGGACTATCTCGATGTGCCACAGGGATATGAGACCCTGAACCTTGCGGTCGAGGGGGACACGACAGCGACCGGGGACGCGAAATCCCTCAACCGGGTCTATCGGCTGGCCCGGGGTGGCATGTACCTGATGAACGGACATCTCACCAACAACAAAGGGGCCCCGGTCCGGATCTGGGCGGCCGACGGCGCGGGCGCAAAACCCCTCATCATCATGGCGGTGAACCAAGTCGGGCGCGAACGACGACTTCATCTACATCGAGGGGGACGGGCACTTGAAGAATCTGTACATTTCCGGGATCGACAACATCGGCATCCAGGACCGCTATACGATGGCGATCTATGACAGCGCCGCACGGGTGATCCGCGACGGCGTCCACATCGACCATTCGCGGCAGTCGCATATCCGCACCTACGGCAAGGACAACAAGCTCTACTTCCTGAACTGCGAATTCCGGAATTCGATCGATCTGGCCACCCCCTCCAACGGCCGGTTCTTCGACGGCCGCGGGATCGTTCAGGATTCGATCATGTACTCAACTCCACGCTCTATCTGAACTCGCAGCGGATGTTCCGGACCGACGGCGCCATCACCAATACCATCATCATGGACCACAATACGTTCTATCAGAATGCCTACGGGTCGAACACGAGCAGCGGGCTCAAGCAGTCCGGTCCGATCGAGACCGGCAAGGCCGTCAACGCACGGATCACGAACAACATCTTCCAGGATCTGTGCACCGAGGCGATGCGGCACCCCAAGACCCTGACTCCCGCCGACCGGATGCCCATCGTCCACATCGATTCCCTCGGCTCGACGACCTATCCCGAATCCTCGCGGAAATGGGTGGTCCGCAACAATGCGTACGGGTGGTCCCAGGGATTCAAGACCTTCTGGGCCACGATCGACACGGTGAAACCGCCGGACTTCATCAGCCCGTATGGGCGATCAGCGTTCTTCACGGGCAATCCGAATTTCGTGGAAAGCGGCAATTTCGAGGAGCTGATCCAGTTCGCCGACGGCCCGGGACCGGACAGCCTGCTCAAATACGTCGAGTACCGCTTCAGCAGCAACTTCAACAACGTTGGCAACCCCGACCCCCGGGCGGACAGGAACGGGATCGGTGACCTGACCACCGCGCCGGGGACGTTCGGTCCGGAGTCGGATCCGTACAACTTTGACTACCCCACCTCGCAGAGAGCGTATACCGCGGCGGACGGGGGGTTCCCGGTGGGCGACCTGAACTGGTTCCCCAGCAAGAAGACCCAGTGGGAGCTCTGGGTCACGGGGGTCGAAGACCGGTCGTACGGTCTCGTCGACTATCGCCTGGAACAGAACTATCCGAACCCGTTCAACCCCGTCACGCAGATCGAGTACTCTCTGCCGAAAGCGATGCCGGTCAGCCTCGTGATCTACAATGCCCTCGGGCCAGAAGATCAGGATCCTCGTCGATCACCAGCAATCGGCCCCGGGTTCCCACCAGGTCGAATGGAACGGCAGAGACAACGCGGGGAACATGGTGGGGAGTGGCGTCTACTACTACCGCCTGCAGGCAGGTGATTCGCAGATCACACGGAAGATGATGTTGCTGAAATGAATGCCGGCTCGTTCCGCCGGTACAGCGTAGGCGACCGTACCGCCCGGGAGGTCTCCCGGGCGGTACGGCGTGCCCATCATCGGGCCAGTTCGGCCAAGGTCGCGGAGATCCTCGATGAACCGTCTCATGGTCGCTGTGGTGCTCAGTGTCTTCATGATTCCTTCGGGGCTCTGCGCCCAGGAGGATCAGCGGGTCTCGGTTTCGCTGTTCGGATCGTACACGATACCCATGGGGATGTATGCCGAGAAGATCGGCGACAATGCCTCGTTGACCAGAAGGTTCGGGTTGACCTACGGATCGGAGGCCGGCCTCGCGACCCCGGGGTTCGCGTTCGGGTTGGAGGTCCTCACCGGGGTGCTCACCCGGAACCTCGCATGGGCGATCAGTGTGCAGGGGATCGTCAACGGCGTCGACAATTCGGAGGTGGAGGATCTTTTCGAAGACGAAGTGGATGATTCGGTCGATGTGAGTGTGGAGAATGGCCACTGGATCCACATTCCCCTCCTGACGGGATTGACGTATTTTGTGGACCTCTCGACGGACCTCCGCATATTCGGCACGCTCCAGGCCGGAATCAACTTCACCCGCCAGCCGTATCGCAGGGCTCTGGTCGGAGGCACGCCGGTCGAGGAAACAACATTTACGTTCGCCTTCGACTTTGGTTTTGCGGCAGGTATCGGGATCGAGTTCCTTCGTTCCTTCCAGGTGGGGGCGCGATACTATGGGCTGGATACACCGTCCTACCAGGGGACCCGAACGCTCAACCCGAATTACTTCCCTACCATCCCGCGCCTGGAGACCCAGATCAGCGGTGATGAACGGTCGGTGTCATTGATCGCGATCTATGTGGGGTATACGCTATGAAGCGGTCCGGACGCGGGATCCTGCGTGCCTGGGCACCGATCCTCACCCTCCTGTTCACGTGTGCGCCGGGTGGACACGCAGGCCAGGGGCCCGCAGAGAAGGTGGTGTTCCTTTCGAATCGCGCCGGCATACCGAGGACATTCGACCTCCTCGCGGCCAGCGCCGGGGATTCCGGTACGCTGACCGTTACTCTTCCGAAGTTCGACGCCGAAGTGACGAGTCTGTCCGCTCCCCGTTGGGTCTGGACCGACTCGCTGCTGGCTTTCCTCGGTGCTGGGGGAACCCGGCTTTGCGTCCTTGATCTCCGCACGTCGAGGATCCGGGATGTCGCCGAGGTGCACTACGAAGCGACGGAGTTCTCCGTATCGCCGGACCGGCGGTCGCTACTGTTCGTCGACCGAGTCGGGAAGCTCCTCCAGGTGATGGAAGCGGACATCGCCACAGGCACCGTACGGAATCTTACAGCGAACCGGTGGAACAACACCGAACCCTCGTTTTCGGCCGGGGGCGACCGGATCGCGTACGTGACCGACATGGACGGATCGGCGTCGATCGCTGTCATGCGCCGGGACGGCACCGGACAACGCGTACTCACGAACAACTTCGGAGACGACCACTCACCCGGATTCTCCCCCGACGGGGCCAGGATCGTCTTCTCGTCCTCGCGCAGCGCCGCGAACGATCACGAGAATGACCTGTATCTCATCGACACCAACGGGACAGGATTCAGGCCATTGTTCCAGAACGGGGCGTCCAACGAACGCCCGGTCTTCACTCCCGACGGGAAATCCATCGTATTTGTCTCCACGGTCCTTGCCAGCAAGACCAGCAGGGTGCTGCTGATGAACCTGGCAACCGGGACACTCACGGTTGTGTCCGCCGGCCTTCCGCTCTTGTGCAGGAACTTCTCCATCAGCCGGAGCGGGAGATTCGTCGCGTTCGAGCACAATACGATTGCCGACTGCGAGATCATGGTGTACGACGTGATCGCCCGGACCCTCCGCAATCTGTCAGGCCATCCTGCCTGGGATTGCTCTCCATCCTTCTGACGTCATTTCTCCTCGCCCGCACGTGAACTCGTCATCCAGGAAACGACACATGATCTCAGCCTGGCGCTCCTGCTTTCTCCTCTGCTGCCTGGTGTCCGGCGCGAACGCCCAAACCGTCGTTCCGGGGGGCCTGCAGGGGAACCGGGAGCTCGTCCGCACGCCGGACGCCGCGCGTAACCGGGCCCTGGAAGGTGTCCCGGCTGCCGAAATCCCTGAGCTCGGCCTTCGAACAACAGGCCCGGTGATCACCATGGTCCCGAACACTCCCCCCCGGTGGACCTGGCTCGGATGTTTCAACGTTCCCCTGGGTGGTCGCCGTGCCAACGCCTTCATGAATGACGGGTGGCTGTATACCACGGTCGGACTCAAGACGACCTGGAGATTGATGCGCTACCAGAGGGATCTGACCGACCGCGTGTCGTCGAATGCGCTGCATATGGCCTTCTATAGATCCCGCGGACCCGAGCGGGAGATCGTTCTCTTCATCGTGAGTCCAAGAAGTCAGGTCGTGACCGTGATCATCCCCGCCGACCTCGCGGGACGGGAGCGACGATTCGAATTCCCCATGGAGGAGAACACCTCCAGATTCCTCCGCGTCAGCCTTCTTCCTGATGAATACACGACCGTGACCTGGGAGAAAGAGCCGTCTCCCAGGCTCACGGTGGACCTCGGTGAAGGGTGGAAATTCCAGAAGGGAGAAGTCGCCGGGGCGGAACTGCCGACGTATGCAGACTCCGGCTGGGCAGATGTGACGATCCCGCATACGTGGAATGCGAAAGACGTTTTCGATACACGCAATCGCAAGGACGAGGTCGACCTGTTCACCATGTACTATCGCGGCTCCGGGTGGTACAGGAAGAGATTCGTCGCTGATATGGCTGTTGTCGGCCGTTCATGCCAGCTGGAATTCCTCGGTGCGAATCAGGCGGCGGAGGTCTGGTTGAACGGAGCCCTGCTGGGCAAGCATCAGGGGGGGTATACGGGATTCGCGCTGGATGCGGGCCCGGCCCTGAGGCCGGGGAAAGAGAACGTGCTGGCGGTGAGGGTGAACAATGCCTACGATGCGACCATGCTCCCGCTGACCGCTGACTTCAATTTCTACGGCGGACTCTACAGGGAGGTCCGCCTGCAGGTCCGTTCGCCGATCCACATCCGGGGGTCGGTCGTCACGACTCCCGAGGCCAGCCGTTCCGAGGCCAGGGTGCACTTCAGGGCCGAGGTCGCAGGAACCGGCGCCGATTCGATCTCCGTCACCAGTTCCATCGTGAATCCTTATGGTGAACTTGCGGCCACGATTTCGCCAGAAACCCGGCCTTCAGAACGCAGCGGGGTCCTGATCGCAGACTGGCAGGCCACCCTCCGGCATCCCCTGTTGTGGTCTCCGGACCATCCTTACCTCTATCAGATTCTGACCGAGGTCCGGGATCGCGAAGGAAGACTCCTCGACCAGGAAATCACGGCTTTCGGGATCCGCTGGTACGCGTTTGACTGCGACCGGGGGTTCATGCTCAATGGGGAATGGATGAAACTGAGGGGCGTCAACATCCACCAGGACTTCCTGCTCAGAGGCAATGCCGTTCCGCTCTCCCAAAAACGAGACGATCTCCTGCTGGTAAAAAGAATGGGAGCGAACTTCGTTCGACTCGCTCACTATCCCCACCATCCTTACGTTCTCCACCTGTGCGACAGCCTCGGGCTGCTCGTCTGGGAGGAGATCCCCCTGGTGAACGGGACGGGGGGCGAGGAGTTCTCCAGGAACGCGCTCACGATGCTGGACGAAATGATCGTGAGGGACAGGAACCATCCTTCGGTGATCCTCTGGGGCGTGGGGAACGAGTTTTCCATGGGTTTCCTGCCGGAGGAAGCGGCGCGGGGACAGAAGGTCCTGATTCGCGCCCTGAATGACCGGGCACGATCGCTCGACCCAACGCGTCTGACAGTGCAGGCGCACAACGATATCGCGGATTCGAGCCTTTTTGGCATCACCGACGTGCAGGGGCGCAACCGCTACTACGGGTGGTACGAGGGGACCATCGCCGACTTCGCAAGAACCCTCGACGAAGAGAAGAAGCGATTTCCCCGGTGGAAGACGCTCATCAGCGAGTACGGCGCCGAGGCAAAATATGGATACCACGTGGCTACGCCGCAGGAATTCGACCACAGCGAGACATACCAGATGGAATTCCATGAGAAGTACTGGAAAGCGATCGAGGAACGTCCGTGGGTAGCCGGCGGCACGATATGGAACATGTTCGACTTCGGATCTCATGTGAAGCTCGGCAATATCCCCGGGATCAACCAGAAGGGGATGATGACGGCGGACCGGAAGCCAAAATCCGTGTACTATTTCTATCAGAGCAGGTGGTCGCAGGAACCGATGGTGTACATCGTGTCCCACTCGTGGAGCCATCGTGAGGGGAGGCCGGGCGAGAAGCATCGGATCCGCGTGTACAGCAACTGTGATTCGGTGAGTCTGTACCACAACGGGATCCCGGCCGGGACGCAGCGGGGACCGTCGCCATTCGAATGGCAGTTCCCACTGGGGGAGGGGCACCACGACATGGAGGCCATCGGCATGAAACGTGGGGTGGTCGTCCGGGATGCCATGTCGTTCGAATACACCGACCTGCATCCCTGAGCTACAACGACCCACACGCATGAACCATTCACTGAGATGACGGATGTTCGCCATGAACCTCGTACGCCGCTCGCACATCCTGGTCGCGGGACTGTTGCTCTTGGGATCCTTCGGGGAGCGGGAGATGAATGCCCAAGAGGTCCTCGTGAGCAGGGCCGACGATGGTGTGGTGTTCCAGAACGGTGTCCTGAAAAGAGTGGTGTCCGGGGGCGCTCGGATCCCTGCGCCGGTCTCCGCGCTTGAGATCACGCTGATCCCGTCGCGGTCGCCACTGCTTGATACAACGTCCCAGTCGCCGTGGTTCTATTTCCATGTGAACGGGTTCCGGGTGACCAGCCGCGATCCGTTCTGGTTGTTCGCCGGCTACCAGACCCGTTCGATGGCAAACGGCGGGACGGAATTGACGGTGAGGTTCCGCGGTGCGACGTCCCCGGTCGAGTCGCTCCGCGTCGCGGTGGTAATGCAGATGTTTCCAGGAGTCTCCCTGTGGCGCGAGCGATTGGTCTTGTCGGCACCCCCGGGGAGGATCCATCGCCTGACCCGGCCCGAAGGGAAGGTCGACGGGTTGTTCCCCGCCTACACCTTTCGGCGGCCCGGACGAACTCCCGCTGCGGTGGTCGACGTCGGGATCGCAGGGTGGTGCCGCGAACCCTTGCCTGCGTCGGCAGGTTCGGCATTTGACGAAAGGGCGATCGAAGAAGGGACGCGTGTCGGCAAGAACCTCGCACAGAACTACATGTACCATCCCCACGAACAGACCGTGCCGCTGGATCCCGGCGCGGTCAGCCGGTTCCAGGGTCCCCTGGTGATGGTTGAAGGCATCGGCGAGGAGTCGGCCGGCCTGCTCTTTGCCTATGAGCACGGGGCTCCGGAGGGAGATCCGGAGCAGGAGTACGTGTTTGTCGAGGCCGTCGCACACGCGGGCACGGTGTCGCTCGGTACCCGGCTGGCGGAGGGGGCATACTTACACACTCAGGAGATCTCGGAGAAACGGCCGTTTGTGACCCCATGGACCATGGTGGGCCTGTACCGGGGCGGCGTTGAAGAAGCACGAGAGCTGTTCTGGCATTACCTCGACAGTCATATCTGCGAGATCCCGGGCTCCAGGGAAAGGCTCTTCTACTACAACACCTGGGGAATGCAGCGGGACGAGGAACGCCGGGGACATGACGTCCGGAAGGTGCTTGTTCGTGAAAGGGTGCTTCAGGAGATCGCCGCCGCGGCGAAGCTGGGAGTGGATGTGTTCGTGCTCGATGACGGCTGGCAGGAGCGTTTCGGAGACTGGCGGCCTGATCCGTCCCGGTTCCCGGACGGGTTGCGTTGGTACGTGGATTCCCTGAAGGGGAGGCACATGATCCCGGGGATCTGGATGGCGGCGATCGCGACGGACAGCGCTGCCATGATCACCCGAGCCCATCCTGAATGGCTGGTGCGAGATGCCCAGGAACAGCCGGTGGTCGGCCGCTGGGAAAAGCACATCTTCTGCTTCGACAGCGACTACCGGGAGTATTTCATCGACGTCTGCAAAAGATTGATCGACCTTGGCATCACGTATTTCAAGTGGGATGGGATCGACAAGCACCTGTGCGGCTCGGCGCTTCATCATCACGGGACCGTCCGAGATGGGAGGGAAGAGCGCCGGAGGAAGCAGGGATACGACCTTCCCTTGCTCGTGGCGGAAGCCATTGGCCGGCTGAAAGCGTACCGGTCAAGTGTGGTGGTCGAGGTGGACGTCACCGAAGCCGAGCGTAGCGTCGGTCTGGCGGTCTTGAGCGAAGGCCGGTACTTCTGGATGAACAACGGCGCTTCTGCCTACGGGGACTACAGCACGTTGCGGTCCAAGAGCACCCGTATGATTACCAATGCATTCCATGGCCTGATCCCTTCTTCCCTTCAGACCTTCGCCAGCTATCCTCATGACCAGGCGCCTTTCATGGCGCTCCGCTACAACGTGAACAGTACCCTGGTCGGGGGCCACGGGTTCTGGGGCAATCTCGCGGTCGTGCCGGCGCGAGACCTCGACAGGGCCGGCCGGCTCGTTTCCCTTTCGAAAAGGGTGTCAGAAGGCCTGAAAGGTACGCGGATGCTGGTGATCGGGAAGGTGGGCGCCAGTCCTGAGATCTACGAGTGGCTCGACCGGCGCAAAGCCACAGGGCAGGTGATCGGGTTCAGCGGCACCGCGATTCGCACGGACCACGTTGTCGCCGGCATGGCGCACGGCCGGATGCTGGCCGTGCTGAGGAACGCGTACGAGCTTCGAGGAGATACTTTGCGGATTCCATTCACCTTCCCGATGCCGGAGTCATCACGGGAGGCGTTCATTGTTCCCAACGAGGATCGGGGCTGCACGGTGGTATCGTCCACGTCCTGGCTCGAGGACGCCCGGATCGAGAACGGCACGCTGGTCCTCGTCAGCGGTGCCCCCGGACTGCACAGTATCCGGTGGAACAAGAGTCTTGGCCGTCCACTGGTTCGAGGCAGGGGTGGCGCAGAAACCGCCCGGTCTCTCGATACGGCAACCGGCTCGACGCTGCTCACACTAACCAGCAAGTTCCCGGGGGCGGAATTCCGGATCTCCCCGTCGCAGTAGCCCCGCGGGACCACCGGCAGGCTTCTATTCGGGGGATTCACTTCACCGCCCCACCCACCAGTCCCTTCATGAACGTCCGGCGCATCAGCAGGAAGACCACCACCGGGCGGGAAACTGAACAGGACCGCCGCCGCCGACATCTGGTTCCAGTACATCCACGTATTCCCCCACGAACATGCCGATCCCGACCGGGATGGTCCGCGCGGAGTCGGAGTTCGTGAGGATCAGGGCGAAGAAGAACTCGTTCCAGGATCCCAGAAAGGCGAACAGAGCCGTCGCGCCAAGCCCGGGGAGCGCCAGGGGAAGCAGAACCCGCCGCAGGGCGGCAACGCGGGAACAGCCGTCGATCAGCGCCGCCTCCTCGATCTCGCGCGGGATCGACGTGAAGAACCCGTAGAGCAGCCAGATCACGAACGGCAGAAGCAGCGCCGTGTGGATGAGGATCAGGCCGATGTGGGTGTCGTACAGCCCCGCCTCCGACATGAACTGAAAGAGCGGGATGACCACGGAGGCCCCGGGGAGCATCTGCGAGAGCAGGAACAGGAGCAGGAAGGCGCCGCGTCCCGGGGAACTGGAACCTCGAGAAGGCGAACCCCGCAAGGCTCCCGATGCAGCAGCGTCAAGGCCGTCGCGGCCGAAGCGACGATCGAGACTGTTCAGCGTGTACGTGGAGAAGGGGAGCGTGAAGAACATCTCCTCGTACGGCTTCAGGCTCATGGAGGGGCTGATCCACTCCGGGGGAAACCTATTGACCTCCGGCAGGGACTTCAACGACGTGGAGAGCGTCCAGAAGAACGGCAGCAGCACCGGGACCGCCAGAACCGCCATCAGGATGATCAAGAGGGTCCGTTTCATGCCTCCTCCCGTTTCGCGAGCACCTTCAGGTACACCGAGGAGAGGGCGAACAGCATGCCGAAGACGACCACCGAGAGGGCCGACCCCTTCCCGAGATCGAACTCCACGAAGGAGTATTCGCGCACGAGCACCGGAAGGACCATCGAGGCGTTGATCGGCCCGCCGCGCGTCATCACGAAGACCATGTTGAAATCGTTGAAGCTCCAGATCAGCCCCAGGAGGAGCAGCACCGCCGTCACCGAACGCAGGTGGGGGATGGTGATGTGCAAGAACTTCCGGAGGGTCGTCGCCCCGTCCACCGCGGCGGCCTCATACTCTTCCTGCGGGATCGTCTGGAGGGCGGCGAGGAACATCACCATGGCGAAGGGGTAAAACTGCCATACCCTGGCCACCGCCACGCAGAAGAGGGCGGTCCCGGCGTTCCCCAGCCACGACACCCCGGTGCTGACGAGGCCGGCGCTCACCAGCCAGTGGTTGATGATCCCGAAGTGATCGTTCAGCATCCATTTCCAGGCGAACCCCGCCACCACCGGCGAGATCACCCAGGGGGTGGTGTAGATGACCGAAACGATCGGCGTGACCCCGCGGATGTTGATGTTCAGGATCAGGGCGAAGGCGAGACCGATGGCCAGCGACAGCAGCGTGCCGGTCAGTGCGTACAGCGCCGTATTCGCGAGCGCAGGGAGGAAGAGGCCGTCCTGCAGGATGCGGGAGTAGTTGGAGATGCCGACCCATGCCCCGGTGCCGCCCGTCGAGGCTGACGTCGCGGACGCTGTTCACGAGATTCTGGACGAGCGGATAGACCAGGACGAACGCGGTGAAGAGCAGCGCCGGCGCGAGCAGCAGGTACGGCGTCGCCCGTCTTCATTGCCGTCCCTCGAGCATCTGCTGCGCCTCGGCGGCGGCCTCGTTCAACGCCTCCTCCGGGGTGAGTTCGCCGACGATCGCCTTCTGGCAGTGAGGGGCGAAGATGTTGAGAGCGATCGGGATGATCTTCGCATGCGCAGGCCATGCCCGGGCGTACTCCAGTTCGTGCAGATACAGCTGCAGATCCGGCACCAGCTTTCGCCTCGGGGCTCTGCGGGGCCTTGAGCGTCGTGGCGATCCCGCCCAGGTCGTCCGTGATGTAGGCCATGTCCGCCTCGGGGTTCCGGAGGAATTTCAACGCCTCCCACGCCTCCTTCGGGTGAGCGGAGTGCCCGTTCATGGCATACATCACCATGTCCTGGAGTGTGGGGGCCGTCGTCCAGTCGCCCGGCAGATCGTCGGGCACCGGCACCGGGACGGCGTAAAATTCCTTGCCGGGGGACTTCTCCTGGACCATGACGCGCCACCAGGGCCCCTCGATGCTCATCGCCGCCTTGTTTCCGGAGAAGAGGTCGTTCACTTCCGTGATCGTGTAGGCGAGGAAGCCGGGCGTGATGGAGTGGTCCACCTGGTACATGTCCGCGAAGAGCCGCAGCGCCGCCACTCCCCGCGGATCGTTGAACGAGCGATCTTCGTCGTGTCGGCGCTCATGACATCGACTCCCGCCTTCAGGAAGAACGGGATCAGACGGTAGGCGAACCCTCCCTTGTCCCCGCCCATCAGGACAAGTCCGTACTGGTCGGGGATCCCGTCGCCGTCCAGGTCTTTCGTCAGAGCTTGCGGGCCGCTTCGCGGAACTCCTTCCAGGTCCGGGGCGGCTTCGACCCCCGCCCGGTCGAACAACTCCTTGTTGCACATCAGCACGAACGCGATCGCGGAGCCGGGCAGGCCGTAGTAGTTTTCCCGGAACCGGGTCGATTCCAGGACGTGGGGGAGATACCAGCTCTTCACTTCGGGCCAGTCGGGGAACGTGTTGACCGGGTAGAAGAGACCCGCCCCGCCGAATTCCGCGGCATAGTTGGCGTGCAGGGTCATGATGTCCGGACCCTTCCCGGCGCTGAAATTGGCGTAGAGGATCTCGCGGATCATGTTCCAGCTCTTGTCGCTCTTGCACGATCCGGATCCCCGGGTGCGTGGCGTTGAACGTGTCGATCCGCGCGCGGACCCATTCGATGTAGTGGGGCGTGCCGCCGAAATTCCAGAACTGGACCTCGACGACATCGTCCTTCTTGCCGCAGGAACTCAGGAACAGATGGCCAAGACACAGGCGAGGAAGCAGGGCGGTGACGTTTCATGGGACGATCGACTTTCGGGCGAAACACCTCCGGTGGATGGTTACCTCCCCACGGTCTCCTGCACGGTGCGGACAAAGGCGATGAAATTCTCGGGCGGAGTGCCCGGGAGGACCGCGTCGGCGGTCGAAAAGATATGCGGATAGCCCGCGACGCGCGGACACGATCTCGCGCGTGGCGCGCGACGACCTCGTCCGGCGTGCCGTCGCGCAGCGTGCCGGAGACTGAGATTCCCCTTGCTGCAGACCGTTCGGGCGAGGGCCCGCCGCGATTCGGCCAGATCGTTGTCCCCCTCCGGGGGGGGGGCGATGGTCTCGATCAGGTCGGCCCCGAGGGTGTCGAACGTCCCGTCCAGGATCAGCTGACGGGTGATAGCCGCAGTTGTGATACCAGAAGCAGCCGCCCCGCTCGTGGGTCCACCGGCGCGAACCTCTGGATGTACGGAAGATCCATTGCGGCGAAGAGCGCGGGGGAGGTCATCTCCAGGCCGTAGCTGGAATCGCTCATGAAATCGATCCCCTCCTCCATGGCGATCCGACATCACGACCATCGCGGCCTCCGACACCGCCTCCATGCTCCGTACGATACTCGTCGTGCAGATCGGTCCAGTGAAAGAAGATGTTCGTGGGATTGATCTGGTACCCGAGCCACGAGGGGTGGGGATGCCCGAGCACGATGACCCCGTTCTCTCCCACCCTCGCGCGCCATTCGCGGAAATAGGCGCGGATGCGGTCGGTCTTCCGTCCCGACCTGCTCGCAGACCTGCACGAACATCCCGTGGTCCCGGGCGTTCTGCACCGGGCAGGGGGTGTCGTCGCTCCAGGGGATCTCCTGCCCGCGGGCGTCCGGTAGTCCATTCCCCGCCGGCGGTCGGGATCACCTGCAACGCCGTGTCGGGGGTGGAGCGGGATTCGTCGGTCCGCCAGTCGAAAATCAGCCCCGCGCATTCGGTCATGAACATCGGCTCGTACCCGAGCTCGCGCGACAGCGTGATCTCGTCGGCGCACCGGGTCGCCGGACGCGGGAAGCCGGAGCGCCCGGAGTGCGTCCGGACGACGACGTCGGATGGGGGAGGAACGGAGAAACCACCGGGACCGGCGGATCGGGGTCCCGCAGTCCGGACGTCACGGAGGAACCTGCTCGCGGCGGGGTCGGTCCGTGTGGACTCATCGGCTATTCCTTCGGCCAGGATCCGGTCCACCACCATCTGCCGCATCGCGGGAGACAGGCTGGCGAAGTAGGCGCTGAAGCCGGTCACGCGGACGACCAGGTCGGGGTACTTCGACGGGATCCTTGTGCGCCTCGAGGATCTTCTCCTTGTCGAGGATGTTCATGTTGATCTGCGTCCCGCCGAGGTCGAAGTGGGTCCGGATCAGCCCGCTCCACCTTGCTCGACGTCCTCTTCGCGCGGGCGATCCCTGGATCAAGCTCGAGCTGCATGGGCGCCGTGTTGCCGTAGCCCGGCTGCACCGCGGCGATCGCCACCGCCATCGCCGTCGGCGCGCCGTCGCTCGCGGAACCCGGGATCGGGGTTCGCTCCGTGCGAGATCGGCGCCTGCGCATGCCGGCCGTTCGGCGTCGCGCCGACGTCCTTCCCCATGAGGATGTGTGCGGCCCAGGAGAAGAGCCCGGGGATCATGTTGAATCCGTGCGGCGTCGGCTTCTCCTTCACCAACCCGGTGAACGCCTGCGAGATCGCATGCCCTACTCGTCCGCCCGCGAGCCGCCGCAGCCGTAGCGCGGGATCGCTCTTCATCATCAGCCGCGCCGCTCTCCTCGGCGCCCGCCCAGTCGGTGTCCAGGCAGCCGGAGCATCTCGGCCCAGGTCAGCCGCCCCTCCTGCTCGACCCGCTGCTCGAGCGCGGCGAAGGAGTCGGCCACGGTGGCCAGCCCCGCGCCGTCGACGCAGAGGTTGTAGAACTCGACCCCGCCGTGGGAGGCGTCCCTGCCCTTCTCGATCGGGCCGTGGCAGAGCAGGTCCAGTGCCAGCTCCGGGAAGACCTCGGTACATGTGGTCCATGTGGAACTCCAGGCTCTCGGCGATCACCTCCACGGCCCGCCGCAGGTGCTTGTCGAAGCGCTCCCAGAGGTCCTCGATGCGGGGTTGAACCGCCGGGTCGGCCATCATCTCCCGGAGCGCGACGTCGAAGACCGCCGCCGAAGTTGATCTTGACGCAGTCGTTGACCGTGTACTCCCGGCCGGGGATCGCGCACCAGTGGCAGCCGGAGTAGGCCCGCTCGCGTCCCAGCTCGAGCGGGTAGCCGTTCCTGGCGAATCCCTCGCTGGTCCTGTCGACCCCGAGGAACTTCGGGATCCCGGTCTTGTCCTCGAACAGGATCTCGACGCCGCGCCGCAGCAGGCCCGGGGTCGACACTCTCGCCCGACGCAGACGCCGATGTTCGCCGGGATCCTCAGCCGGTGCGCCGCCTCCAGGATCAGGTACGAGAGCCGGTTGGTCGTGTCGCTGCCCTCGGCGTCTGGTCCGCCGAGCTGGGTGTAGCTGGTGTCCATGAGGAAATGGCAGGCGATGTGGAACATCGCCTCCTCGTCGGTCAGGATCCCGGCTGCGCTGTCCCGCTCGTAGTACGGCGTAGAGGAACTGGTCGAGCCGGCCCAGCGAGCCGCTGCATGTTGTACATCTTGCCGGCCATCTGGTACCAGAGCATCCACTGGCACGCCTCGCGGAAGGTCCTCGGCGGCTCGGTCACCAGCCGCTCGTTGATCTCGGCGATCTCGAGCAGGTTGGCCCGGAGTTGCGGGTGCTCCTCCGCTGCCGCCATCTCCCTGCGCCGCCGCGGCGTGTGCGCCCGATCCAGTTCTGCATGCCCAGGACGCAATGCTCCAGCCCGTCGTACAGCTCCTGGCCTCCTCGTCGGTGTTCACCGTCCTGTAGTACGCGGATCTTTTCGAGCAAGCCCCCCCCATCCCAGCTCGAATCCGATGGTCATGTCCTGGCAGAAATGCTGGACCGCCCCGATCCCCGGATGCGAGCTTGTACCGGTCTGTCTCTTCCCGGAGGTGGGCGAAGTCGAAATCCGGATTCCACTGCGGGTTGCGATACGAGAGGAAGTTGACCATGTGCCCGCCGGCCAGCGAGCTCATCGGGTCGAGGTAGGCGGGGTGCATCTCGAGCAACGCGCGGAAGTTCTCGCCGCACGCCCGCGCGCCGAAGAATCCGCCGCGCGGATGGTTGCTCTTCGGCTCGAAGTCGTTGAACAGCACGTCGGTCATCGAGAACCCCGAACCGCTCGTGACCACGATGACCTTTCGCCACTCAGGAGGCGGAAGGACGATCCCGTGGTCGTCCATGTCCATGTGCCCGATCACCTCCCACTTCTCCTCGGTGTGCCGGGCCTTTGTGGCCCGCAGGCGCGTCGAGGCGTTCGCGATAGGTCAATGATGCTCGGGCCGTATCGAATGGTGGTGTCGTGGGGATCCATCGTGTGTCCTATGGTAGTCTGACGGGTATGCCGTGACGTTGTGCGACCGCAAGGAGCCGTTCCATGGTCTGGGGCGCGGGAGGGGTCAGCCCCGCGGCGGGGGACTCCATTCCGAGGCTCCGGTACTTGTCCGTTGCCAGCGCGTGGAACGGGAGCAGTTCATAACTGAGGGTCCCCCGCGGGCGTGTCCGTTGGAACTTCGTTCGTCCGCCATCGCGCGGATGAACGCCGCGATGGCCCCGATCTCTTCGTCCGTGTCGTTCACCGACGGGACGACCGGTGTGCGGAAGATCATCGGCACGCCGGTGCGCGCCAGTCGCCGGGCGTTCTCCAGGATGCGCGCATTCGGCCTCCCGGTCACTTCCTGGTGTCTGGCCGAGGGGAGCAACTTCAGGTCCATCATGAAGAGATCGGTGACCGGCAGGAGGTTTTCGAAGACCTCCCAGGGAGAGTCGCCGCAGGTCTCGATGGCGGTGTGGATCTCCCGGGCCTTGCAGAGCTTCGAGGATCTGTCGCGAGAACTCCCCTGAAAGACGACGGTTCGCCGCCCGAGAGTGTGACGCCGCCTCCCGAATTGCGATAGAACGCCCGGTCGCGGGAGACCTCCACGATCACTTCTTCCGCGGTCATCGAGCGGCCGTTCAGTTCCAGGGCGCCGGAAAAGCAGACCTCCACACACTCGCCCGCCATCCGGCAGGCGTCGCGGTCGAACGTGTGGATCCCCCCTGTGATCGCGTGGGCGTGGTTCGGACAGGCGTCCACGCACGCGCCGCAGGTCAAACAACGTTCCGCGCTGTACCGGATCTCCGGCCGCGGCCGCCTTCCCTCGGGATTGTGGCACCAGAAACAGCGCAACGAGCATCCTTTCAGGAATACCGTGGTGCGGATGCCCGGTCCATCATGAATGGAGAACCTCTGAATGTGGAAGACGATCCCTGATCTCTCCATAGACCCCTGCGTGCTGCCTCTCCCTACTTCCCGGCTTTGAGTTTGGTGATGGTGTCGGTGATCCGCTTCTTGTTGGCCGCATCCTTCACCATCGCCAGCGCCTTCTGATAGTTCTCGATGGCCCCTTTCGTGTCGCCGGCGGCCGCAAGCCCTTCACCGAGGCTGTCAAAAACGTTCCAGGATTCCGGGTGGTCTTTGACGTTCTTCCGGAACAGTTCGATGGCCTCTTTGTTCTTCCCGCCCTGCAGGTAGGTGTAGCCGAGGGCGTTGATCTCGGCCTCGGTGGCAAGCGCCATGGACCGTTCGCGCAATGCGGCGGCTTCCGGAGCCTTTCCGGTCTTTTCCAGGATGGTCGCCTTGGTGCGGAGGTTGGTGAAGTTCTCGTTCAGACCGATGGACTCGTCCACCCAGGCGAGTGCCTGATCCAGGTGCATGTTCATCCGCGCGCAGTAGGCAGCAGCCTGGTTGAAGCCCTGCCACGTGAACCCTGCGGGACCGCGGCAGGTGGACACTCCCCGCATGCTCATACACGAGCGCGGGGGTGTCGAAACCGATCTGGATCGGAATGCGGAGCTTCTCCCAACAGAGCGAGAGCACCACGCTGGTGTCGGTCAGCTCGCTGAACTCGTACTGCAGCCATTCGCAGGGTCCCGCAGCGACGGGTGTGATCGGTGCGCGGAGGGCGTCTTCCGATTCCTTGTAGAAGTAGCTTCCCCACGACGTCGCGTTGGTGCTGAGGATCAATGTCCATTCCCTGGCTGTCGGGATCATGTGTACGCCGTAGGTCCCGGCGGGCACCGGCTTCCCCTGGACACGGGCGGCATGCGAGAAGGTGATCGTCGTGTTCTCGTTCGCTCCCGCGCGCCAGACCTCTCCATAGGGGACCATCTTTCCCCAGACCTCGCGTCCTTTCACCCCAGGCCGATGATAATTGACCTGTACCTGGGCGATACCGACCGTCTGCGAGACCGTGGCTGCAGGACTGGGTTGGGGACCGGAAGTTGCGGCTGGGCAAGAACGAACGAAACACACAGAAGCGACAGCAGGATGAGCGGCAAAGTCCACAAGGAGGGTTTCATATGTGCCTCCATTCCACTAATGGGGGATCGGGGAGAATGCTTCATACCATAATAAAGAGACGCAACGAAGAATGCAAAGGGTCTTCTGCAGGAAACCTTGACATTCGGCCCCATTTGCGCTACTCTCAGGGCATCCAACGTCCAGCCGCCGTCTCACCTGCGATCACCGTACAGAGGGTCTTATGCGCCCGTTCAACGTCTTCGCTCTCCTCATCTTCTTTTCTTTTCCGCAGTCGCCGGCGCCACCATTCGGCCGGACACAAGTGCCGGGGTGATGGTGCCGGCGTCCCCGGCATCGCTGGAGAAGCTGTTCGAGGCGAATCGTGACCTGGATTTCTTGGCCTTTCCCGAGCCGCGCGAGCGTCCGATCAGGGTCTTTGATGCCATCCCGGAGTCCTGGGCCGTGGCGAACCCGCCAGCAACTGGAGGAGTTCGAGGCCGGGGCCAGGCCAGGAGAGTACTATGTCTTTCAGATCGGGATCTATGCCCACCGGTCGGCGTCTTTCGAACCTCGCGGTTCATGCAGAGACTCTCAGGAAAGGGTCGATGGCCGGCGGCGTGCCGATCACCTGCTTCAACACCGAAGGGACGGACCACCAGGGGAAGCAGATGCACAAGTCTGTCGATGTGGCGCCCGGGAGGGTTCAGCCGCTCTGGTTCGGCGCGGACCTCCCCGTGAACGCACGCGGCCGCTATGAAGCGCGGGTGACCATCGGAGCCGCCAACGTGAAACCGTTCACGGTCCGGGTGATCCTGACGGTGACCGGGGCGGCGGTGAAGAACCACGGTCTTGACGGGGGGAAGAGCCTGTCGCGCCTCAGCTGGCTGAACAGCACCCTCGGCGCCGATGCGAAGATCACGAGGGGGTTCCAGCCGATCCGCCGGGAGGGCACTCGCCTCAAGATCCTCGGCCGCACCGTCGACATCGATACCACAGGGTTGCCTGCCCAGATCCTCACCTCCTTCGAGCCGTCCAACCAGTTCCTGACATCCTGGGCGACCTCCATGCTCTCCGCTCCGCTCCAATTCGTTGTGCAACGGAAGGACGGTGCGTTGGTGCGGTTCCTCCCGCGGGGAGTGAAGTTCTCCAGAGCGATGGGATCCACTCAGCAGTGGAGCGTCGTTTCGACTGCTCCGGAGTGCGATCTCCGGGTGGACGGGAGCCTGGACTACGATGGCCACATGGCGTACCGGCTACAGCTGACGGCAAAAGCCCCGCTGCACGTCAGGGACATCCGCCTGCTCGCCCCGCTGCATCGCGAGAGGGTACCGTACATGATGGGGTTGGGTCACGAAGGGGGGGTCCGGCCCGCCTCCTGGGACTGGCACTGGGACACCACGAAGAACCAGGATATGCTCTGGCTCGGCGGCGTCAACGGCGGGGTGCGGTTCACGTGGAAAGCGGAAAACTACGTTCGGCCCCTCATCAATATCTACTATGCCTACGGGCCGCTCCGGCTCCCCCCTTCGTGGGGGAATGACGGAAAGGGCGGGGTGAAGGTCACGGAATCCGGCGCGACTGTCCTGATGGACGCGTATTCGGGTCCGCGCGAACTCGTGCCGGGACAGGTCCTCTCCTTTGACTACGATCTGCTTGTCACCCCGCTCAAGCTCGTCGACCGGAACGTCCGCTGGAAGGACCGGTACTTCCACGGCGGCGGGACGGTGGCGGGGTCCAAGGTCAGGATGGCCGACAGCGTGGGGGCGAACATCATCAATATCCACCACGCCGAGGATCTCTACCCCTTCATCAACTATCCTTACCTTGACGAGAACGTCGAGGCACTGAAGGATCTGGCGAAAGACGCTCACAAGCACCAGAAGCGGTTGAAGCTCTATTATACTACCCGGGAACTCACGAAGAATCTCCCGGAGTTCTGGCCGTTGTTCAGTTTGAACGGAGAGGTGATCTATCCCGGTCCGGGCAACGCCTGTTCCACGATCATCAACCCCAACGGCCCGGACGAGTGGCTGAAGAAGAACCTGAAGGAGCGGTACATCCCTGCCTGGCTGAACGTCATCAAGGAGGGGCGGTTCGCGGGGGAACTGGACCTGGCGGTGCTGACCACCCCCGACAGCCGCCTGAACAATTTCTACATCGGCGGGCTCGACTGGATGCTCGGACACCTCGGGATCGACGGCGTCTACATCGACGATTCCGCGCTCGACCGGCTGACGCTCCGCCGCGCCAGGAAACTGATCGACCGGTACCGGCCGCAGGGGAGGATCGACTTCCACAGCTGGAATCACTTCAACGCCATGGCGGGCTTCACGAACTGCCTGAACCTGTACATGGACCTGTTGCCCTACATCGACCTCGTCTGGATCGGGGAGATGCGGGACTATGACCGCCTGCCGGACCACTGGCTGATCGAAGTGTCAGGCATCCCTTTCGGAGTGACGGGGCAGATGCTGAACAACGCGGGGAATCCGTGGCGCGGAATGGTTTACGGGATCACCAACAGGCCGGGGTGGGCCGGGGATCCCTCCGAACTCTGGAAGTTCTGGGATGCCGTGCACATCGATTCGACACTGATGATCGGGTACTGGGATCCCGCGTGTCCTGTGAAAAGCGACAATCCCCTTGTGAAGGCGACGGTCTACCGTGGGAAGGAGAGAAGCATCGTTGCGGTCGCTGCATGGGGGAAGGAGGATCAGATCGTTTCGCTGGCAGTGGATTGGCAGAAGCTCGGCTATCGCAGTGCACGAGTCACGGTGCCACCCATCAAGGATTTCCAGGAGGCAACGGTCATTCGCGTCTCTTGAGCGGGTGACCATTCCCGCGGGCAAGGGTTTCCTGATCGTTCTTGACCGGAAGTAGGCTACCGCCCGGATACCACAAGCAGCCAGCCTTTTCCCGGAGCGATCGGCATAGGCTCCCCGGGGGCGAATACGTCGTTCTTCCTGGAACCCGGCGATGGCCGGCGCGTGAAGTGTTGCCCCCTGCGGATCGATCCCCAGCCTGCGCCAATCCATGGAGAGGTCGCAGCGGAGGCTGTCCGGCGCCCAGCTGGCCAACGCGACCAGTGTCTTTCCGGGCTTGATGTACGCGGTGGCCAGCAGATCGGGATGGCCGGTCTTGACCGGCAGGTCCGGGGACCAGTATCCGACCATCCTGCTCCCCTGCATTTCGAAATCATCCCACGCCTTCCAGATAGGCGATGGATCCCCCGCCCAGGGGAGCCGCGCGGTCATGCCGTAGACCATTCCGCGCCACGGGTTCCCGCCTTTCTCGAGCATCTCCCCCATGAGTCCGAAGGGGATCCCGGAGATCTCGACCATCCAGTAGTCGGGCCGTGAGTCGTAGTCGAAGTATTCGCCGAACCAGAGCCTGTCGATGTAGGGGAAGTGCTCCAGGTAGAGGTTCGCGCTGCTGGCGAAACCGTCGCGCGGATTGAACTGGTTCGCCGAATGGAGATCGATGAGCGCGCCCGGCCGGTGCCGGTCGAGGGTCTTGCGCACCCGTTTCATCGTCGTCCGGTCGAATGCCACGTCGTCGATGTACAGACCGTCGATCCCCACGTTCCTCGCCAGCCAGTCCAGCCCCTCGACGTAGTAGTTGTGCCAGCGGGAGATCCCGCTGTTGATCACCGCGGCGTCCTTCAGCTCCGGAACGAACCAGGCGGCGATGTAGTTCGTATCGAGATGCTCCTGCAGCCAGCTGAATCCGCCTCCGGGGCCGCCGGACAGGACCTCCGTCCCGAGGCTGCGGAGCATGGGCATCTCGGGGGCGCGGTTGGAGAGCTCGCGCACGGTGTAGTAGATCTTCACCCTGGATCCGATGGCATGCGCGGAGTCGACGTAGGCCTTCATCGCGGCAGGGCGGAGGAAGGGATAGTTGATGTACGGATTGATCTCCGTCGCGTGGTGGACGTTGATCGTGTTGGCTCCCTTTGCAGAGATCCGTTCGACCGGCTCATAACGATGATAGAACCTCGTCGCCCACTGCCGGTCGGTAGAGATGGTCTTGAATGGCGTGAGCAGAAGGCTGAAATAGTAGTGCAGCCGCTCTCCGGCCCTGACCCGGCGCTCACCGGAATAGGCCCGGAGCACCACGACGCTGTCCGGTGAAGGGACGAAACGGATGCCTCCCTTGCCACCGTTCTCCCAGGAAGCGGGCATGTTGAGCGGTTTGGAGAGATAGAAGTTGGTATTGAGCGGCCGCTCGTAGTTCGAGTCGCGGAAGCTGCACTGGAAACCCGCGTTCACGTCCCCCAGCCAGAGCGCATCCTGGTTCAGGGATCTCTGCCAGTGCCAATCGAGCGTCCGCGGCCGGTAGCCCCCCTTGACGCCCAATCCCATCGCGTACCGCGCCGCAGCGGGATCGACCGGTATGTCCAGCCGGATATCCCGAAGCGCCGCCGCCTTTCGCGCCGTGAGCGTGATCTCGAAATCGGCGAAGCCGTCGCATTCCAGACGCCCGCGGAGTTCCACGTCGAACGGCCCTGTCGCGGCGTTGGAGGCCCACCGAATCACCCCCGGCCCGGCACCGGTGAAGCGCAGGCCGCGGTCCTCCCATCGCAGATCATTACCGAGCGAATCGCTCACGACAAGGACGATCGGAGCGGCAAGCACACGCCGGGGAGTATGCCCTGTGGAGGTGACCTCCGGCGAAAAGGTGCTGGTGATCGCCGCGGGGAGACCGCTGGGGGCAAGGACCACCGACCGTCCGAGGATCCGCAGTGTGTCTGCGGTCCGCATGACAGGAGTGAAGGGCTGGATCAGGCTGTCGTCCTGGGCGAGGATCGAGTTCAGCCAGCGCAGCCTGGTGAGGTTCCCGGGGATGTCGTCGCCGTGAGCGGGGACGACCGTGTCTTTGACCGTGATCGAGAGCTGTATCTTCTGGGGAGGCAGCCCCTCCGGAACGATCGTCATCTTCCCGGTGTATGTCCCCGGATGTTGGTTGTCCGGGATATCGATGCCGCACCACAGCGCCTGGACGTGGCCCGAGTCGATGTCTATCGCGCGCTCGAAGGGGGCCCCCCGCCAGTCGCGCCCCGAGGTGTTGAAGCTCGAAAACCGTTCAGCCTTCAGCATGTGTCCCCGGGCATCGCGAAGTTCGTCCATGACCACCCCGGCGATGGTGACCCTCCGCCGCGATGCGAAAGCGCCGATCTGAAAGGTGAAGTATTCGCCCTGGTGAGCCACTCCCGCATATCGCCCGGAGGGACCTGTGGCGGCCCAGTGGGCGGGGAGATCGGCGGTCATCCGGATCGAATGTGACCGGTCCTCGGGGAAGAGGAGGAGCGGGGCCGGGTGTGCCCGTCGCAACTTTGCCATTTCCCCGGCTGTGGCGATCACCTCCATGGGGAAGAAGGTGTTGAGATCATCGGTCGACTCGAACCGGACCACGCGGGCCCTCGGCAACCCTGCGATCCGGCCCGGCGTCATGCCGGCCGTCCATTCGGGCGAGGCTGTCTCCGCTGCAGGGACGTAGAACCCCCGCGGGTAGTTGGAGGAGCCCTTCGTACGGTAGAGGAGATAGTGGACGAAGTAGGTCCCGGGGGCGGACGGGGTCTGGAAGACCGCCGTGCCACGCTCCCGGTCGATGTGCAGCCATTTCGCGTTGACGATCTGCTCGCCGGACGCCGAATCGACGATGATCACCTGCTTGTGATCTGGATGACGATCGCGTCGCCGCCAGAGGATGTCCGCGAACGCCGCATCGGTCTTTTCTCCGACTCTCAGGACCACCCGGTGGTTGCCGAGCGAATCAGCGTTCCAGGACCCTGTTCCGTAGAAGGGGGACGATGGCACCTGGGAGAGGGCGGCCGCGGCCAGCAACGCCAGGCCGGAAAGGATCCCGATCGATCGCATCTGATGGTCCTCTGATGGGTGAACGCATTCCCCGGGGGCCCCGAGAGGGACGACCGGGGTGATCGCTACAGACCGACCGACCTCGAGACCCCGACGAGCAGAAGGAATTCCTGGTCTCCGCTCGACGGGTTAAGGAGCGAAGAGCTGAGGCGCGATTCCATGTCGCCTGTCTTTTCCCTGCGGAAGACGCGCAGAGACCAGGCAGCGACTTCATTTCCGGCTTCGCTCTTGGTCCAATCGGTAAGCATCTTCTCCGCTTCTGCCGGCATTCCCGAGGTCGCGCAGGGCCAGCGCCCCGATCAGGTGGATAGGTGGATCCGGCGGGCCAGAGTGCCCGGGTATTGTCCACGACCTTCTTCAGCAGGCGGAGTGAACCGGCGGTATCCCCCTGTGCACGGAGGATGCGTGCCTCGAGATAGTCCTCCATCCTGTCGTCGGCGGCGTACGGTTTCCCGGCACCGAGGCGTTCGGGCCAGAGCCGGGCGCGGTCGAGAAGTCCGCGAGCTCCGACCGGATCCGAGGCGCGCAATTTTGACGCGGCCTCGAGCACATAGGCCTGCCGGTAGATCTCCCGGCCGATCCTTGAGCCTTCGAACGGGAGGATGACGAGTGTGTCAAGGATGGAGCGAGCAGCCGCGTACCGTCCGGCCATGACCATGGTCCGCGCCAGCAGGAACTTCAGCACATAGCTCTCCGGAAACCGCGCGGTGGCGTCGGTGCAGACGCGGAGAGCCTCCTCGTGGTCCGCCTGTTCGTTCAGGTGCGTTGCCAGCAGTGAGGAGGTCCGCCATTCGCCGGGGGCCCGGCGATGGGCTTCCCGGAGGTCGCGCAGTGCGCCGGCCGGATCGCCCTTGAAGAACGACGCCCGGGCAAGATAGAACGGGGCGAAATCGGGGTTCAGGGCACAGCTCGCGAACAGTTCCCCTGCCTCATTCGTCCGGTCGTAATGCCAGTAGAGCAGGGCCAGGAGGTAACGCGACTTCCAGTGCTCCTTCTGTGCCAGGGCCCACCGGAGGACGGCAGCATCTTCCTGTCGGTGAGGGAAGACGAACGCCGGGTCGGCGGCAAGAGCACGGTCAAGCAGGGCGGAGCTTTGCCTGTGGTCCCCGGTCTTCCAGGCAGCATGTGCGGCCCAGAGGTCGACCAGCATCTGTCGGGGCGAGAGCGCGAGCACCTCACGCGCATCGTCCCAGAGGCCGAGGCCGCATGTAGTATGAGGCGAGTTCCAGATAGGTCTCGTGCGGAAGCTCGCTGCGGACCCCTCCGGTGAAGCTCGGCAAGAGCCTGTTTCGACCGGGAGCCGAGGTACTCCTCGCATCGTGCGAAGTGGCTCAGGGGATCGGTTGCCAGCATCGCCTTTGTGGCTTCAGCGGCGTTCTTCCGGTGGCCGGCGCGGCGGTGGGCAACGGCCAGAAGACGGTGCGCGCCCACGTTGGTGACGTCGTTCTCCAGGGCGCGCCGGGCGAATGATATTGCGCCTGCAAGGTCGCTGTCGGCGTACGCCAGCTCGGCGAGCTGCAGGAGAGCTGCCGGGCGGTAGGTCCTCGACCGTGCCGCGATGCCGAACGCCTCCCGGGCGTCGAACGTTCTTCCACGCGCTCTCTGCACGAGACCATGCAGGTAGTTCGAAGCCGCATCATACGTGTCCACTGCCAGCGCTCGCAGCGTCAGGGCAAGCGCCGAGTCGTATTCCATCCGCCGGTAGCGCAGCTCCGCCGCGCCCGAGAGGGAAGGGATGTAGGTCGGTTCGACGGACAGAGAAGCGCGGTAGGATCCAAGTGCGCCCGCATAGTCCCGCTGACGCGCCAGTTCGCGCGCCTCCACCTCGCGGCCGTGGGCCGAGTTCCAGTCCATGGGCGTGGCTTCTTCGATCGGCCGCTCGAGCAGCCGGCCAGCCTCTTCGTCGCTGCTGTAGCGCAGCACGTTCCCGATGCGGATCTCGTACTCGCCGGCGGGAAGACGGACCGAATCCCTGAATGTCTCCAGCGGTTGCAGCGCAACGACGCGGGAGTACCGGACCGTCCCCCCGGTGGTCACCGAAATGCGGTCGCGGAAGGGGCCCGTCGGACAGAATGCCAGCGCGATCCCTCCGGACACCGGCCGGACCTGCAGGACTCCCTCGGGCGTCGCTCGCGTTACCCCGTCGAGTCCCTTGAAGGGGAACCAGGATTCAGAGAAAACCTCGGAGCTGTGCGGGAGGAAGGTCATGTGTTTGAACGGGGTCCGGCTGCTCGGCATGGCCGCCTGGTTGAAGTGGAGACCCGACTGGATCTCGACGTACTGCGAGTTGGGTGGATCGGCCAGGAGATCCTTCCAGATCTCCCCTTCCCGCGAGAGACCCCAGATCCAGAGTTTCTTCCCGGGCTTTTCGGTATACGGCGACCAGTGGATCACGCCGAAATCACCCCAGCGCGCGCCGAAGAAATCGGTGTAGGTGCCCACCACGTGGTACGACTTGTACGAGCCGAAGGCGTTGTTCCGGTAGTACGAGAGGTCCCGTCCCTGCGGGTCGACCGGCCAATCCGACGGTTCGCCTCCGTGTCCGATGAAGTTCTTTCCCGGATAGAGGACCTGCAGTGTGGAATCGGCGTCCGCGGCCGCGTTCGTCCAGTGGTACAGCGACGTGGAGAGATCCGTGGGGTTGAACCAGAATGACCGCGTCTCGAACATCGCCCTGTTGCCGGGGAGGCGGATCTCGACCCGCCACTCGGTCCGCGACGGAAGGTCCAGTGCTCCGACGATGCAGCTGACGCTCCCGTCGGGATTCTTCCGGGTGACGTAGTCCACCGGATTCGACGTCGTCGGTGCGTGGCCGATGTCGCCGAAGTTGAATTCGATCCCGCCGGATGTCCAGGGGCCGCGCATCGCGATCTCCCGGAACTTCATCACCCGGTTATGATAGATGAACGCGCGCCCGGTGGATTTTTCGTACGCCCCCAGGACCTTGCCGCCGATCTCCGGCGCGACGAGTACGCGGATGTACCGGTTCTCCAGCGTGACGATCTTCCACGGCCGGTCGGCGGGGGTGATGCTGTAGCCCTGGAACCGGAAGTAGGGGTAGATGTTCCCCATCCGCGGAACCGGATCCGGGTCCCCGAAAGGATAGGTGCGTATCGTCTCGCGTCGCTCCGACACGGTCGCTTCCTGTGCCGGGACAACCATGGGGAGGATCGCCATGAGAACGAGGAGCAGCGGTCTCGTGAGGGGTTTCGGTGGCATCGGGCGGATCATAGGAGGTCCATACGGTGTGAGAGGACCCCCGCAAGATATCGGATTGCAGGCAAAAGCTCAATTCGGATGGACCCGATCGCTCTGGCACCCCCTTGCTTGGGCGCGAAACGTTCACTATCTATGCTGGAGATACCCATACCGAGGGTACCTGTCCATGCCCTTGCCCTTGCTTCTGCTTCTCGCCTTGTGTCCTGACGTTGCGACGACACCGGAGGATTCCGCCATGGTCGCCTTCCTTCCTTCGGCAGTGAACCAGTGGCAACCCGCCGAACCCTACCGGAAGTATGCCGGACGGGAGATCTTCGACTACATGGATGGGGCGGGGGAGATCTACCTTGCGTACGGATTCCGGGAGCTTCTGGTGCAACGGTATGCCAGACCCGGGCAGGAGGAGGTCCTCGTCGAGATCTTCGATATGGGGTCCGACAGAAGTGCGTTCGGTGTCAACACCTACATGAAAGGACGGGGCCCGGAAGCAACCGTCGGCCAGGAGGGGGAGTACAAGAGCGGATTGCTGACCTTCTGGAGATCACGGTATTTCGTCTGCGTTCGAGTGGAGAACGAACAGGGGGAGGCGAAGGCCGGGGTCCTTGAGACGGGCAGGGCCATCTCGACGGCGATCGGCAGCGACGGTACACGCCCGCAGATCCTTCAGTACCTGCCACGAGGGGAGTATGTCCCCACCACTGTACGGTATCTCTACCGCCACGAGATCCTGAATGCGCACTTCTATCTCTCGGATGCCAACATTCTTGACCTGGACATGCAGACCGAGGCGGTCATGGCACGGATGAAGGGGGACAGGAGTGTCCTTCTGATCGTCCGTTATCCCGGGAGCGGCGAGGCGGCAGAGGCGTTCGGGAAGTTCTGTGCGGCGTACATGCCCGATACAAAGGATGAAGGGATCATCCGTGCCGAGAACGGGAAGTGGACCCTCTGCAGGAGGAAGGCCGACTTCCTCGTTCTGATGTTCGATGCGCGGACAAAGTCGGGTGGACAGGACGTGGTGAAGAACGTTCTCAGGAGGTTGCCATGAACGATGGAGCGCTGACACGCCGGGACTTTCTCCGGCGCACCGGTGCGGTGGCGTTCGCCGCGGGCGCCGGGATCCCGCTGTTCGATCCGCAAGAAGCGAGGGGCCGAGCGCGGGTGATCCTCATCCGTCACGAAAGGGCCGTATCGAGCGGCGGAGCCGTTGCGGGAAACGTGCTCGAGGAGATGCTTGACCGGTCTGTCACGCAGCTCTTTGAACGAGACACCGTGGACGAGGCATGGAAGACGATCGCTATGCCGGGCGACGTTTTCGGGATCAAAACCAACGTCTGGCGATCGCTAAGGACCCCGGTGGAACTTGAGCAGGCGCTTGTGGAGCGGCTGGTGAAGGCAGGGGTGGCCCGTGAAGAGATCGCGATCGATGACCGGGGGGTCCGCTCAAACCCGGTCTTCCAGCGGGCCACAGGGCTTGTCAACATCCGTCCCCTGCGCGCTCACCACTGGTCTGGTGTGGGCGGACTGCTCAAGAACTACATCATGTTCACTGCCAGTCCTCCCGACTACCACGCCGACTCGTGCATCGATCTGGGAGCCATCTGGAACTACCCCGCGGTAAAGGGAAAGACGAGACTGAACGTCCTGGTCATGCTGACGCCGCAGTTCCACTGCCTGGGGCCGCACCATTTTGACCGCGAATTCACCTGGCCGTACGGAGGGATGCTCGTCGGGACCGATCCGGTGGCGGTGGATGCGGTAGGGCTCAAGATCCTCGAGGCGAAGAGGCGTCAGTACTTCAAGGAAGAGTCGCCGATGCGGCCCCCGGTCAGGCACATCGCCGCCGCGGAGACCCGTCACGGGATCGGGGTGGCCGATCTCAGGAGGATCGACATCGTGAAACTCGGGTGGAAGGAAGGGACCCTGATATAGGCATGGCCCATCTCACGTCACGCTCCGCGTATGGCCGGCTCGTAGACCGGTTGAACCGGTTCCCTCAGGGAGCACCTGCATCCGACCTGCTGTTCAAGATCCTTGCCATGCTTTTCACGGAGCAGGAGGCCGGGCTGGTGGCATTGCTGCCGATCCGCCCGTTCACCGCCGGGACGGCTGCGCGCCTCTGGCGGAAGTCGATCGGGGAGGCGCGCACGGTCCTGGATGGGCTGGCCGGGAGGGGGATCCTGGTCGACAGCGAGACCGGTGGCGAGACGTTCTACACGCTCCCTCCCCCGATGGCCGGTTTCTTCGAGTTCTCCATGATGCGCGTGCGCGAGGATCTGGACCAGAAGGTGCTGGCGGAGCTGCTCTACCAGTACCTCAACGTCGAGGAGGAATTCATCAAAGACCTCTTCACGCGGGGCGAGACACAGCTTGGGCGCGTTTTCGTCCACGAGACCGCGTTGCCCCCCGGTTTACACGTCCTGGACCACGAACGCGCGTCAGAGGTCGCCCGGTCCGCTACCCATCGTGCGGTGGGTGTCTGCTACTGCCGTCACAAGATGGCTCATCTCGGAAAGGCCTGTGACGCGCCGATGGGCAACTGCCTGACCTTCAACAGCACGGCGGATTCCCTCAGCCGTCACGGGATCGCGCGGGCCATCGACGCAGCCGAGGCGCTCGACATTCTGCAGGAGGCGCGTGATCGGGACCTGGTGCAGTTCGGGAAAACGTGCGGGAAGGGGTGAATTTCATCTGCAATTGTTGCGGGTGTTGTTGTGAGGCGATGCTGGCGGCGAAGCGGTTCGCATTGCTGATGCCGGTGCACACCACGAACTACCTCCCGGTCATCGATGCGGATGTATGCAACGGATGCGGGAAGTGCGTTGACGTCTGCGCCGTCGAGGCGATGGAGCTTGTGTCGGCAGGCGACCCGATGAGGAAGCGCCGGCGCAAGGCGAGGCTGAACGAGGAGTTGTGTCTCGGTTGCGGGGTCTGCGTGCGCCACTGTCCGGAGCAGGGGATCCGCCTGACCGGGCGGGCGGAGCGCGTGGTCACCCCGCTCAATTCCGCTCACAAAGCCGTGGTCATGGCGATCGAGCGGGGGCAACTGCAGAACCTTCTGGTGGACAACCAGGCTCTCTGGAACCACCGGGCCATGGCGGCGGTCCTGGGGGTCATTCTGAAGCTCCCGCCCATAAAACAGGCCATGGCGAGCAGACAGATGAAGTCCCGCTATCTTGAGCACCTGCTTGAGGGTTATGGTTGAGGTTTTTGGGGTGATCTCTGTCAGTGGAATCCCTTACCGATCGAAAAAAGGACTTGACAAAGCCGGAAAAAGGAACCATATTTGCGCAATCGATTGTGCGGATGACCCTCCGCCGCTCCCCCGGATCGATGTTCGGCCGAAAGCACATTCACCAGCCCTGCCGCGAGAGACACCTGTGAGAGTTCGCCCATGACCCACCAGCACCGCCTGCTGAACCCCCGTCCGATCCTGATCCTTCTCCTCATGTTCGTGCTCTCATCGCCCGGGTTCTGTGGCACCGTCGGGAAGATCGCCGGAAAGGTCACCGATCGAACGACCGGTGAGCCGATCCTGGGCGCGAACGTGTCGGTGAAGGAACTGAAGATCGGCGCGGTCACCGATCTTGACGGGGAGTATTTTGTCCTGAAGGTCCCCCCGGGAACCTATACGGTTACCGTGTCGATGCTGGGGTACGAGAGCGTGATCACGACGCAGGTGGGCGTGACCGTGGACCGTACCACCACCCTGACAGTGGCCCTCAACTCTGCCACGATCGAAAAGGAGGGGATCACGATCATCGCCGAACGTCCGGTGGTCGACAAGAGCCTCACGGCGAGCGAGCAGATCGTGAACAGTGCGACGCTCGAGAAGTCGGGATTCCGGACCATCTCGGATGCGCTCAAGACCCAGGCGGGGATCTTCACCGACAACTCGATGCTGGCCTGGCAGCGCGGACGCACGAAGGCATACGTTCGCGGGAGTTCGATCGTGCAGGCGGTGTACATGCTCGACAACCTCTCGGTGAACAGCGGACTGGTCTCCGACAACTACTCCTCGTTCAACACCTCCACGATCGAACAGATCTCCGTGATGACCGGCGGCTACAATGCCGAATACGGCGAAGGGCGCTCGGAGGTGGTGAACATCGTGTCGAAGGAGGCTCCCTCCGGCCTGCACGGGACCTTGCTTGTCAGGATGCGCCCGGCGGGGGTCTACCACTTCGGGCGGAACATGTACAGCAAGGAGAACAACGACTACGTCAGCACGGGGATCGACTACTGGACGGCCCAATCCAACGACGAGAACAGTCGGTACTACCAACTCAAACCGGATTCACTGCTAGCCGCCTGGCACGAGCAGATCACCCCCTCCGATACCCTGGCGAAATACGCGGACCGCCCCGAGTACGAGTACGAGGGAACGCTGCTGGGCTCGGTCACCGAAGAGATCAGCTTCCTGGTCTCCGGGCGATACAAGCGGGGCGTGGGGATCTTCCCGCAGGCGATCCCGTACAATCCCGAGTTCAACGTCCAGGGCTACCTGAACTTCAAGCTGACGCCTGACTTCAAGCTGCGTGTCGGCGGGTTCGTCGGCGGCACGGAGAGTGCGGACTATGGCGCGACGAACATGAACACCTCCGAATACGGCCAGGAGGCGTCGTGGCTCGCTCCGATGCGGATCGATGAGCAGTATGCGCGAGCGAAGTACAGCCCGATCTTCGGCGCTCCCTACCGGCAGTGGCCGGAACAGCGGAGCTGGACCCAGCTCTATGGCCGCGTGACCCACTTTCTGAATGCGCAGTCCTTCTATGAGGTCACCGCCAGCTATCTGAAGGATCAGCCTGGACCGGACAGACCGTCAGAACCTGATCCCGATCGACGTCTGGAAGCCGGACGTCATCTCGATGCACCCGCGCTATACTCTGGAAAGCTACAACCATACCTGGACGAAATCCCTGTCGCAATCGTACTCGATCAAAGCGGACTATACGAACCAGATCACGCAGGCGCACAACATCAAGGCGGGTTTCTCTCTCAAGGCCTACGACTTCGCGTACGAGAACTTCGCCGCTTCTTCGGGAGCGGCGAGGAACGAACGAGCATGAACGTGTTCGACGGGAACCCCTACGAGGGGAACGTCTACCTTCAGGACAAGATCGAGACGCCGGGGTTGGTGGTGAACCTCGGGGTCCGGACCGACTTCTTCGACCAGAACCGTTCCGCTCCCGAAGAACATGTACGATCCGCTGGCTTTCCAGGTTGGGACGCCGGGACACGACCCGGGGGCGCCAGACGGGATCCCGGGGACGCCGGAAATGGTCCGCGCCAGGCCGAAGGTCGTGGTCGCCCCCCGCATCGGCCTCTCCCACCCGATCAGCGACTATGCCGTTCTCCACCTGGTCTACGGCCACTTCTACCAGCGTCCGTCGTGGACCAAGATGTTCGGATTTCCGTTCGTCAACTATACCACGGTCATGGACAGCGTCACCGAACCCGTATGCGAAGCAGACGACGTACATGGACGAGTGGCAGGGATACTACGGCAACCCGGACCTGGGATACGAGCGGACCATCCAGTATGAACTCGGGGTCGACTACAGCATCGCCGACATCATACGCCTGGACGTGACGGGCTACTACAAGGATGCTTCCGAGGAGGCCGGCGTTGTCACGGGGGTCTATCCGGCCACCCGTACGGCCACGAAGGCGCTCATGGTGAGCAACTCGGGATATTCCGACGTCCGGGGCATCGAAAGCAAACTCGAACTCGCATTTCGACGGATTCTTCAACTTCGGCCTGAGCCACGAGATCTACTGGTCGTATTCCGGCGAGGTCGGATACAGCAGACTCTACGAACCGGGGTCGCCGAACATCAACGTGCCGAAGGGGAACCGTCAGGAGCCGCGGCGCGTGGGGCGATTACCAGCGCATCAAAGGATGGGCATCCCTGAGCTGGGGGCCGGGGGGCGGGCCGGAGCTCTTCGGCATGCGTCTGTTGAGCGACTTCACCCTGTACACGAACTTCTGGTGGAGGCAGGGGGACCAGTACACGTACCATTACCCCGGGGACCCGTCCACCGAACCGAACAACATGCGCTGGTTCAACTACTATCAGATCGACCTCCGGCTCGCGAAGGGGTTCGACTTCCTGCGGGGTTCGGGCGGAATTCGAGCGTGGATGTGAAGAACCTGCTCAACTCGAAATTCCTCCGCCTGCTCGAGGGGGACGACCTCGAGCGGTACATGCAGAATCCCAACGCCCGCCGACGAGGAACGGCTGCCGAAGACCGTCGACTTCCCGGAGCCGAACTCGATGGGAGTGGTACTCGTACGAGGTCCCGCCGCGGCGGTTCTACTTCCAGCTCGGCGATCAATTTCTGAGCCGAGGCCCGACAGTGAACGACAGAACGATCGATGGTCGAACCGCCGTCTGCGATGCTGGTGGCGCTGGTCTCTGCTGGCCCGGCTCAGGCACCCGCGCAGGTCACCTGGGGGAAGCAAACGCTGAAGCGCGGGAAGCTCTGGGTGACGATCTGGAACTCCCTCCAGTACGGCGACCCGACGGAGACCCAGAACGGATTCCACACGCTGGATTATCCGGGGTACTCGAAAGGGACCAATGTCAATGACGCGCTGAACTACGCCGAGGCCGGCGGCTATGCCATCTATGGCGTCCGGGACGGTATCCCCTCGGCCTACACGATCAACTCGCGGTTCTTCCCGTCGGGACAGGACCTCTTCCCGATCGAGGAGGCGACGCTCACGAAGAACTACAACCTCCAGCGATATCGGCGTCGCCGGGGAGGAGATCGTCACCGGGAGCGCACCATGTGAACGGCCTGAACGTCGACATCTCGCGGCGCAGCATGGCCTGGAGCTACCCCGGCATCAGCGACTTCGTCATCCATGAGGTGACCATCACGAACAACGAACTGTCGGCGGTGAATCGACATGTTCTTCGGGATGCGCTACGGGCTGCGCATCACGCAACGGTCCGGAAGCCGGGGAGACGAGAAGTACGGCTGGGATCCGGGCGAACAGGTGTTCTACTTCTACGATCACCAGAGCTTCCGGTTCGAAGACGAGGTCCCGGTCACGTACAATTACGGTGTGGGTCCGGAGCGGGGGGATATCACCGATTCCCGCGACATCTACGCCCAGGGGATCCGCGAGCATGAACTGGATGCGGCGGGGTACTTCACGATGGCGGTGCTGGATTCCGCCGGCGGCCGGGTCTACCAGAACATCCTTGAGCATACGGGGCAGGGACTGACGGAAGGGGCCCCCAGCGAGGACATCATGTTCATCCAGGGGTCCTCCCCCCCCTCGCGGTTCAGGGAGGTCATGACCCACCAGCAGCCGCGGCTGTCGTGGGATGCCGCGAAGGCTGCGGGAGGCGAAGGGGGGAACAAGTACGAGCGGCGGCCCGAATTCCTGGTCAGCGTCGGTCCGCTGACGCTCGCTCCGTTCTCGTCGGTCCGGCTGGTCTTCGCCGAGGTGGTCGGCGAGATGGACCGGGCGAAGATCGTGGAAGGGGGTGTTCCCAACATCGACCTCACGGCGACGGCCTCCCGGGATACGTTGCTCGCGCACGTGCGGGCTGCGCGGCGGTTGTACACGAACGGTTATCGTCCCTCCGTGTTCCCCCCGCCGACGGTCACGGACGGCGAAAACAGCCTGGCCATCACCTCGGAACCCGGGAAGATCACGCTCGAGTGGCCCCCTGTGCCGGACTCGTACAAGGATCCCGTGAAGGGGACCAACGACCTCGCGGGCTACCGGGTCTACCATTCCACCTACTTTACGATCGGGCCGTGGACGCTGCTGGCGGACATCAAGAAGGATTCGGCCGTTGTGGTGAACGGCAAGGTCCGCTTCATCGACAGCAATGAGCCCTTCGGCGTCGGCAACTACTACTGCGTCACGACGTACGACACGGACGGGAACGAAAGCGGCAAGGTGAACAACAACACGGTTCCCGGTCTATCCGCTCCGCGCGTCCGAACGACGGAGTTCCCGCGGAACGTGTACGTCGTGCCGAACCCGTTCCGCCAGCACAGCGGATTGACGCGGCACCGGGGAACGCTACCGGATGGAATTCATCGGGCTCCCCGCGAAGTGTACGATCACGATCTACACGATCATGGGCGATATCGTCCAGCAGATCTCGCACGATGACGGGAGCGGCTCCGAGGCATGGGGGAGCATCAAGAGCCTCGACTACCAGCTGAACAAATGGACTCTGGGCGTGGCACCGGGGATCTACCTGTACCGCGTGGAGTCGCTCGTCGAAGGGCACCAGGGCGAATCGTATGTCGGCAAACTCGGCATCGTGAAATGAGGAAGGCCATGCGTATATCGTGCCGGACCGGAGTGTCTTCCGCCCTCCTGGTGTGTGCCGTCTGTTGTTCGCCCGCCCTTTTCGCTCAGAGCGGGATCCCCGCCACGGGCATCGAGCGGGCCGGGCAATCGGGATGGCAATTCCTGAAGATCAACGGCGATGCGCGCCAGGCCGCCATGGCCGGAGCCTTCACCGCCATCGGAAAGGGCGATGCCGGCGCGATCTTCGGCAATCCCGCTTCGCTGTCCGACGTGCGGGGATTCGACGTCGCAGCGAACGTGGTGCAATGGGTCGCAGACATCGGCTACCAGTCGGTGGCGGTGGCCGCGCACCTCGGCGACTTCGGGGTCGTGGGCGTCAGCGTGGCGACGCTCGACTACGGCGACATCGAGGAGACGGTCAACATCGCGACGGGCCCGAACACGACACAGGCCACCGTGACGGGGAACACTGTACACGGCACGCGACATCGTGGCGGGGGTATCGTATGCGCGGAAGCATCACGGACAATCTCTCCATCGGCGGGTCCGTGCGGTGGATGCGCCAGACCATCGCCGAGCTCTCCATGAACAACTGGTCGGTCGATTTCGGCACGCATCTACTATACGGGCTTTCGGAGCCTCCGGATCGCGGTGACCGCGAGAAATTTCGGCCCCGATTCGCGTTTCGGGGGGTGGAGTGAGGAGTACCAGACGGAGTCCGAAATGGTGCGCATGCCGCTCGACTTCCGGGCGGGGATCGCGATGGATTTCCTGGACGAGCCCGGCAGCCCCCACCTGGTCACGGTCGTCGTCGAAGGGGACCATCCCGAACGACGGGAAGGAGAAGTTCCATCTCGGCGCCAGCTACAGCTACGCTCGAGATCTTCTTCCTTCGCGGCGGCTACAAGTTCAACTATGACGTTCAGCAGTTCACGTTCGGCGCGGGGATCAGCTACGAGTTCGCGGGGGTCGTCGGGACGGTCAACTACGCGTACGTGGATTTCGGCGTCCTGACGCAGGTACACATGCTGTCGCTCGGATTCTCTCTTCGGTAGTTTCGCATCCGGACACACGGAACAAGGGCATCAGTGACCCAGCAACGAGTTGTCGTCGTCGGAAGCTACAACACGGACATGATCATCAAGACGGCCCGTCTTCCCCGTCCGGGGGAGACCGTGCTGGGTGGCGCGTTCAGCAGCGGTCCCGGCGGCAAGGGGGCGAACCAGGCGGTCTCCGCCGCGCGTGCGGGGGCCGACGTCAGCTTCATCGCACGCCTGGGTGCCGACGCCCTGGGCGACGAAGCGCTTTCCAGGCTGAGGGCCGAGAAGGTCCGGACGGACCATGTCGTACGGGATCCGGGATCTCCCACCGGAACAGCCTGGATCGTGGTGGATGACCGGGGAGAGAACTGCATCGTGGTCGCGTCCGGCGCGAACGCGCGACTTTCGCCGTCCGATGTCCTCCGGGGAGAGGCCGAGATCGCCTCCGCCGACGTCGTGCTGATGCAGCTCGAATCGCCGCTCGATGCGGTGGAGATGACCCTCGATATCGCGGCGCGACACGGGGTACGCGTCATCCTGAATCCCGCGCCGGCGCTCCCGCTCTCTCCAGCACTCCTGTCCAGGGTGTCGGTCATCACCCCGAACGAGGTCGAAGCGGAAATGCTGACGGGAGTGAAGATCGACGGGGAGGAGAGCCATTCGCGCGCCGCGGACCGGCTGCTTGCCATGGGGATCGGGACGGTCATCATCACTCTTGGCGGCCGCGGTGCATACGTTGCGAATTCACTGGAACGGTTCCACCTTCCCGCGTTTCACGTGGAGGCGGTCGATACCACCGCCGCCGGTGACGTGTTCAACGGATGCCTCGCCGCGTTTCTCGACCCCGCCGGATCGTTGAGGGAGGTCGTGCGGGCGTCGTCCGCCGGTGCCGCGATCTCCGTCACAAGGCTGGGAGCCCAGGACTCCGCCCCGTCGCGCGAGGCGATCGCCGAATTTCTGAACCTCCGGAGGCATGCGCTGGTCATGGAATGACCGCGCACGATCCGCCGGCCCATTGGAGATCTGAAGCTGCGTTGACAATCCACCACTCACCGTTCACTGTGGAGGCATCCATGAGATCCTGTCGACCATTGTTCATTGCCCTGGTGCTGCTGCTGGTGCTGGGCCAGGCGGCCTTCGCGCAGAGCGCGAAGAACATGTCGTTCCTTGGGAACTTCGGGAAGGGCGAAGGGGAGTCGAAGGCGGTCTTCGCTGCCGGTTCCCTCGTCTTCTACGGGCTGGGGAACAAGCTGCAGATCGCGAGCTTCTCGACCCCCGCGACCCCGGTAAAGGTCGGGAGCGTCATCCTCACCGACGTGGTCGAGGCGGTGGTCCGCACGTCGATCAACAGTACGCAATACTGTGTGGTCACCGGCGGAAGCAAGATGTGGATCATCAATGTGCAAACACCCGACCAGCCCCTCGCTGGTGTCGACGGTGGATGTCGCTCCGGGCACGACCTGCGAGGGTGTCGCGACCAGCGGGTCGTATGCGTATGTCGCGGCCGGTGGGGGGGGCTCAAGATCTACAGCATCGCGAACCCCGCGTCTCCTTCGCTCGTGGCCTCCATCGACAGTCTGGCCTATTGCGAAAGCGTGGTCGTCTCCCCGCCCTATGCGTACGTCGCCGCCAATGATGCGAACTACACGGGGAAGAGCTACATCATCGACGTGACCAACCCCGCGGCACCGGTCTACAAGTCGACCATCTACGGGTACGGGGGGTACCACCAGTTCATGGGCGTGCGGTCGGGCTACGCCTACATCTGCGACTATAATGCAGGGCTGCAGGTGGTGAACGTCTCGTCGGTGACCAACCCGGTCAACGTGACGTCGTATCCCGTCCGGCTACCGGACGGGGTGCGTCGTCTTTGACGGGAACTATGCGTACGTCGCGGTGGGCGACTCGGGGATGAAGATCTACAACGTCGTCAACCCGGCGGCTCCGGCGTTCGTCAGCGGCATCATGACGACCGGGCGCGCCGCATTCGCCAGCTACGGCGCGATCTCGATCGGCGGCACCCCCACGGGACACATCTTCATCGCGAACCGGAATCCCGCGCCGGGCGTCAGCGCCGTGAACGTGTCCGTCCCGGCGACCCCGACGACCTCGTCGTTCTTCGCGGCGGTCCCCGCGCCGACCGGTTCGGCCTTCTCGACGGCCTACGCCAACGGGAAGGCGTACGTGGCATATGGATCGGCCGGCCTCCGCATCCTGGATGTCTCCGCCCCGGCCTCCCCCGCATTGCTGGCGACGCTCCCGCTTGCGGGCGAATCCCGCGGTGTGGTGGTCAAAGGCAGCACCGCCTACGTCGCGGCGATGGACGGAGGGGTGCACGTCGTGGACGTGACGAACGCCTCGGCGCCCATCAAGCTGAGCACGATCGTCACCTCTCGGGCCAGGGGGATCGCCCTGAGCGGTAATCAGGTCTATGTGGCGACACGTGACAGCGGCCTCGTCATCCTGAATGTCACCACTCCGGCGAGCCCCGTCTGGCTCACCAACGTCCGGGGGATCGACGTGGAGAACGTGGCTGCATCCGGAACAATCGTCGGGGTGAGCCTCTGGAGCACGATCCGCTTCTATGATGTCACGACCCCGGCGAATCCGGTTGTGAAAGGAAGCACCCCCACCCTCAGGAACGGCAATGAGGGGTTCGCCATGGGCGGCACGTTCGCCTATGTCCCGGACGGCGACAGCCTGAAGATCTTCAACATCAGCGACCTCGATGGCGCCGACACAGGCCTCGAAGATCAAGACGGGCGGGTACGGGTATACCGCGGCCGTGGTGGGGAACTATTGCTACGTGGCGTCCGAAGGGACCGGCGTGAGGGCGATCAATGTCTCCAATCCGGCGGTTCCCGTGGAGGATGGCTACTACGACGGCGTCCCGCAATCGCGCGGCCTCTGTGCCAGCGGCGAGTTCGTGTATGTTGCCGAGAAGATCGACGGGCTTTCCGTGTACCGCAACGATCTCGTGACCTCCGTGGAGGACGCGCAGACGGCTCCTTCGGCGTTCGCCCTCGACCAGAACTACCCGAACCCGTTCAACCCGGCCACGGTGCTCCGGTATCAGGTGGCCGTCGCGGGTCAGGTGAACATCGCCGTGTATGACCTTCTCGGCCGGCAGATCGCCGTCCTGGTCAACGAAGTGAAGGCTCCCGGATCGTACGTCGTTCGTTTCGACGCCGCCGGACTCCCGAGCGGAATGTATGTGTACCGCATGTCGGCCGGCGGATTTTCCGCGGCCCGCAGCATGATGCTTGTGAAGTGACCCGGCCGAAAGCCGGTGATGGTGGTCGATTGTGTTCTTGTACCCTAACTCACTCTCTGCTGTCCTCATCTCTGGAGGTAGTATGAAGAATATTGGGCAGGACGATGTTCGCCGTGGCGCTGCTCGTGCTCACGGCTGGTCTCCTGGCATATGCCCAGGCTCCGTTGACGACCAACATGCCCGCCAACGGTGTCCTCGGCCAGGCGGACCTGGTGTCGCGGGTGACGGGAAAGACCGCGAGCTCGATGAACAACGCGTTCGGCGTGGCGGTGGACCCGGCGACCGGCAAGCTGTTCGTGGCGGACCGGAACAACAACCGGGTCCTCCGGTTCAGCTCGTCTGCGAAGCTGGTGAACGGCGGGGCGGCCGAAGCGGCGTTCGGGCAGCCGAGCCTGGACTCGAACGGCGTGAACACGGGCGGGATCTCGGCGGCGACCATGAACACGCCCGATCAGGGTGTTCGTCGATGCGGCGGGACGCCTGTGGGTGAGCGACTACGGCAACAGGCGCGTGCTCCGGTTCGACAACGCCTCGACGAAAGCGACGGGTGCTGCAGCGAACGGCGTTCTGGGGCAGCCGGACTTCGTGACGAACAGTGCCGGGACGACGGCGTCGAAGATGAACCGCACGACGGGGCTGTTCGTGGATGGCGGCGGACGGCTCTGGGTGGCGGAACGTGACAACAACCGCGTGCTGCGGTTCGACAACGCGGCGGCGAAGGCCAACGGCGCGGCCGCCGACGCGCGTGCTGGGCCAGCCGGATCTCACCACCGGTTCCTCCGGCCTGAGCGCCACGAAGATGGCGGAGCCGTTCGGCGTGTTCGTGGACGCCGGCGGCCGGCTCTGGGTGTCGGAAGACGTGAACAGCCGCGTGCTGCGGTTCGACAACGCGGCGGCGAAGGCGAGCGGCGCGGCCGCCGACGGCGTGCTGGGACAGCCGGATTTCACGACGAACACCTACAGCACCACCCGGAACCGGACCGGCAACGTCCGGGGCGTCTGGGGCGACGGACAGGGAAGGCTGTACCTCGTGGATGAAGGGAACAGCCGGATCCTGGTGTTCAACAACGCGGCGCACCCTGGCGAACGGCTCGAATGCGGACTTCGTTCTGGGGCAGGCGGACTATACTACCGGCACGTCCGTGACCCCTCCAACGTCCGCGAGCTTTTCGTATCCCAATTCGATGTACGTCGACGTCGCCAGCAACCATATCTGGGTGGCGGACGCCGGGAACAACCGCGTTCTCCGGTTCGACGTGAGCGATGTGACGTTCAAGTCGAATCAGACGGCGGTCGGCGTACTGGGTCAGGTGGACCTGGTGTCGCGGGTGACGGGGAAGACCGCGAGCTCGATGAACAACGCGTTCGGCGTGGCGGTGGACCCGGCGACGGGCAAGCTGTTCGTGGCGGACCGGAACAACAACCGGGTCCTCAGGTTCAGCTCGTCTGCGAAGCTGGTGAACGGCGGCGCGGCCGAAGCGGTGTTCGGGCAGCCGAGCCTGGACTCGAATGGCGTGAATACGGGCGGACTCTCGGCCTTCTCGATGAACACGCCGATCCGGGTCTTTGTGGACGCCGCCGGACGCCTCTGGGTGAGCGACTACGGCAACAGGCGCGTGCTCCGGTTCGACAACGCCTCGTCGAAGCTCTCAGGCGCGGCGGCCGAAGGCGTTCTTGGCCAGCCGGACTTCGTGACGAACAGTGCCGGGACGACCGCGTCGAAGATGAACCGTACGACGGGGTTGTTCGTGGACGCGCGGCGGCAGGTTGTGGGTGGCGGAACGTGACAACAACCGCGTGCTGCGGTTCGACAACGCGGCGGCGAAGGCCAACGGCGCGGCAGCGGACGCGGTGCTGGGCCAGCCGGATCTCACCACCGGTTCCGTCCGGCCTGAGCGCCAGCGAAGATGGCGGAGCCGTTCGGCGTGTTCGTGGACGCCGGCGGCCGGCTCTGGGTGTCGGAAGACGTGAACTGCCGCGTGCTGCGGTTCGACAACGCGGCGGCGAAGGCGAGCGGCGCGGCCGCCGACGGCGTGCTGGGGCAGCCGGATTTCACGACGAACACCTACAGCACCACCCGGAACCGGACCGGCAACGTCCGCGGCGTCTGGGGAGACGTACGCGGGAGGCTCTATCTCGTGGACGAAGGGAACAGCCGGATCCTGGTGTTCAACAACGCGGCCACGCTGGCGAACGGCGCGAATGCGGACAACGTCATCGGTCAGGCGGACTTCACCTCCAGCAGCGCCCCCGCACCGCCGACGGCGGGAAGCTTCGCGTATCCGAATTCGATGTTCATCGACAACGCCAACAACGCGCTCTGGGTGGCGGACGCCGGGAACAACCGCGTGGTGCGCTACGATGTGCAGGTGGGGAACCTGACCGGTGTGCGGGAGTCTGCCCCCGGCCAGCTGCCGGCGCAGCTCGCACTGTCGCAGAACTACCCGAATCCGTTCAATCCGAGCACGACGATCTCCTTCATGCTCGCAAAGACGGATCGGGCGACCGTGACCGTCTACAACGTCCTGGGACAGCCCGTGGCCACCCTCTTCGAGGGGACGGCTGCGGCGAACGAACAGTACATGCTGACCTTCAACGCCGCGAATCTCCCGAGCGGCCTGTACGTCTGCATCCTGCGGGCCGGAACGCTCGTGGACTCGAAAAAGATGGTGCTGATGAAGTGATCGATGGATCGACCGTTGGCGGCCGGAGCGGAACCACCGCTCCGGCACGCGGCGGCGAAGTCGTGTGTGTATGGCCAGAAGGGTGGCGCGAGTCACCCTTCTGACGTATCTTGCACAGGGTATGAGAAAGATCGCCACCGCAACACTGAAGAGCATCGCCGACCGGTCGAAGGTCTCCGTGTCGACCGTCTCCCGCGTGCTCTCGGGGAAGGCGGGCGAATACCGGATCAGCGACGATACCGCGGCGGCCGTGACCGCGGTCGCCAAAGAACTCGGGTACTTGCCGAACCTGCTGGCGAGCGGTCTGCGGCTCAGGAAGACCCGGACGATCGGACTTGTTATTCCGGATATCTCCAATCCGTTCTTCTCGAGTGTCGTCAGGACGATCGAACGGACGGCTCGGGCCCATGCGTATTCCATCATCCTGTGCGATTCCGAGGAGGATACGGAACTCGAAGCGGAGGCCCTGGCCCTCCTGCAGGCCCGAAAGGTGGACGGCCTGCTGATCTTCCCTGTTGGTCAGGACGCGTCGCATATCCGCGAGGTGCGGTCGCGGAATGTCCCCATGGTGCTTATCGATCGCCTTCTTCCGGCGATCCAGTGCCCGGCCATCGCGTCCGACAACTATCGTGGCGCGCGCGAAGCGGTCTCCTATCTGTACCTGTACGGGCACCGGACCATCGCCTGTGTTCAGGGGCTGAAGAACACCTCTTCCAACCAGGAACGTGTCCGCGGCTACCGCGATGCGCTGGTCGAGCACGGGATCGCCGTGGACGAATCGTTGCTGGTGGGCAACAACTTCGGTGAAGAAAACGGCTATGTGGAAACAAAGCTGCTCCTGAACAGGGAACGGCGCCCCACCGCGATCTTCGCACTGGGAAATCTGATCGCTCTGGGAGTGCTCCGGGCCCTCGCGGAAGAACGGCTGAGCGTCCCCCGGGATCTCTCGCTCATCGCCTTCGACGATCAACCGTATTTCAGCTTCCTGGCGACGCCCGTGACCACCGTCGCCCAGCAGAATGGGGAGATCGGTCAGATCGCGGTGAAACTCCTGCTGGATGAAATGGAATCTACCCGCTCGCGGCACCCCAGCACGCTCCTGCTCCCGACCACGCTGGTTGTCCGCAGCTCGGTGTGCAGGATCGACCCCGGTCCGGACTTCCCTTCCGGTCACACCGCCGGCTGAGGGACACCGTGGGTCGGCTCGGGAACGCGGCGAGGGGGAAGAGTATGGTTCATGTTCGGCACATTCAAGCGAGGCGGCATGGTGTGTTCGTTGTGTGGCACGATCCTGCGGTCGATAGCATTGGTGATCGGATGGGTCCTGCTCCTGATTCCGTGCCGCGGAACGGCACAGTGGATGGATATGGGTTCGCCGGGGGGCGGCGGTATGTACGGGTTCTGCTTCCTCGGGGACACCGTATTCGCAGCCTCGACCTCGGGGGGGGTGTATACATCGACGGATCGCGGGGTACACTGGCTCCCCACGGGCACAGGGTTGACCACGGGCAATGTTCGTTCCGTTGTCTCACACAAGGGGGTGGTGATGGCAGGGACGCTGGGCGGAGGGGTCTTCGTGTCCGGCGACCGCGGTGCGTCGTGGGGGCCGCCGGCCCTGCCAGGCCGTTATGTGCAGGCGCTTCTCTCGTACGGCGACCTCGTGTTCGCCGGGACCGAACAGGGGATCTTCAAAAGCTCGGACAGGGGTGTCTCGTGGTCGCCGTCAAGCACCGGCTTGACGAATCTGACCGTTACCGCGCTCGCGGCATCTCCCGGGCGGCTGTTCGCCGGCACCTACGGTAGCGGCGTGTTCGTTTCGAACGATCTCGGGGCGCAATGGCAGTGGGTCAGCAGCGGCATGTACTACTCCACGATCCTCTCTCGCGGTGGCGGGATCGACGATCTACGCCGGGACCATGGAGGGGGGGGTGGTCGCCCTCAGCGACACGACCGGACGCTGGACCTCCCTCCAGGTCGGTCTGCCGGGTTCGAACGTGAACGCTCTTCTTGCATCGGGGACACAGGTTCTGGCGGGCACCAACTCGGGGACGGTCCATTCCTCCGCCGCAGGCTGGATCCCGAAGAATATCATCCAGCAGGAGATCCGCGAACCGGCCAGCTACAACCACCTGCTGTTCATGCCCCAGAGCCGGGCGGAAGAACGGAATGGCAAACTCCCCTTGATCCTCTTCCTGCATGGCATCGACGCACTGGACGGAACCGTGGGAGGTCCCAGCGATCTGAAAAAGGTCAAGAAGGAAGGCCTGCCAAAGCTCCTCGACAGCAACAACACCTTCCCGGCGATCGTGGTTTCGCCACAATGTCCGGCAGAGACGGAGTGGTACTACGAAAACGTCGACAACAATCGGCTCATGAACAGATTGCTCGACAGCGTGATCCTGCGGTATCCGGTGGACACCACCCGGATCTACATCACGGGTCTGAGCATGGGCGGGATCGGATCGTACTACTTCGCGATCCGCAATCCCCGGCGTTTTGCCGCCATCGCCCCGGTCGCAGCGCGGGGAGACCAGGGGTGGGACGTCTGTGCCATCAAGGACTCCGTCTGGGCTTTTCACGGGGCGAAGGACGGGACGATCCCGCTATCGAAGGGACAGGCGATGATCGATTCCCTCAAAGCGTGCGGCCTGGAACCCCGGTTCACGATCTACCCGAATCTCGGACATGACTGCTGGACGATCACCTACGCGAGGCCGGATCTCTATGAATGGATGTTGCATCAGCAGAAGCAGTAGGGGGGCCCTCGCGGGAGTGCTGGTCCTGGTCTGCGCGGCGTGGTTCCCCGCCCGGGCCCAGTGGCTTGCCACGGGGGGCCCGATGGGAGGGGCGGTGGTCTCCCTCGCAGCGGACAGCCAGTACGTCTATGCCGGGACAACCCAGGGGAAGGTCTGGCGGCGGCCGCGCTCGGAGTTCGTCACGGCGGTCCGGGCCTGGACCGCTCCCGCCAGTGAACTCCCCGGGGCGACGCTGTTGAACTATCCGAACCCCTGCAATGCGTCCACCCTGTTCCGGTTCACGCTCGCCCGCGCGGGCGGGGCAACGCTGAAACTTTACGATATGCTCGGCAGGCATGCCCTGACGGTCCTCGACCGTCCCCTGGCTGCAGGGGAACACCAATGGCCTGCCGACCTGAGCAGCCTTCCCACCGGCATCTATCTTGCGGTGTTCAACGCCGTTAAGGTCAGCGCCACCAGTCGGGTGGTGCTGATCCGCTGAATGGATCGTGGGTCTCGTGAAGACGGAAAACTTCGTGCAATGAATCACCTCCGACGCGGGAGCGGTGCCTCAATGAACACCACGAGTACCAGGTCTCTTTCACCTGCGAGGCGATGGATGGCGTCAGTGATCCTCTGCGCTCTTCTCCTCGCCCTCCCGCACCGCCTGGGCGCGCAACAGCCCGAACGTACCGACACGGTATCCGTTGCCCCGGACCGGGCGGACGCCATCAGGGCGTTCCTGGAGGAGGAGATCGTGTTCGACCGGTATCTCTTCCCTCCAGGACGATTCCCGGAATTCCGATGGAAGAACCGCGAGCGGGTAGAACGGCTCCTCGGTGTCATCCCGTTGTCGGCCGTGTTCTATGACAGTGCGTATGCGCCTGTCACCTCCGCGTCCAGACCCGGCAGGTACGGGGTTGCGGTGCACGGCACAACCCCCGACGGATTTCACGTGACCCGGTTCGTCACGCTCTACTGCTGCAACGCCGACCTCGACGATTACAGTCCGGATGTGCCGATAGCGATCGAGCCGCTCACCGGATTCGGCATCACCCCGGATCGCTGGACCCTGTACCGGAAGGAGCAACGGCGCTTCTCCTTCGGGAGCCTGATGCTGTTCCCGAAGCACGATCCGGATGCTGCGGTCTTTCTCGCAGGGCTTGCCGAACTGAAGCCGGATGGCCGCGAAACGCCGCGTCTTCGCGATAGATCATGGTGGACGGAGTTCAAGCGCCGCCGTGACGGTTCACACGGGACAGCGCTCAGGCCCCCACCGCTCATGATCGCGCCGACAAGCAAAACGACTCTCCCCACCGCACAGCTCTATACGCCGCAGCAGGTCCGGCGTATCCGTGAGGTCTGCGTCCGGTGGGCGGACAGTGTCCGGGTACCCATCACTGTCAAAGTGCTGCACAAGGGCCTCCCGGCGTTCGAGGGGGCCTTCGGCCGCCGCTCGGACGGGACCCTGATGACCGGTGACACGCGAACGTGGATGGCCTCCATCACCAAATTGCTTACGGGAGTGCTCGTGATGCAGTTCGTCGATGCGGGGATCGTGGACCTGGACGCCCCTCTGAACAGGTATCTCCCTGAACTGGGACCCCGCTGCCCGCTCACGCTCAGACACCTGATGACGCACACCGCCGGACTCTCCTGGGCAGGAGAGTGGGCGTCGGACTGGAATGCTTCGATGGAGAACCAGGTCCTTCAGTCGGTCCCGTTCCTGCAGCCGGGACGCGAGTTCTCTTACCACCGTGCGGGGTATGCGCTCGCCTCAAAGGTCCTCGAACGGGTTTCGGGCTCGACTGTTCCTGCGCTGTTCCAGGAATACCTTTTCGACCCGCTGGGAATGGGCAATTCGTATGCCGACAATACGTATGGCGGGCTGTATGCCACGGCGGGAGATCTCTCACGGCTCGGCGAGATGCTGCTGGAGCGAGGACGCCATGGCGACGTTCGCGTCCTCTCCGAGAAGGCGTGGGTGGCGATGCTTCCGAGGCCGCTGCGTTTCGGGGAGAAGCAGCTCCAGAGGTCGTGGGGGATCGGATGTTCTCCGATGGGGGGCAAAGGGCTCAGTGACTCCACATTCGGCCACGCAGCGGCGTCGGGGGCATTGTTGAGGATCGACCCCGCCCACCAGCTGGTGGTCGTGCTGGGCCGGGACGAGATCGGGCCGGACCGCCGTCAGTACGACCGGTTCGTGGACGACTTCCTGCGCGCGGTGACCGCTCCCTGGGAAGGTGACCGTGGACATGAGTGACCGTCGGTCCCGACATACGTCGCTCTCGCGAGGTCAGCTTTCGCTCCTGCTCCCCGCGTTGATCCCCGTGGTGTTGCTCTCGTTGATCCCCCTGTTGCGCGGCGTCTATCTCGGGTTCACGGACTACCGGCTCGGTGACCCGATCAGGTTCAACGGGATCGAGAATTACGTGCGGATGGCCGGGGATGTCTTCTTCTGGCGCTCGTTCCAGGTGGGATTCGTCTGGACCCTCGTCGTCACAGCCGGACAGGTGCTGCTCGGGCTGTGCCTCGCGCTCCTCCTGAAACGCAAGGTCCGGTTCACGTCGATCTACAGCGCGCTGATGCTTGTCCCGTGGGCGATGCCCCCCATCATCCGGGGGATCGTCTGGCGCCAGGTGTATGACCCGGATACGGGGATCCTCAACGCGGTGCTCCTGGGCGCCGGCATCCTGCACGAAGGCATCAACTGGCTCTCCAGTTTCGAGTATGTGATCCCCGCCGTGGTGGTCGCGGGCGTCTGGGGGGAGATCCCGAAGGCCGCGGTCTTCCTTCTGGCCGGGCTGCAGGGGATCCCGGACGAACTGTACGAGGCCGCCAGGATCGACGGGGCGGGGAGATGGAAGGAGTTCACCAGGATCACCCTTCCGATGCTCGCGCCCGTCATGGCTGCGGTGGTCTCGCTGTCGTTCATGTGGAATTTCAACACCTTCGGGATCGTCTGGGTCCTGACGCAGGGAGGTCCCGGCGGATTGACCCGCCTCCCCATGCTTGCGGCGTACGAGGAGGCCTTTCGGTACGGCTACGTGGGATACGCCGCGGCGATCGGGAACGTCATGGTGCTGATCATCACCCTGGTGCTGTTCGGATACCTGCGGGTCCAGTTGAAGGAGAGCCGGACATGAACGGGCGGCGGTTCATTGCCGACGGGGCCACGCACGCCGGGCTGCTGCTCTTCCTGGTGTTCCTGGTTTTCCCGCTGGTCTGGATGGTGTCGACGTCGTTCAAGCCAACCCCGGAGATCTATGCCGGCGGTGCGTCGCTTGTACCGGCGGATGCCTCTCTGGATCACTACCGGACCGTCCTGAAGGAACAGAACCTTGCCGCGAGTATGGCGAACAGCTTCCTTGTGGGGCTTTTCTCCACGGTGATCGCGGTCCTTATCGCCCTTCCCGGTGCCTATGCGCTGGCCCGGTTCTCGACCAGATGGAACGCAGTGGTCATGGGATGGATCCTGGGGTCCCAGATCTTCCCCGCGATCCTCGTGCTGATCCCGCTCTACCTGATCCTGCGGATGCTCTTCCTGACCGATTCGCTGATCGGCCTCACGCTCGTCTACGTGGTCTGGGACCTTCCGTTCGTCCTCTGGATGCTGCACGGCTACGTCCGGACGATACCGGTGGAGATCGAGGAGGCTGCGGCGATCGACGGGGCGACGAGACAGCAGGTGATCTTCCGCGTCCTGGCACCGTTGCTGCTCCCTGCGATCGGGGCTTCGGTGCTGTTCGCGTTCGTCTCGGCATGGAACGAGTTCTTCTTCGCGATGGTCCTGATGAAGAGTCCCGACCTCATGACCCTGCAGGTGGAGCTGGCGAGGTTCACCGGAATGGAGGGGCAGGCGCGGACCGGGCCGCTCGCTGCTGCGAGCGTGTTGGCGACGGTTCCGTCGGTGCTGCTTTTCGGCGTGCTGCAGCGGTGGTTTTCGTCGGGCCTGGTCGCCGGCGCCGTCAAGAATTGAACGGGAGGGATCGTGCTCACGGGTGACAGAAGCGTATGAAACGGATCGGGGTGCTGGTCGGCATTGCGGTTGTCGCGACGCTGGCGTACGTTGTGCTCAGGCCGGCGGAGCGGCCGGCGTCCATGCCCCTGAGATTCGTCAGCCTGGCATGGCAGGAACAGGCGCTCGAGACCCATCGAGCCATCGTCGCCGAGTGGAATGCCGCCCATCCCGAGATGCCGGTGGAGTATGTGCAGGGGACCTGGAACTCGGTCCACGACTACCTGATCACGGCGTTCGAGACGGGTGACGTCCCTGATGTCTTCCACTATGAATCGTCCGTGATCGTGGACTTCGCGATGCGCGGCTTTCTCGCCGATCTTGGACCCTCGATCGACGCCGAGATGCGTGAAGACATCCTGGATGCGGCATGGGAGTCGGTCCGGCGTCCCGGGGGGAGATCTGCGGGGTCCCCTTCGTGATGGAATCGCTGAT
>CAWEHG010000006.1:0-74000 GCA_963808715.1 Ignavibacteriota bacterium | reverse complement strand
CGGACTCTACAACCGGGACCTCCTGGACCGAGCGGGGATCCAGCCGCCGACGATCGACCGCCCCTGGACCTGGGCCGACCTGCGGGCCGCCGCGCGGCGGCTGACTGCTGATACCTCGGGCGACGGCGTGACCGATCGCTGGGGCGCGGCCATCGGGCTCCGGAACTCGGCGAACATCGTGATGAACCTCTCGATCAGTTTCGGAGGATCGTTCTTCCGGAAGGAAGGGGAACGCTACGTCGTCCGCGTAGGTCCGGAGGAACGGGAGCTTCTCTCGACGTTGCACGACATGCTGTACCGCGACAGTTCGGTGGCCCCATCCAGTGTGGGACAGTCCGGACCGGCGATGATCCCCGGATTCTTCGGCGGGAAGTACGCCATGCTGATCGGCATCGGTGCATGGTCGAGGCAGCAGCTGGTCGAAAACGCCCCGAAGGGGTTCCACTGGGGGGTCCTCCCACCCCTGAAAGCGCGGACGCAGAACGCGGGGATGAGCACGCAGACGCTGAGCATCCCCCGCGCCTCCAGGAAACGTGCCGCTGCGATGGAATTCATCAAGTTCATGCTCAGCAGCAAGAATATGGCCCGTCTCGCGCAGAGCGACTGGATGATCCCCGCGCGGCGGTCCTGCCTTGCGATGCCGGCATTCCAGGATCCGGCCGGGGGGTGGGACATTACCACCGCGTCCGCCCGTTATCTCACCACCGGGATCTGGCTCGGGGCGCCGGGGTACGTGGAGTGGAAGAGCAGGGTGGCCAATCCGGTGCTGCAGGAGTATTTTTCCGGACGGCTCGGACTCGATGAGACCGTCCGGCGCATCGATGAGGAGAGTAATGTCGTCCTGCTACGCTATCAATAAGGATACATGCCTGTGGATCTGAAAGAGAGAGCCCGGGGGTGTTTGATGGGGCTGGCCGTGGGCGATGCGCTCGGCGGTCCCACAGAGGGGAAGTCGCGGGAGACCATCACCCGTCTCTGGGGAAGGGTATCCGGCTTCCTGACCGAAGCACAGCAGGGAAGCGACGATACGGAGCACGCGCTGTTCAACGCACGCCTGGTCCTGGAGCACGGCCTGACCTTTACTTCCGAGACCATTGCGGACGCGTGGCTCCGGGAGATCGCCGGCGTGGTCAACGCGTTCAAAGGGGCCGGGTTCAGTGAGATGCTTGCCATTCGCAATCTGCGCGCCGGGCTTCGAGCTCCGGAGAGCGGGCGACACTGTCATGCCTGGAGCGACGGGCTCGCCATGCGTGTGGCGCCGTTCGGCATCGCGGCCGCAGGACGTCCATCTCTTGCCGCGGAGCTCGCGGAGACGGATGGCTTGGTGACCAACGCAGGAGAAGGGATCCACGCAGGGAAAGCCGTCGCTGCTGCGGTGGCCCAGGCGATGGGGGGTGCGGAGCTCCTCTCGTGTATCGACGCGGGACGGGATGCCGTGCCGCCGGATTCCTGGACGCGGCGATCGATCGATCGCGCCGTGGAGACAGGGCTCGCGAGTGCGGACGTATGGAGCGCCCTCGCCGCGTTGGAAGAGCGTGTGGTCTGCCGCGCCTACACCTGGTCCGACCTCGGGCCTGAGGCGGTCGCCCTGTCGTTCGGTCTGATCGCGGCGGCACGCGGCGATCTCCGCATGTGCCTCATGGGCGCGATCAACATCGGGCGGGATGCGGACACGATCGCTGCCATTGCCGGCGCGATCACGGGGGCCGCTCTCGGGTTCCGGGCGATCCCACCGGAATGGGTCGCACGGATCGGTCCCGCCGCCGGGACCTGCATCGCTGCGGTGAAAGGGATGCGGATCGAAGAGACCGCCGACGCTCTTGCTGCGGTGGCCCTGCAAGGGGAGGTGAGGCCATGAGCGACATTGAACGGCGCGGACGGAATGCATTGCTCGGATTCGCCCTCGGCGACGCCCTTGGCTGGCCGGCCATGTACCACCGGAGCAGGCTCCTGCCGGCCTGGACGCGGCGGATCCGGCGGGAAATGGATGCCGAACGGGAGGGAACCGGAGTGCTCCGCATCCCGGTACCGTTCTCGCTGAACCAGCCGCGATCCACATTCGATCCCTGCCCCACCGACGACACGGAGTGGGCAGCGTGGATGATGCAGGGACTCCTGGATCACGACTGCCGGGTGGATCAGCAGTGGATCACAGGGGCCTGGCTATCACTTGCCCAGGACCCCGTGCGGGGCTGGGTCAGCACCCACACGGCTCTGGACAACCTCCGACGGGGGATCCTCCCTCCGCAGAGCGGATCGGACAACCCACACTATTTCGACGACGGGGCCGTCCCACGTGCCGTCCCCGTCGGTATCGCCTATGCGGGGCGCCCGACCGAAGCGGCGTCGTCGGCGGCGATCGATGCTGCCGTGACCAACAGCGAAGAGGGGATCTGGGTCGCCTCTGCCGTGGCCGCCTCCGTGAGCGTTGCCTGTGCGGGCGGCAGCCGTGCTGATGCGGTCGAGGCCGCCCGTGAGGCCCTGCCGGAGGGCTCCTGGCCCCGGAGACTGCTTGATGCTGCCACAGGCCAGCGGGGAGTTTCGGTCCTCGAGGTCCTGGCCTCGCTGCACGAATTGCAGAGCGTTGAGTACAGCGACAGCTGCATCGGCCCCGAAACCGTCGCGGCCGCACTCGCGATCATTTCCTGTTCGGGGGACCGTTTCGCCGAAGCGCTCACCGCGGCGACGGCACTCCCCCGGGGGGCGGATATGGTGCCGGCGATCGTCGGGGCCATCGCCGGAGCCCTGGCGAACGACGACCCGGTGCCCGAGCGGTGGAAGCGCTCACTCGGCACGCTCCGCGGCATCAGCATCCCCGCGCTGGCGGGGAAGGACTACCTCGGCCTGGTCACGACGTTCACGGGAGTCTGTGCGTCGGCAGGCCGCCGGAAGGAAAGCTTATGACACTCTCATGGATCCGCCCGGCCGATCTCGTGGAGCACGAACTCCGGGAGCTCGAAGAGACGGGTTTCTCCGTCGACAACGAACGGAGCAGGTGGAACGCGGCCATCGATCCGGAGCAGAGAGGATCGCTGGCAGAGAGCCTCCTCCTTGAACTCTCAGAGAGAACGCGGGCATCCCTGTCGACGGCCGACGAGCCGACCGGACTGGAGGAGATCCTTGCCGCTGTCGGTCAGGCGACCAGTGCTCATTCTGCGCCCGTTCCCCGGGAGTCCGTTCTTGCGGAACGGATCCGCGCGGGATGGTTCGGCCGCGCGGCGGGGTGCCTCCTGGGCAAACCGGTGGAGAAGATCCAGCGCGAAGGGATCAGAGAGATCCTGGATTCGAACGGCAGCTGGCCTCTCTCCGACTACATCACCGAGGTGGGGATCCCCGCCGGGTTGCTCCGCAAGCATCCGTGGAACAAACACTCGGGTCGCGAAAGTCTGCGCGAGAACATCGTCTGCATGGCGGAGGACGACGACCTCAACTACACGATGCTCAACCTGTTCGTGCTGGAATCGGCCGGACGGGAATTCACGACCGGGGACGTGGCGGGGGCATGGCTCTCGCTTGTCCCTGTCCTTTCGACCTTCACCGCCGAGCGGGTCGCCTACCGCAACCTGCTGGAGGGGATCGCCCCGCCCGCAACTGCGTCGCACCGCAACCCGTACCGCGAGTGGATCGGCGCGCAGATCCGGGCGGACGTCTTCGGGTGGATCTCCCCCGGAAAGCCCGAAGATGCGGCGCGACACGCCTACCGTGACGCCAGCCTGAGTCACGTCAGAAATGGGATCTATGGCGAGATGTTCGTCGCGGCGATGGTCGCCGCCGCGTGTGCGTTGGACGATCCGGCCGAAGTGATCCGGGCCGGGCTCCGTGTCATTCCGCCCGACTCACGGCTGGCGCAGGCGGTCCGGTTCGCCATGGGGCTCAAGGAGTCGACCTGGGAAGGGGCCGTGGACAGGTTGTATGAACGCTTCGGCCGCCATCATTGGGTCCACAGCATCAACAATGCAGCGCTCGTGACCGCCGCGCTGGTCTACGGCAACGGCGACTACGGGAGGTCGATCTGCAACGTGGTGATGGGGGGATGGGATACCGATAGTAACGGGGCGACCGTCGGTTCGGTGGCCGGGACCATGCTGGGTAAGGTCCCCGACCCGTGGACCGCGCCGCTCAACGACACCGTGAGAAGCAGCCTGAAAGGGTTCGACCGGTCATCGATCGGGCAGCTTGCTGAACGGACCACCAGGATCGCCGTCGGGCCCCGGTAGACCGGGGGCGGCACGTATACATCAGGAGAGACCAATGCTCACGAGAGCCGAGCTGAGAAAGAACAAGAACCTCTGCGTCGACCGCGCGTGCGGGGCGCTGATCGGACATGCCATCGGCGATTCTTTCGGCGATGCCGCCCGGACGCCGGAGAACCACTTTCTCTACGGGATCACGACCGACTTTCGCGAGGGACCGGCCCCGGGGACCGACGACACGGAATTCGCCCTGTTGACCGCCCAGATGCTGATCGAGTCCAAGGGACACCTCACCGATGACGTGGTCCTTGCCGCGTGGCGCCGCCACGTGCTCCCCCTGACCCAGCTCCATCGCGGGGGGGCCAGCGAACGGGAGGCCGCGGCCAATATCCGGCGGGGGGTGCTTCCGCCCCTCTCCGGTCAGCACAATTCGCACTACATGAGCGATGGTGCCGCGATGCGAATCACCCCGGTGGGGATCGTTGCGGCGGGCGACCCTGCGGAGGCCCGCCGGCTTGCCGAGATCGAAGCACGTATCAGCCACTGGCGGGACGGCCTGTGGGGCGCGCAGGCGGTCGCCGCCGGGATCGCGGTCGCCATGGGAGGAGGGAGTGTGGAGGAGGTCTACGGGGCCGCCGTTGAATCAGCGCCCGCGGATTCCTGGTCACGCACGATGCTGGTGAAGACATCGGAGGTGCTTGCGAATTCGCCGGACCTGGAGTCAGCGTGGATGCCGCTCCACGACCTGCTCTGGACCGAATACAAGGCGGCGGCCCCCGAAGCGGTCACCGAGGCGTTTGCCGTCTTTCGACTGGTCAAAGGGGACTTCCGCAAGGGGATCATCTACGGCGGGAACTGGGGGAGGGACGCCGACACGATCGCTGCAATCGTGGGAGCGTTGTGCGGGGCGATGCATGGCACAGAGGTCATCCCCACAGCGTGGGTCGAGAAGGTGCGCGTGGCCGCGGGCGCATGCCTCCCGTTCACCAAAGGGGTCGATATCTACGCGGTCGCAAGGCAACTCGCAGAGCTGATCTGATGGACTACGTACGGCTGGGACGATCAGGATTGAAGGTCAGCCGGCTCTGCCTGGGGACGATGAACTTCGGCAAGATCGTCCCGGAAGCCGAGAGCCACGCGATACTGGACCGTGCACTGGACCTCGGGATCAACTTCATCGATACCGCTGACGTGTATGGCGGTATCGGGAATCGCGGGAGGACCGAGGAGTTCCTGGGAAGATGGCTGGCCGCCGATCCCGGCAGGCGCGAACGGTGCGTCATCGCCTCGAAGGTATACGGGAAGATGGGGGAACAGCCGAATGATGCCGGACTCTCGGCGTTCCACATCCGTCGCGCATGTGAACAGAGCCTCCGGCGGATGCGAACAGACCACATCGACCTGTACCAGATGCACCATATCGACCGCTCCACCCCGTGGGAAGAGGTATGGCAGGCGATGGAGCAGCTGGTGCGCGAGGGAAAGATCACCTATGCCGGCAGCAGCAACTTCGCGGGGTGGCATATCGCCCGGGCGAACGCGGCGGCGGAACAGCGACACTACCTGGGACTGGTCTCGGAACAGAGCCTGTACAATCTTACGCAGAGGACGATCGAGCTTGAAGTGATCCCCGCGTGCAGGGCATACGGGCTGGCGCTGCTCCCCTGGAGCCCGCTCGGGGGCGGCAGCCTCTGCGGCGTTCTTGGAGCGATCAAGGAGGGGCGAAGATCGATGCGGGACGTGGCGGGTTTCGTCGAAACCCACCGCAGGCAACTCGAGGACTACGAATCTTTTTGCGGCGTGCTCGGACATCGGCCGGCCGATGTGGCGCTGGCGTGGGTGTTGTCAAATCCCGCAACGACCTCGCCGATCATTGGACCGCGGACGATCGAGCAGCTTGAACAGAGCGTGGCCGCCCTCGATGTACGGCTCGATGGCGAGGCCATGCGCCGCCTCGACGAGATCTGGCCTGGCCCGGGCGGCGAGGCCCCGGAAGCGTATGCATGGTAGGACCACCAGAAAGAAGACCATGAAGACAGGAACTGCAGGTCGGCCGGACAGCCGGTCGGATTGTACCGTGGAGATCGAGCCGCTCAGGTCCGGCGGCATCCGTGTCGAGCTGGAGAGCAAGGTCTCCTCGATGTACGGGACGAGCATCGAGCGGCTCACGGGTGAGGTGCTCCGGGCCCTCGGCCTCCAGCACGCCCGGGTCAGCATCCACGACCAGGGGGCGCTCCCGTTCGTGCTCGCCGCACGGCTCGAAGCTGCCGCGAAGCGGCTGTCCCTGCGCGGAGAGTTCCTCCCTCCAGGCCCGGCCGTCCCTCCTCCACTTCCGGACCGGGACCGTCTGCGCCGAACGCGCCTGTACCTTCCCGGCGACCAGCCAAAGTTCTTCCCGAACGCCGGCCTGCACAGGCCCGATGCGGTGATCCTCGACCTCGAAGACAGCGTCCATCCGGATGCCAAGGACGCCGCCCGCATCCTCGTGAGGAACGCCCTGCGGTTTCTCGATTTCGAAGGGGCGGAACGGATGGTTCGGATCAACCAGGGGCGTGCCGGCCTGGAAGACCTCCGCGCCGTTCTCCCCTCGATCCCCGATACGATCGTGATCCCGAAGTGCGAGTCCCCCGAACAGGTGAACGCGGTGGAACGGGAAGCCCAGCGGGTGTTGAAAGAACGGTCGATCTCGCGGGAATTCCATCTCCTTCCCATCATCGAATCGGCTCTCGGGGTCGAACACGCGTATCGTGTCGCCACCGCATCCGAGCGGGTCTGCGCTGTAGCGATCGGCCTGGAGGATTACACGGCCGACATCGGAGCTGAACGAACCCCCCACGGCCTCGAAAGCCTGTATGCCCGGCAGGCGGTCCTCAACGCCGCAAAAGCCGCGGGTGTTCAGGCGCTGGACAGCGTCTATTCCGACGTGGATGATGCTGATGGTCTGGAGCGCAGCTGCCGTGAGGCCCGGTCCATGGGATTCGACGGCAAAGGGTGTATCCACCCGCGACAGATCGCGACTGATCCATGAGGCCTTTGCTCCGACGGAGCGCGAGATCGCCTGGGCGCAGCAGGTGGTCCTGGCATTCGAAGAGGCGCAGAAGAACCGGAGCAGTATGATCTCCGTGGGGTCCAAGATGATCGATCCGCCTGTGGTGAAGCGTGCTTTGCGCCAGACAGCGCAGGCAATTGCGGCGGGGAAGATCCCTCAGGAGTGGCGCAGGTCGGTCCGGCCGTTCCAGATCTCGACGGATCCCGGGCTTCCCCAGTCGGAGGGCGATTGATCATGGCGACGAAACGACCGATGGCGAAGAATTCTGCCGGACGGCTGGTTCCGGCATCGCTGAACGGAGAGCCCCAGCGTCCGTTCAAGGGCGTGGGGGGCTATGTTCCGAAGGGTTCCCGTGCTGCGCCGCCCATCCGGAGCTGCGTATCGTACCCGGCCGATGGGAACAAGGTCGTCAGGGATCTCAAGGAGGCGCTCAAGCTGGCGGGCCTTCGGAGCGGAATGACCGTTTCCACGCACCACCACCTGAGGAACGGCGATCTCCTGACGAACCTGCTTTTTGACACGATCCACAGCATGCGCGTCAAGAACCTCCGCTGGTTCCCGAGCGCCTCCTTCCCGTGTCATGAGCACCTGACCCGGTATCTGTCGGATGGGACGATCCACCACATTGAGGGGAGCCTGAACGGGCCCCTGGGACGGTTCGCCTCCGAGGGAAGGATGCGCGGGGAAGGGATCCTGCGTTCGCACGGGACCCGGTACCAGGCGATCCAGGACGGAGAGGTCCATGTCGACATCGCGGTCATCGCCGCTCCGTCGGCCGATATGTTCGGCAACGCGAATGGGGTGGATGGACCCTCGGCGTGTGGACCACTGGGCTTCGCCCTCGCCGATTCGATGTACGCTGACAGAGTCATCGTCGTCACCGACCACCTGGTGCCGTTCCCCTGTGTCCCGTGGGCGATCCAGGGGAACAGTGTGGATCATGTGGTGGTGGTCCCGACACTGGGCGATCCTTCGAAGATCCTCAGTGGGACCACGGTGGTCACACGCAGCCCGGACCGGCAACTGATCGCCGAGTACGTGGCACGGTTTGTCGAGGCCGCCGGGATCATGAAGGATGGGTTTTCGTTCCAGGCGGGTGCCGGTGGCACCAGTCTGGCCTTCGTCCAGTATCTGCGTGAGCGGATGCAGCAGCGGGGGATCAAGGCCCGGTTCGTCCGCGGCGGGAGCACCAGGTATCTCGTGGATCTCTTGAAGGATGGGCTGACCGATTTCATTCTCGACGGACAGGCGTTCGACCAGGAGGGGGTTCGGTCGATGCGGGAGGACCCCCGCCACCTCCAGACCAGTCCGCTGACGAGCTACAACTACCACGGCAAAGGGAACTTCGCCTCCATGGTGGATGTGGCCGTACTGGGGGCCACGGAGGTGGACCTGAGGTTCAACGCGAATGTCGTTACCCATTCCGACGGCGTGCTCTTGCACGGCATCGGCGGCTGGCAGGACTGTCTCTTCGCGAAGTGCTCGATCCTGGCCATCCCGTCGTTCAGGGACAGGATCCCCGTGATCGTCGACCGGGTAACCACCCTGTGCGGTCCCGGAGAACTTGTGGACGTCGTCGTGACCGAACGAGGGATCGCGATCAACCCCCGGCGTAAGGACCTGCTCGCCGCAACGCGGGGAACCGGCTTGCCGCTTCGATCGCTGGAAGAGATCCAGGAGGAGATCTTCAGGTTGTGCGGAGGTCGGCCCGATCCTCCGGTCGTGGATCCTCGGCGGGTCGTCGCCGCGGTCAAATGGGTCGATGGGACACTCCTGGATACGGTCTACGCCGTGCGCCGGTAGCGGTTCCCCGTTGTTTCGGCGGCACTCCACGATACTCTTCCGATCGGCCTCGATGCACCGTGTGCTCCCGGTTGCTTTCGGCGAAAGGGAACCGCATATTGGCGTGGACTACCCCCATGTCCCACTGACCCGGCCCTCCAGAGATGAAATATTCGCCTGCTTTCGCTGCTGCTTGCGGTCTCGAGCCTGTCCGCCCAGACCCCTTCGGGAGGCGTGTTCTTCGACGCCTCAGGTATCCCCGCCTTCCGGCAACGCTATGCCGCTCCGCTTTTCGCGAACCTGAGGGATTCGCTCAAAGCCGTGGACCGTGCCGCCGAGCGCCGATTCCTCAGGTCTGAAGTGCGCCTGAACGACCATCTCTATGACATCTCCCGGGTGGGGAACAGGGCGATGGACATGGCATTCCTCTACCTCTTCACCGGTGACGACGACGCGGCCGCGCTTGCCCGCGAGTGCGTCGAGACGCTCATGCGGTTCCCCCGATGGGACTATTTTCTCGACGGAGGAACGGAGGTGATCGGATTTCAGCGGGCGCCGAACTCCGCCGTTGCGGTGTGCCTGACGATCGAGTGCCTGGGGGACCGGGTCAAGCCCGCCGACCGCGAGCGATGGCTCACGGTGCTGGCCGAACGCGGGATCGAGCCCTGCTTCCGTTCCACATTCGGGATGAGGCATCCTGATAAAGTGCGTGGGTGGAGGATCGATACCACGAGTACATACCTCGTTCACCGCCCGGCAGATCGCGGGCTCAATCTGTCCCGCTGGCCGGAGATACTCAATACGATCAACCTGAAGGCGGTGCCGGCTTCGGCCCTCGCGATGTCCGCGCTGACCTACCGCAAGTACCGGGGAGACACCGAGGACACCCGGAGGTGGCTGGAACAGGCGGTCTTCAGCATCACCACTTTCCGCGACATCTTCACCCGCGACGGCTCGTACGGCGAAGGGGTCTCCTACGCCAACTACACGATGCTCCACATCCTCCAGGCGGCGGATGCGCTGCGCCGGGCCGATATCGCCGACCTCACCGAATTGCTGAACTGGCAGGGGTATCTGACCTACCTCCTCGAGATGACCCAGCCCACGGCGGACGAACGGCCGGCGGTCATCAATTTCTCGGATGCGGCGGGGGGCTCCTTCGCCTCGGTCCCGTTCTGGATCGCAAGCCACTGCCGCGACGGCCTGGCGCAATGGTTCGGCGAGAATCTGACGGCCTGGCGCGACCCGTGGTCGGTGCTCTGGTTCGATTCCACCGTGACCCCCGATTGCTCCGGTGCGAGCGACCGCGCTCTGGAAATCCGACCTCGACTGGATCGTCGGACGAACCGGCTACGGTGTTGGCGATCTCGTCGTGGCGATGCGGAGCGGACCTCCGCAAAACCACGAACACGCCGACCGGAACTCCCTGGTGATGAAGTGCTTCGGCGAAAAACTGGTGACCGATCCGATGCGCCCTCCCTACAATTTCGCCGATTCCGCGTGGCGGATGCGGCTCACCGAGGGTCATAGCGCCCTGCTGATCGACGGCAAGGGACATGGATACGTCGACGGGAGGGAGGGGACCAACTCCTCGAAGGCCGAGGCGAAGATCGTCCGATGGGGAGAGCGGGAGGGATACGTCTACTGGACCAGCGACGCGACACAGGCATATGGTCTGACCGTCCCCGATGTTCGATCGGTCACCAGAACAGTGGTCCTCCTGGACCGCGTTCCGGCGGTCGTGGTGGTCGACAAGGTCATCAAATCGGCGGAACCTTCCCGCATCCAGGCCCGATTCTTCGGCTACAACAACGACGGCAAGGGGAGCGTGGAAGCCAATGAGCAGGGGTTCCTCACCCGGCGTCCCCGCGCGGTGCTCGTCGGGAGGGCTGTCGGGAGCACCGCGGTCACATATCGGTCAGCGGTTCCTGCCATTCCCCAGCCCCAGGCGGAACAACATCCCTTCGCGGAGGTGGGGACCGTCACCCCCGAGCGGGAGGCCCTCCTCGTGACGGTTCTCCTCGCGGGGCGCTCCACCCCGGGAAAGGTGGAGTCCGTTCGACGAGGGAACACCTACGATCTCCGCATCAGCGGAGAGGGGAGCGCATGTACCGTGCTGGTCATCGACCGCGGATCGATCCCCGCGATCGAAGTTCACTGAAGGCGAAGGATCGGCCGCAAAGCTTTCTCGTACGCGTCGGCATAACGTTTCATGCCGAGGTCGGTCGGATGTGAACCGTCCACAGTGGCTTCGCCGTCGTCGCCGAGCAGGCCGGTCCCTGTGAGGTAGTGGAGTCCCTTCACGCCTTCCGCCAGCAGCGAGTCGTAGGCGGCACGCAAAGCGGCCTGCCGTTCGATGTGACCCTTCGCCCTGCCGGGGAGGACCACCGAGTTCGGAAAGACCCGGTCTTCTACGAGGAGGATGGGGGTCTCCGGCCGCGCCGCACGGATCTGACGCACGAGCGGCACCGTCCGTTGGGCGGTCTCCAGCGGGGTCAGGTTGGGGAGGCAATCGATGACATAGACCGCCGCATCGATCTCTGTGAGAAACGTCCCGAGCTCGGGTTCCATCTTCCCGTTGCCGCTGAACCCCAGATTGATCGTCGGGATGTCCAGCCGCCTTCCGAGGATCGCCGGTATTGCCATCCCGGCCCTTGATGCGCAGGCTCCGTGCATGATCGACGTGCCGTAGAACACCAGCGGGACGTTCCCGCCGGGGGCGCCACAGCGGCGAACGACGCGCCCGGCGGTACTCCGACCTCGAGAGAATCAATGCCGTTGTACAGGGGGAGGTAGAGCATATACTGCCGGCGCCCCGGTGTCATCTCTTTGATCAGGGTGACCTGGACCTGCTGCGTGGCGGGCTGGGAGGTGGCGATCCAGCGCCATCCGGCCTGATCCAGGTGAACATACAGGTCGACCCCGCTCACTCCGGTGGCCGGCATGTGGGCCATGGCGATGCGCTGCCCGAGAAGCGCGTAGCGTACCCTGATCTCCTGAGCATCCGTGACGAATCTGCAGCTCATCCCGGCGCTCTGTCGCGAGAGCTCCCACACCTTATCGCGGACGATCCCTTCGGCCCTGCGCGGGAGCCGGTCATAGGTCCGCGCGACATCCGACCAGGCCTGTCCCTCCACGCCCCAGTCGGCAACACGGTACCAGGCCACGCTATCCGTCGACGCAGGTTTGACGGGGAGCGTGGAAACCTGGGCGGAAGCTGCAACCGAGCATACCAGCAGGACGTATACCATACCGCGAGTGAACGACAGCGCTCTGTGGACCGATGTTCGCATTTGTGATCTCCCGTGTGTGGATTCGAACGATCTGCAACCTTCTGGAGCAAAACGCATGAAACCCGGAATGGCCTTTGTCCTTGCGATCCTTCTTACCCTGTGTTCCGATCTTCCCGCACAGACCGCGACGCCCATCGATCTCACGGATTGCCATACGATCGGCATCTCTGGCGGTGCCAAGACCAATTCCCGCACGGTGGTGGCCACGGATCTGTCCGGAGTGTCGCTGGAGACCGGCTTCATCGGCCTCTTCCAATACGGGTACTGGTTCGATCCACAGTGGCAGCTGAACGTCACCGTCGGGATCTTCGGCGCAAAGATGGATACCGACTACCTGGGGACGAAGATCAACGCGACGATGCCCGTGCTGTTCGGCGTTTCGTACGCTCCCCTGGCGCTCGCCATGGGGAAGGCGGGGAGGCCGTTCGTCGGGATCGCCCCGGGCGTCTACGTGCAGACCGCTTCGTCGACGAGCACGCTTCCTCCATTCGCCACCGAGACATCCAGCGAAACCGTCCTCGGCGCCCGGTTCATCGTGGGGGCCGACCTGTTTCCTGCGCGGTGGCTCCGCATCACCCCGTCGCTGTCGTACCACCTGATGGGGGAGTTTCTCCAAGGTCGGATCATACTCCGGCGCGGAATTCTCCGTTGGGCTCGGCGTGGTGTTCTGAGCCCGTGGCGTGAGCGGGGATTTCCACCCCCGATCACTTCGTGAGCAGCATTCTCCGCGTCTGCACCCTTCCGCCCGCGGTCAGGCGGTAGAGGTACATGCCCGATGCCAGACCCGCGGCATCGTAGCGCACGACGTACGCCCCCGGCGTCATCCGCCCGTTCACCAGCGTTGCGACCTCCCTCCCGAGCAGATCGAACACCTGCAGCCTCACCTCTGCGACCTCCGGGATCCGGAATGCGATATTCGAGATCCCATTGAAAGGGTTCGGATAGTTCTGCTCGAGCCCAAATTCGGCAGGAGCCGCGGTGGGGGAGACGGCGACCCATCCCAGCGAAAGGGCGCGGAATTCGTAGAGATCGTTCCTCGTGAACGGCTTGAGGATCTTCAGGAGGAAGAGGTCCCCAGCTGCAGGCGGGACCGGAAGCGGCTGATCCTTGAAGAACAACTCCCAGGTCAGGAGCGGACCGCCAAGACTGTCCTTCTCGAGAATGATGAGGTCGTCGTAGGGTCCGATGGAGCGGTCGCCGTTCAGGTCGGTGAATAACACCCGGACCGTGTGATCCTCCGTGACGTTCCGGACCGTGAAGTTCATGGGAGCCGGGGGCCAGCCGAACAGCGCCGCCGAGGTGTCGACCGTATGGTCGTACATCCTGATCTGGTAGTCGGCAACGTAGGCGAGACCGGTGACCGTGCCGGTCCCGGGATCGAAGCTCGGGATCGACACGTCAGGGATCAGGTTGCTCCCTCCCGAAACCCACCGGGTCGAATCCTTCGAGAGCCGCGGCGGGTCACGATCTTCGAGGACCAAACGGAGTCCGTCAAAGAGGGCCCCTTCGGTGTTCGGTGCGGGGATCGGAGTCCTCGGAAGGACGATGGTGCTCCGGTCCAGGTCGGTGACGCTGTACGCTTTCGATCCCGGGACGCTGTCGTGGAATGACACACGATAGGTGTGGCCGGTGAGTTTCGACGGGTCGGCGGCGCGCACCTGGACGATCCCGTCGGCGTTCCCGGAAACGTGTTGGACCAGGGATCTCTGGAGCGAAGGGCGCGAATTGTAGAGGGAGAACGGGCCCGAGACCGACATTCCGGTCGCCGCCGCATCGCTCGCTCGTACCCGTACCCTGTATGAAGCGGAGTTGGGGCTGCCCGGAGTATTCCAGGTATAGCTGCCGGTGTTCGGCGGGTCTGCCAGGTGTTCCCACGTCTTGCCGTTGTCGGGGCTGGCATCGATGGCGATCGTGAGGGGGTCACCATCGGCGTCTTCCGCCCACCATGTGACCGCACCCGGTCCGGTGAGGGCTTGTGCGGAATCAGGGGAGGTCACGCCGGCCTCGGGGACCGCGTTGCCGGGGTTGTTGACCGTGAAACGTCCCGCCATCTGCGTGAATCCGTAGCTCGTGTCTCCCAGTAAGCGGACACGGAAGAGGAATCCGGTCCCGTCGGGGAACGGGACGGTATTCCACGCGAAGGAGGTATCGTGGGATGCCGAAGAATAGACCTCCGTCCAACCCCTCCCCCGGTCCCGGCTGAGCTCCACGACCGTTCGCCCTGCCTCGCCGGGTGAGGCGGAGGACCACCGGACCGCGACCGTCCCCGCGATCGTCGTCCCCGGCAATGGCGAGACCCAGGTGAGGGGAACCGTTCTGGATCCCGCCTGGAAGTGCCGCCAGTGGAGCGGCAAAGACCGCTCCATATGCATGTCCGCATGGGCCCAGTTGTGGGCGGAGTTCGGAGCGATGTTCAACGTGTCGAAGGCGTTCGTGATGCCGTGGCTGGAGAGGACCGACAGGAACTGCAGATTCGACGTCCAGTTCCCGGCAGGGGTGGAGTGGAGCAGGAACTTCATCGAGCGCAGGAGCGACCAATAGGCTTCGGTGGTGCTGTCGAACAGGGCGGACAGGTTGACGGCCCAGAACGAACCGTCGTAAGACCCTGCGGTGAAAAAGAGCTCGGGATTCCGGCGTACCAGCTGGAGCAGGTCGACCCCTCCGTAGGAGAACCCGTCGAGGCCCCGCTTCTGCCGGACCGGCAGAGTCCGGACGGTGGCGTCAATGTGAGGGATGAGCTCCTTCGTAAGGTACTCGTACTCGGCGCTGGTCCGGCTATCGGACATCCCGGGCATCACCAGGATCATCTTCCCGATCGCTCCCCGGCCATACAGTGCATCGGCCACGGTCTTGATGTTCCCCCTCCTGCTGGCGTCCTCATTGGTGTTCGCCCATTCACGTTCATGCCCTCGGAAGAGGTAGACCACCGGGTAGCGCAGGGAATCCTGGTCGTATCCCTCGGGGAGGAAGATGTTGTAGCTCTTCTGGAGGCCGAGGATAGTGCTGGGATGGCTGCGCAGCTCGATGCGGCTCGGCTGGGCCAAGATCTGGGAGGTCGTCAGAAGGGTGAGCAGCAAGAGACGTCTCATGCGGGGGTCTTTCGACAATTGGAGGGGGACGCTATCCTTTAATATCAAAGGATGCGATGAAGAAGTCAATGAGCAGAGTCCCGCGACGTCGATATGGAGATTGAAATTGCCTCGGAAAAGCCGTAGGATACTGTACCTGCAGTCCTGATCCTTTCCTGTTCATTCCAAACATCCACCACCTCATTCAATCATCACAGAGATCACTATGGCCACCACTGTCGACAATCTGAAAGAAGCTTTCGCCGGCGAGAGCCAGGCGAATCAGAAGTATCTTGCCTTCGCGAAGAAGGCCGAACAGGACGGGTTCCCCACCGTCGCCAAGCTCTTCCGCACCACGGCGGAGGCCGAGCGGATCCATGCCGACGGGCACTTCAAAGCCCTGGACGGTGTCGGGACGACCGCGGCGAACCTTCAGGCGGCGATCGGCGGGGAGACCTACGAGTTCACCTCGATGTACCCACCCATGCTGGAACAGGCGAAGAAGGACAACCACAAAGCAGCGAGGATGTTCGGCTACGCCGTGGAGGCGGAAGCGATCCACGCGAAGCTCTATGCCATGGCGCTGGAAGCGGTGAAGAACGGGAAGGATCTGAACGTGGGCGAGATCTGGCTCTGCCCGGTCTGCGGTCACATCGAGTTCGGGAAACCGCCGGAGAAATGCCCGATCTGCTCCACGCTCGCGTCAAAGTACGTCAGGGTGTGAGTTCGCGTTCCCTCCGGAGGGTCACCGTGAGACCCAGCCCTCCGAGGATCACCATGATCGCCGCCTGGACCAGCGTCCGATAGGATACCGGTCCGGCGGCTGTCAGGGTGGAATATCCGTAGTAGGCACCCGCCAGCAGGACAACCCCGTAGATCGCCAGCATCGCCTTCTCCGCACGGCGGTTGTTGACCGGTGTGTCGGCCGAGAAGAACCTGTTGTACCCGAGCAAGCCCGCCGCCGCGATACCCCCCAGGAGTGCGAAGCCGAGCCAGAAATTCCGTATCGTCACGGCCGGATCGGGTGTGCCCACGAGGGGCTTGAGAAACGTCTCGTACAGGGACCCTCCGAGCGTCGAACCGATCAGGCTCCCGATGACCCCGTACAGGAACGCGTATCCCATATAGACCGCCTTGGTGTCCGACGGGGCCACCAGTCCGATATAGCTGTAGTACTTCGGGTGCGCGGTCATTTCACCGATCGAGAAGACCGCGATCCCCAGGATGAAGATCCAGGGGGTGGAAGCGAAGGCCAGGCAGACGAACCCGAGGGCGCCGATCCCCATTCCCCCGACCATGGCTTTCAGGGGGGCGACGTTCCGGACCGTCCGGCTGACCAGGACCTGGAGCAGGATGATCGTCCCGGCGTTGATCACCGTGACGTGCTCCGCATCGAACTGCAGGCTGATGCCGATCGAATTGAAGAGCGCATTGACGGGTCGAGGGTCGACGAAATCGCGGAGAAACCAGAGGATGGTCCCGAAATTCTGGAAGTAGAGGATCCAGAACCCCGAATAGACGAAGATCATCAGCATGAAACGCGCATCCCCCAGCACCAGGGCCGCGCCTTTGAGCACTTCCGCGATCGTCCTCGTGTTCTCAGGCTTCGGCGGATCGCGGTAGAGGAAGAGGGCGGGGATCAGCATCAACGCGCAGTAGGCCGACGAGAGGCCGAACACGTAGTTCCAGGAGAGCCCTTTGACGGCGCTCACGATCAGCGGGGCAAGAAACGCTCCCAGGTTGATCATCCAGTAGTAGATCCCGAACCCGAATCCGGAACTCTTCTCGTTCGTGCTGCGGGCGATCGTGCCGGAGATGATCGGTTTGAACAGTCCTGCCCCGGTGGCCATCACGAGCAGTGCGGCGAACACCGCGCCATAGCCGCTCATGTTCCCGCTCAGGAAGTACCCGGAGGCGAGCAGGGAGAATGCCACCAGCAGCATGCGGCGGTATCCGTAGCGATCCGCCAGCGCGCCCCCCAGGATCGGGACGATGTACGTGCACGCGTAGATCAGCCCCTGCAGGAACCCCACGGATTGTTCGGTGAAACCGAGTCCCCCCTCGGCGACGGACATGGTCAGGTAGATCGCGAGGACCGAGTTCAGGCCGTAGTAGGCGGCCCGCTCGAAGAGCTCCATGACATTGGCGATCCAGAAGACCCGCGGATACGACTTCAGCAGACCATTCGATGAGGTCATGGCACTTGTCGCCGTGTCTCTCACGCCTTCCCGGCGCTTCCGAGCACGTGGATGATCTTGTGCTTGTACAGCTCTTTCAACTGGTCGCGGGCCGGACCGAGGTACTTGCGCGGATCGAATTCCGCGGGGCTGTCGACGAAGACCTTGCGGATCGCCGCGGTCATGGCGAGGCGCCCGTCGGAATCGATGTTGATCTTGCAGACCGCCGAAGCGGCGGCTCTGCGCAGCTGATCCTCCGGGATCCCCACCGCGTCCTTGAGCTTCCCGCCGTTGCTGTTGATGATCTTGACAAGCTCCGCCGGGACCGACGAAGCGCCGTGCAGGACGATCGGGAATCCCGGGATACGCCGCTCCACCTCTTCCAGGATGTCGAATCGCAGGGGAGGTGGGACCAGCACGCCGTCCGCGTTCCGGGTGCACTGCTCGGGCTTGAACTTGTTCGCGCCGTGTGACGTCCCGATCGAGATCGCGAGAGAATCCACCCCCGTCTTCTTCACGAAATCTTCCACCTCCTGCGGGCGCGTGTAGTGGCTGACCTCGCTGGAGACGTCGTCTTCGATCCCTGCGAGAACCCCCAGCTCACCCTCCACGGAGACGTCATTCTTGTGCGCATATTCGACCACCTGACGCGTGAGTTCCACATTCTTTTCGTAAGGATGGTGGGAACCATCGATCATCACCGACGAAAACCCCGATTCCACGCAGGATTTGCAGAGTTCGAACGTGTCGCCGTGATCGAGGTGAAGTACGATCGGAATCCCGTACCCCAGCTCCCGGGAGTATTCGACGGCCCCTTTTGCGAGGTGTTTGAGGAGGGTCTGGTTGGCGTATTTTCTGGCGCCGCTGGACACCTGGAGGAGCACCGGGGACTTGGTTTCGACGCAAGCGCCGATGATCGCCTGCAGCTGCTCGAGATTGTTGAAATTGAATGCGGGAATGGCATAGCCGCCTTTGACCGCCTTCTGAAAGAGCTCTTTGGAGTTGACCAGTCCAAGTTCTTTGTAGTGCGTCATGGGTCACTCAGCGATAGTGGATGCTTCACGGCGGGATGGAGATGCTTCACACCAAGGTAGAAGATTGGCGGAAACAATGCAACAGGCGCCCCCGGCGGGCCGGAAGGGTTATCGCAAGAGGAGCATGGTTCTTGCGGCCGAAAACGAGCCGGACGAGAGCCGGAAGATATACAGGCCGCTGGAAAGCTGGCCGGCATCGAACAGAACCTCGTGCTTTCCCGGTTCCATCGGTCCGTCCACGAGAACGGCAACCTTTCGTCCAAGGAGATCGTACACCACAAGCTTCAGAGGGCCGGCTTCCTTTCCTCCCCCGACAACGAACGATATCCGCGTGATCGGATTGAAGGGATTCGGAGAGTTCTGCTCCAGACTCCAGGAAGACGGGTGTGGCCCCTCCGCGACTGTCAGCGTTCCTTTCCCGAACGCCTCCAGCCCGTACCAGGGAGTCCGGTCGACAGCCTGATCGATCTCCACGAAGAACAGGTTCGAGTCTGCCCGCAGGTAGGTCCTGACCGTTCCCCTCCCATGGCCGAGGCTGTCCAGCCCCCGGACCCTGAGCGAATCGGCGGCGATCCGCAACCTGACCGTGGCCCTCAGAGGCTGCACGAGCGTCGGCGGCGTGCCCCATTGATCATGCACGGTGGTGGTCCCGTCCCACACCATGCCGCTGTTCTGACTTCTTGAGCTGACCGTCAGCAACGTGCGGCCGGGCCGACCCAGGCCTTCCCCGGTCGGCGAGACCCATGTGAAGGTCCCGTGGTGGGACGAAGAAACGACCGTGAGTGGCGAAGGCCCTGTGAGAATGCCGGGGAATCCGGTGACGGCTGCAAAAGAGCCCGCTGCGACCGAGAACGCTCCGGCGGGGTCCCACCGGAGTTCACCGGTGTCCGAGTCGTAGGGAGGGGGCGTGGAGGGGGGAGTCTGTGACAGGTTGGAGACGAGGCCGCCGACCGTCCGGGTTCGGACCCCATGCCTGAGCGTCAGTGTCGGAGCGACCAGAGGAGGTCCAAGCCACCCTCCGACATGACGTTTCGGCGCGAGCAGTATGTCGTCGTCGGAGAGATCCAGCAGGACCGTCTCCCGGGCGGGAGCGATCATCCCCGACCGGTACGCGAATGCAAGGGACGGCATCAGTGCCATCAGAGAGGTGTTTCGGTGCATGTCGAAGAATCCGTTGATCCCGTCGGTGGTCCAGTCGGAGGTGGAGTTGTGGTCATAGAACATCACACCGTCGACGTCGTGCAGCCCGGCGTACGCCGTAAGGAACAGCGGTCCCTCGGACTGGTAGATATTCGGGAACGGGTGGTTGTATTCGCTGATCGTGTAGGGCTTGCCCGCGATGCCGATGCCGTTCATCAGCCGGCCGATCGTTCCCCCCTCGGTGTGCCCGACCATGGGGAGGTTCAGGATCGTCCAGTCCGTGGGAGACCAGGGTGTGCCGGGGAACGACGGATGGTCCCAGTAGGCGTGGTTATCCATGAAATCCAACCCCGACTGGGCGGCGAGGTCGGGAGGGGTGAAGGTCAGGTTCGTGCCGACGATCGGCGCGCGGACTTTCAGCGAATCACGCAGGTAACTCCTCATGTTCACGAAGAAGTCGGCCTCAAGACTGACATAGAACGCCGTCTGGTCTTTCACGCGGGGATCCGTGAAGTTGACGCACTCCCGGAAGTCGATCCGCCGGGGGATCGTGGAGAGGGATTCGCCCGGGAGCAGTCCCGCGATCCCACCGGGTCCAGTTGCGCCGGCGTTCCAGGCGTTGGCGAGCGAGGAGTCGTTCGCATAACGTCGCGCCAGGAAGGCCCCCCACAACGAGTCGAGAAGCCGCTGGTGCCGCACAGGAAGCGCCCCTCCGGCGGCATAGGGCCTGAGCAGATCGTCGTGCCACATCCGGTAGAGGGAGTTTTCATTGGTGATCTCCACCATCGCCATGACGGGATCGTCGGCGAGGGAGAGCCCCGTGTACGGGTTGACGTGCGTGAGGAGCTGTTGGGCGAACTCCTTCTGCAGCGCGATCAGGAGAGGATCGAAGAAGGTGGTAGCCTTTGGCGAATTCCTTCAGGGAGTCCGCGTCGGGGATCCCGTCGGCCTGCCGGAACGTTCGGCTTACATGCAGATTGACGTTGGCATAGATCCCGTTGGCCTTGAGTTCGGCCAGGAGTTTGTCCATCCGGTCCAGGACGGAGGCGTTCAGGTGTCTCGTGTCCGGCATGCCGCCGAACAGGCTTCCCGTGGTGCTCCAGCCGTTGTCCATGTGGTGCAGGCGGACCAGGTTGAAGCCCAGCGTCACGAAGTCTTCCTGCGACGAACCAGCTTTCGGTCTTCTCTGGGAACGCGGCGTCGGCGACGAGGTTTGTGCCGAAGAACCGGATACGTTGACCGGCCACGGCGAAATGCCCATCGGCGGTGATGGTGACGAACTCGCCGGGTCCGATCGGGCGGCGCGGGAATGTGGGGAGGAACTGAGAATTCGAGGAGGTATCGGTGGCCGGCAAGACGAACGAGTAGCCGTCCGGGAACGTTTGGGACGCGGCGATGATGCTGAGGGGAGGGGGAAGGAACATGGCAACCGCACCAGCGCCCAGTGTGCAGCTGAGTATGCCAGTCGTGAGCCTGACGAGATTCATCGCATTGACGGCGGGTGAGCGCCGGCTTTCAGGTCCTCATAGATCCGTTGCGCGACCAGCGCGTTCCCTCTCTCGGTGATGTGGCAGAAGTCGATGTAGGCCACCGTCCCGTCGAGGAGGCCGCTGAGGTCGTGGAACCAGGGGTTGGCTCGCAGGCCGGGATCGGAGGCGACGAGCCTGTAGGACTCCTGGAAGAGCGGTCGCACATAGTGCCAGAGGTCGGATTGTCGCCGTTCGTAGGGCGAGGGATCCGCCTTGGAGAACACCACGGGCTGCCAGTAGGCCAGATAGCGAAATCCATACTGCCTGCTGAGTGCATCCAGGATCTCCAGGTTGCCGCGGTACGTCCGGACCACGTCGGCGGCCAGGTGGGGGGGAATGACGGGCAACGGGGGTGGTGGCCGCAAGATACTCCGGACAGTGTCCAGGAGCTCGGCGGTCAGCGTCCGTTTCCAGAGATCGCCGACACCGAGCGAGCGCATCCTTCCGCCGTCCTTCAGCAGGTTGAACTCCACCGAACGGTTCGCCTCGTTCTGCGGAAGGCCCGCCTCGCCGTTCTGGTAGGCGGAAAAGACGTCGTTCACGCCGTCGTACATGATCACCACGTCCGGGACGTTCCCGTTCCGCAATTCCAGTTGCAGCGCGAGGATCGCCTGCGTGCTCACGTAGCCGGACTCGCCCATGTTCACCACGCGCGCCGGCGGCAACGCGGGATCCGAAGCGATCAGTCGGGCCAACGCCGAAGGAATGGTGGCGCTGTCGCGCGCTCCGGTCCCCCACATCGTGGATCCGCCGAGCAAGAATATCGTGACCTCGCGGGAGCGCCCGCGTCGCGTTCTGAATTGCGGTGTGAACCGCCGGCCGGAGGAATCGACGTTGATGTGGCGCCCGGCGAAGGGTGTTCGCCGGTAGTAGACGTAGGATACCCAGCGGGCGGTGTACGACCGGCAGAACTCATCCACGAATTCCCTGAGCCAGACCGTATCGGACCCGGCCAGGGCATCGGACGAGATCCACGCTTCGGCGGTCACCGCGGGGGGATTCCGGTACCGCCCCGGGGCAACGAGCCACGCGATGGCCTCGACCAGCACAACGAATCCGATCGACGCCGGCGGTCGTGAGAACGAGATAGCGTATGAGACCCTTTGTCCGGGAGATGGCCATGGATCGTGACGTTGTTGGCCGCGGATCGTGACTTCAGAAGGTAGGAAGATTTCCACAAAATGCCAGCCGGGTTGATTCCCGGCTCCTTCGTCTCTACCTTTCCGGAGAGCGCCCGCGCGCGCAGAAGAACGACCCTGATCCGGAGCTCCTGTGACCGAATTGCGAGACGCCCCAGACCCGCCCGGTGCCGCCGGGAAAACATTCTCCGTCCGGCGGCTTCACACGCTCGATGACTTTCAGGGATGTGTGCGGCTGCAGAAGCTGGTCTGGGGGGAACAGTGGCCTGATCTGACCCCCTCTTCCATCCTGCTGGTGGCAGAAAAGATCGGCGGGATCGTGGCGGGCGCGTTCGACGATCAAGGAGCCATGGTGGGCTTCGTCTTCGCGATGGCGGGGTACCGGGAAGGGGAGAGGATCCTCTGGTCGGACCTGCTTGCCGTCAGTCCCGCGTGGCGTGGCCGAGGCATCGGCACCCGGCTCAAACTCTTTCAGCGTGAGCAGGGACTGCAGCTGGGGGTCAGGAAGATCTTCTGGACGTTCGATCCTCTGGTGGCCCGGAACGCCCGACTGAACATCGCGCGGCTCGGGGCACGGATCGACAGCTATGTCCCCGACATGTACGTCGAAGGGGATGGCGATCTCCATCGGGGGCTGGGGATGGATCGCTGCGTTGCCGTGTGGGACCTGGACTCTCCGGCGGTCGCGGACGTCGCCTCCGGGCGATCGTTGCCCCCGGTCGACTGGCCGCCCGGAATACCCGTCGTCAATACGGAGTTGAACGGCAGTGGCGAGGTCCTCCCCATCGTGAGTGCGTTGACTGATGCCCCCCGGGTCCTGATCGAGATCCCTGAGAACATCCATGCAGTGCGGGACTCATCGCCGGCAACCGCAAGATCGTGGAGGGAATCGACGCGGCGGGCCTTTATGCACTACCTCAGCAGGAACTATCACGTTTCGGCCTTCGTGACGCGATGGCGGGGGCCGGTCGTGCTACGTCCTCGTCCGGTGATCCTTCGTTGTCGCTTCTTCATTGGCTGCGTGTCAAGGGGATCCCGCCCCGTAGCCTCAGCCCTGTATTTCCAGTTAAGGACGAACAAGAGCCCCAGAAGAACGCCGAACGCGGCCAGCCAGAGGTGGCTCGTGGAACCGATCACCACATCCTTGGCCGCTCTGAGTAGCCCGAGCAGGACAAAGAACGTTCCGGCGATCCATTCACGGCGCCAGGAGAGGGCGACGATCCCCAGAACAAGAAGTGCCGGGATCAGGTGAACCAGGACCGAGAGGACATTGTCGCCGAACCCCTTGTTCGGGGAGACCCAATCGGCGAGGTTCTTCGCGGCGAGCCAGACCACGAACAGGCTCAGGACCCGCGGGGACCAGAAGAGGATATGGCGTGTTTGATCCGTCATACCGCCAAGTTCCGATCGATCTGGTGTGCACCTCTGCGTTCGATGCTTCAGCGAACGTAGGCATCCCGGTCTTCTTATGCAAGTCCGCTGGACATATTCGTGATTGAGTTTTACCATCGTTGCATGGACTCACGCAGAGTGTTCTCCTCGCGCCGGCTGCCGGTCGTGCTTGTCGCGGTCCCCAGCGTTTGGTGCCTTGTCGATCGTGGCGCATGACCGGATGCCTTATCGCCTACGCCGTTTGCCTGGTTACGGACAACGCCGCAGAGCAGTCGTGCATGTCCGATGAGGAGGGGCGAGTGAGTCGCCCTCACCGGGATGGAGATCGAAGTGACCATGCTGACAGAAGACGGCCGACCGGGCGAGATCGCGGTCCGCTTTGCTGTTCTGCTTGAGGATAACTCGTTGCGCTGGCTTCGCTGGGGTGAGAAGGGGGGATACGAGGATTTCCCTCTGCCGGGCGTGGGTGCGAAGACATATCTGCCTGCCGACAGATTCGGGTGCCAGCCCTAAACATCGGAACAGCGAAATCGCGGCCCGTTCAGTCGGCCGTCCGATCAGCCGGCGGCTCCGATGTCGTCGCTCCCGCGCTTTTCGGTCGAAATGTACGTGTACATCGCCGGAATGACGAACATCGTCAGCACGAGCGAGAACAGAAGCCCGCCGATCACCACGATCCCCATCGCCATGCGGCTGCGGGAGCCCGCCCCGAGGGCCAGGGCGATCGGCAGCGCCCCGAGCATCGTGGCCAGACTCGTCATCAGGATCGGCCGGAACCGCGAGGCGGCGGCGATGCGCACGGCATCCCGGAGGTTCTTCCCCTTCTCTTTCTGCTGATTGGCGAACTCCACGATCAGGATCCCGTTCTTCGTCACCAGACCGACCAGCATGATGATCCCGATCTCGCTGAAGATGTTCAGGGTCTTCCCGAAGATCCACAGGGAGATCACCGCGCCGGCCATCGCCAGAGGAACGGTCAGCATGATCGTGAAGGGGTCGCGGAAGCTTTCGAACTGTGCGGCCAGCACCAGGTAGATCAGTACCAGGGAGAGGACGAACGCGAAGAGGATGTTGGAGGAGCTTTCGGCGTAGTCGCGCGATGCTCCCGCCAGGGTCGTGGAGAACGATTCGTCCAGGACCTTCTTCGCGATCCGGTCCATCTCCGCCAGTCCGTCCCCGATCGTGCGGCCCGGTGCGAGTCCGGCGCTGACGGTCGCCGACTTGAACCGGTTGAAATGGTACAGCTGGGGAGGGGCGCTCTCTTCGCGCAGCTGGACGAGATTGTCGATCTGGACCAGCTGTCCGCGGTTGTTGCGCACGTAGAGCGACCGCAGATCCAGCGGTTCGTCCCGGTCCTTCCGGTAGACCTGCCCGATCACCTGATACTGGAAGCCGTTCATCTCGAAGTACGAGAACCGCTGGCCGCTGAACGCCAGCTGCAGCGTCTGTGCGATATCGACCACCGATACCCCCAGACTGCGGGCCCTGTCCCGGTCGATGGACACGTCGATCTGCGGCCGGTTGAATTTCAGGTTCACATCGGATGTCTGGAATACGTTGCTGGCGACCACCTCATCCATGAAGCGGGGGAGCGCGTCGCGGATCTTGATGAAATCCTGGTTCAGGAGGACGTACTGCACCGGCAGTCCGCCCCGCATGCCGCCGCCGCTGGCGGAAATGGTCTGTTCCTGGCTCACGAACACCCGGGCCTCGGTCATGCGTCGCGTCCGGGCAGAGAGATCGTCCGTGATCGCCTGCTGCGACCGCTTCCGCTCGCGGGGTCCGTGAGCATGAGCCGGATGGACCCCGAATTCACGGACCCGCCGCCGAAGCCGGGGGAGGTGATGCTCAGCAGGACCCGCTTCTCCGGGACGGAGTCCGCGACCATCGTGGCCAGGCGGTCCATGAATCCGTCCATGTACTCGAACGAGGTCCCTTCGGGCGCGCTGACGCTCACCCGGATGAAGCTCCGGTCGTCGAGCGGGGCGAGCTCCGATTGCAGGGCCCCGCCGAACAGCACGATGAAAGCGAAGGAGACGCCGATGATCACGAACGCCCACCACCGGCGCAACATGAACCAGGAGATGGCCTCTTCGTACAGCGCGTTGAGCTTCGCGAAGAAGGGTTCGGAGGCCAGGTAGAAGCGGCTGTGCCTGCGGTTCTTCCGGATCATCCGGGCGTTCAGCATGGGGGTCAGCGAAAGGGAAACGAACGCCGAGATCAGCACCGCCCCGGCGACCACCACGCCGAATTCCCTGAACAACCGTCCGACGAACCCTTCCAGGAAGATGATGGGGATGAACACCGCCGCGAGCGTGATCGAGGTGGAGATGACGGCGAAGAAGATCTCCTTCGAGCCGGCGAACGCCGCCTCGATGGGAGGGAGCCCCTGCTCCACCTTCTTGAAGATGTTCTCGGTCACCACGATCCCGTCGTCCACCACCAGCCCGGTCGCCAGCACGATCGCCAGCAGCGTCAGGATATTGATGGAGTAGCCCATCACATACATGATGAAGAATGCGCCGATCAGCGAGACCGGGATGTCGATCAGCGGACGGAACGCGATGATCCATTCGCGGAAGAAGAGGTAGATGATCAGGATCACCAGGAGGACGGCGAGCAGGATCGTCTCCTGGACCTCCGTGATCGACTGGCGGATGAAGCGGGTGTTGTCGACCGCGACGTTGACCGTGTAGTAGGTGGGGAGGTCCCGTTTGATCTGTTCCAGGCGCCGGTAGAACTCGGCGGCGATCTCCACGTAGTTGCTCCCCGGCTGAGGCACGATCCAGACGCCCACCATGACCGTGCCCCCGACCTTCAGCATCGTCTCCTCGTTCTCCGGCCCGAGGTTGGCGAAGCCGATGTTCCTGAACCGTACAGTGTTCTTGCCGTCGGCCTTGACAATGAGATCGTTGAACTCTTCGGCGGTCCGCATGCGGCCCCGCGTGTTCACGATCAGCTCGGTCCGGTTCCCCACGATCTTGCCCGACGGGAGGTCCACGTTCTCCCGGTTCAGCGCGGTCCGGATGTCCAGGGGGGTAAGGCCGTACGCGGCGAGTTTGGCGGGGTCCATCCAGAGCCGCATCGAGTACCGCTTGCCGCCGTAGACCTGTGTGGAGCTTACTCCGGGGATCGTCTGCAGGTTCTGGGCGATGACGTTCTCGGCGAAGTCGCTCACCTCCATCGCGTTCTTGGTGTCGCTCTGGACGGTCAGGGAGATGATCGCGTCGGCGTTGGCGTCGGCTTTGGTGACCACCGGGAGGGCGTCGATGTCCTGCGGCAATGACCTGGCCGCGCCCGAGACCTTGTCCCGCACGTCGTTGGCGGCAGCCTCGAGGTCGGCGTCCAGATTGAATTCCACCGTGATGCTGCTCATCCCCTGGCTGCTGCTGGACGAGATATTGCGGACGCCGGGAATGCCGTTGAGGGCCTTTTCCAGGGGCTCGGTGATCTGGGACTCCACCACCTCCGCGTTCGCACCGGCGTAGCTGGTGCGGACGCTGACGATCGGCGGGTCGATGGCGGGGTATTCGCGCACGCCGAGGAAACGGTAGCTGATGGCGCCGAACAGCACGATCGCCAGGGACATCACGATCGCCAGCACTGGGCGCCGGATACTGGTGGAAGCGAGACTCATGTCGGTCTTTCTACGGGCGTTGCGAAGGAGGGGTCATTGCACCTGGACGGCGACGGGCATGCCGGGCCGGAGCTGCATGATGCCGGTGGTGATGACAGTATCGCCGGCAGCCAACCCCTCGGTGATCTGAATGCTGGACGGCATGCGGATGCCTGTTTTGACGGGAACCGAAACGACGACGCCGTTCCGCCGGATCAGCACGGTCTGCCCGCGCAGGACCGGGATCACCGCCTCGGTGGGAACCAACAGCGCGTCGGTGATCTTCTTGAGCCGGAGCTCGATATGCACGAACGCTCCGGGGACCACCTTTTCGGATGGGTTGTCGCAGAGGGCGCGCAGCTGCACCGTTCCCATCGCCGGGTCGACCCTGGGTTCGATGCCATAGACCTTCCCGGAGAACTGCAGTTTGGTCTCTTCGCTGGTGCACAGCACCTGGTCGCCGGGAGCGATCTGCCCCGCATACTTCTCCGGGACGCCGAAGTCCACCTTCAGCGGGTTCACCTTCTGGACCGACGCGATGCGGGTGGAGGGGGTGACGTACGCGCCCTCGCTGACGTACCGGAGCCCGATGATCCCGTCGAATGGGGCACGCACTTCGCGCTTGCGGATCGAAGCGAGGAGGTTGTCGCGATCCGCTTTGTACGAGTTCACCTGTCCCAGGGCGATGTCGTATTGTTCCTTGCTGATGGCAGAGATGTCGTACAATTGCTTCTGCCGTTGTTCCTGGTCGGCGGCAAGCTGGATCTGGATCTCCGTCTTCCGCAGCTGGGCCCGCAGGTCGTCATCGTTGATCCGCACCAGCACGGCGTTCTTCCTGACGTGGCTCCCCTCGCGGAAGAAGATCCCCTCGATGCGGCCGGAGGCTTCGGCTGCCAGGTCGACCGATTCGGAGGCCAGGACGGTTCCGGAGGAGCGGACGACATTGTCGAGTGGCTGGGGTTGCACCACGACACCGCGGACGGACACAGGCCCCGCCGCGGTGGCGGGCCGGGAGCCAACCTCCTTGTCAGAAGACCCGCACGAGAACAGGATGAACGATGGTGCCAGAATGAACAACCGCAAGACGAACGAAATGTGTCGGGGCATGGTGCCGGGTCGATATTCGGTGCTCGAGGAACAGAGGAAGGGGCGGGAACGTTCATCCCGCCAACCTTCCAAGGTATCGAAAAGGCAGGGGAAAAACAACGTGGGTGAACTCTACCCCTTCTTCTTGAAGAACGCCCCGATGATCAGGGAACCAACCAATCCCGTCACCACAGTGCCGATGACGCCGGAAATCGCGTTCATGAGGGGGGTCGCCACCACCTTCCCTGCCTCGATAAGCTTCGCGACCTCCTCGGGGGTCTTCCCCTCATCCGCCAGCATCTTCTCCTGGATCGCCTGAAGCTCCGCGAAGTAGTTCGGATACAGGACGGTGGTGAAGAGGTAGGAAACGCAGAAGATGATCACCGACCCGATGATGGCGATCAACGTTCCGTTCCAGACCTGCTTCCCGTAGGTGGACTCGGGCGCGGTCTTTTTGAGCCCCCAGATCAGGACGCCGATCTCGATCAGAATCACCACATAGAAGACGCTCACCAGTGCAGGGTCTTTGTACCAGCCGGTGACCCCCATGACCAGCGTCCAGAGTCCCACCAGGACACCGAGAGTGATCCCGGCTTTCATCGTTGGTTTCATTGCCTTCTCCCCGAACGTGGATGATGTTCCGCCGATCCAGTATGTCGTCCCCGCTGAGCGGTGTCCACCGGCGGTCGATGTGGAAAGCCAACAATACGAACTTGCCGATCGGTAGTCAATTGCTAATGTGTCCTCCTCTCGATATCATAGCAGATCATTCCCCTCGGGAGCGACCCCGCACATGGAAGTCCTGTCATTCGGCCACGCCGCCCTCCTGATCGCGGCCGGTTGTGTTGCCGGCATCATGAACGCCATCGCCGGGGGCGGGACCCTGGTCACCTTCCCCACCCTCATCCTGGTGGGGATCCCGTCCATCGGGGCGAACGCCACGAGCACCATCGCCCTGATTCCCGCGACGATCGCGAGCGCCGCGGGATATCGCGGAAAGATCCCGGCGGTGGCGCACTGGCTGAGGCTCTTCGGACCGGTCAGCCTCGTGGGAGGTCTGCTCGGAGGCATCCTGCTGGTGATGACGCCGGAGAAGGTGTTCGACGGGTTCGTGCCGTTCCTGATCCTCTTCGCGACGGCCCTCTTCATGGCGCAGGGATCCTTCCGCCGCTTCCTCGGCCACCGGGTGGAACGGGCTCACGGTGCGCCCCCTTCGCGCTCCATGGATCGCCGGTGCGGTGGCATTCCAGTTCGCGGTGGCGGTCTACGGGGGATACTTCGGGGCGGGCATCGGCATCCTGATGCTCGCCTCCCTCGGACTCCTGGGGTTTCGGGATGTCCACGAGATGAATGCCCTCAAGGTGATGCTGGGTTTCCTCATCAACGTCGTCGCTGCGGTCTATTTCATCGGCAGCGGGCTGGTCACCTGGAGCGCGGCGGGGATCATGATGCTCGGGACGATCCTCGGGGGATTCTTCGGGGCACATTTCGCGCAACGGGTGCCCCAGCAGTGGGTCCGCAGCCTGATCACCGTCATCGGCCTGATCATCTCCGCGGTCATGTTCTACCGGCAGTTCCGCTGAGCGGCCGAGCCGCCGCGACGGCAGGCCTAGTACTCCGGATACACCGGGATCACCGGGACCGAGTTGACCATGTCCAGGACGAACTGGCGCTCCATCTGGACCCTCAGGGAATCGTCCAGACAGAAGATCGCGGACTCGTGGTTCTTGCTGCCGGAATAGTCGTCGAAGTTCCAGCTGGCGATCCCGGTCAGGGTACGGTCGAACATGAACTGCTTGGCGTGAATGTAGTTGCAGTACAGGTACGCGTGCGCACCGTCCTTGATCAACGGTTGAAGGATACGGCGGGTGCCGAGAGCGACCTCCCGGCCGGCATGATCGATGATCGGCGTCAGGATGTCCTCCCACAGGGCGTCCCCGACGAACTGCGAATCCCTGACCCGGCTGCGCAGGAAGATGACCGATTCACCCCATCCCCCGTCGTTCCCGTTGGAGATCAGGGACACCGTATAGGCAGGATCCCGGGCGCGGAGGCCGATCGCCCGGGCGAGGGAATCGATCGGCCGCCGTCCCTCCAGCTCGAATTCGAACCCCGGGGTCGTGACGTAGCAGCTGCGCCGCGAGGCCTCCAGATAGCGGGAGAGGAGACGCAGGATGTTCTGAGGTTCTGCGCCGTCTCCCTGTACCGCCGTCCGGCAGAGACCGCGCATGCGCGTGGCGGGGTCGGAAAGCCACCGGGCATAGTGCTGGCTTCCGCGGAGGCCCGATGCCCGTTCCTGCTCCAAACGCGCGGCAAGGATCGAGTCTCCGACGAGTGGAGTCCGTCCCTCGCGATCGTACCTCCGCCAGAGCTTCAGGTAGCTTTCGAGTAAGCTGGTGGCGGCCGGTCCGCGGACCAGCAGGTCCGTATCGCGATTGAGGAAATTGAATCCATCCCCCTCGTTCTCGTAGTCCAGGACGTTCATCCCTCCGAGGATGGCCTCTTCGCCGTCACGGATCCAGAACTTGTTGTGAAACATCCGGTCGAACTGGTCGGTTCTCTTGTCGGCCACATAGGCCACGGGGATCCCCTCCTCCTCAAGGACGCCGACGGCAAAGTTCGAGACAGAGAACGTGTAGAAATGGTCGGTGATCAACCGGACGTCCACTCCCGCCCGTTTGCGTTCCACCATGGTCCTGATCAGATCCCGGCCCGTGGAATCCGCCACGAGGGTCATGACCGCGACGTACAGGACGTGCCGGGCCTGAGACGCCAGGCGAAGTTTCTCCGGATACGATTCCACGCCGTTGAACAGGGCGCGCAGCGAAGAACCGCTGGTAAGTTCGGTGCCCGACTCCCTGTCCAACTGCTTCTGGAACTCGGGGTCGAAGAAGGGTGATGTGGTATCCGGCCGAAATTTCTCGGCGAATTCCGCATGATAGAACGCCAGCGGCTGATGGAGCCTCTTGAGCGGAGGATGGAAGAGGCTTCCCCAGTACCTCAGACACCGGTACGGCCGGCGGTGATACTGAGCAGTCCCATCGTAGGGCATGCGGAGATAGCTCGCGTAGACGGCGGTGAGGAGATCCGGGGCGCCGCTCGTGTTCATGTACTTCAAGGCGTCGAACTCGAAGAGGTCCTGCACGTCCCCGGGTTCGAAAAACAGTGGTCCAAGGATCTTCGATTTGTCCGACCCGTCCCAGACGAAGGTGATGTCGGACAGGGACTCCAGGCCGCCGAACCATGAGGGACGGATCAGGCTGTCCGACCGGTCGGCGTGATAACCGGCCAGCTGGGTCATGGTCACGGGGTGCGATTCCCCCGCGGTCCCGGGGAACGTGCCTCCCGCATCCCAGTTCGAGCACGCCGGGAGCATCAGGCTCAGGACAAGAGGCCAGAGACTGACAGGTCGCCCGGGGCTGATGCGCTTATCGGCGGAAGTAGACATTGAGGCCGGCATATACGCGTGTCGCCGACTCGGCTTTGGTGATCCCTGCATAATCCATCTGTTCCCACTCCCACTGGACCCCCGCGGTCACGTTCATCATCCGGCCGATGGCCTGGAGGGCGAGGAAGAACGTCGGGCGCCTGACCAGCGCGAGCATGACTTTCCGATCGGAAAGTCCTCCAAGCGCAAAACTCCAGTCACCTCCGAGATAGAATGCGAGGTTCATGATCTTCCCCGCGTTCACTCCGCCGCTGACGGTCCATCCGAGGGTGCCCAGCTTGAATCCAAGGTACGTCCCGATGCCCGAGTAGAAGGTTTGATACCGTACTCCACCCAGCTCCGCCGTGAAACAGAGGGCCAGATTCGCCCCGCCCGTTCGAGGCGAGAGCGGCATCACATACCCGCCCGAGGCCTGGATCCCGGTCAGTTCGATCTCGAGACGGCGGTCCAGCGTCCTCTCGATCCCGACAAGGAGGTTCCACGTGGAAATGAGCATGCCTACTCCGGACATGCTGAGCCCCTTCGCCTCGGTGAGCCAGTGCGTCCTGAGTTTGAGGGCCCGCACCTCCCGGTCGCGGAACGAATAGTCGATCGCCCCCTCGTAGGAGAGGCGGTAGTACGGGACGTGCTGCAGCCGGAGAGGATCGTACTCCGTGAGCCGCCAGCCGGCCCCTCGCACCTTCAACGATCCTCCCCAGCCCTTGACGTTGCCGTCGGCCCATACCGCCCCCGCGGCGATCTGGACAGGCGAATCCAGCATGTACCGGATCCCGTAGTAGTCGGAGCTGATCATCGTGAAATAGGTCTGGGCGAGATCATCGTACGGGCCCGGCGTCAGAACCCCACCCGAGCCGGCGCCGGTGTGACTGGCGGACTGTTCAGGGCCGAAAGGGTCATACTGCTTCGACGCGGTTGCTGCGGTGTCGGGAATGTCCTGTGCACACAGTGAGGAGGAAGTGAGGAGGGCTCCCCAAAGGATCAGGAGTGTGGGATGCCGTCGTGATGTGAGGGGAGGGATCCCGGCGGAGAGTGGAGGGCCACCCGGAGTGAGGGTGGGGTCAACGTGGTCGCTTGTGCCCATCGCCTGTCGTGATAGGCAGGGTTGCGAGATTCGCATTCAAACGCTCCAGATGTTGACCACCGGAGACCAGGGGATCCAAAGAACAGTCTACAGCGAATATGCCCTCCCGGGGAGAGAATGTCAAGCGGAAATGCGGGAGACCCTCTCCGCCACGACGCCGGCCTCAAAGATAGCTGAGCCACACCTCCTTGCGGCGGCGTTTGACGCCGGCGAACCACCGGCACGGGACATAGAGGATCGCGATGACGAACACCCAGACGGCGTAGACCACCGGCAGGGAAAACCCGTAGTCGGCGGGCCAGCTCTCCCAGGGGGCGTTGGAAAAGAGGAAGCCGATGTCGGACACCGTGAGCGTTGCGGCGACGACGGCGAGTGTGTGGATAACGAAAAGGTGGAGAACGTAGTAGAACATCGGGACCCGGCCGAACACCACGACAAAATCCGCGGCGCGCCCCTTCCAGCGCTCGAGCAGCGGGAGGATCGCGATCGCAGGACCGAGCGTCATGAGAAGATAGAGCAGCGACGGCGGATATTTGTGCGTATCCAGGAACGACAGGACCGTCTTTGTCAGGGAATCCTGGCCACTCCACGGGTGCGGGTCGCCGTAGACGTTCAGCGTGCGGAAGACCAGAAACGCCGCGATCAGTCCGAATCCGAGCCGCAGGAGCCTCTTCTTCCGGGTCGCAGGATCACCCTGAAGCATGCCGCCGAAGACATACCCCGCCGCCATGACACCGATCCAGGGGATCAGGGGATACACGACAAAGAAATCGTGTCCCGGGGCGTAGGTCAGCAGACTCTGGACATGCAGGACCTGCCAGAGCCATCCCCACGAGCCAAGGGAGGCGGGATCGATACCGTCGAGCAGGTTGTGCAGTCCGATCATCCCCAGAGCGATGATCGCAATGGCTGTGCGGGGAAGGAAGATCAGGCCGGAGAGGGCCACCATGGACCATCCGATCGCCCAGATGACCTGCCCGATGGCGAAGGAGTAGTCGAGGTTGAACAGCCACCCGAAACGGATGACCGTGAGTTCCATGACCACGAGCCAGAGCCCCCGGGTGAACAGAAAACGGGAAAGCTCCCTGGTCGTCTTTCCCCGGGAAAGGGAGAGAAAGGCACCCGTCCCGGCGAGGAAGACGAACGTCGGTGCGCAGTGGTGCGTGATCCAGCGGGTGATGAACAGGATCGGTGTCGTCTGGGTGAGGTCGAGCGGGTCGAAGCGTGCAGAGTGGAAGAAGTCGCGGACATGGTCGAGGGCCATGACGATCATGGCGAGGCCGCGGAGGAGGTCGATGGAATCGAGCCGGGCCGGTTTGGTGTCGGTCATACGCCCTCGATGGTGTGAAAGAACGATGAGCCCAGTATCAGCATTCCGGGGACGAGAATCAAGACGATCCCCATTGGACCGCCCGGCAGCGCCGGAAGAGTCCCGGAGGAGCCTCCGCCTACCGTGGCGTGGCCAGAAACTCGTCCACCGCTTTCAGGAACATCCCGGGCTGATCCACAAAGGTCATGTGCCCGCTCCGCGGCAGGATCACCAGCTTGGAGCCGGCAATGCGCGCGTGCATCTCGCGCGAGAGCGACGGATCGCATTCGTCGTTGTCTCCCACGGTGATCAGTGTCGGAACCCTGATGCTGGGCAGTGACGTATCGTACTCGACCGAAGACAGATTGCCGTCGATCACGAACTCGCCGTGCGAGCCCCACATCTCCCTGTAGAGGTCCCAGGACATGACGCCAGAGGCCACGGGGTCATAGTTGGGGTCAGGACGTCTCTGATACAGGTACGGGAAGTATCCTTCGCCCCAGGAAGCCGCCATGTATTCCGGTGTATACCGGTTCTGTTCGTAGGCCTTCCCGTGGCCAAAAGGCCCGCGGCCTCCATCTTCGCGATCCTATCCCGCAATTCCGGCGCCATCTTCTCCTTCATGATCCGGAACACCTCGTTCATCTTCTTCGTGCTGTGCCAGGTGCTGCACAGGATCAGGTGGTCGAGTTCCTGCTGGTGGGCGAGGGCGTAGGCCTGCGCGAGTGCACCTCCGAAGGAATGCCCGAGCAGATCGATCTTGCCGAGTGCGAGGTGGCGTCGGACCGCTTCGACGTCCTCGGCCATGGCCTCGATGGTGTATCCCCGGGGTCCTCCAACTTTTCCGACCTGCCCGATCCGCGCTCATCGACGAATACCAGGCGGTGCTTCCGGGCCAGGGGGAGGAGATACGGCAGGAAATATTCGTGGGAGGCGCCGGGACCGCCGTGCAGGATCACCAGCGGTTTCCCGCTGCCGAACATGCGGTAGTAGAGCAGGACGCCGTTCGCGTCCACATATCCTTCTTCGACGGCGTGGACGGCCTTTGTCGCAGGAGTGCTCTCGTTGGATCTTCCGCAACCGCCGAAGAGCGCACACAGGAAGATCAGTGTGACGGGGATGCGCAGTGTCAGATGCATGGTTGCCTCGAAGATGGTGGACCGGGGGATCCCCCGGGGTCACCGTCAGAGTCACCTGCCCAATCGTCGCTCGAAGAACTCCGCGGTCGCTTGCAGGGCCTGCACCCAATGTTGATGAAGCAGGAATCCGTGGACCTCATCGGGGAAGACGAGCTGTTCCACCTCGACCTTCCGCTGGCGGAGTTGCTCGACCAGTGCGACGGTCTGACTGAAGGCGACATTCCGATCGTCGTCGCCGTGGATGACCAGCACCGGCGAGCGCCAGCCGTCCACATACGCGATGGGGGAGGACAGGTGCGCGATCCGCGCGGCCTCTTCGTACCGATGAGGGTCATAGGCGGGCAGGAACGTCTGGATGCCCATGTTCCACTCGTGCACGCCGTGGATGTCCACGCCGGCCGCGAAGAGGTCGGAGGCCTTCGCAAGGCCCATGGCGGTGAGGAAGCCGCCGTAGGATCCGCCCCAGAGGCCGACCCGGGCCGGGTCGACGTCGGTCCGGCTGCGAAGGTACAGTCCCGCCCCGAGCACGTCATTGAACTCGCTCGCGCCTCCCGCGCCATAGTTCAGGGCCTCGCGGAAATCCAGCCCGTACCCCGTGCCGCTCCGGTAGTTCACCGACAGCACGACGAATCCCCTGCTGGCCAGGTACTGGTTGAGCGCGTACGCATTGCTGTAGTAACCGATATAGTGCCAGCCGAGAAGCATCTGGCGCCGGGAACCGCCATGGAAGAAGATGACCGCAGGCTTCCGTTCCCCCTTGCCAATGGTCCGCGGCAGGAACAGCTGGCCCGGGATCTTCATGCCATCGGCGGCGCTGAATTCCACCGCCTGAGGTTCGACGAGATCGCGGGCAGGGAAGTCCGCGGGAACGGGCAGAAGGTCCCGTATCGTCCCCGAAGCTTCCAGGATCGCCGGTCGGGCCGGAGTACGCGCATCAGCACGGAACAACGCGACAGCGCGTCCGCCCTCCAGCGGAGCAGGGGACCACTCGATCCCCGTCCCTTTCGTGATCTGTACGGGTCCGGTGGAATTGGCCTCGAGACGCCAGAGGTGGCGTCGATCGATATCCCCCTGGTTCGAATCGAAGCAGAGTGTCCGCCGATCGCCGGAGATGGCCACGTGCTCGACCTCGAACTCCCCGGGGGTCAGCAGGGAGGCTTTCCCTCCGGCGGCGGGCACGGCATACAGAAGCGTCCATCCTGTGCGTTCCCAGGGGAAGACGATGCGGTTGTCGGCCGTCCAGAAAAGCTGGTTGTCGGCGGTGACCCCGTGAAACGCGCTCCCACGCCCCGTGTCCGCTTGCCAGATACGCGTGGCCTTGCCATCGGACACGCTGCCGACCATGATGGACCATGGCAGTGCAGAGCGCTGGGGCCGGAAAAGCCGGGGCTCGACCGCTGAAGGGGTCCGGAGGAAGGCGATACGTGTTCCGTCCGCCGACCAGACAGGGTTGCTGTCCCTGTCCACGCTTGGATCGACATAGCGCACCGATCTCGTTCTCTCATCATACACCCCCACGAACGCGTGATCGTTCCGTCCGCTCACGAAGGCGAGTTTCGAGCCGTCCGGCGACCAGCGCAACGAACCCACCTCGCCACGTGCACGGATCAGCTGGACCGGCTCGGCGACCGTATCGAGTCGCGCCCGGTAGACCTGTCCGCGCTTGATGAAAGCCACCGTGGTTCCCTGTGGGGAGACCGCGGGAGAGTTCCCGGTCCCGATCTTCCGGACTTTGCCGCTGTCGACGGTGACGCACCACAGGGCCTGTTCGGTCCCGGCTGGATCGCTCGTGGGATTAGGGACTTCCCCCTGACGGTTCTCTGAGCCCCCCCGCACGAACACGAGCATCCGAGCGTCGGGAGTGAAGGCGAGACTTCCGAGGTCCTGCCCGTCGTCCGCGGTATATGCTGTGAGCTGGCGGCCACGGTAGTCGGGTGGCGCTGCGATCCAGATGTTGCGAACGCCCTCTGCATTCTGGACCCAGGCGATCGTGCCACCAGTTGGTGCCGCCTCAAGTGCTGTGGGAAAGGGGAGACCCAGCAGTCGGTCGACGGTGATGTTCCCTGGCTGAGGGAAGGAGGTGCAGAAACAGAGGGCAGAGGTCAGCAGAACGATGGGTATGCCGCGGCGCATGGGTCGTCTCTCGGTTGATCCCTGACCATGAGCGTGTGATGGTCAGGGGAAATGGAATGCCCGGGAATGAGGATCGGAACCAGCGTAGTGTACGTCGTCGAACGGACAGAATCAATCCCCGTTGCTGCTCGCGAGATTTCCAGGCCATCTCCTCGCGGCGCCTTCCCGGTGAAGCGCTTGGATTCTGACGCCTGATTTTCGTATCGTCTTGCATCCAGAAGCCTGTCCACTGACCCCTCACCGTGCGGCGGAAGTCCTGATGCTGTATCTGGACCGGAACGAGAACAATTACGGCCCCGCACCCGCCTGTTTCGACGTGCTCCGCAACGCGGATCTGACGAAGCTCAGCTGGTACGACAGGTCCTTCACCCGCGGGATCCAGGGGGTGCTGTCCGAGCGCCTTGCCAGGGATTTCGGCCTTCCCGAAGATCGGGTCGTCCTCGGGTACGGCGCCGAAAGCATCCTGAAACAGACGGTGCGGTGCTACCTTCGCCCCGGCGAAGCGCTTCTGGTCCCGGCCTACTCCTGGTGGTACTACCGGAAGATCGCTGCGGAGGTGGGTGGCAGGAGCGTCGAGTATCCGATGGTAGAGGGGGACGACCGCTTCTTCTACGATCTGCCCGGCCTGCTGGAGGTGTACGTCCGGGAGCAACCCTCCATCGTCTTCATCAGCTCCCCCAACAACCCCACGGGGAACTCGCTCGGCATCGATGACCTCCGGTCTGCGCTCGCCAGGATCCGCTCGTCGGTGGTGGTCCTGGACGAAGCGTATGTTTTCCACACCCGGACCGACTACGTCAGGGATCTGGTACAGGAGTACCCGAACCTGGTCGTGGTCCGGACGTTTTCGAAGTACTTCGCCCTCGCTGGAGCAAGGATCGGGTTCGCGCTGCTCGGATCGAACCTTTCCATCCTGGCCACCCACATGCACCGGTACCTCGGGTACCACCGGCTCTCGGAAGACCTGGCACTTGCCGCGCTGGATTCTCCCGGCTACTACCGTGAGGTCGCGGAGAAGATGGAACGCGACAAGCGTGCCTACCACGCCGAACTGGGGGCCATCCCGGGGTGGCGCGTGTTCCGGTCGGACGCGAACTTCCTCCTCGCGGAGATCCCCGCCGGCTGCGGAGAGAAGCTCCAGCGCTACCTGCTGGAACGGGAGATCGCCATCAAGTTCATGGCCGAACCGCTCCTCAAGAGCCACGTCCGCATCACCCTGGGGACGACGGACGAGAATCGCCGGGTGATCGATGCCCTCAAGGCCTTTGCCTCCTGAAGATCCGATGAAAGCCGTCATCCTCGCCGCCGGGGCGGCGACACGCCTGCGTCCCCTCACGGATCACACGCCCAAATGCCTCCTGGACATCGGCGGGAAGCCCCTGCTCGGGAGGACCCTTGAAACGCTGCAGAGCCGCGAGATCAACGAAGTGGTCTGCGTGACCGGGTACCGGGGGGATCAGATCGTCCGATTCGTCGGACGCGAATTCCCGCGGATGAAAGTGGAATTCGTGGAGAACGAGCGATATGCCGCCACCAACAACATCTATTCACTCTGGCTGGCCCGCAACCTCTTTCGGGGATACTCGTTGCTGCTCCTCGACAGCGACATCCTGTTCGACGGGAGGATCCTGGACCTTCTGCTGGATTCGCCTGACGAGGACTGTCTGGCGGTAACCTCGGGAACTCCCCTGGGCCCCGAGGAGATCAAGGTATCTGTGGACGGACAGGGGGGGGTGGTGGGGATCGGCAAGGAGATCGATCCCTCCGTCGCGATGGGCGAGTCGATCGGCATAGAGAAGTTCGGTCCGATGTTTGTCAGAGAGCTGATCGAGGAACTGGACCTGCTGGTCAGGAGCGAAGGGCAGGTCGGGATCTTCTACGAAGCGGCCTTCCAGAAGGTCATCGGTCGCGGCCGCAGACCCCGCGCGGTCGCAACCGGTTCTCTTCCGTGCATCGAGATCGACACTCCCGCCGACCTGGAGGCCGCGCGGGCGTTGGCTCAGGTAATGGATTCCCCTTGCTTGTGACCGGCGGTATCCTCACTTTGTATACCATCGACCATACTTCGGAGCGAGCACGTGAAGATCCTGTCCGGTCTGGTGATCCTGGCATCCGCAGCCCTGCTGGCCGGCTGCGGGACCTCCCAGGAAGCGACGAATTTCTGGAGGAATCCCAAGGCCTCCAAACATCCCCCCTACAAATCGATATTTGTCATGGTGCTTGCCCGGCAAGCCGCGGCGCGTGTGACCGTGGAGAAAGACCTGGCTGAGGCGGTCGAGGAGCTGGGCTTGAAAGCGACGAAGAGCGTGGATGTGTTTCCGGGCGGTTTCTCGAAAGAGACGGCCCCGTCCAAGGAGGCGATGCTGGCCAAGATCCGGGAATTGCAGTGCGACGCGATCTTCACCGTCTCGCCATGGGACGTGAAGAACCAGCAACGGTTCGTGGTGGGGGCGTCCGTCTATTCCCCCTCCGCGAGCACGTACTACTGGAGCGGCGGGTTCTCCGGGTACTATGGCTATGTGTATCCGATCGTCGTCGACCCCGGCCACTACACCACGGCCACCACCTACTTCCTCGAGGGAAATCTCTTCGATGCGAAGACGGAAGAGATCCAGTGGTCCATGCAGTCCAAAGCGTACAACCCGGTCGACCTCGAGGACCTCAGCAAGGGTTACGTGAAATTGCTGATGTTCCAGCTGCAGAGGAATTCGTAGGGCGTCCGCTACTGCAGGAGCAGGAATATCAGTCCCATGAGGAGTGTGGGCAGGGCTGCCCCCGCAAGCAGTTTGGCAGGAGAGATGCCCGGAGTGAAGTGCTTTCCCAGGATCGCCTGGCCGGCCGGGTTCGGAGCATTGGCGATCACGGTCAACCCGCCTCCGACCACCGCGCCGGATACGACCGCGATCTTGAGCCCCTCCGTGAGACCCGGGACGAGTGAAGCCAGGTAGGTGATCGCCGCGTTGTCGTTGAACGATGTCAGCAGAACGGCCCCCAGCAAGAGCTGGATTTCCCCCAATCCCCTCAGCATGGGGGCGATCCACCACTGCTGCAACCCCCCGTGGATGACGAGTCCCGCGATGAAGAACCCCACCAGAAGCGGCGGGCGAAGATTCAGCGCATCCTGATGATCCTCCGTCACCTCGAAGAACGCCAGGAAGGCCAGAAACCCGCCGATGAGCATCACCGTATAGTGCGCCGAGTAGACGCTCCATCCGATGAACGCCAGGTGGCAGAGGGTCACCCAGGCGGGGGCCGCAGGGCGCGTCTGGCCGCCGCCGTCGTCCTCGACGGGCGTCAGGCGGGCGAAGTGCTTCCGAAAGACGATGCCGTACAGGGTGTTGGCGGCCAGGATCCCGGCCAGCGCCGGGACGCCGAAGTGCTGCATCATGAACGGGGTTGACCACCCCCACCGTGCCGCGACCATCAGTACGGGCGGAGCCGCGAAATTCGTCAGCACTCCACCGACCGAGATGTTGACGAAAAGCAATCCCAGGGTCGCATAGGCGAAGGCCGGCGACGGGCTGCGGCCAAAGAACTGCCTGGAGAGGAGCATCGCCGCAATGGTCATTGCAGCAGGCTCAGTGATGAACGAGCCGAGGATCGGCGTCACGGTCAGCAGCGTGAACCACCAGGCGGCCGGCGTCGATCCCCCGAGGCGGGCGACCGCACGCAGGAGCTTCTCCGCGAGCGCGAGGACGGGCCGGGAGGCAGCGATCGTCATGATCACCACGACGAAGACCGCCTCCTCGAAATGGACCTGGGTGTTGAGGTACCCGATGGTGGCGTCCCACGACACCATCCACTGGAGGATGATCACCAGCGGGATCACCCAGATGCCGAACACCGCCTCCACCTCCCCGAGGAAGTGCACGAGCCGGGCCATGGCCGGCCGGTCGCCCCGCCGGTCCAGTGCGTGGGCGATGATCCGGAAGCGCGCGGTCAGGAATGTGTGGATCACGGCGCAGACGAAGATGATCGTGGCCGCGAGATTGGCAGGCTGCTGCTCTACCCGCCCTTTGAGGACCTCGAGAAGCCCCTGGACGTGGGAGTCCTGGTACTGGTCGAGGGGGAGGGGCCAGGGGGTGGTTCCGCCGGGGGGATCACCGCCCAGCACCACGAGGGTCATCGCCGCGAAGCAAAGTTGCAGGATCATTCTCGAACCCTACGTTTTCCAGAGGCCACTCCCATCATCGGGAGGAAAGGGGCGGGGCATATGAACTGCAAAATATATGGTGCGACGCGTGAAGAGTCAACGTCAAAGGTTCACCCTCCCGGCAGGAATTCACCGAAGGAATTTGTACCTTGGAACAAGCGGCCTGCACATCCTGCGGTCTCATGACAACGATGCAACTGCACTGAGGGATCCACGTGAAGTCGAACGCCATCATCTGGATCATGGCTGCTGCGCTCTCCCTTCCGGCAGCATCATACGGCCAGGAGGAGACACGATTGTCGCGGAGAGAGGGGGTGACTCTCCCGCGCTTGCCGCAGGTCCCTGTCCTTCAGCCCTCGGGACCCGGTCGGTACGTGATCGGCCCGGATCACCTCGGGCGAGTGGCCTTCGACCCTGCCCTGGCCGTCGCGCTGCAACGCGCCCTCGACAGCGTCCGAACGGTCCAGGGGACCCGGGGGATGTCGGCGGCGGTCCTCATCCCGGGACAGGGGCTCTGGCAGGGGGTTTCCGGAGTGTCTTCTCGCAACCCTCAGGTGAACATGGAGCCGGGAATGTTGCTGGGGATCGGCAGCAACACCAAAGCGTTCATCAGCACCACGGTCCTGACTCTCGTCGACTCGGGAAAGCTCTCGCTGGACGATCCGCTGAGCCGCTGGCTCCCCCAGTATCCAAACGTCACCCCGTCGGTGACCATCCGCCAGCTGCTGAACATGACCTCGGGGCTGTTCGACTATCTGAACGATTCGAACGCCCAGGGGGACTCGGTCGCAGCGGATCCGAATCGGCTCTGGACCCCCGATGAGCTGATCAGAACGTTCGTCGGTCCCGTGCGCTCCGCTCCGGGAGGAGCTTACCGGTACTGCAACACGAACTACGTCCTCCTGGGAATGGTAATCACCAGGGTTACCGGCGGCTCTGTCTCGTCCGAGATCCGCAAGCGGGTCCTCACGCCGCTGTCGTTGGACCATACGTTCCTGGAAGTCGAGGAGCCGTACACGGATCCGGTGGCCCATCCATGGGACAGCGGCGTCGACTTCGCGGCGATCCCTGTGACGGCCCACTTCAGCACACTCTGGACCGCCGGCGGGATCATGTCCACCGCCGAGAACATGGCCCGTTGGGTCAAGGGGCTCTACGAAGGAGCAGCGATCTCGAAGGCGTCGCTCGGCGCGATGCTGACCGTCGTCCCGGCGGCGTCCAACGCGGCGCCCGGCCTGGAGTGGACCGGGTACGGCCTCGGGGTGAGGCAGGGAGGATACTACGGGAAGAGATTCCTCGGGCACGGCGGAGCGATCATGGGGTATATCTCTCACACAGGATATCTCCCCCGGAACGGCACGAGCTTCGCGGTCCTCACCAACATGTCGGAGGCCAGCGCGACGAGGGCGATGACCGCGCTGATGGACGCTTACCTCCGATGGGTTCCCGCGAACCCTCCAGCACCGGGTACCTGGTACGCGATCTCGGGCAGGTCCGACAGCACGCGCCTCTATCGCGTTGACCCGTCTACGGGGATCCTGACCCCGGTGGGCCCGACGCAGTACGGCACATTCGTCGGGGCCCGCGTGCATCCCCGTACGGGGATCTTCTGGGCGTTGACGAGCGCCTCCGGGTGGGAACTGTCGCAGATCGATGCGGCCACGGGCGAGGCGTTTCCCCGGTTGCGGGTGACCTTCCCGGCTGGAGCCCCCACGGATCTGAAGGGGTTGGACTTCGGCCCTGACGGCTCACTGTATGTCGGGTCGGTCGACGGCCGTCTCTACGCGATCAATATGGCGTCTGGTGCCGCGGTGCTTGCTGCATCGACGAAACTGCCGATCTCCGGTCTGGCATTCGAACCGTCCACCGGGGCGCTCTGGGCGAGCCCGCGGACCAGTCCGGCCACCAGGGACCGGATCTACCGGATCTCGCTTCCGGGCGGAGACACCATCGGGGTCGGCAACACCGGTTTCACCCAGACCCTCGCCGACATCGCATTCGACAACGGTGGGGGTCTCTACGGCCTGGCCGGCAATCCCAGCACTCCGGTCAACTATCGGTGGGCGAGAATCGACAAAGCGACGGGAACCGGCAGCGAGATCGGCTCCGTGGGGTTCTCTGGGATGGTGGGGATCGCGTATTCCCCTGTGTCGACGGATGCCGGCAGAGAGCCCCCGGCCGTGGCGGAACTCCCGGTCGCGTTCGAACTCCGGCAGAACTACCCCAATCCGTTCAACGCGAATTCCGTGATCGGCTATCAGCTCTCCGGATCCGGAACAGTGAAACTCGCGGTCTATGATCTGCTTGGCAGGGAGGTAGCGGTCCTGGTGGATGAGACGAAGGCTCCGGGGAGCTACCAGGTGACCTTTGACGCATCACGGTTCGCAAGCGGCGTCTATTTGTGTCGGCTCGCGGCCGGCTCTACTGTTCTGGCCCGGAAGATGATCCTGACCAGGTGAATCCACATTCTCGAGTGCACACCAATGACCAGAATCGCTCGGTTTCGCAGTGAAGGGAGTATCCGCACGTCCTTATGGCAGCCGTCGGGAGTACGATGCCTCGTCTGGACGATCCTCGCGGTCGTGGCCTGTACCGGCTTCGCGGCTCCCCAGCAGAAGCGCAGCCTCCTTACCAGGCCGCATGATCCTGAGTTCCTCAAGCAGTGGATGGTCCCCGCGGCGGAGTGGCATCCCTTTCCGCGCGCATCGGAGCGAAAGGGATGGCTTGCCCTCCCCGCCGGACTGCGTTCCGCCACTATTCAGAAGGCCGAGGGCATTCTCGGCGCCGAATGGATCGTTCCCAGAGCCACGCTGTTCCTGGACTACGTAAGGACCGGCAACCGGGAGCGATACCAATCGGTTTCCTATGGCCGCAGGGAACGGTTGGCCACGCTGGTCCTGGCCGAATGCATGGAGGGGAAGGGGAGATTCGCCAACGACATCGCGGATGGTGTCTGGGCTATCTGTGAGGAATCCTGGTGGGGGGTGCCGGCACATCTCAGTCTCCAGAAGAAGGGGAACGGGTTGCCCGACGTCACCGAGCCCACGGTGGACCTCTTCGCGGCGGAGACCGGGGCCCTGCTCGCCTGGACCTCCTATCTGCTCCCCGAGGCGCTCGACAGCGTGTCGCCCCTGATCAGGGAGCGGATACGGCTCGAAGTTCGTCGCCGGATCATTGATGTGAACCTCGAGCGGGACGACTTCTGGTGGATGGGGTTCTCGCGCACGGTCAACAACTGGAACCCGTGGATCTGTTCGAACTGGCTCACGGCGGTGCTCCTGCTGGAAGACGATCCGGCGCGGCGGGTACGCTCAGTCCGGAAGATCCTCGTCTGTCTTGACAACTTCCTCGACCCGTACCCGGCCGACGGGGGGTGCGACGAAGGCCCCACGTACTGGACCAGGGCCGGGGGTTCGTTGTTCGACTGCCTTGAACTGCTCCATTCCGCGTCCGGCGGCCGCATCGACCTGTACGCCAACCCGCTCATCCGGGAGATCGGTCGGTACGTCGAGCAGGGCCCAGATCCACGGCGACCTCTACCTGAATTTCGCCGATGCGCCGGCGCGCTCCCAGATCGACCCTTCGCTGGTATTCCGCTACGGCCGGGCGATCGGCGATTCGACGATGATGCAGTTCGGAGCCTTCCTGGCGAGGGAGCAGAGGTTCGGGGAGAAGGCTGCGGAAGGCCGGTTCGGCGTCCTCGGGCGGGTCCTCCCGGCATTGTTCAGTCTCGGCGCCGTGCGGGAAATGGCGCCGCGCGAGCCCTTGTTAAGGGATTTCTGGTTGCCGGACATCCAGGTCATGGGTGCGCGGTCTGCAGGCGGTTCCGTGCGGGGCTTCTTCCTGGGCGCGCAGGGAGGACACAACGCGGAGAGTCACAATCATAACGATGTCGGCAACTTCGTCGTTGCGGTGGATGGGACACCGGTGATCATCGATGTGGGAGTGGAGACGTACACAGCCAGGACCTTCGGGAAGGACCGGTACACGATCTGGACGATGCAATCGGCGTATCACAACGTTCCGCTCATCAACGGCGTCATGCAGAAGGAGGGGAGGGAGTACGCTGCGAGAGAGGTCCGGTATCAGTCCGACGAGTCCGCGGCCTCGATCTCCATGGACCTCGCCGCGGCGTACCCGGTCGAAGCCGAATGCGAACGGTGGGACCGGACGATCGTGCTGTCGCGCAGGGATTCCATCCGCATCACGGACCGTTACGCCCTGCGGAAGGCCGCGGGGGAATTGTCGCTGGTGTTCATGACCGCGGACCTTCCGGTGGACCGGGGTGACGGGAGCATCCACCTCCGGGCCGGAGGCGCCGTCTTGATCTTCGACCGCGCGCTTCTGGCGGCGCGCATTGAGACGATCCAGATCACCGATGCCCAGCTCAAGGCCTCCTGGGGTGACCGCGTCTACAGGATCCTCCTCACGGCGAAAAATCCGCAGAAGGTCGGTCTGTTCACCACCATCCTGAAGAGGGAGTGAACCGGTCCGGATGTCGACATCGGGCACCTACCAGTAATGTCGCCACCGGAATGCGGCCCGGAGCCCGATCTGCCAGACGTTCTTGGTCACGACCTCGTCGCTGCCGGGGGTGTAGATGACGGAGATCTTCGTCGGAATATCGACGGCGCCGAAAAGCTGGATAACGAGACTCGAGCTCTGGTTCGTGGCGAATGTCCGGAAGGGCATGTATTCAACAACGGGGAACTCCAGCTGCACCGACCGAAGACTGACCAGCGCCATAAGTTCCTCGGCAGCGTCCCCAGAGGGGAAGAGGAAACGGTCCTCGTCCTTGATGTACCCGTAGAACGCGACACCGATCTCCCTCCCCAGGACGAACTGGAACCTTCCTACCGATGTCGCGATACCAGCCTGCCACGGAACCAGCCCACCGTTCCCTGCGACCGCGGCCATACGCGTGAAATTCTCGGGTGACATGGTGGCCAGGAACGGGGCGGCCACGAGAAGGTCAAGCGGCACCAACCAGAACGGCACCCTGATCCGGCTGGTGAAGGCCGGTCTCGCGGGGATGGCCGCAAGGATGGATCCGAACTCCTGGAGGTCCGGGCTCCTTCCGAGGGTGATGGACGAGGCAGCATCCAGCCTGAAGCCCAGATCCAGGAACACCAGTCCGTCTCCCGACTCGTTCATCACGCCGTCGAGGCCCAGCCCCGCCCGCACGGCGACCTCGAGCCCTCCGATCGCCCCGTTGGTGGTCTGGCTGCTTTCGAACCCTCCTGAGCAGAGGCCGCCTCGTAGTGCCGGCACGACGCCGATGAAGGGACCGATCTCGCTCCGGAATCTCGGCAGCTCACCTTCTCCCTCGGATAGGCCGGGGATGGGTGTCGTTCGGATGATCTGCTCGAGCAGCGCGCCCACTCCCCTGGGAAACCGGCTGGGTGGCATCACGCTTAGCGCGGCGATGTTCAGCGTGTCCGGGTCGGTCAACGAACGCGCCTGAGTCCCGGAGGCAACGAAAGCCTCCTTCCCTTCTGCAGCAAGGAGAAATTGTTCAAGGCTTGCCTGGACGGCAACGGCGGTCCACCCCGCGTCCTGCGGCCGCATCCAGGCATCACCCTTGATGACCATGGATCGCCCGTCCCAGGTCCTGACCTCGAGGCCGTATTCGTTGTAGTAGTCGTGCGTCCCTTTTCGCAGCGACGCGTCGCCGCGGGTCCCCGCGACATGCCCGGCGGCGAAGACATCCTGAAGGAAGTGGATCGCGAAGGCTTCGTCCGCCAGCGCGGAGAGCGCGAGCCGCCCCTTCACCGAATCCGGAAGGTCCCCTCTGGCGTATCTGTCTGCCTTCTGCAGCGCGCTCACATGGTACCAGGCATACGTCCCCAGGGCATTCAGTTCACAGCCCGGGTGCAGGCAGGTGTCCACGTACAGTTCGGCAGAGATCTCCGGGTCGGGCCGCGCGAGCAGAAAATGAACGTTGTTCGCCCCCGCCCGCGTGGCATATTGCGGGTCCACCCTGAGCAGGGTGAGATCGGCATCACGCAGGGCGTTCGTCCGCGAGTGCCGTTCAAGGCCCGCCCAGGACAGTGCTGCGTCCAGCCGCTTCGCGACCGCGGCGACCTCCAGGATCCAGTCCGATTCCAGGACATTGTGGATCATGTCGGCCGCGGAAGTGGAATGGTCTCCCGCGATCGCCGGCCACGACGCGAGGTCGATCGTGGACGGTGCCCCAACCGATGGAGAGTCGACCGGGGAGGGACTCAGACGGGGTTCATGTCCCCTTCGTGCTTCGACCCAGAGGTTGCCAAGCTGGATCTGCCGGCGGGCGTCCAATCGTTGGATCGCCCGGGCCATGATGTCGCGGTGCTCGGGGTAGATCCATCCCAGAGCGAGGTTCGGGGATGCGAAGCCAGCGCAGAAGAGCAGGAGCCAGATCCGTCCCGGGCGGAGGGTGAAGGGGTCACGTAACGATCTTTTCATGGTGCGTCTCATTTCCATAGGAGTGCAACGGCCCTCTTTCCAAGCACATCGCCGTCAAAGACCACCTTCGCGGCGGTACCGGCCGCCCCTGCACACACATGAAGCGGCAGCAGATGCTCCTCGCGTGGGTGACAGTAGCGTGCGTGAGGGGCTTGCTCCCAATCGATCAGCGCCTTCTCCCGCTCTCCGCGGGAGAGGTCCTTCGTCCCCGTGTCCACCAGCCACTGCTGGAAGAGCTCGTTCTTCGGATCCCCTGAGCCGGGGGTGAAGAACGCCCGCAAATTGTGGAAGGAAAACCCTGAACCGAGAACCAGGACGTTCCTCTCCCTCAGGCCTGAGATGGCGTTCCCGATCCGGAGATGCAGGGTGGGATCAAGTCCGGAAACGAGGGACATCTGCAGACACGGGATGTTCGCTTCGGGGTACATGAGCTTCAGCGGCACGAAAAGGCCGTGATCGAAACCGCGTTTCCGCATCCAGCCGCGCATCGATCCCGCTGAGCCGGAGCAGTCCCGCGATCTCCTCCGCAAGCGCGGGCTGGCCCGGTGCCGGATACTGGATATGGTACGATTCCTCCGGGAAGCCGTAGTAGTCATAGAAGAGTGGAGGGGCCTCTGCGCTCGTCAGCGTGACGATGGGTTCCTCCCAGTGCGCGCTGACCACCAGGATCGCCGAGGGCTGACCAAGCGCCGGGGTGATCCTGGTGAGGAACTCGACCATCCCGGCGTGGCCGGGATCTCCCAGCAGGGGCATCGGCCCTCCGCCGTGGGGGAAGTAGAGGACGGGCGACATGGGTTGAGGGGTACTCTGCATGCTGTCGATACTCCTGTGAACGTCGGACGGGAATTTGCCGCCGTCAGGTCTTTGCACTCTTTGCGGTCTTCGCGAGTCGGTTGCGGATCCTGCTGAGGGCTTCGGACGTTCGGGATTGTCAAACCCGAAAGTGGCGAAATTGAGGCTTTCCGGTGCGGATGGCTAACCCACGCGTTCGACGATCAGGGCGGAGGCTTCGCCGCCGCCGATGCAGATCGCCGCGAGACCCCTCCTGAGCCCCTTCTGCTTGAGCGCGTGCAGGAGGGTCACCAGGATCCGCGCGCCGCTCGCGCCGATGGGGTGCCCGAGGGCGACCGCACCGCCGTTGACGTTCACCTTCCCGATGGGGATTCCGGCGATCTTGTTGACCGCAAGGGCGACGACGGCGAACGCCTCGTTGACCTCGAACAGGTCGATCTCTTCCAGAGAGAGGCCCGCTTTCGCAAGGACCTTCGGGATGACATCCGCCGGCGCGGTGGTGAACCACTCGGGCGCCTTCGCCGCCGAGGCGTACGCCACGATCTTCGCCAGCGGCTTCAGGCCGAGGGCCGCGGCCTTTGTTTCTGACATGACCGCGACCGCCGCGGCCCCGTCGTTGATCTTCGAACTGTTGGCGGCCGTCACGGTGCCCCCCGCCTGGAAGGCGGGTTTCAGCGACGGGGATCTTGTCGAAGTTGGTCCTGAAGGGCTCTTCGTCCTGTGCGACGGTCTCGTCCCCCTTTTTGCCTTTGAGGACCACCGGGACGACCTCTTCGGCGAACCGTCCTTCGTTCCATGCCGCCTGGGCGCGCGTGTAGCTCAGGATGGCGAACTCGTCCTGCGCCTCGCGGGGGATGGCGCACTCCCGGGCGCAGAGCTCCGCGGCGTTCCCCATGTGGTAGTCATTGTACACGTCCCAGAGCCCATCACGCAGCATGGCGTCCACCACCTGGCCGTGTCCCATCCGGTAGCCCATGCGGGCTTTTTCGAGGTAGTACGGGATGTTCGACATGCTTTCCATCCCGCCCGCGACCACGATTTCCGCGTCGCCCAGCATGACTGCCTGCGCACCGAGCATGACCGATTTCAGACCGGATCCGCACACTTTGTTGATGGTCATGGTCTCGACGGACGAAGGGAGTCCGGCGAACAGCGCCGCCTGTCGGGCCGGAGCCTGGCCTTCGCCCGCGCTGAGCACGTTCCCGAGGATCACTTCGTTCACACTCTTCGGGTCGATCCCCGCCCGGCGGACGGCTTCCTGGACGACGACTGCGCCGAGACGCGGCGCGGGCAGAACGGCAAGCGCTCCCTGGAATGCACCGATCGGGGTGCGGCAGGCGCTGACAATGACGGCGTTGTTCATGAAGGCCTCCTGGTGGGGTCGGGTCAACACCTTGATAATAGAGGACCCGGCGAGAGATGCAAGCTCCTTCTCTGCAATGGACGGGCAAACGCTACTGGAGCAGCAACATCTTCTTCGTCTGGACCGACGAGCCGGCCGTCAGCCTGCACAGATAGGTCCCGCTTGCCAGCCCGTTGCCCCCTCCGGTCGGGATCCCGGCCAGGCGGGCATCAAACGTGACGTCGTATGTTCCCGGTTCCTTTCGCTCGTTGACCAGGATCGCGACCTCCCGCCCGAGCAGGTCGTGGACCGCAAGCCGTACATGTCCGGTGGTGGCTACCCGATACCTGACCACTGTTGCAGGGTTGAAGGGATTGGGGTAGTTCTGTTCCAGTGCGAAGGCAGCGGGCAGTGGATCGGCTGCCACGGAGGTGACCATCTCACTCAGGTTTCGCTTCCAGACGCCGCTGTGGTAGGATCCCGCGTACAAGATGCCGTCGCTTACTGCGAGCCCGGTCACGGGAGTGAAGTCGAAGCCGCTGCTGACCTGTGACCAGGAGGCCCCACCGTTCTGTGTCACGTAGATGCCCCCGATCTCCGTCCCGGCGAACAGGGCGGAACCGGAGGGACAGAGCGAGCGTATCTGCAGATTGGTTAACCCGTTGATGACCGGCGTCCAGGAGTCGCCGTTGTTCGTTGACCTGAACACCCCCAGCGTCCCGCCTCCCGCGTACATTGCGGACCCGGATACCGTCAGTGCGCGGATATCCGGATCGGTGAGCCCGGCGGTCACCTGATTCCACGTGGTGTCCCCGATCGGCGTCCGGTACACGCCGGCGCTCGACGTTCCGGCGAAAACATGTGTGGCGTTCGCCATGACGGTGTTCACCTGAAGCACGCCGAGGGTCGACAACGGGCCCAACCAAGTCGCGCCTGAGTCGCCTGGACATGTGGATCCCGGTGAGCGTGCCGGCATACAGCCGGGTCCCTGCGGCGGCCAGACACATGACGTACAGGGAAGGTCCACGACGCGTCCAGGTCTGGGGGATGGGTGAGTAGCGGTAGACGCCGTCCGACGAACCGCCGAAGAGGAGGTTCCCGCCTGCGCAAGACCCCGGGTAAAAGGATAGGTGAACCCCGTCCCCATGATCTCCCAGCTCTTTCCGCCGTTGGTCGTGACCTGGCAGCCTGCTCCCTCCGTCCCCCCGATCACGGAGACTGATGTGGCCAGCAGATCATGGATGCGCGCCTGCGTGATGCCTCTGGACGCGTGGGCCCAGGTCAGGCCGCCGTCGGTGCTCTTGTAGAGGGCATGTCCGCTCGTACTGGCGAATAGTGCGGAGCCTTGCTTCGCGATCCCCATGACCGCCTTGTTCGTGAGCCCCGCTGCGGAGGTGACCCAGCTGGTTCCGTTGTCGGTCGAACGGGAGAGATTCACGCTCGTGCCCAGCAGAAGTGCAGACCCCTCACGGAAGAAGACATAGCCGTTCGACCCGGTGGTGCTGTTGCCGATCGAGGTCCAGCTATGCGCCGTCATTGGTCGACCGGTAGATGGCGTTTCCGGAGCCGGCGTACAATCGGGTGTCGTCGGCGAACAGGGCCTTGATACCCGTTGTTGTGGTGATGCCGTTCTTGGATGGTGTCCAGGTGGCACCATTATCGGTAGAGACGTTCAGGCTGCCGCTGAGGCCTCCGCAGAAGATCAATGAACCCTTGGTGGCCACGCTTCGCAGGTTCAGGTTCGTCAGGCCGCTGTCGGAAGCGACCCAGCTGGTTCCTCCGTTGGTGGAAAGATAGATCCCCGAGGAGGTGGCGGCGATCATCAGAGAGCCCTTGAATTCGATGTCATACACTGCGGCGCCGGTCATCCCGGTGTTGCGTGGGGTCCACGACGATCCTCCGTCGGTCGAGAGATAGATCCCTCGCCCGCTCGTGCCGGCGAAGAACCGAGTGCTGTCGGCGTGGACGGTGAGTACGCTCGGTGTGGGGATGCCGCTATGGGCGAAGGACCAGCTTGCGCCGTCGTTCGTGGAGCGGAACACTCCGACGTTCTCGATGCATGTCAAGAGCACGGAGCCATTCGAGGCGACAGCATAAGCGATCCCGCCGAGCGGTCCATCGGTCCTGCTCCACTGGGCGCGGGTGGATGAATGTGCCAGAAGCGTGACGACAAGGACCAGCGTATATCCGTATTTCATGGGAGATCTCCTTGGTGTCGGTTGTACGGAAGAACGGTGGATCGGTCGGGGATAGGGTTCACTACGGAACAACGGGAGCCAGCAGAGCACAACGATCCAGTCTTGCCTCGAGATCACGCACCGCCTGGCGGTACTGGGGGCTCCCGACCCCTTCGTACTTGAGGCGGAACTGCTCCACGGTGAGATTCTCCGGGAGATCAGCGACGGGCGGAAAGATGTCGTCGACGGTAGCGCCATTCAGCAGCCGGGCCATGACCGCCGTCGCGGCCGACTCGGACCGTGTCGCCGCTTCGGCGAATCGGACGCCTGCCCTGTCTGCCGCGAGATCCCCGAACGAGAACCCGCTCCCGCGCGAAAGGGCGTCCATCTGCTCTTTCATCAGTCCTCCCGCATCGCTGAGGAGCGGGTGCTCGAGCACGGCCAGCGCCGCGCTCAGGCAGAAATGCCTGGGCCAGTCCTCGCGCCCCCTCAGCGTCATGCCGCCGAGCCCCTCGAATGCCGTGCGGGCGCTCTGGGGATCCACCCCGATGAGCCGGGCCAGACGCGGATCACCCACCCCAAGGCCGAGTGCGAGGATCGCCGCGCGATTCCGTTGGACCATATCGGCGTCGACAGCTTCGCCTGGATCCTGCGCAAAAACCGCCCGGAGCGCCGCCATGATCTTCTCCTCGCCTTGCGGGAGCTGCGGTCCGGCGGCGACAAGCTGCCGAAGCCGGCGTTCCGTGCGCCGGCTCAATTCTTCCGACGAGGGCCTCAGCAGCCCCCACAGCCCTCCTCCGGCCATCACCACCAGAAGCACCACAGCCACCCAGGCCCGCTTCGAGCGGAGGCTCAGGCCGAACCACGTCCCCGCGACACACGCCAGGATCGGGACGGCGGCATTGATCCAGATCGGAACAAAACCGAGGACCAGTGAGCGGATCAGTATCGCAGCCGCGACCGTGACCACCGGGAGGAGAACGGCATGGAGGAGCCGGCGGCGGATGGTCTCCGCCCTGGCTACCGTGAAAGCGGCCAGCAACCCGAGGGCTCCATAGATGACGATCTGCAGCCCCAGGGCGGCCGCCAGATAAGCGGCCTTCCATTGCATGCCCAGGGCGGATCGCACGGCCTCCGCGAGACGATGGGGGGGAGGAGCGGCGCCGGTATGAGGAACAGTGCCAGCAGGATGACGGTAGCAGCGGCGATCCTCACCGGTCGACTCTGACGTGCCTGGTCGGCCTGGAACTGTTCCATGCCCATTCCTCTATCGGTACAACAAGGCTATCACGACCTGGACGAGAATGATCTTCAGGATCGTTGTCGACGGGTAGATGGAAGCGTAGGCCACGTCCACGCGGTCGCTCTGGATCGCCCGGTTGGCATACACGAGGATCGCGGGATTGCCCGTCGTGCCCGCGATGACGCCAAAGAGTTCGTCCGACGACATCTTCAGCAGGTAGTGTCCGACGAGCATCACTCCCAGGACGGTCCCGAGCAAGATCGCCGCGCCGATCCCGAGGAAGAGGAACCCGGTCGTGGAGACGGTCTGCGCGAAGGGGGCGCCTGCGCCGAGACCGACAGCGGCCAGGAAGAGAGTCAGTCCGAAATTCCGCAGCGTGAGATTCGCCGAGAACGGGATGTGCCACGACATCGGGCCGGTCCGCCCGAGCCGGCCGAGGATCAGGGCGACGATCAGCGGGCCGCCCGCCGATCCCAGGGAGAACGAGCCGATCCCCGGCAGGGGGATCTGGATCAATCCGAGGAGCACGCCGAGCGACATTCCCAGACCGACCGAGACGTACGAGAACTCGGCGGTGGACTTGATCGAATCGCCGAAGAACTTCCGGATGCCGGGGAAGACCTCGCGGGACGCGATCACCGCGATCCTGTCGCCATATTCGAGAACCAGTCCGGGATCCGGGAACAACACGCTGTCGCCACGCCGAACTTCGATGATCCTGACCGGCATCCCGTCCGGCAACTTCGCCTGCCCGAGCGGAGTGCCGACGACCGAGGGGCGGGAGACGAAGACCCGGACGAGGTCCAGGTCGCCGCGGTCGCTGGTGATGCGTCCGTGGTCGACCCTCCCGAGACGGCGGCGTGCCTGTTCCAGCGCGTCAGGCAGCCCGATCAGCATCACCGTGTCGCCGGTGGAGAGGCGGGTTTCCGGTTCGGGGAGGCTGTTCGTGTTTCCCCGGCGGACGCTTGCGAGATCCACGCCGGCGGGGAGCCGGGTGATGAGATCCCGGACGGTTCCGCCAGTCCAGGCCTCGAGGGTGATCTCCAGGTGCTGGAGAGGTTTCGCTGCCGGCGGAACTCGCAGCGTGATGGATCGCGCGAAGGCAAAGAGGCAGAGAATGGGTCCGATCACGCCGAACGGGTACGACACCGAATACCCGATCGCAGGATCGCGGTTCCCCACGGCATCGACGGCCGCCTGAAGGGTCGGGGTGCTGGTCAGCGAGCCCGCGAAGAGTCCCATCGAATAGGCGGGCGCGACGCCGAACGCCCCTCCGAGCAGCAGCGCGGCGGCCATGGCGACCAGGACCCCGGCCGCTGCGAGCAGGTTCCACTTCAGCCCCGGTCCCCTCAGTCCCGCGAAGAACTGTCCTCCGTACTGGATCCCGATGCCGTAGAGGAACATGACGAGGCCGATCGAGTTCACCATGGCCGGCGGAGCGGCCCCGGGCGCGATCGCGCCCAGGGCCAGGCCGGCGAACAACACCGCGCCGGCTCCCAGGGAAAATCCGCCGAAGGAGATCTGCCCAAGAGCATACCCCAGACCGATCGCCGCAAAGAGCGCGAGCATCGGCGAGTGCTCCAGAAGGCCGCCTATGGTGTCGAGCATGCCGGCTTCCTAGCAGAGGGTGAGGTTCGCAGCCAGACCTCCCTCGCTGGTCTCTTTGTACTTGTTGCTCATGTCCCGTCCCGTCTCGGCCATCGACTCGATGGTCGTGTCGAGGTCGACGCGATGCCGCTTCTCGATCTCGTTGCTCGCGATGGTGTAGGCGATCCAGGCCTTCACCGCCCCGAACGCGCACCGCTCGATGCACGGGACCTGCACGAAACCGGCGACGGGGTCGCAGGTGAGTCCCAGATGGTGTTCGAGCGCCGACTCCGCGGCGTTCTCGACCACCTGCGCCGGACTGCCGTACGCCTGCGCGATGAATGCCGCCGCCATGGCGGAGGCCACGCCGATCTCGGCCTGGCATCCACCTTCGGCCCCCGCGAGGGTCGCGTTGTGTTTCCCGAGATAGCCGATGGCCGCGGCGGCGAGGAACCCCTGTCGGATCTTCGCCTGTGGCATCTTGCGTCCGCCTTCACCCAGAGCGTAGACGATCGCGGGCATCACGCCGGCGGATCCGCCGGTCGGCGCGGTGACCACCAGATGTCCGCGGGCGTTCTCTTCCGAACCCGCGAGCGCATACGCCGAAACGACGCCGATGGCGCGGTCGGCCTGGTATTTGTCATCCATCGCTCTCTTGTACACCGTCGCCGCCTTCGAATGCAGCTTGATCGGACCCGGGAGATACCCCTCTTTTGCGGCGAGGCCGGACTTCACGATGGCCACCATCGCCCCCGACACCTTGTCGATGAAGGCGTTGACCTCCGCCTCGGACTTCCCGGACACCGCCACTTCGTTGGCCATCATGACCTGGGCGATCGAGAGCTTGTTGTCCTCCGCGTGCTTCCGCAGCTCCTTCATCGTGGCATACGGGATACCTGGGTTGTCCCTTCTTCGGCGGCTGGTACCCTTTCCACTCGATGAACCCGCCGCCGACCGAGTAGTATTCCAGCTCGTAGACGACCTGGTCGCCTGCCAGCAGCTTGCAGGTCATGGTGTTGGGATGAGGAAAATCCCCTTTGGGCGCGTCATAGATGATGTCGGCCAGGGACAGCTGGAACGTCTTGTCGCCAAGCTTCAGGGGATGGGGCTGCGTGGGATTCGCCGCGAGTTCGTCGAGGAACAGGGGATTGATCGTGGCCGGCTCTTTGCCGAGCAGCCCAGCGAGGGCCGCACGCTCGGTGCCGTGTCCCTTGCCGGTGGCGCTGAGGCTGCCATAGAGGTGGACCTTCAGCCCGGTGGCTTTCGCCAGCTGATCCGCGGGGAGTTTCGTGCAGCGCTGATAGAAGTCGTACGTGATCCTCATCGGGCCGATCGTGTGCGAGCTCGACGGGCCGGGCCCGATCTTGTAGAACTCCTCGAGCACCGTCATGACCGGTCCCTTTGGCTGCGTTGCTGACATTCAGGTCCTTCGAGACCGCCGAGGGCTTCTTCTGTTTGGCCCCCGCGGCGGCGGCCTCTTCCCGTTCCTTCGCGGGCTTCTCGCATCCGGTGATCAGCAGTGCGGCGCCGATCATTGCGTGCCGCATGAGGAAGGTCCGGCGGTCGATCCCTTCCGGCGCGTCGGCCGGCGAAACGTCCGGAATAGACACGCTCTCTTGCTCATCCATGGTCCACCTCCGTCTGTTCGTGAATCGTGTGAGTACGTGCAACCTGTGCTACAGCGAGATCTCGAATCCGATCGTCAGGAACCAGCTCTCGGTGAACAGATTGAAGGCGTACACCGAGACCGTCGCTGGTCCGGGCATCAACTGGGCGAACAGTCCCCGGTCCACTTCCAACGGGCTCTCGGAAGATCCGGGTCCGCTGCGCCACCAGGCCGGCCCGGAGCGGATCCGCAGGGGTGAAGCCGAGCTCCAGCCAGGTGTACGCGAAATTCCCCTCCTTGTCGCGCAGGTCGAAGAGGTACTCTCCCTCGGCATACAGGTCGAGCGGGCCGTACCCCAGCGACATCTCCAGAGCCGGGATGATCCCTCGGGTGTTCCCGAACGCGATCCCCGCCATCGGTGTCAGCTCGATGGTGAACGTTTCTCCCGCGGCGAAGTTCCATCCGGCGAAGACCGACGCGGTGCGCCGGTCCTCATAGTTGTACCGTGCCTCGAGGTGCAATGTTCCCCGGTCGGCCCTCGCCACCGCCATGACCAGATCGTCGTCGGCCGGAAATGCGTAGTAGTAGCCCGCCACAGAGAATTCCATCGGGGTCGGACTCGCGGCGGCGCCGAGAGAGTCAGGAGGGAGGGAAAATGCGGCAGCCGGGGAATATCAAAAGAAGCAGTGGAAGCATCCTCAGGAACATCCATCACCTCGAAGTGAACGATCCTTCTGTCAGATCCTGCGGTTGCACTATCCGCCCAGGGCGATGGTCAGTCCTACCATGGCAGAACCGAGCACGACCATGATCACGCCGGTCAGGATCTTCGGCAGTCCGGCATATTTCGCGAGCGAATACCCGCCAAGGAAGAGCATCAGGATGGCGACACCATTCGATACACGGAGTGCCGGCAGGGGATCATGGATAAGAATGAACGGTATCAACACGGGGACGCAGGACAGGACCACCAGGAGGAACACCCCGAACGCTCCGCCGAGATCCCGTCCGGTGACCATTCGTCCTCGCGTTCGGTCCGGCTGGCCCGCGAGGCGCTGACGGATCGAATCGAACTCTTCCGGACGCAGGACGCCGGCGATCGCGGGTGGTATCACTTCGGCGATGAGCGCCTTCGCCTGCTCCGGATCGCCGGCCCGGGCGATCATGCTTGAGCAGTCTGGTATTCACGGCCACGCTCGGAGACCGCCCCGAGCAGATAGAGGATCCCGTCGATGATCCCCCAGGCGATGTTGCAGCCGAGCACGGCCAGGAGCATCGTGCGAACGTCTTCCCGCCCTTGCGCCACCACGCTCATCGTCCCCGTGAACGAGAGGGTCATCACCAGACCGAACAGGACCTCGGAGATCCTCTCGATGGGGTTGAGAAATCGTGTTGTCGTCTGTTCTTGTGTCGCCATGTCCCGTGTCCTCTTCGATCGCCAGCGTCAGGGCCAATGTGCCACCCGCGGAGCAGGCCGGGGATCAGTTGACCCTGGGGGGGATGAGGTAGAGTGCTGATGCAAAGACCAGGTAGACGGCGAGCAGCAGGACGCCCACGAACCATGCCGAGCGGCCGCTGCCGGTCACCTGTGAGGCGGCGAGTGTCGCAACGATCACCATCACCACCGCCCCGGGCCAGAAGACCATGTCCATGGGAGCAGGGGCGATCAGATAGCTGATCAGGACCAGGAACGGCGCCACGAACAACGCGATCTGTGACGCGCTTCCGACGGCGATGCTCACGCTCAGATCCAGCCGGTTCTTCCTCGCGGCGGCGAATGCCGTGGCCATCTCGGCGGCCGCCCCGACGAGCGCGACCACGATAAAGCCCACGAAGGCCGGACTCATCCCCAGTTCCAGGGATGCCTCCTGGACCGATTCGACGAAGATCTCACTCACCAGCCCGATGCAGACCGTCACGACCGCAAGGATCGGCAATGCCACGCCGAGAGGCCATGCCGGTTCGCCGTGTTCTTCGTGTCCCCCCCCGGCGCTGGAGAAGAATGCCTTGTGCGTCTTGAGGGAGAAGAGGAGCCCGAGTCCGTACGTCAGCAGGAGGATGACGGCGATCGCAACGCTCAGATCCGTCACCATGGCGGCAGCTTCCGGGCGGCCACTGCCAGAGATGAACGAAGGGACCAGCAGGGCGATGCTCGCCAGGAACAACAATCCGGTCTGCACCCGCGCATTGACCCGGTTGTATTCCTGGACGTTATGCTTGAGCCCGCCGAGCAGGAACGATGCGCCGAGCATGAACAGCGCGTTGGTGAAGATGGCTCCGGCGATCGATGCTTTTACCAGGATGATCTGGCCGGCCCGCAGTGCCGTCAGCGCGATCACCAGCTCCGTGAGGTTCCCCAGCGTGGCGTTCAGCAGGCCGCCGACCATGTCCCCCGTCTTTGACGCCACCGATTCGGTGGCCCGGCTGAGCAGCATGGCCAGGGGCACGATGGCCGCGACGGAAAGCACGAACAGCAGGGTCTGGGAGGCCGGATGTGTCGAGCTGTACCAGAGCACCACCGGGGTCAGCACCAGGAACCACATGGGAGGGCTTTTCCGGATGTCGTTGACCATGGAAGAGAATGCGCTCATGATGCTCTCCTGTAGTGGCTTGAGTGACCGGTCAGGTCCGACCGGGAGAGCCGCCGGCCGGGGTTGATCCGGGCTCCCCAACATGTTCCGTGTATCCTCTGTAGAGCACCAGCGTCAGCGGGACGCCGAGGATCGTCCCCATCGGGCCGAGGGTCCAGGTCCAGACCATCAGGGAAATGATGACCAGCAAAAGCGAAACGTCCAGCCCCTTCGCCATGAACCGCGTCTTGATCACGTTCTCGGAGACCGAGTTGATGATGAAGAAGCCGATGACGACGATCAGCGCCTTCTGCCACCCCAGCACCAGCAGGGCGAGGCCGGCAGGCGGGATCAACGGAGAAGATGAACCCCAGGTTCGGGACGAAGTTCAGGAAGAAGGAGAGAACCCCCCAGAGAACGGCAAAATCCACCCCCAGGATCAGGAGCAGGATGGTGTTCCCGACCGCGGTGATCAGGCCCGACAGGGAAACGATCGAGATGTACTTCCGCACCTCTCTTCCGTAGAGCAGGTACCGGTACATGATGCCGCCGGCCTTCTCACCGCGGCGGATCTTCACGATGGTGGACGACGCCTCGATCAGGATGAAGACCATGATCAGGACGACGATGAGCGAGCTGCTGGCGATCGAGAGCCCTGCGGAGAGGAACACGCCGGCGATCTCGATGATCCGCTCGGGTTCGAGGTGCGCCCCCGCGATCAGGCGGCTGGCGTCGATCCCCCAACCCGCCATGTACGTGACGACCGAATCACGGATCTCGGCCAGCCGCGGCTGGTAGGTCGGAAGCACTTCGATCATGCGGGAGATGGAACTCCCGACGATGAGCGAGAGCAGGAGGCCGCCCACGACGACCACCAGGACCGTCATCGTGACCGCCAGCGCCGGCTTCACCCCCTTCTTGATCGCCAGCTCCATGAGAGGGGTCAGCGACATCGCCAGCAGGAAGGCCACCAGGATCAGGTTCACGAGCGGTGCTGCCGCATGCATCCCCGCAATGATGATCACCGCCGATGCGGCGGTCACCAGGGAATTACGGATCCTTTCCATCGGAGATCCTTTCGGTCAGAATCTGAGACTGACGTCGATCTTGAAGGTGTGCAGCATGAACGGTGTCTCGGACGGGAACGGCCAGTTCATCTGCGTGCGGAAGGCGTAGAAGAAGCCGTAGGCGACGGCATTGCGCAGCACGAAGTAGAGGATCGGTCCGAGGACCGGGCTGCTTGCCACGATCTCTTCGGCGTAGGACGACATGACCACGACGGCCGATCCCAGCAGCAGGTAGCTGCCGATCCACTCGGGAAAGACCATCCTGGTGTACACCACGGTCGCCTCATATCCCGGCGGAGGCGCTCAGGGTCGAAAAGAGCTCCACGGTGGCGCCCCCTTCCGTCGACATGGAGAGCCGGCCCTTGCCAGCCACCCGGTTCACCAGGGCCGTGTCCGCCGTCGACAGCCCTTCCGTGTTCCGGAACTTCATGTTGGTCATGTTGAACGAGTACTGGTGGTAGGGGGTCAGATATTGGCGCCCGATCTCCCAGCCGTAGCCGGACCGCTGGCCAACGCCCGCACGCCACCACTCACCGTACAGCTCGCCCGTGCCGGTCTTCCCCGGCGGGACGGTCGAGCTGCCATAGGTCCCGATCAGGAACCTCTCGTCGAGTTTCCTCCCCCAGCTCTTGAATCTCTTGACCTCCCGGAATCCGAGCTTCAGGCCGATGGCACCGGCCGTCGGGAGGTCGGCACTGAAGAGCTTGTGATCGATGATCCCGTACCCGTACGACCCTTCCAGGATCGGCTCGAAATCCCCTTCGGAGAGGAAGCTCCACATCGAGCTGCCGCTCGTTGACGACTGGGCAAAGAGCCCTCCGTCGCCGGAGAAGGATCGCAGGCCTGGCAGAAGCATCAGGCCGAGGAAAAGACAGAGGATCGTTCGAGAGCGCTGCGGAAGCATGCGGTGATCTCCTTCGGATGGGCTGGGACAATGTAGGGCAACATCGCCTCGAACGCAACCCTGATTTTGGTTCGATGCCGGTGAGATATCCGCGGAATTTCGGGTCGGGAGGATCGATCCCTTAGCGCACAAACAGCGCCGAACGGGTCAGTACGGCGTTCCCCTGGATGAGCCTGGCCCCGTTCGGCTGGCAAATCATGGGATCAGCGAGGGGGCTTGTGTTGTTCTGGAGGTCGATGTATATTTCCGGGGTCAACTCTCCGCGACGGTGAATTCCACCGACGCTGCCGACCACAGGTTCAGGGTGCACGTCATGCGCTGGAGGCTGTGCATAGCCATTCTGCCGTCACTCGCCTTGATCCTCTGCGGTCCGTCCAGACTCTTCCCCGCCGACCTCCCCCGGCGCATCGAAAGGATCGAGATCGTCCGGAAGCAGATCTTCGACACTACCAGGGTCGAAGACCGTCACCTCCTCGGCTCACTCGCCAACGGGCTCCACCTCCTCACCCGCGAAGATGTCGTGCGACAGGAGCTCCTGTTCGCGGAAGGCGACGAGCTCGATGTCTCCCTTCTCCAGGAGTCGGCCCGAAACCTGAGGGCGCTGGGATATCTGGGTGACGTGACGATCTCCTCCCGCGATCTCGGCGATACCTCCGCCGTTGTGACGGTAACGACGCAGGACCGCTGGACGATCGACGCGCTTCCGGCCTACAGGCAGGAAGGCGGGGTCTCGGCCCAACGGTACACCGTGAAGGACGACAATTTCCTCGGAGGGGGGCAGAGCCTCAGCCTGACCTATTCGTACCGCACCGATCGCCCCACTCCCCACGGAGCCGAGGTCACGTTCCACGACAGGAATCTCTTCGGAACCAGGCTCCAGACCCTTATTCAGCACAAGAGCGGATGGGACCAGCAGAACACGGGCTTCGGACTTGAACGGCAGTTCTACTCCGACCGGACGCGGTGGGCGGGAGGATTCTACGCCGAGTTCGGCAGACAGAAGCAGGTCTACTACGAGAACGGCAGACGCACCTTCCTCGAGGAAGCAACGCGACAGATGCAGAAGGGCTGGTGGTCGGTGGCATTCGGATCTCAGGTGCTGATCCGGCCGGCGATCAGCTACACACGCAGCCGCTCGAACCTCGCCGATCCTTCCGTCAACGACAATCTCGACCTGGTCACCGTCGGGCTCGGTGTACTGCACAGGTCCTTCGTCGAAAGGACCTATCTCAACAGTTCCGGGCGTACGGAGGATCTCCCCCTGGGACTCAGCGCGGGGGTCACGCTGGGGAAGAACTTCCTCTCGGCCGGGCTGCCCGCGTCGCTCTACACCGCGGGGATCACGGTGGCCCACGCGATGCAGCTCTCCGACAGGTTCTACGCCGGCTGGCGGGTTTCGTGCAAGAAGTTCTGGGGTGGGTCGCGGCAGGAAGAGGCCACTCTCGAAGCGCTGCTCCTTCAGCACCTCAAGGTTTCGCGGTTCCAGACGCTCGTGGGACAGGTACAGGCGATCGCGGGACTCGGGTGGTCGGGGCGGCGACAGCTCCTGCTCGGATCCTCCACGGGCCTTCGCGGGTACAGCGAGGGGAGGTTCTCCGGTGATCGGATGCTCACGTACGGGATCGAGCATCGTCTGTTCACCGAACTGCATATCCTCTTCTTCAGGCTCGGCGGAGCCCTCTTCCTCGACGGCGGTGCCGTGTGGTCCGGGGATGCGCCCCCGGGCAGACAGCGTTTCTCCAATGCCGCAGGCTTCGGGTTGCGCATCGAAAACACCAAACTCCAGGGGGCCGGTTTGATCAGGATCGACTGGGCGATGAATCTCGATGAACGCAGACCCGGCCAGATCATCCTCTCCAGCAGACTCCCGTTCAGCGCGTTCCTGGATCTTGACGGCACCGCGAGCTCGATCTCCCCGTGAGGGTGCCCGGGTGCCGCCCCGATCGTCCACTTCCTCATCCTCCGCTCCCGTACCGCAAGAAAGAGCAACACCGTCAAGCGCTCCCCCCGGCATGATCCCGCCGTATCTCTGACATTTCTATGACACCGGGCTTCCTCCCGGGGTGTACCTTGACCCAGGAACTCTGAGGAGGAGTCGATGTCCCATCCGTTGCGATGTTCCTGCGAGGCCCTCTGGAAATCATACGGGCGCAGAAGCGTGTTGAAGGGCTGCCAGCTGACCGTTTCCGCCGGCGAGCTGGTGGGACTCGTGGGTGAGAACGGGTCGGGCAAGAGCACGCTTGTCCGGTGCCTGCTGGGTTTTACCTCTCCGTCCAGGGGGAAGATCTGGGTCGATCCGTCCGTCGGATATTGCCCCCAGGAGAACTACCTCAACAACCGGCTCTTGCTGGAGGAACACCTGGCCCTGATGAGCGACATCTACCGCCTGAACCATGAGGTCGACGACTCGTTCGTGTCGACCCTTGTCGAGAAACTGCACCTCGGCCCGTACCTGCGGATGCGGATCGGACACCTGAGCAGCGGCACCTATCAGAAAGCGAAGTTCGTTACTTCGGTCGCGCACCGGCCGGCGATGGTCGTCCTGGACGAGCCGTGTGACGGGTTCGACTGGGCCATGTACCAGGCCTTCTGGGAGATCATGGCCGCTATGACCTCTGCGGGAAGTGCGGTCCTGATGATCAGCCACCTCCTCTATGACCGTGAGAAATTCGACAGGATCTATGAACTCCGGGAGGGTACCTGTGGACAGACCACGTAACAGCCTCTTCCTGCTTGCCCGGCTCGTCGCCCTCTCCCTGCGCGAAGCGTGGCGGAACAAGATGGGTCTGGTCCTGTTCTTCATGATCCCCGTACTGTTCCTGGGGATCGTCCAGATCACCGCCGGGGAGGGGATCGTGCCGGTAAAGCTCTACTATCCCGACGAGACACTCCAGGTCATGCTGTCCATCCGGCATGCGTGCATCGTCTTTGCCGCCGCCGCCCTCTGCGGGTTCCTCTCGGCATACTACGCGCTGGTGCTCTTTCACCAGAATTTCGAATATTTCCGGTTCTGCGTCTTCAACGGCCTTCACCCGGCGGTCTTCCTCGCCGGCCGGTTCACCTTCCTGATCGTCTTGATCCTGCTTCTGGCGGCTGCAACCACGCTCCTGACCGGATCGCTGGTGACGATCTATCATCCCGAACTGGTGTTTGCGGGTTTCCTCCTCATCGGCATCATCTACGGTGCCTGCGGAGGGATCGCCGGAACGATGGTCCGCGATATCCTCGCCGCCTTTCTGGTGGTTGCGCTCCTCGCGGACCTTGACGCCGCCTGGCTCCAGAACCCGGTCTATTATACGTCGGGACAGAATCTGGAGATCATCCACTGGCTCCCTGCGTTCTACCCCTGCCAGATGATCTTTGCCGCCGGTTTCACCGAGGACCACAATCCTGCGGCGGTGCAGGGGAGCCTGGTCTATGCGGCGGTGCTCCTCGGCGTTCTCCTGGTCATCATCCTGTTGCGATTGCGGGGGGTGCGCAGGATCCGTGGGATGCGGGATGGGGCACCGGCAACGGGTTCATTGTCAGAAGGAATACGTCCATGAAGAGCACATTTGACGCGGTCATCGAACGGCAGATCAGGGAGCACGTCCACCGCAACAGGGACCCCTTCTATCTCTACGATGCCGCCCGGATCCGGGCCATGTGTCGCAGGTTCGCCGGGCTTCCCTATCCCCTGACCTCCGTACACTTCGCCTGCATGGCGAATGCACATCCGTCGTTCCTGGCGATCGTCCGGGAGGAGGGACTGAACATCTTCGTCAATTCCGTCCCGCATCTCCGCCTGGCGATCTCCTGCGGGTTCTCCCGCGAGCAGATCGTCTACGCGGCCACCGCGATGGACGAGGGCACGTTCTGGGAAGTGCACGAGGCGGGCGTCCTCGTCATCCTCGATTCCCTGCAGCAGGTCTCCCGCTGGAAACGGCTCTTCCCGGACAGCGCATTCGGGATCCGCTGCAACATCGGGGACTTCGTGGAGGCGAAGAACACGCGGGGCGGGTATTTCATCGGCAAGGAGAGCAGGATCGGCATGACCCTCGATGAGATGCTGAGCCTGTCCGGCGATCGGTGCATCACCGGGCTTCATGTGTACGTCGGAACCGACATCTGTTCGCCGGAATACTTCGCGGAGTGCTACGAAGCCCTCGCGGGGTTCGCCCAGGTGTTCTCCGGCCTCGACTACCTGGACTTCGGCGGAGGATTCGGACTGGCGGACGAGCACGGGGAGGAGTTCGACTTTGAGCGCTATGGAGCTGTGACAGCCTCGCTGATGGCGCGGGTCTCCGGCGAGGTGGGGAGGCCGATCCGCATGAAGGTCGAACCGGGAAGGATCATCGGGGGAAAGGCCGGCTGGTTCGCCTGCAGGGTCACCGACATCAAGCAGCGCGGCGAACGTCAACTCATCGGGGTGAATGCGTCGTCGGTCCAGTTTCCGCGGCCGCTGCTCTACCCCGATTCGGCACGCCATCCGGCGAGACTCCTGCACGTCGATCCGCAACGTAATGGGAGGCCGGAGATCCTGAGTTCCGTCTACGGGTGCTCGACCTACTCGAGGGATTTTCTTGCCCGGGAGGTGCTGCTCCCGCGGGCGGAGATCGGCGACATCATCGTTCTTGGTGAGGCGGGGTCCTACTGCGCCGCTGCATACTCGCATTTCCTGGGGTTTGCGCAGGCGAAGGAGATCTTCTATGACCGTGAATCCGATCCGTACCCGGAAAGAGCTGAAGACGTTCTTCGCTCTTCCGGAACGGGTGTATGAGGGGAATACCTGCCACAGGAGCACGGAAGAGTCGCTCACCCGGCTCCTCGTGGAAGGACCGACGGCGTTCCACCGGCACGCGACGGTGTCGGCGCGCCTTCTCCGCAACAACGGCGATGTGGTGGGTCGTTGTGCGCTCATTCACGACCGGAACATGCCGGAATTCGTCCAGGTCGCATTCTTCGAGGCTCTCCCGGGCTTGACCGGGGTGGTGGACGGCCTCATCGAGGCTGCACGGGCCATGCGCACCGGCGCCACCAGACTGCTCATCGGCCTCAACGGGCACCTCAACTACGGGGCGGGGATCCTGCTGGATCGGTTCGATCAGCCGCCGGTCTTCGGGCTTCCGTACAATCCCCCGTACTATGCGGACTATTTCGAGGGATTGTTCTGCCGGAAAAGCATCTCCCTCCGATTCCCTCTGAAAGGGATCTACGAGTGGTCCCGTCGGGCCGCCGGCACATTCGATACCGGGGGTGTCACCGTCCGGTTTCTGAACAAGCGGCAGCTCCGCAGGGACATCGAACTGTACACCTACATCGACAACGAATGCTTCTCGAATACTCCGTACTGGTATTGGTCGAACAGGGAAGCGGAAGAGAACTACGAACTTTTCCACCCCTTCCGGTTCCTGCTGAAGGAAGAGGATCTGCTCTTCGCCGAGAAGGACGGCAAACCCGTCGGGTTCCTCCTCTGGTACCCCGATTTCAACGGACTCGTGCGACCGGGACAGGAGATCGGCCTCCGTCACCTGCTGCGCTACGCGGTCGCGAATCCCGTTCGAGCCACCCGCCTGGCCGAGGTCGCGGTGCTGCCGGAATACCGGCATCTGCCGGTCATGGCGACGCTGCTCCAGAAGTCCCTCCCGACGGTGGAACGGAGAGGGTACGAAACCTGTGAGGGCGGTTTCATCTTCGAGGAGAACCGGGCCTCGGTCGCGATGACGCAACGGTACATCGTTCGGGGTGAGGGACACCGGCTGGAACCGTATCGCCGGTATGGCATGTTCGAGGCTGACCTGTGAACAACGGACTTGACAGGATCGAGAGACCCGGCCGATCTGCCGGACCGGTGGGACGAGCTGAGCACCGACTACTATCAGCAACGGGAATTCCTCCGTCACTGTCACACCTACAACCCGTGCCGGCAGCGCTACTACGTGCTCACCAGGAACGGCGAGATCCAGGCCGGGGCCGTCGTCTACACGCTCACGCTGAACCTGTTCACCTACCTGGGTGTCAGAAGTCCGACGACGATGCAGATCATCGGCCTCCCCGCGTCCGTCTCTTCCAGCGGCCTCGTCGGAGACCCTGCGCTCTACGGAGCATTGCTCCGGGAGATCCTGAGGAGGGAGACCGGCCTATTCGCCTGCCTGAACCTGGACACCGTTCCCCCGGGGTCTCCGATGTTCGTCGGGCGGACGTGGCCGGATATCGTCCTGACGAACCGATTCGGTTCCTGGGAGCACTACCTTGCCGCACTTCGCTCGGAGTACCGCAGGAGGCTCAAGAGGGTGATGCACGACGCCTCCGGCTACGAAGTGCAAAGGATGCCGTGCAGCCGGTTCACGGACGCAATGCACGCCCTGTATCTCGAAGTGTACCGCCGGAGCAAGGGGAAACTCGAACGGCTGAGCGCTGAGTTCTTCCGCAACCTGCCCGCGACGTTCGGCCTCACGACCTTCACCGCCGGCTGCTTCGCTCCGGGGATGGACCATCACCGCTGCGCGACGGTGACCGGTTCTCCTTCTTCCTCGGCGGCCAGGACTATCGTGAATCGCCGCGGGAACTGTATCTGGTGAAACTCCTGGACGTGGTCCGGTCCGGGGTGGAGTCCGGCGCCTCCACGATCGATCTGGGGCAGAGCGCGGAGGTCCCGAAGATGCGTCTGGGCGGAAGACCGCAGGAAAAGGTCATGCTCGCGTATCACAGTCGCGTCATCCCGAGAACGATGCTCCGCGCCGGGATGGGCATCCTCTCGTACCGTGATCGGGTTCCGGAATCATGCGTGTTCAAAGCCGGGGTCGTATGAGGATCCTCTTTGTTCGGCCGCAGTCGTCGCCGGAGACCATCGGTCTCCAGCATGTGATGGTCGTCGAACCGCTGGAGCTCGAGACTCTGGCAGCCCTGGTGGGCCCGCAGGATACGCCGGCCATCGTGGATATGATCCTCGAACGCGAGCCGTTCGCGGTGCTTCTCCGGAGGGAACGCCCCGATCTCCTCTGTGTGACGGGATACATCACGCACGTCGATATCATGCTGGAGTACTGCAGGATCGCGAAGCAGTGGGATCCCGGAGTCCGGACGGTCGTTGGAGGCGTCCACTGTGAGGTCTGCCCCGATGATCTGGATGACCCGGCGGTGGACTTCCGCGTCGTCCGGAATGCCACCGCGGTCTTTCCGGCCGCTCCTGGACCACCTTCGGGGAAGGGGTGAGGTCCCGAAAGGGGTCCTGCTCCCCGGAGGGCGGGTGGAGGCCTCGGATCTGCCGCCGTTCGATTTTACGTTCCCGATCCCGAAGCGTTCCCTGACCGATCGCTACCGCCACAAGTATTTCTACATCTTCCATGACCGCGTCGCGCTGCTGAAGACCGCCTTCGGATGTCCGTACCAGTGCACCTTCTGTTTCTGCCGCGCGATCACGAAGGGACGATATGCCGAACGGCCGCTCGGGGAGGTCTTCGCCGAGCTGGAAGGGATCCGGGAACGGGAGATCTACATCGTTGACGACGACTTTCTCGTCGACCGGGACAGGGTCCTCGCGTTCGTCGATGAGCACCGGAAGCGCGGCCTGGACAAGCGGTATCTGCTGTACGGAAGGGCGGACTTCATCGCGCGCAACCCGGACGTGATCCGGGAATTCGCGTCCGTGGGTCTCTCGACCGTGATCGTGGGTTTCGAATCGTTCTTTGACGAGGAGCTCGCCCGGTACAGCAAGGGGACCACCGCTCCCATCAACCGTGAGGCGATGCATGTCCTGAGGAGCAACGGGGTCGAGTGCTATGCGACCGTCATCATCCCGCCGGAATGGGACAGGGACCGGTTCGCCGAATGCGGTGCCATCATGAGGTCCCTCGGGATCCACTACGTCAATCTGCAGCCGCTCACGCCCCTGCCGGGGACGGGCTACGACCTCGGGAGCGCCCGCCTCGTGATCCGCCGCGACGACCATGCGCGCTGGGACCTCGCGCACGTGAGCCTGCGACCCGATCACCTTACGGTCGCGGAGTTCTATGCGGCGATCATCGATCTCTACAACGAGATCCTGTTCCAGCCCGCGATCCTCCTGGTCTACCTGCGGCGTTACCGGCTCCGTCAGATCTGGAAGATGGCCGTCGGAACCTGGCGGGTCCGCCGGCAGTACCTGCGAAAGATCAGGGAGGCGGCACTGGCGGCTTCCCGGGAGGGCGCCGATGCCTAAGATCCTCTTCATCCAGCCGACGCAGGTCGGATCGGACGGGCGCCTCTGCAAGCAGAAACGGATCTACCTGCCGGGCCTGGTGTTCCCGTTGCTCGCCGCGATGACCCCGTCCAACTGGAAGGTCGAAGTCAGGATCGAGGTCGTCGACGACATCGATCTCGAGACGGACGCCGACATCGTGGGGATCGGCTCGATGGGCTACGCGACGCTGCACGGTCTTTCGATCGCGAGGCAACTCCGCGCGCGGGGCAAGACCGTGGTCATGGGGGGCTACATGGCGTCGATGATGCCCTCCTACGTGAGGCAGAGCGTGGATTCGGTCGTGATCGGCGACGCCGAGATCTCGTACCCGGAATTGCTGCGCGATTTCGAACGGGACGGCCGCCTCAAGCCGGTCTATGACCATCCCGTGCACAGCCTTGCCGGGTTGCCCGTTCCCCGCTACGATCTCCTCCTCCAGAAGAAGATCGGCGGGATGCTCCCCGTCCAGGCGGGCCGGGGCTGCCCGCACACCTGCAGTTTTTGCTCGATCGCCTGCATCTACAAAGGAAGATACCTCACCCGTCCCGTGGACGAGGTCTTGAGGGACATCCGGGCGATCCGGGATCACGGGGTGAAGAAGTTCTATCTGATCGACGACAACATCGTGTCGAACCGCCACTATCTGGAGGAGTTGTGCGAAGTCATCGAGCCGCTGGGGATGGAATGGGCGACGCAGTGTTCCCTGGAGCTCGCACGCTACCCGCGCCTGCTCGAACGGGTCCGCCGGGCAGGGGCGACCATGATGAGCTTCGGGGTGGAAAGCCTCTCGCAGGAGGGGCTGGACCGGCTGGGGAAGAGCTGGCTACGCGTGGATCGGCACGAACAGGCGATCCGCACGATCGCCGATGCGGGGATCCTCGTGAGCTCCGAAATGATGATCGGCCTCGACGGCGAGACCGAGCAGAGCATCAGCGCGACGGCGGACTTCATCAACAGGACGCGTATCCCGATCCCGAGGTTCTACATCATGACGCCGATGCCGGGGAGCCGCCTCTTTGATGAATACAAAGCCGCGGGGCGGTTGCTTTCGGAGAACTACGCCGAGTACGACGGCGCGAGAGCGGTCCACCGGCCCGACAGGATCTCCCCGGAACGGCTCACGGAGCTCTACTGGTGGCTGTACGCCAGGGTCTTCTCGATCGGGGGGATCCTCCGGAGAACCCTGTTCCACCCGAAGGCCTTCCGGCAGCCGATGGCGTTTCTCTTTGCGTTCTTCGTCAGCCTTCACTACAGGCGCTACATCCGAAGGCGGGTTCCACCCAACATCCTGTGAAACCGGGGGCGCAAACCCATGAAGCTCGTGCTCATCAAGCCGGGGATCGGTGATATCATCGAAGGATACCGCCTCAACGACGGCATGATGGAACCGCTCCAGCTCGGGATCATCGCCGCGTTGACGCCCCCGGACGTGGAGGTCGTCCTCTTCGACGAACGGATCGAGGCGATCCGCTTCGACGATCCGGCGGACCTGGTGGCGATCACGGTCGATTCCATCACTGCACGCCGGGCCTATACGATCGCCGACGAATACCGCGCGCGCGGCGTCCAGGTCGTTCTCGGGGGGATCCATGCGAGCCTGGCACCGGAAGAGGCCTCCGGGCACGCCGATGCCGTCGTGATCGGCGATGCCGAGCCGGTCTGGGCGGACGTGATCCGGGATGCCAGGGCCGGGAAGTTGAAGAGGTTCTACTCGGGGCCGTTCGGGGAACCCCAGCCCGGGATCCTCCCCCGGCGCGACCTCTTCAGGGGGAAAGGGTACCTCCCGGTCTCCCTGGTCCAGTTCAGCCGGGGCTGTCCGTTCAACTGTACCTTCTGTGCCGTGGCCCGGTTCTTCGGGAGCGCCCACCATTGCAGGTCCGTCTCCGAGGTGGTGAGGGAGATCGAGCAAGGTGACCTCCGTTTCGTGCTCTTCGCCGACGACAACCTCACCGCCAACCGGCCGGCCGCAAAGGCGCTCTGCAGGGCGCTGCAAACCTCTCAGGGTGCGGTGGGCCACGCAGGTCAGCGTCGATGTCGTTCAGGATCCAGAACTGCTGGAGCTCATGGCCGAGAGCGGTTGCGTGGGACAACTGATCGGCTTCGACTCCATCAACCCCGCCTCCCTCCGGTGGATGAAGAAAGCTCCGAATCTTCGCTCGGACGAACGATATCACACGGCGGTCGAACGGATGCGTCAGTACGGCTTCCAGGTCTGGGCGTCGTTCATGCTGGGGAACGACCACGACTCCCAGGAGTGCATCGAGGAGACCGTCAGGTTCGCGATCGCGAGCAAATTCACCCTGGCGTTCTTTCATATCCTTGTCCCGTATCCCGGCACACCGCTGTACGCGGAATTCCAGCAGGCCGGCCGTCTCCTGTACGGCGGGAAATGGTGGCTCAGCCCCGAATTCCGCTACAACACAGCGACCTTTGTGCCGAAGCAGATGAGCCCGGACGAACTCGGTCAGATCACCGTCTGGGCGAACAAGGAGTTCTACAGCGCGCGGTCGATCTTCACCCGGTTGCTGGACACGCAGACCAATATCAGCTCGTTCGTGAAATTCGTCTTGTACACGAGGTTCAATCTGCTGGTGCGATGGACAAGCACCTGAGGGGGTCACCCATGAGCATTTCGATGCCGGAACGAGGCGGTCCCAGGATCCTCTTTTGTTCGCCATGCGGTCCGTATCCCAAGGCCCGCGTGAAAAAGGATCCGGTCGACTTCTTCTATTATAGGAACACGCTCGGACAGGGGTTGTTCCAGTTGCGGTCGTTTCAAAGCTGGTACTCCCTCCATTTCCTCGCTCAGAATCTGCCGGTGCCGTCCGTTGTGCTGGAGAACCCGACGATGCGCCGGTTTCAGAAAGAGGTCTCCGGCGGGGACTACCAGGTCGTGGCGATCGGATTCACGGTGATCACCACGGGTCGCGTGCTGCAGATGGTCAGCTGGCTCAAACAGGCACATCCGGGGATCGAGGTCATTCTCGGAGGCTACGGGACGGCGGTGTTCAAGGACCCGGATCCTGCTGCTGCATTGCTGCAGGCAAAAGCGGACGCCGTCTGCTCTGGAGAGGGTGTCGCGTTCATGCGTGACTATCTCCGCCGCCGGTGGGCTGTCACGGCCGGGAACGGGGCCAACGGCGGGGGACACCTGCAGCAGGATCTTCTCGAAATGCGGCACTGCTTCTTCCGGACGTCGATCCCCCTGTTCAGGCAGCTGGTCCTTCTGGGGTCCCTCGGGTGTACGTTCGGATGTCCGTTCTGCGCGACGTCCAGTCAGTTCGACCGCAAGCGGCTCCTGATCGCTTCCGGGCGGGAGCTCTTTGAGGTGCTTCTCGCGCAGGCAAGGAAGCACCCGGAGGTCCGGTCGGCGATCATCTACGATGAGGACTTTCTGATCGACCGCGAACGCGTGCTCGAGTTCATGCAGCTGGTGGAACAGAGCGCCGAGCTCCGCGAGCATCCCGTGCTCCTGACGGTCTTCGCCTCCGTGCGCACGATCGCCAGGTATTCGATGTCGGAACTGCTCCGGTGCGGCATCGGAACGATCTTCATCGGGGTAGAATCGTTCCAGCCAGACGTGCTCCGGCGCGAATCGATGACGAAGCGGGATGGCGATGTGGAACGACTGTTCGAGGAACTCCACCGTCACGGCATCAACACCCTCGGGTCCCTCATTCTCGGGTGGGACGGTCAGACGTCCGCGCAGATGCGCGCGGAGAGCCGGCGGTTCGTGGCCCTCAACCCCACGTTCTATCAGGTTGTGCCACTCCACCCGGTTCCCGGCACACCGCTCTGGAACAGTCTTCGGAGGGAGAACCGTATGCGGAGGGGATACACCTTCGAGGACGACAGCATTGGAGAGTTCACATTCGAACTCAGCGACGTTTCACGGGACGAGGCCCTCCAGGTGGTGAGCGAGACGTACCGGGGGCTCGTGTCGGAGGGGGGACCCTGGCCGTTCCGTTTCACGGAAAACCTCTTGCGCGGGTATCGGTATTTGTCTCGATCGGACAACCCGGTGTACCGCCTCCGGGCGGAGGTCCTGGGGAAGGAGCTGGGGCGGGTGCTGTCGCTGGCGATCGTCAGCGGACTCTTCTTTCACGGCGGGGGGTTCGCCCGGCGGTGGTGGCGGATGATGTGTTCGAGCGCGCGGGAATTCCCGGTTCTCTCCCTGTTCTGCAGCCTTGGCGCGCTTCTGGCCTTTCCGGTCCTGACGTTGATGTATGCGGCAGCGTGGCTGCTGTTCTGGTTGCGCCCGTCGGGGGATCAGCCGGAGTGCATCCGGGTGGAATACGCCGGGCAGG
>CAWEHG010000005.1:0-16195 GCA_963808715.1 Ignavibacteriota bacterium | reverse complement strand
GGTCTGCCGGCCTCTCCGAGGCTCTGGGTGAGGAGCACGAGATCGCGGCAGTTGCGGTTGCATAAGGAGAATGTCATGTTGACTCTGCATGTGTTGTTGGGTATACTCCCGATGGCCACACGCCCGACATCCTTGTTGTTCGCTTCATTCGCGGGAAAGGGGCTTCCCCCTGGTCCCGCACGTGTCAACGCCGGAGGACCTATGAAAGCACGTCCTGTGCTGGGGGTCGTCCTGATTCCTTCATTGCACCAGCTGTCCACATCCCCGCTCGTGAGTTTTGAACCACTGAGACCAAACGGTCACGAGAGTATCCTCGCGTCTATTGCCAGTCCCGGCCGGAGGCTCCAATGAAGACTTCGATGTGTGCGTGTGCCAGTGTTCTTGCTGCATTGGTTCCGCTTGTCCTGTGCGGAACAGGTTGCACTCTGGTCGGTTTCGGGATAGGATCTGCCGCTGACAGTGGTCTGCCCGATAGGACGAACGTGGAGTCCTGGAGGCTGGATGAGGTCAAGACCGGAACAGATGTGAGCATCGTTCTCCGCGACGGCTCGATCTACAACGGCGAATTCAAGGGGGTCGTTCGGGACTCCCTGAGCGACTATCAGGCCCGGTACGGCGAGTATCTGGCCGGCAGGACGAGATTCTCACGGCTTCCCCGGGTCGGGGATTCGGTATGGGTCGTCCTGACCACGCGCGAAAGGCGGCGGGTCGAAGTGGTTGCCTATGACTACAACGGCATCTACTTCTCGATGCGGCAAGGATACCAGTTTCTGGTACGCTATACCCAGATCGATACACTGAACTCTGGAGACACAGTGTGGTCAGGCTACGCCCTGAGCCTGGCAGTGACCGACGAGCAGACACCGGTGCTCGGGAGCATTGTTCTGGAGGGCCCATCAGGGGACGAACGCCGAGAATATCCGCTGTCAGACATCCAGCAGATATCCTACAAGACGAGCAAACGGGGGGCGATCTCTGGAGCTCTTGTCGGTTTTGCGGTAGATGCCGTGGTGATCGTGGCGATATTGGTTTCACAGGAAAAAGAAAAAGCCGTCTGCCCCCGCTCGACCTATCCGGCGGGACGGGTCACTCCTGCCCCTTCGTGTACAGTTATGATGGAGATCGGTTGTCTTCGATTCGGAGACGTTCAGCGGGGCGATCTGCCCGGCGCTTCAACGGACCGACTGGGATGATCTGGAACAGCTGGTGATGGTCAACGGGAGCTGCTCGCTCAGGGTCGAGAACCACCTTCCGGAGACCCAGTACGTCGACGCGTTGAAACTGATCGTCGTTGACCATCCGCAGGGGTCACGGGTGATCGCCGGGGCTCCAGGGGAGATCCATACCGTCTTCGAGCCGCAACGGCCGGTCGAGGCGGTGGACGACCGTGGGAACGTGGTTCTGCCGCTTCTCGCCCGGGCCGATTCGCTCTCCTGGATCAGTGATCCGATCGGAAGGGATCCGGAGGATCCCGCCGCCGTACGCGATGGGCTGACGGTGAAGTTCGATGTTCCGCACGGCTCGGACAGTGCGAAGCTGATCCTGAGCGCACGCAACACGTTCTGGGCGGCGGAACTGGAGGAACGCCTGCTGAAGCTTCAGGGGACGGACCTGGACCGCTGGTACGAGGCGATGGAGAGTTCCCCGGAGTTCAGGGATTCGTTCGTGGATATCGTCCGGCGGGAGGCGATGCTGAGCGTGCAGGTCTGGACCGGCGAGACGTGGAAGCCGGTGCAATACCTCGCGTTCCCGGGGCCGTACCTGGACAAGACCTTCGTGGTGCCGGTGGACCTCCGGCAGATCACAGGGCCCCGGCTTCAGGTCCGTTTGGAATCCACGGTGGGGCTGTGGATGATCAACAGCGTCAGCATCGACTGTTCCCCGGCCGTCTCGGTCCAAACAACCGAAGCCCCGCTGGTCCGCGCACGGGACAACCACGGCGCGAACATCGGCACCGCGCTCGCTTCCGCGGACGGGCAGTACTATGTGCTGGAGCAAGGTGACGCGGCGGATCTGGCATTCGTACCACCGCCGGAGAGGCCGGGTTCCCGGCGGTCGTACATCCTGGAATCGAACGGTTACTATCGTATCCATATCACCCCGACCGGGGCCCCCAGGCGGCAGCTTCTCAGCTCCTTCACGAACGAGCCCGGGGCGTTCGGAAGGTACAGCCTCAGGATACTGAACGGCTGGCTGGAGCGCGAACTGGGAAAGGCAGGAGCAGGGGTCGCCGAAGGATCCTCGGCGAACTGATAGGCATGTGACCATTTCCCTGGATCCTGTCGGGGAAAAGGAGGTGAAGATGAATATCGCGAAGTACTGTATCCTCGTATCTTCCGGGGTGCTCGGTTCCGTGGTTCTCTTTGTTCAGGGGTGTACACTGATCGGACAGTCGATCGGGTCCTCCATCGACAGTGATCGCCCGGACAGGATCACAGTGACATCCTGGCAGGTTGATACATTGAAAGCCGGGACCCATGTGAGGGTTCTGCTCAAGGATGGTTCGATCGTGTTTGGCGATCATGAAGGGGTCAAACCGGATTCCGTCACCGGCTATCGGACCCGGTACGACAAGTATCTTCTGAGTGGCAAGAAGCCCTTGCATCTTCCCGGACCGGGGGATTCGGTGCTCCTCGTGCTGTCCCCGAGGGCAGTGCGGCGGGCTGAGGTGACTGCCTACGACTACAATGGCATGTATTTCGGCATCTGGTCGCAGGGTCCATTCCTGATACGGTACGCCAGCATCGACACCCTCCTGCATGAAGGGGTCTCGTGGTCCGGTGAAGAATTGCGGCAGGCCACCATGCGCGAAGAAGTCCCAATGTCCAGTTTGCTGATCGTGCGTGGTCCGTCGAAGTATGGATACGGTGCTATCCCACTGTCCGAGATCCACAGCATATCCTATGCGACAACGAAGAATGGACGGATCATCGGAGGTGCGATCGGTGCCCTGGTAGACGCAACCGTGGTGATCTCGCTGGTCGTGTCATCCCAGCAGCATCAATCCAGCTACGCGACGGGTCACTCCTGTCCCTTCGTGTACAGTTTTGACGGTGATGGGTATGTCTTTGATTCGGAGACGTTCAGCGGGGCGATCTGCCCGGCGCTTCAGCGGACCGACTGGGATGATCTGGAACAGCTGGTGATGGTCAACGGGAGCTGCTCGCTCAGGGTCGAGAACCACCTTCCGGAGACCCAGTACGTCGACGCGTTGAAACTGATCGTCGTGGACCATCCGCAGGGGTCACGGGTGATCGCCGGGGCTCCAGGGGAGATCCATACCGTCTTCGAGCCGCAACGGCCGGTCGAGGCGGTGGACGACCGTGGGAACGTGGTTCTGCCGCTTCTCGCCCGGGCCGATTCGCTCTCCTGGATCAGTGATCCGATCGGAAGGGATCCGGAGGACCCCGCCGCCGTACGCGATGGCCTGACGCTCGCATTCGATGTTGCGCAGGGCTCGGACAGTGCGAAGCTGATCCTGAGCGCACGCAACACGTTCTGGGCGGCGGAACTGGAGGAACGGCTGCTGAAGCTTCAGGGGACTGACCTGGACCGCTGGTACGAGGCGATGGAGAGTTCCCGGGAGTTCAGGGATTCGTTCGTGGATATCGTCCGGCGGGAGGCGATGCTGAGCGTGCAGATCTGGACCGGCGAGAGCGTGGAAGCCGGTGCAATACCTCGCGTTCCCGGGGCCATACCTGGACAAGACCTTTGTGGTGCCGGTGGATCTCCGGCAGGTCACAGGGCCCCGGCTTCGGGTCCGCCTGGAATCCACGGTGGGGCTGTGGATGATCAACAGCGTCAGCATCGACTGTTCCCCGGCCGTCTCGGTCCAAACAACAGAAGCCCCGCTGGTCCGCGCACGGGACAACCACGGCGCGAACATCGGCACCGCGCTCGCTTCCGCGGACGGGCAGTACTATGTGCTGGAGCAAGGTGACAGGGCGGATCTGGCATTCGTACCGCCGCCGGAGAGGCCGGGTTCCCGGCGGTCGTACATCCTGGAATCGAACGGTTATTATCGCATCCATATCACCCCGACCGGAGCCCCCAGGCGGCAGCTTCTCAGCTCTTTCACGAACGAGCCGGGGGCGTTCGGAAGGTACAGCCTGAACATCTTGAACCGATGGATAGAGCAGACACTCAACTCAGGTATGTGAGGGGGCTGAGACTCTTCATCTCCAGGATGGGATACGTTCTCCGGTATTCACTGCATCCGAAGAAATATCCCCTGTTCATCCTGCGGCGCAAAGAGAGGGGGGCTTCTCAAGACCCTGGATATCGAGCGGCTGATCAGGCCGGGAAAAGAAGTGCGGTTCCGGGGTCACTACTACCTGACGCCGAATCTTCCCCGGCGACCTTCCCCCGCGTTCGATCGTATGGCGGCGAAGGGAGGAATGAATATTACCGCGGCAGGTTCGGGTGTCAAGCAGAACATCGATGTGGCCGTTCTCGGCGTCACACGCCGGTGCGAACTGCATTGCAGGCACTGCTACGAACGGTTCCGTATCGGCGATCAGGAACTGGTCCCCATCGACCGGTGGAATCAGGTCATCCGTCGGCTCCAGGAGATCGGCACGAACGACATCGTCCTCTCCGGCGGGGAGCCGATGCTCAGGTTCGACGGAGTCCTCGAACTGCTGGATTCCGGGAACCGGGACCTCTCGGATTTCCATCTCCACACCTCGGGCAGAGGGGTCACGCGGGAAAGGGCCGGGACGCTGAAGGATGCCGGACTCGTGGCAGCCGCGGTCGGCCTCGACGATGTGCGGCCTGAACGCCACGATGCCCTGCGCGGTTCTCCTGGCGCGTTCCATGATGCTGTGCAGGCCCTTCGGTTCTTCCGGGAGGCGGGAGTATTCACCTATGTGAACATGTGTGCCACCCGTGAGATGATCCGTGCGAACGACCTCGAACGCTTCTACGACCTGGCGAAGTCGCTTGGCGTTGGGTTCATCGAGCTCCTTGAGCCGCGACCGTGCGGCGGATTTCTCGGGGGTGAGAACGGTATTCTGCTGACGCAAGAGGACAGAGAAAAGCTCGAGACGTTCTACCGCGCCGGCAACACTCTGCGAAAGTACAGGGATCATCCGATCCTCTTTTACGTCGCCTACATCGAGCGGCCGGACCGTCTGGGGTGCCTCATGGGAGGGCTCTCGCACCTGCACATCGACTGCCTGGGCAATGTGAACCCGTGCGCGCTGCTTCCTGTCAGTTTCGGGAATATCATGGCAGAGGACTTCCGCGACATCTATGGCCGGATGCGCGCGGCGATCCCTCATCCGCTGCACAAGGAATGCCCATCGATCACTCTGGGGAAGATCCTCAGGGAACGCTCAGAGAACGGGAGATGCTCGCCGGTCCCCTTCGAATCGGTCAGGGGGGAGTGGGAGGCCCTGTTCTCCTGAAGATGCTGTGTCGTTTCCACCATCGGTATGATGTACGGGGAGTGCACTATGGACATGGCTCGAAAAGGACTCTACCGGTTCCCCTGGTCACTCACCGACAATCCGGGTTCGTGGATCGAGGTGACGGACCGGTGCAACATCATCTGCCGCGGTTGTTACCGGCACAAGGTCGGAGGCGACCGGCGGCTGGACGAGGTGAAGGCCGATATCGAGGCCAACCAGCGGATGACCAACTGCGATTCCATCATGATCGCGGGGGGAGAGCCACTTCTGTACCCGGATCTGGTGGAGGTCGTCCGGCACATCCGCGACCGGGGGATGAAGCCCGTTGTGCTGACGAACGGGGTGGGGTTCACGCTGGAGGCCGCCCGCGAACTGAGGCGGGCCGGGCTGGCAAAGATCCATTTCCACGTGGACAGCGGGCAGGCCCGGCCGGGCTGGGAAGGCTCGGACGAGCGAGAGCTGAACGAGCTGAGGCAACACTATGCGGACCTCTGCCGGGAGGTCCGCGGGCTGCAGTGCGGCTACAATTCGACCGTCTACCGTTCCACCCTCGCGTATGTGCCGGACATTGTTGCCTGGGCACGGGCGAACATCGCAAAGGTCCAGCACTACTCATTGATCGCGTACAGGGCGATCCCTGTCGATGGCGACCACACCTATGCGGTGAACGGAAGGCCCATGCACTCTTCCCTGCATCCCCAACACGATCATCGATCCGGAAGAGATCTCGATCACCACCGGTGAATTGTATGACCTCCTCGCTCCACACTTCGACGGATTTCGCCCCAGCGCCTATCTGAACGGATCATCCGCCCTGGAGACCGACAAGTATCTCATCGTCGTCCATGCCGGCTCTCCGCGTGAGATCTATGGCTGTCTGGGGGCGAAGACGCTCGAGTATGTGCAGGTGTTCTATCATCTCGTCAGGGGCAGGTACTGCGCTTTCTTGCGTAGTCCGAAGGCGGGCAAGAAGCTCTTTGTGATGAGCCTGGTCGATCCGGAGGTCCGGCGAGCCCTGCGGAGGTTTCTCGGGACCGTTCGAAGGCATCCCCTTGCGCTGTTCGACCCGATCTACGTTCAATCGATACACTTCCAGCAGCCCTACGAGATCCTTCGGGGAGAAGTGAACCTCTGCGAGGATTGTGCGAACAAGATGGTCTACAGGGGGATGTTGATATCATCGTGCCGGCTTGATGAATACCGGCTTCTGGGGGGACTGCTTACGCCGATTCGCGATCCGGTTCAACGGGAGTCATCCACCGCCGCCGTTGAAGGAGAAGAGCGATGAGCCGAGGAAACGACAACGTTTATCGGTTCCCCTGGTCCCGCAGCGACAACCCCGGGGGATGGGTGGAGGTGACCGATGTCTGTGACCTGCAATGCGCGGGGTGTTACCGGCACCGTCTGGAGGGGCACCGTCGGATCGAGGAGATACGCGAGGAGGTCCTGGCGCACCGCAGGATACGGAACTGCGACCGGATCGCCATCGCCGGCGGCGAGCCGCTCCTCCATCCTGAGATCGTCGATCTCGTGGAGTTCATCACCCGTCAGCAGATGAAGCCGATGATCCTCACGAACGGTGCGGGTCTTTCGTGGGACCTGGCGACGGCGCTGAAAAAGGCGGGACTGGTCCAGTTCTACTTCCACGTCGACAGCGGTCAACAGCGGCCGGGTTGGACCGGCAAGAGCGAGTCCGCACTGAACGACCTCCGGCAACACTTTGCAGATCTCTGCTGGGACCTCGGCGGCGTCCAGTGCGGGTACAACACCACCGTGTTCAGGCGAACATTGAGCGACATCCCCGGGATCGTCGAGTGGAGCCGTTCAAACGTGCGGAAGGTGCAACACCTTTCCCTGATCGCGTTCCGGGCCCTTCCTGTGGGCACGGGGATGGAATACTTCGTGGACGGACGGCGATCGGATCTCGCAGGCTTCACCTCCGTGGTCGACAGCGACGACGCGGTCAGCATCACCACCGAAGAGATGCTGGCGGTCCTGCGGCGACATTTCCCCGATCTCCATCCGTGTGCGTATCTGAACGGGACCGCTGTGCCGGCGACCAGGAAATTCCTGGTGATGGTCCAGCTGGGGACGAAGCGCGGTGTGTTCGGCTCGGTGGGTGGGAGGACCGTGGAGCTGGACCAGATCGTCCATCATCTCCGGCACGGCCGGTACTCGGCCTCGATGGCCACCCCGGAGGTCGGGAAGAAGGTGTTCCTGCTCTCGCCCATCGACCGGCATGTCCGAAGGGCCCTGGGAAGCTTCCTGCGGACATCCCTGCGGAATCCCTTGAGGCTCTTCGACCGTGTGTACGTCCAGGCGATCAACCTGCAGCAGCCCAACGAGATCGTGGACGGGATGATGAACCTCTGCGAGGGGTGCGTCAATATGATGCTCTACCGGGGGAAGTGGATCCACTCGTGCAAGCTGGACGAGTACCGGATCCTGGGTGGGCCGATCACCCAGGGACTCCGCGAGCATGGAGTCAAAGCAGTTTGCAGAAGATCCTGTACCTCTTGCATAGGAGCCCGCCCATGCGCTCCATCTCCGCGCGCATGCGGAGATTTCCTTCGAGCTCCAGGTGGCTGTCGATGACCTCCATGCCGGCGGCCTGAGCGGCCCGCAAGAGCATCGCCATCCCCAGTACCGCCAGGCCGTGATGTCGGTATTCCTTCCTGACCCCGCCGACGAGGAGGTCCATCTGCTTCGTGCGGCGGCCGGCCGCAATGATATGGCGGAAACCGAAGGGGAGCAGCCTGCCGTTGGCCTTCCGCAGCCCCTCGTCGATGTTCGGCATGGCCAGGATGAATGCGGCATCCTTCCCGTCGACAGTGGCGAAATTCACGAACCGCGGATCGATGACCGGCAGGAACCGCCGGGCGGCGATCTTCATCTCTTCCCGGTCCAGCGGGACATACCCGTACAGGTCGGCAAAGGTCTCGTTCATCAGCGCGAGAATACGACCCGCGAAGGGTCTGAGTTCACTGCGGCGACGAAATTCGTACGTGCGCACATGCCCTTCGCGGGCGATCCGTTCGCAGACCCGTTCGTAGGCGTCGGGGATCCGGCCGGTAACGTGGACCTTGTAGACGACGTAGTCGACCTCCTTCGTGTATCCGCACCCCTTCAGGAGATCGTTCATGTACGGGAGGTTGACGTACGTGGCGATCGTTGGCTCGTGCCCGAATCCCTCGACTCGAAATCCCTCGGGGTCCTGGTCGCTGAATCCCATCGGGCCCACGATCTTCGTCATCCCCCGGGACCGGCCCCAGGATTCCACGAAGTGGAGGAGTTCCCGGGCGATGGCGGGATCGTCGGGGCATTCGAGGAACCCGAAGCGTGCCACCGGTTCCCCCGTGTGAGCATTGTGCCGCCGGTTGACGATCCCCATGATGCGTCCACACACAAGGCGGCTCCTGTATGCCAGGGCCAGAACCGCGTCGCAATAGGAGAACGCATGGTTCTTGCGAGGATCGAAATATCGCTTCTCTTCGGAAACAAGCGGGGGAACCCAGCCCGCATGTCCCTCATGCACGATCCATGGGTACCTGATGAACGCCCTGCGTTCGGACGCCACGCTGACCGGTCGGATGTCGATCGGGGCGTTCATCAGTGCCCGGTGGCCGACAAGGATCTGTAGCGATGAACGGTGGTACGCGGCTGGGGATTCGGGAAGAGCAGCATGTTCAGCCGGGTCGACGCGGCCAGCGCCGGCACCGCTAGCCCGGCCAGCTTTGTCCGCGCGGGGATCCGCAGCAGCTCTCCCGCCTTCGCCCGCAGGTCCACCAGGTATTCCCGGACCTTCTGTGACGGAGCCTGGCGGATCGCCGTTCGCAGGAGCGGGTAGATGTCGAGGGCCAGCTTCTTCTGTTCCCGCGCTCTCGCTCTGAAGAGCGGATTGTCGCTCGTGTGAAGGGTCTCATACCCCAGGAGCTGGACCTCCATCACCCGGCATACCGATGGGCCGAGCTCCTCGTATTCTCGCCGGAAGAACCGTTCGACGAGCTCTTCCAGCCGCTCGGGGCTCAGATGCGGGTGCTTGAACAGCGTGTGGAAACCGTCCAGGTACTTGTGGGGGACGTCCAGCAGTCGGCCCTCGTCGGACATCCTCCGGTAGAGCGGGGTTTGCGGGCACGGGCTGTAGATCATCACCTGGGAAAACGCCGGTCTGAGCGAGAGGAGGTACTGGAAATCCTCCTCGATCGTCTGCTCGTTGTGCCAGTCGTAGCCGATGATCATCGACGTGAGGGGGATGATCCCGATCCGCTTCAGCGAAGCCACCGTGCCGGGCACGTCGATCCCTCTGAGCTTGGCGTACTCCGCGCGCCGTGATTCGACCCCCACCCATGCCCCTGCCAGTCCCATGGAGAGGAGTTCGTCCCGCGTGTACTGGGTGATGCTCTTCATGCTCGTCAGGCAGGAAAAGAGGATGGGCGTCTCGACCTCGGCCGCGTTCAGGGGGATCATCTCCAGGATACGCGACCGGTCCGAAAGAAAATCCTCGTCGACAACACCCACATTCCGACAGGTCCCGCCGCCTGTGCCGACGGCCATCATCGCCTCATGCAACTCTCGCCCCGTCCGCAGCAGAGGGACATAGCGCTGGTGAAAAAAATGGCTCGTGCAGCAGAAGTCGCAGCCACGGGAGCACCCCAGTCCCGCCGGGATGATCCCTTCCGGCCTGGTGGTGACCGACATGATCGTCAGTGTCCTCATGATCGGAGGAACAACGAACGGCCGTCCGTCGGGTTCCCCGAGAAGCCGGCGAAAGAACCCCACCCCTTCCTCACGGCACACATGATCGGCGAAGGGATCGCATTCCTGGAGGACGGTGCCATATCCTCCCAGGACGATCCTGGTGTCCGGCGCGACGCGCCGGGCCAGTCTGCAGAGTTCCACGGTCTTGGCGAACGTGCAGACGACGAAGCTGATGCCGAGGTAGTCGTATCCCTTCCGCAGCTCTCTCTCCAGTCGCCGCAGGGTCGGATAGTGGAGGACGGTGGTCGGTGCCTGGATGTTCGCTGCGATGAATTCCACCCCCCAGCCTGTGCAGACCGACCGGATGCTGAAGATCCCCTGTGCGCGCGTCACCTGGGCATGATACATTTCGGCGGAGACATTCGGGCCACAGGTCTCGTTATCAATGCCCAGCGGGCGGTGGACCGTCGTGAGGAGGATCCGTTTCATGTGCACTGTCGGTCGTGGGTCTTCTTCGGAACCGCGTACATCGGTCCGCCGTATCGATTGTACTCCTCCAAACGGCAGGAGGAGACGAGCCCGCCCTGCCAGTAGGTGCGGTTCGGGCAGCCGTCGCAGGTGTCCATTTCGCCGTTCGGAAGAATGTCCACCGGTTGCACCACACAGATGCTCTGCACGTGGAGTCGCCGGAACAACTCTCCGGGATGACGGAGGAGTGTTCCGAAATACCGCCGGGCCGTTGTGCGCAGCTCGCTGTCCACCGCGGCGAACAGCAACGAGAGCCTGCCGCTGCGGTTCGCCCGGGGATCAGCGTAGCCCAGGTACCTGCCTTCGAGGGCATGGTGGCCGTTCTGAACGATCTCCATCATTCGGGCGCCGGCGCTCCCGTAGCTCCTCCTCGAGGAGGCGAAATTCATGCCGATCGCCCATTTCAAGGAATCCGGCCGTACCGTTCCACCCAGGAATGCCGCGAAAGTGAAGTGCGGCAGCACCTTCCTGATCTGCGCGAGGATATGGGTCGCCAGCAGTTCCTCGTAGTGGACGGGAGAGGCGTAGGTCGTCGTATGAATGTCGATGAAAGAACCTCCCGCCCAGTAGTCAAACGGGCCGCCGGGGTCGGCGGCGCGGACGCAGACGAGGGTGAGGATGTGCACGCGATCCGGACAACCGGCGGCCCAGGCCACGATCTCCGGCACCGATGCGAGGGTGTCCGGGTAGATCGTCGTATTGAAGGCGCACGTGAGGCCGCCCGCGTCGTACAGCATGCCGGCGAAATGTGACCGGAGCTCGTTGAGCTCCAGCTCGCTCTTTCCGGTCCACCCGGGGCGGGTCTGATGGGCATCGACATGGAAGGTGCATCCGAAGAGTCCCGCCGCCTTTAATTCCAGCAGCAGCGCCCGGTCGAGGGACAGGCCGTTGGTGAAGAGGACCGGCTTGACCCCCCTGGAGCGGACGATCCGCACGATCTCGACGATCCGGGGATGGGTCAGGGGTTCTCCGCCGGCGACCAGCATGGCATCGCACCGCCGGAGCCGGAGCAGCGTATCAAGCTCCCGTTCGATCTGCTCGAGCGGCTTTTCGCTCCGGGGGTCATTCCCGGCGAAACACGCGTCGCACGACATGTTGCACTTGCGTGTCGGCTCGAGCCACGTCATCGCATTATCGGCGGCGGTCCAGGGGAGGCGAAAGAGTGTCCGGCGATCCACCTCCGCGACCGGAAGCTCGGACTCACTCGGGGTCATACGTTCCCCCATCGCTGTTGAACTGCCGGAGGTCAGGATCCCTGCTCTGCGGTGCTCTCCCGGACCGCACTCCGATCCGGCCGTCGCCAGACCGCGTACACCACGAGGGCAAGGACCGCTCCCGCGATGACATCAAGGACAAAATGCTCCTTCAGCGTCACCGTCGATGCCGAAATGAGCAAGGCGGCGATCGACACGACGATCCGGACCCCGCGGGACCTGAACAGATGGAACGTCATGCACGTGGGGAGGAGGGTCAACGCCACATGCATCGATGGGAGGCACACATTGCGATCGTACGTGATCTGTTCATGGAACCAGCGCTGGACCGCGGCACCCTCCTCGGGCCACGGCGAACGCCCCGGGAATGCCAGATGGATCGCCGCACCGACGAGGATCATGACCGTGTACGCGACGACGGCGCGGGAGAACTGCCGGGAAGGAAGTTTCCACACGACATAGGATCCCCAGAACAGGATGTACAGGTCGCCGAAGTAGTAGATGACCCATGTCCACGCGACATAGGGGATCCGGCCGTCGATGGGGAGCGCAAGATCGCGGAACACGGATGCCGGCCGCGCAGCATTGATCGCCGTGACCAGATCGTGGGCGGCGATATGAAGGGCGATGTTCCCCGAGATCAGGGCGGCACGCAGGGTGCGCGGTGGTCGGAGGGAGGCTAAGGGGTCCTGGGTCATAGGGAATTCACGCGTCCGCACCGGTTTCCGGATCTCCTGCGGGCACCCGTCGTTCACGCTGTTCCTTCCAGACCTGCGCGAAGGCTTCCAGGATCTGCCCCAGCTGCTCGTCGGTGTGTGTCGCCATGTAGCTGGTCCGCAGCAGGGCGTGTCGCGGGGAAACCGCCGGAGGAAGAGCGGCATTCGTGTAGATCCCGCGCTTGTAGAGTGTACGCCAGACCTTGAGTGTCCTGAAGGGGTCGCCGATGTTGATGGGGACGATCGGCGTCTGGCTGTTCCCGCAGTCGTAGCCGACGGATCGCAGCTCTCCGCGCATTGCCGCGGCGATCTCGTTCACCCTCCGGACCCGTTCCGGTTCCGCCTCGATGATGTCGAGCGCGGCGGAGACCGTGGCCACACTGGCCGGGGAGAGGCTGGCGCTGAACATGAACGGGCGGGCGAAATGCTGGATCCACTGGATCACATCGGCCGGGCCGGCAACAAACCCTCCCTGTGATGCAAAGGACTTGCTGAAGGTCCCCATGACGAGATCCACCTGCTCCGCGCATCCGAAGTGGAATGTCGTGCCGCGACCGCCGCCCAGAACGCCGAGACCGTGAGCGTCGTCGACCATCAGGCGCGCATGGGACCTCCGGCAGCGCTCGATGATCGCAGGAAGGGGGGCGATGTCGCCTCCCATGCTGAACACCCCGTCGACGATCACGATCTTCGCTCTTTCCTCGGGATAGCTCCCGAGCACATCCTCCAGCGAGCCGGGATCGTTGTGCCGGAAGAACCGGATCTCCGCGCCTTTCAGGGTCTTCGCCATCTGCATGCCGTCCAGGATGCTCGCGTGGGCCTCCTTGTCGGCGATGATGATGTCCTCTTTGCCGGCCAGAGCGGAGATCACCCCCAGGTTGGTCTGATACCCGGTCGCAAAGATCAACGCCTTCTGCTTCCCGACATAGCGGGCCAGCCGGTCTTCAAGTTCTTTGTGGATCCCGAGCGTCCCGTTCATGAATCTCGACCCGGTACATCCGGTCCCGTACTGCCGGATCGCGGCTGCTGCCGCTTCCTTCACGAAGGGATGAGAGGTCAGGCCGAGGTAGTTGTTGGAACCGAGCATGATAAGGCGGCGGCCGTCGATGGTGACCTCGGTCCCCTCGGGCCGGTCGATGGGAATGAAGTACGGGTAGAGGCCCAGGGCCTGGGCCATCCCGGGGTTCGTCGGGAACCCGTATTGCTGCGCGGCTGTGGAGCTGCGGGCGAACTGCGCGCATTTCTCGAAGATGTCCACCGGATCTCCCTCAGTGCTCGTCGACCCAGCCATTCAGTGTCGAGACGTTTCTCCGGGTGAGGATCTCGAAGAGGAAGTCATCGGGATCGATACACGCTTCGGGCGGCTGCACTCCGCGGGCGGTGACCTTTCCGTCGAGGACCATGAGCGCTCCGATCGATGCGGGGATCCCGGTCGCCGGGCCGAGTCTGCCCGCCGACGAGAAATGGATGCTGACCTCCCGGTGTCGCCGGCACCCCTTCACGTCCACCCGGAGGGCGGCCTGGGGGGAGACACCCTCGAGGCCTTTGCACGTTCGATGAAGGGTCAGCGCCGCCTGCTCCATGATGTCCATGTCGCAGTCGCCGATCCGGTGCGGGCCCGTCCCCTCACGGACCATCGCTCCCAGGCGGACGATCTCGTCGTTCACCGACGGAGGGTTGAAGGTCGCCTTGTCGTCGATCATTTCGGCCGCGGGGAACGAACGCGCCAGCATGATCGGTTCCGGGTGCCCGATGTGGAAGACGTCCATCGGGCCGACCGGCTCGGGGAAATCGATCCGCTCCCGGCCGTCCCGGAACGAGCGCACCTCGGTGAACGTTCCACTCTGGTAGGTGAGGCCGCGCCCGGAGAGAGAAAACAGGAGGTGCCGGCTGAGCGCCGGTCCGCCGGGATCTGCGCCGCTCATGACCCATGCGGTGTGGATCTCCCGGACCTCGTCCAGCTGGTTCGCCGCCGCGCGCACGAGGACGTTGTTGATCCCCGGGCAACCCCCCAGTCCCAGAACGATGATGATCCCTGCGGCCCGGGCCTCTTCGTCCAGGTCGAACATCTTCTTCGTGGTCTCAAACTCGTCGTTGAGATCGACGAGGCTGGTCCGCGCCCTGATCGCCGCCCTGGCCACGGGAAGTTCGTACTGATAGTTCGGGCCGATGCAGTTGACCACGACGTCCATCCCCTTCATGAGTCGGACAAGGGCGTCTTCGTCCGCCGCATCGACCGCGACGGGAGTCACGCGGGTGCTTCTCCCGGGGAATCCCCTCCAGCGCCTGTCCGGCCTTGCCGGGTGTACGGGTCCCCACAACGATCTCGTCGAGCCTCCCGTACCGGTAGAGGTCTCTCAGTGTCTCCACCCCCATCTCTCCGCAACCCAGAAGAAGAGCGTTCATGGCCTGGTGCCCTCATGTTGGTGTCGGCGTCCGATGGGAACGCGGTTCAGGGGGACCGGCTCACGCCATCGGCCTCTGATGCCGACAGACCGGTCATCCGCTCGGTCGTTTCCCAGAGGCGGCGTGAGATCAGGGTATCGTAGCTGACGGGAGCCGAGCGGATCTCATGTCCGTCCTTGAAGTACTGTCCGGTGACCCCTTGCACCTCCTTCGCCGATGCCAGGTAGACCACCGTCCGCGCTCCCCTCGCCGGGCTTCTATAGAAGGGTGAGGTCATGTCGATGAGAAGCCGGAACGCCCCGCGGATATCGCGGACGATCTCGGTCCGGACGAGGCCGGGATCCACGCAGTTCACCGTGACTCCGCTCCCTTCGAGCCGGCGCGCCAGCTCGTACGTGAAGAGAATGTTGGCGAGCTTCGACAGGCCATACGCCTTCATCGGGGCGTAGGATCGTTCCGCCTGGAGATTGTCGAAGTCGATCGTCCTGGCGTGGGACGCTGATCCGAGAGTGATGACCTTCGATGGGGCACTCTGTCTCAGGAGGTCGAGAAGGAGGGAGGTGAGGAGGAACGGTGCCAGGTGGTTGACAGCGAGTGTCGTCTCGAAGCCTTCTGCGGTGACCGTCCGGTCGGACAGCAAGACCCCCGCGTTGTTGACAAGCACACCGAGCGATTCGTATGATCGCCTGAACTCTTCCGCGAGCCGGCGAACCGACGATTGGAGAGAAAGGTCGGCCGTAAGGAGGACCACATCCCGGTTGCCGGTGGAGGCGATGATGTCGGTCCGTGCGCGCTCCCCTTTGATCGGGTCCCGGCACACCATGACGACGGTTCCCCCGTTCGTGGCAAGCCCGCGCGCGATCTCTTTTCCGATACCTGTGTTGGCACCGGTGACCAAACAGGTTATCCCGGACAATGGGCCCGGTCCGACCTGCCCTTCCCGCCTGCGAGCGTGAGCCGGGACCGGATCAACCGTTGGATCTCTGAGGACGCAAGCACCTTGGGAGTCGATCTTGCCGGGCATGGGAATCTCCGCGATCCCAACGGCACGCAACATCAGCGGTACGGCGGCAAGATAGGGGAGTCGGCACACAATATCAATGCGCGAGCTGGAATGGGGGAACAGCAATGGGAGAACGGCCCTGGACGGCCGGGGATCGGGCGCGCTCAGGAGCTCATGGAAAACGCACGTCGATGCTGTATGTGCTATCCATGCGAGCCG
>CAWEHG010000004.1:0-238168 GCA_963808715.1 Ignavibacteriota bacterium | reverse complement strand
GCTGGACATCAAGGCGCTCGAGAAGATCCTCGGCAAGGAGAAGAAACTCGCCGAGGGGATCCACGAAGAACTCTCACCGATCGCCGACCGGGCCGACGTCGACATGATGGTCGGCTTCGGCAACGGGAGCTCCGACGACTGGAAGCTGATCCTGAAATCCTCGTACGAACTTCCCCCTTCGCGCGTGCAATGGTTCTGCCGCACGTTGACCGATCTGCAGTACCGGCACTTCATCTACGAGCTGATGCTCGTGTTCGACGGAGCACGGGAGCCCTTCACGTTCACCTGACCGCCCCGGCCCGGGTGTTTTCTTTCCCCCCGTTCCGTATATTACGGAATGGAATTCCGCGATGTCATGGCCCCGCTCCAGACCCTGCTCCCGTGGCTGTATGCCGCCGTCGTGGTGATCTACGCCGTGGCCTTCTTTGCGGAAGCCCCGCGGGCGGAACGCTTCAAATCGCGTCTGCTGATCGCCGTGATCGTTCTCCACGGGTTCTACCTGCTGATGCGGACGATCCAGTTCGACCACCCGCCGATCACCGCGGTCTTCGAGATCATGACGGTCCTCAGCTGGTGCATCGCGATCGCGTACCTCTACATCGAGAGCCGGACGCGGACCGGGTCGACCGGGTTCATCATCCTCACTCTGGCGTTCCTGTTCCAGACGGCTTCGTCCCTGTTCATCCGGGACGTGGTCGACATCCCCGCCTACCTCCATAGCTTCGTCCTGGGATTCCACGTCTCCGCGGCGCTCCTCGGGTATACCGCCATCTCGCTCTCGGCGGCCTACGGAGTGCTGTACCTGCTCCTGTACCACGAGATCAAGTCGTCCAGGTTGGGAGTGATCTACAAGCGGCTCCCCAGCCTCGAGATGCTGGAGACGATGAGCAGAAAGTCGGAGGCCTTCGGGTTCGTGGCTCTCACCGTGGCGATCGTCATCGGCGTGTTCTGGCTCCCCCGGGTGTTCGCCCAGTTCACCTACTGGGACCCGAAACTGATCGGCACGCTGGCCATCTGGGTGCTGTACGCCGTCGGACTCACCGCCAAGCGTACGCTCGGGTGGCAGGGGAGGAAGACCATGGTGATCGCGATCGCTGCGTTCTGCTCTGTGGTGCTCTCGATGCTGGTGATCAACAAATACCTGAGCAGCTTCCACACGTTCCACTGACGTGGGGAAGAGGCCTCCAGCCGTTCTTCGGCACATGACATGATGGATCTGGCGCACATTGGGATCAGCCACCACACCGCACCGGTCGAGGTACGGGAACGGATCTGGCTGTCGGAGGAGGAGCTGAGGAGGGCGCTGCGCTCGCTGAAAGGGCAGGCCCTGCCCGAGTGCGTCCTCGTGTCCACCTGCAATCGCACCGAACTGTACGCGGTGTTGCCGGGCGGGGGGGGCGAACCGGCGGACCTGCAGGGAATGCTGCTGGCGCTCAAGGACACTCAGGGGGCCGTTGGACCCGAGCACCTCGTTCGCTCGTCGGCCGAGGAAGCGGTCTCCCATCTGTTCGCCGTGGCCTCCGGGATCGATTCGATGGTGATCGGCGACGTCCAGATCCTTGGCCAGGTGAAGGAGGCGTTCCTGGCGGCGGGAGAGGAGGGAACGCTCGGACCGATCCTGAATCGCCTGATGCAATCCGCCCTGCACGTCGCAAAGCGGGTCCGGACGGAGACCGCCATCTGCGAAGGAGCGGTCTCGGTCAGCTACGCGGCGGTGGAGTTGGCCGGGAAGATCTTCGCGGACCTCTCCCGGAAGTCCGTCCTCCTGATCGGCGCCGGTGAAACGGGGGAACTCACCCTCAAACACCTGGCCGGCAAAGGGATCGGCAGCATCCGCATATGCAACCGCACCATGGAACGGGCCGAAGCCCTTGCCGCAGCCTTCCAGGCCGGCGTCCTCCCGTTCGAAGCGCTGCCGGACGGATTGCGCGAGGCGGATATCGTCATCATCTCGGTCTCCAGTTCCGAACCCATCCTGAAGGCCCCCGAACTGCAGCGGGCGATGAAGCTCCGCGCAAACACCCCCCTCTTCATCATCGACATCGGCGTGCCGCGCAACGTCGATCCGGCGGCGCGGAAGATCGACAACGTCTTCCTGTACGATATCGACGCGCTCAACGGGATCGTCAATACCAACCTGGCCCGGCGTAAGTCTGAGCTCCCACGGGTCCGGGAGATCCTGACCGCAGAGGTCGCCGCCTTCACGGCCTGGCACGCGAGTCTGGAGGTCACGCCGACCATCACCGCCTTCCGCGAGGCCATGGAGACCATCCGCTCACAGGAGGTGCACAAACACCAGCACCGCTTCACCCAGGAGGATCGGGAGCTGCTGGACCTGGTCACGAAACGGATCGTGAACAAGATCCTGCATCAGCCGACCACCGTACTGAAGCAAAGCGCGGAAGACCCGGCGTCGGGCTCCGTCGTCTCGCGGGTCGCCGCCTTGCGCGAGCTTTTCGGGATCGGCCGAAACGGCGAGGCGGGGCATGAATAGGATCCGCATCGGCAGCAGAGGGAGCGACCTTGCCCTCTGGCAGGCCCACTGGGTCCGGGACCGCCTCACGGAGACGGATCCGGGTCTCGAAGTGACCATCGAGATCATCAAGACCACGGGTGACAGGATCCTCGATGCCCCGCTCGCACGGATCGGTGACAAGGGGCTGTTCACCCGTGAGATCGAAGAGCGCCTGCTCGCGGGAGCGATAGACCTCGCGGTCCACAGCCTCAAAGATCTCCCGACCAGCCTCCCGGAGGGACTCTGCCTCGGCGCCGTGACGGAGCGCGAGGATGTGCGCGACGTGTTCCTCCCGAGGCCGGGGAATTCCGTGCACACTCTCCTCGCGCAGCCTGCCGGCGCGACCATCGCCACCGGGAGCCTCCGCAGGCGGTGCATGCTCCTGCATGCGCGTCCGGACCTTGCCACCGTGGACCTCCGCGGGAATCTGCAGACCCGCTACCGGAAGCTCGAAGAGTCTTCGTGGGCCGGGATGCTTCTTGCCTATGCAGGGGTTGCCCGGCTCGGCTGGGCGGAGCGTATCGGCGAGGTCCTGCCGCTCTCTCTGTTCCTGCCAGCGGTGGGCCAGGGGGCACTGGGCGTGGAGATCCGGGAGGATGATCCCGGGACCGGCGGGATCGTCGGCCCGCTGACCCATCTCCCCACATGGCAGGCGACGGCAGCGGAGCGGTCGCTGTTGCGCGTGCTGGAGGGTGGATGTCAGGTCCCCATCGGGACGTACGCACGGATCGAGGGTGATGTGCTGGTCCTTGACGCCCTGGTCGGTACGCCGGATGGGAACCGGGTGATCACCGGCTCGATCAGCGGCGATCCATCGGAAGCCGAGGAGCTCGGGGACCGGCTGGCCCGGATCCTGAAGGCCCGTGGTGCCGATGAGATCCTCGCCTCCATTCGAACGGTACCTCCGTCATGAGTCTCGCGGGAAAGACCGTCCTCGTGACGCGCCGGCGCGAACAGTCCGCGGAGCTGGTGGACCTGCTCGAGCGGGGCGGCGCGGCGGTGGTCGTGGTGCCGGTCATCGAGATCCTCCCCCCTGAAAACTGGGCCGCGTGCGACGGGGCGCTCGATGACCTCCGGTCGTACGATGCCGTGCTGCTCACCAGCGCCAACGCCGCCCGGTTCTTCCTCGGCAGAGGGGTCGAGCGGGGGATCTCGTTCGACGGGATCGAGGTCATTGCGATCGGTGAAGCCTCCCGATCGGCCGCCGCATCCCGGGGAGTGCGATGTGCGACGGAGCAGGCGTTCGCCAACGCGAGGGAACTGGCACGGCACCTGCTCGTTGCCCCGGTCAACGGGCGGCGGTATCTCTTCCCCTGCGGGGATCTGGCCCGGAGCGAATTGCCCGAGGCGCTTCGTCGCGCGGGAGCCCTGGTGGATCGCGTGGAGGTGTACCGGACCGTCGCGCCTCCGTCCGAAGCGGTGGAGCCCGCACGGAGCCTGCTCGCCGGCGGCAAGGCCGATGTGGTGGTCTTCGCAAGCCCGTCCGCCGTGCGGAACCTGTGTGACCTGATGGGAGACGGGCTGACCATGGCACTCCGGGGTGCGGTGGCGGCGGTGATCGGCTCCACCACGGAAACCGCCGCGAGAGAGTGCGGCCTGGATCCACGCATCGTTGCGGCCCGGCCGACAGCGTCTGCGCTGGCAGCGGCCATCGAGAACCACTTCACTTGAGCGACGTCGTATGAACGATCTCTTTCTTCGAGCCTGCAGGCGCCAGCGTGTGGAGCGGACCCCTGTCTGGATGATGCGGCAGGCCGGTCGGTATCTGCCCGAGTATCGCGCCGTCCGCGCGAAAAACGACTTCCTGACGATGTGCAAGACCCCCGAGCTGGTGGCGGAGGTCACGATCCAGCCGGTCGACCTGGTCGGCGTCGACGCAGCGATCATCTTCTCGGACATCCTCGTGATCCCCGAGGCCATGGGCATGTCTCTGGAGATGGTCGAATCCCGGGGCCCGGTCCTGCACGGCCCGGTGCGGACACGCGCCGCGGTGGAAGCCCTTGCCATCGCCGATCCCGAGCGGAAACTCAAGTTCCTTCCCGAGGCGATCGCGCTCACGCGACGGATGCTCGGCGGCCGCGTGCCGCTGATCGGCTTCGCCGGCTCGCCGTGGACCCTCGCCTGCTACATGGTGGAAGGGGGCGGGAGCAAGGATTTCCGGCACGTCAAGCGGATGATGCTGGACGAGCCGCAGACCTTTTCCCTTCTCCTCGACAAGCTGACCCGCTCGGTACAGCTCCTGCTCGAGGCACAGCTGGCCGCGGGTGCGGATGCGGTGCAGATCTTCGATACGTGGGGCGGAGCACTCAGCCCCGACCACTTCAGGAAGTGGTCGCTCGATCCGATCTTCAAGGTCGTCTCCGGCATCCGGAGGGCCGACCAGCCGGTCATCGTGTTCTGCAAGGGGGCGACCCACGCGATCAAGGAGATCTCCGAGGTGGGTGCGGACGTCGTGGGGGTGGACTGGACGGTCGACCTCGGCGATGTCCGGCGGCTGGTGAACGACCGGGTCGCCCTGCAGGGGAACCTCGATCCGACGATCCTCTACGCGTCACCGGAGGTCATCAGGCACGAGGTGAGCTCCGTCCTCCGCAAATACGGAGAGGGACCTGGGCACGTGTTCAACCTGGGGCACGGCATCCTGCCCGATGTCCCCGTCGAACACGCGCGCGCGATGATCCGCGCGGTCAAAGAGGAAAGTCCCGCCTTCCACCGTTCATGATCGATCCGGCCACGACATCGACGGCGCGCACGGGGAACGGCGGCCGGGAAAAGGTGGGGGTAGTGCTCTTCCAGCTCGGCGGACCGGATTCCACCGACAGCGTGGAACCGTTCCTCCACAATCTGTTCTGCGATCCCGACATCATCGATATCCCGCTGGGTTTCCTCCTGAGGAAGCCGCTGGCCCGCCTGATCTCGTCGCGCAGGTCGCCCCACGTGAGGGAGATCTACCGGAAGATCGGAGGCCGCTCGCCGATCAGGAAACTGACCGACAGACAGGCGGCGAGGCTGGAAGCTTCCCTTCGCCGGCACATGGACGCGGTGGTGACGGTGGCGATGCGGTACTGGGAGCCGTCCACGCAGCAGGCCGTGGAGCACCTGCTCCGGGAACGTGTCAGCCGCATCGTGTTGCTCCCGCTCTATCCGCAGTATTCCCGGTCCACGAGCGGATCGAGTCTGAACGCGTGGACCCGCGCGGTTCGCGGGACGCCGCCTTGCAGGGCTGCCGGTCCACACGGTCAGGGAGTACTGCGATCGTCCGGCGTTCGTTCATGCGGTGGTCCAGAACGTCCGGGTGGCTCTGAACCGGGTTCGGACCCCCGATCGGGTCCACCTCCTCTTCAGCGCGCACGGAACGCCGCTCTCGCTGGTCCGGCAGGGGGATCCGTATCAGGCGCAGGTGATCAGGACCTATGAGGCGGTGGTCAGGGCCGGCTCGTTCGGCCTTCCGCATTCGCTCTGTTACCAGAGCAAGGTCGGACCCGCACGCTGGCTGGAGCCGTCGTTGACCGGCGCGCTCGGGACGCTGGCGGCGAACGGGACCTCCCACGTGATCGTCGTTCCCATCGCGTTCGTGTCGGACCACAGCGAAACACTCTACGAGATCAACATGGAGGGGCGCGCGCATGCGCGGTCGCTCGGCATACGGTACTTCGACATGAGCCCGGCCCTGAACGCCCATCCGCTTTTTGTGCAGGCCCTGACGGAATGCGTCCTCGAGGCGGTGCCCGCATGAACGGAGCGAAACGGACGGTCGTGGTTGGCGGCGGGGTCTCGGGATTGACGGCGGCCTGGTGGCTGCACCGTGCCGGGATCGAGGTGACCGTCCTGGAAGGGGGCTCGCGTCCCGGCGGGACGATGCAGACGGTCCACGAAGAAGGCTGGCTCGTCGAGCAGGGTCCCAACAGCGCCCTGGAAACCACCCCGCTGTTCAACGAGATGTTCTCGGCGCTCGGGATCCTCGACGATCGCCGGTACGCCGATCCCTCCGGCGACAGACGCTACATCCTCCGGCTCCGGCCGGCTGCACCCTCTCCCGATGTCGCCGCCCGCGTTCTTGCGTTCGCGGCTCTGGACGACGGCCGGCAAGCTTCGACTGCTGAAAGAGCCGTTCGTCGGCCGGGCGGCGGCCGAGGAGTCGATCGCCGAATTTGTGACGCGCCGGCTCGGGAGGGAGTTCCTGGACTACGCCATCAACCCCTTCGTCGCCGGCGTCTACGCCGGAAATCCGGAGCAGCTCAGCGTCCGCGCGGCGTTTCCGAAGCTGTATGCCCTGGAAGAAAAGTACGGCGGGCTCATCAGGGGGATGTTCCTGGGTGCCCGGGAGCGGAAGAAGCGGGCCGAGAAGGCCAAGGACCGGGCGAAGATGTTCTCGTTCGCCGGCGGAATGGAGACGTTCCCGCGCGCGATCGCGAGGCATCTGGGTGCCGGCGTCCGAACCGGCGTCCTGCGTTGCAGGCTGTACGCAAAGGGGGGAGCACCCCGGCGAGACCTGGTACGAACTTGAGCTGGATGAAAGGGGGCGGAGGTCGACGCTGCGCGCGGACCGGCTGGTGCTTGCGGTCCCGGCGCCCGGCCGCCGCGGGACTGATCAGGAACCTCGACGCGGAGCTGGCCGACCGGCTTGCAGGCGTCTTCTATCCGCCGGTCGCCGAAGTCTTCCTCGGGTACCCCGAAGAACATCTGGGGCGGCCGCTGGACGGGTTCGGCTTTCTCATCCCCGCCGTCGAGTCGGAGGAATATCCTGGGGACCATCTGGTCGTCGGCGCTCTTCGCCGGCCGGGCGCCCGCGGGCCACGTCGCCCTCACCACCTTCGTCGGCGGTTCGCGGTCGCCGGAGCTCCTGGATCGTTCGGACGAGGCGCTCGTGGCGATGACCAGGGCCGAGCTGGAACAGATCATGGGGGTGCGCGGAGAACCGGCGTTCTGCAGGGTGATCCGGTGGCAGAAGGCCATCCCCCAGTATGCCCTCGGCTACGGTTCGGTGCTGGAAGCGATCGACAGGTGCGAAGAACGCCACCCCGGACTGTTCTTCTGCAGTAACTACCGCGGGGGGATCGCCGTCGGAGATTGTGTCATGAGCGGCCACCGGATCGCCGGACGGGTGAAGGATTTCGTGAAGCAACAGGATCAGATCTCTTGAACGAAGGAGTGCGTATGGATACGAGCCTTGGTGCGACATTCCCGACCGGGCGGCTCCGGCGGCTGCGGATGAACGAACGGTTGAGAAGCATGGTGCGCGAGACGGAGATCACCCCGGCGGACTTCATCTACCCGCTGTTCGTGGTTCCCGGGGCGAAGGTGAAACGCGAGATCTCGTCCATGCCGGGCGTGTACCAGATGTCGGTCGACGAGATCGTCCGCGAATGCGCGGAGGTCTACGGCCTGGGGATCCCGGCGGTGATCTTCTTCGGCATCCCCGAAACGAAGGACGAGGTGGGCTCGGGAGCCTACGACGAGAACGGGATCGTCCAGCGGGCGCTGCGGGCGGTGAAGAAGGAGGTCCCGGAACTGCTGCTGATCACGGACGTCTGCCTGTGCGAGTACACCTCGCACGGCCACTGCGGGATCGTCCGGGGGGAAAAGATCCTGAACGACGAATCGGTGGAACTGCTCACGCGTGAGGCGCTGACCCACGCGCAGGCGGGGGCGGACATGATCGCGCCCTCCGACATGTTCGACGGGCGCGTGGGAGCGATCCGCGCGGTCCTCGACCGGAACGGGTACGGGGATCTCCCGATCATGTCCTATGCCGCGAAGTATGCGTCGGGTTTCTACGGGCCGTTCCGCGAGGCCGCGGAGAGCACCCCGAAGTTCGGCGACCGCCGGTCACACCAGATGGACCCCGCGAACGTCGAGGAGGCGCTCCGGGAAGTGGCCGCAGGATATCCGGGAAGGGGCGGATATCGTGATGGTCAAGCCGGCGCTTTCGTACCTCGACGTGATCTCCCGCGTCAAGAGGGAGTTCGGAATGCCCACGGCCGCGTACAACGTCAGCGGGGAGTATTCCCTCGTGAAGGCCGCTGCACGCAACGGCTGGGTCGATGGCGAACGGGTCATGATGGAGGTGCTGACGAGCATCCGGCGTGCGGGCGCAGACATCATCCTCACCTACTTCGCGAAGGAAGCCGCCCGGCTGTTGCGGCGCAAAGGCTGACCTCCGCCGGGACCTCCCCGTGCAGGGGAACATCGGACGATCATGTGCACTCGAGGACCGCGACATGGTAACGGAGCGATCGGACAGGCTGTTCGAACGGGCGAAGGCGATCCTGCCCGGAGGCGTCAATTCCCCCGTGCGGGCGTTCAGATCGGTGGGGAGGAACCCCGTGTTCATCCGCCGCGCGAACGGTGCGTATCTCTGGGATGCCGACGGGAACCGGTACATCGACTACGTCGGCACCTGGGGGCCGGCGATCCTGGGCCATGCGCACCCGCGCGTCGTCGAGGCGATCCGCAGAGTCGCCGGTCGACGGGACCAGCTTCGGCGCCCCCACGGAGCTGGAGGTACGGATGGCGGAGCTCATCCAGCGCCTCGTTCCCTCGGTGGAAATGGTCCGCATGGTCAATTCGGGGACAGAGGCGACCATGGCGGCCGTCCGGCTCGCACGCGCGTTCACCGGCAGGGAGAAGATCATCAAGTTCGAGGGGTGCTACCACGGCCATGGCGACTCGTTCCTGGTCAAGGCGGGCTCCGGAGCGCTGACCCTCGGCGTGCCGGACAGCCCGGGGGTCCCCGCCGCGGTCGCCGCAGCCACCCTCACCGCAGGATTCAATGACCTCCCGTCGGTCGAACAGCTCTGCACGGTCCAACGCGGGTGCGGTCGCCGCGGTCATCGTCGAGCCGGTGGTGGGGAACATGGGATGCGTCCCTCCCGTGCCCGGATTCCTGGAAGGGTTGCAGTCGCCTCTGTCGCCGGGAGGGGATCGTGCTGATCTTCGACGAAGTGATGACCGGATTCCGGCTCGCCCGCGGCGGGGCGCAGGAACTGTACGGTGATCCGTCCCGACCTGACCACGATGGGGAAGATCATCGGCGGCGGACTTCCGGTGGGGGCCTACGGCGGGCGACGCGACATCATGTCGATGGTGGCCCCGAGCGGCCCGGTCTACCAGGCGGGGACCCTCTCCGGCAATCCCCTCGCCATGGCCGCCGGATTCGAAACGCTGTCGGTGCTGCTGGAAGATCCGGACTTCTATGCGGGGCTGGAACGCCGCAGCGCGCGGCTGGCAGAGGGGATCGGCAGGAACCTGCGGGACCTGGGGCTGCCGTACCGGCAGAACCGGGTGGGGTCCATGTCCACGCTCTTCTTCACCGCGACGCCCGTGACCGATTACCCCTCGGCGGTGACCTCCGACACCCGCCGCTTCGCGGCCTACTTCCGCACCATGCTGGACAGGGGGATCTACCTGGCGCCGTCGCAGTTCGAAGCGGGATTCGTGTCGGCGGCGCACACCGACGAGGACATCGACCGCACGATCGCGGCGAATCGCGAAGCCCTCGCTGCGGCGATGGCCTGAGTCACGCTTCCATCAGTTCCCGGACCGTCCTGGCGATCGCCGGGGACGCGGTCAGCCCCGGCGACTCGATCCCGATCAGGTCGATGAACCCCTCCAGTCCGCGGTCACGTTCATGCCGGATGACGAAGTCCTTCGCCGCTTCTCCCTGTGCCTGGACCTTCGGCCGGATGCCGCTCATGTCGGGGGTCAGCTCCTCGTCCTTGACGAACGGGAGGATCCGCCGCACCGATTCGGCAAAGGCCCTCTTCTTCGATTCCGCCACCGTGTAGTCAAGCCTGCGGTCGGGAAGATACTCCACGTCGGGTCCGAACTTGAGTCTCCCCCCGAGATCCATCAGCGCGTGGACCCCGAGGGAGTGCTTCGTGGGGGTGGGGTAGACCAGCCTGCTGATACACCCGTTCATGGAGGCGGGGAGGGAGAAGTAGGATCCTTTGCAGTAGTGGACCCGGTACCCGGCCGCATCCACGTCGATGCCGGCGTACGAGGCGATGGTATCGGACTCCAGACCGGCGGCGTTGACGACCCACTCGGAGGTGAAGGACGAGCGCTGTCCGCGCTTCGTCGATCTGCCACCGTCCACCCGTCCCCCAGCTTCTCCAGCCCCACCACGGTGCATCGCAGCTGGACGCAGGCCCCGTGCTCCGTGGCCGCGTGGTGGAAGTAGTCCATCAACCCGTGGGCGCTGATGATCCCCGTGGCCGGGGAGAAGAGCCCGCCGAACGTGGTGATGTTGGGTTCCATCGCCCGCACCTGCTGCGGCGGTGAGCCGTTCAAGCTCGACGCCGTTGCCTCGCGCCAGTGTCTCCAGCCGGTCCAGTTCCCCGGCATCCTGGGAGGTCGGCGCGGTGATGATCTTGGTGATCCGTCGGTGGGGGATGTCGTGCGCCGCGCAGAGAGCGTACAGGCGTTCCCGCCCCTCCACGCACAGCGCGGCCTTGAGCGATCCGTTCGGGTAGTAGATCCCGGCATGGATGACCTCGCTGTTGCGCGAAGAGGTCTCCTGGCCGTACTTGGGGTACCGCTCGAGCAGGAACAGGGGCGATCGTTTCGGCGCGAGCTCTGCCGCGATGGCAAGCCCCACCACGCCCCCTCCGATGATCGTCACTGCGGCGTCGGGCATATTTCGTCTGTCGGATGGTTGATGATCATCCAGCGGCTGTCCTGTTCGATCGAGAGTTCCGTGAAGAACTGGTCAGGGGAGGGATATCGCGTATTCACGAAGACCATGAGGTCGCGGGAACACCGGAGCAGCGGAAGATCGAGCGGGGAGTCGCTCGCCGTGAGGACCGGTGCCGGAAGCCCGGCGGCTCCGAGGGTACGGACCTTCCCTTCGTGGACCGAAACCGGTTCCGGTACCTCAGCGGTCAGGATGCCGGCGCTGCTCGAGAGCCCTATCCCCAGGACCCGCTCGGGCGGCACCCCGAGGGCTTCGAAAACGGGTTCAACGCTCCAGGTGCTGCTCCCGGAAACCGCCCACACCTGGAAGCCTGCGCGGAGCAACTCCTCGAGGAGCCGGCGGGATTCGCGGAGGAACCTGGCGCCACGCGTGACGCTGTGGGATCCCAGAGACCGTTTTCCGAAGGGGAGCTCCTGCTCCCGGGCGAGGTTGGCGCGGGCGTGTTCCCGCACCTCGGTGTCCGTGAACCCGGCCCAGAGCCGCACGATGTCGGCGCACCCCGCGGTGATCGCCGCGATGTCGCCGGTGGCCAGCTGGTCGAAATACCATCCGAGCACCGCGTCGGTGAAACGACGATACCCGGGATGGTGCGTCCGCTCCGATGCGCCGATGCGGGATGCGGCGTGGAAAAGCCGGTCAAGTTCATCCCGCCGCGGGTGTCCGGGCCAGACCTCCGCCGGAGAGGTTCTGAACAGGAATTCCTCCAGCTGGTAATAGAGCATCGACTCGCCGATGTCGCCGCGAATGACCGTGCCATCGCAGTCGAACACGGCAAGCGGAGCGGCGTTGCCGGCGTGGTCCTGATGCCGCTCGAGGAACAGGGAAAGGTCCATGAAGGGTCCTGAGAAGCGCTCGCGATTCGTGTGAGTATTATACGGACGGCGGGGCGCAAGAGCAAGATGGCTGTGTTGCAAGTCACACACCCATTGCGTACATTATCTCTCTAGGATGCAAGTCCGTCCTCCACTACTGGACGGATTTTGCGTTCTTGGAGTGACCTATGCAATCGATCCGCAACTTCTGCATCATCGCCCATATCGACCACGGCAAGTCCACGCTCGCCGACCGCCTGCTGGAGCGGACGGGGACCATCACTCCCCGCGAGATGAAGTTCAATCAGGTGCTGGACGACATGGAGCTCGAGCAGGAGCGCGGCATCACGATCAAGCTGCACGCCGTCCAGATGCACTACACCGCCACGGACGGCGAGACCTACACGCTCAACCTGATCGACACGCCGGGACACGTGGATTTCTCCTACGAGGTTTCCCGCTCCCTCGCGGCGTGCGAAGGCGCCCTGCTGGTTGTCGACGCCTCCCAGGGGGTCGAAGCGCAGACGATCAGCAACCTCTACCTGGCGATCGACGCCGGGCTGGAGATCATTCCGGTGATCAACAAGATCGACCTTCCCAGCGCGATGATCGGACACCGTCAAGCACCAGATCCGCGATCTGATCGGGTGCAAGGACGAGGACATCCTCCTGGCCTCGCGCAAAGGCCAATCTCGGCATCACGGAGATCCTGGAAGCGGTGGTGCGAAAGATCCGCCCGCCACAGGGCGATCGCGAGGCCCACTCCGCGCGCTCATCTTCGATTCGGTCTTCGACGCGTACCGGGGTTCCATCGTCTACGTCAGGGTGTTCGAGGGCGTGCTGCGCGAGCGCGAGGCCGATCCGGTTCTTCCACAACCGACAAGGTGTTCGAGGCGGAAGAGGTCGGCGTCCTGGAGATGAAGCGGAACCGGACCGGTGAGCTCTCCGCCGGGAGACGTGGGGTATCTGATCGCCGGCGCGAAAGACGTCCATGACACGAAAGTCGGGGACACGGTCACCTCACGACGCCCGGCCTGCCGACATGCCGCTCCCCGGGTACAAGGACGTCAAACCGATGGTCTTCAGCGGGGTCTATCCGACGAACGCCGAGGAATTCGAGGACCTCCGGAGCTCGATCGAGAAGCTTCGCTCAACGATTCGTCGCTGATGTACGAACCGGAAACCTCCGCCGCGCTGGGCTTCGGTTTCCGCTGCGGGTTCCTCGGACTGCTCCACATGGAGATCGTCCAGGAACGGCTCGAACGCGAGTACAACCAGAGCATCATCAACACCGTTCCGAACGTGGAGTACCGGGTCACGAAGAGCGGCGGGACGTGATCGCTCGTGGACAACCCCTCGCTCATGCCCCCCGACGGGCAGATCGAAAAGGTGGAGGAGCCGTTCATCAAGGCGCAGATCATCGTCCCCACCGAATACATCGGCAACATCATGAAGCTCTGCATGGAGCGCCGCGGGGAGTCTACAAGAACACCACCTACCTCGACCCGACCCGGGCCGACATCTCGTACGAGATGCCCCTGTCGGAGATCATCTTCGACTTCTACGACAAGCTCAAGTCCACGAGCAGGGGATACGCCTCGTTCGACTATGACTTCCTGGAGTTCCGGGAGTCCGACCTGGTCAAACTCGACATCCTGCTGAACGGCGAATCGGTCGACGCGTTCTCCACGATCGTCCACCGGGACAAGGCCTTCGAATGGGGGAAGAAGCTCTGCACGAAGCTGCGGAAGCTGATCCCCCGGCAGATGTTCGAAGTGGCCATCCAGGCGGCCATCGGCAACAAAGTCATCGCCCGCGAAACGATCTCCGCCATGCGGAAGAACGTCCTGGCGAAATGCTACGGGGGCGATATCACCCGGAAACGCAAACTCCTCGAGAAACAGAAAGAGGGGAAGAAACGTATGAAGCAGGTGGGAGGGTGGAGATCCCGCAGGAGGCGTTTCTCGCCGTCCTGTCAATGGAAGAGGATTGAACGAACCACACGGAGTAGAACCCATGGCCCAGGCCAAGACCACCCAGGACGGCGAAAAGTCCAAACGCCAGCCCGTCAAGGATTTTCTGAAGGACGTGGTATTCGTCCTGGTCTGCGTTTTTCTTCCTGAACAGTTTCGTGCTGGCCTCTTTCGAGGTCCCGACGGGTTCGATGGAGAACGAGATCATGGCGGGGGATTTCCTGTTCGTCAACAAGTTCATCTACGGCGGCACGACCCCGCGGACGATCCCCTTCACCAATATCCGCCTGCCGTGGTTCCGCGTGCCGGCCTTCCGCGATGTGGAGCGGGGAGATGTGATCGTGTTCGAATTCCCGGGGCAGCGCGAGGAGGTCCGTCGCCTGAGTTCATGTTCTACCTCAAGCGCGCCGTCGCCCTTTCCGGCGACACCATTCAGGTGATCAACCGCCGGCTGATGGTGAACGGCCGTCCGGCCCCGGTCCCCAGGAACATGAAATTCAACTCGTCGCGTTTCGCGCCGGCGGGCATGGCGGACCCGAGGATCTTCCCGCGTGGCGCCGAGTTCAACGAGGACAACTGGGGCCCGGTCGTCGTCCCGCGCAAAGGGGACATCATCACCCTGAACCCTGCCACGCTGCCCGCATGGCAGACCTTCATCGGCCGCGAGGGACACGTCGCCGAGTCGGGATCCGGCGGGACCGTGCTGGTCGACGGGAAGCCCGTCACCGAGTACCGCGTCGAGCGGAACTATCTCTTCGGCATGGGCGACAACCGGGACAACAGCCTCGACAGCCGCTTCTGGGGATTCATCCCCGAAGAGAACATCGTCGGGACCCCGATGATCGTCTACTGGTCGTGGGATCCGGACACTCCGGTCACCGACATCTTCCGGAAGATCGGCTCCATCCGGCTCGGCCGTATCGGCAGCCTGATCAGGTAGGGGCGTCGGCAGGGCGGCCGCCGCACAGACCATGCGCGCACCTCTCCGAACTGCCGCCGGAGCGCTTCTCCTGTTTTGTGCTGCGGCGGGTCTGGTCACGCTGCTGCGGGTGTTCGTGGTGGACTCCGCCAGCGTCCATACGCGCTCGATGGCCGGCACACTGCTTCCCGGCGACGTGGTCCTGATCAACAAACTCGCCTATGGTCCCGCGACCCCCGCGGAGATCCCCTTCACATCCATCGCTCTCCCGGTGTTTCGCCTCCCGGCCCTTGCCAGATATCGCTGCGGCGATGTCGTGCTCCTGGTCCGCCCCTTGGCCGGAGAGCAGCGGCGGCGCCTGATCAAGAGGATCGTGGGGATCCCGGGCGATTCGCTCGAGATCCGCCATGGCGTGGTCTATCGCAACGGCCGCGTACAGCCCCTGCCCACCGGAGCCAGCACGCGAGGAGACGAGGAGCTCCCCGGTTTTCGTATCCCCCGTCCGGGGGAGACGGTCACGCTGACACCCGCCACGTTGTCCGTGTTCGGACCTGCGGTGGCCGCTGAAGCACGGAGTTCCGGACTCGAGCTGCCGGCTCAACCCGGAGGGGTTTACCGGGTGCGTGAAGAGTGGTTCTACCTCCTGGGAGACAACAGGGGAAACAGCCTGGACAGCCGCACCTGGGGGTGTGTCACGTCGTCGGAGATGGTCGGGAAGCCCTTCCTGGTCTTCTGGTCGCGGGACGAGGAAGACGCCGGCCGGTTCACCGGGATCCGCTGGGGACGAATCGGTACGATCATTCGATAGGAATTCTGTGTCATCGCTCTACCTCCATATCCCGTTCTGCGAGCGCAAGTGCCCCTATTGCGATTTCTACTCGGTTGAACACCGATCGCAGCAGGCCGTGTACGTGGCGGCTCTGCGTGAGGAGCTCCGCCGCAGTGCGACCGAGGGCTTCTTGAAGGAGATCGATACGATCTACTTCGGAGGGGGGACTCCCTCGCTCCTTGCGCCCCACGAGCTCGAACAGCTCCTGGACGACATCTTCCGGTCGTACGCCGTGCTGGACGGAGCGGAGGTCACCCTCGAGGTCAACCCCGGAACGGTCACCCGGGAGATCCTTGCAGGGTTCCGGTCCACCGGGGTCAACAGGCTCAGCATCGGCATTCAATCCTTCGCCGACGAGGACCTCGGATTCCTCGGCCGCATTCACGACGTCTCCCAGGCTGAGCGGTGCATCCGCGATGCCAGGGATGCGGGGTTCACGAACATCAGCATCGATCTGATCTATTCGCTCCCGGGGCAGGAGCCGGCCGGATGGGAGAAGACGCTTGCGGCGCGCCCTCGAGTACGCCCCGGAGCACATCTCCGCCTACGGGCTGATCGTCGAGCCGGGAACCCCGCTGCACCGGCAGGTTCTCGACGGCAGGGTGAGGCCGAACGACGCGGAACGCGAGGCGGCGTTCTACGAGCTGACGATGGACCGCATGCGCGCCGGAGGATACGAGCAGTACGAGGTCTCCAACTACGCGCGTCCGGGGTTCCGGAGCCGGCACAACTCGAGCTACTGGCGCCACGCGGACTACCGCGGCCTTGGGCCCTCTGCGCATTCGTTCCGCAAGGATCCGGGCGGGAGGACGGGACGCCGATGGTGGAATGTCCCGGACCTGCCGGGCTACCTGGAGCGGGTCCACTCCGGAGAGGATCCCGTTGCCGCCGGCGAGACCGTCGGTGAACGAGAGATGGTGAACGAACGGATCTTTCTGGGATTGCGCAGCGACGGGCTGGACGTCCGGCGACTGGATCGGGAGTTCGGGGTGAACCTGTCCGAACTCCACACGGCGGTGTTCGAACGTCTTGTCGCCGACGGCCGCGCGAGCTGGGACGGCGTGTTCCTGCGGTTGACCCCCCGCGGGTACCTCCTCTGCGACGAGATCGCCGGCTACCTCATGCTCTCTTGATACTCAGGTCCTTTCCCTCTATATTAACTGGGTTTTCCCATTCTGACGAACAAAGGTCGACCGATGATCCAGCGTAACCTGAACCGGGTGGTCGCGGCAGGCGTGTTCCTGACCAGCGCCATCGTGTATTTCCTCACCCTGTCGCCGACGGTGGTCATGTGGGACGTCGGGGAGTTCATCGCCGCGGCGAAGATGCTTCAGGTTCCCCATCCGCCGGGTTCGCCGCTGTTCCTTCTGGGTGCCCGGGTCGCCATGATGATCCCGATCTCCGCCGACATGGCCGTCCGCGCGCACGCGTTCTCTGCGATCCTGAGCGCGCTGGGGATCATGTTCACCTACCTGGTGACCGTGCGGATGATCGAGGAATTCCGTGGCAAGCCCGCGGATACGCTGGACCGGATCGTGGTGTACGGCGCCGGGGTGATCGGCGCGCTCTCGCTCGCGTTCGGGACGACCTACTGGGGCAACTCGATCGAAGCGGAGGTGTACGGGGCCAGCATGTTCTTCCTGACCATCGTGATGTGGCTGGCCACCCGGTGGCTGGATCACGCCGAGGATCCCCGTAACGAGAAGTACATCCTGATCATCGCCTACCTGATCGGACTTTCCCTCGGCGTCCACCTGCTCGCGCTGCTCGCGATCTTCCCGGTGCTCATGATCATCTACTTTCACAAGTACGAAGTGACGGCGGCGAGTTTTGTGAAGTTCGGGATCATCGCGTCGCTCACCTTCTTCGTGGCCTACCCGGGGATCGTGAAATGGCTGCCGGGGATGATGGACGGCGATTTCGCCGGCTACCGCAGCGAGATCGTGGCGTACATCCCGTGGATCCTGTTGGCCCTCGTCTGCTACGGCGTGTATACCTCCTACAAGAAGCACCAGAGGACCCTGCACATCGCCCTCGTGTCGATCGTCCTGATCTTCCTGGGCTATACGACCTACACCTCGGTGATCATCCGGTCGAATGAACACCCGCCGATGAACGAGAACGATCCCAGCAACCTCGCGCGCCTGACGTCCTACCTGAACCGCGAGCAGTACGGGAACGCGCCGCTGTTCATGCCGCGTCGCTACAGCCAGGAACCGCACCAGCAGGGGATCTACACGAACTACTCCAGCGACATGGATTTCCTCTGGCGCTACCAGCTGGACCACATGTTCTTCCGGTACCTGTTCTGGAACTACATCGGGGCCGCCGGCGACACGCAGGACTCGGGCGTGTCATGGAAGCCGACCTGGGGCATACCGTTCCTCATCGGTCTGTTCGGGATCTACTACCAGTTCCGCAACCAACTGGAAGATGGGTCTGGTCTTCCTCGACGATGTTCGTCGCCCTGGGTCCGGTGCTGGCGCTCTACCAGAACCAGCAGGAGCCGCAGCCCCGCGAACGTGACTACTTCTACGTGGGGGCGTTCTTCGTCTTCTCCCTCTGGATCGGCGTGGGGATCGTGGGGATCATCGATCTCCTCCGGTCAGAAGATCGGATCACGATCGGCCGGGGCGCTGGTGGCGTACGGGGTCCTGGGCCTCGCCCTGCTCGCGGTCCCGGTGCCGGCTGATCGCGAACAACTATCGCAGCATCGACCGTTCCGGCAATTATCGTGGCCTGGGACTACTCCTACAACATCCTTCAGTCCTGCGAGAAGGACGCGATCCTGTTCACCAACGGCGACAACGACACGTTCCCGCTCTGGTACCTCCAGGATGTGGAGGGCGTCCGGCGCGACGTGCGGATCGTGAACCTGAGCCTCGTGAACACGCCGTGGTACATCCAGCAGATGAAGGACAAGCCGTACTACGCCGAGGCGCAGGCGGTGCCGATCAGCCTGTCCGACGCGCAGATCGCCAACATTCAGCCGATGCTCTGGCGAGCCCGCGAGATCGACCTCCCGGTGACCGACGAGGCCGTGGCGAAGTACGGCGTGACCGACACGACGATGCTGCGCGAGCGGCAGCCTCCGCTTCACCATGAAGCCCACCCTCGAGATGGGGGAGACGAAGGCCATCCGGATCCAGGACCGCATGGTCCTCGATATCGTGCTCACCAACGGCTGGAAGCGCCCGGTCTATTTCGCTGTCACCTGCGCCCCCGACAGCAAGATCGGACTGGACGATTTCCTCTGGTTCCACGGCCTTGCCTGGCGGCTCGAGCCCCGGCGGATCCGCCGCGAGGAGCTGGGACTCGACCCGAAGATCCTGGAGGCCAATCTCTTCGACGACCCGAACGGGTTCTCCGCGACACCGCGCTACGGCTACCGGTGGCGGGGGATCAACGATCCCGACGTGTACTACGATGAGAACGTGATGCGGCTGATGCTGAACTACCGCTCCGCGTTCCTCCGGCTGGCGATGTACCAGGCCAACGTGGAGAACAGCTACGCGAAAGCCACCCTCACCCTCGACCGGATGGAGATGCTGATCCCGCGGGCCAAGATCCCGATGGGATGGGAGATCGCCTCCGATCTCGCGGCATTTTACTTCCGTATGGGGAAGATGGAGCAGTTCACCCAGCTCTCCAACGAGGTCGAATCCGAAGCGCTCGGGCTGATCGCTTCCGGGCAGTACAACCTGGGCTCCTACTGGAACCCGTACCGGGTGTTGCTGGACATCTACGAGCAGCGGGGGGATTATGTGAAGGCCCTCGGACTGCTGCGCCAGCTCGAAGAGAAATTCCCCGGCGATCCGGGGCTGAAAGAGCGGATCAGAATGGTGGAGACCCGCCTCACGGCCCAGACGCCGCAGGCGAAGGATACCGCCCGCTGACCGGACGGAAGATCGTATGCGCGTTCTGATCAGTGGTGTGGACGGATTCGTGGGAAGCCACGCGGCCGAGTTCCTGCTCGGACAACCCGACGTCGAGGTGCACGGCACCGTGCTGCTGGGTGCTCCGGTCACGAACGTCGGGCATCTCGGCGGCAGGCTCCACCTCCACACCGTCGACATCCGCAGCGAATCTCAGGTCGAAGAGCTCTTCTTCTCCGTCCGCCCCGAACGGGTGATCCACCTCGCCGGCCAGGCCTTCGTTCCGTCGTCGGTGGCCAATCCCACCGGGACCTTCGACGTGAACATCCAGGGGGGGATCACCATCCTGGAGGCGTCGAGAAAGTTCCGCGAACGCGAGGGCTGGGAACCGGCCATCCTCGTGGTCAGCACGGGCGAGGTGTACGGCAAAGTGGATCCCGACCGCCAGCCGATCACCGAAGACTTCCCCCTGTCGCCGATCAACCCCTACGCCGCCAGCAAGGCCAGCCTCGATATGATCGCGCAGTCCTACCTGCGGACGTTCGGCATGCGCCTGATCATCGCGCGGCCGTTCACCCATGTCGGCCCGCGCCAGAACCCTTCGTTCGTCTGCTCCGACTTCGGCCGGCGCTTCGCGGAGATCGCCCTCGGCCGCGCCCCCGCCCGGGTCCACGTCGGAAACCTGGAGGCGCGCCGCGACTTCACCGACGTGCGCGACATCGTGCGCGCCTACTGGAGGCTCTTCGACCATTCCTCGCGCGAGGTGGTGTTCAATGTCTGCGCCTCCCGGGTCTTCCGCATCGGGGAGGTGATCGACCTGTACCGGTCCATCACCGGCATCGACGTGGAAGTGACGGCCGAACCCGCGCGCGTGCGCCCCTATGACGTCTCCCTGCTCCACGGAAGCAACGTGCGGCTGGTCCGCGCCACAGGCTGGACCCCCCTCTATCCGTTCCGGCAGACCCTGTCGGACGTCTTCGAGTACTGGAAGCACGAACTGTCCCGTCCCGAATGAAGATCCTCGTGGTCAACTGGCAGGACATCACGCACCCGCTCGCGGGCGGGGCCGAGGTGCACCTGCACGAGGTCTTTGAACGGATCGCTTCGCGGGGCCACGAGGTGACCCTCTACTGTTCTTCCTATCCGGGGGCCGTCCGGGAAGAGGTCCGCAACGGCATGAGGATCATCCGGGAAGGGGGGAGGAACTTCTTCAACTACCGGTGGATGTGGGCGTATCTTACCCGATTCCGCCGTGACGGTTACGATGTCGTCGTGGACGACATGAACAAGATCCCGTTCTTCACGCCGCTCTATGTCCGCACGCCGATCCTCGGCGTCACGCACCATCTCTTCGGCGCCAGCATCTTCAAGGAAGCCAATGTTCTCGCGGCCGGATATGTGTGGGGAATGGAGTCGCTGGCCGTCCGGCTCTACAGGGCCTGCCGGATCCCCTTCGTCGTCGGTTCCCCCAGCACCCACCAGGAACTTCTGGCGCGCGGCTTCCGGGCCGAGGAGGTGCCGGTGGTCCACTACGGGGTGGACCAGCGGGTCCACCGGCGGACGGGCGTGCCGAGAAGCCCGGTCCCGATGATCGGCTATTTCGGCCGGCTGAAGCAGTACAAGAGTGTCGACCACCTGCTGCGGGCCCTGCCGGAGGTCCTGGCGAAATTCCCCGACCTCAGGACGGTGATCGTGGGGGAGGGGGACGACCGGCCGCGTCTCGAGCAGATCGTCCGGGATGCGGGACTGGAGCGGGCGGTCGAGTTCGCCGGCTTCGTGACCGAGGAGCGGAAGGTCGAGCTGCTCCAGCAGATCTGGTTCAAGGTGATGACGTCGGCCAAGGAGGGCTGGGGGCTGACCGTGCTGGAGGCCAACGCTTGCGGGACAACGGTGCTTGCGAGCAACGTTGCCGGTCTTCGTGACGCGGTACGGGACGACGAAACGGGGCTCCTGTACGAATACGGGAACGTCCCCGAACTCTCAGCGAAGATCCTCCGGCTGCTCTCCGACGGGCGGCTCAGGGAGAGACTCGTGGAGGGGGCCGACCGTTACGTCCGCTCCTTTACCTGGGACGCTGCCGCGGAAAAGACCCTTTCCCTCCTGGAAGAGCGCGTCCGAACTTCCCGTGCAGGATGATCACCGGTCCTCCTCGCCTCTCCGCCCCGTGTCACTCCAACAACCGCTTCGTGAGCTGGATCTGCCCCTCGTGGTGGACATCGTGGAGCGCGACACCGTAGATGATCCGCCGGAAGGTATGGCGGCCCTTCGGCGTCGGCGTGTCGAGATCCCTGTCGCGCAGCCCATCCACCGCTTCCCTCAGCAGGCGGTGTTCCTGCGTCAGCATCCGGACGGCGGCGTTCCATTCTCCGGCAGTTGGCGCAGGTTCTTCGGGGACGGGGAACCAGTTACTCCCTTTCAGCGGGAATGATCCACGATCGGCGCCGGTCAGCATTCTGCGCACCGCGTATTTCCAGTAGGCCGTGTGGAGGACGATCTCCCAGATGCTGTGCCTCCCAGGTCGTGGATGGCGCGATGCCGTCGTCGCAGTGACCCCACGCAGGGAGCCGCGCAACGTCGTCCCGTGCCACGCACGGGCGTCAAACGCTTCGTCAAGGATCGAGAGGAGGAGGGGGATCTCCTTTGTCCTGTTCGCCGATCGCCGCGGCCGTGTTCGTTGTGCCATGAGGGTGGCCTCAGTTGATGAATGACCACGAGACGCCAAAGCGGACCGCGCGGTCGAGGGCCGGGAAATAGGGCGTGCTGAAGTAGCTGGAACTGGTCACGTTCTCCCAGATGACGTGCACTTCCGCGCTACCGATCCGGGCGAGCAGGACCAGGTCCAGCTTGGCCCCTGTTCCGGGCTGCCTCCCGATATTCCTGCTGTAACTGAGCCGCTGGGCGTTGAAGAGCTCGCCTGCCTGCCCGATCTGCCCGCTTCCGCGTATGCCGGCCTTGATGTCCAGGTGGCCGTCGAACAACGGATTGTCGAAGTACAGCCCCCCCTGTCCGAAGATCCAGGGATAGCGATCACGGGTGGCATCGGTCGAGAACTTGGTGACCGAACCCGTACCTTCCAGCGTGAGCATCCAGATGTGGAGGGCGACGCGGAGATCGAGCCCGGTCACGGCGTAGGTGTCGCCGTTGGAGATGGACATCCCTCCCGCGGAACCGAACGGCTGGAGGAGGATCGGTTGTTCGATCGTCCGACGGTAGACTGACAGCTCGATCGCGCCGACCCCGGTCCGTGCCGATGCGCCGGCTTCGATCACCGTATGCGTTTCGTCGGACGGGATGGCCGGGCGGCTGATCGTGCTGTCGGACCAGTAGAGCTCCACCGCCGTGGGGAAGCGGCGCGAGCGGGAGAGGCCCGCCGAGAACGTGATCCACTCCGCGGCGTGGATCCCCAGCCTGGTGCCTGCTCCGATCGCGTGCCGATCGCCGTAGCGGTCCGCCCGGCCGAACAGAGAGAGCTCCAGCAGTCCCCCGATGACGATACGGTCCTTGAGCCATGCTGCGCCGGTAGGCGTCCGGCGGCGGCCCATTTGCGGACTCCCCTCGATCTGGCGTTCTTCGAAACCGACCCCTGCAAGGAAGTGCTGCGGCCCGAACGTGAGCTCCTGCGACAACGTGACGCCGGCCCAGGACGACCGCTGATCATCCTTGATGGTCTCCACAAAACCGGAGGTGCCCGATACCCCGTCGCGGTACTCCCGCAACGAGTTGGAGTAGTGGACCGTCAGACGTGTCGCCGCCGTGGAATCGTCCGTGATCCTGCCCGCGAGCGTGGCCGTGAGATCATGCCTGGTCAGCTTCTCATAGGCATAGGGATTGACGACCGTCGCAAGGATAGGGGAGTATTCGTCGCCTGGAGGGGTCCGCTCCACGCTGACTCCGCCGAACAGCCCGGTCCGGGTGGAAGTGTAGATCTCCGACACGTAGAACGAGAGGTTCGGAAGAATATGGAAGCGGACCTTCCCCCGGAGGTTCCAGGTCTTCATGTCGCTGTTGTCGAACCTGCCGTCGGTGTTCTGGGCGCGCAGGCCGAACGAAACATTCATCCGCCGGCTGATGTTCTGGTGGAAGCTGGCGTCGCTGGACTCGGACGAATACGAGGAGACGGAGAAAAGAAGCTTGGTTCGGGGGATGTTGCTGTCGAAGTCGCGCGTGACCAGGTTCACCGACGCGCCCGTGGAATTCAGCCCGTACAGGAACGCCTCCGCGCCGGAGACGTACTCCACCCGCCCGACATTTTCCGCCGGGAACAGGTTCAGGTTGTAGGTCCCGCTGGCGGGATCGTTCAGGGATCTGCCATCCATCAGCACCGCGGTCCCACGCCAGTCCACTCCCCCGGCGTTGAGCTGGTTGTACTGTCCGGGGCTCTGCTGATCGCGGATGTACACCCCGGGGAGCAGGGCAAGGGCATCTCCCAGCGAGTACACGCTCAGGCGAGGGAACCGGTCTCCCACCACCGTCCGATCATCGGCGATCGATCGGTCGATGCTTCCGACGAACTGCAGGGGGTAGAAACGGGTCAGGGAATCGGGCCGGACGCGGGACGTATCGACGGGCGTACCCATGGCCCGGGTGGAGTCGGCCACGAGAACAGAGTCCGGAGCGGAGTCGCCGGTCAGGATCGTGCCGAGGAGAACGAGCGAAGCGAGCGTCATGGCCTGAACGAGGGGCTCGTGATGGACGCGGTCATGCCGCGGCGGCGGTACACCTCTGCGAGCGCCGACGCGGTCTCGGCCGAGGAGAAAAAGCCGAACACCGACGATCCGCTTCCGGACATGGAAGCAAAGACCGCCCCCCGGTCGAGCATCGTGGTCTTGAGATCCGCGATCTCCGGGTGGGCGGCGAATACCGCGGGTTCGAAATCGTTCCTGAGACCGCGGGAAAGCCCGGCGGGGTCGCGGAGGCCGTCGAGGATGATGCTGCGAAGGTCTTCCGCGGGGGCCGGTCTCGGAGTCACCCGGGCGTAGGCCCACCCGGTCGCGACGTGGATCCCCGGATTGCACAGGAGGATCGTGTAGGGGATCTGCAGGTCGAAATACTCCAGGAGTTCCCCTCGCCCGCGGGCAAGGGCGCTCCCTGAGCGGAGGAAGTAGGGGACATCCGATCCAAGGCCCAGCGCGATGGTCCGCAACGCCGCTTCGTCCACGGAGATCCCCCAGAAGGCAGGGAGGTGAGAAAGGACCGTGGCCGCGTCCGAGCTCCCCCCTCCGAGGCCGGCGCCGACGGGGATCTTCTTCCGCAGTTCGATCCTGACCCCCGCCTGGATGCCGGCAAGCGCCCTCAGGGCCGCGGCGGCCCTGTGGCAGAGATTGGATTCGTCTCCGGGGGCGGCGGGATCGTCCGAATCGACGAGGATCTTCTCCGCAGGCGAGAACCGGATCGTATCCGCCAGATCCACGCGGTGGAACACGGTCAGGAGGTTGTGATAGCCGTCCGGCCTCTTCTCCTCGACGAACAGCCCGATATTGATCTTTGCGTAGGCGGTGAACACGGATCGCGGGGGAATGATCGGACAAGAATACGCATTTCGAGGCTCAAATGCACGGGTCTTTGACTGTCATGGCGGTTTTTTGTATCATGGGCCGTCATGCGGATCGCCGACTTCGACATAGGGGAGGGAAAGCCGCTGGTGTTGTTCGCCGGCCCGTGCGTGGTGGAGAGCAGGGAGATGACCCTCCGGACCGCGGAAGCGGTCCGCGCTGCGGCAACCCGCCATCGGATGCCCGCGGTCTTCAAGTCCTCATACAAGAAGGCGAACCGGACCAGCTCCCGCTCGTTCTCGGGGCTGGCGGTGGAAGAGGCCCTGCGCATCCTCGAGGAGGTCCGCCGCGAGATGTCGATGCCGATCGTCACCGACATCCACAGTGAGCAGGAGGCGGCGATGGCGGCGGAGGTGGCGGACGTATTGCAGATCCCGGCTTTCCTCTGCCGCCAGACGGATCTTCTGCATGCCGCCGGGAGGACCGGAAAGGTGATCAACATCAAGAAGGGCCAGTTCCTCGCACCGGAGGATATGCGACACGCCGCCGAAAAGGTGGCGGAGACCGGCAACACGAAGATCCTCCTGACCGAACGGGGGACCACCTTCGGCTATCACAATCTCGTGGTGGACATCCGATCGCTCCCGATCATGCGGGGGCTGGGCTACCCGGTGGTCCTGGATGCGACACATTCCGTCCAGCTTCCCGGCGGGGACGTGTCCCGGAGCGGCGGCCAGCCGGAGTTCATCTACCCGCTGGCGCGCGCAGGGGTCGCCGCCGGGTGTGACGGCCTCTTCCTGGAGGTGCACCCGGATCCGCCGACGGCCAGGAGTGATGCGGCGAGCCAGCTTCGCCTCGACCTGCTGGAACCGTTGCTCGCGCAGGTGAGCCAGATCGACCGACTTGTCAAAGGATGGTAAATGTCCTCTCGCCGCCCCTCCCCCCGTGCCCTTCGCCGCATCAAGATGCTCCTGCTGGATGTTGACGGCGTGATGACCGATGGCGGTCTGTACTACTCGGGCGAAGGGATCGAACTGAAGCGGTTCCATGCGCACGACGGCTATGGCATCGTGCGCGCCCACGAGCACGGGATCCGCATCGCCATCATCAGCGGGCGCAGCTCGCCGATCGTGGAGGCCCGCGCCCGCGTGCTCAAGATCGATGACGTCTATCTCGACGCGATGGACAAGGTCTCGCCGTTCAGGGAGCTGCAGAAGAAATATGGATTCACCGAAGAACAGACCGCCTTCATCGGCGACGACCTGTTCGACCTTCCCCTGCTCGAGATCGTCGGGTTCTCGGCCGCCCCGGCGAACGCGATGGCCGGAGTGAAGAGGCGCGTCGACTATGTGACCCGTTTGGCGGGGGGAACGGGGCCGTGCGGGAAGTGGCGGACATGATCCTCGCGGCCCAACGCGGCTGAGCGGCGCCGGCCACCGGCAAGCATCCACGGAACCATCAAGAGACCTATGGCTCATCCTCCGATGAACACCGCCGAGGTGATCGGCATCGGCAAACGGGTGGCGCGGATCGAAGGGGAGGCGGTCGCGGACCTCGTCGGGAAGATCGGCGAATCGTTCGCCGCGGCCGTCGAACTGATCAGGACGTCCGGGGGCAGGGTCGTCGTGACGGGCGTCGGCAAATCCGGCATCATCGCGCGGAAGATCGTGGCCACCATGAACTCCACCGGCACGCCGGCGGTGTTCCTCCATCCGACCGACGCCGTTCACGGCGACCTCGGGATCGTGCGCAAGGGGGACGTGGTCATCTGCATTTCGAAGAGCGGCAGCACGCCGGAGATCAATACGCTGATCCCCCTGTTCAAGCGCATGCAGGTCCCGATCATCGCGATCGTCGGGAACCTGCAGACCTCCCTGGCAAAGGAGGCGACGGTCTCGCTCGATGCGTCGGTGCGCGAAGAGGCCTGCCCGCACGACCTGGCGCCGACATCGTCCACCACCGTGACCCTGGTGCTGGGCGACGCGCTGGCGATCGCCCTGCTGGAACGCCGGGACTTCACCCGCGATGACTTCGCGCTGTTCCATCCCGGCGGCACGCTGGGCAAACGCCTCCTGCTCAAGGTGGACGAGCTGATGGTCAAAGGGGAAGAGATCCCGCGGGTCTCCCCCGACGTCCCGCTGCGCGACGCCATCTTCGAGATCACCAGCCGCCGGCTCGGATGCACCTGCGTGGTGCGCCCCGACGGCACCCTCGAAGGGATCATCACCGATGGGGACCTGCGGCGGCTTCTGCAGAAGACCTCCGACATCACCGGGCTGACCGCCGGCTCGGCAATGACGCGCAACCCCAAGACGGCCAGGTCGGGCACCCTCGCGGGAGCGGTCCTTGCGGAGATGGAGTCGCATCAGATCACGCAGATGATCGTCGTGGACGCCGCCCACAAGGTCGCCGGGGTCGTCCATCTCCATGATCTCGTGAAGGCCGGCCTGGGTGCGGATGACAATGTCTGAGCCCCGCGCGTTCCTGCGCCGGTCCCGCCTCCCCTTCATGGCGGCGGCGACCTGGCTCGCGGTCACCCTCCTGACAGGGTGCGGAGAGAAGCTGAAGCCGGCGGTCACGCCGATCGTCCAGGACGAACTCCCCGGCCAGGAGAGCTGGCGCAGTACGGTCACCTTCTCCGACTCGGCACGGATACGGGCGATCCTCTGGGCAGGACACATCGCCGTCTTCGCCAACCAGCGGTACACGCTGCTGGACGACAGCATCCACGTGGATTTCTTCGACGACGGGCAGCGCCACACCTCCACCCTTACGGCCCGGCGGGGGAAGATCAACGACGTGACCAGGGACTTCGAGGCCTACGAAAACGTGATCGTCGTCTCGGACAATGGCAACACCCTGAAGACCGAACGCCTGTTCTGGACCAACGCAACCCGGAAGATCCACACGGATGCCTTCGTGGACATCGCCGGGCCCAAGGAGCGCATCCGGGGCCACGGGATGGAAAGCGATCAGGATCTGAGACACTACACGATCTTCCGGGTGACCGGACAGTCGGTGGGCGGCAAATGAGACCGTACGTCCTCGGTGTCGTCGCCATCCTTCTGCTCCCGTTCCCCGCGCCCGCCCTGGCCCAGCAGTCGGGCCCGATCGAACTGGAGAACGCCGATAGCCTGAAAGGTCTGGTGATCGACGGCCAGGATGCCCGTGAGCTGATCGGCAACGTCCGGATCCGCCAGGAACGGGTGGTCATCACGTGTGACCGTGCGCTGCAGTATATCGCTCAGGAGCGGGTGCAGATGACCGGTCATGTCGTCGTAAAGGACGACAGCGTCGTCCTGCGGGCCCCGCGGGCGATCTACCACGGCGCGGAGCGGCGCGCGGAGGCGTTCGAGGAGGTGCGGCTTGACGACGGCCGAACGCGGCTCTCCGCCGCCTACGGCGAGTACTTCATGAATGAACGCCGCGCGCGCTTCCAGGGGCGGGTGCACGTGGAGGACAGCACGAGTGTCGTGGACTCCGACACGCTCCATTACCTGCGGGATGGAGGTCGGGCGAGCGCCTCGGGGAACGTGAGCGTGATCGGCAAGAACGACCGGGTCGTGATCTCCGGGAGGCACCTCGACCACAGCGCTGATCCCCCGTACAGCAGAATGACCGGGAGTCCGACGCTGGTCCGGGTCGATACCGCGTCCGGCGCAAGGGACACGTTGATGGTGGCCTCGGACATCATGGAAGCGTTCCGGGATTCGACGCGGCTTCTCGTGGCGACCGACAGCGTGCGGTTCCTCCAGGGAGAGCTGGCCGGTATCTGCCGGCAGCTCCGGTTCTTCACTGCGAACGATTCGTTGCAGATGCGCGGCACCCCGGTGGTCTGGTACGGCGAGACGCAGGTGACCGGGGATTCGATCAACGTCTATCTGCGGGACCGGAAACTCCACGGGGTGGCGGTCCTGGGGAGTGCCTTTACCGTATCCCGGAGCGATTCGGCCTATGCGGCCAGGTTCGACCAGATGACCGGCGACAGCCTGTTCATGCGCTTCGGGGGGAACGGGCTGGAGGAGATCGATGCCCGGTCACAGGCCACAAGCATCTACCATCTGTACGAGGATTCCCTCGGGAACGGACTGAACCGGTCCAGCTGCGATCGGATCGTCCTTGTGTTCCGCGACCGCAAACTCCAGCAGATCCGGTTCATCGGGGGGGTGGAGGGGACCTACGTTCCGGAGAATCTCCTGTTCAAACGGGAGGGCGAGCACCGCCTTCCTGGATTCGTGTGGCGCGGCGACCGCCCCACGCGTGAGACCCTGAGGAAGCCATGAACCAGCCCCAAGCCGGAAGCCTCCTGAAAGCGGAGCATCTCGTCAAGAAGTACAAGAAGCGCACCGTGGTCCGGGACGTCAGCGTCAACGTGCGCCAGGGGGAAGTGGTCGGGCTGCTGGGGCCGAACGGCGCCGGGAAGACCACCACCTTCTACATGATCGTCGGGATGATCCGGCCTAACGAGGGGGAGGTCTGGCTGGACGACACGGCCATCACCACCACCCCGATGTACCGGCGCGCGCGCATGGGGATCGGGTACCTCCCGCAGGAAGCCTCGATCTTCCGGAAGATGACCGTGGAGGAGAACATCCTGGCCGTACTGGAGACGATGGAACTCACGTCGGCACAGCGGCGGGAGCGGTGCGCGCGTCTCATGCAGGAGTTCACGATCACCCATATCGCGAAGAGCAAGGGCTATATGCTCTCCGGCGGCGAGCGGCGGCGGACGGAGATCGCGCGCGCGCTGGCGACCGATCCGCAGTTCATCCTGCTGGATGAGCCGTTCGCCGGGATCGACCCGATCGCCGTCGAGGAGATCATGAAGATCGTGGGGGGGTTGAAGGCCCGGGGGATCGGCGTGCTGGTGACCGACCACAATGTCCACGAGACCCTCTCGATCGTGGACCGGGCGTATCTGCTCTTCGAGGGACAGATCCTCAAGTCGGGGACCTCCGAGTCCCTGGCGAACGACCCGGAGGCGCGGCAGCTCTATCTGGGGGAGACGTTCAAGCTGGACCGGTACAGCTGAGGCTCACTCCTTCGGGGATGGCTTCGCGGATCCGCCGCTCTCCTTCTTCGACTCGCCGCTCTCCTTCTTCGACTCGCCGCTCTCCTTCTTCGACTCGCCGCTCTCCTTCTTCGACTCGCCGCTCTCCTTCTTCGACTCACCGCTTTGCTTCTTCGACTCACCGGCCGCCGGGGATGTCCCGCTCTTCTTGTAGTCGGTCAGGTAGAACCCGGTTCCCTTGAAGATGAGCCCTACGCCGGTTCCCATCACTCGGACGAGGTTTTCCGTATGGCAGTTCGGGCAGTGCGTGGGAGACGGCTCCGACATTGAATGGAATTCCTCCAGTTCGTGTCCGCAGCTCTTGCACTGGTACTGGTATGTGGGCATGATCCTTGGTCTCCGGCGCTCGTGGATTACGGGGTGGCGGAAAGCTTCTTCATCAGGCGCTTCCGCACCGACAGAGGGATGAATCCTGACACATCGCCGCCGAGCCGGGCGACCTCCCGGACGATGGTCGAATTCAGATAGGTGTACCGCTCGTGGGGGACCAGGAAGATCGTGTCGACGGCATCCTGCAGCTTCCTGTTCATCTGCGCCATCTGGAACTCATACTCGAAATCGGAGACCGCCCGGAGCCCGCGGATGATGGCCGTCGCCTTCTTCCGGCGTGCGTACTCGACCAGCAGCCCCTCGAACGCATCGGTGGTCACCCGGGGATTGTCCCGGAACACCTCGGTGACCATCTCGACCCGCTCGTCGACGGTGAAGAGGGGGCTCTTCGAAGGATTTCTTCCCACCAGGACGATCACCCGGGGGAACAGGCGGGTCGCCCGGGTGACGACATCGATATGTCCGTAGGTGATGGGGTCGAAGGTGCCCGGGTAGATCGCCAGCGGTCTGCTCATGTCGGTGAACCCTCCTGTGGCGGACCCGGGGGGAAGGACGGGGACGGAAAAAGGTCACCACCGTCCTGCCGAACTTCTTGACCGGGCCCACGCGGTAGCGGTCGGTGTCGGTGAACGTCAACGAGTTGGTGTGTTCGATCAGGAGAAGTCCCTCCGGGGCCACGAGACCGCCGGCGAAGAGCATCTCCGGGATGCCGGCCGTCCCCTCGAACGCGTAGGGGGGGTCGGCGAAGACCAGGTCATACGGGATGTGTGCCCCGCGCGCGAACGTGATCGCGTCCATCACCACCACCCGGCCGCGATCCTCGCACCGCAGGGTTGCCAGATTGTGTTCGATCTTGCGTGCCGCCTCGCGCCCCGCCTCCACGAACACCGCCGAACGTGCACCCCGGCTGAGCGCCTCGATCCCCAGGCTGCCGCTCCCCGCGAACAGGTCCAGCACGCTGGCCCCGTCGAATTCCAGACGCGTGGTCAGCACGTCGAACAGGGTCTGGCGGACCCTGTCCGTGGCCGGCCGGACGGAACTGTCGGCCACCGTCACCAATGTACGCCCGCGAAATTCCCCCGCGATCACCCGCATGGGTCAGTCCTGCCGCAGGGCAACCCCGACCGGAGCCGCGAACCTGTAGGTGGGCATCGAAAGGTGCTCGGCGACCCGCAGGGCATCCGAGACCTGGACGTGCCGGAGCGGGTTCATCGCCTCCACCAGCATCGGCGAGGCACGGCGGATCTGCACGAGCAGGTCCTTGTTCAGGTACGGGCCCCAGGTCACGATCGATTGTATCCCGGGAGTGTTCCGCGCAAGCTTGCCGATGGCGTCCGCGATGTCCCGGTCGGTCGCCGGGAGAGAGTAGCGGTACTCCTCCAGATGTCCGTCCCGCAGGATGCTGATGTCCACGCGGTGCTCCTTCACCCCCACCAGGGCAAGGTGGCGCCGGTATGCGTCGGGATAATTGACGCGAAGCGCCGTATCGGCGCTGAACTGGTCCGCGTCGATGATCCCGACCTTCAATCCGAATCCCGTCAGGATCTGCGAGAGCACCCGGATGTCCGACCGGCGCACCGCCACCCCCATGCAGGCGTTCTGGACGCCGGGCGGAGGGGGTTCCCCGGCGTCGATCCGGGCAGGAGGACGGATCAGGTGGACGTCGGTGATGTACTGCTTCGGGTCCTCGTCGGGCCGGAGTTGCTGAAGTTCCCACAGGAAGGCCTTCACCAGGTCGGCGCGATCCGTCCCCTCGTCGCAGGGGAACGTGTGCAACACCATGAACGACGTGTCGAGTGCCACGGAGGCGGTGAATGCCTTGACCCGGTTCGCCTTGAGGAATGCCCCGAGGGTGTCCGCGAACTGCTTGGCGCCGTCGATCTGCTGCTCTTTGCCGGTGCCGAGAAGGGTGTTCTCCCAGTCGTCGATGGCCGTGACGGTTGACGAGGCGCCGGAGCGGGTCACCTCCACCGCCTGGACCGATCGTTCGCCGATCGCGAGTCCGAGAATGCTCTCACTCTCCATAGGGATCCCTCCTGGTGCCCATCATTCGCCGGGGACCTTCAAATAAACGAAGAAGAGAGGTGTGAATCAATGAAGGCGAAGGAAAGGCTTGATCCGCTCGAAGGTCCTGGGTCCGATCCCTTTCACGTTCTGGACCTCCTCAAGTGTTCGGAACGGGCCGTGCTCTGTGCGGAAAGCGATGATCCGCTCGGCATACGCGGGGCCGATGCCGGGCAATCGCATCAACTCGTCTTTCGAAGACGAGTTGATGCTGATGCTGTTTGCAGCGGGAGGGGTCTTTGTCCTTGCCGCGCTCGCCGTGCGGGGGGCATGCGAAGGGTCGTTGGCGAGTGCGGAACGCGCGGCGAAGGTGCTGTCAGACCGGGTGGTGGCGGGAAGACCGCCGGGGACCGGGCCGGCCGGACCCCGCATGGACTTCAAGCCGAGGCCCAGCAGGAAGGTGCCGGTGAGGAAGAGCAGGACCTGGGCTTCGGTCCGGGTGAATCCGACGGCGTCCTGAAGGCGCGTGAACAGGGACACGTCCGCCCTACGAAGTGAAGACCTTTTTCACCCGGCTGAGGAGCCCGTCGTCCTTGTCGGCGTTCCCGCCGGGAGTGATGTTCTCACTCTGTGCGAGCTGCTTGAGCAGGGTCCGTTCCTGCGAGGTCAGGGACTCCGGGACGAAGACCTGGATCCTCACGAGCTGATCCCCCCGCCCGAAGGCGTTCAGCCGGGGCACCCCTTTGTCACGCATCCGCAGCACGCGGCCCGACTGCGTTCCCGGTTCGATCTTGAGTTTGGCCCGTCCGGTCAGGGTTGGGACCTCGATCTCCGTCCCGAGGGCCGCTTCGGGGAAGCTGACCCGCAGTGTCAGCAACGACGTCCTCCCCGTTGCGCTCGAAGACGGCGTGCGGTTCTTCCTCGATCACCACGATGATGTCCCCGGGAGGGCCTCCGCGCCGTCCGACGTTCCCCGCTCCCCGCAGGGGGATGTAGTTCCCCTCCGAGACGCCGGCGGGGATGTTCACCTTGATGGTGGTCTCTCCCTGCACGCGTCCGTCGCCCTTGCACGAAAGACAGGGCTGCTTGATGACGCGTCCCTCGCCGCCGCAATTCTGGCAGGTGGTGATGTTGACGAACTGTCCGAAGACCGAGCGGGAGACCTGGCGGATCTCCCCGGCGCCGTTGCAGACCGGGCAGGTGACGGTCGCCTGTGCGGAGCGGGCGCCCGTGCCGTTGCACTCCTCGCAGGTCTTCCATTTCTTGATCTTGAGTTTCTTCTCGATGCCGGTGGCGATCTCCTCGAGGGTGAGCTTGAGGCGGACCTTGAGGTCGGAGCCGGCCGTTGCGCCGGTGGGGCCGCGGCGCTGGCGCTGGGCGCCGCCGCCGAACATCTCGTCAAAGATGGAGCCACCGCCAAAAATGTCGCCGAACGTGCTGAAGATGTCGTTCACGTCGGTGAACGGGCGGAAGTCGGTTCCCCGGATCCCCTCGTGGCCGAACTGATCGAAGCGCCGCCGCTTCTCCTCGTCGCCGAGCACTTCGTACGCCTCGGCGGCCTCTTTGAACTTCTCCTCCGCCTCCTTGTTCCCGGGATTCCGGTCGGGGTGAAACTGCATCGCCATCTTCCGGTAGGCCTTCTTGATCTCCTCCGCGGTGGCGTTGCGTTCGACCCCGAGAACCTTGTAGTAGTCGTTCTTAGCCATGCTCTTCCTTCGCCTGCTCTGGGCCGTCTTCGGGCGCCGCCGACACGACCACCTTCGCGTGGCGCAGTACCTTCTCATTCAGCCGGTATCCCCGTTCGACCTCCTCCACGACGGTGTGCGGGGGGACGTCTGCGCGGGGGAGCTGCAGCAGTGCATCGTGCAGGCCCACGTCGAACGGCTCGCCGACGGAGGTGAACGGTTCCAGTCCTTCCTGCATCATCACTTTCATCAGCTTCAAGGCGACCAGCTCGACGCCGCGGAAGAACGGGTCGTCGGCTCCCTTCTCGCGGCCCGCCTTCAGGGAGCGGTCGAAATCGTCCAGGACCGGGAGCAGGGCCTTGAGCAATCGCTCGTTGGCGAATCGGACGATCGAAGCAGTATCCGCTTCGCTCCTCCGCTTGTAGTTCTCGAATTCGGCGGCCTTCCGCAGCAATTGGTCTTTCAGCTGCTCGACGGTGCGACGTGCCTCGTCGTCCTGCTCGGGCGCGCGCGCCGCGGGCTCTGACGGGGTCGATTCGGGAGTGGAGGGGTCCGGGGTGGGGGTGACGGGATCCTGAGCGTTCCGGGTTTCGTTCATCAGCTGCGATTGGAAGTGGAGAACAGTTCGGAGATCACGCCGGCGACGTAGTCCACCAGCGGGATGAGTTTTGCGTAGGGCATACGCTTCGGCCCGAGGACGCCGATGGTGCCCGAAACGTCACCCATCGTGTACACCGTGCTGACGATGCCGTACGGGGACATCTTGTCGTTGGCATGTTCCCGCCCCAGGCGCACGCGGACCTCGTGGGGGAGGGACTCGCACTTCTCCAGCACGTGGATGATCATCTCTTCGTCGTTGATCAGCTCCACGACGCCGCGCAGATTCTCGGGATGCAGGAATTCCGGCTGGTGCAGCAGCTGTTCCGTTCCCCCGATCATCGGCGGGTCGCTCTTCGGGGGAACGAACAGTTTGTCGACGGACTCGATGAAGAGCCGGATGAGGCCGCTCTCCTCTCCCTGCGCGTCCCGGACCCGCTCGGCGAAACTCCGCTGGATCTCCTGCAGGGTCAGGCCGCTCAGCCGCTCGTTCAGGAACCTGGAAAGCTCCTCCAGCTTCTCCCGCCGGACCTCGCTGGCGACCTCCATCATCAGGGTTCGGACCAGCCCCGAGGTGATGGAGATGATCACCATGATCCTGTTGCCGGCAAGGGGCACCAGCTCGATCTTGTCCAGGATCCCGGTGCTGAGCCGGGGCGGGCTGATGACGCAGAGCTGGTGAGAGATCCGTCCCAGCACCCTCGCACACTCCCTGAGGAGCTCCTCGGGGTTCTCCGCACCGTCCAGGTTCTGCTTGATCGTCCGCTCGTCGGATCGCGAGAGCTGGTCCAGCTGGATCAACTGGTCGAGGTAGACGCGGTACCCATGATCCGTCGGGACGCGGCCGGCGGAGGTATGAGGGTGCGAAATATACCCCATTTCCTCCAGATCCGACATGACATTCCTGATGGAGGCCGAACTGAGCCCCAGTTCGGCCACATGGCGTCTGGAAATGTACCTCGAACCGATGGGGGTCGCCGTCTCGATGAAGTCCCGGACCACGTAATGGAGGACGGTGCGCTCCCGTTCGGAAAGATCCCCTCGTGTCAATCCACCCTCGCGTGAAAAGCCGTAAAATCAACATAGTATATCATAAATGGGGGGGTTTGTCAAGGAGCATTGACTTGCTCCTCCGGCTCTCGTACATTACGATATTCGCCACCCTGGAGACCGCCACCGGCGGAGGGTTGATGGAAGATAAGCGCTACGAGACATACAAGAAGTCCGTGTACGAACGGCTCTCCCAGCAACAGAAGGACATCATCCCTCTTTCCTGGTGGGACAGCGTGATCAAGTACTACTACCGGATGGGGTATCTGGAGGACCAGACGGTACACGTGATCCTTGAAACGATGAGCAAGAAGTAGCCCCGCCTCTTCCTTGATTCCTCCGGCCGGATTGTGTATCTTTAATGATCTGTTCGAGTTCGGGGCTGTAGCTCAGCTGGGAGAGCGCCTCGTTCGCAACGAGGAGGTCGTCGGTTCGATCCCGATCAGCTCCACTAGAGGTCAAGTCCTGCGCAACCGGAAGTAGCTCAACCCCGCCAGGTCCGGAAGGAAGCAACGGTCGGTTACCAAAAGTGTGACGCAGGGGAGCTTGACCTCTTTCTATTGATTGACGTCACGGAATTGCGTAAGTTACCGTATCCGCTTCAGGGTTCATCTCAGCGGACACAGGTTACCCCTTGAGGGGGAATACCCTATCGCCAACTCATCCACGTCCCGGCCCTCGATGTTGGGGCTTCAGACCGAACAAAGAATGTGCCTCCCGCCGCGTTGCGGGATCCGCCCTTCGTCGCGCCGGCACCGTGGTCCCTACCCGTCTCACTGGATCACTATTCATGAAAAAAGAGATCATCATCAACGCGGGCGACAAGGAGACCCGGATCGCCATCACCGAGGATGGCCGCCTGGCGGAAGCTTTTGTCGACACCGCGAATAAGGAAAAGATGATCGGCGACATCTACCTTGGCAAGGTCGCCAAGGTGATGCCCGGCATCAAAGCGGCATTCATCGACCTCGGTCTTTCACAGGACGGTTTCCTCCACTTCTCCGACATCGGCAACCGCTTCGAAGAATACAGCGCGATGATCGGGGAGGATGACGACCACGATGGGGAGGAGGATCAGCCGGCCGACCACCCGGACGGCACGCCGGTCCCTGAACACCCTCCGCGCCCTCAACCCGAAAAGCCCCGCGCCCCGCGTCCCGACATCCAGCTCGCCAAGGGACAGGAGGTGATCGTCCAGATCACCAAAGAGCCGGTCGGGAAAAAGGGGGTGCGCGTCACCACCGAGGTCTCCCTCGCCGGACGCTATCTCGTCCTGCTCCCATTCGATGGCAAGATCGGCATCTCCAAGAAGATCAGCGCCTTCAAGGAGAAGCGCCGCCTCCGCCGGATCGTCGCCTCCATGCTCCCTGAGGGCTTCGGCGTCATCATCCGGACCGTGGCCGAGGGCAAAGAGGATGAACTGCTCAAGAAGGACCTCGACGACCTGATCACCACGTGGCGGGAGGTCGAGAAGACCACCAAGGCGGAGACCGCGCCGGCGCTGCTGTACAAGGACATGTCGACCACTTCGAGCGTCATCCGTGACCTCTTCTCCAACGACGTGACCCGGGTGGTGGTGGACTCGAAGAAACTCCACCGCGAGATCCGGTCGTACATCAAGTATATGTCGCCCCACCTCGTCGACAAGATCGAGCTGCATCGGGAACGGGCGCCGATCTTCGACACCTATGGCATCGAGAAGGAGATCGAAGCCTCGCTGGCCCGCAAGGTCTGGCTCAAGTCCGGCGGGTACATCATCATCGAGCCGACCGAAGCGATGATGGTGATCGACGTGAACAGCGGCCGGTATGCCGCCAAGAAGGAACAGGAGCAGAACTCGCTGCGGACCGATCTTGAGGCCGCCCGGGAGATCTGCCGCCAGCTCCGCCTGCGCGACATCGGCGGCATCATCGTGTGCGACTTCATCGACCTCGATGATGAGAAGAACAAGCGGAAGGTGTTCGACGAGCTGCGGAAGGAATTCCGCAGGGACCGGGCGAAGATCACGGTGCTGCCGATGACGGAGTTCGGCCTTGTGCAGATCACCCGGCAGCGCGTCCGGCAGAACATCCTCCACAGTTTCACCGAGCAATGTCCATCCTGCGGCGGGACGGGTCTGGTGAGAACGAAGACCTCCGTCCTGAACCAGCTCGAGCGCGGTGTGCGGAGGTTCCGTGCGGAGTCTGCGGGCCGGCGAGTGACCCTGACGGTCAATCCGGAACTCGCCATCAATCTCCAGCACGGCTTCCCCAGCAGGCTGAGTACCCTCCAGTGGACGAACCGCCTCTGGATCACCCTCCAGACGGATCCGGCGGTTCCGGTCAGCGAATTCCGCCTCTACTCCCCGAAGCTGGGGAGGGACGTCACGGACCAATACAAATAACCTGTCCCGGTCATCATGAAACAGACGGCCTTTACGGAGATCCACCGGCGGCTCGGCGGGAAAATGGTCGAGTTCGCCGGGTTTGAAATGCCCGTCCAGTACACGGGCATCGTGGAAGAGCACCAGCGGGTGCGCAAGGGCGTCGGCGTGTTCGACGTCTCGCATATGGGCGAGGTGGAGATCCACGGCAAGGACGCGCTCGCCTTCGTGCAGCGCATCACCATCAACGACGCCTGCCCGGCTGAAAGAAGGGCGGGTGCAGTACTCCGCGATGTGCTACGAGAACGGCGGGATCGTTGATGACCTGCTCGTGTACAACATGGGCGGCCACTACATGCTGGTCATCAATGCCTCGAATACCGCCAAAGACCTGGAGTGGATGCGCCGGCATGTGCAGGGGGACGTGCGGATCACCGACGTGTCGGACTCCACCTCCCTGCTGGCGATCCAGGGACCACGCTCCCTGGATACCCTGCGGAAGCTCACCCGCGTCAACCTCGAGTCGCTCCAGTACTACCATTATGTCCGCGGAGACGTTGCCGGTGTCGCGGCGATCATCTCCCGGACCGGCTACACCGGCGAGCTGGGGTTCGAGATCTACTTCCCGGGGGAGCGGGCGCTCGGCGAAAAGGTCTGGGATGCCCTGATGGAATCGGGCAAACCGTTCGGCATCGGACCGGCAGGCCTCGGAGCACGGGATACGCTCCGCCTCGAAATGGGCTACTGCCTCTACGGCCACGACATCGACCAGACCACCAACCCCATCGAGGCGGGACTGGGCTGGATCACCAAGGCGGACAAAGGCGTCTTCCTGGGCCGAGACCCGATCGCCGCGATGGTCCAGCGCGGCCCCGCCCGGAAGCTGGTGGGCTTCACATCGCCCGACCGGCTCGTCCCACGCCAGGGTTACGCCATTCGACGCCGGCGGGAAACAGGTGGGGACCGTGACCTCCGGAACGTTCTCCCCGTCGCTGCAGCAGAGCATCGGGATGGGATACGTCGAGGCCGGATACACGGCTCCCGGGTCGCCCCTCGCGGTGCTCGTGCGGGACAAGGAGGTCCCGGTGACGGTGACCACCCTGCCATTCCTGAAGAAGTAGCATGCACGTCGACGTTCACCTGGCCCCCGAGCTGGTCAACGAGCAGGGGCTGAGGGAGAAGATGGTGGTGGCGATCGACGTGCTCAGGGCGAGCACGTCGATCGTGACCGCGCTGCACAACGGGGCCCGCGGGGTCATCCCGTCCGCCTCCATCGAAGCGGCGGTGAAGCTGGCCTCCAATCTCGACGGCGGTCAGACCCTGCTGGGAGGGGAGCGCCAGGGGAAACTCATCGAAGGCTTCCACCTGGGGAACTCTCCGAGGGAGTACACGGAAGAACGCGTGAAGGGGAAGACCATCGTCTTCACCACCACGAACGGGTCCCAGGCGATCCTGCGTGGACGGCACGCGGCGCAGCTCTGCGTGTGCGGTTGGTGAACCTCTCCGCGGTGTGCGAGCACGTGATCGCCTGCGGCCTGGACCTCTCGATCGTCTGTGCCGGCCGGGAAGGAGGCTTCTCGATGGAGGATGCCGTGTGCGCGGGAATGCTGGCCGCGGCGCTGGTCGACCGGGTCCCCGCCACGCTGTCGGACGGCGCAAAGGCTGCGATGGTGCTCCACAAGACCCTCGGATCGTCCGTCCGCGAACTGCTGGCATCAACGGAACACGGCCGATATCTGCAGAGTATCGGGCTGGGGGATGACCTGGAGATCTGCGCGGGACTGGACACCGTCCCCGCCGTCCCCGTGCTTGAAGGGAATATCCTGCATCTGATGAAGCGCACCTCACCCCAGCCCTGACCTCCATGCCCCCGCGAGACCCAGAACGCCGGCCCGGATCGGCGCGCCCCGCACAGCGTCCATCAACGGACCGCCGGCAGGTCATTGCCTCGATCCTGATGATGGCGTGTGCCCTGCTTCTGGCCCTCGCGATCGTGTCGCACGACGCGGAGGATGAAGCTGAGGCGGGTGTCTCGACAAGCGATCTCCTCCGGGCTGTGTCGGGTCATCCGGACGCGCAGGCGAAAGCCGACACCACCCGCAATTGGCTCGGCCTCATCGGCGCGCTCGTCTCGGATTCTCTCGTGAACAATGGTTTCGGCTACGGCACGATCGCCGTTCCGGTCGCCCTGTTCCTCTGGGGCTGGGCGCTGTTCCGCAAGGGGGACCTGCGGCGGACCCTGGTGATCTCGAACTACCTCATTCTGGGGATGGTCCTCTGCGCCAGCTCCTTCGGCATGCTCCGGCTCATCCTGACCGGCGACGGACCGTCGAGAGGGTGGAGCGGCATCGTCGGGGACTTCCTCGCGACGGTGCTGGTCCAACTGCTCGGCCGGCTGGGAGGCACGATCCTCCTGCTGGTGCTGCTGCTGGTCACCCTGGTCGTGGCGGTGGACCTCGACATGCGGAGCACCGTTGAGCGCATGCGGCTGGGATGGCTCAGGTTCCTGGACTGGGTGGAACGGCGGCGCGCCGCCTGGTCGACTTCCCGAAGCGCGAGCGGAGCGCGGGATGCCGGCGGGGATGAAGAGGCGGACGAACCCGCGGCACGGCCCGCCAGGGCCCCGGTGACCATCGCCCGTCCTTCTCCTGAGCAACCGTCCGAACCCCGCCCGGCCAAACCGGCGTCCACGATCGCGATCTCCATGCGCAAGGAAGCTCCGGCGGAAAAACGCGCCGAGTCGAAGCCCGCCCCCGCGTCTCAGCAGGCCGCGGGCCAGGGAGCCGGTCCGTACGTGTTCCCGTCCGCTGATCTGCTGGATCCCCCCGGCCGGAGAAGGAGAAGATCGACGAGGAAGAGCTGAAAGCCAACGCGGATCTGCTCCGGGATACCCTCGCGGAATTCGACGTGGAGCTGGAGAGCGTCAGCGTGACCCCCGGCCCGGTGGTGACGCTGTACGAACTCGTTCCCGCCACCGGGGTCAAGATCAGCCAGATCGTCAGCCTCGAGAACGACATCGCGCTGAAGCTCGCGGCCAAGGGGATCCGCATCCTGGCGCCGATCCCCGGGAAATCCGCGGTCGGCGTCGAGATCCCGAACCAGCACCGGATGCTGGTGACCATCCGCAGCGTCCTCAATACCGACGCATTCCGCCGATCCGAGGCGAGCCTTCCGCTGGGACTCGGCAAGACCATCGCCGGGGAAGTGTTCGTCGACGACCTGGCGAAGATGCCCCACCTGCTGATCGCGGGTTCCACCGGGTCCGGCAAGAGCGTTGGCATCAACACGATCCTGGCCAGCCTGCTGTACCGCAAGCACCCCTCCGAGCTCAAGCTGATCATCATCGACCCGAAGAAGATCGAACTCTCGCAGTACGCGAAGCTCGCCGACCACTTCCTGGCCGTGTCGCCCGACATCAGCGAGCAGATCGTCACCACCCCGGGGAACGCCGTCACCGCTCTCCGCGGTGTTGAATACGAAATGGAGAAGCGGTATGAACGGCTCGCGCACGCCGGGGCCAGGAACATCGAGGCGTACAACGAGAAGATCCGGAAGGGGACCTTCAAGAACTCCGACACGCTGGTCCACGCGGCGATCCCGTACCTCGTCGTGGTCATCGACGAGCTGGCCGACCTGATGATCACCGCGGCCCGCGAAGTGGAGGAACCGATCGCCAGGCTCGCCCAGCTGGCGCGGGCGGTGGGGATCCACCTCATCGTGGCGACCCAGCGTCCCTCGGTCGACGTGATCACGGGGGTGATCAAGGCCAACTTCCCCGCGCGGATAGCGTTCCAGGTGGCTTCGAAGACCGATTCGCGCACGATCCTCGACATGAACGGGGCCGAGCAGCTGCTGGGGAACGGTGATATGCTCTACCTGCCCGGGGGAAGCCCCAAGCCGGTGCGCCTGCAGAATCCGTACATTTCGCCGGACGAAGTGGACCGGGTCATGGACCACATCGCCGGCCAGCCGGGCTTCGGGCCGCCGTTCGCCCTCCCGTCCATCGCCGAAAAGAAGCGCGCGGAGGGTCCCGGAGGCGCGGACGATCGGGACGAGCTCTTCGAAGAGGCGGCACGGCTCGTGGTGAGACACCAGCAGGGGTCGGTCTCGCTCCTCCAGCGGCGCCTCCAGGTGGGATACTCGCGGGCGGCGCGCCTGGTGGACCAACTCGAGGGAGCGGGGATCGTCGGACAGTACGACGGCAGCAAGGCGCGCGAAGTGCTGGTGGAGTCCGAGGCTGAACTCGACATGTTGTTGAACGGGGAGGGGAAAAGGGATGAGACCTGCCGGATGGGTGCTCGGGGCGGCGCTGCTCGCGCTGGCTGCGGGAAGGATGTCCGCGGGAGACACGGCGCAGGATATCCTGAAGAAGGTCCGCGACAAGTACGACACCGTCGCCGACGCTGAGATCAAGTTCCAGCAGCGTGTGCGCATGCCCGTTGGCAAGCTGGAGCAAACCACGGCCGGCACCCTCCTGACGAGGAAGGGGAACAAATACCGGGTGGAGCTCGAGCAGCAGACCATCGTGACCGACGGCGTGACGGTCTGGTCCTACTCCGCGGCACAGCAGCAGGTGCTCGTGGACCGCTTCGAGCAGGACGAACGATCCCTCTCGCCCGACCGCATCCTGAGCGGCGAAGCAGCCGACCTCGCTCCGGCCCTGATCGGCAGGGAAACGCTCGGCAAGACGGAGACGGTAGTGTTGAAACTGACGCCGCGCGATGAGACGGCCCTCCTGAAATGGCTCAAGCTGTGGGTCTCGGAGTCCGACTGGCTGGTCCGGAAGGCGGAGCTGGTGGACCTCAACGGCAAGGAGACGGTCTACCAGGTCCTCGACATCAAGATCAATACGGGGATCCCGGACGCCCGGTTCACGTTCGTCGCGCCCGCCGGTGTGGAAGTGGTCGATCTCCGGTAACTGCACCGGCGGATCCAGCGACCGGTCAGTGGTTCCTTCAGCACCTCGGACCCCATGACGACAAGGATAGGCAACGTCCTCAGGTTCACGCTCAGTCTCGTGCTCGCGGCTGTCTGCCTCATGCTGGCGTTCAGGGGGGTCGACCTGCATCTGGTGTATGCCGCCGCCCTCAAGGCCGACTACGGCTGGATCCTGCTCAGCTTCCTGGCCCTGCTGCTCTCCCACGCGGTTCGAGCGTGGCGGTGGCGCTACCTTCTGAATCCGATCAAGCCATCGATCGGCCTCCAGAATCTCTTCTCGAGCGTGATCATCGGCTACATGGTCAACAACGTCATCCCCCGGGGTGGCGAGATCGCCCGCCCGTATGTGCTCGGGAAACTGGAACGGATCTCCAAGACGGCGGCCTTCGGGACCATCGTGGTCGAGCGGCTGATCGATTTTATCACCTTCGCGGTGCTCGTTGCACTGCTCCCCTGGCTGTACCGCGGGCCATTGCAGGGAATCCTTTCCCTGGCTCGAAGGCGGAGGAATGCTCCTCTCGATCCTCACCGGTGTCCTGCTCGCGGCACTGACCGTGATGATGCTGAGACGCGATTGGACGGATCGTCTCATCCATCTTTTCCGTCCGGTCCTTCCGGACCGCTGGCTGAAAAAGCTGGCGGACCGGCTGCACAGCTTCCTCGACGGCCTGCTCTTCCTGCGTCAACCCCTCGGGCTGGCGATGATCCTCCTGCAGAGCATCGTGATCTGGCTCCTCTATGCGATCGTCGCCTACTGCGGGTTCGTGGCATTCGGGCTGACAGGGATCGGCTTCGCCGGCGCCGTGGTGGTGCTCACGATCCAGAGCGTCGGGATCGCCATCCCGACCCCCGGCGGGACCGGCAGCTATCATGCCTTCGCGTCCCAGGCGTTGATCCTCCTGTTCGGCGTTGACAGTGCGGTGGCGGTGAGTTATGCGACCGTGTCGCACGCGGTGGGCTTCATCGGCACAACGGTCCTCGGGCTGTTCTTCTTCCTGAAAGAGAACCTCCGGATGGCCGAGTTGCGCCAGGCCGATCGGCAGGAGGGGCCGTGAGAGGAGCGGCGTGCGGCCTCCCGATCCTGCTGCTCGGAGGAGTGTTGACCATGGCGGCCCAGGAAAGGCCGGCCCCGACCTCCGGCGGTGTCGAGGTCACGGCCGGCATGGGGGTGTGCGCCATCAATGCGCCCGACGTCACCGATTGGATCAACAACACCACGGGCGGGAGCGAACGGGTGCAGTCGTTCACCACCGCGGTGGAGTTCTTCGGTGCGGCCGGTGCCAGGATCTCGGACGTGTGGCGGCTCAAGGCGGAGTACGGCTACGTCCTGACCTCGTATAACCGGACGGCCCAGCTGGGTCCGGCGGAGTTTTTCGTCTGGATGCACCTCCCCTCCGTGCTGCTGGAATATGTCTTCGCGGACGAAGGGCTGTATCTGCTCAAGGCCGGCATCGGTGCGGGGTACCATTTCGGAGGGGTGGAGGAGCGCTATGCGTTCCTGGATGTCCGGTACACGGCCCAGGGGATCGGGATCGTCGCGGAGCTGGAGGGAAATACCGCTCTGTCGGATCATCTGTTCGCCTATCTCGGCGTGAGCGCACGGTGGGAGGCCCTGGACGAACTGCAGGATCCCAATGGCGGGACAGCAGGGGGAGCGGCCTACACGCCGGCTCCGACGATGCAGATGTTCGGCCTTGGAGCACGATTGGGAATGTCGTACTATTTCTAAAATCACTGGAGCATGCCATCATGAAACCAACGACGTCCGCCATCATCATCCTGGCCATCGGTCTGCCGCTGGCCGCGGCCTTCCCCCAGGGGTCGGCACCGAAAAACCCAACCAAGGAGAAACCCAAGACAGCCATGAAAGAGACCGGAGTGGTGGAGACCAGCCTCGGGATATTCGAGATCGAACTGTACCGGGCCGACGCGCCGAAGACCGTGGACAACTTCGTCAAACTGGCGGAGAAGAAATTCTTCGACGGGATGCGCGTGCACCGCGTCGTTCCAGGGTTCGTCATCCAGACGGGTGACGAGAAATCCAAGGATCCGAAGCGCGTGGCGGAATGGGGCACGGGTGGGCAGAGCGCTTTCGGCAAACCGTTCGAGGACGAGCTGAACCCCGAGACCCCCAGTTACAAGGCGGGGTATCAGAAGGGGGTTGTTGCCATGGCCAATCCCGGCATTCCCAACGGGAACACGAGCCAGTTCTTCGTGATGCTCGAGAACAACCCTCGCATGCCGAAGAACTACACCATTTTCGGAAAGGTCGTCAAAGGCATCGAGGTGGTGGAGAAGATCGGAAAGGTGGAGATCATCCCCATGCGTAGTCCGGGAGACGGCCGGCCTGCGCAGGAGGTGGTGGTGAAGAAGGTGACGATCCGCGGCGAGGGAGCGCCAGCCGGAGGGCATAAGTAGACCCTTGGCGAAGGAGGGGATGGACACTACGAGACGCTGCGGGCGACCCTCGCGGATGCACACGGTCGCGAGCCTCTACCTGCTTCACGGCGAGGAGGAGTTCCTCGTCGAGGAGGCGCTGCATGCCATCGTGGATGCCGCGCTCCCCGGGGAGGCCCGCGAGTTCAACCTCGATGCGGTCCGGGGAAGCGAGATCGATGTCAGGGACGTCGTGGCCCGGGCGTCGGCGTTCCCCATGATGGCCGAGCGGCGGGTGGTGGTCCTCCGCGAAGCGGAGAAGATCACGGGCAAGGACGCGGAGATCCTCAGCGCGTACATCGAGAAACCGTGTCCGAGCACCACGCTGGTCCTGACGTCGGCGAAGGCGGATTTCCGGAAGCGGCCGTTCACCCTTCTCCGGAAAAGCGCCACGCTGGTCGAATGCCGGAAGCTCTGGGAAAACCAGGTCCCCTCCTGGATCGCCGGCCGCGCGCGGAGCATGGGGCGCGATCTCGACCCCGAGGCCGTCAAGCTTCTCTGCGCATACGTCAGCACATCGCTTCGGGAGGTCCAGAACGAGCTCGAGAAACTGTTCATCTTCGCCGGGACGCGGGATCGGATCACGGCGGATGACGTCGCCGCCGTGGTGGGGATCTCGAAGGAGTTCAGTGTGTTCGAACTCCAGAAAGCGGTGGGGCAGCGCGATCTGCAACGCGCCGCGACCATCACCCTCCGGATGATCGAAGCGGGGGAGAGCCTGCCGTTCATGCTGGTGATGCTGACCAACTACTTCCATGCACTCTGGAAGCTCCGCGAGCTGCGCCGCCCCGGGATCGCCGAGTCCGATCAGGCTGCCGGAGCGAAGATCCCTCCGTTCGCCCTGCGCGAATATGCCGATGCGCTGCGGCGCTATGCCCCGGAGGAGGTGGAACACGCGTTCGAATTGCTGTCCGCGGCCGACGAGCAGACCAAGCTTTCCGCGGACCCGGCAGGCGTGATGATGACCCTGCTCCCGCAGCTGGTCGGCGAACACGCTTCCACATGAGGAAGGGACACCTGTGACCGCACCTGATCACCGCGCGATGGATGGCCGCCTGCAGGCCGGAACGGATCCGGAAGCAGGGATGGCGGCGATCGTCGAGCGGCACAAGGATCTTCTGGTGGATTTCCTCTTTCAGATGACCGGGTCGAGAGACCAGGCGGTCGAGTTCGCGCTGCAGATCGCCGTGATGCTCGGGCGCCCGAAGATCCTCGAGGTTGTCCGTCCCGACCCGCGGCCCTGGCTGGTGAAGGAAGCGACCCGCCGGGTCCTGCGGCTGGAGCGCGGCCGGCGTTTGAGGAGGCTGTTCTTTCCCGTGAAACGCCGTCGTCCGCCAGCTCTTCGAAAAGGGGGTCACCCCCGGCGGCGGGGTCCCCTCATGGGAACGGATGGAGGAGGAACGAGCCCTGCGCGAAGCTCTTGGCTCCATCGGACCGAACCTCCGGCGTCTGCTCGTCCTGAAAGATGTCATGGGGATCGCCACGGAAGAGGCTGCACATCTGACCGGGCTCTCGCCCCGGGAGCTCCAGACGCGTCTGGAACGCGGTCGGGCCTACTTCATTTCCGCACTTGCGGGGATCCGCGAAGGATGACCATGGGAGCCCGCCACCGCCGCCCGGAGAAAGAAGACCGCCACTCGACCGACCTGAAGCCCCTTGAGCGTATGCGCGCCCCATGGTTCTTCGATGCGGAGGTCCAGCGCAGGGTCCGGATGGGAGACCCCTCGCGGCGTGCCAGCCGATGGCGAAGGTTGAAGATCGCGGCGGCATACTTCGTGCTCGCTGCGTGCCTGGTGGTGGCCTATCTGGACGTTCGGCGACCGTCTGCAGGAATTGATGACGCAACCCGCACCACCGATAGTCCCCCGGACGGACACCCTGGCGACACCGCCACCCACCGATACAGCAAAGGCCGCACCGGTGGTCGCTGCACCACGGACCACAACGAGGATCCTGACCTCTTCGTTGCGGGACTCGGCACGCGTTCCGGTGGCGGACAGTGCACGACCGACAGTGCACGAGCGGACAGCGTCTCCCCAGCTTCCCCCTCCCAAAGGGCCCTGATCCAGGAATCCCCGCCGACGGATACCACCCGTCCAACGGAGCCGCAGCGGTCCGTCACCCGTCCGGATACGACACTGGTGGAACCGGACAGCCTCGGACACCCCAGAGGTACGCCGTGATCCAGGCGGTCACGGGGAACGCTGGCCAACCCTGGCCATCGCGGGTTTCAGTGGATTTTTCGGCTTTCTTGAAGAACGCGGCCGACTTCGTGCGGTGGTCCTTCTCCCCTTTTTTTGGCCTTTTCCTAGCTTGACTTCTTCTGTGGCAACAGCTACATTTGCTTGTTGGCTGGGGGAATTAAGAGGTTACTTTAACTGAAGCCCTTAGGCGCAACTATTTCGTTCGGGAAGCAGGGATCGACTGCACCGGGGTGCACGCAGGCATTTCGTCGTTATGTGGGTCCGGGCCCTCTCGCGGAGCCCGCGAAGTGCCGATAAAGTGTAGAGATAGGGGACACCCGGTGCGAGTGCTGTGAACGGCACACGGAGCGTGCCCGGAGAAATACCGGAAGTATCTTCGAGAAGGACAGAGTTCCAACATTCACAGGAGATCACCCCAATGCCCAGATTGAACCTGCGAGACGACGAGCTGGAAGGAGAAGGCGGTCCGCTCGAACCGGAGAAAATGTCCAGCCCCGCTCCGACCCTCCGCGAAGTGGGTGGAAGCAGCGGGCATTCCTCTCCGTTGCTGCTGATCATCATCATCATCGTTGCGCTTGCGGGGGGAGTGTTTTTGCTGAATCAGTTCAAGGTCATACACCTGTGGGGGAAGCGTGCCCCGAAGGTGACCGAAACCTTGCCCGAGCCGAGTCTGCCGGGTGAAGAGAACGTGGATCAGGGGACCACTCCGATCGCAGGGGAAGAGCCGGCGCCCGAGGTTGGGACCGATCCCGGCGCGGTGACCCCGGCCACGACGCCGACCCCGGAGGTCGACAAGCCCGCTCCGGAATTGCAGCCTGCGGAGCAGACGAAACCCAAGGCCACTCTGCCACCCTCGTCAGGAGGGAAGTACACCGTGCAGGTCTCAGCCTGGACCAGCAAGGAAAAAGCGGACGAGCAGGCCGCGAAGCTTTCGGCGGCGGGGATGGATGCCTACGTTGAGGGGACGAGCATTGACGGAGTGGAATGGTATCGCGTACGCGTAGGCCATTACGGGAACGAGAAGGAAGCCAAAGAGGCGGCGGCCCAGCTCCAGCATTCGATGGAGGGGGTCATATGGGTGGCGCGGGCGAAGTAGATGCTTGAGCCGATCTTCCTGATCGCCGCCCGGGTGCTCGCCTGGGCGGTTCTCCTCTGCTGCCTTGCGGCGGCGGCGGTGATCGTTGATCGCCTGTTCGTCCTGGGCAGAAGACGCGTGGCGGTCGCCCAGCTTGCTGCGCGTCTTCGGACGGTTCTGCGCCGGGGAGAGCCTTCGGAGCTCGAGAGTTTTTGCGGACAGAAACGATCGCCCGCCGTGAATACGCTCCGCCGTTTCGCCGGCCTGTGGCGCAACTCTCAGGTGCTCCGGCCCGTGCTCTTCGAGCGGGCCGCCGGCGAAGAACTCCTGGCCATGGAACGACGGCTTCCCGCCCTGGCAGCTCTGGCAGGCGTCACCCCGATGCTGGGGGTCCTTTCGCTCCTCACAGTGTACGGAGAGCTACCGGTGGGCACACTCGACAGTACGGTTTCGGTTGTGGGACCACTGGAACCAGCCGTGATCGCAACGGTCGCGTTGCTGACCGGCGTGATCGCGCTCTCCACCTACAACCTCTTCGTCGTGCGCGTCCGCTCGCACATGCGCGACATCGACCGCTTGGGATGGGACCTGCTGCCGCACCTTGACGAGGTGGCGGGCTCCAACGGATCCGGTGGAGTGCAGAAGCGCGAAGTGCCGGTCTTCGACGACGACGAGTTCTTCAGAAAAAAGGTCTAACACCCTCCCCCCGTGAAGCCGAGGATCGGCGTCCGTCCCATCGCGGGGGCCTCAACAGGCCTTCTCCTCGTCCTGCTCGCCGGATTTCTCCTCCACAGGCAGTTCCGGTCCGAACATCCTGTCAATTCAGCGCCGTCCACGGCGCCTGCCGCCGTCCCCCCATCTCGTCTCCTTGCCGACACGATCGCCGGAGGTGGGCCGGCTGTACCTCCGGTCGCTGATACTTCCACCGCAGCGAGGGTCTCTTCCGTGGCTACTGCGGCCGTGCCGCCTGCGGCCGTCGCCGCCCGCGGCCGTGCCGCATTCGCGGGTCAGGACAGCCGTTCCGCCCGCGGCGCGCATCGGTGTGGGACTCCACTGGGCCGGGGGGCGGACGCGCAAGAAGGTGTCGGGAGAGATGCCGCGGGTGAGCGGGGTGACCCGGAAAACGACGATCGCCGTGGAGGCGACGGTGAGCGCGTCCGGCAGGGTGAGGAAACTCACTGTTCTGCAGGGGACCCGCAACGCAGGCATGCTGGAGAGGACGCTGACGGCGGTCCGCTCCTGGCGCTTCGAGTCTCTGCCGGCGAGCCGCAAAGGGGCCGCGGAGCGTTGCCGCATCACCCTGACGTTCCGGCCGCCGGGCTGAGCGGACCGCCGCCTAACTCCGGGCTTCGTCTGCTCCCGCCACGCCATCCGGCGAGCGGCGGTCGTTGCGGAGGAAGAAGTAGTAGAAGAATCCTTCCCCGATGGTCAGCAGCAGCAATGCCAGCGCGTCGCGGTCCAGCAGCGGACCGAACCCGGGAGCCTCGATCACCAGTTTGAGCAGGAAGGAGACGATGCTCCAGCCGACGAAGAAGATCAGCGCCACGAAGAACACCGCGAGAGCCCCTTCCGCAAGCCCCTCCTCCTGCCATCGCCGGGTGAATGCCGCCGCGATCGCGACGATATGGACATAGAACACGAGCAGTGGGATCATGGTCAGTCCACGTCCTTGAACGAGAGCGCCGCACGTATCGTGCGAAGCAGGATCTTGATGTCGAAGACCAGCGACCAGTTCTCGATGTAGTAGAGGTCGTACTTGACCCGCTCTTCGATCGAGGTGTTGCCACGGAGTCCGTTCACCTGGGCCCAGCCCGTCACCCCGGTCTTCACCCGGTGTCGGTCGAGATACTTCGGGCACGCTGGCCCCGAACTCCTCGACGTAGCGCACCCGTTCGGGTCTCGGGCCCACCAGGCTCATCTCGCCCGCGGAGGACATTGAAGAGCTGCGGGAGCTCGTCGAGACTCGTCTTGCGGAGGAGTGGCGCCGACCCGGGTCCGGCGGGGATCGTTCTTCACCCCGAGTCCGGCCTGGGCATCCATCCGGTCCGCCCCCGCGACCATCGTGCGGAACTTGTACATCGTGAACGGTTCACCGTCAAGGCCCACGCGCTGCTGCCGGAAGAGGACCGGTCCGCGGGAGTCGGCCCGCACCAGCGCGGCGAGGAGGAGCATGAGGGGCGAGAGGAGCGACGAGCGAAACGTGCCGGCGACCGCCGAGGTCGAACGTCCGCTTGGTGATCCGGCCCCACGCGGTGAACGGGAGACTCTTGATCTCCAGGAAGGGGATCCCCTCGAGCTCGGTCAGCGCACCTGGCTGGTGAGCACCTGCAGCAGGTCCGGGACCATCATGAACTCGGATGTTCAGCCCTTCGCATTCCGCTACAAGGTCGAACAACCGGGCGTGTTCCGTGTGCTGCAGAGCAATGAACCCCAGATCGATCCGGTGTTCGCGGATGAAGGCCGGGGCGTCCGCCACGGGGCCCAGATAGCGCGCCCCGGCCAGCGCTGGATGGCCGGTCGCCGGCCCGTCGCGCGAAGTAGCCGGCGACCGTGAAGCCGAACGAGGGATGCCTGTCCAGGCGGCGCATGACCTCCTCCGCGAGGCGATCGTTCCCGATGATCACGGCCTGCTGCAGGTGCCGCCCCTTCCGGTAGAGCCAGCGTTCCGACCGTGCGCAGTGCCGCACGTCCGGCGAAGATCGAGGACGATCGCCCCGCCCCACAGCAGGCCGAAGACGATACGGGAATACGAGAAGTCGCGGTAGAAGAAGGCCGCGCTCATCACCAGCAGCATGCCGAGGGACGACCACTTTGATCACGCCGAACAACTCGTCGGCGAGGCTCACGTTGCGCCTGACCGCGTACATCTCCGCGCGACTGGAAGAGGGCGAGCCAGACCAGGACGACCACGGCCGAACCTTCCAGATAGCTGGCGAATGCCGGTTTGGTGGCGTCCACGAAGCCGAAGATCGGCGAAGAACAGCGTTTCGAAACGGAGCCAGTAGGCGAAGAGGAACGCGGCCTCGATGGCCGCGGCGTCCAGAAGGACGGAGAGCAGGGGGAGGTAGAACTCGCCGCGCCGATGGTCGGTCATGGAGCGCTCCCGGGTCAGCCGAACATCTCCCGTTCGATGAGGGCACAGAGGATGTGCCCGACGGTGATCTGTCCCTCCTGGATCCGCTGGGTGTCGTCGGAGGGGATGACGACCGCCACGTCCACCAGGTCCTTCATCGGCCCCCCGTCCTTGCCGATGAGCCCGAGGGTCGACATGCCCGCGGCTCCGGGCCGAGGATCAGGGCGTTGTTGACGCTGGCCGACCGGCCGCTGGTGCTGATGCCGAGCACCGTGTCGCCGGGCCGGCCCAGCGCCTCCACTTCGCGCGCGAAGACGTTGTCGTAACCGATGTCGTTCGCTCCGGCGGTGAGGAGCGAGCTGTCCGTCGTGAGGGCGATGGCCGGAAGTCCGGGGCGCTTCAACGCCGGGATTCATGCGGATCACGAGTTCCGTCGCGAGGTGCTGGCAGTCGGCGGCACTGCCGCCGTTGCCGCAGAGCAGGATCGTCCGTCCGCGGGAGAGCGTGCCGATGAGCAGTTCCGCGGCGGCCGAGATCTCTTCGCTGCAACTCTTCAGGATCAGCTGTTTGATCGCCGCGCTCGCCTCGAGCTCGCCTGCGATGAAGGACGCCCGTTCCGACGGTGTGTGGGTGAGTGCTGGCATCGGTGCTCCGTGGTCAGTGTGTGCCGCCCATCGCCGCGACGACGGCGGGGACCTCCTGCAGCGTCTGGTCGAGTTTTGCCGCGTCCTTGCCTCCGGCGGTCGCCAGGTGCGGGCGCCCGCCTCCGCCGCCGCCGACCCGGCGGGCAAGCTCTCCGACGAGTTTCCCGGCCTGCAGCGGCGCCGCGCTTGAGCAGGTCGTCCGTGACCACGCAGACCAGGGCGGCCTTTCCCTCGATCACGCTCCCCAGCACCCCCACGCCGCTCCCGAGCTTCAACCGGAGGGCGTCGCCGAGGGCCTTGAGTTCGTCCATACTTGCCGCGTCCACCCGGCCGGCGGCCACGCGCACGCCGCCCGCCGTCACGGCCGAAAGCAGCAAAGCGTCGATGTCCGACCCGGCGGATACCACCTTGGACCGGCTGACACTCTTCTTCAGGTCGTGGGCGATACGGGTCGCCTCCTCGAGAGCCCGCTCGCGCCCGGCAAGGGCCGTCCCCACCAGGTCGAGGGCGGAGCGTTCATCCGACGGCAGGGCAAGGGCGGGAGGGAGCGCCGGCGGACGCAGGGAGGCGTCGGCCGGGAGCAGAGACTCGAGCGCCCGGATCTCCTCGAGCAGCTCGGCGAGCCTGCCGTCGGCCTCGCGCACCTTGCCGGCCTGTCCGTCGATGTAGGCCCGGACCCCGGCGCCGGTCACCGCCTCGATGCGGCGTACCCCGCTGGCGATCCCCGCTTCCGAGACGATCTTGAACAGGCCGATCTCGGCCGTGGACCGCACATGGGTCCCGCCGCAGAATTCGACGCTGTACCGGTCGTCCATGGTCACGACGCGAACGGTGTCGCCGTATTTGTCGCCGAAGAACATCTTGACGTTCGGGATCCCTCGGGCCTTCTCGATGGGGAGATCCGCGTCGGTGCGCACCGGGACCGCCTCGCCGATCTTGGCGTTGACCATCTCTTCGATGGCGCGGATCTCCGCGAGCGTGACCTTGCCGAAATGCGGGAAGTCGAACCGCAGCCGGTCCGGGGCCACGAGCGAACCCTGCTGGTGGACGTGGGTCCCCAGCACCCGGCGGAGCGCTTCGTGCACCAGGTGGGTCGCCGAATGGTTCCGCTGAATGTCCAGGCGACGGGCGGCATCGACACGTGCCGCGACGCGGCGGCCGCGCATCGCGGCGAGGCTGCCCCGGCTCACACGGACCTCGTGGATCACCCGCTGGTCGCGCTTCATGGACCTGAGGACCTCGGCCAGGAACCCGTCTCCTTCCAGGACCCCGACGTCGTCGATCTGGCCGCCCGACGCGACGTAGAAGGGGGTGCGGTCGAGCACCACGAACCGGTCTTCCAGGATCTCCAGGACGACGGCCTCGACCTCCATGGCATCGTACCCGACGAACAGCGACCGTTCGGCCGAGGCAGGAGAGATCAGGATCTCGGGGAGTCCGGCAGGCGTTTCGGCGCGCGCGGCGGTCCTTGCACGGTCCTGCTGCTCCTCCATCAGCTGCCGGTACCCGGCGACGTCGACCTTCAAGCCGCGTTCTTCCGCCATCAACTGGGTCAGATCGATCGGGAATCCGTAGGTGTCGTGCAGACGGAACGCGTCCTCGCCGGGGAAGACCGTCGAATGGCCGATCCGTTCCGCCACCGACTCGAAGAGCTCTGATGCCGCGGTCGAGGGTGAGGTCGAAACTCTCCTCTTCGGTCCGGATGACCCGTTCCACATGACCCCGCTTCTCGATGATCTCCGGGAACGCATCCCCCATGATCGCGATGACCGCCTCGGGCACGCGGTGGAGGAACGGCTCCCGCATCCCCAGCGTGCGTCCGAACCGGGCGGCCCGGCGCAGGACGCGCCGCAGGATGTAGCCGCGCTTGTCACTTCCCGGCAGCGCGCCGTCCGCGATCGCGAAGGTCAGCATGCGCATATGGTCGGCGATGACCCGCATCGCGACCTGGTTGGCCTCGCCTTCGTAGGGCTTTCCGGTGATCCCGGAGATCGCCTCCATGATGGGGACGAAAATGTCGGTGTCGTAGTTGGAACGTTTTCCCTGGAGGACGGCCGTCACCCGTTCGAATCCCATGCCCGTGTCGACGTGCTTGGCCGGGAGAGGTTCGAGTTCGCCGCGCTCGTTCCGGTTGTTCTGGATGAACACCAGGTTCCAGATCTCCATGACGCGGGGATCGCCCGCGTTGACCAGCGATCCGCCCGACAGGTCCGGCGTCAGGTCGATGTGGATCTCGGAGCAGGGGCCGCAGGGCCCCGTCTCGCCCATCTCCCAGAAGTTGTCCTTTCGCCCGAACCGCAGCACGCGCGAGGGATGGATGTCGGTGACCTTCGGCCACAACGTCGCCGCTTCGTCGTCGGTCTCGTAGACGGTGGCGTACAGGCGCTGCTTCTCGAGCCCCCATACCCCCGTGAGGAGCTCCCAGGCCCAGGCAATGGCTTCGGGCTTGTAGTAGTCGCCGAACGACCAGTTGCCCAGCATCTCGAAGAACGTGTGATGATACGTATCGCGGCCGACATCCTCCAGATCGTTGTGTTTCCCGCCGGCACGAATGCATTTCTGGGTGTCGGCGGCCCGCACGTATTCACGGGTCCCCTGTCCCAGGAAGACGTCCTTGAACTGGTTCATTCCCGCGTTGGTGAACAGCAGCGTGGGATCGCCATGCGGGATCACCGGCGAACTGGGGACGATCCTGTGGCCCTTGTCCGCAAAGAACTCCAGGAAACTCTGTCGGACCTCACTCGCTCTCATTCAGACCTCGATCTGCGTCATCAGTTCGATCTCTTCCAGGATACCGCTGATCTCCATGCATCGCACCAGACTGCCGGAGAAGACGGCGGCTTTGCCCCTGGTATGCGCCTCCACGGCCAGCTCTTCGCCCCGGTGCTGTGAACACCGTAGAGCCTTGACGAGTTGCGTGATCACCTCGTCGAACGTGTGGACCTCGTCGTTGAAGAGGATCACCGTGGCCGGGTGGGCTACCCCGGTCTCCTCTGCCGTTTCGGACTGTTCAAGAGGCTTTGTGGACACCTGTGCGGACCCCGAATATCCCCTTATGGTACAAAAACCTCGGAACTCATGCAAATTCAGGCACTTGCAAGGGTTTCCCCCTGTGCGTATATTAGCGCCGTGCACAATACCTCCTCCATGACGAAGGGAATCCGTATGGCATTCGATGTGGACATGATCGAGCGGGTCTACGCCCGCACTCCCGGGCGCGTCAAGATCGCACGCCGGCTGGTCGGCCGGGCCCTGACCGCAACGGAAAAGGTCCTCTACGCGCACTTCTTCAGGAGTCCCAAGACAGGCAGCCGAACGCGGCAAGACCTATACGGAGTTCGCACCCGACCGCGTGGCGATGCAGGATGCCACCGCGCAGATGGCGCTCCTGCAATTCATGTCCGCCGGGATCCCGACGGTGGCGGTCCCCTCGACCGTCCATTGCGACCATCTGATCCTTGCCCAGCACGGTGCCGCGAAGGACCTGGCGCAGGCGGGGGCCGACAACCGTGAGGTGTACGACTTCCTCGCCAGCGTCTCCGCCCGTCACGGCATCGGCTTCTGGAAGCCCGGTTCCGGGATCATCCACCAGGTGGTGCTCGAGAACTATGCCTTCCCCGGTGGGATGATGATCGGGACCGATTCCCACACCCCCAACGCGGGAGGGCTGGGCATGATCGCCATCGGGGTCGGCGGCGCCGACGCCGTCGACGTCATGGCGGGGATGCCGTGGGAGCTGAAGTTCCCCAGGCTGATCGGCGTGCATCTCAAAGGCTCGATGAACGGATGGACCTCCGCCAAAGACGTCATCCTGAAGCTTGCGGGGATCCTCACCGTGAAGGGGGGGACCGGAGCGATCGTGGAGTACTTCGGTGAAGGGACCGCGACCATCTCCGCCACGGGCAAGGGGACGATCTGCAACATGGGAGCGGAGATCGGCGCAACGACCTCCCTCTTCCCGTACGATGCCCGTATGGCGACCTACCTGGCCGCGACAGGCAGGGCTTCCGTCGCCGCGATGGCCGACCGGATCGCCGGCGACCTCCGCGCCGACGATGAGGTCCTGGCCTCGCCGGAGAACTACTTCGATCAGGTCATCGAGATCGACCTGGCGAGCCTCGAACCGATGGTGAACGGTCCGTTCACCCCGGACCGTGCGTGGAAGATCTCCGAGTTCGCGCAGGCGGTGCGCGCCAACGGGTATCCCGAGGATCTGCGCGTCGCGCTGATCGGCAGCTGCACCAATTCCAGCTACGAGGATATCGAACGGTCCGCGAGCGTCGCGGCGGATGCTCTCGGCAAAGGGCTGCGCGCCCGGTCGGAGTTCACGATCACGCCCGGATCGGAACAGGTCCGCGCGACCATCGAGCGTGACGGTCACCTGAAGACGCTCACCGGAGTCGGCGGCGTCGTGCTGGCCAACGCGTGCGGTCCGTGCATCGGACAGTGGAAACGGCACGACATTCAGAAGGGGGACAAGAACTCCATCATCACGTCGTTCAACCGCAACTTCGCGGCGCGTAACGACGCCAACCCGGAGACGCACGCGTTCGTGGCGAGCCCGGAGATCGTCACCGCGATGGCGATCGCCGGACGGCTGACGTTCAATCCGCTGACCGACAGCCTCGACGAACGCGAAGGGGGAGAATGTTCGGCTGTCTCCCCCGGCCGGCGCGCGAGCTCCCGCCCAGAGGATTCACCCCCGGCGAGTCCGGGTTCGTCCCGCCGGCCAGGGACGGTGCAAAGGTCGCGGTGAACGTGAAGCCCTCGAGCGACCGGCTGCAGGTCCTCCAGCCTTTCCCGGCGTGGGACGGAGGGGACATCACCGCCGTGCCCCTGCTCCTGAAGGCCAAGGGGAAATGCACCACGGATCACATCTCCCCTGCGGGCAAGTGGCTCAAGTACCGCGGCCACCTCGACAACATCTCCAACAACATGTTCATCGGAGCCATCAACGCGTTCACGGGCGAAGAGGGGACCGGGAAGAACGTCCTGACGGGAGAGACGAAGAGCTTCTCCGCCGTTGCCCGCGACTACAAGGCGGCAGGCCTCGGATGGATCGTCGTCGGAGACGAGAACTACGGCGAAGGCTCGAGCCGCGAACACGCCGCCATGGAACCCCGCTGGCTTGGCGGGAGGGCGATCATCGTGAAAAGCTTCGCCCGGATCCACGAGACGAACCTCAAGAAGCAGGGGATGCTGCCCCTGACGTTCGCCAACCCGGCGGACTATGATCGGGTGCGGGAAGACGATCGGATCTCCATCACCGGGCTTGCGGACTTCGCCCCCGGCGCGCCGCTGACGATGGTGCTGCAGCACGCGGACGGATCGACGGAGGAGTTTGCGGTCAACCACACGTTCAACCAGAACCAGATCGGCTGGTTCAAGGCGGGCAGCGCACTGAACCTGATCGCGGCGCAGCGAGAAGGGGACGCCGGCCGCCGCTCCAGGCGCGGGCGAAACGCCCGGCCCGGACCCCGGCACGGACGCCGGCCCGGAAGCCGGCACGAAAGAAGCCGGGGAGAAGGGCCGCCGCGAAGAAGGCCACCGGGAAGAAGGCCACGGGCAAGAAGGCCGCTCCGCAGAAGGGGATGAAGCCGAAGGCCGGGAATCGCCGGGCGGGGACCGCAAAACGTGGCCCGGGCCGCACAACGGGCACGCGCAAGATCAGCGCACGGAAGATGGCCGCCCCCCGGAAGGCCCGGAAAGGGAACCGAAAAGGGCGGTAAACGGTTTCAAGAAGTAGAGAGACTCTCCGTTCATTCACATCTTTGAGATGGCCCATGCGTTATGACCCGGCGGTGATCCAGCCGTTTCGCGACGAGCTGACGGCGATCGGTTTCAGAGAGCTGAGAAGTGCGGAAGCGGTGGACCGGTCCCTGGCGGAAGACAAAGGGACGAACCTGCTGGTGATCAACTCCGTCTGCGGATGTGCCGCCGGCAGGGCACGCCCGGGGATCGCCGACGCGTTGCGACGCGCAACGGTCCGGCCGGATCACCTGACCACCGTGTTCGCCGGCGGCGACATGGAGGCCACGCAAAGGGTGCGCGAACGGATCGGGAACATCCCGCCGTCCTCCCCTTCCATCGCGTTGTTCCGCAACGGGGAGCTGGTGGAGTTCGTCCCGCGCTACCAGATCGAGCGGACCACCGCAGGACAGATCTCGGACCAGCTCATCGGGATCTTCGAACAGCACTGCCGCCCGGTCGAAGCGTCCGCCCGGGAAACCAAGTAGTCGTCCTCATGCCGGCCCCGATCGATCTCGCGGCATTGGTTCCGGAGATCGGCCGGGGCCGCATCCTTCCGCCTTTCTCTTCTTTCCGCATTTGTGTATATTACTGGTCAACAAGGACTTTCCGCCCCCTGTATGACCCACGCTGAGCTGGTCCTTATCCTCGACTACGGGTCGCAGTACTCGCAGCTGATCGCCCGGCGAGTCCGCGAACTCGGGGTCTACTCCGAACTCCATCCGTTCAATCTGTCGCTGGAGGTGATCCGCCGGAAGAACCCGGTCGGGATCATCCTCTCCGGCAGCCCGTACAGCACGTACGAGAACGGCGCCCCGATCTCCGACCCCGGGATCTTCTCGCTCGGGATCCCGGTCCTGGGGATCTGCTACGGCCTCCAGCTGATCGCTTCACAGCTGGGCGGGGAAGTGGACCGCGCCGCGCGGCGTGAATACGGCCACGCCGACCTCGAGGTCGACAGCGATGCCGACCTGTTTGCCGGCATCGCGGCGGGGGCGGGCTCCCGGACGCGTGTCTGGATGAGCCATGGCGACCACCTTACCGGGATGCCGGCGGGTTTCGAAGCCATCGGCCACACCGCCAACGCGCCGATCTGCGCCATCCGCGATCTCCGACGCAGGATCTACGGCGTCCAGTTCCATCCGGAAGTGGTGCACACGCCCGAAGGGAAGCAGGTCCTCAAGAATTTCCTCTACACGATCTGCGGTGCCCGTGGAGGATGGAGTCCGACGGCCTTCATCAAGAACGCGATCGAAGAGGTGCGTGAACGGGTCGGGAGGGGAAGGTCATCTGCGCGCTCAGCGGAGGGGTGGACTCCTCGGTCGCGGCCGTGCTGTTCCACAGGGCGATCGGCGACCGGCTCCACTGCATCCATATCAACAACGGCCTCATGCGCAAGGGAGAATCCGAGGCGGTGGTCAGGGCGTTCCGCGACGCGTTCCAGATGAACCTGGACTTCGTGGACGGGAGCTACCGTCTTCCTGGACCAGCTCAAAGGAGTGACCGATCCCGAGCGGAAGACGGAAGATCATCGGGAAGGCGTTCATCGACCTGTTCGAGGAGGAGGCCAAAAAGATCGGGAATGTGGAGTTCCTCGCGCAGGGGACCCTCTACCCCGACGTGATCGAATCCACCTCCTTCCGCGGCCCTCGGTGACGATCAAGACCCACCACAACGTGGGGGGACTCCCGGAGCGGATGGACCTGAAGCTGATCGAGCCGTTCAGGGAGCTGTTCAAGGACGAGGTGCGGGCAGTGGGTCTGCAGCTGGGACTTCCGGAGGAGCTCATCTGGCGACATCCGTTCCCGGGGCCGGGCCTGGCGGTCCGCGTGCTCGGCGAGGTCACGCGAGAGCGCCTGGCACTTGCTGCGCGAGGCCGACGCGATCTTCGTGGAAGAGATACACGAAGGCCGGGCTCTACCGGGACATCTGGCAGGGTTTCGTGGTGATCCTCCCGGTGCGGTCCGTGGGGGTGATGGGCGACGGCAGGACCTACGAATACACCGTGGCCGTCCGGGCCGTGTCAAGCGTCGACGGGATGACGGCCGACTGGTTCCGCATGCCGCACGAGGTCCTCGCCGCGATCTCTTCCCGCATCACCAACGAGGTCCGGGGGATCAACCGGGTCGTGTACGACATCAGTTCCAAACCGCCCGCCACCATCGAGTGGGAATAGTCTCACAGTCGTGAAGGATCGGTTGCATGAGTGGTATCAGACGATATGCGTCGTTCGTCAAGATCGAACACACCCTCTTCTCGCTCCCCCTGGTCTACAGCGGGGCGCTGATGGCCGGAGGCGCCGACCCTGCCCGTCACTGAAGACGATGCTGCTCATTCTCACGGCGGCGACCGGGGCCCGCACCGTGGCCTTCGCCCTGAACCGGATCATCGACCGGAAGATCGACGCCCTCAACCCCCGCACCGCGTCGCGCGACCTCCCCTCGGGCAAGATGTCTCTCGGCGAAGCGCTGGGGGTCATGCTCGCGGGACTCGCTCCTCTACTTCGGCTCGGCCGCCCTGCTCTCGCCGGTTCTGCCTCTTCATGTCGCCGATCCCGCTGATCATCTTCGTCATCTACCCGACGATGAAGCGCTACACCCCGCTGGCCCACTTCGGGGTCGGGCTGGGGCTTGCGATGGGTCCGCTCGGCGGGTGGTTCGCCGTGTCGCCTTCGTTCGAGAACCTGGCCCCGCCGATCCTGCTCTCCCTCTTCACCCTCTTCTGGGTCGCCGGGTTCGACATCATCTACGCGACGCTCGACGAACAGTTCGATCGGGCGAAAGACCTCTATTCGTTCCCGTCACGTTTCGGCACCAGGGTGGCCCTCCGCTTCTCGGCGGTGTTCCATGCCGTCGCGTTCGGCTTCCTGGCGGCCCTCTTCTGGTATTCGGTCTTTTCGCTCCTCGCGCTTCCCGCTGCTGATGCTGACCGGCTACCTGCTCTTCCTCGAGCAGAAGAAGGCGGAGCATGTCGAACTCGCGTTCTTCAAGATCAACGCGGTGGCGGGGTTCGCCGTCCTCTGCTATGGTCATCGTGGGGGTATGGGCATGAAGATCGTCGTGGGGATCACCGGCTCCTCCGGGGCGGTCTATGCCCTGGATTTTCTGAAGAAATGCCCGCCCAAGAAGTACCTCGTGGTCAGCGCGTGGGGGAAGGTCCTGCTGCGCGACGAGCTCAAGATGGGGGAGAAAGACCTGCTGCCGTACGTCGAGGGAAGTTTTCCGACGACGACCTGACGGCCCCGATGGCCTCCGGCTCCAACCTCTTCGACGCCTTCGTCATCCTCCCCGCCTCCACGTCGACGATCGGCAAGATCGCTTCGGGGCTGGGGGACACGCTGATCACCCGGACCGCGCAGGTCTGTCTGAAAGAACGGCGGAAGCTGATCATCGGCGTGCGGGAGACCCCGCTGTCCACCCTGACGCTGGAGCAATGCGCCCGGCTGTCCGGATATGGCGCCGTGATGATGCCGGTCTCGCCCCCGCTCTATTTCGTCCCGAAGACGGTCGACGAATACGTCGGCGCGTTCACCGACAAGGTCCTGGCACAGCTCGGTGTTCAGACCTCGCCCGGATGGCGGGCGGAAGACATGGCCTGAGGCGACATGGGGGCTTTCGCGACATACGGGGACTTCGCGCGATACCTCGAGCGGCAGGGGGAACTCCACAGGGTCACGGTGGAGGTCGATCCGTTTCTGGAGATCACCGAGATCGCGACTCGCGCCCTGCGGGAAGAGCGCCCGGCCCTCTGGTTCGAGAAGGTCCGCGGCTCGCGCTTCCCGCTGGTGATCAACGGCCTCGCGACGCACCGGCGGTGCGCCCTCGCTCTCGGCAAGGATCCCGGCGAACTGGGGGAAGAGCTGGTGGCCTTCGCCGCGGAACTGATGCCGCCGAAACCCCGACGGCTGTTCAAACACTTCCCGATGTTGCGGCGGTTCCTCCACACGCCGGTCAAGAAGGTCCGCCGCGGCCTCGGGCAGGAGATCGTGGCCGAACCTGACCTGGACGCTCTACCGATCCTCACCTGCTGGCCGGGCGACGGTGGGAGGTTCATCACCCTCCCCCAGGTGGTGACATACGACCCGCTCACCGGCAAGCGGAACATGGGCATGTACCGGATGCAGGTCTTCGACCGGGCCTCCACCGGCATGCACTGGCAGATCCAGAAGGGGGGGGGCTTCCACTATTTCCAGGCGGAGAAGCAGGGGAAGGCGCTCGAACTCGCCGTGGCGATCGGGACCGATCCGGCACTCCTGCTCGCGACCATCGCCGCGCTCCCGGAGAACATCGACGAAGCGATGTTCGCGGGATTCCTCCGGGGCGGGCGCACGGAGTTCGCGAGGGGGCGGTCCCTGTCGATGATGGTCCCCGCTCACGCGGAGTTCATTCTGGAAGGGACCGTGGCGCCGGGGGAGCGCCGGCTCGAGGGACCTTTCGGGGACCATTTCGGCCACTATTCGCAGGCGTCGGAGTTCCCCGTCTTCCACATCAGCCGCATGACCCACCGGCGCGACCCGGTCTACCCCGCCACGGTGGTGGGCATTCCTCCGATGGAAGACAAGTACCTCGGAGACACCACGCAGTTGATCCTGGGCCCGCTGGTCCGGTTGATCCACTCGGAGATCCGGGACCTCTGGGCCTACTACGAGGCGGGCTTCCACAATCTCCTGGTCGTGTCGGTGGAGCAGCGGTATGCGAAAGAGGCGATCAAGACGGCCCTCGGCCTGATGGGGCTTTCCCAGCTCTCCCTGACCAAGTGCATCATCCTGGTGTCGGAAGGGGTGGACGTGCGGGACTTCGGAGGAGTGATGCATGAGGTCCGCGACCACTTCGATCCCCGCCACGACTTTCTGCTGATCCCGCGGGTCCCCCTCGACACGCTGGACTTCACCAGCTACCGGATGAACCTGGGGAGCAAGATGGTCCTGGACGCCACCAGAAAACAACGGCCCGAGGCACCGCGGGAGGGAAGGATCCACGCGGGAGACAGCCGCGTCCTGGCGTCGTTGCGGTCCGTCGATCGGAGGATCACCGGAGTGAACTTCGTCCACGACACCCTGCTGCTGGTCCGCGTGCGGAGCCATGGCAGGGAGGTGCTCACGAAGCTGCTCCGGCGCAGGGAACTGCACGGCGTTGCCGCTCGTGGCGGCGGTCAGTGACGATGTGGACATCAACGACCGCGAGAACTACGTGTGGGGGGTGTTCACCCGGTTCGACGCCGAGCGGGACGTGTTCTTCACCGCCCAGGACCTCGTGGGGATCAGCCCCGTGTATCAGGGGACGATGGCGGTGGATGCGACATGGAAGAAAGGGTACCCGGAACCGCTGCGCATGCGCGACGACGTCGTGCGGCGTGTGGACGGCATGTGGGACAGGATCTGGAAGAGCTGGAGGATATGCCCATGAACTTTCGTGACCCGGCACTGGCCCCGATCTGGACCAAGGTCCAGGCGGGAGAGCGGTTGACGCTGGAGGACGGCCTGGCCCTCTACCGGACGGGCGACGTCATCTCTCTCGGCAGGATGGCCCACGCGGTCGCAGCGCGAACGGAGCGGCGACGCCGTCTACTTCGTGCTCAACCAGAAGATCGAGCACACCAACGTCTGCGTCCTCTCCTGCAAGTTCTGCGACTTCGCGGCGAAGAAGGGCTCGCCCAGGGGCTATGAGATGACCACCGAGCAGATCCTGGCGCTGCTCACGCCGGAGATCCGGGAGGTCCACATCACCGGCGGCATGCCGCCGGACTGGCCCTGGGAGCGGTATCTCGACATCGTGCAGACCATCCACGACCGCCTGCCGGAAGCGGACGTCAAGGCGTTCACGGCCATCGAGATCGACTTCTTCCACAAGAAATTCCGGATGCCTGTCGAGGAGATCCTGCGGCAGCTCAAGGCCGCCGGGCTGAAGACCATGCCGGGCGGCGGCGCGGAGGTCTTCTCCGAGCGGGTCCGCCGCCGACTCTTCAACCAGAAGGTCGGAGCGAAGGTGTGGCTGGACGTTCACAAGACCGCGCACCGGATGGGGATCCCGACGAACAGCACGATGCTCTACGGGCATATCGAGACCCTCGAGGAGCGCCTCGTGCACATGCTCCGGCTGCGGGAAGCCCAGGACGAGACCGGCGGGTTCCTCACGTTCATCCCCCTCGCATTCCAGCCGGGCGAGACCGGCATCAAGCCCCGCGGACGCTTCACCTCGGCCATCGACGACCTGAAGACCATCGCCGTGTCGCGTCTCATGCTGGACAACTTCCCGCACATCAAGGCCTACTGGGTCATGCTGACGGAAGAGGTGGCGTCCGTGGCCCTCAACTTCGGGGCGGACGACATGGACGGGACCGTCGGGGGCGAGAAGATCGCCCACGATGCCGGCGCCATCAGCCCGATGGTCCTGAAAAAGGAACAGCTCATCCGCATCATCCGGGAGGCGGGGAAGATCCCTGTTGAGCGGGACGTCTACTACAACCCGCTCCAGGTCCATGCCGACCACATCATCGGGAAGATCCCGTACCTCAATTCGATCCCCTTCTACGCCCACCTGGAGCAGCGGCCCTTCAAGGTCCTCCCGATCGCCCCGCGGCGGATGGGGATGCTGAGCGCGCAGGGCTCACTGGATGCGGGGCTCTTCTCCGCGATGGACTTCCTCGGGCAGCAGGAGTCAGCTGGAACCGATGGGGTGGTGCCTGGGGACGCGGGATCAGGTGCGGAGCGTGATGCTCTTTTCCCGCGACGGCTGGGCGGGGCTCGAGGGGCGGAGAATCGGCATCACCGACGACACGGCCACCTCCGTGCAGCTGCTCAAGGTCCTTCTGGCGAAGAAGTACCGGGTCACAGCGCGTCTGGAACGGCTCCATGCCGGCGTGAACGATCTCAAGGGATTCGACGCGGTCCTGCTGATCGGCGACGAAGCGTTGCGGCACAACAAGTACGGACTGCCGGGGTTCGATCTGGTCTACGACCTCGCCACGCGAATGGTACGACTGGCAAAAACTCCCCTTCGTCTTTGCGGTCTGGGCGATGCGGAAGACCCTGGCGGACGACCTCAAGGCGGTCCTGCGCCGGTCGGTGGGCGACAGCCTCGCGAGCTGCGGTGGAGACTACGTGGGGTGGCGGGCAAACACGGCCGCAGGATCGGGCTCACGGACGCCGAGACGCAGGAATACCTCGCCGGCTTCAACTTCACCCTCGGCGAGCGGGAGCGGGAGGCTCTCCGGGTGTTCGCGGGATTCGTCCGGGAGGTCGACCCGTCGGCACACCTCCCCGGGGGCCCGTTGAGCGACAGCGTGGCCGGAGCGGCGGATCTGGAAGGGAGGAGCTGATATGAGCGGAGTGGGCGCGTTGATCGACAGGATCCGCGGAGGCGCGAGGGTCTCTCCCGAGGAGGGGCTTCAACTGCTGAAGGAAGGGGATCTGCTGGAGCTGGCGGACCTCGCCTCGACGATCCGGTTCCGGAAACATCCCGACGCCGCAGATCACGTTCGTGGTGGACACGAACCCCAACTACAGCAACGTCTGCACGATCGACTGCATCTTCTGCGCGTTCTACCGGCACCCGGGCGAGGAGGGGGAGTACACCTACACCGTGGACGACATGATCGCGAAGTTCAAGGTTTCCGCGGCGCAGGGGGTGACCACCGTGCTGCTCCAGGGAGGGGTCCATCCGAGCCTGCCGTTCGAGTACTATTTGTGAACTGGTGCAACGCACCGTCCGCGAGGTCCCGCAGATCCACCCCCATTTCTTTTCGACCTCCGAGATCCTCGGGCATGGCCTCCGTCTCCGGCCTCACGGTGCCGCAGGTGCTCCAGCGCCTGTGGGACGCCGGGCTGCGTTCCCTTCCGGGAGGAGGGGCGGAGATCCTCTCGGACCGGGTCAAGAAGAAGATCAGCAACAAGAAGGGGAGCAGCGAGGACTGGCTGCAGGTGATGCGGGAGGCCCACCGGATCGGCTACCGTTCCACGGCCACCATGATGTACGGCCATCTGGAGACCGACGAGGACATCATCGAACACCTCGAGGCGGTCCGGCGTCTCCAGGACGAACACCATGGCTTCACGGCCTTCGTCCCCTGGAGCTTCAAGCCCGGCAACACGCCGCTGGAGAAGATCATCCCGCACTACGCCACGCCGACGCGGTACCTGCAGATGATCGCGCTGTCCCGGATCTACCTCGACAACGTCGACCACATCCAGGCTTCGTGGTTCTCGGAAGGGAAGAAGGTCGGACAGATCGCGCTGCATTTCGGCGCGGACGACTTCGGCGGAACGCTGCTGGAGGAGAACGTCCATGCGGCGGCGAACTACGTCAACACGACCAATACCGAAGAGTGCGTACAGATGATCCACGACGCGGGCTTTGCCGCCGCGCAGCGGACGACGCTGTACGAGATCCTCCGGGAGTATCCGCTCCCCGCGGCAGCCGCCTGAGAGCGGCGGGGCGGCTTCAGACGAGGTCGAACGTCGCGACCACCGGCAGCAGCCCTTTCTCCGCTCCTTTGCGGAACAGCAGTTCCAGCGCCTGCCGTCCGGGTTCCCCCATGTCGATGGTCAGCTGGCTGACGTACATCTTGACGAATCGCTCCCCGAGTGCCGCGTCGATCCCGCGTCCCCACTGCATGGCGTAGGGGATGGATTCCGCCATGTGGTCGTACCCGAAGGCGATGCTGTCCCGCAGGCCGCGCGAAAGGGTCTTCGCGAGGTCCATCCCGAGGTCCTTGCGGACCACGTCCAGTCCCAGGGGGAGCGGCAACCCGCCGGTCTCCTTCTGCCAGTGCTCCCCGAAGTCCAGGATCTTGTGGTACCCCATCGCTTCGTAGGTGATCTGTCCTTCATGGATCAGCAGCCCTGCGTCCACCTCTCCGCGGTCGATCGCATCGAGGATCCTGTCGAAAGGCATGTCCCGGTGCCTGATCCCGCTCGTGAAGATCTTGAAGAGCAATGTCGCGGTGGTGAGTGGCCCCGGCGTCCCGACCGTCTTGCCCTCGAGCTCCGCAAGCGTGCGGTGCTTGCGGGAGACGATCACCGGCCCGTACCCTTCGCCCATGCTGGCGCCGGTCCGCATGATCCAGTAGCGTTCGGCCACCGACGGGTAGGCATGAGCGGAGATCGCGGTCACCTCCAGCTCCGCGCGCATGGCGCGTTCGTTCAGGGACTGGATGTCTTCGAGGAGGTGTTCGATGCGGATCCCCTCCAGCTTGACCTTGCCGCTGGCCAGGCCGTAGAACATGAATGCGTCATCCGGATCGGGGCTGTGCCCGACGCGTATGGTCCGTTCGATCATACGATATGCTCCTTGCCGGCGTTCGCCGGCTCGCTGGCCGGCCCGGCGGGTTTGGTGCCGAGATACAGTGTGGCAATGCCTCCTGTCAGACGCTCCTGCCGGACAGACGAGAATCCCGCGGCCTCGAGGGTCTTGAGGAAGTCCGCCCCCTCGGGGAACCGCATCACCGTTTCCGGCAGATAGCTGTACGCGTGGTCGCTTCTGGAGACCCACCTCCCGATGCGGGGGAGGACCTTCTGGAAATACCAGAAATACGCCTGCCGGAAGAGCGGACGTGCGGGGCGGGAAAACTCCAGGACCATCACGTGTCCGCCGGCGACGAGGACGCGGCACATTTCCCTGAGTCCCTGCTGGAGATCGCCGAAGTTGCGCGCCCCGAAGGCCACCATCGCCGCATCGAACGTCCCATCGCCGAAGGGGAGGTGCTCCGCCTCTCCCCAGGTGAGCGTCACCACCGCATCCAGACCCCTTCGCCGGAGTTTCTCCCGTCCAAGGGCGAGCATCTTCTCTGAAACGTCCACCCCCGCAACCGCAACGGGATTCAGCGAAAGCGATTCGATGGCGAGGTCGGCCGTACCGGTGGCGACATCCAGAATTCGGCGTGGCGAGAAGGCCCTCAGGCAACGGATCGCCTTCTTCCTCCAGTACAGGTCGATCCCCCCGCTGAGCAGGTGATTCAGCAGATCGTAGCGATGAGCGATGGAATCAAAAAGGGACCGGACCCTGGGATCGTGCATATCCTGTAACATATCACTTTCCCGGGCCACACTCAACATCGGCCCGCCGTCTTGACTTTCTGTTACTCCCCTCGTATAGTGAAGCGGTACACAAGACCCGTTGAGACCGGCCTTCGCAGCTCCTGATGAGGGTCGGTTTTTTTGATACCCAGGAACCCATGCGCAGGATCATTCAGGTTCGTCCCGGGGGAGCCCGGAATACCCGGTCGTACAACGTTACGGTGCAGCCCGGCCTGCTGGGGCAGCTCCCCGCGCTGTTGGCCCGGTTGGCCGAGGGGAGGCGCCTCTTCGTGATCGCCGATCAGACGGTGGCGCGACTGTACGGGCGAGACTTCCGGAAGGCGTTAGGACGGCGCGGTGCCGGGGCGGTGCTTCTGACGTTTCCCGCAGGCGAGTCCTCGAAAGTCGCAGCGACGGCCTCCAATCTTCACACCGCACTCCTCCTCCACGGAATACGCCGGAACGACCTGGTGGTGGCGCTGGGTGGAGGGGTTTCCGGCGATCTCGGGGGATACGTCGCCGCAACAATCCTGCGGGGCGTGGAGTTCGTGCAGGTCCCCACGTCCCTTCTCGCACAGGTCGACAGCAGCGTGGGGGGAAAGGTGGGGATCGACCATCCACTGGGGAAGAACCTCATCGGGGCCTTCCATCAGCCTTCCGCCGTACACATCGATCCGCTGGTCCTCCGCTCGCTCCCGCGCCGACAATACCGGAACGGCCTTGCGGAGGTGGTCAAGATCGCCGCCGCATTGGACGCCGGTTTCTTCCGCTGGATGGAGAACAACGTCCGTCCGATCGGCAGGGGAACGTCCGCAACACTGACGGAGATGATAAGCCGTGCCGTAGGGCTGAAGGGTGCGGTGGTCGGACGGGACGAACTGGACACGGGTCTCAGAAACGTTCTCAATCTCGGACACACCATAGGGCATGCGGTCGAGACGGCGAGTCACTACCGGCTGCTGCACGGCGAAGCGGTCGCGATCGGCATGAGCCTGGAGGCCCGCCTCGCGGTTGCGATGGGGCTGCTGAAGCAGAGAGACCAAGAGAGACTTTTCAGTCTTCTGGAGGCTCTCGGGCTGCCCAGAGCCCTTCCCCGTACCATCGACCGGGATGCACTCCGTGGAGCGCTCTCTCTCGACAAGAAGGGGACCCGACAGGGGGCCAGGTACGTCCTGCTCCGGGCCATCGGGAAGAGTGCAATCGGGGTTCCGGTGCCGGGGGAGCATGTGGAAGAGGTGCTGGCCCGATGATCATCGCCTCCATTGTCGGCCCCGGGTACCGGGAAGCTCTCCGTCAGATCGCGCAGGCCTCGGGAGTGGCCGACATGCTGGAGCTGCGATTGGACCTGATCGGGGGAGAAGACCTCAGGAGGGTCTTTGCCGGGGCGGCAGGACTCCCGGTGATCGGCACATGTCGGCCTGTCCGCGAAGGAGGAACCTATCATGGGCCCGAAGAGCAACGGCTGGAGGTGCTTCGCGAAGCTGTCAGATGTGGGGCACCTTATATAGATCTTGAGGTTGATGTTTATGATGCTAATCGGCCTAATTTAAATGAGTTGTCGCCATCATTACAAGTAATATGTTCTCATCACTTGATGCCTGGCGAGAGGATAGACGTCAAGCGGGAATTCAGGAGACTCTCGCGGCACGCCCCTGAGGTGGTGAAGTTCGCCTATCACGCGACGGACAGCCACGAATGTCGATTCGCATTCGAATTCCTGGGCCTGGCGAGAGCGGAAGGGGTCAGAGCCATCGCCATCGCCATGGGGGCCCCGGGTGAGGCCACCAGGATCCTCTACCGGAAATTCGGGGGGTGGGCGACGTTCGCTTCGTCCGGCAGCGGAAGGGAATCCGCTCCGGGTCAGCTGTCGGCTGCCGACCTCAAGGGGGTGTTCCGGGCGAACCGGCTCAACAGGAGAACCCGGGTGTACGGGCTCGTCGGAAACCCCGTCAACCAGAGCAAGGGGACCTACCTGCACAATGGCCAGTTCGAGAGGTCGGGAGTGAACGCGGTCTATTGCCGGTTCCTCACCACCGATCTCCGGAAGTTCGTCCGCTACATCGCCCCGGTGCTCAACGGGATGAGCGTCACCATACCGCATAAGGAACGGATGGTCCGCTACCTGGATATCATGGACTCGCGCGTGAGGGGGACCGGCGCGGTGAACACCGTGCTGTGCAGAAAAGGGGAGTTGATCGGATCCAACACTGATACGGCGGCTGCACTGGATACGATCGAAAAGGTTGCGAAAGTGTCGGGAAGAGCCCTCCTGGTGGTCGGTGCGGGAGGTGCGGCGAGGGCCGTGGCTTACGAGGCCCGCATACGTGGTGCGGCAGTCACCGTGGCCGGAAGAACCGATGCCCGCGCGCGCGTCCTGGCCCGGCAACTCCGGGTGGCGTGGATACCCTGGGAGTCTCTGCGACATGCGCGAGGGAGGGTGGCGGACATTGTCGTGAATACCACGCCTGTCGGCATGGCACCTCACACCGGGAAGAGCGCCGTCCCCCGGGGGATTTGCAGGGGGATCGTCGCGGCGGATGCGATCTACAATCCGCCTCTTACCCGGTTTCTCCGCGAGGCCCGTGCACGGGGCTCCCGGACCGTCAGCGGCATGGAGTGGTTCATCGCCCAGGCGCTGCTGCAGTCCCGTGCGTTCGGCGTGGCGGAACCCGATCGGGCCCTGATGCGCAGGATCGTCGAGACACGGTCGAGGAAACCATGATCACGCACGTGGTGATGTGGAAATTCAAGGAAACGGCCGAAGGGAACGAGAAGTCCCGGAATCTCCTGAAGGCGAAAGAACTCCTGGAGGGGCTGACCGGCCGTATCCCCGAGATCCGCGAGATGCAGGTCGGCCTGGACGCGCTCCACTCCCCGCAGTCGTACGACCTCGCCCTCGTGGCCCGGTTCGAATCGATGGAAGCGCTGGAGCGGTACCGGGACCATCCCGAACATCAGCGGGTGGTCCGGTTCCTTCGGAGTGTTCACGGCGGCAGGGTGGTGGTCGATTTCGAGGAAAGCTCATGAAAGAGCTGAGGACGGCCACGGCGCTCCGGGGAACGGTGACGGTACCCGGGTCCAAGAGCGCCACCAATCGGGCCCTGATCTGTGCCGCGCTGGCAGCGGGCGAATCAACGATCCGCGGCGCCTCCGATGCGGAGGACGTGGCCCTCATGAAGAACGGTCTGGATCAGCTGGGTGTGGCAGCGATCGGAGGTGCAACCATCAGGGTCCACGGCCGCGGCGGGAAGATCTCCGCGCCGAAGTTCCCGATCCCCGTCGGGAACGCCGGGACGACACTCCGGTTCCTGCTGGCCCTGTCCGCCATGGCGGATGGCCGGGTGGTGATCCAGGGGAGCGAGCGGATGGCAGAGCGGCCGAACGACGAACTGGTCGCCGCGCTCCGTTCATTGGGTGTCCAGGTGGCGGCGGGGGCCGCTCAATTCACCGTGAGCGGGGGACGGTTCGAAGGAGGAGCGGTACGGCTCTCGGCTCACCGGAGTTCCCAGTTCCTTTCGGCCCTGCTCCTCGTGGCCCCCTGTGCGGAACGCGGCCTGCGGATCACTCTCACGGACGGCGTCTCGTCGCGGGCCTACGTGGAGATGACCAGGGAGGTCATGCGGGCATTCGGTGTCGAGGTGGAAGGGGATCTGGATGAAGAACTTTTCGTCGCCGCCGGTCAGCGCTACCGGGCGTGTGTCTACGATGTTGAACCGGATGCCTCTTCTGCCACCTATCCGTGGGCTGCGGCCGCGATCACGGGGGGCGAGGTCCTGGTCCCTGGGACCTCCGCGGAGTCGATGCAGGCCGACATCGGGATCCTTAACGTGCTGGAGCAGATGGGGAGTGCTGTCCTCCGGCGCCCCGAAGGGGTGGCGGTACGCGGGGGAGCCACGTTGAGCGGGGTGGCCGCGTTGCGCGGCGTGGACGTCGACATGAACGTCATGCCCGATGCCGTACCAACGGTGGTCGCCGCGGCGCTGTTTGCCGGTACGCCAACGAGGATCCGGAATGTTGCACACCTCCGGCACAAGGAATCCGACAGGCTGGGCGGTCTTGCGGACGAACTCCGGAAACTGGGGGCCGACATCGTAGTATATGACGACGGCCTGGAGGTGCGCCCCGCCCCACTGCATGGTGCGGAGGTCTCGACACTCGCAGACCATCGCGTGGCGATGAGTCTCGCTCTGGTGGGGACCCGCGTGCCGGGGATCCTGATCGATGACCCCGGGTGCGTCAGGAAATCATTCCCGGCCTTCTGGGAATCCATGGGCAGGTTGGAGGGCTGGACCGGGGGTGCGGCGCTTCCGGCGTAGCAGGTTCGCAGCAGCAAACGGTGAGGGGGCGTATGGCAGGAAGCGGATACGGCGAGCTGTTCCGGTTGGTCTCCTTCGGCGAAAGCCATGGACGGGCCATTGGCGTGGTGTTGGACGGCGTGTCGCCCGGAGTGCCGATCGACGCGGCGGAGATCCAGAAGGAGCTGGACCGCCGTCGCCCGGGGCAGAGTGCCGTGACGACGCCGCGGAAGGAGGAGGACCGCGTGGAGATCCTGAGCGGGATCTTCGACGGAAAGACCACCGGCACGCCGATCTGCATGGTGGTCTGGAACCGCGATCAGCGGCCGGAGGCGTACGCGTCGATCAAAGACCTCTTTCGTCCCGGCCACGCAGGGCATACGTATCTGGCGAAGTACGGCATCGCGGACTACCGCGGCGGGGGGAGATCGTCAGGTCGCGAGACGGTCGCCCGTGTCGCCGCAGGGGCGATCGCGAAGCAGATCCTGAAGCAGTACGGCATGACCGTTGTCGGGTACACGCGTGAAGTGGAAGGGATCGCGGCGAAGACCGTGGACGAGCGGGAGATCGAGAAGAACCCGCTCAGGTGTCCGGACCCGGTCGCCGCGAAGGAGATGGAGGCGGCCGTGCTCCGCGCCCGTGAAGAGGGGGATTCGGTCGGCGGGATCGTGGAGGTGCTGGTCCGTCGGCCTCCGCCGGGGCTCGGGGAGCCGGTGTTTGACAAGCTGGAGGCGGATCTCGCAAAAGCGTTGATGTCGATCGGTGCGGTGAAGGGATTCGAGGTGGGGAACGGTTTCGCCGCGGCGCGGCTGCGGGGGAGCCAGAACAACGATCCCCTCTTTGCCGAAGAGGGACGTGTACGGTCGCGAACCAACAACGCCGGCGGGATCGCTGGAGGGATATCGAACGGGGAGGAGATCGTCCTCCGCATCGCGGTCAAACCGACCTCCTCGATCCGGAAACCGCAGGAGACGGTCACCACCGGCGGCCAGGCGGCGGTGATCTCGGTCGAAGGGCGCCACGATCCGTGCATCTGTCCCCGCGTTGTGCCGGTGGCGGAGTCCATGGTGGCGATCACGCTGGTGGACCACCTGCTTCGCCAGCGCGCGCTGCGGAAAGGGGGGACGCTGGTCTCGCTCCGCCGCGACATCGACGTCGATCGACCGGCAGATGCTCGTGCTGCTCTCCCTGCGGCAGGCGCTCGCGCTCGAGATCGGAAAGGTGAAGGCCCGCCGGGGAGGGAGGATCGTCGATGTGAAGCGCGAACGGGATGTCCTGAAGAATTACCAGGAGGCCGCTGTGGAGCTCGGACTCGACGTCAAGCAGGTCCGCAGGATGTTCGACGCCGTCATCACGATGGCCCGTGACGCCCAGTACGTCCACCGACGGCGGAAACGACGGTGACCATCGGGCTCATCGGGTACGGGAGATTCGGCAGGCTCGCCGCGCGGTTCGTCTCGCGCGCCGCTCCCGTGATCGTGTACGACCGCCGGCGGGTGGCAGGTGCGAGGCTGCCGCGCAACGCGCGGTGGGGGAGCCTCCGGGAAGCGGCAGGCGCCCGCGTGGTGATCCTGGCGGTACCGGTCTCCTCATTGCAGAACGTCCTCAGGGCCATCCGTCCGCACCTGACACGCGGCGCTCTGGTGGCCGACGTCTGTGCGGCGAAGGTGCTCCCGTCGCGCTGGATGGCGGCGATGCTCCCCCGGCACGTCCATCTGCTCGGCACCCATCCGCTGTTCGGGCCGGACACCGTCACCCGGAGCGTCAAGGGGAGGACGATCGTGGTCTGCCCGATCCGCCTCGGCGCAACGCGCCTTTCGAACGTCCTCAGGCTCCTGCGCGGCGCCGGGCTGGAGGTGCGTGTCCTGACCCCCGCGGCTCACGACCGCCTCATCGCGAGGACGATCCTCCTGACACAGTATGTCGGAAGGCTCATCACCCTTTCCGGCATACCGCTGGAGTGGGACGTGACCGCCCCGTACCGGTCGCTACTCCACCTGGCGGACATCGCGCGCCGCGACGACGTCCGGGTGTTCACGGACATGTGGCGGTACAACCGCCACAGCCGGGAGGTGGGAGCCGCGCTGGCCAGAGGCCGTCGTCGCGTCGAGCAGCTGCTCCGCTCCCCCCGCGGTTGAAGATGTCGCGCGGTTTGCGGACATTGAATGATCCGTCTCCCACTACCGATCATCGAGCATGATCCAGATCGAACATCTGACGAAACGCTTCGGCGCATTCACGGCCGTGGACGACCTGACCCTGGAGATCCCCGCGAGGCCAGTTCTTCGGCTTTCTGGGGCCGAACGGAGCGGGGAAGACCACCACGATCAAGATGATGACCGGGTTGTATGCCCCGACCGCGGGGAGGTGTCTCATCGACGGGCATGACTCCAGGCCGACCCGCTTCCGGCGAAGCGGGCCCTGGGGTACGTCCCCGACCAGCCCTATCTCTACGACAAGCTGACCGGCAGGGAGTTCCTCTATTTCATCGGAGGCCTCTACGGGATCGCGACGGAACGATTGCGCGAGAAGATCGAAGAGTGCTCGGACTGTTTCGAGATCGGACCGTTCCTGGACCGGCGCGCGGAAGAGTACTCTCAGGGGATGCGGCAGCGGATCGTGCTCTCGGCGGCGATGATGCACGACCCCCGCGTGCTGGTCATCGACGAGCCGCTGGTCGGGCTGGATCCCCGCAGCGCACGGCTGGTGAAGGACACGCTCAAACGCCGGACGAAGGAGGGACTGACCGTTTTTATGTCGACCCATCTGCTGGAGATCGTGGAGGAGCTGTGCGACCGGATCGGGATCATCAAGGACGGCCGGCTGATCTACGAAGAGACCCAGGGTCCCCACAATTCCTTCGACGGCCAGCTTGAGGCCATGTTCCTGGAGCTGACGAAGTAGGCACGATGGGACAGTTCCTCCTCATCCTCAACATACGCGCGCACACGTTCTTCAAGAACGTGTTCGACTTCCGGACCGGCATGCTGGTCAAGAACCTCGCCTCCGCCCTGATCTTCGGGAGCGTGGCGGTCGGGGTCTTCTTCCTTTCCCGCGCAACGACCGTCTACCTGTTGCAGCAGGCCTTCATCGGGCAGTTCCTGTTCCATCGCTTCCTCTCCATGCTGCTGTACGTCTTCTTCATCACCGTGAACCTGGGGAACATGATCGTCTGCTACGCGACCATGTTCCGCTCGTCGGAGGTGGAGTTCCTGATGGCCCTCCCGCTCTCCCACGCCAGGATCTTCTGGGTGAAATTCATCGACAATTTCTTCTACAGTTCGAGCACGCTGACCCTGCTGGGCCTGGCGTGGTTGCTGGGCTATGGCTCGTACTTCGCGATGCCGTGGTATTTCTATTTCTTCTCGATGTTCTTTGTCTTTCTGCCGTTCATGCTGGTGGCCGGGATCGTGGCCGTGATCATGCTGATGGTGCTCGTCCGTGTGGCGGCGCGGGTGGGGGTCCGGTGGTTGCTGGCCGCGGTGACCGGGCTGTACCTGCTGGCGATCTACCTGTACTTCCATTTCACGAACCCGATCCGGATGGTCCAGGAGGTCATGCGGCACTATCCGAATGTGAACGAGTACTTCGGCTATCTGGACGCCTCGTTCGTCCGCTACCTGCCGAACCACTGGGTGGCGGAGTATCTCTACTGGTCCATCAACGGCGAGACTCCCCGGGCGGCGACCTACTTCCTCCTGCTGATCGTGACCCTGGTGGTGCTGCTTGCCATCGCCGCCACGCTCGCGCGGGGCATGTACTACCGGAGCTGGTCCGCGGTGAAGGATGCCCGCGCCGCCACCGGATCGCACGTCGCGTCGCCGGGGCGCTCACTCCTCATGGATTTCGGCCGGCGGTCGGCCTTCCCTTCGCAGGTGGACGTGATCCTCAGGCGGGATTTCTGGGCGTTCGTGCGCGAACCGAGCCAGTGGCTGCACATGGTGCTGATGACCATGCTGCTGCTGGTCTTCATCATTTCCATGAACTCCCTCGAGGTGAAGCTCATCAACCCGTTCATGCAGACGGTCTCGTTCCTGGTGGTCTTTCTCTTCAACGGGTTCATGATCGCGTCGGTCTGCCTCCGCTTCGTCTTCCCGTCGGTGAGCCTGGAGGGGGAGACGTTCTGGGTGGTCCGATCGGCGCCGGTGTCTCTGCGGCGGCTCTACTGGCACAAGTTCGCCGCCGCGCTCGCGCTGGTCCTCCTGGTGGCCGAAATGCTCGCCCTGGTGTCGACGTCGATGCTGCGGGACAGCGCATTCATGAGCGCGGTCTCGGTCGCGATGACGTTCTGCATCGCGCTCGCTCTGACGAGCCTGAACCTTGCCTCCGGCGCGGCGTTCGCCACGTACGCGGAGAAGAATCCGATCCGCATCGCCTCGTCGCAGGGAGCCTCGCTGACGTTCCTGGGCAGCATGGTCTACCTGGCGTTCGTCGTGGCGGTGCTGGCCGTTCCGCTGCAGGGGTATTTTGAGACCCTCGTGGTGCGCGGCTACTCCCAGCGGCAATGGGTGCTGGTACCGCTCGTGCTCGTTGCCACCGTCTCGTTCCTCGTGTTCGCGGTCTCCTCCCGGGTCGGACTCAGAGCCATCACAAAGGACCTGTAGACATGAAGTCCACGTTCGCTGCTTGTGTCCTGCTGTTGCTGGTCCCGCTGTGCGCCGCGGGCCAGGACCTTCTGCAGTACTCCGAGGAGGCGGAGGAGCAGTTCCTCGCCGGGATCGGGTTCTACCGCGCCGGGCGGTACAGCGAGGCCGCGGAGAGCTTCGACCGGATCGTCCGCGACCATGCGGCGTCGCAGCGCATCACGGCCGCGTATGTGATGAAGGGGAAGGCGCTGTACATGGCCCGGCAGAATCTCGAGGCCGGGCGCGCCCTGCGCGCGCTGCTCAGCGCCTTTCCGTCGAGCTCATACGTCCCCGATGCACACCTCACTCTCGGCATGATCTATTACCGCATCGGCAGGGCGGAGGACGCGATGGACGAGCTGATGCTGGCCTGGAGGGGGATCCCGGCGGCCGGCCCGGAGAGGCTGAGACGGCAGGTGATGGTCGCCGTGGATACGCTGGTCGACGCGGCGATCCCGACCCCGTCGCTGGAGAAGAGGATCGCCGATGCACAGCGGCGCGACGAGAGGGGGTTCCTCTGGCTCAAAATGGCCGAACGGCATGCCGCGCGCGGCAACATTTCGGCGGCAAGTGTGGCGCTGGACACCCTGATCTCCCGCTACCCGGAGTTCGCCGGCGAGCAACGGACCGGAGTGGTCGTCAACAGGATCTCCCAGCAGAGCAAGCTGAAGCTGGGCGTGCTCCTCCCTCTGATGCGGCGCAGCGACCCTTCGGCGATGAAGGAGATCGGGAACGAGGTGTTCGATGGAGTGCAGTTCGCGCTGGAAGAGTTTGCCGCGGACCCGGTGACCCGGGTGCGCGTGGCGGCCGAGGTGCGGGACACCGAACGTGATCCGCGGACGGCGGCAAAGATGGTGGGGGAACTGGCGTCCGATCCGGAAGTGGTCGGGATCGTGGGGCCGGTGTTCTCGCAGACCACGCTCGCCGCGGCCGAGTCCGCGCAGGCGCGCGGGATCCCCCTGGTGACCCCGACCGCCACCGCGAACGCCATCGCGGCCACCGGCGCGTTCGTGTTCCAGGCGAATCCTGATTTCGAAACTCGCGGACGGGCGATCGCACGGTTCGCGGTCACGCAACAGGGCCTCACGAAGTTCGCGGTGCTCGCCCCCAACGATCCCCGCGGCCGCAGCATGGCCGAGGGCTTCACGCGCGAAGCAACCGAGCGCGGTGCGAAAGTCCTGGTCACCGAGTGGTATCAGCGGGGGGCGCAGGATCTCAAGAGCCAGCTGACCTCCATCCGGCATGCCGGGATGCTGGACGTTGCCGAGCCGCTGATCCCGTTCACCGGGAAGATGAAGCAGGCGGACCTCCTCAAGCTGGTGGATCTCGGGATCCCGCCCCGCCGCCTGGACTCGCTGATGGGGAAAGGGGGGCAGGTCCCTGCGACCCTGATCCTCGGGCCCGACGCCAGGGCACGTCTGGACTCGGTGAACTTTCCGGTGGTCTACAAGGAGCCGCGCCTGGACAGCCTGGAGTACCCCGTGACCTCCATCCAGGGGCTCTTCGCGCCGATCGGGGCGCCGGAGGAGATCGGCGTGGTGTCGTCGCAGATCATCTACTTCAACTTCCAGACGCAGATCCTCGGCTCCATGGAGTGGAACACGCTCCCGGAACTCGATGCCCACAAGCGGTATTGTGAAGGGGTGATATTCGAATCCGACACCTATCTGGATCCGGCAACCATGCAGAACGGAGCATGGGAGGCCGGGTATGTCGCGCGGTTCAAGAAACGCCCCACCCGGAATGCGGTGTACGGCTACGACGCCGCGCGGCTCATGCTGACAGCGATCCGCGATGGGGGCACGTCCAGGGGGGGCTGCGCAATATGCTGGCGGTCGTGCGCGAGCACAACGGGCTCCATTCGAAGATCGGCCTCTATCCGCGCAGGGTGAACAGCTGGATCAATGTTCTCCGGTACAAGACCGACCGGATCGAAAAGGTCGGAGAGATCAATCTTGAAGCGGTTCCGTGAGAAGGTCCATGGACCGCCGCCCCGCCCGGAGGCGGCCGGGATACGTGATTGGCCCCAGCAGGACCGCCCCCGCGAACGATTGATGGAAAAGGGGCCCGGGGCGCTTTCCGATGCGGAGTTGTTGGCCCTCCTGATCCGATCCGGGGCGGGACCGAGAAATGCCGTGGACGTCGCGCGGACCATGCTCGCCGGAGGCCGCACCCTGCGCCAGCTGGCCTCCAGCAGCGTGGGGGAATTGCTGCGATTCACCGGCGTCGGAGTGGCGAAAGCGGCAGGGGTTGTGGCGGCCTTCGAGCTGGGCCGCCGGGCCCAGGCGGAGCCGGCGAGGCGAAGTGCATCCGTCCGGACCCCCGACGACGTGGCCGCGCGAATGGTCCCCCGGCTCGGGGGCCTGCGGGTGGAGGTCTTCATCGTGCTGCTTCTGGACACCCGGAACTGCGTCACGGCGGAGCTGGAGCTCTTCCGGGGCACGCTGAACGCGAGCCTGGTCCATCCGCGCGAGGTCTTCAAGGCAGCGATCGACGCGCTGGCGGCAGGCATCATCGCCGTCCACAACCACCCGAGCGGTGATGCTGAACCCAGCGCGGAAGACATCGAGATCACCAGGCAACTCGCCCGGACCGGGAGGATCGTGGGGATCCCGTTGCACGACCACCTGATCGTGGCCGGGGAACGCTGCGTCAGTCTCGCGTCGAGGGGTCTGCTCCCCGACCGCTAAGTCCACATCTCTCAGGGAGTTCCCGCCGGCCGTTCATCGTACTTAGTCATTGACAAAGACAACATTTTTTGGTATAATCAGCTCACATCTAGTTACCTCTCACGCTGCACCTCGAACATCTACCATACACGGAGGGTTCACAATGTTCACCATCACCAGGAAGGTCACCATCGTCGCCGTGGCTCTCCTCTTCCTTGGCTCGATGACGTTGGTCGGCTGCTCCTCGAAGCCTGACGAAGCCCAGATGAAGCAGCTGGACGACCTCAAGGCCGAAGTGGCTTCCCTGCAGAAGGAAGTTGCCTCGAAGGAGCAGGAAAAGGCCACATTACAGAAGGAAGTGGCCGAGAAGAACGCCAAAGTGGCGAAAGTCAAGCAGGACCAGCAGATCGTCAAGCAGCGGCTGGGTAAGTAAGAATCACGACCATCGAACGAAGGAGTCGACGAATGAAATTACGGAATGTTGTCCTCGTGATGCTTGCTGCGTTGCTTCTTGTCGGGTCCGCCGGCGCACAGGAAATGACGAAAGAGCAGTGGCAGCAGGAGATCGCCAAGTACACCGCCCAGCGCGATGAACTGAACGCGAAGCTGAAGACTCTCAATGGAGAGATCGACGCATTGAAGGCCGAATCCGCCAAAGCGGACGGCGACTACAAGGCCGGCATGGACGAGCTGTACACCATGGTCGGTGCGGATGCAGAGAAGGCCGCGGCCTTCGCGAAGGAGATCGAAGCCGCCGAAGCGAAGGCGAACGACCTGACCCGGTTGTCCGACGCCGATCTGATGGCCCGGAGCGGCGAGGTCGACGAGCTGACCAAGACCGTCGCCGGTCTCTGGGAGAACAAGCTCTCCCTGATCCCCGAGTTCTGGGACAGGCTGACCGCGTTGAACGAGAAGAACAAGAGCCTCGTGAATGCCCTCCAGTCGCAGGTGAAGGTGTACACCGTCGGGACCTGGCAGAGGGATCGCGACTGCCTCTGGAACATCTCGAAGAAAAAGGACATCTACGACAACGCGTGGATGTGGCCGAAGATCTGGCAGGGGAACCGCGACCAGATCAAGGATCCGGATGTCATCCAGCAGGGACAGAAGCTGAAGATCCCGAAGGGGACCGAGCTGACAAGGAGGAGAAGGCTGCGGCGAACAAGTACTACGCCAAGAAGGCCTCCGCTGCGCCGGCGCCCGCTCCTGAAAAAGCTGCTGAGCCCAAGAAGTAGTTGCGCGGCGTTGGTACGCTGGACCATCACGAACGGCAATCCCCTGCACTGCCAGGGGGTTGCCGTTCTGTCTTTCTGACGGGATGACAAGGGAGCACGGCGGAGTGGTCGAAAAGAAGATCAGGATCGAGGGGGGAGACACCTTCGCGCTGCTGGGCATCAACGATGCCAACCTCCAGATTCTCGAGAACCGGTTCGATGCGTCGATCGTGGTCCGGGGGGAGTACATCACCCTGCGCGGCGATCAGGGTGAGGTGGAACAGCTCGAGAAGATCTTCAAGGAACTCATCTTCCTTCTGAACAAGAACGGGAGCGCTGACCACGAACGACGTGGAGACCGTGATCGATCTCGTGATGGTCGAACGGCGAACCCGCACTGCCGGGATCCATCGCCTCCTCGCTCAGCCGCGACGAGCTGGACGCCACGATCCTCTTCACGAAGAACCAGATCATCCGGGCGAAGACGCCGGGGCAGCGCGACTATCTCCGCCAGGTGCGGAAGAACGACATCGTCTTCGCCGTCGGGCCGGCGGGAACCGGCAAGACCTACCTCGCCGTCGCGATGGCCGTCGCCGCCTCAAGAACAACGAGATCACCAAGATCGTCCTCACGCGCCCCGCCGTGGAGGCGGGCGAAAGCCTCGGGTTCCTCCCCGGCGACCTGAAAGAAAAGATCGATCCCTACCTGCGGCCGCTGTACGACGCGCTGGACGACATGATCCCCGCCGAGAAGCTCCGCGGCTACATCGAGAAGCGCGTCATCGAGATCGCTCCGCTGGCCTACATGCGCGGACGCACGCTGAACAACGCCTTCGTCATTCTGGACGAGGCGCAGAACGCCTCGGCGATGCAGATGAAGATGTTCCTGACCCGCCTGGGCCCGAATTCGCGGGCGATCATCACCGGCGACGTCACGCAGATCGACCTGCCCGAGCAAGATGACTCCGGCCTCGTGCAGATCCAGGATGTGCTGCGGGGAGTGGAGGGGATCGCCTTCGTCTACTTCGACAGGAACGACGTGGTCCGGCACCGGCTGGTGAAGGACATCATCGACGCCTACGAGAAGTACCACGGTGCCTCAGGGGAGGACCAGAACGACAGGCCGAAGGAGTAGCCCTCTACCGCCTGCTCTCCACGTTTCGCCTCTTCCCACAGCTCGTCCATCTCCTCCAGCGTCGATTCCTGCGGCGTCTTCCCGCGCTCCTGCAGCGACCGCTCGATGTAGCTGGAATCGCTTCATGAACTTCCTCACCGTCCGCCGCAAAGCGTTGCTCCGGGTTGATGTCGAGGAACCGCGCGTAGTTCACCAGGGCGAACAGCAGGTCGCCGAACTCCTCCTCGCGGTCCTCCTCGCGTCCCCGTCGCGCAGGCTCTCGCGGAGTTCCTCCAGCTCCTCCCGCACCTTCTTCCAGACGTCGTCCGGCCGCTCCCAGTCGAACCCCACCTTGGCTGCCCGCTCCTGCACGCGGAGGGCGCGCTGAAGGGCAGGGCATGCGCGCGGGACCCCCTGCAACACCGAGTCCCGCCCCTCGGCCATCTTGATCCGTTCCCAGTTCCGCAGCACGTCGGCGGTGTCCCGCACCTTGGCGCTGCGCGAAGACGTGCGGGTGCCGGCGCATCAGCTTCTCCGCTGATTCGGCCAGAACGTCCCGCAGGGTGAATTCTCCGGCCTGCTCGGCGATCGTTGCCTGCAGGACGATGTGAAGCAGCAGGTCGCCGAGTTCCTTCCGGAGCTCTGGCCAGATCGTTCGTGGTCCAGCGCCTCGACCACCTCGTACGTCTCCTCGATCAGCTGGTCGCGGAGCGACCGGTGCGTCTGCTTCCGGTCCCACGGGCACTCCCGGCGTAACACGCCGCACGATGCGGACATACTCCTCGAACTGGTCCGCGGGGACCGGCGGGAATCTCTTGCTCGACGGCTGCTTCCGTTTCATGGCGCTCCCTCTGGTGTTGAATCAACATAGCCAACGATCCCTGCAGTTGCAAACTTCGGCGATTCTCATGATATTATGCCCGAACAACCACGGACACCGCGCCAGTAGATGAGAACCTCCACGTGGGTCATCGTTGTCGCGACGGTCGCCGCCGTCGTGGCGGGACTGTACTTCCTCCTCCGCCCCTCCCGGGCGGACCTTCTCCTGGTGAACGGCGTGGTCTACACCCTCGATCGCACGAACAGCGTGGCGGAAGGGGTCGCGGTCCGCGGGGACAGGATCCTTGCGACCGGGACGACGGAAGAGCTGCGTCGACGGTTCTCAGCCGGAAAGACCATCGATCTGCAGGGGAGATGCGTGATCCCGGGCTTCATTGACGCGCACGCCCACTTCGAGAGCCTGGGAGCGGTGCTGCGCGCCGTCAACGTCGCCGGCATGCGGTCGTCGAGGAGGTCTGCCGGCGCGTCGCCGCCGAAGCCTCCGTGCGCGGGAGCGGAGAGTGGATCCGGGGGCGGGGTTGGGACCAGAACCTCTGGCCCGGCAAGCGGTTCCCGACCACAAGGCGCTGGATGCGGCCGCCCCCGACATCCCGTCTACCTGTCGCGCATCGACGGACACGCTGCATGGGTGAACCAGCGGGCCCTGTCGCTCGCGGGCATCACGGCAGCGACCCGCGACCCGGACGGGGGGACATCATCAGGGATGCTTCCGGCGAACCGACGGGGGTGCTGGTGGACAACGCCATGGATCTCCTGCTCGGGGCGCTACCGCCCACGCCGCGGCCGAACGGCGGGCGGCGATGCTCGCCGCCTTCGCGGAATGCTGCACGTCTGGGACTGACCGGCATGCACGACATGGGGGTCGATTCGCTCGGGCTCGAGCTCTACCGGGAACTGATGTCGGAGGGCGCCTGCCCCTGAGGCTCTACTGCGCCATCGATGGGACGGGACCGCTGTGGGACCGATACCGCGAGCGTGGCCCGGAGATCGATGCGTTCGACGGCCGACTCACCGTCCGCGCGCTCAAGATGTACGTGGACGGGGCGCTGGGGTCCAGGGGCGCCGCGCTGATCCTTCCGTACAGCGACGCTCCGGACCAACGCGGCCTCACCGTGACCGCGGGAGAGGTGCTCCGCACCGCGGCACAGGAGTGCGCCGCCAGAGGATTCCAGTTGTGCGTGCATGCCATCGGCGACAGAGCGCAACGCGATCGCGCTGACGGTGTTCGAGAACACGTTCAACGACAATGGCCTCAACGGTGCGGACCTCCGGTTCCGCATCGAGCATGCGCAGGTGATCGATCCGGGGGACGCCGGACGCTTCCACCGGGCCGGGATCATTCCGTCGATGCAGCCGACCCACTGCACGTCCGACATGCCGTGGGCGCAGGAACGGCTGGGACCGGAACGGGTCCGCACCGCCTACGCCTGGCGCACCCTTCTCGACCTGCAGAACGAGATCCCGGCGGGTTCGGACGCACCGGTCGAGAGCCCCGATCCGCTCCTCGGCTTCTATGCCGCGGTGACCCGGCAGACCCCAGGCGGCGAGCCGCCCGGAGGATGGTTCCCCGAGCAGCGCATGACCCGTGACGAAGCCCTGCGCGCCTTCACCCTCTGGGCCGCCAGGGCGGCGTTCCAGGAGAAGGTCAAAGGATCGCTCGAAGAAGGGAAGTGGGCCGACCTGGTGGTCCTCTCGGAGGACATCATGAAGATCCCCGCGGAACGGATCCCGCGCGCCTCCGTACTCGCGACCATGATCGGTGGCACGATCGTGTACTCAAGCGGCGCCATTGTCCCGCCTCTCACGGAGGCCATCGCCAGGTGAAACGGCTGTCGGAGTACTTCCCGACCAGGGAGTCGCGGAACTACGGTACCAACATCGTCGAGGGAGCGCTCTACATCACCTCCGGCGGCATTCCTGTCGCCCCAGACCGTTCTTCCCGCGCTCATCACCCGCCTCGGCGGCAGCAACCTCATCGTGGGGGCCCTCCCCCTGATCATCTACGGGGGAGCATTCCTCCCGCAGATCTTCGCCGCCCGCTATGTCGAGACCCATCCATGGAAGAAACCCTGGGTGGTGCACACGGGACTTCCCCAGCGTCTGCTGATCCTGGTGATCGCCGTGGGGATCGCCTTGCTCGGGGCCGGACATCCTGCCATCGCGCTGGGCATGTTGGTGACCTTGCTCGTCCTGAATCAGGTGCTCGTCGGGATCTCGACCCCCGGGCTGGTTCGACCTGTTCGCAAAACTCACGCCCGTGGACCGCCGCGGCCGGCTCGTGGGGATCAGGAATTCCCTCGGGGGGGCTTCGGGACTTGTGGCCAGCCTCTTCCTGACATGGCTGCTGGCCACGTTCGCGTTCCCGCACAACTACGCCATCGGGTTGTTCGTGGCCTTCCTCTTCCAGATGGGCTCATGTCCATGCTCCGCAGGCTGGACGAGGCGGAGCCGAGCAAGGTGGTGGACCGCAAGCCGTTCGGGGAATACCTGGTGCGGCTCCCGCTGGGTCCTGCGCGAGAACAGGAGTTTCCGGATGTTCCTGGTCGCGAACGCCCTGCTGACGATCGCCAACATGCCTCTCGGGTTCTTCACCGTCTACGCCCTGATGCACTGGGCTCCCGGTGAACAGGTGGTCGGGCAGTTCACGCTCAGCATCGTGGCGGTGCAGGTGGTCAGCGCCGTGACGATCGGATACGTCGCCGACAAGCGGGGGAACAAGGTGGCGCTGCTGCTGGCGGGGGGCGCCGCGCTCGGAGCCACGCTGGTGGCGCTGGCCTCGCCCGGGGTCTGGATGTTCTACTTCGTGTTCCTCTTCGCCGGGTGTGAACCTCGGCACGGAACTGATGGCCCGCTACAACCTCGCCGTGGAGTACGGTCCGCCCGAACAGCGATCCACCTACATCGGGTTGATGAACACCGTCCTCGCGCCGTTCTACCTGTCGGGGATCGTCGCCGGATGGATCGTCGACCACTTCGGCTTCACGGCGATGTTCATCATCAGCATGGTGTTCTCCGTGGCCGGGCTCTATGTCCTTGCCCGGCGCGTCGTGGATCCGCGCATGGCGCGGCGCCTGGCTCCCGCAGGCCACGATCCTGGAGGCCTTCCGTCGTGACGCACCACGATCCCTCATCCCCGCCCGCGCCGGCGGCCGACCCGCCATCCGATCATTCGGTTCTTTCCCTGATGAATTCAGCCGCCGCGCACCTGGGATCCCTCCGATTCGAAGAGGCGCGCCTGCACGTCGAATGGATGCTCGCCCGCGTGCTGGACCTCAAGCGCCTGGACCTCTACCTGCAATTCGACCGTCCCCTGACCCGCGACGAGGTTTCGCGGTTCAAAGCCATGTACCGCCGCCGCCTGGACCATGAGCCACTGCAGTACATCCTTGGCGATACGGAGTTCCTGGGACACCGGTTCCTCGTCGACCGGCGCGTCCTGATCCCGCGTCCTGAAACAGAACTGCTGGCGGAACGGGCGGTCGAACTGCTCCGTGGTCAGGACCTGGAGCGGCCGCGGGTGCTGGATATCGGGACCGGCTGCGGATGCATCGCGTTGAGCGTGGCGGCAAGGGTACCGGGAGCGGAAGTGACCGCCATCGATCTGAGCTCCGGGGCATTGGAGGTCGCCGCCGCAAACGCGGAGCGCCTGCTCCCCGGACGCGTGGAGTTTCTGCAGGGAGATATCCGGCAGGAGATCCTCACGGACAGGTCCTTCGACCTGATCCTTGCCAATCCGCCGTACATCCCGCTCGCAGACTACGAACGCCTGCAGCCCGAGGTCCTTGGATTCGAACCCCGTGAGGCGCTGACCGACGGAGGGGACGGAACACTGTTCCTCGCGCGCATCCTCGCGTTCGCGGCCGTCGCGGCTGACCGACGGAGGGACGTTGCTGATGGAAATGGGGTCGGGCCAGGACGTCTGGTGCGCGCAAAAGGCCGGCGAGGCCGGTCTTGTCTCCGTCGTGGTGCACCCCGATCACGCGGGGATCCCCCGGGTTCTGGAGGCGTGTCGCCGGGATGCCGCCGGAGGCAAGAGCATGAAGGCCGTCGTCCAGCGCGTGAGCCGGGGGAGTGTGTCGATCGGCGGCGAGATCCGCGTCTCCATCGGACGGGGCTATGTGATCCTGCTCGGCATCCGCAACGGAGATACAGCGGCTGATGCCCGCTTCGTCGCCGAGAAATGCGCGGCGCTCCGGGTCATGGAAGACGCCGGCGGGAAAATGAACCTCAGCCTCGACGATGTGCAGGGGAGCGTGATCGTCGTCTCCCAGTTCACGTTGTACGGCGAGACTCGCCGGGGAAACCGTCCCAGCTTCGTCGACGCGGCACGGCCGGAAGTGGCCCAGCCTCTCTACGAGACGTTCGTTCAGGCCATGAGGGAGATCCTCGGCCCGGAACGGGTGCACACCGGCGAGTTCCGTGCGATGATGGAAGTGACCATCGTCAATGACGGGCCGGTGACGATCCTGATCGATTCAATCCAGAACAGCACGGGAACGTGACATGCAGACACCGCACCTACGGATCACCGCGCACCTCGCTGCGGCGGGACTCCTCATCGCCATTTCCGCCCGCGGGCCGGCGGCGAACGCCCAGGGAACCTTCGCCTCGCTCACCACACCCCGGTTCGAGTTCCAGTACGACCGCGCGCTGCACGGAGACCGATGTGCGGACGCAGACGGAGTTCCTGGAAGAGGACTACGCCTCCATCCAGACGGAACTCGGATTCGAACCGAAGAAGGAGATCCGGGTCCGGATCTACGGCTCGGTCGGCAAATTCCTCGCGGAGACGAAACTCGGAAGTCCGTGGCGCGGCGCCCTGTTCGCCAGGGGGATCCTCCACTCCCAGCCGACCCAGGCGCTGGTGCAACGGAACATCCTGGAAAGCGGGCTGGCGTATGAGCTCGCCATGGCGTTCCTGGACCAGTCGGGGAACGACGGATGCCCGCGATGGCTGAGGGAGGCCTATGCGGTCCACCATTCGGGGATCCTCCCGGACCTGACCACGCCGGTCGGGGCGAAACTCACATCGTTCTCCGACCTCGAACAGGACCTCCAGCTCCACCAGAAGCCGCCGCAACTGGAGGACGTGCAGTACATCCTCGGCCAGACGCTCCTCTTTCTGATCGATCGGTTCGGCACTGCGAAGACCATGGCGCTCTACCGGCAGTTCGACGGCACGCGGAGCATCGAGACCGTGTTCCGGAAACACCTCGGCGAGGAGTTCTCCTCCGTGGAAAGCGCGTGGGCGAAGTACATCAAGGCGAAGACCTCCCGGGTCCGATAGGGCCATGCACGTCCTGATGCTGTTCCTGGACGGTGTCGGCCTCGGTGCCCGCGATCCGGGACGGAACCCCCTGTTCCGTGCGCGGCTTCCGGCTCTGCGCTGGATCCTCGGGGGTGAACTCCCTTCGTACCGGAACCGCTCGATCCGCGGCGCGTACGGCGGGACCATCCCCCTGGACGCCAATCTCGGTGTTCCGGGGCTCCCGCAAAGCGGCACCGGACAGACCGCCCTGTTCACCGGGGAAAACGGAGCCCGGATCGCGGGAAAGCACTTCGGACCCTATCCCTACTCCACGCTCCGGCCGATCATCCGGGAGAAGAATCTCTTCCGCCTGCTCCGTGACGCGGGCAGGGATCCCTGTTTCGCCAACGCGTTTCCCCAGCGCTTCTTCGACTACATCACCCACCGGAGGACCCGCATCAGCGTCACGACGATGTCGTGCCTCTTCAGTGGCATCCAGATCCGCCGCCATCAGGAGCTGCTTCGCGGGCTCGGCGTCTCCGCAGACGTGACCGGAGAAGGGTGGAGATCCCTCGGGTATCCGGACATCCCCGTCGTCACTCCCGGAGAAGCGGGACTCCGGCTCGCTGCGCTGACGGAGCAACACGAGTTCGTTCTGTTCGAATACTGGCGGACGGATCACGCCGGCCACGCGCAGAGCATGTCGGAAGCCGTGGAAGTGCTGGAACGGCTCGACGGCGTTCTCGAGGGCCTCCTGCCGGCCCTCCAGCGCGGGGTCTTCAGGCTGGTCATCACGAGCGACCACGGGAATCTGGAGGATCTGAGCGTGAAGACCCACACCAGGAATCCGGTCCCGCTCATCCTCGCCGGTCCCGGCTTCGACCATTCGCTTGCGGAGGTCACGAAATCCTCCCACGGGAAGCCGGATCTGCGCGTCGTGACGCCGATGGTCCTGCGGACCGTGCTCCCGTGAACGCGGCTTCTCCCCGGCAGACCTATCCAGCGCTGCTCGCGGCCGGCGCGGCCGCGCTGGGGATCTTCGGAGCCTCCCTGTTGCCGCCGGCGCTGCCGTTCCGATGGCCCATCCTCGCCTGCCTCGTTGCTGCGGCGCTGCTCCTCTCCCGTTCTCTGATACGGCGTCCCGCCGGCCCCTCGGTCCTTCCGCTGCTGGTCGCGCTCTTCCTCGGAGCCTCCCGATACCTGTTTGTGGTTTCCCCCCTGGATCATGCTCTTCCCACCGGCCGGCTGGTCCGTGTCTCGGGGGAGATCGCCTCTCCCCCCGCGGTGACCGGGACCACCACGCGATGCCTCTTGGGTTCGGTCCGGATCACGACGGAGGGGAAGGAGACCGCCGTCGATGGCATGCTGCTGGTCACCCTCCGGCGGAGAAGGGAGACCGGACCCGTGCTGGAATACGGCCAGGTGATCGAGGCGCAGGGGATCCTGGCCCGGCCTCCGCTGAGGCGGAACCCTGGAGAGTACAATCTTCGCCGGTTCCACGAGGCCCAGGGGATCGCCGGACTGCTGCTGATCCGCGACACCGGGAGCCTCAGGGTCCTGCGAACGGACGCGGGCTCTGCCGTGATGCGGTCCGTCGTCTTCCCGTTCAGAAAGGCGGTCCTCGCGGCGATCGATACAACGGTCGGCGGCGACGAGGGAGAATTCCTGAAGGGGTTGCTGATCGGTGAGCGCGGAGGACTCCCCGTCACGCTGAAGGAGGCCTTCGCCGTTTCCGGGGTCGCCCACATCCTCGCGGTGTCGGGATCGAATGTCGCCGTCGTCGCGGGAGCGCTGTTCCTGCTCCTGGCCGTCGTCCGGTGTCCGCGTCCGCTCCGACCGTGGATGCTCTCGCTCGGATTGCTGTTCTACATGGTGCTGACCGGGAACCAGCCTCCGGTCGTCCGGGCCACGATCATGGCCCTGCTGTTCCTCTGGTCCAGGACCCGGCATGAGCGGCCCGATCCGTACAATGTGACCGGCGCCGCCGCGCTGCTCGTCCTGGCCTTCGATCCCCTGCAGCTCTTCGATGTCGGGTTCCAGCTGTCGTTCGTCGCCGTCCTCTCGCTGGTCCATGTGTTCCCCCGGTTCAGGGCGATCTATGCCGCCGTCGGAGGTCCGGCATGGTACCGGCGGCTCGCGCTCGGCGCACTGGACCTTGCGGCACTCACGCTTGCCGCAACGCTCGGCACGCTGCCGATCACTGCGGCGGTCTTCGGCCGCGTGTCGGTGATCGGGCTGCTCGCGAACGTCCTGGTGGTTCCGGCATCGGGAGTGGCGGTCCTGCTCGGAATGACCGTGGTGGCCGCCTCGTTCGTCTGGGGCTGGCTCGGCGCGGTCTACGGAGAGGCTCTTCGGCTCCTTCTTCACTGGACCCTGGTCATCGTCGAGGCGGCCGGGAGTGTGCCGTTCGCCGCGATCGACACCTACCAGTATGCCGCCGTCGATGCGATACCGTACTTTGCGGCCCTTGCGCTCGCCATCCATTTCCGTCCACCGTCAACGGCCCGGCGGTTGGTCGTGGTGCTTGCTGGCGCGCTGGCGCTCTGGGCCTTCCTGCCGAGGAATGTCGTCCCTCCCTTCGCCGCGAACGCGATGCGGTGCACCGTGCTCGATGTCGGCCAGGGGGATGCGATCCTCCTCCAGTTCCCGGGTGGTTCGACGATGCTCGTGGACACCGGTCCTCCCGGCGGCGCGTCCGACTCCGGGAAGAAGGTGATCGTCCCCTTCCTTTCCCGGTTGGGGGTCGGCCGGATCGATGTGCTGGTGCTGACGCACGCACACGACGACCACACGGGAGGTCTGCGATCCCTCGTGCGTACATTCCCCGTGGGGAGGATCCTGCTTCCCGGAGACAGCCTCGTGTCGCTGCTCCCTGAACGGATGCGCGAACGATCGTCGATCGTGTCGGCCGGCGACTCCCTGAGCATCGGTGGAGCGAAGATCTACGTCCTCGCCCCTGCGCGCACGGCCGCACCGTCTGAGGCCGGCGCAGGCAACGAGGCCTCGATCGTGCTCAAAGTGGTCTACGGCCGGGCGGTGATCCTGCTGACCGGCGACGAGCCTGCGACGCACGAGCTCGCGCTGGCGTCCGCCTACGGAGACTTCCTTCGAGCCGATCTGCTGAAGGTCGGCCATCACGGTTCGCTCACCGGGACCTCGGAGGAGTTCCTCGAAGCGGTTCGTCCGCGCTACGCCGCGCTCTCCCTCGGTCGCTTCAACCGGCACGGTCACCCGTCGGCGGACGTGCTGCGGCGCCTGGAAGAGCGCGGCATTCTCTACGGGCGCACGGACGACGACGGTGCGCTGATGTTCGAAGCCACACCGGACACGGTGTTCCCGCTCGTCTGGCAATAGCGGCCCGCCGGCTTGCTTCTCGCTGGTCGGTTGCGTATCATTCCGGCGATGCCACTCCCGAAGCACATGCTGAACGACCTGAAGGCCCTCCAGAACAAGAAGGCGAGGGGGGAGACCGGACTCTTCATCGTGGAAGGATCGCGCCTGACCTCCGAAGCCGCCAGTTCGGATTTCGAGATCACCGGCGTATACCACACCAGGGAGTTCGCCGAGACCCCGGAAGGCAACGCGCTGCTTCAGCGCCTGAGAAAGAAAACCCGCACGATCGTCGAGGCTTCGGGGCGTGAGCTTTCGGCGGTCTCCGATACGGTCACTTCGCCCGGGATCCTCGCCGTGTTGCGGCAACGCCGCTCGGACACCGGAAGGATCCTGCGGAAGGGGACGGGTGCCTCGGTGCTCGTCGGGTTCGACTCGGTGTCGGATCCGGGGAACCTGGGGTCCATGATCCGGACCTGCGACTGGTTCGGCATCAACGGGATCCTGCACGGGAACAGCTGCGTGGAACTGTATAACCCGAAGGTGGTCCGCGCGACGATGGGAGGGCTCTTCCACGTCCCGGTGGCGGAAGAGATCGACCTCCTTCCGGCACTCTCCGCCGCGCGGGCCGAGGGATTCACCGTGTATGCCGCGGACGCTTCGGGTGAGGCTCACTTCGACCAGGTGCGATACGCCAACCGTTCCGTCATCGTCTTCGGCAACGAAGCATGGGGGCTGTCGGACCAGGTCAAAGAACTTGCCGATGTGCGCGTGTCGATCCGCCGCTATGGTGCGGCCGAGTCGTTGAATGTCGGGGTCGCCTGCGGTATCGTCCTCTCCGCCATCCACCGGCTGAACTTCGACTGAGTGCGCAGGATATGTCCTCCGAACTCTCCGCCCCGCCCCCGGCGCTTCCCCCCGGATTCGCCATCGGCCACTGGACCGACAGCGATGCCGCCACGGGCTGCACCGTCATCCTCTGTCCTTCGGGGACCGTCGGAGGAGGAGACGTCCGCGGGAATTCGCCGGGGAGCAGGGAGCTTGCGCTGCTGGGGAGCGAGAAGAGCATGCAGGAGGTCCATGCTGTCCTGCTGACCGGCGGGAGCGCTTTCGGCCTGGCAGCCGCTGACGGCGTGATGCAGTTTCTGGAAGAGCGGGGGATCGGCTACCGCACGCCGTGGGGGATCGTCCCGATCGTCCCCTCGGCGGTCATCTTTGATTTGAACCTCGGGTCGCGGTCCGTGCGCCCCGGGGCCGCTGAAGGATACCAGGCCTGTTCCGCGGCGGAAGAGCGGGCGACCGCGCAGGGGAGCATCGGTGCGGGGACCGGGGCGACCATCGGCAAGTGGGGAGGGATGGAGGGGTGGATGAAGGGGGGGCTGGGGATCGCGTCGATCCGGAGCGGCGAACTGCACGTTACGGCGGTAGCGGTCGTCAATGCCGTGGGTGACGTCCTGGACGAACGCGGGAATGTGCTCGCCGGGGCGCGACTTCCCGGCGGTGGGTGGAGGGCCGACACCGACCCATTGCGGCGGCTGCAGATCGAGCGGCCTCCGCTGCCGCAGATCGGCAATACCACGCTGGTGGTCATCCTTGCGAATTGTCTGATGTCCAAGGTGGATGCGAACAGGGTGGCACAGCGGGGGCACGACGGCCTCGCCCGCGCGATCCAGCCGGTGCACACGATGTTCGACGGCGACGTGGTCTTCGCATTGATGGGAGGCGGCGTGGTCCAGCCCACGGATGTCGTGGCCGAACTCGGAGCGGCCGCGGCGTCGTCGGCCATCCGGTCAGCCGTACGTCACGCCGCCTCACTCCATAGCGTTCCCGCCATCAGCACGGAAACCCGGTAGTCCCCGCGCCCGACACCACATCCAGCGCCATCGAACCGTGTCCACCCGATCACGACAGGAAAAGAGCCAGGTCACGCTTGCGAGAGCCCTTTCCAAACTCGGCATCTGCTCGCGGTCTCAGGCCCGCTCGCTGATCGAAAACGGAAAGGTGAGGCTGGCGGGGAGCATCGTCCGCGATCCGGACCTCTGGATCGACCTGCGCACGGAGATGCCGGAGGTCGAAGGAAATGACCGGCGCGGCCGCACAAAGGTGTACCTGGCATTCCACAAGCCCGCGGGGGTCGTGACGACCCGCGTCGACGAACGCGGACGGAGAACGGTCTACGACCTTCTGCCTCACGGACTGCCGACGGTGTTTCCCGTCGGCAGGCTCGACCTGGAGACGACCGGGCTCCTGCTGTTCACCAATGACGGGTCGTTCGGCGAAAGGGTCACGGGACCGGCGGGGGAGGTCGAGAAGACCTATCTGCTCACCCTGGACCGGCCGCTGGAACGCGGGGACCTCGATCGACTCCAGAACCCGATGACACTCCGCGGGGGGACGGAAGTGGGTGGTGCGGTCGTGAGGTCCGCAGGCGCCGGCCGCTACGAATTCACCATCACCGAAGGAAAGAACCGGCAGATCCGCCGGATGTGCGAATCGCTGGGCTATGAGGTGGTGGCGCTCCACCGCGTCAGGATCGGGGCCGTGAAACTGGCGCGGTTGCCGGAGGGGGGGGTGCGCCCGCTGACGGCGGAAGAGATCGATTCGTTCACGGAGCGGCAACGGAGGGAACCATGACGCAGGTGCTCTCGTGCGTGGTGGAGGTGGTGGTCTTCAGCCGGACCGGCGATACTGGCCGGGTCCTCGTCCTGCGGCGGGCTCCCCACGAACCCCGGTATCCCGGGATCTGGCAGATCATCACGGGGACGCTCGAAGGGGAGGAGACCGCCGTGGAGGGGGCGCTCCGGGAGGTGGGTGAAGAGACCGGTCTGAAGCCGCTCCGGATGTGGTCGGTCCCGTTTGTGAACTCGTTCTTCGACAGAAAGCGGAACGCGGTTCACCTGATCCCCTGGTTCGCCGTGGAGGTCGAGTCTGCCGCGAAGGTGCGCCTCTCGGAAGAGCATGTCGAATTCCAGTGGGCGTCGTTCGATCGTGCCGCATCGCTTATGGCGTGGCCGGGGCAACGGCACGGGATCGGGATCGTGAGGGAGGAGATCGTCGGAGGCGGACCCGCCGCGTCGCTCACCGAGATCCCCCTGTGATGCCGTAAGCCGCTCTCCCGGTACCCCCCGGATCCAGCCCGCATTGGCCTGTTGCACCACTCTTGCTTCTCTTCGGCGTCTTGGTTACTATACACGCTGTTCTCTTTTCCTGGTCGACACAACTGCGGAGCTGCCCGTGAGCGTCCTGGTGGTGGGTTCGGTTGCCCTCGACACGATCGAGACCCCGTTCGGTTCGGTGCGCGACGCGGTGGGGGGGTCTGCAATGTACATCTCGGCAGCGGCGAGCTACTTCTTCAATCCGGTCCGGCTCGTGGGCGTCGTCGGCGGCGACTTCCCCCGCGAAGGGATGGCGTTCCTCGAACAGCGGAACGTCGATCTCGAGGGGCTGGAGGTGATCGCCGACGGGAAGACCTTCCGGTAGTCCGGGCGATATCACTACGATCTGAACGAACGGGACACGCTTGCCACGGACCTGAACGTGTTCGAGAAGTTCGACCCGAAGATCCCGGAGCGGTTCCGGAAGAGCCGCGTCGTCTGCCTCGGCAACATCGACCCGGATCTTCAGCGCAAGGTCCTCGACATGATGGAGAATCCGAGGCTCGTCGTCTGCGACACGATGAACTACTGGATCGAGAGGAAGAACCGGGAGTTGCGGGAAACTCTGAGACGGATCAACGTCCTGATCCTGAATGATTCCGAAGCGCGTCTGCTGTCGAAGGAGCCGAACCTGATCAAGGCGGCCCGAGTGATCCGGGGGATGGGCCCCTCCGTCGTCATCATCAAGAAAGGGGAGCACGGGGCGTTGCTGCTGACCGAACAGATGGTGTTCTCGGCTCCCGCCTATCCGATGGAGAACATCTTCGATCCGACCGGCGCGGGCGATTCCTTCGCCGGTGGTTTTGTCGGCTGGCTTGCCAGGACCGACGACATTTCCGAGGAGAACCTGAAGCGCGCGGTCATCTACGGAAGCACCCTCGCATCGTTCTGCGTGGAAAATTTCAGTGTTGACGGCCTGCCGGGACCTCACGTACCTTCAGATCCAGGACCGGTTCCGCGAGTTCCGCGAGCTGTCAAGGTTCGACGAAGACTGACCCGCCATGCACATCGAGGCCGTTCGCTGGGCCGACGGTCGACTCCGGTTCCTCGATCAGACCCTGCTTCCGCATGAAGAGCGGTACGTTGAGACCGCCGACCATCACGATGGTGGCCGAGGCGATCCGCGCCCTTCGGATCCGCGGAGCGCCGGCCATCGGCGTCGCGGCCGCGTACGCCGTGGTCCTGGCGGCGATGCAGTCGGGCCGCGGTCCCGTCCCGAAGTTCCTCCCCTCCATCCGCGCGGCGATCGACCTTCTCGCTTCGACCCGTCCTACGGCGGTGAACCTCTTCACCGCGCTGGATCGCATGCGCTCGGCGCTCGACCGTTCAGAGGCCCTGCCTCCCGCTTCCGTGGTGGAGGTGCTCCTGGAACACGCGGACAGCATCTTTCGCCACGACGTCGAATCCTGCAGGCTGATCGGTGAACTGGGCGCCGCGCTCATCACGCCGGGCTCCGCCGTGCTCACCCACTGCAACGCCGGCGCCCTGGCGACCGCGGGTGCGGGGACGGCGCTGAGCATCATCACCGACGGCGGCGCGACAGGGGAAGATCCGCAGGGTATTCGTGGACGAGACGCGGCCGCTGCTCCAGGGGGCGCGGCTGACCGCCTGGGAACTGACCAGAGCCCGGATCCCCGTCACGCTGATCACCGACAGTACCGCGGCGACCGTGCTGCGCAAAGGGCTGGTCAAGGCCGTCATCGTCGGGGCCGACCGCATCACCGCGATCGGCGACGTGGCCAACAAGGTGGGAACGTATCCGCTGGCGTTGATGGCCAGCGTCCACGAGGTACCGTTCTACGTGGCCGCTCCCAGCACCACCCTGGATCGGGCCACGGAAACAGGGGACGAGATCGTCATCGAAGAACGGGATCCCGAGGAGGTGACGCACATCGCCGGCACCAGGGTCGCGGCGGCGGGCGTCGACGTGTTCTCCCCGGCGTTCGACGTCACACCGAACGAATTGGTGACGGCGATTGTTACAGAACTGGGGGTGCTGACCCCCCCGTACAGGGAATCCATTCGGCGCTTGAGACTCCCGCAATGATCGTCAAGGTCGAAGCCGTGGTCCTGGCAAGGCGCCCGTTCCGTGACACCAGCCTGCTCGCGACGCTCCTGACCCGCGAGTACGGCAAGATGTCGGTCGTCGCGAAGGGAGCGCGCGAGCCCAGGGGGAAGATGGCGGCCGCGTTCCAGCCGATGAACCTGGTGACCGCGGTCGTGTACAGGAAGGAACACCGGGACCTGCAGCTGGTCACCCAGTGTGACCTGAGAAGGCAGATGAAGTACCTCCAGAGCGACCTGGCGAAGATGGAGGCCGGCCTGGCAGTGGTGGAGCTGACCTCGGCTGCCACGCACGGGGCGGAGGAGCATGTCCGCCTGCACGACCTGGTGGCGCGAACACTGGAAGTGATCGATGGGGCGGAGAAGAGACCGCGAAACGCGCTGTATGCGTTCGAACTGCGCCTGCTGGATCTGCTGGGGGTCTGCCCGGATTTCGGTCGCTGCCCCCGGTGCGGGAACACGGTGGATTCGGTCCCGGAAGGCGGGGGAACGCTGCTCGATACGGGAAGAGGGGTCCTCTGCCACCACTGCTCCCGGGAAGCCGTCGGGATCGCCGACATGACGATCCAGGTCCTGAAAGTGCTCCAGTACCTGCAGAACACCGGCGACCCGGAGGCGGTGCTCAATCTGGAGATGTCGGCGCTCCTGGAGGAGCGGGTGGCGGCAGCCCTGCGCCGGACGCTCCACCACCATCTGGAATGGCTCTCCCCTCTGCGTTCGCAGCGGGTGTTCGAATCTCTTCGAGGGGGCCTGTAAACCACATCGCCAGAACGGTTGTCTAATCATGGAAACCACAGAACCACAGAACACGACAGGCAGAAGGAGGATGCGGAAGGTATGACGAAGAAGGCGATTCTGGCGGCCCTCGGATTGATCACCCTGGGGATCGTCATCGGTGCTTTGCTGGTGGCAAATCTCTCCAACGGAGTGGAGACCGGGCTATGCCCTCAGCGGAGACGACGTGAAACTGGGCGGTCCCACGCCCATCCCGCAACAGTACGCGGGGGTCAAGGCGCTCAGCGACAACTTCGTCGCCGTCGCCAAGGCGGTGCGGCCTTCCGTCGTCTCCATCAACGTGACCAGCTCGGGGAAGGCCCAGCAACCGCGGAATATGCCCCGCGATTTCTTCCACTTCTGGGGGCCGGACTTCCAGGTCCCGGAGCAGGGCCCGCAGAGGGGCTCGGGCTCGGGGATCGTCATCACCCCCGACGGATACATCGCCACCAACAACCATGTCGTCGCTGAAGCCGACAAGGACGGGATCGAGGTGGTGTTCATGGACAAGTCCCGGTACAAGGCGAAACTCATCGGGACCGATCCGACGACCGACCTGGCGGTGGTGAAGATCGAGGCGAAGAACCTCACGGTCGCCGCGCTCGGCAACTCCGACAATGTGCAGGTGGGCGAGTGGGTGCTGGCGGTCGGGAACCCGCTGGAGTTGACCTCCACGGTGACCGCGGGGATCGTCAGCGCGCTGGGGCGCAACATCAACATCATCAACGAACGCGGCCAGGGGCGGACGAACTACGGCATCGAGGATTTTATCCAGACCGATGCGGCGATCAATCCCGGCAACAGCGGCGGCGGCCTCGTCAACATGAACGGCGAGGTGATCGGTGTGAATACGGCCATCGCCACGACCAACAGGATGTACCAGGGGTATGGGTTCGCCGTTCCGGTGAATCTCCTGAAGCGCGTCGCCTCCGACCTGATCAAACACGGTGAGGTCCGGCGCGGCTATATCGGCGTCACCATCACCACCGTCGACAAGACCATGGCGAAGGCCATCGGACTCCCTGAGGCCGGCGGGGTTCTGGTGCAGGGGACCGTCAAGGGCGGGGCCGCGGAGGTTGCCGGGGTGAAGGAGGGGGACGTGGTCCTCTCCGTGGATGGCCGGCAGACCCTGGAGAACAACGAACTCCAGTCGTACATCGCGACGAAACGTATCGGCGATGTGGTCAAGCTGAAGCTCTTCCGCGACGGGAAGACCATTGAGAAGGACGTGACCCTGAGGCCCCGCGAAGACAAACCGGTCACGACCGCCAAGAACGAGGGTGGGGCCGAGGAACCGCCCGCTCCAACGGCGAAATCCCTCAACCTGGAGAGCCTGGGGTTGACCGTCAGGGCGCTCTCCTCCGACGAGAAGAAGGAACTGAACGTCGGATACGGCGTGCTGGTGGTTGACGTGAAGCACTTCGGCGAAGCGTCCAACCGGGGGCTGGGGAAGGACATGGTCATCCTCGAGGCCGACCGGAAAAAGGTCAACACGCCCGCCGATCTGAAGAAGATCGTCGAAGGGCCGCAAACCGGGGGACTCGATCCTCATGCGCGTGCAGGTGGATGACGAGACGACCACCTTTATGGCCGTGCAGATCCCGGATTGAACACCGCGTGCCTGCCGCGGTGACGCGGCAGAGCGACCGGCGATGAGTGGCGGACCCCGCAGATGCCTCCGGCAGTTGGTCGGAAGGGATCTGCGGGGTCTTCGTTTTTGGGCCGTTTCTTGACATTCGGACGATGGAATGGTATATTTTTCCATCGGATAGACGGGTTCATCTCAAGCAATGCATCCGAGAGAGGGAGGAGCGACTTCAGCGTCCAGGTACGTAGGAACGGGATTCATGGGCGGCTCAACGCGAAGGTTCTGATCCTCAATCAGAACTACGAGCCGATGAGTGTGATCAACGTGAAGAAGGCCATCGTGCTCCTGTACCTCGGGAAAGCGGAACTGATCGCGGCGCACGACGGGAGGGAGGTCCACGCGGTTTCCGTGGCGATGCCGTTCCCCAGCATCGTGCGCCTGTCGGTCTTCGTGAGGGTTCCGTACAAGAAGATCATCCTCTCCCGCAAGAACATCCTCCGGCGCGACGGGCACCGGTGCCAGTACTGCGGCAGGGCGGACATCCCGCTGACGCTGGATCACGTCATTCCCCTGTCGCGGGGTGGGGAAGACACCTGGGAGAACCTCGTGTGCGCCTGCGTGCGGTGCAACAACAGGAAGGGGGACCGGACCCCCGAAGAGGCGCAGCTTCCTCTCAAGACGGACGCCCGTCCGGCCGAACCACGTGACGTTCATCAGGCACTTCGTCGGGACGCTCGATGAACGCTGGAAGCCCTACCTGTTTCTCAACTGACCCCCGCCGGCCCTCAGGGGACACGGGGGCCACCAGGAATCCATGACATCACAGAAGACGATCTTGAGCGGCATGCGGCCCACGGGCAGGCTGCATCTCGGCCATCTGGTCGGCGCGCTGGAGAACTGGGTCGCTCTGCAGGGCGAATACCACAACTACCACCTGGTCGCCGACTACCATGCGCTGACCACCAACCTGGACTCCTCGGCACTGTACCAGAATTCGATGGACATGGTGATCGACTGGCTTGCGGCAGGGATCGACCCCTCGAAAAGCCCCGTCTTCCGGCAGTCGCAGATCAAGGAGCACGCGGAGCTGCACCTGCTCTTCTCCATGCTCATCACCGCGGCCCGGCTCGAGCGCAACCCGGCGGTGAAGGACCAGGTCCGCGACCTGCAGATCGAGAATGTCAGCTACGGTCACCTCGGCTACCCGGTGCTGCAGGCGGCCGACATCCTGCTCTACAAGGGGGACCTCGTGCCGGTGGGGAGGACCAGGTCCCGCACGTGGAGATCTCCCGCGAGATCGCCCGCCGGTTCAACAGCCAGTACGGCCCGGTCTTCCCCGAGCCGGACCCGAAGCTGACGAAATTCGCGCGGCTGCCCGGACTCGACGGGACAAGAAGATGAGCAAGTCGGCCGGCAACACCATCCTGCTCTCCGACCCGCCGGAGGCGATCCAGCAGAAGTGCGCACGGCGGTGACGGATCCGCAGAAGGTCCGCAAGAACGATCCGGGCCGCCCGGAGGTCTGCCTGGTCTTCACGCTACCAGCAAAGTTCAACGGGAGCGAAGCGCCGGCCATCGACCGCGACTGCCGCTCCGGGGTCCTCGGCTGCGTGGAGTGCAAGCGCCGCTGCGGCGTCGCCGTCGCCGACACGCTCGCCCCGCTGCGTGAGCGGCGGGCAGGCTACGAAGCGCATGCCGAAAGAGGTCGAGGCCATCCTGGCAGACGGCGAGGACCGGGCGCGCCAGCGCGCACGGAAGACGATGGCCGAGGTGCACCAGGCCATGAGGTTCGGATAGCCCATGTACAGAGTCAAGCTCACGGACTTCGAGGGACCGCTCGACCTGCTCCTCTTCTTCATCAAGCGGGACGAGCTGGACATCACCAACATCCCCATCGCGCAGATCACCACGGATTTCTTCGAGTACCTCCATCTGATGGCCTCCCTGGACCTGGAGGTCGCGGGGGATTTCATCGTGATGGCCGCGACGCTGATGCAGATCAAGGTCCGGATGCTGCTGCCACAGGACGAGAGGGCGGAGGACGAGGAGGATCCGCGGGCCGAGCTGGTGCGCCGCCTGATCGAATACAAGCGGTACAAGGAGATGTCGGAGCACTTCTCCACCATGGACGAGGAGCAACGCAAGGTCTACTACCGCGGGTTCCGACGCCGACACGCGATCCTCGCCGGAAGAGGAACCCGGCGAAGTGCTGCAGGACGTCTCGCTCTTCAATCTCATCGCGGCGTACAAGACCGCGATGGACCACATGCCCAAGAAGATGGTCCACGAGGTGACCAAACTCAGCGTCTCGGTCGACGAGCAGATGAGTTTCGTCATGGATTTCCTCCAGGCCAACGGGCCGAGCACATTCCTCTCGCTGGCCCGCCACATGACGGAGAAGATCCGGATCATCGTCACGGTGATCGCGGTCCTGGAGCTGATGAAGAACAAGATCCTTTCGCTGCATCCGGCTGAAGGGCGGGAGGACATCCTCCTGCAGCCGCTGCAGTTCCCGTTTTCGTCGACCTCGGCCGCATGACGGACAAGGAGATCATCGAGGCGCTGCTGTTCGCCACGGAAGAGCCGCTGAGCGCGCGGCAGCTGGCGGACATCGTGTTCGGCGGGGATCAGGCCACGGTCTCGCGCAGGGCCGCGGAGGAATCGGTGCTCGGGATGGTCGACGAGCTGAACGGGGAGTTCGAAACCTCCCGCAGGGCGTTCCGCATCGTGCACGTGGCGGGGGGGTACCAGTTCGCGACACGGCCCGAGTACGGCGCCTGGCTGGGCAAGATGCTGCGGGAAAAGTCCAGCCGCAAGCTCTCCGTCTCCGCCCTGGAGAGCCTTGCGGTCATCGCCTACAGGCAACCGGTCACCAAGCCCGAGATCGAAGCGATCCGCGGCGTGAACACCGACTACGTGCTGCGCACACTGCTGGAGCGGAACCTGGTGGCGATCGTGGGACGGGCAGCGAGCCCGGGCCGGCCGCTCCTGTACGGCACCACGCAGGAGTTCCTGAAACGATTCGGACTCAACGACCTCTCCGAACTTCCCAAGCCGAGGGAGATCGATGAACTCATGGCCGAGGCGGAGTTCGAGGTCGAAAAGCGGCTTCTCAAGGAGCAGGAGGAACGCCTCATTGAAGAACAGATCGGGACACGGCCGGACGTCCCCGAAGACCGGGCGGACGAACTCCCCGAAGACCGGGCGCCAGAACTCCCCGAAACGGCAGGGACCGCCGACCTCCCGACAACAGAAGGGACGCCGGGCTGAGCGGGCCACCGGTCAGCCGGGGGCAACCGCGGTCGGACTGATGCGGATCAACCGCTTCCTCTCGACGAGCGGCGTGACCTCGAGGCGCAAGGCGGATGAGCTCGTTCTCCAGGGGCGCGTCAGCGTGAACGGCGTCGTCGTGGAGGAAGTGGGGACCCGCGTGGACCCGCTCAGGGACAAGATCTTCGTCGATGGGAAGCAGGCCCTCCGGGTGCACGACTTCCTCTACCTGGTCCTCAACAAGCCCAAGGACACCATCACCACGATCAGCGACGAGCGGGGGCGGGCCACCGTCATGGACCTCGTCCGTACACGCGAACGGGTGTACCCCGTCGGTCGGCTCGACCGGAACACCACCGGGGTGCTGTTGCTGACCAACGACGGTGATTTCGCCCACCATCTGATGCATCCACGGTTCGACGTGCCGAAGATGTACATGGTGACCTGCGACCGGGCAGTGGCGCGCGAGGACCTTCAACGTCTGCGGCACGGAGTCCCTCTCGCCGACGGCCTCTCGACCGCGGCCGAGGTGTTCGCCGTCCCGGGGACGCGCGGACTCGGCGTCGCGGTCACGCTGCACGAAGGGCGCAACCGGCAGGTCCGCAGGATGTTCGAACATCTGGGCTATGAGGTGGAGAAACTCGACCGGGTGGGATACGGACCGGTCACCATCGAAGGACTCTCCCGCGGGCAGGTCCGCCCGCTCAGCCGCGAAGAGATCCGCGCGCTCCGGAAGCTTGCCGGAATCACCGCCGACGATTGAGGCAGCCATGCTGAGCCGTTCCGTCTCTTCCGCCACTGCGATCGGGCTTGCGCTGCTCGCCCTCTCCTGCTCCTCCTCGACCTACCAGGGAGGTGTATCCTCTCCTGAATGACGGGGACTACGATTCGGAGTTCCCGTACCGGGGATGCTCGGCGCAACTCGAGGAGATCAGCCAGACCGTCATGATGGTCAGCTGCATCGCGTACTACAAATCCTTCCCCTTTCCGCGAGAGATGCAGGTGCGGCTCGAGGGAGTGACCGACCCGCTGCTGGCCGCCCGTGACCGGAGTTCGTTCTTCTACACCAGCACCTCTTCCGGGACCGCCACCGTCATCGCGTCCGATCGACGCAGGGTCCTCCTCCTCAGCTGTGCCCACGTGGTGGCGTTCGACGATACGGTGGTCTCGTACCATCGCGACGCGGAGGGCAAACCCACTCCCTACATCAGGAACATCGCTTTCAAGAACCGGCAGTTGAGCTATGTCTCCACCCTGCCCGAAGGCGGCGAGGTGGAGATCCTCGCTCTGGACCACCAGGCGGACCTCGCGCTGATCGGCCGGCAATTCTCCGTTGAATTACCCGCACAGATCCCGGAATTCGCCTACCCGCTCGGGGAGGCCCGAGACCTCTTCTGGGGGTCGTTCGTCTACATGTTCGGGTATCCGTCGGGCAACAAGATGGTCACGAAGGGGATCGTCAGCAGCCCGAACAAAGGGGGTAAAGGGGGGTTCCTGGTCGATGCGTTGTTCAACCGCGGTTTCAGCGGCGGGATCGCGCTGGCCATCAGGGACGGCGTCCCGAATTTTGAGCTGGTCGGTCTCGTGCGCGCCGTCTCCGGGCGTTCGAGCCATGTCCTCGCCCCGCGGCCGGAAGCGGATCCTCAGGAGTACGACCCCACGGTCCCGTACTCCGGCGACATCTACGTGGAAAAGCGAACCGAGATCGAGTCCGGGATCGTTCAGGCGATCCCGGTGGAAGCCATCCGGGCATTCGTCGAGGCGAATGCCCAGAAGCTCGGGCGTGACGGATACACCGCCGGTCGGTTCCTCCTCCGCGCCCCGCAGCCGGCCAGGAGGCCACAATGATGATGCATCGACGCACCATGCTCTCGCTCCTTGCCGCCGGCAGCGTGCTGGTCCCGCTCCGGCAGGCCACCGGCCGGTACGAACCTGCCCGCCGACGGATCAGACCGCCGCGACTCAAGGAAGGGGATACGGTGGGCCTGATCAACCCCGCAGGAGCGACGTTCGATCCGTCAGACATCACCCTGGTCACGGCCTCGCTCGCAGCGCTCGGCCTGAAGGCGTCGCCGGGCGCACACGTGCTGGACCGGTACGGGTACCTCGCCGGACGTGATGTGGACCGGGCTGCCGATATCAACGCCATGTTCGCCGACCCCGCGATCGACGCCATCCTCGCCGTCCGCGGCGGGTGGGGATGCAACAGGATCCTCCCGATGCTTGACTACGCCTCCATCGCGTCTCATCCGAAGATCCTGGCCGGCTACAGCGACATCACGTCGCTTCTGGTCTCGATCCATGCGAAGACCGGACTGGTGACGTTCCACGGCCCCGTCGGGACCTCGACCTGGAACCGGTTCAGCGTGGAGTTCTTCCGGTCGGTGCTGATGGCCGGCGGAACGCCGACCATGGAAAACCCCAGGGTCGTCGGCGACAACCTCGTCGCCACGAAGGATCGCATCGAGACGATCACGCCGGGGACCGCGCGCGGCGTTCTGATCGGTGGGAACCTGTCGGTCCTCACGGCGATGCTCGGTTCGCCGTATCTGCCGGACTGGGACGGGGTCATCCTCTTCCTGGAGGAGGACGGGGAACACATCTACCGGGTGGACCGGATGATCACCCAGCTCAAGCTGGCGGGGGTGCTGGAACGCCTTGCCGGTTTTGTCATGGGTAAATGCACCGGGTGCGACCCCGGTCCGGGCTACGGCTCCCTGACCCTTGCTGAGGTCCTGAACGACCACATCCGCCCCCTCGGGATCCCGGCGTTCGCGGGAGCCATGATCGGACACATCGAGAACAAGTTCACCGTCCCTGTGGGATCCACTGCGGAGATCGACGCCTCAAAAGGGACCCTGACGCTGCTCGAACCGGCCGTCGAATGATCCTCCCGGAGTCCCTCACCACGCAGCGCCTCATCCTTCGGAAACCGGAGCCCGAAGATGCCGGGCCGCTCTATGCGGCGTGTTTTGCCAGCCCGGAAGTCATGCGGTTCCTGACCTGGAAGAGACATGCCGGCCCGGAGGAATCGAGAACCCTGCTCCGCGGGTTGGCTGAGCGTTGGGAACGGGGGACGCAGGCGCACTGGGTGATCGTTGTGCGCGCAGGCGGCAAAGCCGCCGGGCTCGTGTCGCTGCGACTGGAACCACGAGCGAACATCAGCTACCTGCTCGCACAGGAATACTGGAGGAAGGGGATCATGACCGAGGCGGCAGGGGCGGTCTGCGCCTGGGCCCTGGAGCAGCCGGAGATCGAACAGCTCTGGGCGTTCTGCGACGCCGAGAACGTCGCGTCGGTGCGGTCACTGGAGAAGATCGGGTTCCGGGAGGACGGTTTTCGTTCGCGATATGCGGTCTTTCCGTGTATCGGGGACGAACCGAGAGACTGCCTGTTGTTCACCCGGGAGCGGTCCTGACACGGTCTTGAGAGTCAGACGGGTATTGGGTATCATTCACACATCGCGGACAACGAAGCGGACACCCCATGCAGATAGCGGACAAGCTTTTTACGCAACCAGACCGTGATCGGATCGAGGCCGCGGTCAAAGAGGCGGAACGGAAGACCTCGGGAGAGATCGTTCCCTGCGTCGTGGACCGTTCCGACGACTACGAAGTGGCGGAATGGCGCCTCGGGGCACTGTGCGGTTCGCTGGTCCTCGCCGTGCTCGCGACCCTCTACCTGTTCACCCCCGCGTGGCTTCCGTGGAACTTCGCGGAATGGCTGCTGGTGATCCTTGCCGCGTTCGGCGCGGGAATGGGGGCGGCCAAATTCCTCCCCTCCGTGAAGCGGATGTTCGCAGGCCGCCAGTTGCTCGACCAGCGGATCGCCCAGAGGGCCGCTCAGGTCTTTGTCGACGAAGAGGTCTTTGACACCCGTGACCGGACCGGGATCCTGCTGTTCGTGAGCCTCCTGGAACGCCGGGTGCTCGTGCTCGGAGACTCCGGGATCAACGCGCGGGTGCAGCAGGCCGAATGGCAGGGGGTGGTGGATACCGTGGTGGACGGACTTGCGGGCGGCCGCCCGGCCGACGGGCTCATTTCGGCGATCGGCAAATGCGGCCTCCTTCTGGAACGCAAGGGTGTGGCGATCAAATCCGACGATCGCGACGAACTGTCCGACGGCCTCCGGGTGAAACCGTCATGAACCGGCTCCGGTGGTTCCTGCTGGCACTGGTCATCACGGTTTTCAGCGCATCCGCCCCCGCGGCGGACGTCCCCTTCCTCGTCGGGCGCGTCAATGATACCGCCGGCATGCTGTCGCTCGACGCCGCCGGGAAACTGGACGCCATGTTGCGGGCGCACGAGGACTCCACGTCGAACCAGGTGGTCGTCCTTACCGTCTCCTCCCTGGAAGGGGAAGAGATCGAGGCGTTCGCGATCCGCGTCGTGGACACCTGGAAGCTCGGACAGAAAGGGAAGGACAACGGGGTGTTGTTCGTCGTCGCGCGCGACGAGCGTAAGGTGCGGATCGAGGTGGGCCGCGGTCTCGAAGGGAACCTCCCCGACATCACCTGCGGGACGATCATCCGCAAAGAGGTGCTTCCGAAATTCAAGGCCGGGGACATGGACGGCGGGACGATCGCAGGCGTCGAGGCGATCCTCGCCGCGATCCGCGGCGCATACACGGCCGAAGAAGAGACGGACGAGGTCGAAGGCTTCCTCGCAGGCCTTGTGGGCTTCATGATCTTCCTTTCCGTGGTCGGGATCTTCACCATCATGGGGATCATCGCTCAGGGGTTCGTCGGTTGGTTCCTGTATCTCTTCCTCATGCCGTTCTGGTTCCTGTTCCCCACGGCGATGCTCGGCGACCTGCCGGGGAAGGTCCTGTTCGGCGTTTTCCTGATCGGCTACCCGGCGTTCAAACTCTGGCTCAAACTCGCCCCGGGAGGGAAGAGTCTGCAGAAGCGTATCGGGGCATCGGGGTTCGGCGGCAGCGGCGGTGGGTGGTCGTCCGGTTCATCGGGATCCTCCGGCGGAGGATTCTCCGGAGGGGGCGGCAGCTTTTCCGGCGGCGGGGCTTCGGGGAGCTGGTAGCGGATGGAAAAGACCAGCACACACATGTCGATGATGGCCAGGCCGGTCTCCTGGCCCGTGGACACCTGGAACGCGGTGATCGCCGTCGCGGCGACGATCGGTGCCAGCGTCGTACCGGCAGAGCTGGTGCTCGGCGCTTCATCGCCGTGGTGGTTCGACCCCGTCATCCGGGGGATCACCGTGCTCTTCGTTGCGGACCTCGTCGTACAGTGGCGCCTCTCCGGCTGGAAAAGAGGCGAACGGGCGATCCTTGTGCTGGACATCATCAGCGCGCTCCCCCTCTCGGTGCTCCCCGGCCTGCAGTTCCTGTCGGTGTGCCAGCTGGCAAAGCTCTTCAGGATCCGCCGTTTCATCAACCGGTGGAGGCTCCACTTCATGGGCCAGTGGAACGCCTTCCGGTTCGTGTCGCTCGTCTACTGGATCGGCGGGAGCGTCCACGGCCTCGCAAGCGGATGGGTGGCGCTCCGTGGCATGGCCCCCGGTGAGGACGTGTGGACCACGTATCTCCGCGCCTGGTACTACTGCACCACCACGCTGACGACGATCGGGTACGGAGACATCACTCCAAAGACCAACGCGGAGACCGTCTATGCGATCGCCATCATGATCTTCGGCGTCGCGATGTACAGCTACGTGATCGCCAACGTGGCGAATCTGATCGCCAACCTGCACCCTTCCACCGTGCGCTACCACGAGACGATGGAACGGCTCTCCGCGTTCATGAACTACCGCCGGATCCCGAAGGCCCTGCAGGCCAAGATCCGCGAGTACCATGCGCACGTCTGGGACCAGCGGCTGGGATACGAGGAATCGAACTTCCTGGATGCGCTGCCGAGCGGACTGATGACGGAAGTCACCCTGTATCTCCGCCACGACATCATTCAGAAGGTCCCCTTCCTCCACGGCGCGTCGGAAGACCTCGTGCGCGAGCTCGCCCTCTCGCTCGGCAGGTGGTCGTCACGCCTGGAGAATACATCTTCCGTGCGGGAGAACACGGCAACGCCATGTACTTCATCAGCGAGGGAAATGTGGAGGTGACCGGCAGGGACGGGACGGAAGTGATCGCGACGCTCGGGGAGGGGGACTTCTTCGGCGAGATGGCGCTGCTCCTCAACCGCCCGCGTACGGCCAGCGTCCGCTCCGTGGCCTATAGCGACCTCTACATGCTCGACAAGGAGACCTTCGACCGCATCATTTCGCATTACCCGCAGTTCGCTTCGCATATCGAACACATGACCCGGGAGCGGACCCAGAGGGACCCGGGGGAGACCATGGGAGGCGGACTCTCGTGAGCCGGATCCGGATCGATCTGCCCCACCCCCTTCCGTGGACCACGGAGCTCCCGGTCCGGATCGGCGACATCAACTACGGCGGCCACCTGGGAAATGACGCTGTGCTCGCCCTGATCCACGAGGCCCGGGTCCGGTTCCTGCAGAACCTGGGATTCTCCGAACGGGACGTCGCCGGGGCGGGGATCATCATGGTGGACGCGGCGATCCAGTACCGCTCCGAGGCCTTCTACAATGAGGTGCTCACGATCGGCGTGGGGATCGCATCGTTTCACACGACCGGCTGCGACCTGGTCTACCGCCTGGGCTGCGCCGGACGTGAAGTGGCCAGGGCGAAGACCGGCCTGGCATTCTTCGACTATGCAGCACGCCGCCCCGTCCGGGTTCCCGAAGCGTTCACCGCTGCCGCGCAGCGGATGATGGTGTCTCCCTGCAGCGTCACGGTATCGTAACGGCGGCCGAGGGCCGCGAACCCACGGCCGCCGGGACTCTTCAATCCCTGTGAGGTGTCTATGAGGCTCCCCTCCGTACGCATCATGATGATCGCGGCGCGGCAGACGCTCGCCCGCTTCCCGTTCAGTATCGGCTTCGGCGTCGTCGGAAGCCTCGCTGCACTGATCGTCGTGGACCGGGACATCAACCCGGAAGACCCCTGGTTCGTCCTGAATAACGTCTTCATTGCCTCAACCCTCGGGATCGCGCTCTGCGCCGCCGGGGTCTTTGCAGGAGAACGTCGGGGGACGGCCCGCGGCAGGCTGTTCGTCATCCAGGGACTGCTCGCGCTGGTCGTGGTGGGGTACGGACTCACCCTTCCGCAGGAACATCTACTCGCCGCCGTACATCTCCGGCATCCGGCACTGGCTTCTGCTCCTCTCGGCCCACCTGCTCGTGGCCTTCACCGCGTTCACCCGCAGGGGGGAGACCCAGGGGTTCTGGCAGTTCAACAAGAACCTCTTCCTGCGTCTCCTGGTGGCGTCCCTCTACACCGGGGTCCTGCAGCTGGGGCTCAGCGTCGCACTGGCCGCGACGAACCACCTCTTCGAGCTGGAGGTCCGCCCGGAGCGGTACCTCGAGCTCTGGATCGTCCTGCTCGGGGTGTTCAACACCTGGTTCTTCTTCTCGGGGGTCCCCGAACGCCTGGACGAGCTGGAGACCGACACGTCGTATCCCCGGGGCCTGAAACTCTTCACCCAGTACGTCCTGCTCCCCCTCGTCGTGGTCTACCTGGCGATCCTCTATGCCTATGTGGCGAAGATCGTCGTGGCGTGGGATTGGCCAAAGGGCTGGGTCGCCAACCTGGTCCTCGGATTCTCCGTCACCGGTATCTTCTCGCTCCTGCTTGTCCATCCGCTCATCCACAGGGGAGAGGAGCGCTGGATCCTCCGGTTCTCCCGGTGGTTCTACATCGCCGAGATCCCTCTGGTGGCGGTGCTCCTTCTATCCATCGGCAGGAGGGTGCAGGAATACGGGATGACCGAGAACCGGTATTTCGTTGTGCTCCTCGGCCTCTGGCTGGGGGTCATGACGATCTATTTCCTTCTCCGGCGCACCGCATCGATCAAGGTCATCCCCGCCTCGCTTTGCGCGCTTGCGGTCCTTTCGTCGGTGGGCCCCTGGAGCGCGTTCGAGGTGTCGGAGCGGAGTCAGGTGAGCCGCCTCGCGGCACGGCTGGGGGCGGCACAGATACTGGTGGACGGTAAGGTCGCCAGGCGGGCGCCGGGGGTCTCCGCAGAGGACGCGCGCGAGATCTCGGCCGGCGTGACGTATCTCCTGGAGTTCCACGGGACAAGGCCGCTCCAGCCGTGGTTCACCGAGGACCTCGATTCGCTCGCTGCAGCGATGGGTTCCCAGACATCGCGAAACGATCAACGGCTTCCGCGCAGGCTCCTCGCCACCATGGGTATCCAGTATGTTCCGCAGACAGGGTCTGCCGGCACGTACCGCAGATTCGTTGCGCGTCGCCCAGCCCCTGTGACGTTGCAGGGATCCGAACTCGCTCTGAGGGGGCTCAGTCTCACCCAGGGGAATCCGGGAATGTCTGCGCCGCTGGACACCGGGATCGTCAAGGTGCAGTTGAACGATGGGAACCTGTCGATGGTGTTCCTCAGGGATTCACTGGTGGTGGATAGCCTCGTGGTGGGGCTGACCTCCCGTTTCGAGGCGATCTTCTTCGACTCCGCGGTAGTGAGCCGGGATTCCCTGCCAGGGAGTGTGCTCACCTGGATCGCTCAGGACCGGGGGAAACGGATCGTTGTTGCCGCATTCAGGGTCGACGCGGTCGTTGAGCGCGGGGTCTGCACGATCCGGCGGTTCGACGGGGACGTCTTCCTGGGGCCGAGGAGCTCCCGGTGAGACGACCGATCAGCGCGGAAACCGGGAGCCGCTGAGACATGCGCAGAGGTCACTTTGCGTTTCAGCGTCATTCTCCCTACCTTGACTACTGTGGGGCGGCGGGTTACGTCGCCCCGTGTCATATATAGAGGGGGCCCAAGGCAACAGGCCGGAACACCTATGGACCAGAACGAAGCCCAGGAATTGAACGATCAGATGCTGCGCCGGCGGGAGGAGCTTGCAGAACTCCGCAAGCGCGGCATCGATCCGTACCCGTACGAGTTCCAGCGGACGGCCCACTCCGCCGAGATCAAGGAATCCTTCAAGGACGATCAGCCGCAGCGGAATGTTGCCGTGGCGGGCCGGGTCATGAGCCTCCGGCGGATGGGGAAGGCCTCGTTCTGCCACCTGCAGGACGCCCACGGAAGGATCCAGGTCTACCTGAAGCGCGACGACCTCGGGGAAAGCTACGACACGTTCAGGCTGATGGACATCGGCGACATCATCGGCGTGGAAGGGTTCGTCTTCCGGACCCGGACGGGGGAGGTCTCGGTCCATGCCGGACGGCTGGTCCTCCTCGCCAAGTCTCTGCGCCCGCTCCCGATCGCGAAAGAGAAGGTGGATGAGCAGGGAAATACGGTCGTCTTCGACCCCTTCTCCGACAAGGAACTGCGATACCGCCAGCGGTACGTCGACCTCGTGGTGAGCGCCGGGGTCAAAGAGGTGTTCGTCAAGCGTGCGCGACTGGTCAGCACGGTCAGGAAGTTCCTCGACGACCGGGGATTCCTGGAGGTGGAGACCCCGGTGCTACAGCCTCAGTACGGCGGCGCGTTCGCGCGGCCGTTCGTCACTCACCATCATGCCCTCGACATCGGACCTGTATCTGCGGATCGCCGACGAGCTCTACCTGAAGCGGCTCATCGTCGGCGGCTTCGACGGAGTGTACGAGATCTCGAAGGACTTCCGGAACGAAGGGATGGACCGCTCCCATAACCCGGAATTCACGATGCTCGAAGTGTATGCCGCCTATCGCGACTACCACTGGATGATGGGCATGGTGGAGGAACTGGTCAGCGCGGTCGCGGTCGCCGTGAACGGCTCGCCGCGGGTCCACCTCGGCGGGCACGAGATCGACTTCTCGCCCCCATGGAAGCGGATCACGATGTTCGACGCCATCCGGGAGTTCACCGGCCAGGACCTGCGCGGCAAGAGCGCCGCCGAACTGCAGGGCATCGCGCGGCAGCTGGGGGTCGAGACGGAGAAGGGGGCGGGTGTGGGGGCGGTCATCGACGAGATCTTCAGCCAGAAGGTGGAACATCACCTGGTCCAGCCGACCTTCATCACCGACTACCCGGTGGAAATGTCGCCGCTCGCGAAGCGGCACCGGAAGGAAGCGGGCCTGGTGGAGCGCTTCGAGGCGATCTGCAACGGGCACGAGCTCTGCAACGCCTTCAGCGAACTGAACGACCCGCTCGACCAGCGGGCCCGCTTCGAAGAGCAGATGCGGCTGCGCGCCGGCGGTGCCGAAGAGGTCCAGCCCCTGGACGAGGACTACCTGCGGGCCCTCGAATACGGCATGCCTCCGACCGCGGGGCTGGGGATCGGCATCGACCGGTTGACCATGCTGATGACCGGACAGGAGTCGATCCGCGACGTCCTCTTCTTTCCCCAGATGAAACCCGAGAAGGACCAGTCGTGACCCCTGTCCCCGGGAAGACCCTCCGCTTCGTCTTTGCGGTCCACAACCACCAGCCGGTGGGGAACTTCTGGTCGGTGTTCGAGGAGGCCTACGACCGGTCATACCGTCCGTTCCTGGACGTCCTGGAACGGTACCCTGCGCTGAAGTTCACGGCACACTGGACCGGCCCGCTTCTCGAATGGCTGGTGGATCGCCATCCGGAGTACGTCGAGCGTCTCCGGGAATGCGCCGCACGCGGACAGCTGGAGGTCCTGGGGGGTGGCTACTATGAGCCGATCCTCGCGGTCATCCCGGAAGAAGACCGGATCGGACAGATCCGGAAACTGTCGACGCTGGTCGAGTCGCTCTTCGGCGTGCGGCCGCGGGGAATGTGGCTCGCCGAGCGGGTGTGGGAACAGTCGCTCGTGCGGTCGATCGCCGCAGCGGACATGGAATTCGTCTGCGTGGATGACACCCACTTTCTCCAGGCGGGGGTCCCCGCCGAGGCGGTCAGGGGATACTACGTGACGGAGGACGGTGGCGTCACTCTCCGTGTCTTTCCCATCGACAAGACGCTCCGGTACACGGTCCCGTTCAGGGACCTGGACGAGACGATGCAGCACTTCGTCCGGCAGGCGGAAAGCGGCGCCGTGCATACGATCGTCCATGCCGATGACGGCGAGAAGTTCGGGGTCTGGCCCAGGACCTACGAGCATGTGTTCGAGAAGGGATGGCTGGACCAGTTCTGCCGCCGGCTCGTGGAGGCGGGGGCATGGCTCCAGACCGCGCATCTTGGGGACGTGATCGATGCCGAACCGCCGACCGGAACAGTGGCGCTGCCGGACGCTTCGTATGTCGAGATGATGAAGTGGGCGCTGCCTGCGGAAGCGGGGGCGCGCCTGGATCTCTTTGAGGCCCGGCTGAAGGAGGCCGAACTGTTTGCCGGGAACGCCCACTTCGTGCGCGGGGCCTCCTGGAGGAATTTTCTGGCGCGGTATCCTGAGGCGAACCACCTTCACAAGAAGATGCTGCGCATCGCGAAGCGGTGCCATGCCGCAAAACCGCGGGTCAGCGAGAAGGTCCGTGAGCATGTCTGGGCCGCCCAGTGCAATGACGTCTACTGGCACGGATCGTTCGGCGGCCTCTACCTGCCCTACCTTCGATTCTCCGCGTACCGTCATCTGTTACAGGCCGAGTCTGCGCTGGACGCCCGGGCGGCGTCTCGTGCCGCGCGCGTCGAACGGACCGACGCCGACAGCGATGGGCGGGAGGAGGTCCTGTACGAATCCCGGGTCCAGGACCTCTGGCTTGCTCCCTCGACGGGCGGAGCGCTCTACGAGCTGGACTTCAAGCCCGCGGCGGTGAATCTGCTGGACTGCCTGAGCCGGCGTGAAGAACGGTATCACCGGCAGCTCCGTGAACAAGCGCCCGGCGACAGACTCGAGCTCAAGGAAGAAGACCTCGGGCGCTACCTCGCCCTGGACTGGTACCGCCACGGCTCGTTCGTGGACCACCTCCTGGGGCCCGGGACGACGCTTGAGGGGGTCTCCCGGTGCTGTCTATCCCGAACTCGGGGATTTCGTGAACCAGCCGTACGCCGTGGAGGTTCGGAAACGCCGCGGTGCGGTGGAGATCGCCTTGCACCGCGACGGCGCGCTCTGGCGCGACGGGTCCAGGCACAGGATCTCCATCACCAAGACGTTCACCCTCCACGACGGGAAGGCGGGCTTCGATGTGGAGTACCGCCTCCGGAACCTCGAGGATGCCCCGGCGGAGCTCTGGTTCGCCGTGGAGCTGGTGATCGGGGGGATGGCAGGGAACGCTCCCGACCGCTACTACTCCATTGATGGGAAGACCCCGGACGATCCGCGACTGTGCAGCGCGGGCGAAGAGACCGATGTCAGCACGGTTTCCGCGACGGACGAGTGGTTGGGGGTCCGGACCGGCTTTCAGTTCGGGACCCCTGCGACCCTCTGGAGATTTCCCCTGGAAACCGTCTCCAGGTCCGAAGGGGGGCTCGAGCGGCTCTATCAGGCATCGGTGCTGATGCCCCACTGGCGGGTCCTGCTCCCGGGAGCACAGGGGGAAGTGGTCCTGCGCCTGTCGCAGACGATCGAAACCCTGTCCGCATGATCAGCATCATCGTCCCGGCCCTGAACGAAGAGAAGCTTCTGGAGCGGATGCTCCGGCAGTTCACCCCTGAGCTGGTTCGCACGTACGGCCTGCAGCTGGTGGTCAGCGACGGCGGGAGCACCGACCGGACGCTGGAGATCGCGCGCAGTCACGCGCACAAGGTCGTGGAGAACACGGAACGGATCAAGCAGACCATCTCCCTCGGGCGCAACGCAGGGGGCCCGCAACGCCGACGGCGACATCCTGGTCTTCCTCAACGCCGATACGCTGGTCAAGGACCTGCACCGGTTCTTCCCGCCGGATGCTGGAGGAGCTCCGCGCGCCGGGCGTCGTGGCGGTCACCTGCAGCGTGGCGGTCTACCCCGACGAGGAGACGACCATCGACCGCCGGTACCACGGCTTCTACAACTGGTTCTTCTACATGATGAACCGGGTGGGGATGGCCATGGGCCGCGGGGAGTGCCACGTGATGACCGCGGAGATCTTCCGCACGGGTCCACGGCTACGCCGACCGGATCGCCGCGGGGGAGGACTACGACATGTTCCGCAGGCTCGTCAAGCTGGGCAGGGTCAGTTTCTGTCCGCGATGTCGTGGTCTACGAATCGCCGCGACGGTACCGGAAGTACGGGTATCTCACGTGACCGCGTCGTGGTTCATGAATTTCCTGGCGGTCTTCTTTCTCCGGAGGTCCATTCTCAACGAGTGGAAGCCGGTGCGGTGACGTCTGTTTGACTTTCAGACGGGATTTGGATACTATTGCAACTATCGAGCCAATTTTCGGGAGGTCATTGACCGGTGAGGAAACAGTTTTCACTTCTGACGGTCCTTGTGCTGGTGGGATTCGGCCTTCTGGCCGGCGCGCTGCTGAACCAGCTGATTTCGGGGGACAACATCCATGAGCAGGTCGGCAAGTACGGCGACGTGCTCAGCCTGACCTTGAAGTACTACGTGGACGACGTCGACACCCAGAAGCTGACGGAATCCGCCATCCAGGGCCTCGTCGGGCAGCTGGATCCGCATTCCGTCTATATCCCGAGCTCCCAGCTGCAGCGGGTGAACGAGGAGTTCCAGGGGAGTTTCGAGGGGATCGGGATCGAGTACCAGGTGCTCAACGACACGCTGATGGTGGTTTCCCCCATCGCGGGGGGACCGAGCGAGGCCCTGGGGATCCAGGCCGGGCGACAAGATCGTCAGGATCAACGACTCGAGCGCCGTCGGCATCAAGCAGGAGGAGGTGCCGAAGAAGCTGCGCGGCCCGAAGGGGACGAAGGTGCAGGGTCAGCATCGTCCGGGCGGGGCTGAAGGGCGCTACTGGACTTCGACATCACCCGGGACAAGATCCCGCTCTATACCGTGGATGCCGTCTTCATGATGGACAGACGGTGTCGGGTACATCGGCATCAACCGGTTCGCCGCCAAGACCCATGACGAGTTCGTCGAGGCGATCTCCAAGCTGAAGCAGACCGGGCTGAAGCGGCTGGTGCTGGACCTCCGCGGGAACGCCGGCGGGTACCTGGAGCAGTCGTTCAGGATCGCCGACGAGCTGATGCCCCGCGGGAGGAAGATCGTGTACACCAAGGGGCGGAGGGCGGAGTTCGACGAGGAGTACATCTCCTCCGGCGCGGGCAGGTTCCAGGATGTGACGCTGGTGATGCTGGTGAACAACGGTTCGGCCTCCGCGAGCGAGATCGTGGCCGGCGCGGTGCAGGACTGGGACCGGGGACTGGTCGTCGGGGAGACCACGTTCGGCAAGGGGCTCGTCCAGCGGCAGTACGACCTGCGGGACGGCTCGGCGTTCCGGCTGACCACCGCCCGGTACTACACGCCGAGCGGCCGGCTGATCCAGCGCCCGTACGGCGCAGGACAAGATGAAGTACCAGCGGGAGGCGTTCGAGCGGGACGAGGAGGAACGGGACAACATCAGCCACGACGCCGAGAAGGACTCGACCCGCCCGGAGTTCAAGACCATGGGCGGGCGGATGGTCTACGGCGGCGGCGGGATCACCCCGGACTACATCGTGAAGTCCGACCGGCTGAACGGAATACACCGTGCAGCCCTGCGCAGCCGGCTGGTGTTCCTGCAGTTCGCCGATCAGTACCTCGAACTGCACGGCGAAGAGCTGCGGGCAAGCTACGGGAAGTCCAGCGCCGACTTCGCGGAGGATTTCGAGGTCACTCCGGACATGCTCAAGGACCTCCAGGAGATCGCGAAGGCGAAGAACATCGAGTTCAACAAGGAGCTGTACGAGAAGGACCTTCGGTACGTGAAGGCCTTCGCGAAGGCGTCATATGGCGCGGAACCTCTGGGGGAACGAAGGGTATTCCCGGTCGATGCTGCGGGAGGACGCGCAGTTCAAGAAGGCGGATCTCGTTGTTCCCGGAGAAGCGGAACAGATCGCGAAGAACTTCGCGGGCGCGAAATAACGGTGGCCCGACCCATGCTGCGACAGCGGCGCGGCAGCCGCACCGCTGCTGTTCTGCCTCGCGGGAGCGCTGCTCTGCGCCGCGCCCGGCGCGGCTTGACGCCCAGAGCACCACCCCTTCCACGGGTCCTGATGCAGGGCGAGGAGCTGGTCTACAACGTCCGCTACGGCTCCTTCGACCTGGGCCAGATCCGGATGCAGGACCTACGCGCCCGAGCGCAAGGGCGGGCGTGACGCGTCTATGCCACGCGGGCGGACATCGACTTCGTATCCGCAAGGTCCCGTTCGTCGACCTGCATGCCATCTTCGAGAGCACGATCGACACCGACGGTGTTCTCGCGGTGGTTCCTCGGGAAGATGAAGGAGGATGACCACGTGGAATTTCCACCGCTACATGTACGACTACGCGCGCGGGACAGGTCATCACTGGAGAAAGGGCCGAACGACACGGTGGTCGACGAGCGCGACACGATCGCGTCGCCGGCGCCGACGCAGGACGGGCTCTCGCTCTTCTTCTTCGCCCGGGACCGCCTGCCGTACAGGCAGAAGGTCAATGTCCCGGCCATCGTGAGAGAACAAGGTCGTAACACGTACATCGACTTCGTCGGCGAACGGACGTCCGTCGAGATCGACGCGGTGGACTATCCGGTCGATGTCCTCCGGTTCGAGGGGAACGCCGGAGTTCATCGGGATCTTCGGGCTCACGGGGGACTTCGAGGGGTGGTTCAGCAACGACGACGCCCGCGTCCCGATCCTGGCGAAGATGAAGGTGATCATCGGGAGCGTGACGTCGAGCTGATGCAGTGGAACCGGGCCGGGATGGACCCCGCCCAGGGCGAAGGAGTAGAGCCGGCGTGCCGATCCTCGCGCATCACGGCGTCGTGCCCGACCATCCATCCCTCGGCCTTCGTGGCGGAAGGGGCGTGGGTGATCGGCGAGGTGTCGCTCGGGGAACTGAGCCGGGGTCTGGTTCAACGCCGTGCTCCGGGGCGACATCAACCGATCAGCGTGGGAGCGCGCAGTCAACGTCCAGGACGGCGCGTCCTCCATGTGACGCGGCTCCTCCCGGTCAGCGATCGGGGACGACGTCACGGTGGGGCACATGGCGATGCTCCACGGCTGCGTGATCGAGACCGGTCGCTGATCGGCATGAGCGCTGTCGTCCTGGACGGGGCGCGGGTCGGCCCGCGGGCCATCGTGGCGGCCGGAGCCGTGGTCAGGGAAGGATTCGTGGTCCCCGAGGGGTCCTCGTGGCCGGCGTGCCGGCGCGAGTGGTCCGGCCGCTGACGGACGAAGAACGGCGTTCCTGCCGGTGTCCGCCAAGAACTACGTTGAGTACGCTCGCTCGTATCATGTCGCACGTCGATCGAGGCGGCCGTATGAAAGTCAAGTTCTGGGGGACCCGCGGGTCGATCCCGACGCCCGGGGAAGGACACCGTCCGGTACGGCGGGAACACCCCCTGCGTGGAGGTCCGCCTGCCGGACGAAGACCTGGTGATCTTCGATGCCGGGACCGGCATCCGGGGGCTGGGCGACGCCCTGATGGCGAGGGGGGAGTCGGTGAAGGCGTTCCTCGCGATCACCCATCCGCACTGGGACCACATCCAGGGTTTCCCGTTCTTCAAGCCGGCCTTCATTTCGGGGAACGAGTTCACGATCGTCGGCGCGAGACCCGGTTCTGACCCTCCGGCAGATGATCGCCTCCCAGATGGACAAGGTCTACTTCCCGGTCCAGCTCAACGAGCTGAAGGCGAAGATCAGTTTCCGGCCGATCAAGGAAGAGACCATCCGCGTCTTCAACGCGACCCTCTCCTCGATCTACGTGAACCATCCCGACGTTCGCCCTCGGGTACCGGCTCTCCGTCGGCGGACCGCTCGCTTGTCTACATCAGCGACAACGAGCCGTTCGACCGCGAGGTGGCGAAGTCGCTGAAGAACGTCGACAAGCATCGTCGTGCAGCGCTACCTCGAGGTGAACGGCGACCCGAACCAGCGAATCTTCGATTTTGCGCGCGGCGCCGACGTGCTGATCCACGACACGACGTACACGCCGGAAGAATACGTGAACCACGTCGGGTGGGGGCACTCCCACTACCTCTTCTCGCTGAAGATCGCGGACGAGGCGCGGGTGAAGAAGCTCGTCCTGTTCCATCACGACCAGACCCATGCCGACGACAAGATCGACGAGATCGTGCAGAAGTGCCGGAAGGAGATCAAGACGCGCAAGTACCACTTCGAATGCGTCGCCGCGGCGGAGGGGCTGGAGCTGGAACTGGTGAGGCTTGCCTTGACATTCACTCTGATGCTGACTATCATGAGGCCGGCGGGATGCCGCTGAGGAGATCATGAGCGCTGTCCGTTCACCGCATCGGATATCAAGAATCTTGGAACGGCTGTTCGGACGTCTCGCGCGCCTGAACGGGAATGTCTACCGGTTCGAGATCGCGCCGGCGGACCCGCTCCGGAAGCTGGCCCTGGAGATCTATCCGGACATCCGCATCGGGAAGCAGAAGGGGGAGCCTCGTCTCGCGTCTACACGCCGGGGTCCACCTCCAGCTGCATTTCTGCTCGGGCTACGTGGTCAGCGAAGTACTGGGCGAGGTGACGTTCGTCGGGGAGCAGCGGGGGAAGCTGAGCGGGTTGATCGTGGAACGCGGGGGCGGATGTTCCCTGTTCGCGAATGTCGACCGGTCGATCGTCTCGGGTGATTTCACCCGTCTCGGACCGGAGGTCATGCTCTCGGGATCGCCCTGTCCCTCACCGATACCATCCTCTCGCCTCGCCAGGCGCGGACGGAAGCGGCGACCGACCGCACGAACAAAAAAAGCCGCGCGCCGATGACGGAGGTCACGGTCGCAACGCCCACCCCCGCAGACGGGTGGCGGGCGCGGCGCTGGTCCGGCTCCTCCGCTCGGTCCTCACAGGGGAGAAGACACGCAACGTGAGACTCAGCCTGGTCCTGATCGACCGCCACCGGTGCCGCCGGATCAACCGAGCGGTTCCTGGGACACCGTTCGAGACGGACGTCATCAGCTTTCCCGCTGGAGCCGCAGGCCCCGGCTGGAAGGGGAGATGTACGTCAACCTCGACCGGGCCGCGACGCAGGCCAGGCGCTACGAGGTGACCTTCGGGAACGAAGTCGCCCGGCTGGCGGTCCACGGGACGCTGCACCTCCTGGGCTATGATGACCGCCGCCCCGCGGACACCCGGCGCATGAAGGCGGCGGAAGAGCGGTATGTTGCGCTGGCCAGGCGCACGAGGGATCGACGATATGAAAGAAAGAGTCGTGGAAATCCTGATCCTCCTGATGTCGGAGCTGCAGGGGGAGAAGCAGCTTGCGGAGGTCGACATGAGCGAACTGCAGGACCGGGGCTACACGTCCTCGGAGATCACGCGGCGCTCAGCTGGCTGCACGATCATCATGCAGCAGGGGACCGAAGCCACTCCGTTGCCAGGAAAGGACCGGGTTCCCGGCGGATCCTCCACGAGGCGGAAAAAGGGCTGCTCCCGACCGAAGGCCAGGGCTATCTGATCCAGCTCGTCGGAGCTGGGCCTGCTCATGACCGGGACCTGGAAACGGTCATCGAACGGGCTATGTTGTCGGGGTACGAGCGAGTGTCGCTCGACGAACTCCGGGAGATCGTCGCCGGCGTGCTGTCGGCCCGCGAATACGGACCCAATAGAATTATGTTGAACAACGAGGATACGATCCACTAGATGCCAACAAAAAAGGCGACACGCAAGAAGAGCACGGAACCAGCCGAACCCGCACCGGCGCCACGCAGGAAGAGAAGAAGGCGGAAGCGCCGGCAAGCGCGAACGGGAAATCGCTGATCATCGTCGAGTCCCCCGCCAAGGCGAAGACCATCAACAAGTACCTCGGCAACGAGTACATCGTCGAGGCCTCCGTCGGCCACATCAAGAACCTCCCGAAGAGCAAGATCGGGGTCGACGTGGAGGGCGGGTTCGTTCCGGAATACGAGACCATCGACGGCAAGGAGGACGTCATCACCCGGCTGAAGGACCAGGCGCGGTCGGCCAGCGCCATCTACATCGCTACCGACCCGGACCGCGAGGGCGAAGCGATCGCCTGGCACATCGCCCGGGAGATCGCGGGGGGGACCGCGAAGATCTACCGCGTCCTCTTCCATGAGATCACCGAGCGGGGGATCGCCGAGGCGATGCAGTCCCCGGGCGTCATCGACGAACACCTCGTCAATTCCCAGCAGGCCCGCCGGGTGATGGACCGCCTCGTGGGCTACAAGATCTCCCCGTTCGTCTGGAAAACGCTGTTACTACGGGCTCTCCGCGGGACGCGTGCAGTCGGTCGCCGTGCGGCTGATCTGCGAGCGCGAAGAGGCCGTCAACGCCTTCAAAGCCGAGGAGTACTGGTCCGTCATCGGCGAGTTCACGCCCGAAGGCGCCGACCCGTTCCTGGCGAAGCTGTTCAAGGTGGCCGGCGAAGACCCGGTCATCGGCGACGCCACGACCGCGGAAGGGTACGTCGCGGACATCCGCACGAAGCAGTTCGCGGTCACGTCCGTCCAGAAGAAGCCCGTCCGCCGGAATCCTCCGGCACCGTTCATCACGAGCACCCTCCAGCAGGAAGCGGCGCGCCGGCTGCGCTTCCACGCCAAGCGCACCATGATGCTGGCCCAGAAACTCTATGAAGGCGTCGAGGTCGGCGAGGAAGGGCGCGTGGGCCTCATCACCTATATGCGCACCGATTCCACCCGGCTGAGCGACGACGCGGTGGCGGAGGTCCGCGAGTACATCTACAGCAACTACGGCAAGGAGTATCTCCCCCCGGAGGCCCGGCAGTTCAAGAAGGGGAAAAGCTCCCAGGACGCCCACGAAGCGATCCGGCCGACCTCGACCCGCTACGCCCCGAAGGCGGTCAGCAAGTACCTGGAAAAGGAGATGTACGATCTCTACGAGCTGATCTGGAACCGGTTCGTGGCCTGCCAGATGAGCGCCGCCGTCTTCGACCAGACCACCGTGGACGTGACCGGCGGAGAATATCTCTTCCGCGCGACGGACACCGTTCCCCAGTTCCGCGGATTCCTGCAGGTCTACGACGACGCCGTGGAGGAATCGGAAAAGCAGCCCGACGACGACCCGGTGTCCAAGCTTCCTCCCTCGCTGAGCGAAGGCCAGGCGGCCGCGCTGACGAACCTGATCCCCAACCAGCACTTCACGAAACCGCCGCCGCGGTTCACGGAAAGCACGCTGGTCAAGGAGCTGGAGTCGCTGGGGATCGGCCGGCCGAGCACCTACGCGCTGATCGTGGACACGATCCTGGGGCGGAAGTATGTGGAGCAGCGCGAACGCCGGCTCTTCCCGACCGATCTCGGCATCGCCGTGAACAAGATCCTGGTGCAGCACTTCCCCCATATCTTCAACGTGGAGTTCACCGCGCGGATGGAGGAAGAACTGGACACCATCGCCTCCGGCAAGCAGTCATACCAGCAGGTCATGGAGGATTTCTACCACCCGTTCATCCGGGACCTGGAGGGGGTCGACAAGAAGAGCGCGGCGATCAAGAAGTCGCTGCAGGAGGCCACCGACGAGGTGTGCGAGCTGTGCGGCAAGCCGATGATCATCAAGTGGGGGCGGAACGGCAGGTTCATGGCCTGCAGCGGATATCCCGTCCTGCAAGAACACCAAACCGCTCCCCGCCGAACAGGAGGCAGATGAAGCTGATGGCCGGGATCAAATGCGACCTGTGCGGCGGGGACATGGTGGTCAAGGGGGGAAGTTCGGCGCATTCCTCGGGTGCTCCAACTACCCGGCCTGCAAGAACACCAGGCCGATCGCCATCGGCGTGAAGTGCCCGAAGTGCGGACAGGGGGATATCATCGAGCGGAAGACGAAGCGCCGGAAGGTCTTCTACGGGTGCTCACAGTATCCGGACTGCGATTTCGCTTCGTGGGAGAAGCCCGTGGCGAAGGCCTGTGACACGTGCGGCAACGCCTACATGGTGGTGAAGTACAACCAGTCTCGCGGCGAATACCTCAGCTGTCCGTCGTGCAAGGCGGAGGTCGCGCGCGAGGAACCGCAGGAAGCGGCCGGCTGAGCCGGCTGCCGGGAGCCATGGAACAGGTGACCCAGGCGGTGGAGGTCTTCCTGACCTACCTCCGCAGCGAGCGCAACTACTCGCCGCACACGGTCGCGGCCTACGAGAGAGGACCTCCGCGGATTCGCGGAGTTCCGTCGCCTCGCCGCGGTGGAGCGGACTCCCTCGGCGCCGTCCGGACGGACCACCTCCGGGAATACCTGGGGGTTCTTCTGGAGGAAGGGCTTCGCCCGGCGGAGTATCGCCCGTAAACTCGCCTGTCTCCGCTCCTTCTTCCGCTATCTCGTGCGCACCGGCGTCCTGGCCGACAATCCCGCAACAGCCATCGCCACCCCGCGGCTCGATCAGCGGCTTCCCGTATTTCTGGAGGAGCGTGAAGCGGAGGCGCTTATGGCTCAACCCGACCGGACGACGCCCGAGGGATCGCGCGATGCGGCACGTGCTGGAGGTTCTGTACAGGACGGGGATCCGGTTGAGCGAACTGCTCGGCCTCTCCGCCAGAGACCTCGACCTCCGGTCGGCCACGCTCCGGGTGACCGGGAAGGGGAGCAAGACGCGGATGGTCCCGCTCGGCACGGCGGCGAAGCAGGCGCCTCGACGGCTACCTGTCGGTGCGGGAAACGCTGGCGGCACGGGCACCCGGACCCGCTCCACGACAGGTCTTCCTCACGGACCGCGGGAAGCCCATGAGCCCGAAAGGGGTCAACCGGCTGGTGAGCCGGTACATCACACGGGTGGCAGAGGTGCAGAAGAAAAGCCCCCACGTCCTCCGGCACACGTTCGCCACACACATGCTCAACCGTGGCGCCGACCTCCAGGCCGTGCGGGAGCTGCTCGGGCATGAGAGCCTCTCCACGACCCAGGTGTACACCCACGTGAGCGTGGAGCGGCTGAAGAAGATCTATGCGCAGGCGCATCCCAAGGCGTAATCACCATGGAGAGGAGAACGACCATGAACATCAAGTTCACCGCACGCCACTTCCACGCCCATCCGGAACTCAAGACGCACGCCCAGGACGCCGTCCAGAAGCTGAACCGGTTCTACGACGGTATCGTGGCCGCGACGGTCGTCCTGAGCTTCGAACGGAAGATCAACAGCGTCAAGACGGCGGAGATCAACCTCCAGGTCTACGGCGGCCCTCCTCTCCGCGTCCGTCAGCACCGACGACTTCATGAAGTCCATTGACGCCGCAACGGAGAAGCTGGGCAAGCAGCTGGCCAAGTACAAAACGAAGCTCCGGGCGAAGGACAAAGGCAAGGTCCGCGCCATCAAGCAGAAGTCCTGAGCACAGCGTACCGAGGAGCCGCCATGAAATTCGACCGGGGCAAGGAGACCAGGAAAGACAGCATCACTGTCGGCTTCATGCACCATGTGCCGAAGGACCGGTTCCAGCTCAATCCGCTGAACGGCGAGAACGGGTTCGACAACAAGATCACCGACAAGAACCTGCACCGCCCGGGGCTGGCCCTGGCCGGCTACGTCGAGCTCTTCACCTATGACCGGGTGCAGATCTTCGGGAACACGGAGATCAAGTACCTGAACTCGCTGTCCGCCGAGGCGCGGACGGCGGCATTCGCCCGCTGCTGGAATTCAAGATCCCCTGCATCGTGCTGACCGACGGCAACTCGATCGACCGCGCCATGCTCGAGGCGGCCGCGGCCAGGGGAGTGCCGGTCTTCGGGACCACCCTTGAGACCACCCGGCTGTCGTACTTCCTGGCGGATTTCCTGGACGACCAGTTCGCCCCGCAGCTCGTCGTGCACGGGTCGCTCGTGGATGTCTACGGCGTCGGCGTGCTCCTGGTCGGCCGCTCCGGGATCGGGAAGAGCGAGATCGCCCTGGACCTGGTGGAACGGGGACACCGCCTCGTGGCCGACGACGTGGTCATGATCACCCGGAAGGGGGAAGGCATCCTGATGGGAGCCGGGACCGACCTGGTGAAGCATTTTATGGAGATCCGCGGACTGGGCCTGCTGGATGTCCGGAGCATGTTCGGGATCCGGGCCATCCGATACCAGAAACGGGTCGAGATCATCGTGGAGCTGGAAGAATGGGTCAGTGACATGGACTATACGCGCACCGGGCTGGACGACCAGACGGTCTCGCTCATGGATGTCGAGCTCCCTCTGGTGAAACTCCCCATCTTCCCCGGGAAGAACGTCACCGTCATCACCGAAGTGATCTCGCTGAACTACCTCCTCAGCCACTACGGCTATGATGCCGCCAAGGAGATGGCAAAGCGGCTGGAGGGCGAAATCGGCAGAAAAGGGAGCAACGATCGGGCGATCGACTATTTTGAGCACGATTTCGAGTGATTTTGGGCCCTTTTTTCCGTCCCGGGTGCCCGTTTTCACTTGACATAGCGCAGGCTTTTGTATATCATTTCCGAGAATTTTGGATACCCAGCCCAAAGCACTCATCCTCGGCGTGCTTCCGGGGTGAGTTATTGTGTGCTTTCGTCCATCGTGTGGCATGGCTTGTGTATTCTGCATGGCCAGCTCCGGTGCCGGAACTAAGGGGGTGCTCATGCTGCGGAACATACGGTTTTTTGTCCTCTCAGGGTCTTCCCTTAAGCTCCGAGAAATCCGCTTTTTCAAGGCCAAGGTTCTGGGGTCCACCCTGGCGATCAGCCTGCTGGTGCTTGGCGGACTGGTTCTGCTGAACTATCTGGCGGGCGACGTCCTGGGCCTCGGATTCGACCGGATGGCGTTTCTCAGCAGCGAGAACAGGGTGTTGAAGGATCAGCTCCGGGACCTCAAAGAGAAGATGGCCTCCGTGGAACGCTCCCTCGCCTCCGTGGCGGAGCGGGGAGATGAACTGCGCCTGGCTGCCGATCTCCACCGGATCGACCCCGATACCCGCGAAGCCTCCATCGGCGGCGCGAAACCCCCGATGACCAACGCCTTCCTGTCCGGCGAGGCGGACGAGATCCTGACCGCTACGCAGTCCCTCATCAACAAGCTCACCCGCGAAGTGAAGCTGCAGCAGGCGAGCTACGAAGAGGTGCGGAAGCGGATGGAGTACAACCGGAAGTTCTTCGAACACATGCCCGCGATCAAGCCGATGCGCGGCGCCTACTCCATCAACGGCTTCGGGATGCGCATCCACCCGGTCCTCCACGTCTACAAGCCGCATACCGGCGTGGACATCATCAACGACGTCGGGACGGACGTGTACGCCAGCGCCGACGGCGAGGTGGTGTTCTCCGGGCACACGGCGGCGGGGTACGGGACCGTCGTGGAGATCGCTCACGGGTACGGGTTTTCGACGCTGTATGCGCACCTTTCGCGCGTGTTGGTGCAGCGCGGACAATCGGTGCGCACGGGGTGACCTCATCGCCAAGAGCGGACGCTCCGGACTGGTCAGCGGGCCGCACCTGCACTACGAGGTCCGCAGAGGGGGAGCGAAACAGAACCCGGTGGACTACTTCTTCGACGACATCGACGCCGCACGGTACCGCGAATACCTCGCCAGCGCGAAATAAGTACATGCTTTGAAAGGGGGAAGAGAACGTGATCTGGACCATGGAGCTCGCTTCGTATCTGGATGATGCGCCCTGGCCTGCGACGAAGGATGAGCTGATCGACTACGCCCAGAGGACGGGCGCGCCCAAGGAGGTCGTCGAAAACCTGGAGGAGCTCGAGGACGGGGAAGAACCGTACGAGACCATGGAGGACATCTGGCCCGACTATCCGAGCGATCAGGATTTCTTCTTCGAGGATGAAGGGGAGTACTGATCCCGGGCGTTGCTTCTGGCCCATGAAATGCCTACTTTGCAGACCCGGTCGAGAGACTGGGTTTTTTGTTCCCCCGAACGCCTGGACCGTCACCCCCGTGCACTACGAACGCCGATCCTTCCGCCACGGCAGACGGCCGGAACCTCCCGGGCCGGTGGGTCTGGTTGCTGCTTCTGCTGACGGCACCGGGAGGGTGGACGGGCGCGCAAACCCCGCAAACCGTGACACGGTTCGAGATCGACCGGGTCGGCCTCGAGGGATCCAAAGAGCTGCCCGAGCCAGAGCTCCGCGCCCAGATCGTCACCAGACCGAAACCGGGCTGGATGGACCGCTTCCTTCACTCCACGATCAGTGAGAAACTCGGGCGCAAACCCGATCGGTTCAATCCCACCCTGCTCGCCCTCGACGCCGGACGCCTCCGGACCTACTACGAGAACCGCGGATTCGCCGAGGTCCGCATCGACACCGTGCTCAGCTTTTCTGCCGCCGACAGCACGGTAGACGTCCTGTTTCGGATCGCCGAGGGGTACCGATCGGTCATCGATACGCTGGCATATAGAGGGATCCCGGCGGAGGCTCCCGACCTCTGGGGGGAGATCCGCCAGAGTCCGCGGATCGCCGAGCGGGACCCCTTCAGCCTTCCCCTGCTGGAAGAAGAGGTCAAACGGGTCCTGCGGATCCTGAACGACCGCGGGTACCCGAACGCGTTCTTCCTGCGCGACAGCTCCCGGGCCGTCCGCTATACGAGCACCCGGAACTACTCTGTGGTCCTGGGCTTCCGGATGGGCAAACGGTGCGTGTTCGGCGACATCACGATCGACCAGGAGCTCGACTTCGCTGCGGGGCGATACCCGGCGGACCGACATCACTGACGACCTGATCCTCCGCTATGTCGATTACCAGCCCGGCGAGCTGTACAGCCTGTCCAAGCGGATGTCCAGCGAAGGGAAGCTGAACCGCCTGGGGATCTTCGACCTGCGCCAGATCACGCTGCTCGTCCCGCCGGACAGCACCCACTCGACCATCATCCCGAGCCTCATCCTGATCCGTCCGCGCGACAAACACGAGCTGGCGCCTGAGCTCATCGTGAGCGACGATAACAACGCCTTCAACCTCGGCGTGGGGCTGGGCTACACCAACAGGAACTTCATGGGCGACGCCAGGATCCTGTCGCTGCGTGCACGGTTCCGGACCCAGACCCTCTCCAAGTTCCCCGACTACTTCGCCATCAACTCCGACGCCGTCTCGAACCTGGACCTGACCCTGGAGCTGCTGCAGCCCTACGTCTTCACCAGCCTGGTCCAGGCCTCCTGGTCGCTGTCCTACATCATCGACAAGCAGGTCCCGTATCTGCAGAACATCCTGCGGAACAAATTCGGGGTCACCGGCCGGTTCGCCCAGTATACCACGGGGTACGCGGAATGGACGCTGGATGCCGTCGGTCTGGTGAAGAACGACTACTACTTCGCAACCCCAACGATCCGGCCACCACGCAGCAGCTGGCCCGCCTGCAGGACCAGCAGTTCAACTCGATCATCTCGTTCACGATCCAGCGGGACAAGTCGAACGACCTCTTCATCCCTTCGGCGGGGTACATCCACTCCCTGACGCTCGAAGAGTCCGGGATCCTGGGAGCTGCTCCAGCCGTTCTTCCCGCGGCTGCCGTCACCCAGTTCTTCCGCGCCAACGTGCTGGGACGATGGTATATGGACCATGTCCGACCGCCGGTTCGTGATCCTTGGGCTCAAGGCCAAGGCCGGCTTCGCCGGGAAGTACGGGGCGAGCAAGAACGACCCGGAGCGCTCCATCCCGCAGACCCACCTCTTCTTCGGCGGGGGCGAGCGGCAGCGTCCGCGGATGGCAGTCGCGCGACCTGATCGCTGCCGGCGACCCCCAGCTGGGCGGCAACATCATCCTGGAGGGGAGCGCGGAATTGCGGATCAACGTGCTGCAGGGCCTGCGCGACGGGCTCCTGGACCGACTCTGGCTGGTGCCGTTCGTGGACGTCGGCAACGTCTGGGTGGACCTGAAGCGCCGGCAGTTCGGGACGATCATCGATCGCCGTCGGGATCTGGGGCTCCGCTACGACACCCTCTTCGGTCCCTTCCGGCATCGACTGGGGGTTCCGCGTGTACGACCCGACGGGCACCGGGGCCCGCGGTGGATCACGCGAAAAACAGCTGATCCACGAAACCTTCCGGGAGTCGGTCATTCACTTCGGGATCGGCCATGCCTTCTGAGCTCTGGCCCTCGGTCATCGGGCAACACCGGGTCAAAGGGATCCTCCGCTCCGCTCTGCGTCGGGACGCGTCCCCCACGCCTACCTGTTCCACGGGACCGCCGGGGTGGGGAAGGACGCCATGGCCATGGAACTCGCCCGCGTCATCACTGTGAACGCGGCGGGGAGGAGGCGTGCGGGGAATGTGGTTCGTGCCAGCGTCTGGCCCGCCTGCAGCATCCGGACGTGCAGTTCATCATCGCCCTCCCGCGCGGGAAGGGGGAGGGGAAGGACGACGGCCCCCTGGACAAGCTCGCGGCGTCGGACCTCGAGACCGTGCAGCGAACAGCTTGCGCGAAAGGCCGCCGATCCGTACCACCGGATCACGATCCCGCGGGCGACCATCATCAAGATCAACAGCATCCGGGAGATCCGCCGGGAAGTCTCCATGGCGCTCGGCCGACGGCCGGAGCAAGGTCTTCATCATCTCGGGGGCGGATGATGGGGGACGAGGCGTCGAACACGCTCCTGAAGACGCTGGAGGAACCCACCGGCGAGTGTCTCTTCCTCCTGACCACGTCCCGCCGCGACGCCCTGCTCCCGACGATCCTCTCGCGCTGCCAGCAGATCCGGTTCGACCCGCTGACCGAGGAGGAGATCGCCGCGGCCCTGATGGAGCGGAACGGCGTCGCCGCGGAACAGGCCGCCCTGGTGGCCCGGCTCGCCAACGGAAGCTACACCCGGGCGGTGGAACTCCTCGGCGACGATCTTCAGGAGGAACGGGCGCACGTGGTCTGCGTTCCTCCGGCGCCGCGCTCGGAGCGCAGGTCCTGAACCTCAGCAAACAGATCGAACGCGTGACGGAAGGGAACGACCGCGAGACGGTCCACCGCTTCCTGCTCCTGCAGATGATCTGGTTCCGCGACGCGCTCGTGCTCCGGCACGGCGGGAACGTCATCAACATCGACCAGATGGACGACCTCAGGCGGTTCGTCGATCGCTTCGGCGACGCCGACCTCCACGGTGCGATCGCCGAGGTGGAGCGCGCTATTTCGCTTGTGGGGAGAAATGTCTACATTAAACTGGTGTTCTTGCAGCTGGCCGTGCGACTCAAATCGATCCTGAAACGCCCCGCATGACGACTCCCAAACGACTTCTGGTGACCGCGGCCCTTCCGTACGCGAACGGCCCGATCCACCTCGGCCACCTCGCGGGCGCGTATCTCCCGGCGGACCTCTACGTCCGCTACCAGCGGCTCCGCGGACGCGACGTGGTGTTCATCTGCGGATCGGACGAGCACGGCGTGCCGATCACCCTCACCGCCGACCAGCGAGGGGATCACTCCCCAGGCAGTGGTGGACCGCTACCATGCGGTGAACAAAGCGGCGTTCGAAGCGGTTCGGGATGAGCTTCGACAACTACTCGCGGACGTCGCTCCCGCTCCATCACGCGACCGCGCAGGAGTTCTTCCTGGAGTTCCACCGGCGCGGGATCCTGAAGGAGAAGGCCGAACAGCAGTTCTACGACGAGCAGGCCGGGATGTTCCTCCCCGACCGCTACGTCGAGGGGACCTGCCCGTCTGCGCCAACCCCGAGGCGCGCGGCGACCAGTGCGAGAAGTGCGGGACGTACCTGAACCCGCTGGAGCTCATCAACCCGCGCAGCAAGATCACCGGGCAGACCCCCGTGGTCCGGGAGACGACCCACTCGTATTTCCCCCTGGGGATGTTCCAGGAACGGCTGCGAGGAGTACATCCGGCAGGCGGACGCAGCAGGACGGATGGAAGGAGAACGTCCTGCAGTACTGCGGCAGCTGGTTCAAGGACGGCCTGCAGGACCGGGCCGTGACGCGCGACCTCGACTGGGGCGTCCGGGTCCCGCTCCCGGGCTACGAGCGGAAGGTCATCTACGTCTGGTTCGACGCCGTCCTGGGGTACATCTCCGTCCACCAAGGAATGGGCGCAGCGCCAGGGGGACACCCGATGCGTGGAAGGCGCTACTGGCTCGACCCGGCGACGAAGTACGTCGCGTTCATCGGGAAGGACAACGTGGTCTTCCACTGCATCGTCTTCCCGGCCATGCTGATGGCGTGGAACGACGGCAGCGGGAGACCAGTACGTGCTCCCGGCGAACGTCCCGGCCAACGAATTCCTGAATTTCGAAGGGCAGAAGTTCTCCAAGAGCCGCGGCTGGGGGATCGACGTGCGCCGACTTCCTCGCGCGCTACCCGGCCGACCCGCTCCGGTACTACCTGGCGATGACCCTCCCGGAATACCGCGACTCCGACTTCACCTGGAAGGAGTTCCAGGCGCGGACCAACAACGAGCTTGCCGACATCTTCGGGAACTTCGTCAACCGGACGCTCGCGTTCGCCCAGCGGACCTTCGACGGCGTCGTGCCGCCGCTGCGCACGCCGCGGGAAGCCGACCGGACGATGCTGGCGGCGGTCGAAGGCGGCCGCGGAGGGAGCCGCCGGACACTTCGAACACTATCGCTTCCGGGAAGCGGTGGTGGAGGTGATGAACCTCGCCCGTGCGGCGAACAAGTATTTCAACGATGGCGAGCCCTGGAAGACCGCGAAGACCGACCGGGAACGCTGCGAAACGACGCTGCACGTCTGCGTGCAGCTGGTCCGCTCGCTCGCCATCCTGATGTCGCCGGCCACGCCGTTCTCCACCGCGCGCATCCTGCAGATGCTGAACCTGCCCGAAACGGGGAAGGACGTGACGTGGGACGGGGCGGTGGAGCCCGCGGTTCCGGCCGGCCACCGGATCGGCACGCCACAGATCCTGTTCACCAAGATCGAGGATGCCATGATCGAACACGAGACCTCTTCGCTCGGCGTCCCGCCGTCACCGCCGTCGGCTCCTCCGGTCGCACCGCCATCGGCCCCGTCCCGTTGCGGCACCAGCGGTCAAGGAACCGATCACCATCGGCGATTTTCAGAAGCTCGACCTGCGCGTGGCAAAGGTCGTGGAGTGCGACCGGGTCCCGAAATCCGAGAAATTGCTCCGGCTGCAGGTGGAGATCGGCGACGAACGGCGCCAGGTGGTCGCCGGCATCGCCCAGCACTACGCCCCCGAGGACCTTGTCGGCAAACTGGTGGTGGTGGTCTACAACCTGATGCCCGCGAAACTGATGGGACAGGAATCGAAGGGGATGGTGCTGGCCGCCTCCGATCCCTCCGGAAGACTGGTCGTGGTCACCCCGTCCGCGGAGATCGCGTCCGGGAGTGTGGTGAAGTAGATGCTGATCGATTCGCACGCCCACCTCACCTCACGGGAATTCGACCAGGACCGGGAAGCCGTCATCGCACGAGCCCGCGATGCGGGGGTCCGTGTGGTCCTGAATCCCGGGACCGACCTCGAGGACAGTCGCCGGGCCGTAGAGCTCGCGGAACGCCACGAGGGGGTCTACGCCGCGGTCGGGATCCATCCCCACGAGGCGAAGCACGCCACGGCGGAGGCGCTGTCGGAGATCGAGGCCCTCAGCCGTCATCCCAGGGTCGTGGCGATCGGCGAGATCGGGCTGGACTATCATTATGATCTCTCCCCGCGTGACGTCCAGCGGGAAGTTTTCCATGCCCAGCTCGACATCGCCCGGAGGCGGCACCTTCCGGTGATCATCCACTCGCGCGAGTCGATGGCCGAGACGATCGCCGACGTCGAAGAAGCAGCATCCGATCCGGACTGGAGGCCGGTGGAACCGGGCGCACGCAGCAGGTATCCCGCGCCCCGTGGGGTCTTTCACTGCTTCCCTGGAACCGTGGCCGACGCCTGGCGCGTGATCCGCGCCGGGTTTCTGATCTCACTCCCCGGTATCATCACCTTCAAGAATCCCGGCCCTGCCGCCGAAGTGGCCGGCAGCGTGTCGATCGAGCATTTCCTGCTGGAGACCGACAGCCCGTACCTTGCGCCGGTCCCCCGTCGCGGCACGAGGAACGAACCCGCCAACATTCCCCTGATCGCCTCCCGGCTTGCGGAGCTGCAGCGGCTCTCGGTGGAGGACGTGATCCGCGCGACGGCCTATTCCGCGTACCGGCTGTTCGGGATCGGCGAGGCCCCGGCCCCGCGGTTCACCTACCAGTTGCGCAATTCGCTCTACATCAACCTGACCATCCGCTGCAACGCCGATTGTGTTTTCTGCGACCGCAAGGGGGACGCCGTGATCAAGGGCTACAACCTGAAGATCGAGCGTGAACCATCGGCGGAAGAGGTTCTGGACGAGATCGGGATCCGCGCCGTTTCGACGAGATCGTCTTCTGCGGCTACGGCGAACCGACCATCCGGATGGATGCGCTCACCCGGGTCGCGCGGAGGGTGAAGGAACTCGGAGGGAAGACGCGGCTGAACACCGACGGCCACGGGAGCGTGATCAACAAGCGGAATATCGTCCCGGAACTCGCCGGGCTGATCGATGCCGTCTCCATCAGCCTGAATGCCACCGACCCGGAGAAGTACGGGGAATTGATGCGGATCGACGGGGCCAGGAACTTTGCGGCCATGGTGGAGTTCGCGCGCGAGTGCGTGCGCACGCTCCCCCGGGTCGTCATGACCGTGGTGGACCTGCAGGGGGTCGACCCGGACGACGCCCGCCGGTTCGTGGAAAAGGAGATCGGAGCCGTGTTCCAGACCAGGCCGTTGTTCTGAGCTCCCGACGGGAGGTCACCGCCGCTTCTGTCGCTGCGCTTCGTAGGCGGTCTGGTTTGCCGGATCCACCCGCGAGAACGTGATGTAGACGTTCGGGTCGGGGAAGTCGGCGAAGGTCGCGGCGATCTCCTGGTACTTCGTGTCGAAGAACGTCTTGATGACCAGGTTGCGCACGTCCACCTGCTTCTTCACGGCGCCGATCTGCTCTATCGCCCGCAACATCGTCCGCTGTCCCCGCTCCTTGTCGAACGCCAGCGAATCCATCCCGCAGAAGTGATACAGCCACGACGCCGACCGGACCGATTCGAACTTGGGGTTCCTCAGCTCCTCGATGTACTGCAGCCGGGTATAGCCGGCGGTCGACACCTGCCAGTCCCTGGCCCCGGAGGACCTGCCAAGGTTCGCGATCTGATAGGCCTTTTCCAGCATGGGAGTGCCGGAAAGCCGGTCATAGGTATCGTAGTCCAGCCCGATGATCAGGTGCATGTAGAAGTCCAGCGTGCTGGTCAGGCTGTTGAACACGTACGGGTTGTGCACGAGCGGGGTCGTGGAGAGGTACTCGAATTTCCACAGCCCGTCGATCAGGCGGACCACCGCGGTGTTCTGGTCGCTCTGGAAGACCGGCCGCTGGCTGCCGACGAAGATCTGCGCGTTGTACCCGTTCTCGCCGGTGATGCTCGTGAAGAAGATATCGATCGTGCAACGGACCTTGTCGGTCGCCGACGCCTGGCCCCAGTTGTAGTTGCTGACGTACGCCTTGACGTGGGCCCCGAAATCGCGGAGTTTGTCGGTTGCTTCGCTGGTCAGGGACTGGGTGTTGATCTGGACCGTGCAGTCGACCTCCTGCGAGCGGGCAGCGGCACCGGCGATGAGGAGGAGCCCGAGACAGAGGGCGCAGAGACGCATGGCTGACCTCGTATTGTTCCGAAGAAATATACTCCTTTTTCCCCCGCGCTTCAAGGAATCGGAAATCCTCCCCCGCCCGGGTATATCACTGAGGAGGGGAGATGATCCGCACCGTGCTGGCTGGAGCAGCGCTGTTGACCTGCAACGTCCTGGCATGGTCCGCCGGTCCCGTCCCACGGGGTGCCCGGGCCGCGGCGCTCGGCGGAGTGAGCACCGCATTGCGCGGGGATGTGTGGTGTGCGGTCGTCAACCCCGCCCTCGGAATGACCCTGCCGGGGGTGCGGATCGCTCTGGATGCCGCACCCGCGCCATTCGGTCTCGTCGAACTCGCCTCTGCGGGGATCGCCGTCAATGCCGATCCGGGGAATGTCGCGGTAACGCTCTCGGCCACCCGCATGGGGGGAGAGCTCTACCGCGAGACCGTCCTTTCCGCCGGTGCGTCGATCCCCGTGGGCCCGCGGGGCTCCATCGGGGTCTCGGGCGAGATGCGGCACCTGCGCGTACGCTCGTACGGCAGCGCCGCATCGTTCTCGCTGACCCTCGGGGCGTGCTTCATCCCGGCTGACCAGCTCTGCGTCGGCGCCGCGGTCTCCCAGGCGGCGGCCACCCGACTCGGAGTCTCAGGCGAAAGAGTGGAGCCGACGATCCAGCTCGGGCTCTCCGCAGGTCCGCTGGAAGGGTTCACCGTCGGCGCGGAGATATGGAAGAGCTCGCGCACCCCGGCAGAATTGCACGCAGGAGTTGAGTACGCGTTGACCGCCCCCCTCCGCGTCAGAGGAGGGATCTCCCAGGAGCCGCCGGGGCTGACGTTCGGCGCGGGACTCCTTGCCGGGCCGCTCGGTCTCGACTATGCCGCCGTGTTCCATCCTCTTCTCGGTCCATCCCACATCCTCGCGCTGGTCCTGTGCTTCACTGCTCCGTGACCGTGCTGCTCTCCGCGGCTCTCCTCGTCTCCGCACCCGCCCGTTGTCAGGAACCCGACACCGGACGGAGCGCCATGCTGCTCCGTGAAGCGATCGAGCGAGCCGGCTGGCCGGACGAAGAATGGTCCGATCCGGCGTTGTTGCTCTGGAGCCTGGACCATCCCCCCGACTCGACCTCCCGGGCCCGCCTCCTGGAAGATCCGCCAGGAGTCCATCCCCGCAGGCCTTCAGCGCCTGCTTCCGTAGCGGCTCGCATCTACCGGGGATGGGAAACCAGGAACGGTGAGGCGATGAGGCGATCATGCGTGGAGATGTCCGGACGGCTCTCAGGGAACGTTGGAGCGGATCTCCGGTGGGTCGAACAGGAGGGAGCGGGCGGGATCCGCCGGACGCTGGGGGGCGGTGTGGAGTTCCATGGGCCGGGATGGGTGCGCGATGCGGCCATCGGCGACTACAGGTTCGGAGCCGCGGAAGGGCTGATCTTCGGCAGCGGCCTGATGACGAGGGGGGGACGGCGATCCTCCGGGGTTTTTTCCGAGATCGGCGTCATGATCCCCGGGCTCTCAGGCGGCGGGTACGCCGGAGGGATCGTCAGGTGTGCACTCCCGTTGCAGCCGGAGGGGCCCGACCTGACGATCTGTTTTTCGAAGTCGTTCCTGGACCGTGCCAGGATCGTCCCGGGACTCGTCGAGGCCGACGAGGAGACCGATGGCGCTCCACCGGCCAGGCCGCCGGCCAGGGTGCCGGCCAGGTTGACGGTCAGGTTGTCGGAGGGACACTCCGTGGGCCGACAGAGCAGCTCTGGGGGATCCGGCTCCGGTGGCCCCTCGCGGAATGGCTCGCCGCCGGCGCGAGTGCCGCGGCGATCTCCCTGGACGGTGCGGATGAAAACGGCGTGGATCGATCCGGGCGGGTGCGGTTCGTGGGACTCGATGTTGTCGCCTCTGCCACGCGCGGTTCGTTGTCCATGGAACTCAGCCTTCAGTCGCCGGGAATCCTTGCCGCCGGAGGAAGGATGGAGCTCGGCCTCGGAAGAACTGTCCGGGTCGCTCGCGGGAGGGCGGTTGTTCGCCCCGGGATACTGGAACCCGCACGCTTCGGGAACGAGCGGGGATGGCGATGCGCGTTCTGAGGGGAGTGCCTGGGCGGGGTGCTCCGCCCGGCCTCTGCCGTGGCTGAGCATGGAGGTTTCTACGGAGTTCGCCCGAAAGATCTCCTTTGGCGGCGTGTTGCCGCTCTTCCTCTCCACCTCACGCACGGCGGCGCGGGTGGAGGCAGAACCTCTGCGAGGATCTGCGACTCGTCATCGGGCTCTCCTTCAGCGGGCGAGAAGAGCTCTGTGCTGCCGCGGACCCGGCCGCGGTGACGAGGCAGGGGGTGATGGATCGGCGGACGTGGATCGGACGCGCAGAGCTGAGGGTGACGTCGGTCCGCCGATTCGAGTGGTCGATCCGGCTGGCGGGAACGGCGGGCAGAGACGGGATGGACGACCAGATCGACAGCGGGTTTCTTCTGGGGGCGGGATTCAGGTGGGAGCCGGCTGCGGCGGTCCGCGTCGAATGCAGATGCAACCTGTTCGACACCGACTCATACGCCAGCCGGATCTACCTGGGTGAGCAGGTCATACCGGGGAGGGCCCGGTTCGTCATGCTGTATGGAGAAGGGGAGAGAACGGGGATCTGGCTGCGCCTCCGTCCCGGACGTGCACTGGGAGTCGCGCTGGCTGCTACGGTCACCTGCCGGCGGGCGAACGCGACGCCCCCGGTGGTACGGTGCGCTGAATACTCTGCACAGCTGGAGATCCGGATCTGAGCGCGGCGCGGCCGCGGCGTGGTTGTGCGCGTCTCTCCATTTCCGTACCTTGGAGGAAATCCGCCGCCCCGATGCTGTGGGCGGCGTACTGGTCGGAGTCGGATGGAGATCACCTTGGGCGTGCCGATGGAGCGGACGGTGGTGGTGGCGATGAGCGGTGGAGTGGACTCCTCGGTGGCAGCCGCCCTGCTTGTACAGCAGGGCCATCCGGTCGTGGGGGTCACGATCAAGACCTACCGGTACGAGGACGTCGGCGGTGCCGGGGCGGGCGAGAGCAGCTGCTGTTCATTGGAAGGCATCAACGACGCGCGCGCGGTGGCGGCGCGGCTTGGCATCCCGCACTACGTCCTCGACATGAGCGCGGAGTTCGACAGAACCGTCATCGAGGATTTTGTCGGGGAGTACCTCGCCGGGAGAACGCCGAATCCCTGCGTGGTCTGCAACCGCAAGATCAAGTGGGAGCTGCTGATCCGGAAGGCCCTGGCGCTGGGCGCCGAGAAGATCGCCACGGGGCACTATGCGCGTATCCGGCTCGATCCCGTCACGGGGCGACATCTCCTTTCCCGCGGCAAGGATCCCGACAAGGACCAGTCCTATGCACTGTGGGGGCTGACGCAGGAGTCGCTGTCGCGCACGCTGTTCCCCCTCGGCGACCTGACCAAGCCGGAGGTCCGGGAGATCGCTGCGTCACTGGGGCTCCCCACGGCCGGGAAGGCGGAGAGTTTCGAGATCTGCTTCATCCCCGACAACAACTACGAACGGTTCCTGAAGGAGCGGCTCCCGGGACTTGCGGAGAAGGTGGAGGGAGGGGAGCTGGTGATGGACGGGAAGGTGATCGGGGCGCACCGCGGCTATCCGTTCTACACCGTGGGGCAGCGTCGTAACCTGGGCACCGCCGTGGGTTCGCCGTTGTATGTCACCGGCATCGACAGCGCATCCAACCGGGTGCACGTCGGTGGCGTCGAAGCCCTGAAACAGCCAACGCTGACGGCCCGCGACGCCAATATGGTGAAGTATGACTCTCTGCCGGCAGGCCTGCAGGTGGAGGCGAAGATCCGGTACGGGGATACTGGCGCGCCGGCGGAGGTCACCGAAGCGCACGGCGCAGGATTCTCTCTGAGGTTCCGGGAACCGAGACGTGCGGTGACTCCCGGGCAGTCGGTGGTGCTCTACGAAGGAGACGACCTGGTGGCCGGCGGGGTGATCGCGAGCGCCGGGGAAGACGAACAGGGAAAGAGGATGTGATGCTTTCGAACAAGACGGTGGCGTGGTACAGCTATGCAAGCCTGGCCGCGATGGTGATCATGCTGATCCTGATGTGGCAGCGGATGGTGCCGGAGCAGTGGTACATGACCCTGTTCGGGTTGGCGCTGGTCCTGTTCCTGGTCAGGGTGACCCTGCGGCTGATCCTGGCGCGCCAGGCCAGGCTGGAGAAAGGCGGATCGCAGACGAAAGAGGGTGGCGCCTAGCACCTCATTTCGCCGCCGAAAGGTAGTGCACCTCTTCCTTTCCCATGACCTCGGCGGAGTGGGTGGTGTGGGCGGGGAGGTTGATGCGGTCGCCCGGTTTCATGACCCATTCCTCCGTATCGGTCATGATGCGCATCTTGCCGCTCACGATCACGACAAAATCGTCGAAGTCGTGCTTGTGGCGCCCGTATTTCACTCCCGGTGGATCGGAGTAGATCTCGTGGGGGAGCCCTTCGCGGGTCAACTGGGCTTTCAGCTCTTCCAGGGTGGGCTTCTTCGTCCGCGTCCACCGAATGAATTCCGTCATCGCGCCGTTCCTTCCTTATCGCCCTGGGGGTGGGTCGTCCCCCGCAGGCACTCCGTGTAGTACTCTTCGTACTGGGTGACGATCTTCCGGACATCGAACTGCTCGACCGCCCGGCGCCTGCAGGCGGCCTGGAAGAGCCCACGCTTGACATCGTTCGTGAGCAGCTCCACCGCGTACTTGGCCATCCGGTCGATGTCGCCGATCTCCGCGATGTACCCGGTCTCGCCGTGGACCTGCAGCTCCGGCAGTCCCCCCACGCTGGAGGAGATCACCGGGACCTCGCAGGCCATCGCCTCGAGGGCCGAGAGGCCGAAGCTCTCCGACTGGCTGGGCATCAGCATCAGGTCCGACGCCGAGAGGATCGGCACCAGGTCCATCTGCTTGCCCAGGAACCGGACATGTTCGTGCAATTGCAGTTCCCGTGCCAAGAGCTCACATGCCGAACGTTCGGGCCCATCGCCCACCAGGAGAAGGTGGGCGGGGACCTTCTTTCGCACTTCTGCGAAAATCCTTATGACATCCGGAACCCGCTTGACCATCCTGAAGTTCGAGACGTGCACCAGGATCTTCTCTTCGGGGGCGGCGAACTGGGCGCGGACCTCGGCCGCGGGGGTGCGCCGGTACTTTTCGGTATCGACGAAGTTCGGGATGACCCTGATGTACTTGTCGATGTTGTAGTTCGTCGTGGTCTTCTCACGCAGGAACCGGGAGACGGCGGTCACGCCGTCGCTCTGCTCGATGCTGAATTTCATGACGGGCAGAAAGCTCGGCTCAAGACCCACCAGCGTGATGTCCGTCCCGTGCAGCGTGGTCACGACCTTCAGCTCCCCCTTCGAGGATCTGGCGGGCCAGGTAGGCGCTGATCGCATGCGGGATGGCATAGTGGGCATGGACCAGGTCCAGCTTCTCGAACCGTGCCACCTCCACGATCTTGCTGGCCAGCGCGGGGGTATACAGCGGAAACTCGAACAGCGGGTAGCTGCTCATCTCCACTTCGTGGTAGAACACGTTCCCGACGTAGCCGTCAGGCGCATGGGCAGCGCGTAGCTGATGAAGTGGATCTGGTGCCCGCGGTCGGCGAGGGCTTTGCCGAGTTCGGTTGCCATGACACCGCTGCCGCCGTAGGTGGGATAACAGACGATGCCGATCTTCATAGGTGCCGGATGCCGTTGGGGTTGTGTGTGAGAATGAGGCAGGGGAGAAGATAGTGAAGCGCACGCCTCACCCGCAAGGCTTTTGAAATTCGCGTCAATCAGGGGTATATTCTTCGCATGTCCGACCAGTACCGCACCATCCGCCTCGGGCGGAACGCAGCGTTGAAGAGTCCAGGGCTCCCGGTTTCTTGCGCTTGCGGCGCATGCCGACAGCAGGGACGCCGCGATGGCGGAGGTCGAGCGCCGCAGGACCGCGCTGTTCGACGCGACCCACCACGCTTTCGCCTACCGCGTCACACCGGAGGGAGGCGAGTTCCGGACCTTCGACGACGGCGAACCGGCCGGAACCGCCGGACGGCCGATCCTTGCCGCCATCGACCGGGAGGAGCTCACCGACGTGGTGGTCGTGGTCACCCGGTATTTCGGCGGGACGAAGCTGGGGGTCGGGGGCTGGCGCGCGCGTACGGCGAAGCCGCCGCCATGGCCGTCGCGGCATCGGAAAGGGAGGTCCGGAACGATCCTCGCGCTCCTGGCGGTGCCTTCCCCCACGCCTCGGTGGGACCGGTCATGCACGTCATCACGAAGGCCGGGCGCGAAGGTGGCGCATTCGGTCTACGATGAAGAGGTGCACCTGACGATCGAAGTCCGGCAGATCGGCCTGCGATCAACTGTTCGCCCGCCTGGTGGAACCGACGAGCGGAGCGGTGCGGCGGGAAACAACGGGGGGATGAACCGGCGGCGGCCCGGGAGGCGCCTGGCATCCCGGGCCGCAGATCCTGCTAGTCGGCCGGCGGCGGTCTTCATGCTCGACGATCTCCTTCGTGTCGAGGGCGATCACCAGCTCCTCGTTCGTCGGGATCACGTACACGCGCGTGCGTGAGCCGTCCGCGGTGATGAGCTTCTCCTTCTCCTTCGAGGTGTTCCTCCCGTCGTCCACGGTGATGCCCATGAACTCCAGATCCTCGCAGGAGGCCTTGCGGACCTCCGGGCTGTTCTCGCCGATCCCGCCGGTGAACACGACCGCATCCACCCCTCCCATCGCGGCCGCGTACGCGCCGATGTACTTCTTCACCCGGTAGGTGAAGACGTCGAACGCCATCGTGGCCTTCTTGTCCCCGTTCTTCATCTCCGCGATGATCTCCCGCATGTCGCTGCTGACGCCGGAGATCCCCTGCAAGCCGCTGTGCTTGTTCAGCAGGGTGCCGGCCTCGGCCAGGGAGAGACCCTCCTTTCCCATGATGTAGAGGATGATGGAGGTGTCCATGTCGCCGCAGCGGGTCCCCATCAGCAGCCCTTCGAGCGGCGTGAAGCCCATCGTGGTGTCGACCGAGACCCCCTGGTCCACCGCCGCCATGCTGCAGCCGTTCCCGAGGTGGACGGTGATCATCTTCAGCGTCGGAGAGCGGCTTGCCGATCAGATCCGAGGCGCGCTTCGCCACGAACCGGTGCGACGTGCCGTGGAAGCCGTAACGGCGGATCTTGTACTGCGTGTAGAGCGAATAGGGGATGCCGTAGAGGTAGGCCCGCTTGGGCATCTTCTGGTGGAAGGCGGTGTCGAACACCCCCACCTGCGGGTCCCGGGCAGGTTCGCCTCGCAGGCGGCAATGCCCCGGAGATTGTGCGGGTTGTGCAACGGCGCGAGCTCGATGTTCTCCCGGAGGGTCTTGATCACTTCATCCGTGATCAGCACGGAACCCGAGAACGTCTCTCCCCCGTGGACCACACGGTGGCCGATGGCGTGAATGTCCGACTTGTCGCTGATCACGCCGTGGTTCCGGCTGAGGAGGACCGCCAGGATGTATTCGATCGCGATGGTGTGGTCGACGATCTCGCCGGCGATCTTGATCTCGTCGCCGTCGTGCCGGAGGTTGGTGAGCGTGGCGCCGCTCATCCCGATCCGGTCGACGCTCCCTTTGGCAAGGCTCTTCCCGCTGTCCGATTCGATCAGCTGATACTTTACCGACGAACTGCCGCAATTCAACACCAGGATGTTCATAGCCGTTTTCCGTCTTCGTTGTATTTGAAGAATCCTTCGCCGACTTTCTTGCCCAGCTTCCCCTCGCGCACCATGCGCCGCAGCAGCGGGCAGGGGCGGTACCGGGGTTCGCCGAGGTCGTGGAACAACGTCTCCATCCACATCAGCACTTCGTCCAGACCCATGCTGTCCGCCATCTCCAGGGGACCGGTCTGCATGCTGATACCCCAGCCTCATCGCCGTGTCGATGTCTTCGGCCCTGGCGATCCCCTCCATCAGCACGTGCATCGCTTCGTTCAGCATCGGCAGGATGGTCCGGGTGGTGATGAATCCGGGATACTCGAACACCTCGACCGGGGTTTTGCCGATCCGCTTGGCGAAGGCCTTCACGAGCTTGAAGGTCTCGTCGGAGGTCTTCATGGCCCGGACGATCTCGACCAGCGGGACACCGGGCCACCGGGTTCAGGAAGTGCATCCCGATGATCCGGTCGCTCTGCTTGCACCGGCGGCGAGCTTCGTCAGGCTCAGCGTGGCGGTGTTGGAAATGAACACCGCGGATCTTCCTTGCCGACGGCGTAGAAGCCCTCGATCAGCTGGCGTCTTCAGCTCAAAATTCTCGTCCACCGCCTCGATGATGATGTCGCACTCCTTCAGTTCGGCGATGGAGGTCGTGCCGCGGATGCGCGACATGACCGCCCGTTTTTCGGAGGTCGTCTTCCCCCAGCGTTTGATCTCCAGGTCCATCGCGCTGCTCAGCCCGTCCATCCCCTCCTTCAGCGTCGCCTCGGTCTTTTCGACGGCGATCACGTCGATGCCGGAACCCGCGACGGTCTCCGCGATCCCCTGTCCCATCACGCCGAGCCCGATGACCCCGACCGTCCGGAAACGGTCGTCACCCTTGCGGCGGGAGACGATGGGCGACTGCAGATCTTCGAGGCGGATCTTCTTCTCAGCCATTGCAGTGGTCCTCTGTAAGTTGTGTACCGGCCCTCCCGGCGCCCGACGTTCTTCCCGCCAGGGAAGCACGGGAGCGATCGTCGCGATTGGACAGATGGAACCTCGGAAGACAGCGACGAGGAAGGCAATGAGCAGTTGTACCGATGCCCCAATGTACGGAGAATCCACGAGGTTAGCAAAGCAGCGGAGGATCCCGGGGGAGGACCGCACCGTGCGGGCGCCGGAGCCTCAGGGCGCCCCGTGGAGCACGATCCGTGCGCCATACAGCAGCCCGAGCGAACCCGCCGCTCCGCCGGCCCAGGCGAGCAGCGCCACCGATAGACCCTTCATGGGCCGGAATCCGCACGCGGCGCAAAGGCCTACTGCCAGTGTCACGACCGACAGGGCGGAGAACGGATTCACGAGGGAGGCCGCCACGGTGGACAGGTGGCCGAACGCCGGCGGGAGCAGCTCCGCCAGGCTGAACGGCGGGAGCAGATCCCGTGCGGGATCACCGGACGGCCACCAGCGGGAACGGAGCAGCGCCGCGGCGCGCGCCAGAAGGACGAACAGCTCCGCATACACCACCAGCCCCAGGATGACCCTGGTGCGCGGAACGACGTTCCGCGAGAACACCCGGCAGAGCACGACGACCCAGAATGCGTAAACGCCCAGCGTGATCCCGAGACGGATGGGAAGGAACACCGAACGGACGATCTGTTCCTGCTCCAGCATCGCCGCGACGGCCTGCCGGTCCGCGGTGCCGGCGGAGGCCGGGAGCCTGGCGAGCGTCGCCTCGATGCTCAAGGGAAGCGTGAGGGCCGACACGAGGAGATGGCCGGCGACAAGCACGGCGAATGTGCCGGGCCAGTGCTGCCGGTTCAGGAACCGCGCTGCGGCCTCAGTCACCATCGCCGGGCTTCCCATCTTCGAGAAAGGAGAGGCGCCTGCGACGCAGCTCGTCCGACACCAGCTCCACGAAAAGGTGCTCCAGCGAATGGAACTCCCGCTCCCCCAGGATCTGCCGGGCTTTCGCGTGCACCTCGCTGATGGGGCTGTGCAGGAGCACGTTCCCCTGGTGCAGGATGGCCACCTCCGTGCAGAGTCGTTCCACCGTGTCCAGCACGTGAGAGGTGATGAAGACCGTGGCCCCCCGGGCCGCCATCATCGTGAGGGTCTCCTTGATCGCGCTCGCGCTGACGGCGTCGATCCCCTCCAGCGGCTCGTCGAGGATGATCAGCCGTGGACGATGAATGATCGCCGCCGCGAGCGAGATCTTCTTCTTCATCCCGGTGGAGTAGGTGGAGATCGTCTCCCCGGCTTTCCCGCCCAGCTCGAAGAACTCCAGCAACTCCGCGGTCCGGTCCCGGGCCACCCCCGCGTCGAGCCCCACCATCGCGCCGACGAAGGCGAGGTATTCCTCCGCGGTCATCCACTCGAAGAACAGCGGCTCGTCCAGCACGAACCCCATGTGGGCCAGGTGCCCGCGGTCCGAGGGAGAGATCTCGCGGCCGAACAGCCTGACCGTTCCCGCGTCCGGCCGCGCCAGCCCGGCCAGGATCCTGATCGTGGTCGTCTTCCCCGCCCCGTTCAACCCGAGGAATCCGAGGACCGTCCCCCGGTGAACCGCCAGGGAAAGGTCGCGAAGGACCGGCACCCCGTGGACATACTGCTTCGAAACGTTCGTCAGCTCGATGATGGTCATGGGGTCATGCTCAGGTCGGGCAGTCTCTCGCGGATCCGGGCCGCTGCAGCGGGGATCGAACGGTACCGCCAGTACCACGCGGCGGCAACGAGGAAAAGAAGGGAAGCGACGGGGCCGCCGGAGATCAGCGACAGGAGCGGGTGGAGGATCGCTGCTACCGTTCCAATGGCCAGGAAGACTCCCGCCCGGGCGACATCCTCGAAGGTCCAGCTCGACCTCCTTCGCGGCTCGCGCACGGAAAGCTCGTTCCCGATGTGGAGCAGGGGGAACAGGATCGTCCCCAGCCAGAGCAAGGCGTCGGCGGACTCCGCAAGCCCCGGAAGTCGGGGGAGTGCGTACACCAGCGTTCCCGACATCACGATGAACACCACCACCGCGCTCCCGGCGGTAGCGAGGTTCCGTGCAAGGACGACCTCTTCCCAGGGGACGGGGAGCAGGGCGGTGGCTTCGAGGTCACGGGGCGAACGGAACAGGAGGTTCGCGAACGCGGGCTCTGACCCGAACACCAGGACCGCCAGGAGAGGAAGAAACGGAGAGCCGACGTACGGCCAGAGGGCCGCCGCAGTTCCCGCCAGACCGAGGGGGACCAGCGCGAGATACCGGGGGGAAGAGCAGAGCGCCCGGACGTCGACCGCGACAAGTGTCGGGAGATTCTTCAACGATGCCTCACGAGATCCGGCGCCCGGCAGCGCCCAGGAAGAATGCCGTCGCACCGAGAGACGAGGCGTGGAACAGTGCCCCGCGGACATCACCGCGCCCGGCGGCCAGTATCCCTTCGCATGCCCACGCCGGCATCCCTGCGGGAACGTCGAAGAGAATGGAGAGGAGCCCGGACAGGAAGAAAAGAGCGATCGCCGAGGAACTGACGACCACCGCGGACCTCCTCCGGCCGATGGGGAAGAGCAGCGCCACGACCGTCCAGAGCTGAGTGACCAGAAGAAGGGCGACGAAATTCGCCGCACTCAGTGCGCGCAAGAAGATGCTGTCGCCGTACAGGATCCCCACCGAGAGTGCGCCCGCGAGCAGGAACGCGACCGAAACCGGATTGAACAACGTCCCCAGTCCCACAAAAGCGAACTTCGAACGCGGAGTGACAGGGAAGACCGCCGTCCGGCGCAGGATCTCCCGTGTGGTGCCGGAGAAAAAAGCGGCGGAAAGCCCGCTGGCGACGCACGTCAGGCTGAACAGCAAGAGTCCGAGCGCATGCCCCGATGGGTCGTTCCTCAGGTAGCGTTCGCAGAAGCCGCAGACGAACAGCAGGGCGATGCCCGTGACGAATGGAAGGCCCCGTCGTGCCAGGGAGTCCCCCTGGTCCTTCGCCCGCCGTGCGGAAAGGAGGACGAGCGCGGTCCGGTCGATCACGGCTTCCTCCAGGGGTCCTCGGGGTACGACCAGTCATCGGTCAGGACCACCTCGTAGTAGAGGTCAGGCCACCCCGGCGGGCGCTTGATGAGGTAGTGAGCCGTCAGCGGGGTGTGCGGAATGTGGAGGGCGATCTGCAGGTGTGCACGGAGAACCGCCAGCAGGGCGGAGAGCCCGTCTCCTTCGAGGGAGGACTGCAGTGCGGTGGCGTATCCCCGCTGCTGCAGCGCGCGGCGCCGGGCCTTGCGCTCCTCGAGCTCGGGACTGGTTTTCTCCCGGAGCGCCCGGGCGAACCCCCGGGATAGACTGTCGGTCCCCTGGAGATCCGGGCGGGCGGTGTCCTGCGGATCCGGGCCGGTGGTCCCCTGTGCCACGGAAAGAGCAGCACACAGCAGAAGCCCCGCCGTCAACGCAGCGAACCGGCTCACGGTGCGCCTAGAAGTCCTTTCGTTCCAGCATCCAGGCCGCAGCGGCGTAGATCGCCCCTCCGGAGGCGGCAGACTGCGCGAAGGGAACCCAGTCGACATCCCGCCGGAGGATCTGCTGCGCGATCGCGTCCTGCAACGCGGAGAGCTGCGGGAAGATGTAGTAGAGCGCGTCGATCGACGTCCGGAAGATCTGGTTCTCCGAGATGAGAAACAGCCCGTGCTGCCGGTGGTAGAGGACGCTGCCGACCACCATCAGGTAGAGGAACGCCGCGATGATGGAGACGACGCCATTGCGCGACCAGACGGCGAAGAACGCGACGATCGCATAGAGCGACGCGAAGAGCAGGGTCATCGAAAAGGCAGAGAGAAGGAACGCAACGTTCCAGACCCCCGCCTTCACGCCGAGGATGAGCCAGAGCCCCCCGATGAAATAGACGGTGTTGGCCAGGATGGCGCCGGTCGCCCCCAGGCACCGGCCCAGCAACAGCTCCCAGCGGCGCAGCGGCTTGGAGAGGTAGACGTCGGCAACCCCCTTCTCCAGCATGTCGGGGATGGCGGTCGCCGTGGCAAGGACGCCGAACAACGCGATCCCGGCAAACAGTCCGCCCGCGAGCCCGGCCTGCATCTGGGCAACGAGATCGGTGAGCTGTTCGGCCGCGACCGGGGGGGTCACCGGGTTGCCGAACAGGGAGAGGGAAACGCCGTCCGCCGTGGTCGTCGTAGAGACCGCCAGGAGCACGACGACCAGGATCAGCGTGGAGATCGCCGCGAGGATGATCAACGTGACCTTCGCGATCAGCTCGCGGATGGTGAAGAGGGCAAGCGTGAGGATCTTCATGGCGTCCCCTCCTTCTTCAGGAGGTCGAGGAATGACTCCTCCAGGCTGGTCCGCTGGCGGGCGACCGAGGTGATCGCCACCCGATGACTGCGGAGCAGATCGATCAACCGGTTGAGTTCCCCGGTGCCGGGAAGGTCGGCGACCAGCTGGTCCGCCTGGACCGAGAACTTGAAGACCGATGCCTCCGCCTCCACGCGGAATGCTTCGGGCAGTGACCCTTCGATCCCGATCCGATAGGTCGACCCGCTGGTGGTCAGCTCGTCCACCGTCCCGACCCGGAGAAGCGAACCACGGTCAAGGACCGCGACCCTGTCTGACACGAGTTCCACTTCCGAGAGGAGGTGGGAATTGAGGAAGATGGTCCTTCCCTGCAGCCGCAACTCGCGCAGCAGGTCCCGGATCTCCTTGCGTCCGACCGGATCCACTCCGTCCGTGGGCTCGTCGAGAAAGAGCACCTGCGGATCATTGAGCATCGCCTGGGCCAGCCCGAGGCGCTGGAGCATCCCCTTGGAAAATCGGCGCACTTTCACCCGGCCCCACTGCGCGATCCCGGTCAGCTCCAGCAGCCGGGGGATCTTTTTCCGTAGCTGGGCCGCAGGCACGCCCCCCAGTCCACCGAACAGCTGCAGAACCTGTTCGGCCGTCAGGTGGCCGGGGAAGCGATGGTTCTCCGGGAGATAGCCGACCTTCTCTCTGACCGCAGCACTGGGGAGCGTTTTTCCCAGTAGCTCCACGTGACCTGAGGTCGGTCTGGTGATGGACAGGACGATCTTGATGAACGTCGTCTTTCCGGCACCGTTGGGGCCGAGCAGGCTGAAGATCTCTCCCTGTCCGACCGACAGAGAGAACTCCTTCAGCGCCGGGACCTCCTTTTTGGAGGTGGCCTTGTAGGTTTTGGAAAGGGCTTCGGCGACAAGCGCGGGGGTTGGCATAGGTGTGAACAAATGTACCGGAGAATTCCTGCGAAATCAAGGCGGGATTGCATATTCCGGCCGAAAAACGTACATTTCAAGAAGGATTCGGGGTTTCCAGGAACAAAGCAGCCGGAAATGGTGTTCTTGATAGCGTGCAGGAAGTGCACTTTTTTTTCGGCCACAAGTCAGACTGGATTGGTCGTACATCGATGGTGAGACTCTCGAAAAAAGTGGAGTACGGGTTGATCGCGATCCGCCACATCGCCACGAAGCGGTACGGCGATCTGGCCACGACCAAAGAGATCGCGAAGACCTACCGGATCCCGTACGAGCTGCTGGCGAAGGTTCTGCAGAAGCTGGCGCGCGGAGGCTTGATCGTCTCCACCCAGGGTGTGCACGGCGGCTACTCGCTCGGCGCGGATCCCTCGCTCATCCAGGTCTCCACCATCATCAATGCGATCGAAGGCAAGGCGCCGGTGATCGCGGAGTGCATGACGAGCGGACCTCAGACCTGCGAAGTGTTCAGCAACTGCACCATCCGCTCGCCCCTGACGAAGGTCCAGGCGAACATCGAAAAGGCGTTCAGCAGCATGACCCTGTCGGAGATCATGTGAACACTTCCGTCTACCTCGACAACCATTCCACGACGCGGGTGGATCCGCGCGTTGTCGAGTCGATGATGCCGTATTTCTCCGAACAGTACGGCAACGCCTCGAGCAAGCACCACGAATTCGGGTGGAAGGCGGGGGCGGCGGTCGAATGGGCCCGGGGGAGTGTGGCGACGCTGCTCGGCAGTATGCCGAAGGAGATCGTCTTCACCAGCGGGGCGACCGAGTCGATCAATCTCGCCCTCAAGGGGGCGGCGGCCGCGGCTCCGGAGGGAAAGCGGCACATCGTGACGGTGGCCACGGAGCATTCGGCTGTCCTCGACGTGGTTGCCGCGCTGGCTCGGAGCGGCTTCACCTCGACGATCCTTCCGGTGGACCGGTCCGGTCGCGTGGACCCCTCCGATGTCCTGCGGGCAGCCGGCGAGAAGACGCTGCTGGTCTCGGTCATGCTCGCGAACAACGAGATCGGGACCCTCCAGCCGGTCGGGGAGATCGCCGCCCTCTGCAGGGCCCGCGGGATCCTGGTCCACACCGATGCCACGCAGGCGGTCGGTCATATGGCGGTGAACGTGCAGGAATTGACCGTGGACCTGCTCTCGTGCAGCGCCCACAAGATGTACGGGCCCAAGGGGGTCGGCGCGCTGTTCGTGCGCGGAGGTTTGAGTGGAGGACTGTTGAAGGTGCAGATGCACGGCGGGGGGCAGGAGTCCGGCTTGCGGTCCGGAACGCTCAACGTCCCGGGGATCCTGGGGTTCGGGACCGCCGCTCGCATCGCTACCGGGGAGATGGCGGAGGAGGCCCCGCGCGTGCGGACGCTGCGTGATGCCCTGGCACGCTCGATCCTCGGCGGAGTGCCGGACAGCGTGATGAACGGCGACCCCGCCGGACGCCTGGACCGGAACCTGAGCGTGACGTTCCGCGGTGCGCGCGCGGACGCCGTCATGATGTCCATGAAGCGCGTGGCCGTTTCGTCGGGATCAGCCTGCAGCGCCGTCGCCGGCCGGACGTCGCACGTCCTCCGGGCGATCGGCCTGGACGAACAGGATGCGGCCTGTACCCTCCGCTTCGGACTGGGAAGGTTCACGACGGCGGAGGAGATCACCCTCGCCGGCGAGTGTGTCGCGGCTGCAGTGGCAGCGGTCCGCGCGGGTACGGCTTGACACAAACCCATCAACAGCAAGGACGCACCATGAGACGTTACGAAGAGCTGATCGGGACCGACACGGAGTTCCTGGCCTATCTGCGCTCAAAGTTCCCGATGTACCATCTGTGCACCTTCTTCTTCCGGGACGTCCAGTTCGGCGTCGCCGACCTGCTCCGCGGCAAAGGGGTGTTTGTGCGCGGAGACCAGGCGGAGAAGGTCGCCCGCGTGTACGTCGAGCGCTTCGAGAAGGCGCGGCTCTTCATCCCCATCGACCGGCAGACCTGGGCGGTGAACGTCCCGGACTTCCGTACGCCACAGGCCAAGCCCGCCGTGAAACCGGCGGTGAAACCCCCCGCGCCACCCGCTGCACAGGCGACCGCCGTGCCGGCTGGGGCGTGAAGCAGACGCCGTTCCAAGGACGAAAGCATGAGCACAGACAACACCACGATCGAAGATCTCGCGAACCGCGATTACAAGTACGGGTTCGTCACCGACATTGAGACCGACACCCTTCCGCCGGGACTGAACGAAGGGGTGATCCGCGCCATTTCGTCGCGCAAGCGCGAGCCGGAATGGATGCTGGAGTGGCGGCTCAAGGCCTACCGGCACTGGCTCACCATGCGGGAGCCGAAATGGCCGAACGTGACCTACCCGCCGATCGACTATCAGCAGATCAGCTACTATTCGGCCCCCCGGCAGCAGAACAAGCCGAAGAGCCTCGACGAGGTGGAGCCGGAACTCCTCCGGACCTACGAGAAGCTGGGGATCCCGCTCCTCGAACAACAGCGGCTCGCCGGCGTGGCCGTGGACGCCGTGTTCGACAGCGTGTCGGTGGCCACCACGTTCCGCGAGAAACTGAAGGAGGTGGGGGTCATCTTCTGCTCCTTCTCCGAGGCGGTGCGCGAACACCCCGACCTGGTGAAGAAATACCTCGGCTCGGTGGTGCCTCCCGCGGACAACTATTTCGCGGCCCTGAACTCGGCCGTCTTCAGCGACGGCTCCTTCTGCTTCATCCCGAAGGGGGTGCGCTGCCCGATGGAGCTCTCCACCTATTTCCGCATCAACTCCGCGGAAACCGGGCAGTTCGAGCGGACCCTTATCGTGGCCGAAGAGGGGGCGTACGTCAGCTACCTCGAAGGGTGCACCGCCCCGATCCGCGACACGAACCAGCTGCACGCCGCCGTGGTGGAGCTCGTCGCGCTCGACAACGCCCACATCAAGTACTCCACCGTCCAGAACTGGTATCCCGGCGACAAGGACGGCAAGGGGGGGATCTTCAACTTCGTGACGAAGCGGGGGAAGGCCGCAGGCCCGAACTCGAAGATCTCCTGGACGCAGGTGGAGACCGGTTCCGCCATCACCTGGAAGTACCCGAGCGTGCTCCTGATCGGCGATAATTCCGTCGGCGAGTTCTACTCGGTGGCCGTGACGAACGGACGGCAGCAGGCCGACACCGGCTCGAAGATGATCCACATCGGCAAGAACACCCGGAGCACGATCGTCTCCAAGGGGATCTCCGCCGGGCGCGGTCAGAATTCGTACCGCGGACTTGTGGAGGTGAAGAAACAGGCGCTGAACGCCCGCAATTTCTCCCAGTGCGATTCACTGCTGCTGGGCGATACCTGCGGCGCGCACACCTTCCCCTATATCGAGGTCCGGAACACGTCGTCCAGGGTCGAACATGAGGCTTCCACGTCGAAGATCGGCGAGGACCAGATCTTCTACTGCAAACAGCGCGGCCTCTCCACCGAGGACGCGGTGAATCTGATCGTGAACGGGTTCTGCAAGGAAGTGTTCCGCGAGCTCCCCATGGAGTTCGCGGTCGAAGCACAGAAGCTGCTGGGCGTCAGCCTCGAAGGCAGCGTCGGATAAGCACACATCGCACTGAGGAGACTATGGCGTTGCTGGAAGTACGAAACCTGAAGGCGGAGGTGGCCGGGCAGAAGATCCTGGAAGGGATCTCCCTGACGGTGAATCCCGGCGAGATCCACGCGATCATGGGCCCGAACGGATCGGGCAAAAGCACGCTTGCCGGCGTGCTCGCTGGACGCGAGCTGTATGCGGTGACGGGGGGCGAGGTGCTCTACCGGGGGAAGGACCTGCTCGAGCTCGCTCCCGAAGAGCGCGCGCGCGAAGGGATCTTCCTCGCGTTCCAGTACCCGGTCGAGATCCCCGGCGTCTCCAATACCTATTTCCTCAAGGCGGCCCTGAACGCCATACGGAAACACCGCGGCGAGGAAGAGCTCGATGCCGTGGAGTTCCTCGCCCTGCTCAAACAGCGGATGAAACTGGTCGACATCGACCAGAGTCTCCTCAACCGGCCGGTGAACGAGGGCTTCTCGGGGGGCGAAAAGAAACGGAACGAGATCTTCCAGATGGCCGTTCTGCAGCCCGCTCTGGCGATCCTGGACGAAACCGATTCGGGGCTGGACATCGACGCGCTGCGGATCGTCGCCGAAGGGGTCAACCGGCTCCGCACCCCGGACAATGCGACCATCGTGGTGACCCACTACCAGCGTCTGCTGAACTACATCGTCCCGGATTTCGTGCACGTCCTGCTCGATGGGCGTATCGTCCGCTCCGGAGGCAAGGAGCTGGCGCTGACCCTCGAGGAAAAGGGGTACGACTGGCTGAAGGAGGACGCCGGCGCGGTCAACGTCTGACCCCGGCCGAGGAAAAGACCATGACACCAGTCCATGAGCGGTACAAGAGCGATTTTGTCGCCTTCGAACAGGGGTTGAACGGTCAGTCCCGTTCTCCCGTGCATGCGCTTCGCAAGGAGGCGCTCAACCGGTTCCTGACGTCGGGATTCCCGACGACCCGCGACGAGGAATGGCGGTTCACCAATGTCGGACCGATCGCGCAGAGCCCCCTCCGGAGAGCGGAGCGGGGCGGGACGGCGACCGCGGCCGACGTGCAGCGCTTCGACCTCCCGGGCGTGTCGTCGATACGGCTCGTCTTCGTCGACGGGCATTTCGACGCCGCGTTGTCGTCGATCCCGCGGCTCCCGGCTCAGGAGTCGTCGTGGAGAGCCTGGCGGCGGTCCTCCAGAATAACCCGGCCGCGGAGTACCTCGGACAGCTGGTCCGTCCCGAGGAGAACGGGTTCACCGCGCTGAACACCGCCTTCCTCTGGGACGGGGCCTTCATCCACGTCGCCGGAGGGACCACGCTGGATCTGCCGGTCCACCTGCTCTTCCTCGTGACGAAGGAGGCTGCGGGATGCGCCATCCACCCGCGCAACCTGATCGTTGCGGAGGACGGGGCGACGCTGTCGGTCGTCGAAACGTACGCCGGCCTTTCGTCCGAGGTCTCCCTCACGAATGCCGTGACGGAGGTCTTTGCCGGTTCCGGCGCCTCGCTCGAGCATGACAAGCTTCAGCTGGAAGGAGCGGCCGCGTTCCACATCGGGTCCAGCATGGTCCGTCTGGGCGCCCGTTCCACGTTCGCCTCCAATGCGATCCACCTGGGGGGCTCCATCGTCCGCAATACGGTCGGGGCCGTTCTGGCGGGGGAGGGGAGTGACTGCACGCTGAACGGGCTCTCGCTCGCGACGGGGACCCAGCTCATCGACAACCACACGTCGATCGACCACGCGATGCCGGGATGCACCAGTCACGAACTGTACAAGGCGATCCTGGACGGGAAGGCACGCGGGGTCTTCAACGGCAAGATCTTCGTCCGCAAGGACGCGCAGAAGACCGACGCGAAGCAGACCAACCGGACGCTGGTCCTGTCGGACGACGCGACGATCGACACGAAGCCGCAGCTGGAGATCTTCGCCGACGACGTGAAGTGCACGCACGGCGCGACCGTCGGGCAGCTCGACGACGAGCAGGTGTTCTACCTCCGCTCCCGGGGGATCGACGAGGTGGCCGCGCGCGACATCCTCACCTTCGCCTTCGCGAGCGATGTGATCGACCGGGTGCACGTGGAATCGCTCAGGGAGGGGCTGCACACGCTGGTCCACCGCCGGCTCCATCAGGGACGCATCGCCGATGAGCACTAACACCACAGAACAGACCGCCGAAGAGATCGCCCGGATCCTGCATGTCGCGGGATGTCGCCACCATTTCCCGCTCCTGCGCCAGCGGGTGAACGGCAAGCCGCTGGTCTATTTCGACAATGCCGCCACCAGCCAGAAGCCCCAGGTGGTGATCGACGCGATGATGCGGTTCTACGAGGAGGAGAACTCCAACATCCACCGCGGAGTGCACTCGCTCAGCGAACGGGCCACGCTGGCCTACGAGAATGTGCGGGAGAAGGTCCGTCGATTCCTCAACGCCGCCCACGCACGGGAGATCATCTTCGTGCGCGGGACGACCGAGGCGGTCAACCTGGTGGCTCACAGCTTCGGCCGGACCGCCGTCGGGCCCGGCGACGAAGTGCTGATCTCCTGGCTGGAACACCACTCCAATATCGTTCCGTGGCAGATCCTCTGCGACGAAAAGGGGGCCACGCTCCGCGTCATCCCGATCGACGACCGCGGGGAGATCATCATGGAAGAGTACGAGCGCCTCCTGACGCCGCGAACCAGGATCGTCGGGCTGACGCACGTCTCCAACGCCCTCGGCACGATCAATCCCGTCCGGCAGATGGTGGCCATGGCCCACGAGCGGGGGATCCCCGTGCTGCTCGACGGGGCCCAGGCGGTCCCGCACATGCCGGTCGACGTCCGGGACCTGGACTGTGACTTCTACGCCTTTTCGGCGCACAAGATGTTCGGCCCCACCGGCGTGGGGATCCTTTACGGCCAGACGAGGCACCTGGAGAAGATGCCTCCCTACCAGTCGGGCGGCGACATGATCCGCTCGGTCACGTTCGAGAAGACGATCTACAACGAGCTCCCGCACAAATTCGAGGCGGGGACCCCCAACATCGGCGGTGGGATCGGGCTGGGGGCCGCGATCGATTATGTCACCCAGGTCGGCCTGAATTCCATCTCCGCCTTCGAGCACGAGCTGCTCGAGTACGCGACGGCCCGGGTGCAGGAGATCCCCGGGATCAGGATCCTCGGGACCGCCCGCGAGAAGGCAGGGGTCCTTTCGTTCGTGATGGACAACGTCCATCCGCACGACATCGGGACCATTCTGGACCATGAGGGGATCGCCATCCGTACCGGGCACCACTGCGCCCAGCCGGTGATGCAGCGTTTCGGGGTCCCGGCGACCGCCCGGGCCTCCTTCGCCTTCTACAACACGAAAGAAGAGATCGACGCACTGGCCCGGGGGCTGGTCAAAGTGAAGGAGGTGTTCCACTGATGTCGTCCCTTCGCGAGCTCTACCAGCAGGTCATCCTGGACCACAACAGGAGTCCCAGGAATTTCAGAAAGATCGCCGATGCCACCCGGGTCGTGGAGGGGCACAATCCCCTCTGCGGCGACCACTATACGGTCTACCTGAAGATGGCGGGGGACCGGATCGAAGACGTCAGTTTCGAAGGGGCGGGGTGCGCGATCTCCAAGGCTTCCGCCTCGGTGATGAGCTCCATGGTAAAGGGGAAGACCCGGCGTGAGGCCGAGGAACTCTTTGCCACCTTTCATCGGTTAGTGAAGGGGGAGGACGACGCCCTCGGGCAGATCGACTCCCTGGGAAGACTGGCGGCGTTCGCGGGGGTCAGCGAGTTCCCGGCCCGCGTCAAGTGCGCCAGCCTGGCCTGGCACACGCTGCACACCGGGCTGACGGACGAAACGACCGCAACGACCACGGAATAGGACGGGATCATGGACACACCGGCGCTGAACACCGTTGAGCGAAAACTGATCGAGAACCAGGCGACCGAGGCCTTACGCCTCTGCTACGATCCCGAGATCCCCGTGAACATCTACGAGCTGGGGCTCGTCTACGGGGTGGAGGTGGACGAACAGGGGGGCGTCGACGTGACCATGACCCTGACCTCACCCCACTGTCCGGTGGCGCAGTCGCTGCCGAAAGAGGTGGAGGCGCGCCTGAAGGCGGTCCCGGGGATCACCCGGGCGGCCGTCAGGATCGTCTGGGACCCGCCGTGGACACCGAGTCTGATGTCGGAAGCGGCAAAACTGGAGCTGGGATACTGACCATGGATAGACGATCGTTCGTGAAACAGGTTGTGGCCGGGGGCGGGGCGCTCGCCCTCGTGCCGGGTTCCGCAGGATCTGTCGTACAACACATCACCAACACCAAGGAGAAGCCTGCCATGGCTTACGAGTGGAAATTCAATCCGCGTCCCTATTCCGATGAAGAGGCCAAGAAGCTGCTTGCCCCCGTCGTCGATGCGGAGACCACGGATTGGCACTACAATACGCATCACAAGGGATACGTCACCGCGCTGAACAACATCGAGAAGGCGCTGGAAGGGGCCGACCGGGCGGCGGCGAATGGCAACTACAGCCAGATCGGCGAGCTGAAGCGGCGCACCACCTGGAACCACGCCGGCACGCTGCTGCACGACATCTACTGGGAAGTGCTGGGCGGCGACGGGGACGTCTCGAAGGGGCCGGAGGTCAAGGCGGCCATCGAGAAGGAGTTCGGTTCCATCGACGCGTGGAAGGCCGATTTCAAGGCCTCCGCGATATCCGCCAAGCTGAGCGGCTGGGGGGTGCTGACATTCGACATGCTCTACTCCCGGCGGCTGCTGAACGTGCTGGTGGACGAACACCACTACGGCGCGATCTGGGGCGGCATCCCGCTCATCCCGGTCGACGTCTTCGAGCATGCCTACTATCATAAGGACGGCCCGAAGCGGGCCCTCTACATCGACAACTTCATCGCCAATCTGCACTGGGGCAGGATCAACGAGCGGTACAAGAAATACGCGAAGTGACCTCCCGGACCCCGGTCGCGCAAGTGGCCGGGGTCCTGCGTCTTGTAACTCTCCCCGGAATTCTCTACTTTGACACCTGTACCACCACACACAGACGAGGAGCGATGAACAAGAAGACGCGCGTCGCCCGTAAGAAGCATAAGAAGGCCGTCGAACGAGTGAAGGCCCGGCGCAGAGCTGGAGTGGCCCGCAAGAAGAACACCTCCAACGAAGGAAGGTGATCGCAAGATCACCTTCTTCCGTTTTATGCTGACCTGGGATCTGCACGGGCGGCGGTACGACCTCGGGGAGCGGACGCACATCATGGGGGTCCTCAACGTGACCCCCGATTCGTTCTCCGACGGGGGGCGATTCCTGGCGCCGGACGATGCCCTGCGCCAGGGCCTCGCGATGGTTCGTGACGGGGCCGACATGCTGGACATCGGCGGGGAATCCACCCGGCCCCGGGGACGTTCCTACGGCGAAGGGGCTGTGCCTGTCTCCGTGGAGGAGGAGACCGACCGTGTCGTGCCGGTCATCGAGCGCCTCCGCCAAGAGACCGATGTTCCCCTCTCCATTGACACCACCAAGTCGGCCGTCGCCGAGGCGGCGCTGAAGGCCGGTGCCTGCATCGTCAACGATGTCAGCGGCCTGCGGGTGGACGGCCGGATGGCGCAGGTCGCCGCCGCCGCCGGCGCCTCGGTGATCCTCATGCACACCAGCGGCAGTCCCCGGACCATGCAGTCAAAGACGGCGTACGCCGACCTGTTCGGCGAGATCAGCGACTACCTGCGTGCGGCGGGGGATCTGGCGGCCCGCGCCGGGATCCGCCAGATCATGGTGGATCCGGGGATCGGCTTCGGCAAGACTGTCACCGACAATCTCCGGCTGATCGCGGAGATCGGGCGGTTCCGCGATCTCGGATACCCGGTGCTCGTGGGGCCGTCGCGCAAAGCGTTCATCGGCGAGGTGACCGGCCTGCCGGTCGGCGAGCGGCTCGAGGGGACCATCGCCGCCGTGGTCGCGGCGGTCCTTGGCGGCGCCCACGTGGTGCGGGTCCACGACGTGCTCCCGGTCGCCCGCGCGGCGCGGGTGGCTGATGCCCTGGCCCATGCCGCGACCCGTCCCGACAACACCCCACTCCAGCAGAGGAGCTGATGGAACTCTTCAGAATAGGATTCCTCACGGTGACCCTGGTCGACCTGCTCGACATCCTCCTGGTCTCGCTGGTCTTCTACAGGTTGTATACCGTCATGCGGGGGACGATCGCGATCCAGATCTTCGCGGGGCTCCTCCTGATCCTGGTCTTTTCGGTCACCGCCCAGGCCCTCACGTTCAAGGGGATGAGCTGGATCCTGCGGACCCTCACCGACATCTGGGTCATCGCCTTCATCATCCTGTTCCAGCCCGAGCTCCGCCGGCTGCTGGTGCTGTTCAGCCGGAACCCGGTCGTCCGCGCATTCGTGAAGTTGAACGTCGATGAGTCCATCGACGAGGTCGTGGCCGCGGTCTCGGAACTTTCCCGCAAGAAATTCGGCGCGCTGATCGTCTTCGTACGCGCCACCGGCATCCGGATGCATGCGGAGACCGGGACAAAACTCGAGGCGCTGGTGAGCCGCGCCCTGCTGCTGTCGATCTTCAATCCTCGCTCCCCGCTGCACGACGGGGCGGTGGTGATCAAGGACCGGGTCGTGGAGGCCGCCCGATGCACCCTCCCGCTCTCCAACCTGACCGAGTGGCAGGGCCAGCTGCTTGGCACCCGGCATCGGGCCGGTCTGGGCGATCTCCGAACAGGCCGACGTCATCGTGGTGCTCGTCTCGGAAGAGACGGGGGTCGTCTCGATCGCCGAGAACGGCCAGCTGATCCGGGGGCTGACCCCCGCCGTTCTCCGGAAGGAGCTGAAGGTCCGGTTCAACGTCGAGGCGAACCCTTCGGTCCGCTCCCTCTGGCGGCTGATCAAGGTCCAGGCCTGACCGCGATGGGGCGTTTCGACATCGAACGGGAGGAGATGGTCTCGCTGATCCGGGCGCGTGGGGTGGTTGATCCACGAGTGCTGGCGGCGCTGCAGAAAGTGGAACGCCACCGGTTCGTCCCGGAGCCGTTCACCGGCAGGTCCTATGACGATTCCGCCCTCCCGCTGCGCGATGGCCAGACCATCTCCCAGCCGTACACGGTCGCGGTCATGACGGAAGCCCTTGAGCTCAGGGAGGGGGGGAAGGTCCTGGAGATCGGCACCGGTTCGGGATACCAGGCGGCGGTGCTTGCGGCGATGGGGGCCCGGGTCTTTTCGATCGAGCGGAACCTTGCGCTGCTCTCCGGCGCCCGCCGGATCCTGGACCAGCTCGGGTACCGCGTGGCGACCCGCGGCGGCGACGGAACGATCGGGTGGAGCGAGCATGCGCCGTACGATGGGATCGTGGTGACGGCCGGCGCTCCGTCCGTGCCGGAGGCCCTGTTGCACCAGCTGGCGGACGGCGGGAAGTTCGTGATCCCGGTGGGGGACCTGGAGATCCAGCGGCTGGTCGTGGTCTCGCGTTCCGGCGAGCAATTCGAGCGCCGGGAAATGGCCGGTTTCAAATTCGTACCGCTCATCGGCAAGATGGGGTGGTGATCCCCATGCCTCCGCGCGTGCTGGTCCTGGTCGGTCCGACGGCATCCGGCAAGACCGCCGTGAGTCTCGAGGTCGCCCGCCTGCTTGGCGCGGAGATCCTTTCCGCCGACTCTCGACAGGTCTACCGGTTCATGGACATCGGGACCGCCAAGCCCACACCCGAACAACGCTTCAGCATTCCCCACCACTTCATCGACGAGCGGGATCCCGATCAGGAGTTCAACGCGGGCGACTTCGGCGTGCTGGGTCGTGAAAGGATCGCGTTGATCCTTTCGCGCGGCAGGCTTCCGCTGGTCGTCGGCGGGTCGGGACTCTACGTGCAGTCGCTTGTCGACGGGTTCTTCGAGGGGCCCGGTGCGGACCCCGAGTACCGGGCGGCGCTCGAGAGACGCCTCGGATCGGGAGGGGTGGGGGAGCTGATGGCGGAGCTGGAGAAGGTCGACCCGGAGTCTGCCCGGCGGATCGATCCCACGAAGCCACGGCGGATCATACGTGCCCTGGAGGTGTTCCACGCCACCGGCGCGCCGCTGTCGCAGCTCCACCGCCAGGCCCGGCAGGAGATCCCGTTCGAACCGGTGCTGGTAGGGCTGACGATGGAGCGCAGCGCGCTGTATGCGCGGATCAACGAGCGATGTGAGCGGATGGTTCAGCAGGGGCTGGTCGAAGAGGCGAGAGGGCTGGAGGGCCGGGGGTTCTCACGGTCGCTGAACGCGTTGAACACTGTGGGGTACGCGGAGGCCTTCGCATTCCTGAGCGGGGAGGTGACGGCTGAACGGATGCTGGAGGTTTTCCGGCAGAACTCACGTCGCTACGCGAAGCGGCAGCTGACCTGGTTCCGGCGCGACGGGCGGATCGTCTGGCTCGATGCCCGGTCATGCGGGACGGTGGAACTCGCGCAGCAGGTGGCCGCGGTGTTCCGCGCTGGAGAGCCACGGTGATGTGTCCAGCATCACACCGTGGGTCAAGTGGGGCATCTATGTTACAGGCTGTTGGCATTGGCAAGGCAATTGTGCTGATCTCGCAACCCTCCGGAGGGATCCTCATATGAAGCGTCTGTTGCTGGTGGTTTTGGTCCTTTCCCTGTGCGTGCCGGTGTTGGTCGCGCAGCCGAAGGTCAAGCAGAGCCTGTTCATCAATCTCACGTCGGACGATATTGACCGGGCGTCGATGGCGATCAACCTGGCGCACAGGGTGTTGAAGGAGAAGAAGATCCCGGTGACGATCTGGCTGAACGTGGACGCGGTGCGGCTGGTGAACAAGCAGGTCCGGCAGAACATGTACAACGATGCCCGGACGCCTCTGGAGAAGCTGCAGGCCTTCATGCGGGAGGGGGGGAAGGTGATGATCTGTCCGATGTGCATGCGCAATCTCGGGGGGATGGAGGTCAAGGATCTGCCCGAGGGGGTGTTCGTGAGCGAGATGGACTTGTTGTGGGAGGCCCTGTACGCCGAGGGGGCGCGGGTGTTGAGTTACTAGGTGGTGGCTTGCAACCCTCGAGATCTTTTGCTACATTTATTCCTGAGGTTCATTTCGGGGTGTAGCGCAGTCCGGTAGCGCGCTTGGTTCGGGACCAAGAGGTCCCGGGTTCAAATCCCGGCGCCCCGACAGAATCAAATCAAAGGGTTACAGCATTTCCCTCCTGACCCTTTTGTCATCGCTGCTAACGGAATTGCTAACAGAGGAGCCACGAAAATGGCACCAATTCCGGAGCGGCTTTCCCTCTTCAAACGGTCCCGCACGTTCTACCTCCTGTACTATTCCCAGGGCAAACGTCGGTGGAAAAGTACGGGGGTAAGTACCAGACCCGAATCACTCAAGAAGCTCACGGAGTTCCGTGAACTGTTCCAGACGCGCGCCCAGCACGTTATCCTGTCGAAGTTCACCGCCGACTTCCTCGCCTTCGCAGAGTCAAACTACCGCCCTGGCACGGTTGCCCTCTATCGCCATACCCTGAACCGATTCAAGGCGGTTGCAGGTGACATTTCGCTCTCCGAGGTGACCGCTGAGCATTTCGATAGGTACAAGGCGAAGCGACTGCGGGAGAAAACCGAGGTGAAGAAGAACCCGAGGCAGCGGAGCGCGGTCAGTGTCAACGTCGAGATCGGGACCTTCAAGGCGGCTTTCGGCGCTGCACGACGTTGGGGACTGATTGAGCGGAACCCGTTTGCCGAGTGTGTCCTTTGTCCGGTTCCTGAGCAAACAGCGCCGTTCTTTGCCCCGAAGGACTTTGAAACACTGGCGCATTCCATCACTGAACGATGGCAACGGGAAGTTGTTATCTTCGCAGTTTTGACCGGAATGAGGCGGGCGAAATCCTCAATCTGCGATGGAGCCAAGTTGACACCGGGAAGCGCCTTGTGACAATCGAAAGTAGTCCGACCTTCAAGACCAAGGCGGGGAAGAGGAGGCTTGTCCCGTTGAATGAGACTGCACTCTACCTACTGGAATTCAGGCGCAGCCTCAGCCCTTCGGACTATGTGTTCTCGGTGGAGGACCGGCGCATTGATGAAGAATGGCCAACTCACAGGTTCAAGATGTACGTTCGCAGGGCCGGACTTGATGGGCGGCTCCACTTCCACAGTCTGCGGCACACCTTTGCCAGCTGGTTTGTGCAGGACGGCGCAACGCTCTACGAAGTCCAGAAGCTATTGGGGCATTCCAGCGCTAAGGTGACTGAGGTGTATTCTCACCTCCAGCCGGAGGAGCTTCACGGCACGGTTGAACGGATACGGTTGAATTGAAGGAGGAGCCGCGGGCACAAAGTCTGCCCCTGTTTTTGTTTGCGGGCGGGATGTCGAAAAGGGAAAGACCGCCCTGTGGGGTAACCCTTTGCCTGACTCTTTGTTTGTTACAGATTACTTCTTCCAATCAAAGTTTAGTCGAAAATTGTCTGCTACCACGATTGCGGCGGCAGTGGCGACAATAGCCACAGTAAGACCAACGCCAACCAATGTCCAAGTTTCACTTGAACTGTACCGAGACACGGAGATTTGTGCCACGTCGGCAAGCGGTATTGAGACTCGCTCCAAAGTCAACGGCACATACTCTGCGAATGTCGCCTTCCCAACGTAAGCACTGTTCACAAATGTAGGGGCTTCCTTGAAGGTGTACTTCGCCCCGGACTTGGTTACCACATACTTCGTATGTCCAGACGGTGATTGACCAACCATTGCCAAGTCAGAATGGGGAAAGGAGGTTTCTACTTCATTTGCCTGTATGCGCCATGTAAATGTCGCCCGCCCACCGACAATCGTGTCATTGATGACAGTCGGTGGTTGCTCAAATTCATATTTCTTTCCATCCTTTGTTACCACATACTGGATGTGGCCTGTGTAGATACTCTTCTTGGGCGCAGGCGGTTCAATCAACTCCGTGCTGTAACATCCCATGCACAAGGTGCCCAGAAGGCATATCCACGCAACTGCTCTGCCTGTCTTTTCCATGTGAGTGCTCCTCCGCTTGGAACTCCCGCATCCATGATGACGAGAACAAGGCCCAGAGTTGTCACGCAATTGTCAAGCCTCCAGCCGAGGAACTGCACGGCACGGTTGAGCGGATACGGCTGAACTGAGCGGGCGGGATGTTTAGTACGGGAGGGTTACGTTCGTTGGTGGAGTAGCCCCTCGCCTCTCTTTCAAGTTAGTAGAGACCCGAGGATGGATTGTTTCTCAGGATGGCAACTGTGGCGGCGATAGTTGCGCCAATAGCGCCGACCCATATCCAGGTTTTCACAGCGTTGTACCGAGACACGGAGATTTGCGCTACGTCGGATAGCGGTATTGCCACGTGGTTCACGATCACCGGCCCATGCTTTGCGAATGTCGCATTCCCAACGTAAGCTCCGTTCACTAAGGGTGGTGTGTCTTCATACCTGTACTTCAATCCTGCCTTCGTCATTACATATTCGTTATATCCAAACGGCGTTTCTTCGACCCATGCCACATCAAATTGGGCCATCGAGGTATCTACCTCATTTGCCCATGTGCGCCACGTGAATGTCGCCCGCCCTCCGACGATCGTGTCATTTATGACAGCGGGTGGCTCTGCAAACTCATACTTCTTTCCATCCTTTGTTACCACATACTCGATATGGTCTGTGTATGTATTGTCCTTCTCGGCCACTGTCGGTTCAATCAAAACTCGACTGTAACATCCCATCAATAGAGTGCTGACAAGACCTATCGACGCAACTACGTTGCCTGTCTTTTCCATGTGAGCGCTCCTTCGCTTGGAACTCCCACATGCATGATGACGATTGCAGCGCTCCGAGTTGTCACATTCTTGTCAGCGTCTGTAAGCTGCCAGGGGTACCATCCGAAACGACCCATAAGGGCCTTTTTGAAGGTATGTGAGGGGTCAGAACGACCCACCCAGACGGCAAAAGGAGTAGAAGCAACTCCGGCATTTCTGGCCATAATCTGTATTGTCCTTCGGTTGCACCTAGACTGCAATGAGCTGGCATTTGCCATTCCCTTTTGGGAGGGGTATATTTCCGCCACACTCCTTGCGCGCGTGTACTCTGGGGGGAATATCGCGTTGTCGAACGTATCTGCGCTCCCCTGGCTTCCCATGACTCACCAGCGACTGCACACAGTTGCTTGGCCAATTGTTCTTGCAGACTGAAGGTGCCAATTGAAATTGCTGCGACTCAGTCGATTCTTGCTGATGGCCGTGTTTTCTGTCGTAGAAACCAGTGCTCAATGGGTGCAAACCAGTATACCCAATGTCGGTTTGGCTGGTAGCTGCTTTGCCGTCACGGGCCCGAATCTCTTTGCCGGGATTTATGGCGGCGGCGCGTTTCGTTCCACTGACAACGGCATAAGCTGGGAGGAGGCGAATACCGGACTGGCGAGTGCTTATGTTGCGGCACTTGCTGTCAACGGCTCAAATCTCTTTGCGGGGACTTTTGGCGGTGGCGTCTTCGTATCCACCAACAACGGCACAAGCTGGACACAGGCGAGTGCTGGCTTGACGAATACGAATGTTTGGGCCCTTTCCGTCTCAGGCCCGAATCTCTTTGTCGGGACTTCTGACGGCGTATTTCTTTCGACCAACACCGGCACAAGCTGGACACGGGCAAGTACTGGCTTGACGACCACCAATGTTCGGGCACTTGCCGTCTTAGGCCCGAATCTCTTCGCGGGGACTCCTGGCGTCGTCTTTCTTTGACCAACATCGGCACAAGCTGGACAGCGGCGAGTGCTGGCATGACGAGTTTTGTCTATTCACTCGTCGTCAGCGGAACGATTCTCTTTGCCGGGACCTCCGGTGGCGTCTTTCGTTCGACCGACAACGGCACAAGCTGGACAACGGCAAGTGCCGGCTTGACGAACACTGACGCTCTGGCTCTTGCCGTCAATGGCACGAATCTCTTTGTCGGGACTGGCGGTGGCGTCTTCCTCTCCACCAACAACGGCACAAGCTGGACACAGGCGAGCGCTGGCTTGACGACTACTGGATGTTCGGGCACTTGCAGTCAGCGGCACGAATCTCTTTGCGGGGACTTACCGCGGAGGTGTGTGGCGGCGTCCCTTGCCAGAGATGATTACCTCAGTCGACCCCGCAATTCGTGAAGCACCACACGGCCTCCTGCTTCACCAGAACTACCCCAACCCCTTCAACCCGAGCACGACTATCAAGTACGACTTGCCCAAGTCGTCGGTGGTAAGGTTGAGTGTGTACGATGTGCTTGGACGCGAGGTGTCTGTTCTTGTGAACGAGAGGATGGATGCGGGAGTTCACGAGGCCAAGTTCGATGCCGTCGGATTGTCGAGTGGGATGTATGTCTATCGGCTCCGCGCTGGAGACTATGTCTCAACGAAACGGATGATTCTGATGAAGTGAAAACGGGACAAGGAGTTGACACAAGGCCCGGGCAGCGATGTCCGGGCCTTGCTGTTGATGGTGGTACCCTCGGAAATCGACCCCTTGGGGATTCCTTGAGGGTAACCGGGCATTACGATAGCTCCCCCTAGCGGCATAAGGAGTAGAAGCAGACTCCGGCTGTGGTTGATTATCGTCGAATGGAAAAGTACATTCTGCCCATATACACGCACGATGGCCTTTCCGGCCGTCGGGCAATGTGGCCCGAACTATGTCTGAGGGGCCGCCGCCTTGGACCCAGTTCCCTCGTTCTTGAGCCCACCACGACGACCCCATGGTTGAAGGTCATCTCCTCTCAGAAATCCCACCACATCCATGAGGCGGTCATGCGGCAGTCACTTGGTGTGTTTCCCTGCCTTCTGTTTCTGACTTTTCAGCTGTACGGGCAAATTCCTCGCACGATTTCCTATCAGGGGGTTCTGTGTGATGCCACGGGGAAGCCGAAACCTGATGCAACGTATTCCATGACCTTCGGGCTCTACGATGCAGAGAGTGGAGGGACTCTGCTCTGGACTGAGCAGAAGAACCTGGATACCAAGCGGGGTCTTTTCTCGACACAACTCGGGAGCCAGGTGCTATTTGGAGCAAACCTCACGTTCGACAAACCCTATTGGTTGAGCATACAGGTGGGGGTGGAGCCTGAACTGTCTCCCCGTATTCCGCTTTCGTCTGTCGGGAATAGCTTCTATTCAGGCAAAGCCGACACGGCAACTAACGCATTGGGAATCCGAGACGGCGCAGTCACGAGCGAAAAGATCGCCTCGGGACAGCTCGTCATGAGTATCAATGCCCTGAAAGATGACATTACTCTTCAAGCAGGAACCAATGTGAGCATTGGGAGGAGCGGGAACACGCTCACCATCTCGGCAACGGGAGGAGTGGGTGGAGAAGACAATCTCGGGGACCATACGGCAACGCAGAACATCAATTTGAACGGCCACTGGCTCTCGGGAGATGGGGGAGACAATGGTGTATTCGTGAACGGTAGCGGGGATGTTGGCATCGGAACCTCTTCGCCTTCGGCGAACCTGCATGTCGATGGTCTCAACGGCGTCGTGTTCGAGGGGACGCCACTGAGCGGCACCATCCCCAAGGAAGGTTCTGGCACTCGCATGATGTGGTATCCCGGGAAGGGTGCGTTCCGGGTTGGAAGCGTGCGCGGAAATGAATGGGACGACGGGAACATCGGCTACCATTCCACGGCGATGGGAGATGGCACAACGGCTATGGGCAGCTATTCCATCGCCACAGGAAGCGATACAAAGGCTATCGGCGACTATTCCACTGCAATGGGAGATGGCACAACGGCCAGCCTCCGCAATTCCACCGCGATAGGATATCATACATTGGCCAGTGGCTTCGTTTCCACCGCGATGGGGATTAGCACAAAGGCCAGCGGCCTTATTCCACCGCGATGGGAGTAGCACAACGGCCAGCGGCGTAAGTCTCCACCGCGATGGGGAGTTACACAACGGCCAGCGGCGACTTTTCCACCGCGATGGGAAGTAATGTCTCGACGAATGGGAAGGATTGGTGCGTTCATTATCGGCGACGACAGTGCGAGGCAAACGGTACAGAACAATCACCCAAATGAATTTGTGGCGGTGTTTGGCGGAGGCTATACGCTCTGGTCGACCAGGGCCTTGAACCAGGGGGTCTACATGGTGGCCAACACTCAGCGGCTGGGCCAATATCAGCGACCGGAACAAAAAGGAGAACTTCCGGGCGCTCGACGGTGAAGAGCTACTCTCGAAGATCCGTGCGATGTCCATTGCTGAGTGGAACTACAAGGGAGCGGACCCTTCCATCAAGTATATCGGTCCTGTGGCGCAGGAATTCCATGCAGCGTTCCATCTGAACGGCAGTGACAGCCTGGGCATCAACAGCATCTCGATTGACGGTGTGAACATGGCCGCTGTCCAGGCACTGGAGAGAAGAACTGCCGAGCTCAGAGAGAAGACGGCTGAGCTGGAGGCGGTGAAGTCAAGACTGGCAGATCTGGAAGGCACGGTTTGCTCGTCTGGAAGAGGCTCTCTCAATGCCGAAGGACTTGACGCAACGGCGTGTCCGATGAGAGCCAGAGGTGACGCCATGAAGACCACAATTGCTCTACTGGCAGCAGTAGCCGTGCTGCTCCTCCCAATCAGATGCCCTGCCCAGAGCACGGTGCCATGGTCGGCGTTCGACATGGGCTTTGTGGTGTCATCTTCGTCCACAACCATCCTGAAGTCTGCTGTGGGCCAGCAGTTTGTCGGCACGATGCATGGGAGCCGAGTACCATCATCGAAGGAGGTTTCTTGGCGGATACGCTCTTCCGCACGACAACGTCTATTACGGAGCGAGGCGAAATCCCCAAAGAGTACGCACTTCAGCAGAACTATCCCAATCCATTCAACCCAAGCACGACTATCAGGTTTGAACTGCCTCATGCCACACGCGTCAGCCTGAAAGTGTACAATCTGCTTGGGCAGGAGGTTATGACCCTGCGTGGACGACGAGATACAGGCGGGGGTCTACGAGGTGCAGTTCAACGCAGCAAGTCTCGTCAAGCGGGATGTATGTCTACAGGCTCCGGGCAGGAGAATACGCTGCAACGAAGCGGATGATTCTTATGAAGTGAAGACGGCTACCAGGTGTTCGTGCAAGGCCCGGGCAGCGATGTCCGGGCCTCTTTTCACCTCCCCCCAGCGGCAAAAGGAGTAGAAGCAACTCCGGCAGAAATATGCAGTGTTGGTCTGCGGATCCAGGATCGATCGGAAGCAGATGCTTGCGGCCCCCCATGCCCCCGGGGGACAAGAGGTCCGGGACCCCGCTCTCCTACAGGTCCTTCACGCAACGAAACCCGATGTTGTTCCCTCCGTCCTGAGAGTAGAAGACGTTGTTGAAGCGGGACCAACTACGCATCTTGCTGGGTCATTGCTCCAGGAGCCGCCTCGCAAAACACGGTCGATAGGATAGCTGCCGCCAAAGAAGCTTTCTGTCCACTCAATCGCGTTTCCCGCCATATCGTAGGCCCCGTAAGGTCCGGGGCGGTTCGTGGTCTGAAAACTTCCGTACCGAGAGCCGCTGTAGTATCCGACCGGCGTGGTACCATCGGTAAACGTATCGCCACTCTGAAGATAATTCGCATCACCCTGAGCCAGGGAATTTCCCCAGGGGAAGTCATCCCCGGTGGAGCCACGTGCGACCTTTTCCCATTCATACTCCGTCGGTAGGCGCAGATTGTAGTGATTCGCGAACGCCCATGCGCCTGCCCACGAAACATGCACCACTGGATGGTTCGAGTAGCTGGTGTCGGGGGTTAATTGAAACGTACCTCCCGGCCTGTAGATTTGCCCGTACTTTGCCGTAGTGGTGTTGTTCCCCAGATGATAAAGCGGACTCGTCCCTACCCCGGGGACCGATCCGATCACCGATGACCCGGAGATGGTGACCTCGCCTGAGGCAAACGCTTCCTGCAAGTACTGCATGTACTGAGCGTTGGTCACTTCGTACTTCATCATCTGGAAGTTATACGCGATCGTCTTCAACGTGTCGCCCGGTCCGTACGCGTACTGGCCTGCGATGACATCCACCCATTCTGTGACAAGTGCGGGCTGACCTACAGTGATGTTCGAACCCGCATCGTCCTTGCTGCAACCGACAAGGAGCATAAGAAACGCCACGATGATAGCAACCGAAAACGTCTTCATTATTTGACCTCCCGTGTGAATGATAGAGCTCCTGTTATGGCCGTTTCCATTGAGGCGTGAACCATGGAGTCGCCAAGGAGGTGCTGTTCTGAACCGATGGAAAGAGTGGGAGGAGATTGGTCGTGGATGGTGTCCGGCGAGGAGAAGGAGACGCCGGTGGGCAGACAGTTCGGCTTCTCCTTTTTGAGGAACGATTCGTCGAGCATGATATCCCGTAGCGCACAGGATCTCCAAGACTGCTGAGGACCCTCCCAAAAGCGTGGGGAGGCTACCCGACAATCGCGATGCGAAAGAACAGAAATAGAAGAATGACGGTACAGTGTACTATCTATAACCGCTATCAAAGCATGTTCGTTCCCGCAACGATATTATGGCACAAGCCGGTCAATAATCGATGAAATGCATTATCGTATTGCCGTGATGGCGCAGGGATGTGCAGTCTGCAACGAAATGGGGCACGAGGGGCCGATTCCGGGTCCTGACCTCCACGAATCGGGACTCGGGCGACCCACCTTGCCCGGCGATATTTTGCCGGGGACCGGGACGGGCTCGCCCTCCCGCGCGCCCGCCTCTTGCTCTGGTATGACGATGAGCCGTGCCATCAGCAGGACAAACATCTGCTCCTCGAACACCGCATTACGGCATTTCTGGAATCCCCGTCATTCACGGGGCGGGATGTTCTGGTTCATCCGGAAGAGATTGTTCGGATCGTACTTCTTCTTCAATGTCGCGAGCCTGTCGTAGTTGCTTCCATATGCCAGCCGAACACGATCCTGTTCATCCTGCGTCAGGAAGTTCACGTACACGCCCCCAGTGGAAAATGGCGCCGCCGCCTGAAAGAGTTCTCGTGCCCAGGCGATGCATTTGGCGTCATTCGCCGGGTTGTCCCAGCGTCCATGAACGTTCATGACGAACGTGGCATCGCGGTGTGTGTAGGCCGTGGCCCTGCCGGGACCTTTGTGACGCCTTCACCAAGCTGCGCGACGGCGATCTCGGTCTGGGGATCCGGGATCTTTCGCGCGTGCGCGATCAGCGTATCGATGAGACCGTCACTCACTTCACGAAAATCGTGGGACTTCCAGTAGTTCCGCATGCCGGGCGCCAGGAGTGGATCGAGAATGGTCTGCCAGGCAACGAACGGCATCGACTCCGATGATGTCCGCAATGGGCTTGCCGAAAGCTCTCAAGGGTTTCGCAACTCGTTCCCCATCTTTCGGGTCGCCTGAGTAGCAGACCGCAAGCGCGAGAATCCCTTTCCCGTGCCACTCGGGAGGAAGGAACGGCAGCGGTGGAGCCAGCCGAAGCACAAACCAACAAACGAATTCCGGAGGGGCCGTCTTGACAAAATCCCGATAGAAGCGGAGAACATCTCTTGGCCGCCGTCCAGAGGATGAATGATCAATCCCGCGAGGACCTCGGGTCCGATCTTGTGGAGTCGGAATTCAAAGGAAGTCACAATGCCAAAATTCCCTCCGCCTCCTCGAATCGCCCAGAAGAGATCGGGATGGTCGGTTTCGCTCGCCGTCACAAGCTCACCCGCGGCAGTCACAACATCCGCGGAGATAAGGTTGTCGATCGTGAGTCCGAGCTTGCGGCTGAGCCATCCGAATCCTCCGCCGAGGGTCAATCCTGCGATGCCCGTCGTGGAATTGATGCCAACCGGAGTGGCCAGCCCGAACGCCTGGGTGTCGCGATCCATCTCACCAAGCGTAACACCCGGTTCAACCCGCGCGGTCATGCCTTTCGCATCTACCCGGACGGACTTCATTGGGGAAAGGTCGATCATCAAGCCGCCGTCACACACGGCGTTTCCGGCGATATTGTGTCCGCCGCCTCGAACTGCCACGAGCAGTTTGTGCTCGGCGGCAAATCGAACGACCCGCGAGACATCGGCAGCGCTTGCACATTGCACGATGAGCGCCGGGCGCCGATCGATCATGGCGTTCCAGATCGCTCTCGACTTCATCGTAGTGCTCGGACTGGGGCGTGAGGATCCGCCCGCGGATGCTTCCCTTCAATTTCTCGATTGCATCTCCATTGATGCTTGTCTCTCCCCCCGTGTAGGTCTTGATACGTAGGCTCGTCATCACCAATTCCTTCCCAAGTGAATTTGAAAGTTGAAGAATCCAATGTGGAATTCTCCATGACGATTGTGTTTTGGCAGAGGCCTCGGTTTCGCCCCTGCCTGCCAGCCCTCAAATGTCCAGTGTGGCCTATGTTTAGACTCTTGCCATGATAGGTCCTCCTGGACGGGTTTGGCGGAAGGATCGATGGCCTGTGGTGAAGCTTTTGCTGAAAGGGCGTGAAGATCGGTCGACGGAGAGAATGGGGTAGCAAATGATGTCGTTTGATGAACGCTGCGGGCAGGGAGCGACCAGTGGGGGAAAACCTTGGCCAACCCGTGAGGGGGACGATCCGTCGTGTACGATAGAAGCTCGTTGCACTTAGAACCTTCCGAGACTGCCAAGGGTGGCCTCCGCTGGCAGTTCAGCGAGACGTCTCTGGGCAATCTCTATAACAAGGAACAGGAATAGAACAATTTCATCCACAGCACGCTAATCGAAGAACCACTGACACATCGGATTCGTTCCCGGACAAAATGTCCGTCAAATGAGATGCCAGTAGTCCCACAGAGGCGCCATTTCCAGAGTCTCTGAGTATCGGGGCATCGAAATATTCAACCGGGGCTAAGCCTCGTGAGAAGCCCTTGACTCTTACGAAACGGTGTCTTACCTTTCATGGAGAGACGTCCATGTCAAAAGGGAGATCCATAGCGGTGCTTCTGGTGGCGGCAGCCTATTGGACGGCGGCCTACGGAAATACTCTGTGGTTCATGGTCCCTGCGGTGGGGTCTGGTCTCCCAGCCGTACAGAGGGCAGCGGGACAAGAAAAGGAAGCGCCACGCCCGCATTGGACTCCCCGCCGGCACCTGCCACTCGTGAAGTCCCTTTCTTTTGAGCATTTCTCCACAAACGCGGGAGAACCGACAGGCGACCGGGACCATCCCGGATTGCGATTGCTGTCACCATTCTCCCTGTTCTGTGAAGATCATTCCGACTCACCTGCTCCCAGTCGCGCACCTCCCGTTTCCTGATTAGCGCGTCTGCCATTCTCCGTTACACTCTCGCTGAGGCCCGCGTAGCTATCGGGCTGATGGCGTTATTCTTTCGCGAACTGATCGACTGGTAGTCGGCGGGGGTTTCGACTCTCGAACCCTGCCGACCACGTCGCCCTGTGTGGCGAACCTGACGTATCCGGAGCAACCGGCACAACAAGGAGCACACCATGAAAAGTGCGCCCACAAAGCAGCGCCGACTTGTCATAGTGTCGAACCGCCTCCCATTCTCGGTCGCGCGCGCGACGGGGGATTTGAGTACCGAGAGACAACGGGCGGGCTGGTGACCGGACTCGCTTCCTACCTCTCGTCCGTCGGGATCGACCCGTACGGCCCCGCAGGAATACGTCTGGGTCGGCTGGCCCGGAGGAACGATCGAGCCGGAGGCCCAACCAGGCATCACCGAGCGTGCGATGAAGGAATATCGTTCTGTTCCGGTCTTCCTGTCGGAAGGGGAAATGGACCAGTTCTATCTGGGCTTCTGCAACAAGACGATCTGGCCACTCTTTCACTCCTTCCCGTCATTCAGCGCATATGATGAGGTGATGTGGCAAACGTACAGGACTGTCAACGAGAGATTCCGTGATGCGCTGCTCGCTGTGCTCAGGCCTGACGACGTCGTCTGGATCCATGATTACCATCTGATGCTTCTTCCGCGACTCTTGAAGATCGCGATGCCCGCCGTGCATATCGGTTTCTTTCTTCACATACCGTTCCCCTCCTATGAGATCTTCCGGTTGCTCCCGAGCACCTGGAGGAAGGAGATCCTCGAGGGCACCCTGGGCGCAGACCTGGTCGGGTTTCACACCTATGAGTACACGCAACATTTTCTCCAGAGTGTTCTGCGTATCCTGGGCTACGGAAATACCATCGGGCAGATCCTCCTTCCCGACCGGACCGTCAGGGCCGATACGTTTCCCATGGGCATCGACTACGAACGGTTCTCCGCGGCCGCGACTTCCGCCGAGGTGCAGGCCGAAGTGTCCCGCCTCCGGGTCTCTCTGGGGGATGCCCGGGTGATCCTTTCCGCCGACAGGCTCGACTACACGAAGGGGATCCTGAACCGCCTGCAGGGATATGACCTGTTCCTCGAGCAGAACCCGCGGTGGCAGGGGAAGATCGTGCTGGCATTGGTCGTGGTGCCTTCCCGGATCGGGGTCGATCAGTACGATCGGATGAAGCGGCAGCTTGAGGAGCAGGTCGGCCGGATCAACGGCAAATACGGGAGCATAGGGTGGATGCCGGTGGTCTATCAGTACCGACATGTGCCGTTCGTCCCGCTCGTCGCGCTCTATGCCGTAAGCGATGTTTGCCTCGTGACGCCGTTGCGGGATGGGATGAATCTCGTGGCGAAAGAGTACCTCGCTGCCCGGACCGCCGGCAGCGGCGTGCTCATCCTGAGCGAGATGGCGGGTGCCGCAAAGGAGCTGGGTGAGGCCGTGCTCGTCAACCCCAACCACTGCGGCGAGATCGCCACTTCGATCGCAACGGCTCTGGACATCCCACCGGAAGAGCAGGCACGGCGGTTGCAGATCATGCAGGCCCGCCTGCAGCGGTATACCGTCTATCGCTGGGCAAATGATTTTGTGCAGGCCACTCTCGGGACGGTCGAGACAAAGCGAAAGCTGGAGACGCAAGAACTCTCCGGCGCGGCAGAAGGAAGACCCTCCTTAACGAGTATCGAACCTCCACGAAGCGGCTCATTCTTCTGGACTACGACGGCACACTTGTGCCGTTCGTCCGCGATTTTGCCCGGGCGCATCCGGGGCAGAAAGTGCTATCGCTCGTGCGAAGCTGGCTGACGACCCCCGCAACTACGTGGTGATCGTCAGTGGAAGAGACCGGCAAACGCTTGAAAGCTGGTTCAAAACGCTCCCCATTCACATCGTTGCCGAGCACGGGTTTCTTTCCAGGAAGGCGGGGGGGGAATGGCGCGCGATGAAGGCCATTCCGGGCGACTGGAAGCACCGCCTTCTGCCGATCCTCCACCTCTTTGCGGATCGACTCCCTGGCGCGACGGTCGAGGAGAAGGAATACTCCCTCGTGTGGCACTACCGGGGCGCCGATCCAGACCAGGGGGAGCCGTTCGCCCACGAGCTGGTGGACAATCTGAATGCGCTGACCGGAAATGTGGATGTCCAGGTGATGCAGGCGAACAAGGCGATCGAGGTCCGGGTCGCCGGGATCAACAAGGGCACCTTTGCCCGGGAAATGGTGGCGAAGGGGGGATACGACTTCATTCTCGCCATCGGGGACGACAAAACTGACGAGGATCTCTTCTCGGCACTTCCAGACTCGGCGCATTCGATCAAGGTCGGGGGAGCGCTCAGTCACGCGAAGTACAATTGCGGGGATGTCGAAGACGTCCATCGGGTGCTTTGCGCGCTGACCAGGGAGTCCTCCGAGGAGGCGAAACACGGGGGCCCGGTCACACGAACACTCCGTCTCCTTTTGCGTCTCACCAAGAGGCTGGCATCCATCTGATGGTCTGGTCAGTGGATCCTGACCGAAACGCCGGTCCAGCCTCGATCCCGGGAAACATCATGACACCTGACCGAGTCACCCTGTCCATCCTGCCGCTGATCGCCCTCTGGCTCCTCGGGTCCCCGCCGGCCCTCGGACAACAGCCTCAGGGCGGCGCGGTCCGTGTTGCGACCGTGCCAACCCTCGAGGGACTCATGGCCGACGAGGACACGGATGGCGACACCAACATCACCATCGACGACCCCCGCGTCCCCGGAACTTCACGGGGGGACCGACGCTTCACCCTGCGTGCGGCAGGCCACCGTCCCTTCGAAATCGCGGGCACCTACTACCTTTCGAACCTGCTTGCAGAGCTTGCCGTGGCTCGAGCATCGGGCAAGGACTCGATCGACCTCCGGTATGCAGACCTCTTCGAGCCCCCGGTGGACCGCATCTGCCGATCGATCAGGGAACGGTACTGGCACGGCTTGAGGCGCACCATCGATGAGCAGGGCCTGTCCCATGTCTTCAGAGATGACAAGAGCCGGACCGTCGACGGACTCCACTATGTGTACGTCCCGCATGCGGACACCGTCGCCCAGGGCTACTTTCGGGGAGTGATGCGGCGTCACCCCGACTGGAGGATGCAGGTCGTCACACTTCCGGCCATCGATCACTCCGGACTATGTGCGCGGACTGGATGGCCGCCATGGGCTCCTCACGCTCGGGATCAAGAGGGATCCTTCAGGCGCCATGGAGGGTGCGCCATTCGTGGTCCCCGGGGGGAGATTCAACGAGATGTACGGGTGGGACAGTTACTTCATCGTGCTGGGCCTGCTGCAGGACGGCTATGTTTCGCTGGCAAAGTCGATCGTCGACAATTTCGTCTATGAGATACGGCACTACGGGAAGATCCTCAATGCCAACCGGACGTACTATCTCACAAGATCCCAGCCGCCATTCCTGACGTCCATGGCCCTGGCGGTCTACGAACGTCTTCCCCGGGGAAACGTCGACCACCCGGCTGGCTTCGCGGCGTCGTCGAGGCGGCGATCCGTGAATATGAGGATGTCTGGATGGGCAATGAGCACCTGACAGAGATCGGATTGTCACGGTACTTTGACACGGGAATGGGTCCGCCGCCGGAGGTCGAGGCGGGGCGCTTCGATTCTGTCTTTGCTCGAGCGGCCCGGGATCACGGTATGCCACCGGATAGATACCAGGAGGCTTATGTCCAGGGCCGGCTGCATTCCGCGGGCCTTGACAGGTTCTTCCGCAATGACCGGGCGATGCGGGAATCCGGACACGATGCGAGCTATCGACTCCTGGACGATTGCGCCGACCTTGTCACGGTGGACCTGAATCGCTCCTGTACAAAACAGAATCGGACATCGCGATGATCATCGCGCGGGATTTCGGGGGGGCGATGACCGTGCCCGGGGGTGTCGAGCGCGCCGAGACGTGGAAGGGGCGCGCTGAGAAGCGAAAACAGATTGGTGACGCGATTCCTCTGGGATAACCGGCGGGGAATGTTCTTCGACTACAACTACGTCAAGCGCCGACAGACGGGATTCGTGAGTGCCACGGCACTCTTCCCTCTCTGGGCAGGTCTCGCCACGGAGACCCAGGCATCCCGGCTTGTGTCGAATCTCCTTCCGCTTCTGACCATGCCGGGAGGGATTGCGGGCTCCACGGAAGAGTCGCGAGGGGCGATCGGCGAGACGCGACCTCAAACCCAGTGGGACCATCCCTTCGGGTGGGCTCCACATCAGATGCTTGTATGGTCGGGCCTGCAACGGTACCACTGTGACGACCTTGCACGAGACCTGGCATATCGCTGGCTGTACATGATCACGTTGAACGCGTGCAACTACAACGGGACGATCGCGGAGAAATATGATGTCGTTACGAGATCGGCACTGGTCTTCGCCGAATATGGCAACGTGGGAACGAAGTTCTCGTATATCACGCGTGAGGGATTCGGCTGGACCAATGCCTCGATCGTTCTGGCCCGGAGCCTCCTGACTCCCCGGCAACTCGAAGATCTCAATCGGCTCGTCCCTCCGGAATGGCATCAGGCCCAATGGGGCGAGGGCGAAATGACCAGCCGGAGATCGCGGTTGAAGGGGATGGCTTCTTCTGTCCATGGCCGCATCATTTCTTTGCGTCCATGAGTCCCTGCGCGGATGTGACCAGCCTTACCAATTCCGCCCTGTATCCTTCCGGATCCTTCCCCAGGGACTGATTCGCCCTCCTGACGACCTCCTGGAGGCCGGAGTGCCCTTTGTAGGGAGAGTCGCGAAGAAGCATGGCGAACTCCGCCACCGCCGAAGCAAAACGGAAGTTGTCCGATGTTTCAGCGACCGCCAATGTCTGGTCCTTCAGGTCTCTGAGCCAGAAGCTGACTCACGGTATCGGCGGGGAGCTTGTATCTCGAGTTTGAGGGTCAACAATTCGTCCGATCGGGATGCGGGGGAGAGAGAGGATGGGTTCTGGTATCTCAGGGTATCGACCTTCGATCGCGGATAGTCCACGCCCGGAGAGGACCAGTTCGTACAAGGCGGTGACGTTGTGGCCGGAACCTAACTCTCCCGCGTCCTTCCTGTCGTTATTGAAATCCTCCTTGTTGAGCACCCTGTTCTCGTACCCGATCAGCCGGTACGCCTTCACTCGCGAAGGGTTGAACTCGATCTGGATCTTCACGTCCTTCGCGATGGTGAAGAGCGTTCCGGCAAGTTTACCGACGAAGACACGTCGGGCTTCCGTGTAGTTGTCGATGTAGACGTAATTCCCGTTCCCCTTGTCCGCCAGTTGTTCCATGCGGGAATCTTTCAGATTGCCCATGCCAAAACCGAGGAGGGAAAGGTAAGACACCGGTCTGGCGCTCTTCCTCGACCATGCGAACGAGTTCCGAAGTACTGGATACGCCGACATTGAAGTCTCCATCCGTGGCCCATACGATCCGGTTGTTTCCCTTCGGCAGAAAACTCTCACGGGCGGTCCTGTAGGCCAGGAGGATCCCCCTCCTCCGCGGTGGAGCCTCCCGCTGCGAGGCTGTCGATCGCCCCGATGATCCGGTCTTTGTCGTTGCCGTGGGTGGGGGGCAGGACCAGGCCCGCCCGGCCTGCATAGACCACGATGGAAACGATGTCGACCGGACGCAACTGCTGGACAAGGAGGCGAAGGGACGCCTGGACAAGCGGAAGCTTGTTGGGCTCGCCCATGGAACCGGAGACGTCGATCAAGAACACGAGATTGGAAGGGGGAAGATTCTCCAGTGGGATTCTCCTCCCCTGGACACCGAGCAGGAGGAGACGATGGAGCCTTCCCAGGGGCATTCGGCGAGTTCCGTGGTCACAGAAAACGGCTTCTCCCCGGCCGGCTGGGGATAGTCATAGGCGAAATAGTTGATCATCTCCTCGGTTCGGACCGCATCCGGCGGAGGTAACTGACCCATCTGGAGAAATCGCCGGACATTGGTGTAGGAAGCCACGTCGACGTCGATCGAAAAGGTCGAAAGGGGGTCGGATTGTACGTTACGGTACCCGTTGTCGTCGAATCGGGAGTACTCTTCTGTATTGAATTCCCCGCCCGTGCTGCGGTCCTTGAGTATGCGGCGTTCTTCTGTGCGCCGGGCATGGGTGCTGATAACTCTACCGCCTGCATATGGACGGCTTTAGCCTGCAAAGAAAAATCCGTTATCGTCGTGTCATGCTTCTTGACGATGACGTCCCGTTTGATGACGGTCTGATATCCGACAAATGTGCACGTCAGCGTGTACTTTCCGGCCGGGATGGCGCGGATCATGAAACGGCCGTCTTTGTTGGCGACGGCACCGAGCTTTGTTTTTTCAACCGCAATTTGGCCCCCGTCAACGGTTCCGCGGTCAGGGCATCGACGACTCTGCCGCGGATCGTCCCATTTTGTGCGGGAGCGACAAGGGGGAATACCATGAGCAGGAAAAGAATGAGGCTCTTCATAAGAATCTCCTTAGGGGCTGATTCTATCGTAGAAAACGGCAGCACCAATATCAAGTGACTTCATCGTCTCTGGATTCAGAGGTTCAAGAACACCGTCGGTGTCACCGCGGTACGCTTCTGGCTCCCGCATGGCCCTCTGAGGCCGGGATCATTCGTTCTCTCTACCGGATTCCGAGGAGGAAATGAGATAGTGGAGGTAATTGCATCTCCCCTCAGGGGAGAGTACATTTCCGCCACACACATTGCGCGCTCTGACGTGGTGCAGGAGTCAGCGAGTCGCCGAATGTTTCTCCTGTGCCGTTCTGCCGACGACCCACCGAGTCCGCACCAAAATGAGTAATCTCCTATCGCGCGCGCTTTGCACGGAGAGATATGGAAACGAAATCGGACGATCCATCTGCTGGCGACACTGACAAGTGCGGGTTTGGCAGCGTTGTCCATGATAGGCGCAACTATTGTCGGATTCGTTGTGGATGACCTGGTGCATTCATATGATAAGACCGGGATAATGGTCTACGTCCTGTATGACCTCCTGGCAGCTGCGGCTTGCTTTCTCATAGTTCGAAAGAATCCCGACAGTGTCTGGTATGTTCCCCTCATTGTCAATTCGTTTCTGATCTTCATCGCTATTGTCGAGGGCAATTTTTGGAGGAATCCACCTGACTACGTGGGAATCCCCATGTGGATCCCCATTTGCAGTGGGTGGGTTCTCTGCCTGATCGTTTCAATAGTTGCGGCATTAAAAGGGAAACAGACCCCTGTATGAACTGCCCTTCGGGACCCGATTTCCTCGAGGGCGGTTCAGCGGCGGTGTTGTCCGGCGCACCCCACTTCGATCAGAGGTATCGGTTGAGAAGGGAATTCATTATTTTGTGCCATCCAAACACGCTGAAGAACAACGGATCGATCGAAAGGAAGTGGGCACCATGGATCTCTCAATGGCACAGGAAAAGGCCCGCAAGGTTTATGAGTACATGAAACGCGGGAACGCGGGCTTGACCCGGGAAACCGCCAATGCGGTCGACCACGATCCCGCGAGCTGGGGGATGGACATCGACGACTGGGACTGGAATGCCGGAGTGGGCATGATCGCGATCTCCGACTATTATGAAAAGACCCAGGCTCCCGACGTTCTGGAATTCATGAAAGCATGGGTGATGAAGAACAAGCACCAGTGCGCGAAGAAAGATCATGTGAACTACCTGGCGCCACTCGCCATGTATCCGGAGATGTATGCCAGGACCAAAGAACCGTACTATCGGGATACGGCGGTCGAGTACGCGGACTGGGTCATGGCCAGCGCCGGGAGATCCTCAGACGGTGTCTTCTATCACGGCGCGTCCGTCTCCGGGGAGGTGTGGGCCGACACCGTCTTCATGGCACTGGTGTTCCTGGCGCGCACGGCGAAGCTCACGGGGAACAGCACCATCGCTCGAACAGGTCATCAAACAACTGCTTTCTCATCTGCAGCTCCTGCAGGACGAGAAGACCGGGATCCTCTATCATGGATACCATTGCGTGGAAAAGCACCACATGTCGGGGGCCCTCTGGGCGAGAGGGAATTCCTGGGTGGTGATCGGAGCTCCGATCATCATCGAGACCGTCCGTGGCCTGGCGGAAGTGCCCGAATGAACTCTTACGCCAGATACACAAAGACTGGTGGAGGGCATCCTGAAATATCAGGCGTCCAATGGGCTGTGGCATACCATCATGGACAGACCCGATTTCTACCAGGAGACCTCCGGCAGCGCGGGATTCGCAGGGGGGATCATGAAAGCGGTACGACTTCAGATGCTGGAGCCCGGCACCATGGCGAAGGCCCACAAAGCCCTGGAAGGGGTCCTTGCGAAGATCAACCCCGAAGGGGCGGTCGAAGGGGTCTCGGGCGGCACGCCGATCATGCCCACGATCGATGCGTATGGCAAGCTGACCCGCTATCCGACGCTGTACGGCCAGGGTTTGACGCTCCTGATGCTCAGCGAATATCTCCACCAGAAAACCGCCCGCACATCATAGGCCCGAGGCAGCGAAGTGAGTACGTCTCTACCGATCCGCATCGGCGTCCGGGCACACGATTTCGGCCGGTTGCCCGCCGGCGAGCTCGCGGCGAAGATCGCCGCGAAGAAGATGGTCTGCGCGCAGCTTGCCGTCGGCAAGGCCATTGCCGGAATTGACCTGAAACCGGGGCTGTTGAATCCCGGCCTCGCGTTCGAGATCGGGGAGGCCTTCCGCACACATGGTGTCCAGATCGCGGTCCTGGGCTGCTACGTGAACCCGATCCACCCCGATCCCGCGACACGCCGCTCGCTGCTCGGGCTCTTCAAGGAGCACCTGCGCTACGCCCGCGATTTCGGCAACGGACTCGTCGCGCTCGAAACCGGCTCCGTCAACGCGGACTATTCGCCGCATCCTGAGAACCACGGCGAGGCCGCGTTCCAACAGTCGCTTGCGAGCATCGCAGAGCTGGTGGAGGAGGCCGAGCACTTCGGCGTCAGCGTCGGGATCGAAGCGGTTGCTTCGCACGTCGTATCGACGCCGCAGAAGATGAAGCGGATGCTGGATGCGGTCGCATCGCCCAACCTGCAGGTGGTCTTCGATCCGGTGAACCTGCTATCGGTGGAGAATCACCACGAGCAGGAACGGATCATCGGGGAATCGCTCGCACTGTTCGGCGACCGGATCGCGGCCATTCATGCGAAGGATTTTGTTGTCGAGAACGGGCAGATGAAGTTCGCGAGCGCGGGTCTCGGGAATCTGCGGCACGACCTGGTGATGAAATTCGCCGTCGAGCAGAAACCGGGCATCAGCATCCTGCTGGAAGACGCGAACGAGCAGACGGCTCCGGAGAGCCGGCAATTCCTGCTGCAGGTCTGCGAACAGTTGGCATGAGATGCGTATAGCAAACGCTTGGTCTGCGAATGCCGGGCATCATGTCGCTCCGTGCGACCTGAAGTTCCTGCCTTCCGCGGTGCCGTTGCATGCCACGCTACCCTTTGCTACATTGATGCACACCACGAGGCTCCGCCCATGCACTGGGTCTACATCATCCGCAGCCGCAAAACAGGGGTCTACCACGTCGATTCCACCGGTTCGGTGAACGAAAAGCTTGAAGAACACAACCTGGGGAAGATCCGGCAAACCCAGTTCGCGACACCCTGGGAACTGGTCCACCAGGAGGCCTTCGACGACTGGACCAGCGCCGTCGCGAAAGAGAAGCAGATCGGATCCATCGGGATCGGGCGGTACCTGAGGTCGATCGGGAAGTAGCCGGCGGGGGACCCTGCCGGATCGCTGTGGGATGGTCGGAGATGCGGTGCCCCTAGAGTCCGAGCCAGGAGACGTCACCCGCCCCCTTGCGCACCACCACCGGGGCCTCTCCCGTCAGGTCCAGCACCGTGGAGGGTTCGGAAAGCAACACGCCGCCGTCCAGGATCAGGTCCACGGCGTTGTTGAAGTGTTCGCGGATCACGTCGGGGTCGTTCAACGGCTCGCTGGAGTCCAGCGTGACGCTCGTGCTGAGGATCGGATGTCCGAGCTCGCGGACCAGGGCCTGCGTGACCGGGCTGTCGGGCACCCGGATCCCGACCGTCTTCCGCTTCGAGACGAGGATCTTCGGCAGCTGCTTCATCCGGCTCGCCGGGAGGATGAAGGTGTAGGGGCCGGGGATCATTCGCTTCATGACCTTGAAGGCGGCGTTGCTGACCTGGGCGTATTCGCTGATGTGCGTCAGGTCGGAACAGACGAAGCTGAACGGCTTGTCGGCCCGCTGCCGCTTCACCAGGTGGATCCGCTCGATCGCGTTCTTGTCCGTGACGCTGCACCCGAGCCCGTAGACCGTGTCGGTGGGATAGATGATGATCCCGCCCCCGGCAAGGAGTTCGGCGGCCCGGTGGATGACGCGGGGTTCTGGATTGACCGTGTGGACGTTCAGGATCATCGGCGTTCAGCGTTTTTTGACGTTCCATCAACATATTCACTTTTGCTTTGAATGGCAACCCGTCGCCCGTGCGGCGGAAGCCCCCTGACCAGACCACCTCATGACCTCCTGGATCGTCGCGATCGTCGGCCGGCCCAACGTCGGCAAGTCCACCCTGTTCAACAGGATGGTGGGCGCACGGACGGCCATCGTGGACGACCAGCCGGGCGTCACCCGCGACCGCCACTACGGCGTCACCGATTGGAACAACAAGCGCTGCACGGTGATCGACACCGGCGGCTACGTCCCGGCCTCCACCGACGTCTTCGAGGCCGCGATCCGCGAGCAGGCCGAGATCGCCATCACCGAAGCCGACATGGTCCTGTTCGTGGTCGACGCCGTGGAGGGGATCCATCCCATGGATCGGGAGATCGCGGATATCCTCCGCCGCTCGCAGAAAAAGGTCCTGCTCCTGGTCAACAAATCGGACAACGAGCTGCGCGAAGCGCTCGGCGGGGGAGTTCTACGCGCTGGGCTTCGGCGCACCGCACCCGATCTCCGCGCTGGGCGGCAGACGCATCGGCGACCTGCTGGACGCCGTCGTGCACGACGCGCCGGAGAATCCCTCCGAACCGACCGATCCCCGGCTCAAGCTGGCGGTGATCGGCAAGCCGAACGTGGGGAAATCGTCCTTCGTCAACGCGCTGCTGCAGGAGAACCGCAACATCGTGACGGATATCCCCGGCACCACGCGCGACTCCATCGACTCGGTCGTCCGCTTCTACGGGGAGGAGATCCTGCTCGTGGATACCGCCGGACTGCGGCGCAAGAGCAAGATCACCGAGAGCATCGAGTTCTACAGCACCCTCCGCACGTTTCGGGCCATCGACCGGAGCGACGTGGCCATCATCCTGATCGATGCCCAGCAGGGACTGGAACACCAGGACCTGCGGGTGATCGAGACCGCCATGGAACGCCGCCGCTCGGCGGTGCTGGTCATGAACAAGTGGGACCTGGTCGAAAAGGACGAACTGACGGCCCGCGCAATGGAACGGGCGCTGCGGGAACGGCTGCGGGTCTACGATTTCCTCCCGATCATCTTCATCTCGGCGAAGACCAACCAGAGGGTCCACAAGGTCCTCGAGATCGCCAAAACGGTCAACGAGGAACAGCAGCGGAAGATCCCGACCAGCACGCTGAACGACCTGCTCGGACAGGACATCCTCAGGTTCCCGCCCCGGGCGCGGAGCGGGAAGGAGCTGAAGATCAAATACATCACCCAGGTCGGCTCCAAACCCCCGGTCTTCGCCTTTTTCGCGAACGACCCTCATAGCGATCGAGGACAGCTACAAGCGGTATCTGGAGAACAAGCTGCGCGAACACTTCACGTTCACGGGCGTGCCGCTGGTCATGACCTTCAAGCACAAATGAACCCCATGAAGAACCCCGTCCTGATCGACCATCCGCTGGTGAAGCGGGACCTCTCCATCCTCCGCGACCGCTCGACCCCCAGCCCGCTCTTCCGGACCACCCTCCGGCGGATCAGCCTGATGATGGCCTATCAGGTCACGAGCGACCTGGGACTGAAACGCACGCGCGTCCGGACCCCCCTGGAAACAACCACCGGGTACCGCCTCGACCGCGATATCGTGATCGTGCCGGTCCTCCGGGCCGGCCTCGGGTTCGTGGAGGGGTTCCTGGACTGCCTGCCGGACGCCCGCGTGGGACACGTGGGGATCTACCGGAACGAGCAGACGCTGGAGCCCGTGGACTACTACTCCCGGTTCCCCAGGACCCTCCGCCGGAGCCTCGTGCTGCTCCTGGACCCCATGCTTGCCACCGGCGGCAGCGGGAGCGCCGCGCTGACCTTCATCAAGCGCCGCAAGCCGAAGGAGATCCGCTTCGTCACCCTGCTCGCCGCCCCGGAAGGGATCCGCCGGATCAGGCGGGACCACCCCGACGTCACGATCTACTCCACGGTGATCGACCGCCAGCTCAACACCAGGGGGTATATCCTCCCGGGTCTGGGGGATGCGGGAGACAGGATCTTCGGCACCGATTAGGCCGTTCCACGCCGGATTGCAATTTCCTCCCTACCCGTCTATATTGATGGACAAACCCCCTCCGAACCGGACCACGCTTCCGGTGTTTTCATTGAGAGAGGGAACCGGCGCCCGCATGACCAATCAGAAATACAAGAAAAAGCTGGACGATCTTCTGCTGACCTGCCAGAAGAACCTTCCCAGGTTCGACGAGAGCCTGATCCGGCGCGCCTTTGAGTTCGGGTTCAACGCCCACCGGCACGACATCCGGGCCTCGGGGGAGCCCTTCTTCGATCACCCCTACGAGGTGGCGCGGATCGTGGCCAAGGAGATCCCGCTCGACGACATCTCCGTCGCCAGCGCCCTGCTGCACGACGTGGCGGAGGACACCGAGTACGAGATCAAGGACATCCGCGCGGAGTTCGGCGACGCCGTGGCCGACATCGTCGACGGCGCCACCAAGATCACCGACATCTTCAAGAGCCACGACGTCACCCAGGCGGAGAACTACCGGAAGATGCTGCTGTCGATGGTGAACGACATCCGGGTGATGCTCGTCAAGTTCGCCGACCGTCTGCACAACATGCGCACGCTGGAGTTCGTCCCCGCCGACAAGCAGAAACGGATCGCGCGGGAGACCCTCGACATCTACGCCCCCTTCGCCCACCGGTTCGGACTCGCGAACATCAAGTGGGAGCTGGAAGACCTCTCCTTCAAGTATCTCGACGCGGAGGCCTACGAGGCGATCAAGCGGGACCTGAACTCCCGCCGACGGGAACGGGAGCACTACATCCGCCGGTTCGCCGCGCCCATCGAGAAACGGCTCAAGGAAGCCGGGTTCAAGTTCGAGGTCAACGGCCGGCCGAAACATTTCTACAGCATCTACAACAAGATGCTGAAGCGCAATAAGACCCTCGACGAGATCTACGACCTCTTCGCGGTGCGCCTGATCCTCGACACCGAGGACAACAACGACTGCTTCGCCGTCTACGGCATCATCGCCGACATCTACATCCCCACCCCCGAGCGCTTCAAGAACTACATCTCCATGCCGAAGAAGAACGGCTACCAGTCCATCCACACCACGGTCATGGGGCCGGAAGGGAAGATGGTGGAGGTGCAGATCCGCACCCGGGGGATGCACGAGGTGGCCGAAAAAGGGGTGGCCGCCCACTGGACGTACAAAGAGGGGACCACGGGGATCGATGCCGAGCTGACCAACTGGGTGAACTGGGTGCGGGAGATCTTCGAGAACGCCGCCGAGGGCCAGATCCCCACCGCCCAGCTGATGGAGAGTTTCAAGCTCAACCTGTACCAGGACGAGATCTACGTTTTTACGCCCAAAGGGGAGCTGAAGATCCTCCCGAAAGGGGCCACCACCGTCGACTTCGCGTACGAGATCCACTCCAAGGTGGGTGACCACTGCATCGCCTCCAAGGTGAACGGCAGGATCGTCCCTCTGGATACGATGCTCCGGAGCGGGGATCAGGTGGAGATCATCACCTCCAAGAACCAGAACCCGAACCCCGACTGGGAGAAGTTCTGCGTCACCCACAAGGCCAAGTCGCACATCCGCCGGTGGGTGAAGGAGGAACAGCGCCGGGCGGTGGAGGAAGGGCGGGAGATCTGGGAGAAGCGGGTCAAGAAGAACAAGGTGAGCATCAGCGAGCCGGACCTGCAGCGGTTCCTCCAGGCCAAACGGCTGGAGAACATGGGGGCGTTCTTCCTGGGGATCCGTCAGGGAACGATCGATCCGGACGAGATCATCGGGATGATCCAGGAGGAGGCCAAACATCCGCCGCCGGGGGTCACCGAGGACGGGAAGATCGAGGGGTTGTTCGACCGGTTCGTCACCACGGCCCGGGATATCGCCAGCGGGATCGTCCTGAACGGCAGCCAGGACAATTTCATGCACAACTACGCCAAGTGCTGCAACCCGATCCCCGGCGACGAGATCGTCGGCTACGTGACCGTGGGGGAGGGGATCAAGATCCACCGGCGGACGTGCAAGAACATCCGGCTCATGATGCAGATGGAGAGCAGCAGGATCGTGCAGGTGAGCTGGCCATCGGCGAGCGAAGTGCTGTTCGTGGCCGGGGTCAAGATGTCCGGCGACGACCGGCCCGGCATGCTCAACGACCTGACCCACGCGATCGCCTCCTACCTGAACACCAACATCCGCAGCGTCAACATCGACTCCCACGACAGCATGTTCGAAGGGACGATCATTCTCAACGTCCAGAATACCGATCACCTCAACCGGATCGTCGAAAAGATCCGCAGGATCCGCGGTGTCCGCAAAGCCGAACGCTTCGAAGAGTGAGTGGCGCATCATGGCGCTGGACTACGGTTCGGTGCGCGTGGGGGTGGCGTTGAGCGATCCCCTGCGGATCATCGCGCGCGGGGCCGGGGTCCTGGCGAACGACGCCCGGCTGCTGGACCGCCTCCGGGCCCTCGCGGCCGGCGAAGAGGTGCGGCACGTGGTGGTGGGGATCCCCTACGCCCCCGACGGCGGGCTGGGCGCGAAGGGGGAAGAGGTGATGCGGTTCGTCGAACAACTGCGGACGGCCCTGGGACTGCCGGTGGATACCTGGGACGAGAGCCGCACCTCGGTGGAAGCACGGGCGGCGCTTGTCCGGTCGGGGATGAAAAAGAAACAGCGGGAAGCCCGCGGCAGCGTTGACGAGATGGCCGCGCGGCTCCTCCTCGAGGAGTTCATGGAGAATCATGGGAACCTCTGAGCAGCTGCCGGACGCGACGGCGGGCGCGGGAGCGCGATCGGCGGCTCCGTCAGTGCCGCCGGCAGCGCCGCCATCGGCCGCGCCGCGAGCGGCTCTGCCCCGGTTCCCGATGCCGGCGAACAGGGCCCGGCGGGTGTGGGACTGGGTGCGGACCCACAAACTCCGGACCGCCCTGATCCTGCTCGGGCTCTTCGTGGTGATCGAGACCGCCACGATCCCCTGGCTGGCCGTCTCGGACCTGAAGAAAGAAAATCCCGGACAGACCGCCCTCATGCGGCAGCGGCTCCGCGAAGCCGAAGCGGCGGGGAAGAGTCTCAAGATCACCCAGGCCTGGGTGCCGATGGCGAAGATCTCTCCCCAATTGATCGAGGCGGTGATCGTGGCGGAGGACGGGACCTTCCGCTCGCATGGCGGGGTGGACTGGTTCGAGGTCCGGGAGTCGTTCCAGAAGAATGTGCGTGAATTCCGTGCCGCGCGGGGTGCGAGCACCATCACACAACAGCTGGCGAAAAACCTCTACCTTTCCACATCCAAGGACCCGCTCAGGAAGGCGAAGGAGCTGGTCATCACGCTGCTGCTGGAGCAGAGCCTGTCGAAGGACCGGATACTGGAGATCTACCTGAACGTGATCGAATGGGGGCGGGGGGTGTTCGGCGTCGAGGCTGCGTCCAGGACGTTTTTCGGAAAGTCCGCGGCGTCCCTCACGCTCGACGAGGCGCTGCGGCTGGCCGCGGTGATCCCCAGCCCGCTGCGTCACGCGCCGAACCAGGAGAGCCGCTACGTCCTGCGCCGGGCGGAGATCGTCCGGCGGAGGCTCGAAGCAAGGAGTTCCTGGCGCGACCGTCAGCGGCCGGAGGAGCCTGAGCCGTCGCTGGAGTTCCCGGAGGAACTCCAGGAAGAGAACGAGCGGCCGAAAGAAATGATGCCCGCGCCGAACCCGGCGCCGGCCATCGACACGAGCGGCACGATGGAACCACCGGCGCCAGGGCCGGCCATCGACACGAGTCTCACCAGGGGAGGCGGAGGGGATGGACTATAAGGACGTCGACAGGTTCATCGAAGAGGGGGAAGGCTTCGAGATCGAGTTCAAACGGAAGGTCTCGTCGCCCGAAAAGATCGCGCGCGCGCTGATCGCCTTCGCCAACACGAAGGGGGGAACGATCCTCTTCGGTGTGGACGACGACGGCTCGGTGATCGGGGTCGAGAGCGAGAAGAGCGAGGTGGACCTGATCCACCGCGCGGGACAGGAGTTCTGCGTGCCGGAGATCGAACCATCGATCGACATCGTGGCGTACGACGGGAGCGACGTGATCGTGGCCTACGTGGCGGAGAGCACGAACAAGCCCCACTACTTCGCCGGCCCGACGAACGGCGCGGTGCCGGAGCAGGATGAGACGAAGGTCTTCATCCGCGTTCACGACAAGACCCTGATGGCGAGCAAGGAGGTGGTGAAGATCCTGCGGGACGAGCGGCCGGACGCGCCACCGATGCACATCGAGATCGGGGAGAACGAAAAGCGGCTCTTCCGGCACCTGGAGGAGAACGAGCGGATCACGGCGAAGGAGTTCGCGAAGCTCGTCAACATCTCGGAACAGCGCGCCACCCGGATCCTCGTGGCGCTGGTCCGCGCGGGCGTGGTCCGGATCCACACCCTGGAGCGGAACGACTTCTTCACGCTGGCCTACGACGTGACCAGCCGGAGGTTGTCGTAAGCCGCAGGTTGTGTAAAGGAGAAAGTGCATCAAGAATATTTGTGTAAAGTGAAACGCCTGTTGCTTTACACAACTCGTGTTGCTACATTTGTACCAGACGAACCATGCGGCCATTCATCCCACAAAAACTCCCTCTGGAATCGATCGCCTGGGAGCCTCTCATTCCGCTCATCGGGAGAGCAAATCGGTCCCTGGCCTACTACGATGGAGTGCTCAAAGGTCTCCCCAACCCCGAACTCCTCCTTTCGCCATTGACGACCCAGGAAGCCGTGCTCTCTTCGAAGATCGAAGGGACCCAGGCTTCATTGAGCGATGTCCTCAAATACGAGGCAGGAGAGCCGCCGAAGGAAGAGTCACGAAAACTCGATATTCAAGAGATCCTCAACTACCGAAAGGCGTTGAAATCCGCTGAGGCAGAATTGAAGAAGAAGCCATTCAATCTCAATCTACTACAAAGTCTTCACAGTGTTCTGCTGGACAGCGTGCGTGGGAGAGACAAGGATCGGGGAAACTTCAGAAGGATCCAAAATTGGATCGGGACTCCCGGATCTCCTATTGAACAGGCCACCTTCATACCGCCGTCTCCCGACCGGGTGCTGAAGGCGCTGGACAACTGGGAAAAATACTACCACCTGGAGATGCCCGATCTGCTGGTGCAACTCTCCGTGCTCCACGCACAATTCGAGATCATTCACCCCTTCCTTGATGGGAACGGAAGACTCGGCAGGATGTTGGTGCCGATCTATCTGTTCGAGAAAAAGCTGCTGTCACGGCCGATGATGTACCTGTCAGGGTACCTCGAGGCGAAGAGAGACGAATACTACCGACACCTGCATGCGCTCCAGGACGAAAGACCGGCGTGGGACAAGTGGATCGAGTTCTTCCTCAAAGCACTCGCGAAGCAAGCTGCAAGTGATGCCGAGAAAGCCACGAAGATCATCGCACTCTATGATGAGTTGAAGGGGCGCGTGATCGATATCGCCAGGTCTCAATTCGCTATTCCGATCCTCGATCACCTGTTCCGGCAACCGATCTTTGCCGGTTCTTCGTTGGTCGGGAAGAAAGGGCTACCGACGAAACCCGTCGTGATGGGCATCCTGGGCAAGCTGAAGTCCGCTGGGATCTTGAAGACCGTGCGAGAGGGAAGTGGGAGGCGGCCTCAAGTCTACGGCTTTCCCGCTCTTGTCAACCTGTGCGAAGGGAAAGAAGTCCTGTAAACCGGTTTCTGGGACGAGTCCAAATACGTTGGTTTTGTGGACACATTGCAGCAACGTGTCCAAACCGTGGACACGTTCCCGTCTGGCCTCTGTGTCCCGGCAGAAGCCGTTCCGGTAGGGCGCGGGAACGCCCTCAGGAAGCGAGGGAGAGCATATGGCCATCGCTCCCAAAATCGCGTCAATTCCCTCATCCTCAGGGAAGCGAAAGCCGGCTCTGAGATCGAAAACACTGTCACGACGAACGACGCGCTTTGTAAGGCCTTCACAGCAGGATCATCCAGGATCGACCCGGCCAGATCGTCCGTCAGAAGCTCAGGGACCTCAGACTGCTGCGGGCAGTGACCTCGAAAGGGGAGCGGGAGAATTGGATACTCTATATGCTGGACGCTATTGAGACCACAGCCACAGAAACCCGCGGCAAGATCGTCGCCATCCGAAATCTCCTGGACACGACTCTAAAGAGGGCCTTTTCTTGAACACATACCTATTTCAGCTCCTCTCCAAATAGACATGGTGTGACATCACTGAGTGCTTGGAGATCTGTCACTGCCAGCATGGCGATGCGATGACGATCAAAGGCCTCAAGTGCGCGCTCCCCCCTGAACACCCTGGCCAGCTCAAACACCGCTATCCCGAACGCCACGGCCGCGTTCAACGACTGCTTGGTCCCGTACATCGGGATCTCCAGCGCCATGTCGGCCGCGGCCACGATCTCCGGCGAAACCCCCGTCAACTCGTTCCCCACCACCAGGCAGATCGGGAACCACTCCGGCCGGACCTCGTAATAGGGGAGACTCCCGCTCGCATGCTCCAGCACGCAGATCCTGGCACCCCGGGCACGGGCGTCAGCCACCGCCTCAAGGGGGTCACGGTAGAAACTCCAGGGGACCGTTTTTGTGGCCCCCAGGGCCGTCTTTTCGATCTCTTTGCGGGGTGGAGAGGGGGTGTAGCCCGTCAGGTAAAGGTGCGACAGGAATGCCCCGTCGGAACTCCTGAAAACAGACCCCACGTTATAGAGACTGCGGACGTTGTCCAGCAACCCGAATACCGGCAGCCTGGGCGCCCCGGCAACTTCCTCCGGGCGAAGGCGTTTCTGGGAGATCTCTTCGTGGGTGAGTTTGCGCATACGGCCGAAAAGATAACGAGAATCCCCCGGGAATCCAATCTCTTGCGATTCCGGGGCCGTTTACGTATATTTATTACCTATCACTCAGTCCGGGGCTGGTTGGGCAAGCGCTTGGTCATTGCGATCGACGGCCCTGCAGGGTCGGGGAAAAGTACCACCGCCAGGCTCGTGGCGAAGACGCTGGGCTATCTCCACGTCGACACGGGCGCGATGTACCGCGCGGTCACGTTGAAATTCCTGCGCCACGGCGTTCGACCCGACGACGCCGCGGCGGTCGCCGCACTGCTGCAGAAGACACGCGTCGAGTTGAAAAAGACGGGCGAGACGCTGCAGGTGCTGCTGGACGGAAAGGATGTCTCGAAAGAGATCAGGACCCCCGAGGTCTCCAGAGCGACGAGCGCGGTGAGCAGTCTCCGCGCAGTGCGCGAAGTGATGGTGCGCGAACAACGCGCCCTGGGGACGGACGGAGGGATCGTGCTGGAAGGGCGTGACATCGGCACCGTGGTGTTCCCCGACGCCGATCTCAAGGTCTTCCTGGTTGCGGGACTGGAAGAGCGCGCGCGACGACGGCTGGAAGAGCTGCGCGCACAGGGTGTGCAGGCGGATCTGCCGACCATCCTGGCCGATATGCGGGAGCGCGACCGGCTGGACTCCACGCGGGCCGAAAGCCCGCTGCGCAGAGCGGCCGACGCGGTGGAGGTCGACACGACCGGACTCACGATCGAAGCCCAGGTGGAGCGGATCGTCGAACTGGCGAGGAAAGCGGAGGGGGAGCGGGCATGAACGTGACGGTGGACAGGAATTCGGGATTCTGCTGGGGCGTGGTGCGCACGGTGGATATCGCCGAGGAGCAGCTGGCGGCGGACCACGAGCTCTACTCGCTCGGTCCGATCATCCACAACCCGATGGAGATCGCCCGGCTGCGCGAGAAGGGGATGGAGACCGTCACGCACGCCGACCTCGAGCGGCTCCGCGGCAAGAAGGTGCTGATCCGCGCGCACGGCGAACCGCCGTCGACCTATCAGCGGGCGAGCGAGCTGGGGATCAGGCTGGTGGACGCGACCTGCCCGGTGGTCACGAAGGTGCAGGAGCGGATCCGGAAATTCTACGACCAGGGGTTCCAGATCGTCATCTTCGGCAAGAAGGACCACGCCGAGGTGATCGGCCTGGCCGGTCACGTGAACAACGAAGCGGTGGTCATCAAGTCGGAAGGGGAAGTGGACCGGGTGGACCGGACACGCAAGACCGTCCTCTTCTCGCAGACCACCATGGACAAACCGACATTCTACCGCATCGCGGACCTGCTGCGTCAGCGGATCGCGGAGTTCCAGGTGGGGACGTTCGAAGAGACGGCCCTGGAGTTCCACGCGAAGGACACGATCTGCGGGCAGGTGTCGGGCAGAGAGAAGAAACTCCGCGAACTCGCGGCGGCGAACGACGTCATGATCTTCGTGGCGGGCAAGGACTCCTCGAACGGGAAGGTGCTGTTCGAGATCTGCCGGGACGCCAACCCGCGGACGCACTTCGTGGAGCACGAGGGGGAGCTGGTCGACAGCTGGTTCGACGGCGCGACGAACGTCGGGATCAGCGGCGCCACCTCGACCCCCCAGTGGCTCATGGAGCGCGTGCAGCAAAGGATCGAAGAGCTGTTTCCGTCATCACCAAATCACACATCAACCACCATCAACAAGGGTTGACGGCGCGGTACGGCGGCGGAACGATGACGGCCCCGTCTATGCCGACCGAAGACCCGGTCCCGACGTTCCTCGGGATGGTATGTCGAACAACAGGAGGATCAATGGCTGAACCCACGAAAGCCGGTACGCCCACCGAGTCGACTCGCACGAAGGGCAGCGGCCGCCGTTTCATGGCGGATGAACACCAGTACAGCGAGACCGAATACAAGGACATGATGTCGCTCTACGATGGGACCCTCGGCAAGGTCAGCGAAGGCGAAATTGTCAGGGGACGCATCGTTGCCATCCGGGAATCCGATCTCTCCGTGGACATCGGGTTCAAATCGGAGGGCGTCGTCAAACTCGACGAATTCCCCAAACGGGACGAACTCAAGATCGGGGACGAGATCGAGGTGTTCCTCGAGGCCGTGGAGAACAAGGACGGACAGCTCGTCCTGTCGAAAAAGCGCGCGGACTTCATGCGGGTGTGGGAGCGCGTGACCAGGGCCTTTACCACCGGCGAGGTCCTGCGCGGACGCTGCGTCCGCCGCATCAAGGGCGGGATCGTGGTGGACCTGATGAGCATCGACGCGTTCCTGCCCGGATCGCAGATCGACGTCCGCCCGGTCCGTGACTTCGACGCGTTCATCGGCAAAGAGATGGACTTCCGCGTCGTGAAGATCAACCACCCGTCAGAGAACGTGGTGGTGAGTCACAAGGTGCTCGTGGAAGAGGAGATGGCCGGGCAGCGCAAGGCGATCATCGAGAGCCTGGAAAAGGGACAGATCCTCGAAGGAACGGTCAAGGCGATCACCGACTTCGGCGTGTTCGTGGACCTCGGGGGCGTCGACGGCCTGGTGCACATCACCGACCTGTCGTGGGGACGCATCAACCACCCCTCGGAGATCGTCAAGCTCGACCAGACGATCAACGTGGTGGTGCTGGACTTCGACCAGGAAAAGAAGCGGATCTCCCTCGGCTACAAGCAGCTCCAGCCGCACCCGTGGGAGAACATCCAGGACAAGTACCCGGTCGGCACCAAGGTGATCGGCAAGGTCGTGTCGCTGGCCGACTACGGCGCGTTCGTGGAGCTGGAGAAGGGGATCGAGGGCCTGATCCACATCTCCGAGATGAGCTGGACCCAGCACATCAAACACCCGTCGCAGGTCGTGTCGATGGGACAGATGGTGGACGCCATCATCCTGAGCCTCGACAAGGACGCGAAGAAGCTGTCGCTCGGCATCAAGCAGATGGAGCCGGATCCCTGGCTCACGCTCATGCAGAAGTACCCGGTCGGCTCGCGCCACCGCGGCGTCGTCCGCAACCTGACCAACTTCGGCGTCTTCGTGGAGCTGGAGCAGGGGGTCGACGGCCTGGTGCACATCTCCGACCTGTCGTGGACGAAGAAGGTCCGCCACCCCGGCGAGATCGTCAAGAAGGGCGACGAGCTGGACGTGGTGATCCTGAGCGTCGACGTGGACCAGCGCCGGATCTCCCTCGGACACAAGCAGGTGGAAGACAACCCCTGGGATCAGTTCGGCGACAACTACCGCGTCGGGACCGACGTGGAAGGGAAGATCGTCCGGATCATCGAGAAGGGGGTGATCGTGGAGCTGCCGATGGGGGTGGACGGGTTCGTCCCCGTGTCGCAGCTCGCCACCGCAGCAGGTCAAGGTGATCGCGGACAAGTTCAAGGTCGGCGACGCGCTGCCGCTGCGGGTCGTGGAGTTCGACAAGGACGCCAAAAAGATCGTCCTGTCGGTGACCGAATACCTGAAGGGGAAGGAGTCGTCGGCGCTGGAGGAGTACATGGCCGCCCACAAACTCCCGTCATCCACCATCGGGGACTCGGCGACCATCACCGGCCAGACCGGCGGTGACACCTCGATCCCGACGGAGAACTAAGACACAGCATCAATCCACGGAGAGCTGCCCGCGTCCGGGCAGCTCTCTGCTACGGCATTTATGCCTACGGCATTTTATGCCTACGGCATCTTATGCCCACGGTCGCCCTCCATACACTCGGATGCAAGCTGAACCACGCGGAAACCTCCGCCGTGGGGAGGCAGTTCCTCGACCGCGGCTACCGGATCGTGGAGTTCGGCCGGCCGGCGGACGTCTGCCTGATCAACACCTGCACCGTCACCCACCGCGCCGACCGCGAGTGCCGGCAGCTCATCCGGCGCGCCCTGCGCACCTCCCCGGAGCCTGTCGTGATCGTCACCGGATGCTACGCCCAGCTCCAGCCCGAAGAGGTCGCCTCCATCCACGGCGTGGACCTGGTGCTGGGGACCTCGGAGAAGTTCGACCTGTTCCGGCACGCCGGTGACCTCAGGAAGCGGGACACCCCGCTCGTGGCGGTGAGTGAGGTGGACCATACGTTCGGAAGCGCGTTCTCGGCCATTCCCGGGGAACAGACCCGCGCATTCCTCAAGGTGCAGGACGGCTGCGACTACACCTGCAGCTTCTGCACCATCCCCCTCGCCCGCGGCGGGAGCCGGAGTCTGCCGGCCGAACAGTGCCTCGAGCAGGCACGGGATCTGGTCGCGCAGCGGATACCGGGAGATCGTCCTGACGGGGGTCAACGTGGGGGACTACGGACGGAAAGAGGGGCACGACCTGGCGGGACTGCTGCAGGAACTCGCCGCGGTCCCCGGCCTGGAACGGCTCCGGGTCAGCTCCATCGAACCCAACCTTCTGACCGACGAACTGCTCGAGCTGTTCGTGGCCAACTCCGTGCTCTGCCCGCACTTCCATCTCCCCCTTCAAAGCGGCGACGACCGGATCCTCCGGCTGATGCGGCGGCGCTACACCACCGCCGACTACGCGGAACGGGTCGCCAGGATCCGGGAAAAACTCCCGGAAGCCGGGATCGGGGTGGACGTGATCGTCGGGTTCCCGGGCGAGTCTGATGACGCATTTCGAGAACACCCACAGGTTCCTGGCGGATCTGCCGGTGTCGTACCTGCACGTCTTCACCTATTCCGAGCGGCCCAACACCCCGGCGCTCTCGTATGCCGGACCCGGTGGAGCCCCGGGTCCGGTTCTCCGCGGAATGACGCCCTGAGGCTGCTCGGGCAGCGGAAGAAGCTGGCCTTCCTCCGGTCGCTGGTCGGCACCCGCCAGCAGGTCCTTGCGGAAGAGGAGCACCAGGACGGGCTCCGGTTCGGGTTCACGGGGAGCTACGCCCGCGTGGCGCTCCCCGCGGCGGAGACCTCGGGGAACACGATGGTCGACGTGGAGATCACCGGCATGGAAGGGGAGCACTGCGTGGGACGTCCGATCGGAGGTGCGGCATGAAGATCCTCACCATCGACCAGGAAGCATCGCCGGAGGATCTGGGGATCCAGCCGGGTGACGACCTCCTGGAGATCAACGGCCAGGTCGCGCGCGACACGCTGGACCTCCGGTTCCACGAGGGGGACGAGGAGGTGGCGCTGAAGGTCGCCCGCGACGGCGAGGTGACGATCTACGAGATCGAGAAGGAGGGGAGGATCCCCTCGGGATCGACCGTGGAGGAGATGAAGATCCTCTCCTGCGGGAACGACTGCATCTTCTGCTTCGTGGACCAGAACCCGAAGGGGCTCAGGAAGCAGCTCTACTTCCGGGACGGCGACTACCGCCTCTCGTTCATGTACGGCAACTACACCACGATGACCAACGCCGGCCCGGCCACGCTCCGGCGGATCATCGAGCAGCGGCTCTGCCCGCAGTACATCTCCGTGCATGTCACCGACTACGAGGTCCGCCGGAAGCTGATGGGGCTGCAGAAGGACGACCGGATCCTCGAGAAGATCAAGCTGCTGCACGACAACGGGATCGACATGCACACCCAGATCGTCCTCTGCCCGGGGATCAACGATGGGGCGGTCCTGGAGAAGACGGTGATGGACCTGGTCGAAATACCACCGGAGGATCCAGTCGCTGGCCGTGGTGCCGGTGGGGCTGACCGACCACCGGTTCGGGCTGGCCGAGCTGAAGAACGTCGACGCCGCCTATGCCTCCGCGCTGCTGGACGTGGTCGGGGGGTGGCAGAAGAAGTTCAGGAAGAAGACCGGCCGGAACTTCGTCTACGCGTCGGACGAATTCCACATCGTGGCGGGGCGCGCCGATCCCGGCCGGGAAGGAGTACGACGGTTTCCCGCAGATCGAGAACGGCGTGGGGATCGTGCGGCATTTTCTGCTCGACTTCCGCCGGCAGTCGCGCACGTTTCCACAGAAGCTGCCGAAGCGGAAGCTGACGCTGGTCACCGGGGAGCTGGCCGCCGGGTTCATGGCGCGCTTCGTGGTCCCCCGTCTCGAGCGTATCGGCGGTCTGCAGGTCAGCCTGCAGGTCGTTCCGAACCTGTTGTTCGGCCGGCACGTCACCGTTGCTGGACTTCTCTCGGGCAAATGCGTATATTCGGCGTTGGAAAAGGTGGAGCGGGGCGATCTGGTGCTGCTTCCCCCCGATACACTCAACGCGGACGGGCTTCTGCTGGACGACGACACCCCGGAGAAGCTCGGCGAACGGCTCGGCGTCCCGGTCATGGTGTTCGATGGGGACTTTTCGGCCGTGTTCCGGCGCCTCAGGGCGTCGTCGAGTTGCACACCACTGAAGGATGCTCATGCGATCCGTGCTGGGGATCTTGCTGCTGCTGTTGCCTTCCACACTTGCCGCCCACGACGTCACACAACGACCGGGGAGGGAGGAGATCCGTCTCCACCTGTTCGGCGGGCCGGCGCTCACCGTTCCGGACGATACCACCGGAGTGTTCACCACCGGAGCCCAGGAGAAGAAGAAGACGGGACTGGCCGTCTTCTACTCGCTGCTCCTTCCCGGGACGGGGGAGTTCTACGCCGAGGATGCCTCCGCGCAAGTACTTCCTGATCGCCGAAGGGGTTCTCTGGCTCACCTACATCGCCTTCGACGTGCGGGGGCATTCGTTGCAGACCGACGCGCGTTCGTATTCGGCGGTGTACGCCGGGGTGAACACGGCCGGGAAGGACGACCAGTTCTACGTGGACGTCGGCAACTTCGCGTCGATGGACGACTACAACGAGAAGAAGCTGCGAGACCGGGAGCCCGACAAACTCTATTCGGCCTCGGCGGGGTATGACTGGCAGTGGAGTACGGAAGACGAGCGGCTCACGTTCCGCGACCAGCGGATCTCCGGTGACCAGTGGCTGAACAACAAGAAGTTCGTGGGGGCGGCGATCCTGCTGAACCACGTTGCCAGCGCGATCAACGCCGCGCGGGCCGCCATACGGTACAACAATGCCCTGCAGGACCCGCTGGGGGACCTGGAGATCGGGGCGAGGATGATGGGGACCCCCTCGTCCCCACGAGGCGCGGGCATCACCCTGGCGAAACCCTTCTAGCCCGGGTATTCTCTCGCAAAGCCGCAAAGGGCGCAAAGTGCGCAGAAGAGTTTTTGGGTTCATGACCCAAGCATCTCTTTGCATCTTTGCGGAACTTTGCGTCTTTGCGTGAACTTCCCCGCAGATCTTCATGAGAACGATCAAGCTGGTCCTGGAGTATGACGGCACCTCGTTCGTCGGCTGGCAGCACCAGGCCAACGGGCGGAGCGTTCAGGAAGAGATCACCCGCGTCCTGGATCAGGTGCTGCAGGAGCCGATCACGCTCATCGGCGCCGGTCGGACCGACTCCGGGGTCCACGCGCGCGGACAGGTGGCCGGCTTCCGGACCTCCAGCGCCATCTCCACCGGCTCCCTGCTTTCCGCACTGAACGGCTTGCTGCCCGACGACGTCCGGATCCGCTCCGTCGAGGAGGTGCCCGGGGAATTCCACGCCCGGTTCAGCGCCCGTGAGCGGACCTACCGCTACTACATCGGATTGTACCCGGTCGCGATCGGCAGGCAGTACCGCTGGTACGTCCGCTACGACATGAACCTGGAGTTGATGAACCGGGTGGCCGCCGACGTCGTGGGCGATCACGACTTCACCTCCTTCTGCAGGAGCGACTCCGAGGTGAACCATCACCGCTGCACCGTCCACCGTTCGTTCTGGACCTCCGCTCCCGGCACGCTCACCTACGAGGTCTGCGCCAACCGTTTCCTGCACGGGATGGTAAGGGCGCTGGTGGGGACGATGGTGGACATCGGCCGCGGCTACACCCCCTACGCCGATTTCGCGGCGATCATGGAAGCGAAGGACCGGCGCCGGGCGGGAATGGCCGCGCCGCCGCAGGGGCTCTTTCTCGAAGAAGTCACCTACTGACCACACCTCCCGGGGACCCCCCACTATGGCTGACCACGGTTTCTGGGAAAAAATATTCCGCACGATCTCCGGCCCGTTCACCCGGGGAGGCAAGGGATCATCCGCAGGGGAACCTCCGGCCGATCCTTTTCCGCCGTCGGTCTACAAGAAGGGGGATTTCATAGGGAAGTCGTACGAGGTCTTCGGCGTGCTCGGCGTCGGGGGCTTCAGCATCGTCTACCTGGTCTACTCCCACGACGCCCAGACCGCCTACGCGCTCAAGACCCTTCGCGACGAGGACCTGCAGGACACCGAGACCTACGAGCAGTTCCGGAAGGAAGCCAAGGTGTGGGTGGATCTGGAGCGGCATCCCAACATTGTTCGGGCCCACTTCATCGAGGAGCTCGCCGGGAGGCTCTACATCGGCATGGAATACGTGGCCCCCGACGCGGAGGGGCTCAACTCGCTCGAGGGATACCTGAAATACCGGCCGCCCGACCTGATCCAGTCGCTCCGCTGGGCGGTGCAGTTCTGTCACGGCATGGAGCACGCCCACGCGAAGGGGATCCGCTGTCACCGCGACGTGAAGCCGGCGAACATCATGATCACGACCGACCTGACGGTGAAGATCACCGACTTCGGGTTCGCCGACGTCATCGACCGTTCCCGCGCGCGGGCGGAGACCGACCCGTTGAACCGGCGCCTGCGGCTGCGGTTCTCGCGCACCGGGTTCGGCACGCCGAGTTACATGCCCCCGGAGCAGTTCCAGAACGCCCTTCGCTGCGACGAGCGGAGCGACATCTACAGCTTCGGGGTGGTGTTGTACCAGATGGCCTCCCTGGGGCGGCTCCCCTTCGTTCCCGCGCCGCTCCTCCGCGGTCCGCTGACCGACGCCGCGCCCATCTGGCGGGAGATGCACCGCCTGCACACCCATGCCATCGCGCCTCCGCTCGCCTCTCCGATCTTCCCGGTGATCCAGCGGTGCCTGCAGAAGGAGCCGAACGGGCGTTACCAGACGTTCGCCGACCTGCGGCGGGACCTGGAGCCGCTGTTGCAGAAGTTCGCGGGTGATGTGCCGTTGGCCCACGTCACGGAGGATCTGCAGGCATGGGAGCTCTACAACAAGGCCTTCAGCCTCTCCAGTCTGGGGCACCTGCAGGAGGCGATCGTCTATTATGAGAAGTGCCTGGAGCTGGAGCCCCGGAACAGCGACGCCTGGAACAACAAGGGGGTCTGTTTGCGGAAGCTGGGGCGGCTGCCGGAGGCGCTCGGCTGTTACGAGAAGGCGGTGCAGGCCAACCGGCACAACGCGTCGGCCTGGACGAACAAGGGGAACTGTCTCTTCACGCTGGGGAGGTTCCCGGAGGCGATCGCGAGCCTGAACAAGGCGATCGACATCGACTCGCGCAACGAATCGGCCTGGCTGAACAAGGGGATCGTGGAGGAGCGGATGGGGCTGAGGGTGGAGGCGTCGCTGTCGTACCGGCGGTTCATCGACCTGAAGCCGGTGGAATATGCCGCGCAGGTGGAGTTTGCCCGGAGCCGCATCGACGCGTTGCGGGGACCCGGCAGAACAGGGAGGAAGCCATGAACAGGACGAGGAACGCGGTCATTGTGTGTGCGGCGGTGGGTCTGGGGGTATGCATCGGCGTGGGGCTGCAGTCCGCCGAACCGATCACACGGGAGGTGGTGTCGGCCGCGGAGAAGCTGATCGGGCTGTCGTTCACCGAGGCCAAGCGCGACTCCATGCTTGACGACCTGCGTGGCTCAGCAGAAGAACTACCAGGCGCTCCGCTCCGTGCCGTTGGCCAACTCGGTCCCTCCTGCGGTGGGGTTCGACCCGCGGCCGGGGGGATTTCGCCACGACAGCCGTCCGTCCATATTCCGGATGAGTCCGTCGGGGAGGACCCGTGCGGCGACGCCCGAAGCGGTGGCATTCCTGCCGGTCACCGAGCTGAGCGCGATGATCCGGGAAAAGCGGATCACGTCGATGGCGCTGACGAAGCTCTACCTGGAGCGGTTGAAGAAGTACGGTCCGAAGCTGGAGTGCGTGGTGACGTTGACCGAGGAGCTGGCGTTGCGGCAGGCGCGCAGGGCGGATGACGAGATCGCGGCGGGGAAGTACCGTGGTCCGTTGCACGGCATCCCGTACGGGCTGAAGGACCTGTTCGCGACGAAGGGGATCAAAACGACCTGGGGATCGGTACCGTACAAGGACCAGGTGATCGACCTGAACGCCACCGTGGTGGATCGGTTGGAGAAGGCGGGGGCGGTTCTGGTGGCGAAGACGACCGTAGGTGAGCTGGCCTGGGGTGATGTATGGTTCGGGGGGAAAACGCGGAACCCATGGGATCTGGAGCAGGGGTCGAGCGGTTCGTCGGCGGGGTCGGCTGCGGGGACCGCGGCGGGGCTTTTCGGTTTTTCGATCGGGACAGAAACCTGGGGGTCGATCGTTTCGCCGGCGACCCGGTGCGGGGTGACCGGTTTGAGGCCGACGTACGGGCGGGTGAGTCGTGCCGGGGCGATGGCCTTGAGCTGGTCGATGGACAAGGTAGGGCCCATTTGCCGGACGGTGGAGGATTGCGCGCTGGTGTTCAACGCCATATACGGGCCGGACGGGAAGGACGGTAGTGTGATCGATGAGCCGTTCCGGTACACGCCGGAGATTGATCTGGGGCGGTTGCGGGTCGGGTTTGTGAAGCAGGACTTTGACAGTGCGCGGGGGAACCGTCGGAACGACAGCACATCGCTTGCGGTCTTGCGGTCGATGGGGGTGAAGCTGGTGCCGATCGCTTTGCCGGCCTATCCGATCGAGGATCTTTCGATCATTTTGAGTGCGGAGGCGGGGGCGGCGTTTGATGATCTCACCAGGTCCGGGCGAGACGATCTGATGGTGAGGCAGATCAAGAACGCCTGGCCGAACGTGTTTCGGGCGTCACGTTTTATCCCTGCGGTGGAGTACATACAGGCCAACCGGATCCGGACGCTGGTGATCGAGGCGATGGACAGTGTGATGCGGGGGGTGGATCTGTTCGTAGCGCCGTCGCAGGAGGGGAACTCGTCGTTGCTGACGAACTTGACGGGTCATCCCTGCGTGGTGGTCCCGAACGGGTTTGACGAGAAGGGTCATCCGACGAGCATCACGTTCATCGGGCGGTTGTTCCAGGAGGGGGATCTTCTGGCCTTTTCGCGGAGATACCAGGAGGGGACGGGGTTTCATTTGAAGCGTCCGGGGGGATACCAATAGGCGCACTCCGCTATGAAGTGAGTACCCCTGCATTCTCTGCGCTGTTTCTCTTCTCGTACGGCCATCCCGTCTCGATGTCAATCCAGAGCGTCAACTCCGCCACGTGAGATAGGATACGACGGAGGGCCAAAACGGCTGATTCACTGTCGGGATTGTGCTTCGATATGGCAATCCTATCCACACGCGACTCGGCTCTTTGCCCATATTGCGGGTTCCGAGTTGCATGGCGTCGTCGTGGCACTGCTCCAGGATTCCGTGCGCGCTCCGAGCGCTCCTGGACGGCAGCACGGCCACGATTTTGTCCCCGTTCCTGGGAGGTGTGCACAGATCTATTAACAGTTGAGCCCGGTTTTGGCTATGGAGCCGGGATAGAACTGCCACTATTCACACAGATCGGGGCGTTTCCGGGAAGACAGCTGATCATGAGTAAGCGGCACGGCTCCAATGCTGGCTTCTGTCGTGGTGCGCCCTTCTCGGCAATTCCCCAAAACCAACGCTCAGGACTGATATTCCCCGACGCGAATTGTTCTTGGCCGGGCTTGAACTTTCCGCACGCATGACAAGATGTGCCTATGGCTATGTAGATGCCATTTGCCGTTCCCGTTTCATTGGAGTATATTCGCTTCAGCGCTCACATGATGGCTTCCCGGCCATCAGCAGACAAAGCAGATCCTCCGACTTCTGGGAGCCCGTACTTGAAGACGGAAACGCAACTTACGCACTGGCGTACACGGTGGGGCTGGTCAGCATCGGTCTTCGTTGTCACACCAAATTGAGGGATTTGTGAAGGCAACACTCCTGTTTGTGTGCGTTGTTCTTGTCTATTCAAGAACCATGAAATCCATTGCATGCCCAGTGGGCTCCACAGCCAATGGCCCCTACGGCGGAGATGTTGCGCGCCTTTGCCGTCTCTGGCACAAATCTCTTTGCTGGGACCATGGACGGCGGCGTCTTTCTTTCCACCAACAACGGCACGAGCTGGACTGCGGTCAATGCAGGCTTGACGACTTGTGAGTCTAATACTTTTGCTTGTCTCCGGCACGAATCTCTTTGCCGGGACTGGCGGCGGCGTCTTTCTTTCCACCAACAACGGCACAAGCTGGACCGCGGTCAATACTGGCTTGACGAATACTTATGTCTAGTGCTCTTGCCGTCTCGCGGCACGAATCTCTTTGCCGGGACTCAGGCGGCGGCGTCTTTCTTTCCACCAACAACGGCACAAGCTGGACAGCGGTCAATACCGGTTTGACGAGCACTTGATGTCTCGTGCTCTTGCCGTCTCCGGCACGAATCTCTTTGCCGGGACTTCGACGGCGGCGTCTTTCTTTCCACCAACAACGGCACAAGCTGGACAGCGGTCAATACCGGTTTGACGAACACTTATGTCGTGCTCTTGCCGTCTCCGGCACGAATCTCTTTGCCGGGACTTAGGGCGGCGGTGTCTTTCTTTCCACCAACAACGGCACAAGCTGGACTGCGGTCAATGCCGGCTTGACGAGACACTCGATGTCATTGCTCTTGCCGTCTGCGGGCACGAATCTCTTTGCCGGGACTCTGACGGCGGCGTCTTTCTTTCCACCAACAACGGCACAAGCTGGACTGCAGTCAATACCGGCTTGACGAGACACTCGATGTCTATGCTCTTGCCGTCTCGCGGCACGAATCTCTTTGCCGGGACTGATGCGGCGGCGTCTTTCTTTCCACCAACAACGGCACAAGCTGGACTGCAGTCAATACCGGCTTGACGAACACTGATGTTCATGCTCTTGCCGTCTCGGGCACGAATCTCTTTGCCGGGACTTTGGTGGCGGCGTCTTTCTTTCCACCAACAACGGCACAAGCTGGACTGCGGTCAAGTACCGGCTTGACGAACACTCATGTCTGTGCTCTTGCCGTCTCCGGCACGAATCTCTTTGCCGGGACTGATGGTAGCGGCGTCTTTCTTTCCACCAACAACGGCACAAGCTGGACTGCGGTCAATACCGGCTTGACGAACCTCTAGGTCGATGCTCTTGCCGTCTCGCGGCACGAATCTCTTTGCCGGAACCTATGGCGGCGGCGTCTTTCTTTCCACCAACAACGGCACAAGCTGGACTGCGGTCAATACTGGCTTGACGAATACTTGTATGTCTATGCTCTTGCCGTCTCCGGCACGAATCTCTTTGCCGGAACTGATGGCGGCGGCGTCTTTCTTTCCACCAACAACGGCACAAGCTGGACTGCGGTCAATTCCGGCTTGACGAACTACATGATGTCTATGCTCTTGCCGTCTCCGGCACGAATCTCTTTGCCGGGACTGTCGACGGCGGCGTTTTTCTTTCCACCAACAACGGCACAAGCTGGACTGCAGTCAATACCGGCTTGACGAACACTAATGTCTATGCTCTTGCTGTCTGCGGCACGAATCTCTTTGCCGGGACTTATGGCGGCGGCGTCTTTCTTTCCACCAACAACGGCACAAACTGGACTGCAGTCAATACCGGCTTGACGAACACTGATGTCCATGGCTCTTGCCGTCTCCGGCACGAATCTCTTTGCCGGGACTGCTAGCGGCGGCGTCTGGAGACGACCGTTGTCGGAGATGATCACCTCAGTGAGAGCTCATCGACCGAGCTTGCCCAGCGAATTTCGTGCTTGACCAGAACTACCCCAACCCCTTCAACCCTTCGACCACCATCCGCTACGGCTTGCCCGAGCGATCACACGTGAGCCTGGCGGTCTACAATACGCTCGGGCAACAGGTCACAGTTCTCCAGAATGGAGAACAGGAAGCAGGCTATCATGACGTGAAGTTCGACGCCTCCAGCCTGCCCTCGGGCGTCTACTTCTACAGGCTGCAGGCGGGGAGCTATGTGGAGACACGCAAGCTCTGTTTGGTGCGGTGACCGTGGAACTGATGATTGCGTAAACAAAAGGGCTTGGGATTTCTCCTGAGCCCTTTCTCTTTTTGTCTTACTATGCTCCGTGCGTGGACGCGCAAACGACAGGAAAAGTCTATTGACTTCCGCCTGCTCGACGATAGTATATTCGAGATGCAGGATCGTCACTCGAAACTCCCAAACTCAAGATTTCACGGATGCCCTCTGTACCTGCAACGGCATGGGAGTGCCAGAGTGAGTGCGGAGGGCGCTCCGTTTTGAGATAGGAAGAGGCCGGCAGAGCTCTGCACAGACCTCTTAACAGTTGACCCAGGATTTTGAGTTGAGGCGGAAAATAGATTGCGATTCCAGTTTGCGTTGAGGGATTTCGTTTTTCCCGACTGATTCGTAATCAGCAGGTCGACCGTTCAAATCCTACCGCCGGCTCAATGATATCAAGGACTTAGAAGACTAAGTCCTCCTTTTTTGTGCCGCTACTGACAGTTGTTGGTCAACTACATCCGTCTCATCCCGGGGTTATCACTCATCAATCGTTGGAAGGACATTTACCATATCGGGTACTACTATGTAGGATGGGATTTCCGCTCATGAATCGGAGCGGCCTTCAGGGGATGCGTCGAAAGGTTAGCTGCCCTCTCACGGGCCCAATTTCAGGTAGACCTTTCGGACCGCGGTACTTCCTCCGATTACGGGCCCAGCCTCAAGTTGGCTTTTCGAACTGCTTCACGTTTTGGTGGGTTCTGGACTTGATAACTGCGTTTTGCTTTGGCTTGGAGTAGGCAAGGCCCATCTAGTCGCGATCGGTTCGGAGCTATTGTGAACGGCAGTGTAGGTGGGCTGAAATGCCATCATCGTCATGGCATCGCGAGGCAGCTCTCAGATGGAAATCGGAGTGGGGGTGAACGAGAGGACGAGAATGGCAGCACAAATCCAGGCAGCGATCAACTGCGATGGTGTCAGCGGCGAGTCTTCGTCCAGTGTCTGCCTGGTCTTTGAGGTTTTCCTTGTCAGGATGAACAAGACAATTGCCCAGAATATCCATCCCGGCCAGCCGATCTCCCACGGTAATCCAATGAGTGGCGCCAAACCTGAGATTCCAAGAACCACTAGTGTCCCCAAGCAAACGAATTCAAGTGTTCGTGCGCGATGCCAAAGGATGGCTTTGGCGATATGACCGCCGTCAAGCTGACCCACGGGAAGGAGGTTCATGGCGGTGACCAACAAACCGAACCAGCCAACGCAAAGGAAGGGGTAATGATAGATTTCATTCATCGGAGGAACGAACGAACCCGTGGCAGGAACGACTGCTTCTAGGAATTGATAGAGAAGGTTCGTGCCGAATCGAAGCCCGCCGTCCGGGAGTGCTGGAGTCTGAAGGTACTCTGGATGGATCGAATATAGGTAGTCTTTCCCCGGTAGGGTGGAGAACCCAACAATCAGGATCATGACACTGAGTATGAAGCCTGAGATAGGACCTGCTGCACCAATGCCAAGTAGGACCTTTCGGGAAGGAACCCTCTGGCGAAGACGAATAACGGCGCCCAACGTGCCGAAAGGGACCAAGCCGAACACGGAAGGGAATGGGATGAAATACGGCAGGGTCGCTGATACCCCGTTCTCTTGAGCAGCGAAATAGTGGCCTAGCTCATGGGCCAAAAGGAACAACAGTAGGAGGGCCGAGTACTCGAGACCTGAGGAGAAATTGCTGAGTTCGAAGGGGTCTTTGTTCGAGCCACTGAACACCCGCCACCGTGGTGGTGACGAATGTCGCTAGCAGTAAGGCACCGTGAACAAGGCATCTCGTACCCCGACACGGTCCCTCAACGTGTTGAACCTGAGAGCTGCAAATCCGTTTTCTGTCCGCTGGAAGAATCCAACCACAGTCTCAACGTCAAACCCAAACGTCGCATTTGGCCATAGCTCAGCATGGTTGCTGGATGGTCAAAGACAAACGCGGAGCGGCAATCTTGCCACATTACGGACGAGGGCAAGCGGGCATTGTCGGAATACCACTATCCGCCGTCCTTGGCTTGGGGCGTTGGGGATCGTCGGAATCCCGCTGGCGTAGGAGATCGCGTAGTTGATGGAGAGAACTGCAATGATCGCCATCACAATGGCGCGGGCACGCTTCGTGGTGCTCGACATGGATGCTCCTGCATGTATGAGGTGGACTGCTCGCCTGGATCGCGAACCCGGAAGCCGATGAACAACCCGACGCTGACGCGCCGCTTCCACCAATCCGCGAGTCTTGCTACATCTGGCGAAAATAATAACCAATTGGCCAATATTTGTCAAGGAAAAAGTGCAAAACCACCGAATTTCAGCGAATTTTGGCGATTTTCGCCACTTCCTACTTATGCCAAAATGGGCACGCAAATTGTCACGTATACCATGTCCAGGCCGCACTACGTGATAATAGGCACAAATCCTGCGAGTTGACCCGAAAACTTGCGGAAGCGCCTTGACAAGCCGTCAAGCCGTCTCTATATTGTCCTCGACGCTGTAAGTCTCTGACAATGCCAAAAACACCGGTCATACGGACGCTGCTGCTCTGGAGTGGACTCCTCCCGGTCCTGCTCCTGCTCCTCCTGACCATCGCCCCAGACCGCTACTCACCCGTCGGTTTCGCACTCGTCTCGATCCAGATCCTTCTCTTCATGCTGTCGATCAACCTGGTCCGAAAAGAGACGGTCGCAAAGAACAAACCGATCTTCGTGAACTTCGCGGTCTTCTTCGCCATGGCGTTCGTCTTCTTCGCCGAAATGCTCGTCCTCGACCGGCTCAACGCACTGACGAATGGCTACTTCGAATTCTACTTCACCAGTACGTCGCCCTCTCGGCATACTTCATCCTGCTGAGCTTCGCACTGGTCTACGTCGCCATCGACGCGCTCTTCCGCGACTTCGCCACGCTCCGGAAATATGTGATCACCTCCGCCATCGTCGGCGGCATGTTCCTGCTCTACTTCCATCCGTTCCTCGCGGATCCGTTGTATGCGTACTCAACGCCGGAGTATCGAGGACTTCAAGACCGTTCGGACGGCCGCAGAACACGTCCTGCCGGGCGCTACTGCTGAAGAGGTGGCCGCAAACGCCAAGCTCTACACCTGGAACGGCGACGAACGCGGCGAAGCGCTGAGCCCCGAGCAAAACCTCGCCAGGGTGCAACAACTGCTCCCGTACCTTGAAGAGCGCAACTCCACTTCCTCGTCTACGGGCGGCTCTACAGGAACGACGTCTATATGTCGGTCCTCTGCATCGCGTTCGTCCTGCTCTTCTTCGGCTACCAGTTCATGAAGGACCCGCCGCAAGGGGCCTACATCGAGAAGATCATGTTCCTCTTCCTGGTCTTCTCCAGCCTGGAAGCCATGCACGCATGGAGCTTTGTGAAGAGCATGGACTGGTCCTTCGCCAAGGAGATGTTCAAGCTGGGCCAGTATATGAGCCTGGCTGTGCTGCTCCCCATCGCCCTCTACTTCGGGACCCGGCTCCACTTCATCACCAGCGTCAAAGGGGAGTACTACGAACAGGAAGTGGCGGCACGCCCCGCAGGCATCACCCGCTGGCGCGACGCGCTCGACGATCTGATCATCGACCGGTTCTTCAACCGGAAAGCTATCGTCGGCCGCATGCTGGTCGACCCGAATCGAAAATGATCCCCCTCCACTAACTGGGATACCGCTGCATGGAACCGAAAGGCGGAAACGGCGACGAGAAGAAAGGGAAAAGCCCCCTGGAATACCCGATCGTCGGCAAGAGCAAAGCCGGTCGACCAGCTGATCAAACAGATCTCGACGCTTGCCAAGAACTCGGCGCGACGTGGTCATCATCGGCGAAGCGGGCGTCGGGAAGGGAGCGGTCGCCAAGAACATCTTCCTCGGCGGAGCAAGAGGGAACGGCCGAGGAACCATTCATGTCCATCAACCTCTCCGTGCTCGACGACCGGGAACTGGAAGCCATCCTCTTCGGCTTCGACCGGGGTGTGGAAGGGCTGCCGTATACGTCGAAGCGCGGACTGTTCGAGCAGGCGAACGGCGGTACCGTCCTCATCGAGGAGATCGAAGAGGCCAGCTTCCGGAACCAGATGAAGATCCTCAACTTCATCAACGAACGGAAGACCCGCCGCATCGGCAGCGACACCAATGAGAGCGTCGACATCCGTCTCATCGATCACGCTGAAAGACGATCCGCGCAGAGCTCGTCGAGAAGCGGAAACTGCTCGAGAACTTGCGGCGAAGATCACGGAGTTCGATCGCGTCGAAATCCCGCCGCTGCGCCAGCGCCCGGAAGATATTCCTCTCCTCGTCAAGCATTTCGCCAGCGAAATCTGCAGGGAGCTCGGGATCGGCGAACTGGTCATCGATATCAACGCCATCGACGTTCTCGTGCGCCAGCCGTGGCGGGAGAACATCCGCGAACTGAAGGCGGTCGTTGACAAGTGCGTCCTCTTCTCGAACGAGGGCCGGTTCATGCTGCCGCCCGAACTGGTGGACGAGAAGACCGAAGTCGTGAAGATGATCAACAACATCATGGCGGGCCAGGAATTCATTCTGGACCGGTCGCTGGATGTCATCGAAAAGGGGATCATCGAGCGGTCGCTCGACAAGTTCGGGTTCAATCAGTCCAAAGCCGCGCAGTTCCTCGGCATGACCGAGCAGACCTTCCGGTACAAGCTGAAACGGCTCGGCATCGCCAGCGCCCGCGCCCGCCTGATCCGAGCATACGGGCCCGTAAACGGCGGGGCCGCCACAGCGGAGGGCGCCGTTTCGTTTCTGCATGGAGCGGGGCTCAGCCTGACGCCCCGCCGAAGGCGCGCCCTTTCCAGGCTCACCGTGCGGGCGAACAACGCCAGCGGGGGATAAGATGAGCATGTACAGGATGAAATAGACGCTCAAACGCAGCATATACCTGAGCTTCGGCAGCGTCGCGAAACGCGACAGCGCCGGGAGCAACAACAGAGATGGATCCGCAACAACTTGAGGAGAACCCATGAAGTCCAGCGTAAAAGCCCTGCCATCCAGCACCACAAGGGAACAGAGCAGAAAGCAGATATAGTATGAGCGAACCGAGATAAGCAGTTCCTCGGCTCCATTCCCTCTGCCACCAGTGAACCACCTCTTCTTCTGCCTGTAGAGCTGCGGCCGTCGGCACAGGGATCGCTCTGGACGAGCGTCCCGGGATCCATGGGAAATGCCGCCCGGTAAGCTCGTTCTCGTCGTGACGGCGTGAAAGAAAGCGTAGTCCTCGGTGACGCTGAACGGGATCCCCGGTATCCACCCACTTGCTCGTACGCGCTTCTGCCGGACCGACAGGTTGTTCCCACCGCCGTCAACGGGTAACGGCCCACCGCGCCGCGCCGCCGCCATGGAAAAGAGGGCGAACCAGTCCAGGGCCTGCATGCCGGCAAACCACCTTGCCCCGCGAGTGCGTGAACCCCGCCACAATCCCGACCTCCGGCCGCATAATACTTACCGTACCTCCGCCCACTCCCGCTCACCCTGCAATCCGCATCGGTGAAGAGAACGATGTCGCCTGGTAGCATGGTCGATCCCCAGGCAAGCGCGTTGGGCTTCCCCTGCAGCTGGCCGGTTGCGGCGGGCCCCGCAACGAGCGCACGTGAGGAGTGTTCGCCGCGAGCTCGCGCGACGATGTCGGCAGTGCGGTCCGTGGAGTGGTCGTCGATGACGAGGATCTCGAGGAGCTCCCGCGGATAGCGCAAGCGGAGCAGCGATTCGAGGCACGCTCGCGATGTTGTCCTCTTCGTTTCGCGCGGCAGACGACGACGGAAACGGTCGGGCGAAACCGGGATCAGCGGGTACCGGGCGCGCCGCGCGGCAACGCGAAGATGAGCGATCAGCAGGACAGTAGAAGAGAGCAAGAGAGGAAGGAGAAGTGAAGATGGCATCAGGTCTGCTTGGAAGTCCACGATCGTGGATCGTGCGATGTAGCCGAAATTTCCGGCTGCTGCAAGCGCGAACCGGGAAGGCGCCCAGTTTTCTTGACTCTAGGGGCCACTTTGGATATATTTTTCAACGGTCACTGCAAAAGAACGTCCCGCCGCCAACCCCGTCCGAAACCGTCCGCAGGCCGAGAACTCCTCTCTACACGCAAGACGGTCTGACTAACGGCATGCGGGTGGTCTCGGAACCGATCCCGCACGTGCGCTCCGTTTCCCTGGGCGTCTGGGCCGATGTCGGCTCGCGGGACGAAGATCCCGAGCAGAACGGGATCAGCCATTTCCTCGAACACATGGTCTTCAAGGGGACCCGGAAGCGCATCGATCCACGAGATCGCCCAGAGCCTCGAGTCGCTCGGCGGCTACCTCAACGCCTTCACCACCAAGGAACAGACCTGCTTCTACGCCCGGGTTCTCGACGCCCATGTTCCGCAGGCGATGGATGTCCTCTCCGATCTCGTTCTGCAACGCGACCTTCAGGCCGCAGGAGCTGGAGAAGGAAAGACTCGTCGTCATCGAGGAGCTGAAGAACGCCGAAGACGATCCCGAAGACATCATCCACGACTATTTCGAGAAGGCGATCTTCCCGGACCATTCCCTGGGGAATCCCGATCATCGGCACCGCGGAGAACTTCGCAAGTTCCAGGCGGGACGACCTGCACGACCACCTGATCACGGCATTACCTCCCGTCGCGCATGGTCGTCGCCGCCGCCGGGAACGTCGACCACGAGGATCTCGTCGCGGCTGGCCGAACAAATATTTCGGCGTCGCTGTCCGACCACGGACCGCGCGTGCTGAAGCGGCCTCCGGGCCCGACCAGGGCGCACAAGGGTGGAGTCGACTGGATCACCGCGCGCCGATCAACCAGGCCCACATCTGCATGGGAACGATGGCGTACAGCATCCGCCACCAGGACCGGTACCCGCTGCTGGTCCTGAATGCGCTCCTGGGCGAAGGGATGAGCTCCCGGCTGTACCAGACGATCCGCGAGAAGCACGGACTGGCGTATTCGGTCTATTCGTTTGTCAACATGCTGAGCGACACGGGCATCTTCGGCGCATATCTCGGGACCGACCAGAAGAACATCACAAGCGCTCTCGACCTCGTGCACGAGGAGCTGCACAGGCTCTGCGACGAAGGCCGTGTCCGCGGGCCGAGCTCGAACGGACGAAATCGCAGATCAAGGGGACCATGATGCTCGGCCTGGAGAACATGTCGGGCCGCATGATCCGCCTGGGAAGCGGCGAGCTCTACTTCGGAATCGTACATCGCGCTTGATACGATCCTCAGACAGATCGATGCAGTCACACCGGAAGCCATCCAGCGCGTTGCCGACGATCTCTTCACGAGACGACGCTTTCACCACGGTGATCATCCGGCCCTGCCTGATCGACTCGAGCTGATGCTATGCTGACGCGGAACGATCTGAACCCCAACCTCCTGCAGCGCCGAGTATGCCGTGCGCGGACCGATCGTCATGCGCGCCCAGCAGCTGGAGGAGCAGGGGAGAGAAGATCATCTACTGCAACATCGGGAACCCGCAGGCGCTGAAGCAGCGGCCGCTTTCGACATTCCTGCGCAGGTTCTCAGCCTCCTGGAATACCCCGAACTGCTGGACCACCCCGAGGTGCTGAAGCTGTATCCCGCAGGACATTGTCGACCGGGTGCGAATGTTCCTGAAGAAGCATCCGCACGGCACCGGCGCGTACACGCAGAGTCCCGGGCATCCCGTTCATCCGGCAGGCGGTCGCCGACTTCATCGAGGCCGGGACGGCATTCCCGCGGACAAGGAGCACGATCATCCTGACCGACGGCGCGAGCAAAGGCGCGCAGGCGGTCCTCATGGCGCTCCTCCGCGACGGCCTCACGACGGATTCATGATCCCGGTGCCCGCAGTATCCGCTCTACAGCGCGACGCTCACCCTCTACGGCGGGCCGCAGATCGGATACCACCTCGACGAGGAGAACGGCTGGCAGCTGAGCGAGCAGATCCTCGCTGGAGAGATGCCGTGGCGAAGGCGGAAGGCCGGGGCATCAACCCGGTCCTGCATCGTCGTGATCAATCCCGGCAACCCCACGGGCGCGGTGCTGTCGCGTGGAGAACATCAAGATGGTCGTCCGGTTCGCCAGGAGCGGCACGGGCTGGCCATCATCGCCGACGAAGTGTACCAGGAAAATGTCTACGCCCGCGAGGCCCGCTTCCACTCGTTCGCGCAGGTCATGCACGAGATGGGGGAGTACGGACGTCTCGCTCTTCACGCTGCACTCGGTCTCCAAGGGGTTTCTCGGGGAGTGCGGCCACCGGGGCGGATACCTGGAAATCCGGAACGTCCCGGACGACGTGCTGGCGGAGTTCATCAAGCAGCAGTCGATCAGCCTCTGCGCGAACGTCACGGGCAGTTGGCGACGTATCTGATGGTCGCCCCGCCGCAGCCGGGAGACGACAGCTACGCAGACGTACGTCGCGCGAGCGGGACGCGGTTCTGGCATCGCTGAAGGCGAAGGCGGAAATCCTCGGCGAGGGGATCAACCGCATTCCCGGGCATGTCCCTGGACGATGCCGCAGGGCGCGATGTACGCATTCGTGCGGTTCGAGCTTCCGCCCGAGCCGGGCGTGGATGCTGGCGGCCATGCGCGCGGACGAGCGGCGGGCCTACGAGAGCGGCCGCGACAACGAGTACTGCCTGCGGCTTCTGGAAGAGACAGGAATTTGCGTGGTGCCGGGTTCAGGGTTCGGCCAGCGGCCCGGGACGTTCCATTTCCGGACGACGTTCCTCCCGCCGCAGGAGGAGATCGAAGAGCTCGTGGAGAAGTCTGAAGTCGTTCCACGAGAACGTATACGTGCACGAGCTTGCGAGCAGACGTGACCATGGCGACAGATCACCATCGACGGCAAACAGATTCGAGGTCGACGACGGGCGCGACGATCATCGAGGCGGCCCGCGCGACACGGGATCGAGATCCCGCATTTCTGCTGGCACCCGAAGCTGTCCGTTTCCGGGAACTGCCGCATGTGCCTTGTGGAGGTGGAGAAGACTCCCGAAGCTCGTGATCGCCTGCGCGACGCAGGTGGTCGGAAGGCATGGTCGTGCACACGCGCGAACCCGAAGGGTCATCGCACGCGCGCGAGGCGGTGATGGAGTTCCTCCTCATCAACCATCCGCTCGACTGCCCGATCTGCGACGAGGCGGGGGAATGCAAGCTCCAGGACTACGCCTACTCAGCACAGCATCGGCGAGAGCCGGTTCGACGGAGGACAAGGTCCACAAGCCCAAGCGCGTGGAGCTCGGCCCGCACGTCCTGCTCGACACCGAGCGGTGCATCATGTGCTCGCGCTGCGTCCGCTTCTGCGACGAGATCGCGAAGAAGCCGCAGCTGACGTTCACGCCAGCGCGGCGACCACGTGGAGCTGACGACCTTCCCGGGCGAACAGCTCGACAATCCGTACTCGATGAACACCATCGACATCTGCCCGGTCGGGCGCTCTGACGAGCCGCGACTTCCGGTTCAAGGCGAGGGTCTGGGAGATGTCGGCGACGGAGACCGTGTGCCCCGGCTGCTCGCGCGGATGCAACATGTATGTCTGGGTCCGGAACAACGAGATCCTTCGCCAGACCCCGCGCTTCAATCCGGACGTGAACGACTACTGGATGTGCGACCGCGGACGGCTCGAGACGTTCCGCCAGGTCAATGCGGAGACCAGGCTCAAGTCGCCGCATGATGCGAGAAGGATCGGGAGCTTGTGGAAGTCGGGATGGGACGAAGCCATCGCGCGGGCGGCGTCGGAGCTGAAGACGTTCCGGAAGTCGGAGAGTGGCCGTGCTCGGCTCCGCGCTACGCGACGAACGAGGACATCTTCGTCCTGCAGAAATTCGCCCGCGAGGTCCTCGGGACACCAAGCAGTCGGCGTTCCGGACCGCATGTGGATCCCGGGCGACGAGGACGAGCTCCTGATCCGTGCAGACAAGACGCCCAACAGCCGGGGCGGCGGCGACTGGGCGTCCAGCGGGCGGCCCGCAAGGCGTTCGAGGCGATCCTCCGCGGCGATCCGCGACGGGCAGATCAAGGCGCTGCTACGTGATCGAAGACAATATCGCCGCCGACCCGGCAGTCGCGCAGCGTCCTGCCAAGCTGGACTTTCTGGTCGTCCATGCTCGCAACGAGAACGAGACGACCCGCGCTGGCCGACGTCGTGCTGCCGTCGCTCGACGTTCGCCGAGAAGAACGGCACCTTCACGAATTTCCAGGGACGCGTGCAGCGGATCCGCCCGGCGGTGGCGCACGCTGGAGCAGGACCGCGCGCTGGACGGGTTCGCGATGAGCCGGCTCGACAAGTTCGGGACGCAGTTCGACCGCTGGAGCCAGGGAGCGCGAAGCGCGACGCCCGCCCGGCTGGAAGATCTGTCGCGGGATCGCATCACTCATGGGGGTCAAATTCCGGTATACTACCGCAGAGGATGTCTTCGCGGAGCTGGCTTCCGACGGTCGGAGCGTTCAAGGGGATGACCTACCGGCAAGATCGGGGACTCGGGCGTCGCTCGTGGCCAGATGTCAGACCGCACCGGCATCGCACGTCATGGCCAGATCTCGGACGAACTGGCCATGGAATTCCTGATCATCTCTCTTGATCAAGATCGTCCTCGTCCTGCTGCGTCATCCTGACGACGGTCGCGAATCTCGTCTACGCGGAGCGGCAGGGTCAGCGCGTTCATCCAGAACCGGATCGGCCCGAACCGCGTCGGGCCGCTGGGGCCTGCTGCAGGCCCCGGCCGACGTGCTCAAGCTCTTCATCAAGGAGGACATCGTCCCGGCGAACGCGAACAGGTTCGTCCACACGCTCGCGCCCGATCATCTCGATCGACGGTCGCGATGACGCACGTTCGCCGTCATCCCGTTCGGCGACCAGATCACCCTGTTCGGCCAGGAGATCAAGCTGATGATCGCCGACGTCAACATCGGCGTGCTGTACATCCTTGCCATGACGTCGCTCGGCGTCTACGGCGCTCACGCTCAGCGGCTGGGCGTCCAACAACAAGTATTCGCTGCTCGGCGGCCTCCGGTCGTCCGCCCAGATGATCAGCTACGAACTCTCGATGGGGCTCTCGGTCGTCGGCGTGATCATGGTCGCGGGCACCCTGCGGCTGGACCGGATCGTGGAGCTGCAGTCCGGGCTGGCCTGGAACGCGTTCCTGACGCCGATCGGGTTCATCACCTTCGTCGTGGCCTCGTTCGCCGAGACCAACCGCCTGCCGTTCGACCTCCCGGAGGCCGAACCGGAGCTGGTGGGCGGGTACCACACCGAATACAGCGGCATGAAGTTCGGCACGCTTCTTCCTGGCCGAGTACGCGAACATGATCACCTCCAGCGCGCTGATCGTGACCCTGTTCCTCGGCGGCTGGCAGGTTCCCGTACCTCGCAGCATGCTCGGGCTGCCGCCGTTCTGGCTGAGCGTCATCCAGATCCTGGCATTCGTGCGTGAAAGTCTGCGCGATGCTGTTCTTCTACATCTGGATCCGCTGGACGATCCCGCGGTTCCGGTACGACCAGCTGATGAACCTCGGCTGGAAGGTGATGCTGCCGCTGGCGACTGCTGAACATCGTGGTGACCGGGGCCTGGATGCTGCTTGTTCGGATGAGCACCGACTTCGGAGGAACCCTGTGACGACGGCGATACAGAACACGGATCGTGATCAGCAGGTCCGCGGAAGGACCTGACGCTTCTGGCAGAAGACCTACATCCCCGAGATCGTCAAGGGGATGGTGCTGACGCATCGAGCAGATGTTCCGGCCCGAAGTTCACCCGGCAGTATCCGGAAGAGCGCTGGAATCCCCCCGCGTCGTTCCGCGGGCGGCCGGTGCTGGTCGAGGAGCAGGGCGTCGAGCGCTGCGTGGCCTGCGGCCTCTGCGCGCGCGTCTGTCCCGCCCTCGCGATCGAGGTGCAGGCCTCCGAGACCGAGCTGGCCAAGGAACGGTATCCCGTCACGTTCGAGATCAACATGCTCCGCTGCATCTTCTGCGGGTTCTGCGAGGAGGCCTGCCCGGAAGAGGCGATCATCATGAGCGACGAGTACGAGCTGGTCTTCGCGCAGACCGGAAGACGCGATCTTCGCAAGGACCAAGCTGCTGATGTCCACTGACCGTCTGAAGACGCGGCTGGAGTTCCTGCGGCAGGCCCGCGATACCGCCGCGGGCCGTCCCCGACCGCCGCACGCCATGGATCGCATCCGTCTGGCTCGAGGCTATTTCGGCGTTCATGCTTCTGGCTTGGATCCTCGCTGTCGTGGTCGGCTTCTTCTCCGCCTGCGAGGTCGCCGTGCTTGTCCACGCGCAAGAGCCGGATGAAGGAGCTGGCGGAAGAAGGGAACAGGCCGCCGCGGCATCATCCTCGGCTTCCAGACCAACCCCGAGCAGTTCCTCGCCACGGTCCACGTCGGCATCATCTTCTCCCTGATCCTTGCCTCCGGCCTCGGCGGCATGATCGGCTTCAGTACCTCGCCCCCGCCCTCGCCTGCCAGCGATCCATCCCTGGATCCAGCGAGGCGAGCGGCTGGCTCTCGCTGGCGTCGTGGTCGTTGTGATGCTCGGCTTCCTCGTGGTGGTCTTCGGCGAGCTGGTTCCCAAGTCGCTCGCGCTCCGCTCCGCGGAGAGCGGTCGCGCTGCGCCTGCGCCCCGTCGATGCACGCTCTTCGCGGCGGTGCTTCAGCATCCCCGCACGATTCCTCACGTTCGCGAGCAACCTCGTCCTCGCGCCCGTTCAAGGACCAGACCACGTTCACGGAGTCCCGCATCTCCGAGGAGGAGTTCAAGCTGATGCTCGAGGAGGGGACCAAGTCCGGGGTCATCGACAAGACCGAGCACGAGCTCATCGAGAGCATCTTCGAGTTCACCGACACGACCGCCAAGGAGGTGATGATCCCCCGGCCCGACGTCGTGGCGCTCAACGTGGACGACGCCGCGCGAAACGATCGTGAAGATCGTGCTGGAAGAGGGGTACTCGCGGATGCCCGTCTACCGGGACACGATCGACAACATCATCGGGATCGTCTACACGAAGGATCTCCTCGGACTGATCGAATACCGGAACCTGATCATGCTGCAGGATATCATCCGTCCGGCGTACTTCGTGCCCGAGACCAAGAAGATCAGCCAGCTGATGCGGGAGCTGCAGCAGCAGCAGATCCACATGGCGGTCGTCATCGACGAGTTCGGCGGGACCGAAGGGATCATCACGATGGAGGATATCCTCGAGGAGATCGTCGGGGAGATCCACGACGAGTACGACGAAGAGCTCCGCGATATCGAACAGACCGCCGACGGCTCGTTCCTGGTCAACGCCCGGATGTCGATCGCCGAATCTCAACGAGCGGTTCGGCGCGGAACTTCCCGAGGCGGGGGACTACGAAACGGTCTCCGGGTTCCTCAACAAGCTCGCCGGCCGGATCCCGGACGTGAGCGAGGAGATCGTCTACGGCCGGCTGACGTTTTCGATCGTCAAGAAGAGCCAGCGGCGCATCAGGCTCGTGCGGATCCGCCGGGGCGTCGTCGGCGCCTGAACATGGCCTCCCTCCGCCTCCTCCACTGCCTGACCCACAGCTCACTCGGCGGCGGCCAGGAACTGGTCCTCACGCTCGCGGGGGCGCTCCGCAGTAGGGCCCCGGAGGTCGAGCTGGCGGTGGTCCTGCCGGCGGGCGGACCGTACGTGGAGCGGTTCCGGGCCACTCGGCGTGGGGGTCCATGAGGCACCTCTGGATTCGCTGGCGCCGCGCGGGAATGGAGGCCTTCCGCCGCGTCCATCCAGGCATTTCGTCCGGACCTCGTCCACTCGCACGGCAAAGGGGCAGGGCTCTTTGCACGGACCCTGGCGCCGGCTCCCCGTATCCACTCGTACCACGGATTCTTTCCGCCACCGGGGCCGCTACAGAAGCGACTCTATCTGGCGGCCGAGACGGTCCTCCTGCGCCGCACCGAGGGGGTGATCGCCGTCTCGGAGGCGGAAGCTGAAGAGCTGCGACGGACCTTTCCCGGCCACGCGAGCAAGATCACGGCGATCCCGAACGTGATCGACCGGGCCAAGAACCCTCGCCGGGGCGTTCGCCCCGCCGCAGGAGGAGATCCGGGAGTTCCTGGAGCGGCACGGCAGAGGGGTGATCGTTACCATGATCGCGCGTGACGACCCGGCCAAAAATTACCCGCTGGCCGCGGAGGCGTGTGCGATCGCGCTGGCCGGAAGCGGGTCGGTGGCGGTGCTGTTCGTCGGCGCAGGAGACACTCCCGGAGTGCAACGGCTCCGCAGGGAGTTTTCCGGAAAATTCCTCGCCGTTCCCCGGCTGGACACGGTAGGACCGGCGATCAGGGCCAGCTCGATCGTCCTGCTCACTTCGGTCAAGGAGGGGGGACGGCCGCTGGTGATCCAGGAGGCCTTCGCGCTCGGGAAACCGGTGGTGGCAACCGACGTGCCGGGGATCCGGGAGACGGTGCGGGACGGATGGAACGGGATCCTCTGTCGGCCGGACGCGCAGGCGCTGGCCACGGCGATCCTCCGGCTCGCCACCTCCGATCGGGAACGGACGCTCATGGGCGAACATGCTGCGGCAGGCGCCGCCGAAGCAAGCCTGGGATCCTGGGCGGACCTCTATCTGACGGTCTACCGAAAGGCGCTTGACCGCGCCGGATATTCCCGGGGGGATCTATGAAGATCGGCATCTATGGCGGTACGTTCGATCCCCCGCACCTCGGCCATCTCATCGTGGCGGAGTACGTGCGGGCCACACTCGGGCTGGACCGGATCGTCTTTGTCCCCGTTGCGACCGCGCCGCACAAGCAGGGACAACAGGTGACCGAGGGCCGGCACCGGCTCGCCATGCTGGAGCTGGCCGTGGCCGGGAACCCGGCCTTCGTGGTGTCCGATGAGGAGATCCGCCGCGGAGGGGTCTCGTACACCGTGGATACGCTCGCGGCGCTGCGTGCGGCTGAACCGGGGGCGGAGTTCTTCGTCCTGATCGGGGCGGACAACGCGCTGGAGTTCGATAGCTGGAAGGATCCCGGGGGGATCAGGGCCGGGGCGAGGATCGTCGTGATGCACCGGCCAGGCGTGGCGCTGGACGAAGAGGCGCTGGCGGAAAAGATCCCCGGGGCGGTGGTGGTGCGCGTGCCGGGGATCGAGATCGCGGCGCGGGAGATCCGCCGGTCCGTCGCGAAGGGACGTTCGATCCGCTATCGTGTTCCGGACGTGGTGCGTGCATACGTTCTCGAGAACGGCCTTTACAGGTGACCCATGAAACGATCGGTGGTCCTGGCTGTGGCACTTGCGGTCGGCGTGATGGCCGTCGGACTTCTGGCTGCCGGGCTCCTGGCGGGCGGCTGCAAACGAACCTGGGACGCGAAGGAGAGCGATAGGGAATGGTCGCGGGCCGAGCTGAGGGGACTGCAGGGGAGGACCCGTGACGAGGTAAGGGACCTTCTCGGCGAACCGGGCGGCATGTATACGTTCGACTCCAAGGGGCGGTGGCATTTCCCGCACGTGCTCGTGAGGGAGGAGGGGGAGGCGCAGGGCAAACGGATGTCCGTGCTGGTCTACTTCAGCCAGCTCGGCGATCACCGCGCCACGATCATCGAGGTCCTGGACCGCTGGGAGAAGGACCGGGAGTGATCACCGATGACCCAGCACGCAGCGGTGGAGAGATGAACGGTCCGGCCAGGGAACGGAACGGGTCTGGCTATGTCCGGGAGCGCGCGATCGCCCTCCTCGAGGATCTGCAGTTCAGGGAGTTGCTCGCCCGGATCCTCGCGCGGGTGTATTGGCGGTCGACGTCCGTCGGACTCTTCTTCGACCTCGCTGCACCCGTGGAGATCCTTCCTCCGGGAAGTCCCCATCACGATTCGGCCTCTCCGAGGGGCAGATGTTGCCCCGATCCTCAACGTGCGCGAGCCGGGCCTGACCCCGCAAGACCGCCACGACATCAACGTCCGGCTGATGATGCTGACGACAGGGATTTCCGGGTGCCATGTGGGACTCGATCTGTCGGGGGTTCCCCGGTACATCCAGTGGCTGGTTGGACCGGAAGAGAACGACAGATTGCAGAAGGCGTTTCACGGGTGGCTTCCCGAGCTTTCACCTGAAGAGATGCTGGTGGAGAATCTCTATGTCCACCCCTCCTTCAGAGGGAAGAGGATCATGCAGTTCGGTGTGACGACCCTCCTTCCTATTTGCGCGTGAGAGGGGAGCCGGGCTCGTAGTCATCACCTTCATTCCGCGCCGGAACTCACTGCCCCTCGAACTTCACCTGCAGCTCGGTTTCCCGGCCTTATGCCATCCGGACCAGCACCACGCGGTTCTTTCGGACATCGGTGACCTTCACCCCCATTCGTGAAGAAGACGACGCCCTCACGTCCGTGCGCCGGCAGTCTTCACAAGGAGCTCCGGCAAGCTCTCTGATACCGTAACCCTGGAGGGCGTAAGGGGGATCATCCCAGGCGTTTCCTTCGACAAACCGGGGACCCGTCGGGGTGACCGCCACATCCCACCCGATCGTACGGAGAGGCAGGAACTTCTGGGCTGCGTCCAGGCATGCGGTGCGCACCTCAGGCCAGAAAGGGATTGCGAATCCTGTGACCGTCCTGGCGGGTATCGGGATGGACGTCCGACCGCTGGAACCCGGGGGCGCCAGGCCGCACCATAACCGTGCGCCGGAATATGCCAGTGTCCAGCGAGATCTCCCGCCGTGACAAATTCCCCGTCTTCCCCCAATCGATGTTGTCCGTGACGTTCCCCCCCGACGATCACCTTGCAGTTGGCGTGGACGATCTCGGCCCCGCGGTCACCGACTACGGTAACCACCCGAAGCGTCTGAGCCCATCTGATTCGGATAACCGCCTGAGGCTTTCCACGTTCTTCAGAGCGTTTCCTCGGCCGACGCACCGCGGTCCTGAGGGTCTGATCGGACATGTCGAAGCAGCTCCCCGATACCCCATCGTTTCCGCCGTGCGTCCACGAGACCGTCTCCCCTCCCGCTGCATGATGCAAGCCTCGGCCATAACACGCACCATCACCGGCTTAAGCACAAACTCTTCTGGAGCCCTCGTGAGCAAGTACTCCGCCCATTCCTCTTCCGAACAGGGAACCGGCCCATTCCGGGTCCACCCCGGGACCTCCCGGTAGATGATGGCATCGAGAAGCGGAGCGGGAACGCCAGCCATCTCGCAGAAACGATAGAAGAGTCCCTTGTCTTCCACCATGGATACCCAGGCGCAGGATTGAGCCGCTCCTGGAGCCGCTTGAGCCCGCTCTTGCTCAGGTCGTTGCGAAGTCGGTCCCGGGTGATCGCAGGATCGAACAGGCCCAACATGTAGGCTTCCGACGGGACATACCGACAGGCGAGGAGCTCGAGTCCGCGGCGTACAGTCCAGATCGGCGATACGTGGTAACGGCGCGCCACATCTCTGAGAAGCCGCGGCAGTGTGGCAGAGGTGCGGAGCGCTTCCAGGGGATTACGGGCGATGGTACGCAGTATCATGGGGTCCCGGTGAAGGTGGTGGCGGTCTGGACCAATCTACAATGCACGCGAGTGCCATGCAACCCTTCGGCGTCCGACCATCGGGTACCACGGGCAAAACCACCACGAATACCATCGCCGACAGATTCCCTGTTTTTGACTCCAGGCCAGGGTGGTGATTCCTTGCACAAGGTCTCCACGTTGGGTACCTTCGTAGTCCGAGGGATGTGGGGCTCAGGCTTATGGACCACGCGTCAGACCTCAGGGATCGGATGGGTCAATTCGAGAGATCGAGGAGTATCGATGTGCGGATTGGTGGGCGTGGTCAATCTCACGGCGGAAGAGCCGGTTGACGCTCTCCAGCTGACCCGGGCCAATGACACCATGGCTCACCGCGGGCCGGACGACTCCGGTGTCTGGGCGGAGGCCGGGGTCGGACTCGCTGCGAGGCGTCTCAGCATCATCGATGTTCCGCACGGCCATCAGCCGATGAGCAACGAGGATGGGTCGGTACACATCGTCTACAACGGTGAAGTGTATAACCACGAGGACCTGCGGGTGGAGCTGCTGGCCAATGGGCACCGGTTTCGAAGCACTTGTGACACCGAGGTGATACTTCATGCCTATGAGCAGTGGGGGCCGGACGGATGTCTGCGCCGGCTGCGGGGCATGTTCGCCTTCGCGCTGTGGGACGCTCGCATGCAGACCCTGTTGCTTGTCCGTGATCACTTCGGGATCAAGCCACTGTTCATGGCCGAGTGGAATGGACGACTGTTCTTCGCATCGGAGATCCGAGCCTTGCTTGCATTTTCAGAGATGTCCCGTCGGGTCAACGTCGGCGGCCCCTGGGGGCGTTCCTGACGACGGGATTCCTCACGAGTCCACACACGATGTTCAAGGATGTGCAGAAGCTCCCCCCGGCGCACTACATGCTTGTGCAGCGCGGCGCGACCTCCCTCCACAGATACTGGGGGCTGACGCGTACGACACGGTGACCGGTCTTCAGGAGGAGGAGCTGGTCCACCGTTTTCGCGAAATGCTTCAGGAATGCGTGAGACACGCGGCTGATGAGCGAGGTCCCTCTCGGGGCCCTCCTTTCCGGGGGGATCGATTCGACCACGGTCGTGGCGTTCATGCAGGGCATGCTCTCACGTCCCGTTCGCACGGTGTCCGTCGGCTTCGACAACGCCGCATTCGACGAAGCGGCGCTCGCAGCCACGAGCGCCCGCCGTCTCCGGACCGATCATCACCTGATCACCTTCACCGGTGACAGCATGGATGACTACCCGGCAGCTCTCGCCGCCCGCGAGGAGCCGCTGGCGGATGCGACGTTTGTGGCGATCTACAAGCTCTTCCAGGCCTGCCGGCACCAGGGACTGACGGTGGTGCTGACCGGGGAGGGGGCCGACGAACTGCTGGGCGGCTACCACTGGCACCGCGCGGACGCGGTCTTCGTCCCTTCCTGAGAATGCCGCGGGTTCTCCGGACGCATGCACTCGCATCCGCTCCCCTTGATCGTCCCGGGGGCGATACGGGGATGCGCTCGCAGCTCATCCTCCGCCGCCGGGCATCGACGGTCGCCCGGCGATACCTGGATTGGATCGGTTCGGACCCTCTGGGTATCGGGAGTTCGCTCCTCTCCGCCGATGTCAAAGCCGTGCGCTCGCAGGCGGGGAAGGGATCGACCTGCTCGAGTCCTGGGCTGCCCATGTGGCCGACATCCGGGATCACTCTCCGTTGCATCAGATGCTCTGGCTGGAATCCCGGACCCGGATGGTCGATCGGATCAACCACAACGTCGATCATATGAGCATGGCCCATTCGATTGAAGCCCGGCCCGTCTTTCTCGATCATATACTGTGGGAATTCTGCGCCAGCCGTTCCGCCGAAGATGAAACTCCGCGGTTTATTCCTTAATCAGACCGAAAAACATCTCCTGCGGGAAGCGACCAGGGGAGTGATCCCTGAGGAGGTGCGCCTGCGCAAGAAGAAGGGATTGTCCGTGCCCGCCGCGCGATGGTTGGCCGGCACCCGTCTCCGGAGTGGGCGGAATCAGCGCTGTCAAGGCGGAGCTGAACCGGGCCGGACTGTTCGACCCGGACTGCGGTGGCCCAACTGCGTCGTGAGCATCAACCGGGTGCGCCGGCAAGAGCCGCATTGTTGATGGGGGTGCTCAGCGTCCAGATGTGGCACAGGATGTTCGTCGATTCTCCGCGTGTCGGCAGCGGAGCAGGGGGATCGTGGCAGGATTCCTGAACCGCAGGTTAGGAGATGGGCTGACTGCCTGGTGCCGGCTGCGCGTCCCTTCGTTGCAGTTCTGGCGCGGTTTTGTTAAATTGGGCTTGCAGCGAGGCACTCGAAAACTTCCGTCCCGCCCGGTCCAGCGAATGACCCTGACACCGTGCAAGTCTTCGGAAGTGCCGCGAGTGAGTAGTGGAATGGCTGTAGTTCGCAAGCGCCCTCATAGCTCAACAGGATAGAGCACAGGTTTCCTAAACCTGGAATCGAGGTTCGAGTCCCCGTGAGGGCACGATCCGGCGCGCGTCGAACGCGCCGGGAACCCGCGTTCAATGCCTCGCTCCCGCCATGCGGGACCACCCGTTCACAATGACAGAGATCGTATGCGTCTGAGCTCAGGCTTCCTCCCGACCGTCAAAGAAATCCCGGCCGATGCCGTCATCCCGAGCCACCAGCTGATGATCCGCGCCGGCATGATCCGCGCCCTGGCCGCGGGCATCTACGTGCTGCTCCCCCTCGGACAGCGGGTGATGCACAAGGTGACGAAGATCGTGCGGGAGGAGATGGACGCCATCGGCGGCCAGGAACTGCATATGCCGGCGCTGAACCCGCTGGAACTCTGGGAAGAGACCGGGCGCGTGAAGGCGTTCGGCGACAACCTGTTCCATATCAAGAACCGCGCGCTGGTCCTTGCCCCGACACACGAAGAGGTGATCTGCTGGCTGGCGAAGAACCATGTCTCCTCGTACCGCGACCTCCCGCAGATCTGGTACCAGATCCAGACGAAATTCCGGAACGAGCCCCGGCCCCGCTCCGGGGTCCTGCGCGGGCGCCAGTTCCTGATGAAGGACAGCTACACGCTGGACGCGACGTGGGACGGCCTGGACGTCGGCTACGACCTGCACGCAGGGGCCTACCGGAAGATCTTCACCCGCTGCGGGCTCAAGTTCTTCGTGGTCGGCGCCTCCAGCGGCGCCATGGGAGGGACCGGGTCGCAGGAGTTCATGCTGGAATCGGATGCGGGAGAAGATGTGATCGCCCTCTCCGAGGACGGGACCTACGCCGCCAACCTGGAGGTCGCCACATCCATCGTCCCGCCGGTCGGCCGGAAAGGCGACAGCCTCCCGCTCGAAGAGATCGCACACGCCGAACGTCAAGACGATCGACGAGCTGGTGGCATTCCTCAAGGTCGAAGAGACGGTCCTTGCGAAGTCGGTGGTCTACTGGGCCGAGGAGACCCCGGTGCTGGTGCTGATGGCGGGGAACGACGAGCTGAACGAAGCGAAGCTCATGGCCGCCGTGGGGGCGCAGGTCCGCCCGGTGGAGGGCGAACGGCTGCGCGAACTCATCGGGGCCGACGGCGGCTCGATCGGGCCGGTGGGACTCAAAGCCCATGCCGGCGGGAAGTTCAAGATCATGGCCGACAAGCGGCTCGAAGGGGCCAACAACCTCGTCAGCGGGGCGAACCGGAACGACTTACCACCTCAAGAACATCGACCTGCAGCGCGACTGCGCGATCGACGGGTATCACGACCTCCGGACCATCAGGCCGGGAGAGCAGCGTCCGGACGGAAGATCGAAGCTGCGCGATCGTGAAGGGGATCGAGCTCGGGCACATCTTCAAGCTCGGGACGAAATACTCCGACGCGCTCGGCGCGAAGTTCCTGGACGAAAACGGCAAGGAACACCCGGTCATCATGGGAAGCTACGGGATCGGGATCGAACGGATCATCGCCTGCCATATCGAGCAGAACCACGACGAGAACGGGATCATCTGGGACAGGGCCCTTGCGCCGTACGATGCTGCACCTGATCTCGGTGGGGAGCAAGAGCCCAAGCGGTGCTGGAGACGGCGGACAGGGTCTACGGCGAGCTGCAGGCCGCCGGAGTGGAGGTGCTCTATCGATGACCGGAAGGACATTTCGCCCGGGCTTCAAGTTCAAGGATGCGGACCTGCTGGGCATGCCGTTCCAGGTGATCGTCGGGGAGAAGAACCTGTGCGCAGGGAAAGATCGAGATCAAGGAACGGCGCGGAGGCGGGCGAACGCTCGTCCCCGCGGCAGATCTGCTTGCGGAGGTCCGGAAGAGACTGGCGTAGAATATGGCCGCACTGAAGTTCCTCATCGGCGGGACGTGGCGGAGTCCGCGAGAACCCGCACGGTCGTCAATCCCTACACCGGCGCGGTCGTGGAAGAGGTCTGCCAGGCATCCGAAGCGGACATCCTGGAGGCCATCGCCGCGGCGGTGGAGGCATTCAAGGACCACGCGCCTGATCCCCTCGTACCGGCGGTCGGCTATCCTGCTGCGATCGCCACGGAGATCTGCTTCCCGGCGAGAAGGAGTTCGCCCGGCTTATCACCCGTCGAGACCGGGAAACCCATTACCTACGCCCGGGCAGAGGTCGATCGGAGCGTCTTCACCTTCACGATCTCGGCCGAAGAGGCCAGGAGAGTGGAAGGAGAGGTGATCCCCCTCGACCTTGCCGCCGGTTCCGAGGAGCGGTTTGGGATCATCCGCCGGTTCCCGCTGGGCCCCATCGCGGCGATCACCCCGTTCAATTTCCCGCTGAATCTGGTGGCCCACAAGGTGGGCCCTGCCATCGCGGCGGGGAACAGTATCGTCCTGAAGCCGTCGTCCAACGCCCCCGGAGTGGCACTGCTGCTGGGGGATGTCATCTTGTCAGCCGGATGGCCGGCAGGCGGCGTTCAATGTCGCTCCCGTGTGCTTCAGGTGAAGCACGTCAACTTATTGCAGATGAAGCACTTAAGCTTATTACTTTCACAGGAAGTCCGGCGGTGGGTTGGCCGCTAAAATCCGCCGGCAGGGAAGAAACGGGTTGTGCTGGAACTGGGTGGGAATGCGGGGGTGATCGTTGATGCGGGCGCCAACCTTGAGATGCGGTCCCCAGGATCGTCCAGGGAGGGTTCGCAAACGCCGGACAGTCGTGCATCTCGGTGCAACGGATCTTCGTCCACGAGTCGCTACACGAGAGCTTCCTGGAGCGGTTCCTGGCGAAGGTGCGGGGGCTGGTGGTGGGGGATCCGGAACTGGACCTCACGGTCGTGGGACCGATGATCGACGAAGGTTCCGCGGCGCAGGTGGAGGGGTGGATCCGGGCAGCGGTGGCGTCCGGAGCGACGCTGTACTGCGGCGGGGGACGAAGGGAGCTGTTCTGGAGCCGACGGTCCTCGGGAACGTGCGCCGCGACCTGGACGTCTGCGCGCAGCGAGGTGTTCGCGCCGCTGGTCACGGTAGAGAAGTTCGGCGACTTTGACGAGGCGGTCCGCGCGGTGAACGCCTCCGCGTTCGGCCTTCAGGCAGCAGTCTTCACGAACGACCTGTCGCACGTGTTCGCGGCGTACAGGGATCTGGAGGTGGGCGGCGTCATCGTCAACGACGCGTCCAGCTACCGGATGGACCACATGCCGTATGGGGGGGTGAAGGACTCGGGATTCGGCCGGGAGGGGGTGCGGTACGCGGTCGAGGAGATGACCGAGCTGAAGCTCCTGTGCCTCCGCCCGTCGTGAAGTCACCCCGCTATCGGTTGATGCCGCACGCTGTTCCACCCGGATGATCCCGCCGGTTCTTCAGCCTCTCGTCGTTGACGTCATCGATTCGGACGCTCCGTCAAGGGAAAAGTTGTGGAAAAGTTTCCGCCGGCTGTCCCCTTGCTTTTCGGCCATTGCGTGCATAGAATTTCTTGTCATGGGAATGTCTCAGTTCGTCCATCTCCATAATCATTCGCATTACAGCCTTCTCGACGGCGCCTGCACGCATCGACGACCTGATCGCATGCGGCCGTTGCGGACGGGATGCCCGCGCTCGCGCTGACCGACCACGGCGTGATGTTCGGCGCGATCGAGTTCTACAAGAAGGCGAAGAAGGCCGGGATCAAGCCGATCATCGGCATGGAGGCCTACATCGTCACCAGGGGGAGCCGCTTCGAGAAGGCGCCTGCAGGTGACCGAAGTCGGGCGGCCGGCGCGGCGGCTACCACCACCTCGTCCTGCTCGCGAAGAACGAGACCGGCTACCGGAACCTGATCAAGCTCTGCACCATCGGCCACCTCGAGGGATTCTACTACAAGCCGCGGATCGACACTGGACGCTCCTGACGAAGCACCGCGACGGGCTCGTGGCCCTCTCCGCCTGCGCGGGCGGGGTGGTGTCGGCCCACCTGCGTCAGCGGCAACGATGCACGAGGCCTACGCGGTCGGCGGAGATCTACAAGGATATCTTCGGCGACGACTTCTACATCGAGATCCAGGACCACGGCATCGACCGCGAGGCGCCGATCCTGCGAGAAGGCGCCGAAGCTGGCGACGGAGCTCGGCCTGAAGCTGGTCGGCGACGAACGACGTCCACTACCTGAAGCAGGAGCACGCGATCGCGCACAACGTCATGCTCCTGATTCCCCGATGCGAGCAGCGACGAACACGCCGGACTATACCGTCAACTGCGGTATCAGACGGACCAGGCCTACTTCAAGTCCAGCCAAGGAGATGCTGACGCTCTTTCACAGAATATCCTGAGGCCATCGCTCGACGCTGGAGATCGCCGAGAAGTGCGACCTGAAGCTCGAGCTGAAGCGAAACCACATGCCGCAGTTCCCGATCCCGGAGGACTCGGGGGTGGAGACCCTCGACGACTACTTCGAGCAGCTGGCACGGGAGGGGTTCGCGCGGCGCTATCCCGGAGCGCGGACCGGAGCTGCCGGAGCCGCCTGGACCACGAGATCGGCGTCATCAACAAGATGGGCTATGCCGGCTATTTCCTGATCGTGCAGGACTTCATCCGGGCCGCGCGGGAGCATGGGGGTCGCTGTCGGGCCCGGGACGCGGGAGCGCGGCGGGGAGCATCGTCTCCTACGCCCTGGAGATCACCAATGTCGACCCGCTGAAGTACGACCTGCTCTTCGAGCGGTTCCTGAACCCCGACCGGGTCAGCATGCCCGATATCGACGTCGACTTCTCCGACGACGAAGCGGGACAGGGTGATCCGAGTACGTCCGGGAGAAGTACGGCGCGGATTCGGTCTCCCAGATCATCACCTTCGGCACCCTCTCGTCGCGCGCGGTGCTGAAGGACGTCGGCCGCGTGCTCGGGATCGCCCTGAGCACGATCGACTCCATCACGAAGCAGATCCCGGTCGAGCAGGGGAAGGTGACGCCCGCTCGCGGATGCGCTCGAGACGATCCCCGAGCTGAAGTGGGTCAAGGAGAGCAATGATCCCGAAGATCAAGGACGCTCGTCGAGATCTCGCTGGTGCTGGAGGGGATGAACCGGAACGCCGGCATGCACGCCGCCGGGGTCGTGATCGCGCCCGGGCAGCATCAGCGACTTCGTCCCGCTCTACAAGACGCCCGCAGACCGAGGTCATGACGCAGTACAACATGAAGGACCTCGAGACAGCGGGCCTGCTGAAGATGGACTTCCTGGGGCTCCGCACGCTCACGGTCATCGAGAACGCCCTGCGGCTGATCCGGGAGAACCACGGCGTCGACGATCGATCCTGGACGCGCATCCCGGAGGACGACGCCGACGACCTTCGAGCTCTTCAGCACGCGGCGACACGGTCGGCGTCTTCCAGTTCGAAAGCACCGGCATGCAGGACTGGCTGCGGAAGCTGAAGCCGACCTCGCATCAGCGATCTCGTGGCGATGAACGCCCTCTACCGGCCGGGCCCGATGGAGATGATCGGCGACTTCATCGCGCGCAAGCACGGGCAGGCAGAAGATCGCCTACCTGCACCCGAAGCTCGAGCCGATCCTGCAAGGAGACCTACGGGGTCATCGTCTACCAGGAACAGGTGATGAAGATCGCCAGCGAGATCGCCGGGCTTCTCGCTCGCCAAGGCCGACCTGATGCGGCGCGCCATGGGGAAGAAGGACAAGAACCTCATGGCGAACCATGAAGAAGGAGTTCGTGGACGGGGCGGTGCAGCCAGGGATCGGCCGAAGAAGCTCGGCGGGCGAGATCTTCGACCTGATCGAGAAGTTCGCCTCCTACGGCTTCAACAAGTCGCACAGCGTGGCCTATTCGGTCATCGCCTACCAGACCGGCGTACCTGAAGGCGCACTACCCGGCCGAGTTCATGGCCGCGACACCTGACGTCCGAGATCGGCGACACCGACAAGATCGTCAAGCTCATCGACGACTGCCGGAAGACGCGGCATCGAGCGTCCTCCCGCCCGACGTGAACGAGAGCGGCGAAGACTTCACGGTCGTCGCCGGACGGCATCCGGTTCGGCCTCGTGCGCCATCAAGAACGTCGGCGAGAGCGCGGTGGAGCCGATCATCGCGGCGCGCGAGGAGGAGGGGCAGTTCACGCGACCTCTTCGATTTCTGCCGCCGGGTGGACCTGCGGCTGGTCAACAAGAAATGCCTGGAAAGCCTGGTGCAGGCGGGCGCGTTCGATTCGCTGGGCGGTCACCGGGCGCAGGTCTTCGAGAATATCGGCAGGGCGATCGGAGTACGGACAGGTCTCCCAGCTGCAGGAGCAGAACGGGACAGGGGAGCCTGTTCGACGACCCGGCCGGGCGCAAGGAAGAACAGCCAGACGCCGCAGATGGCCGTGGTGCCCGCCTGGTCGGAGTTGGAAAAGCTCGGGAAGGAAAAAAGCGTCCTGGGCTTCTACGTCTCAGGCCACCCGCTCCGGAATCTACGAGCAGGAGGTGAACGAGTTCGCGAACGTCCGGCTGGGCGAGCTGGCGGGGTTCACCGACGGCAAACCGGTGCGCGCGTGCGGGATCGTCACCGCGGTCCGCAAGAAGATGGACAAGCGGAACAACACGATGGCCTTTGTCACGATCGAGGATTTCAGCGGCCAGGCGGAGTGCATCGTCTTCTCCGATCCGTACGCGAAGTATCAGCAGATCCTGGTGCCCGACTCGATGGTGATGGTCATCGGGAAGGGGGAGCTGAACGGCGACACGCTGCGCATCCTGGTGAACGAGGTGCTGCCGCTGGAAAAGGCGAAGGAGAAGCTCGCGAAGGGGATCGTGCTCTCGGTGGACGTGGACGACCTCCGGGAGGAGACCATCGTGCGGCTCCGCGGCGTGATGGAGAGGCACAAGGGGAACTGCCCCTGCTTCTTCCGTGTTCGGGATGCCAGGTCCGTCAAGGTTATTCCAATCGACGAAATTTCACATTGAGCCGAGCGACCAGTTCCTCGCCGGGGTCCGGGAAGTGCTGGGGCCCGACAGCGTGCGGCTCACCGCTGATCTGCAATTCACGACATCCGGAGGCTGAACCATGGAACCTATGGAACTCACTGACGCCAACTTCGAGAACGAGGTCCTGAAGTCGGACATCCCCGTGCTGGTCGACTTCTGGGCGGTCTGGTGCGGACCGTGCCGCGCGGTCGCGCCGATCGTCGAAGAAATGGCGAAAGACTATGCGGGCAAACTGAAGGTCGGGCAAGGTGGATGTGGACCAGAATGCCGAGGTGTCGATGCGGTTCGGCATCCGGAGCATCCCGACACTGCTCCTCTTCAAGGGCGGTAAGGTCGTGGAACAGGTGATCGGGGCGCTGCCGAAACCGAAGCTGGTGGCGCAGATGTCGCCGCACCTGTAGCACCCGTCCCGGATGATCACGTCGGCACGCGGCCCCGTTGTCCCAGAGGGACGTTGTCCCGTAGGGACGTGGTCCCGGAGGGACGTAGTCCCATGAATTCTCCAACCGCACTTACGGTTCTTGGACTTGCCGGCGCGGTGTCACTCTGCATCGCGGCGCTGGTCGGTCCCGGCGAAGCTCTCCCTCCCGGCGTCACGCGCCTGAACACCGTCACCGGCCCGGAGGCCACTGCCATCGTCGACCGCCTCCACGGCCGGAGCGTCACCCCCCGCGAGAATTCCATCACCCGCTACGCAGCCCCCGGAGGGGTGGTGACCGTCTACGACTCCGCGTACGACTCCGATTCCCTGGCCTGCGCGGTCGCGGAACGGATGCGCGGGCGGATCAGCACCATCGGGTACGGCTTTTCGAGCTACGCAGAGCTCCGGGAGGCGGGCGTCATCGTGGCAAGATGCGCCGGGCAGGGACGCATCCATTACTTTTTCGCCGCATCCCATCGGGTGACCTGGGTCGAGGCCGAACCGGCGGCGCTGCCGGCGGCGTGGGCACTGGTCCGTGAGGTGATACTACGCGCGCGGCCGTGACCCGTCGACCTCCTCGACCGGGACCCCGCGCCAGCCTGCAAGATGCGACATGATCCGTCCCCGCACCTCTTCCCTCAGGCTCGGGACGTCCTTTTCGGTCAGCCCCTCCGTGGAGACCGGCGGCAGGATGTGCAGCCGGATGTTCGTCATGGGTCCGAATTTCCAGCTCTTCTTCGGAAGGCAACCGCGCGATCCTTCCACCACGATCGGCAAGACCGGAACGCGCGAGCGGACGGCGAGGTGGAACGCGCCGTCGTTGAACTTCCAGACCCTGCCGTCCGGCGAACGGGTCCCCTCCGGAAAGAACATGATGGAGCAACGCTGCGAAAGGTATCGCGATGCCGTCAGAAGCGAGCGCGCACCACTGCGGGCGTTCGACCGGTCCACCGCGATGTCGCCGGACAGCCGCATCATCCATCCGATGATGGGAATGCGGAACAACTCCGCCTTCCCGACCCACTTCATCTCCCACGGAAGATGCGAAACAAGCGGGATGTCGGCGAGCGACTGATGGTTGCTCACCACGACGTAGGGGTTGCGGGGGTTCTCCACCGGCCCGCCGGTCAGATCGAGGTGCCACGCGGGGTTCACCTTGGTCATCGCCACACCGAGCAGCCGGAAGAGGCGGCCGGTCCTGTACCGCACCGGGTCCGGATCCGTGATGCGGCTGAGGGCGAGTAGCGGAAGCCAGAACAGGACAAGGACGGAGACCGCGAACCAGATCCAGGCGGACTTGAGGGTGGTGATCATGACGGAATCTACCAAGAACAATCCAGCGGTGCAAGCCCTGACGGTGCTGGCTTTCAGCGACCTGCACGGGAAGTTCGGCGCCGTCAGTGACGCGCTGCGCCACGTCGGGCATGCCGACCTCCTGTTGATCGCCGGAGACCTGACGACGAACGGTTCGCGGACGGAGGGTGAAGAGGCGCTGCGGATCCTCGGGAAGGAGGGGAAACCCCTGCTGGTCGTGGCCGGGAACATGGACCCGCCTTCCCTGGACGGGCTGTTCCTGGAACGGGGGCTGACGCTGAACGGACGCGGGTGTGTCCGTGGGGGACGTCGGTTTTCACGGCGTCTCGGGAGGGCCGCTGTCGCCGCTCCACACACCCAACGAACTCAGCGAGGAGGAGATCCTGCGTCGGGCGGAGCAGGGGTGGCAGGAGGTTCGGGGAGCACGAACCCGGGTGTTCGTGCCGCACGCCCCGCCGTCCCGCACTAAGCTGGATCGGATCTGGTCCGGACAGCACGTCGGGAGCACGGCGGTGCGGAGATTCATCGAGGAACGGGCTCCAGACCTCTGCGTGTGCGGCCATATCCACGAGAGCCGGGGGGTGGACCGGATCGGGCCGACCACTGTGGTCAATTGCGGCCCCGGCGGAAAGGGACACTATGCGCTCTTGCGCTACGACGGCCGGTGGAGGGTTGATCTGGGTTAAGATATCGCCGTCAGACGGAACTCCGGGTCGCGGGCGGAGGTTCTACAGGCATAGGCAACAACGATCGATGGGCACAGTCCATCGGTCGGTTCTCCGAATACAGGAAAACATTTCGAGGGGGTTATGAAACGATTTCTGGGTACGGCGGCACTGGTGCTGCTGACGGTTTCGGCATTCGCGCAGGGCAACGTCTGGAAGTCCGACCTTGCCCATAGCAGGGCCGGCTTTTTCGTGACATACATGGTGATCGGCGAGGTGGAAGGCCGCTTCACGGATTTCACAGCGGAATTGACCCAGGGGAACGACGATTTCTCCGGAAGCACGGTAGAGGCCACCATCAAGACGGCCAGCATCAACACCAACAACGAGGCGCGCGACAAACACCTCCGCTCGGACGACTTCTTCAATGCCGAGAAGTACCCGGCGATCACGTTCAAGAGCACGTCATTCGTCAAGACGGGGGATAAGAGCTACGCGATCAAGGGGAACCTGACCATGCGGGACGTCACGAAACCTGTGGAGCTGGCGGCCACCATGACGGGGATGATCAAGGACGCGTCCGGCAAATCGCGGGTCGCCTTCAAGGCGGCCACCACCATCAACCGCACCGAGTACGGGGTCAAGTGGACCAAGGCGATGCAGTCCGGTGAACTGGTGGTCAGCGAAGACGTACGAGTGGATCTGGTGTTCCAGTTCGTGAAATAGACCGTACGTCATGCTGCTTTGAACGACGGCGCGGGGGCCTCCGCTCGCGCCTCGGCGCGGCGCCGTCGCCGATTCGGCCTCGCCGATTCGGCGTCGCCGTTTTGAATTTCTCCTCCGTGAGAGGTATATTGCCCCTCAACGCGGGCGCGCCCGCGGCCAGAGACCATCAACTGAGTTCACCCATGTCCCTACCCGGCATACTGATCGCCAAAGCAAAAGACCCGCTGTACATCCTCCCGGCCTACGCCAATCGCCACGGGCTCATCGCCGGTGCGACCGGGACCGGAAAGACCGTCACGCTGCAGGTCATGGCCGAACAATTCAGTGCGCTGGGGGTTCCGGTCTTCATGGCCGACGTGAAGGGGGACCTTTCGGGCATCAGCCAGCCCGGCTCTTCAAAGCCAAAGATCCAGGAGCGGATCGCCCAGCTGAAGCTCGGGGAGTTCCCTTTCCAGGGGTCGCCGGTCACCCTCTGGGATGTCTTCGGCGAACAGGGGCACCCTGTACGGGCCACGGTGTCGGAAATGGGACCGCTCCTTCTGGGACGCCTCCTGAGACTCAACGATACGCAGAACGGGCTTCTGACGATGGCCTTTAAGATCGCCGACGACAACGGCTTACTGCTTCTGGATCTCAAAGACCTGAGGGCAATGCTGGATCATGTCGGCACCAACGCCTCTGAGTACAGGACCTCATACGGGAACGTGTCGGCGGCGAGCGTCGGCGCCATCCAGCGGGGACTGCTCACCCTGGAGGAGCAGGGAGCGGAATCGTTCTTCGGGGAGCCTGCGCTGAACCTGGAGGACCTCATGCAGACCGACGGGAACGGCAAGGGGATGGTGAATATCCTGGCGGCCGACAAACTCCTGCAGTCTCCCCAGGTCTATGCGACCCTCCTCCTCTGGCTCCTCTCGGAGCTCTACGAGAACCTGCCGGAGGTGGGCGACCTGGAAAAGCCGAAACTGGTCTTCTTCTTCGACGAGGCCCACCTGCTGTTCGCCGAAGCGCCGAAGCCCCTGCTCGAGAAGATCGAGCAGGTGGTCCGGCTGGTCCGGTCGAAGGGGGTGGGGGTCTATTTCATCACGCAGAATCCCCTCGACATCCCGGATATTGTGCTGGGCCAGCTGGGGAACCGGGTGCAGCATGCCCTTCGGGCGTTCACTCCGCGCGACCAGAAGGCCGTCAAGGCGGCCGCAACGACCTTCCGCCAGAACGCCTCGCTGGACGTGGAAAAGGTGATCACCGAGCTGGCAGTGGGGGAGGCGCTGGTGTCGTTCCTGGAGGAGAAAGGGACCCCGGGCGTCGTCCAGAGGGCGTGGATCCTGCCCGCCGCACGGCCAGATCGGGCCCATCACCCCCGACCAGCGGAAGGCCATCATCGCCCGCTCGCTCGTCAAGGGGGTGTATGAACAGGCGGTGGACCGGGAGTCGGCATTCGAGAAACTCCGGGCGCGGGCGGAACAGCGCATCGAAAGCAGCGCCACGGTGCCGGCACCCAGAGGCGGCGGCGTGGGGACGAGGTCGGGCGCCGGAGGTGCCAATGCGACGGCCAAGATCCTCACCTCCATGGCTACCAGTGTCCTGCGTTCCGCGGGAACGCAGATAGGCCGGGAAGTGGTGCGCGGAGTTCTGGGATCGATCTTTGGCGGTGGACGGCGTCGATAACCACAGGAGGAACGGATGAACCGAAGGCATATGGGCTGGCAACTTCTCGTACGGACCGGGATCGCACTTCTGGTCCTCGGCGCGGTGGCGTTCGGGCAGGAGAAGCAGGTTCCGAAGCGGTTCGCCACGGCGGGGGTGATCGAGTTGGGGGGCTCGGCCATGTTCCAGTACAGCACGCCGGTGGTGGACGGGCAGACCGGCGATGCCGGCTGGATGCTGGTGGCGACGCCTTCGGTGGGCTACTTCGTCATCGACGATCTGTCGATCGGCGCGGAGCCGCTGGGTGTCGCGGTGGACCACCACTGCCGGCAACACCTCCACCTCGTTGCGGTTCCTCGGGTCCGCGGCCTACCACTTCCGCATCAACAGGATGTTCTTCCTCTACGTGCAGGGACTGGCCGGCTACACGGCGGAGATCACCTCGGTGAGCGGCAGCCAGACGACGCAGGAGCGGCTTCAGCTTCGGCGGGCGCCTCGGCGGGAAATTCCCGATCGCCGACCGGGGGATGATCAACGCCGGCGTCCACTACCTGATGATCGCGGAGAACCCGGCTGGAGCGTCGAACCGCTACGGTTCGAACGAGCTTGCGGTGACGGTGGGATTCGCCATCTGGCTGTAGACGAAACACGCCGGCCGGCGGAAGAACCGCCGGCCGGCGTGTC
>CAWEHG010000003.1:0-12005 GCA_963808715.1 Ignavibacteriota bacterium | reverse complement strand
GGAATCCCCCCGGTTTCTCTCGAATGAGCGTGACCAGCGAGCTGACCGGATCTCCTCCGGCGGATAGCTGTGGTCGTACATCATCAGCTTCCCTTTGTGCTCCCTCACCTCGGTCTCCCATCCCCACGGATCCCGGTAGGTCCCCACGAAGGCGTACCAGGTCGAATCGAACTTCGCCGGTTTCGCCTCGGGCGCTCCCAGTCGTTTCAGGGTGGGCGCGAGCATACTCATCGCCCGGGAAGCGACGCCGAGCGGAACCCCGTCATCGGCGTTGATCATCACAATGACGGCGGTCTTCTCCGATGGACTCACCAGCAGCTGCGACTTGTTTCCGCCGACCCACCCGCCGTGTCCAAACGTCACCCGGTCGTCGCTCTTGCTTACGCTGAACCCAGGCCCCCAGGCGCTCTTCCAGCTCGACCGCATCCACTGCGGCCGGTGGGTCTCGAGCGAGGGTACCTGCCCCGCATTCCCAGCGGATTGTCGTTCTTCCCCTCCTGCAGGTGCGCGGCAGCGTACCGGGCGAGATCCTCCGGCGTGGACGACATGTTCGCGGCGGCCGTTGAGCGCCCTGGAGTCGGTGAACGTGCTGACCGCGCGGCTCCCGTCGGGCAGCTTCCGCCCCATAGGGGGTCACCAGACGTTTCATCTGGTCAGCGGTCGGGATCACGCTCGAGCTCTTCATCCCGAGCGGATCCAAGATATGCTTCTGAATGTACTCGGGATACGGCTCTCCGGAGACCACCGCGACAACCTCGCCAAGGATCGCCAGTCCAAGATTCGAATAGCGGAAACGCGTGTCGGCTTCAAAGATGCTCTCCTGCCCCTTGAGCGCCTCGACCATCTGCTCGCGGGTCGGGAACTTGTGGTCCGTCCAGTACGGAAAGGCCACTTCTCCGGGCAGTCCCGCGGTGTGGGTCATCAGCATCCGCAGCGTCGGCTGCGGTCCGTCGGGGTACTTGTTCTTGTAGGTGAACCAGGGCGAGGCTTGACGACCGGATCGTCGATCCGCAGCTTTCCCTGATCGCGCAGCTGCATGATGGCGGTGCTGGTGAAGGTTTTGGTGATGGAGGCGATCCGGAAAACCGACTCCGTGGTCATCGGCGTCCGCTTCTGGATGTCGGCGAATCCATAGGCCTTCGACCAGACCAGGTCGTTCCCGTACAGAACGGCGATCGAGAGCCCGGGAAGCTGCTGGTACTCGACCTGGGAGGCGATCCAGGAATCCAGCAGTCCGATCGTCGATTGCAGTTCGGGAGCCTGTTTGATGGCGGCGATGTCCCCGGCACGAACGGGGACGAACAGGAGAAGGGTCAGCGTAAAGATCAGCAAGGAACGCATGCGGGAGCTCCTCTGGATTGTCAGTTGTTCTTCATGAAGACCACCACCCCACCCACCACCGTCATCTGCACCTTGACGTCGGCGATCTTACCGGGATCGATCGAAAAGATGTCCTCGCTCAGCACCACGAAATCAGCCAGTTTCCCGGGGGCGATCGTCCCTTTGTCGTTCTCCTCGAACGCCGCGTAGGCGTTGTTGATCGTGTAGGCCCGCACCGCCTCCTCCACCGAGATCTTCTGCTCGGGGAACCAGCCGCCGGGGTTCTTGCCGTCGGTGGTCCGCCGGGTCACCGCCGCGTAGATCCCCAGCAAGGGGTCGATCGGCGCCACGGTCCAGTCGCTCCCGAAACAGAGCCGCACCTTGTGGTCCAGGAATGTTTTGAACGGATAGGTGGTCCGGCACCGTTCTTCCCCGATCCTCCCCTCCGCCCACCGACCGTCGTCGATGGCGTGGTAGGGCTGGACCGAGGCGATGACGTCCAGCGCGGCGAACCGGTCAAAATCCCCGGGGCGGATGTGCTGCGCATGTTCGATCCGGAACCGCCGGTCCCACGTGTCGTTCTTCGCCGCGATCCGCTCGAACAGGCCGAGCACAAGACTGTTCGCGCTGTCACCGATAGCGTGGATCGAGAGCTGCAGGCGAGCGCTGTCGGCGGAACGGGCCCACCGCTCCAGCCGGCCGTCCAGCGCGATATCGCTCGGAAGCCCCCGCGTCGAGGGATCGGACAGATACGGCTCGTAGAACAGCGCCGTAGAGGATCCGAGCGATCCGTCGGCGAAGGCCTTCATCGAACCCTGCCGGATCCACTCGTCACCCGAGCCCGCATGGATCTTCTGCGCGGCGAGTTCATCCCACTGTCCGAGCGGCAGGCGGCAGTAGATCCGTGCGGTGAGCTTTCCCTGCTCCTGCAGCCTCTTGTAGACGCGCACGTCCTCGCTGGAGGAAATGTCCTGGATGCTAGTCAGGCCGAACTTTCTTGCCTCGTCCAGGGCCAGCTCCGCCGCTTCGATCCGTTCCGTGTCAGTGGCCGCCGGGACCAGACCCCAGACCAGCCCCATCGCCTCGTCCTTCAGGATCCCGGTCGGTTCGCCGGTCCGCGGGTCGCGCACGATGGATCCTCCCGGCGGATCGGACGTGGCCTTCGTGATCCCCGCCCTCTTCAGCACCAGCGTGTTGGCCAGTGCCATGTGCCCGTCGTACCGGCTGACGAAGACGGGGGTGTTGGGGGTCACCGCGTCGATCTGCTCCCGGGTCGGCAGCTTCCCTCCGGGCCAGTTGTCGTGATCCCAATCTCCGCCGGTGATCCATCGGCCGGGATACTTGCGCGCCCGCGACGCGATCCGGGCCGAAAACTCCCGCTCGTCCTTCGCGTCCCGCAGGTCCACGCTCTGGAGCTGGAATCCGCCTGCGGTGAAATGGGCATGGTTGTCGATGAAGCCCGGGAGCATCAGTCTTCCGCCGACATCCACCACGATCGTGGGAGAGCCCGAGAAGTTCTTCATCGACTCCGTGCTTCCGACCGCGATCACCCGTCCGTCGCGGACCGCCACCGCCTCGGCCATCGGCTGGCCGGCCTCGCCGGTCCAGATCCTCGCGTTGGTGTAGACCACGTCGGCGCTGGGAGCAGGCCCGCACGAAGCGCACAGAAAGACCAGCACGATGCCGATCGTCAACCCGTAGTGACGCATAGGACAGACTCCGTTGGTGAGTATGCCTGCGGCCTCCGCCGCGTCATTCAAAATGCCGCGCGTCCTTCGTCCAGCTGTTGTCGCGGAACCGCTCCTCGAACGTCGGCTTCTCCGCCGCGTACTTCAGGAACAGATCCAGCGGCACCACTTCGAACTCCTTTCCGAGGCGGTCCAGGATGTTCTTCGTCCTCTGCAGATCGCTGTACTCGCGGATGTGGATCAGCAGGAAATACGGGCGTTTCGGGTTCATCGCCGCCAGCTCCTCCAGATCGGCCGCGGCGTCGGCTTCAGGCCGTTCGGGAGAGAGATAATAGTCGAATGACACGAGCGGTTTTCCGTCCCTGACCGCGAATGTAGAACGCCGGAGCGTACCCGTTGATGAACCCGGTCGCTTCGGGCATCCCCTTGACGTACGCCTCGAACACCTCCTTCGTCAGGTCGGTGTTCCCCTCCACCGTGGCCCCTTCGGAATAGTCCATGAACTCGAACACCGGCAGATCCAGCGCACGCGTCTGTTCCCTGGTCATCGCCACCACGCCGGGAAGTTTCTCCGGCGGGATCGCCTTGGGATACATGTAGCCCGGACCGGAGAGCCCACCCACGAAGTAGTCGTTCGGCGTCGCGGTGGTCCAGAAGTACTCCAGCATCGCCGGGGCCATCCAGAGGAAGTTCATCGTCACCTCCCAGGAACAGGGGATCGAACCGCGGCCGGGGCGGAACCAGGCGCCGAGCCCCATCCCATCGGTCTGCACAAGGGCGATATACACTTTGTTCTGGGGGACATATTTCTTGCCGGGAACCACGTTGTGGTTGTTCTTCCACACAAAACCTTTCGATGCCGGGGTCTGGCAGGAGAAGCTCATGTTGGGGAGCGTGTGCAGCCCCTCCACCCTGAGGCCGAAATGGGAGGTCAGGGTCACATAATCGCGTTCCTTGTCCTTCGCGTAGGAGTGCCACCCCAGCACCATGGAGAGCGGTTTCTGATCGCTCAACATCTTGTAGGCCAGCGCATACTCCGCGGTGTCCACCACTTCACACGACACATCGGTGAAGAACGCCTTGTGGTACATCCCGAAATCCGCCACGCCGGGCTTCATGATCTTCCCGTGTTCGCCTCCCAGCCAGACAACATACTCCCGGCTGCATCGCTTCCAGTACTGGTCGTAGGCCCAGGTGAAGATCTCGATATCGGACTTCCCGGTGAATTTCCCGCGGAAATCCGCCACCGGTTTCAGTCCCGCCTTTTCGACCATCGGGATCAGCTCCTCGTTCACGACCACCGCTTCTTCCAGTCCGGCCACCGTGAACGCAACGATCAGGGAGGTCCTGACCGCCTTGTCCCACACGACGTATCCCTTCACGCTTGATTTGAATGTCTGCAGCGCCTGTTCCGCCGACCGGAGCTCAACGAACGTGTAGTTCCGCTTCTCTTTGTAGTATTCCAGCACCCCGGGCGTATAGAGGAAGTCCCACTTCTCCGGATAGACGAAGTACAGCTGCGGCGATCTCAGATTGGCGAGCCCCTGGAGGCTGATCAGGAATGCGTGGAGCGGAAGCTTGCCGTTGATCGACCAGTCATCCTCGAGCTTCATCATGTACGCCTTCGAGGAACCGTCGCGTTTGAGGACGTAGCGGGTCGGCGGACCGGTCTTTCTGGTGGAGCGCCCGATGGTGTAGCTCATGGTCTCCCCGTCGCCCGCCAGGGCGTAGGTCCGTTCCACGGTCATCGGCACCGCCCCCTGGGATCCGCGTACGGTGGCTTTCTCTTTGAGCTTCAGCGTCTTTCCGCCGGCCTCTACGCTGGCGCTGATCTCCCTTTCGGTCCCTGCCACCATCATCAGTCCCATGAAGGCATTGGAGGGGAAGACCCGGTTCTTCACCGGAACCTTCACCACGCTGCCGTCGGTCCGGACGATCACCGAATCGCGGTGGTTCCGTCCCTTCCCTCCCCACGTATTGACGACCACGACATCCTTTCCCGATGCCCTGAGCTCCACCCCCATCGTCCTGTACAGATCGATGTCGGTGCTCTTGTGGGGGATGTATTCCCATGTCCCCAGGAGACCGGGGTCGACCTGGGAGAAGGCAATGAGCGGTATGCAGAGCAGTACGAGCAGTGTTCTGTGTCGCATTTCGCGTTCCTCTTCGTTGTGATGTGCCCGTTCACTTGACGATCGTCGATGGACGATCGACCAATGTCACTCGTTCAGTCCCCCCAGATCCCCTTGTCCCCGCTCGGCCCCGTGACCCGGTACCTTTCTTCGAACGTCGGCTGCTTTCCGGCCATGGTCAGGAAGACATCGAGCGGGACCACCTCGAACTCCGGACCCAGCCGGTCCAGGATCCCCTTGACCCGCCTGACGTCGCTCGACTCGCGCACGTGGAACAGGAGGAAATAGGGGCGCTTCGGATTGACCCGCGCCAGCTCTTCGAGATCGGCCGTCGCGTCGGCCTCCGGCCGTTCGGGCGACAGGTAGTAGTCATACGAAACGAACGCCCGCCCGTCTCTTGACGTGAACGTATACGAAGGCGCATACCCGTTCACGAATCCGATCGCCTCCGGTAGCCCCTTGTAGTACTCATCCACGATCGCCCGCGGCAGGTCGGTGTTCCCCTCGACCGTGGCTCCTTCGGAATAGTCCATGGTTTCGAACACCTTCAGGTCCAGCGCTTTCATCTGCTCCCGCACCATGGCGAGCAGCTGCGGGAAGTATTTCTTCGGAACGGCTTTCGGGTACATGTACCCGGGACCGGAGAGGCAGCCGATCATGTAGTCGTTGGGGGTGGCCGTCGTGTAGAAGTATTCCGCCATCCCCGGCGCCATCCAGGTGTAGTTCATCAGCACCTCCCAGGCGTACGGGATCTCGCCGCGGCCGGGGCGCAACCACGCGCCGAGCCCCATCCCATCGGTCTGGATGCAGGAGATGTAGACCTTCTTCCCGGGAGTGTAGTCCTTTCCGGGAACCACGTGGTGGTTGTTCCTGAAGACATATCCGGGCGACGGGGGGATCTGGGCGCTGAAGCTGACGTTCGGGACGGTGTTCAGTCCTTCCACCCGGTGCCCGTAGGTCGAGGTCAGCTTCACGTGGTCCCGCTCCAGATCCTTCGCATACGAATGCCACCCCATGACCATCGACATCGGCTTCATTTCCCCGAGCAGCCGGTTCGCGAGGGCGTATTCGGCGGAGTCCGCCGGGCGGCTCGAGAGGTCGTTGAAGAAGACCTTCTTGTGCATCCCCCAGTCGGCCACCGCCGGTTTCATCACGGTGCCGTGCTCGCCGCCGAGCCAGACGATGAACTCTCTGCTGCAGCGGCTCCAGTACTTGTTGTAGGCCCAGGTGTAGATCTGCGCATCGCTCTGGCCCGTGAAGAGTCCGCGCAGATCCTCCACTTTTTTCAGCCCCGCACGCTCGACCATCGGGATCATCTCTTCAGAGACCACCACCGCCTGCTCCAGACCGGCGGCCGTATAGGCGACGATCAGGGAGGTCCGGACGTTCTTGTCCCAGACAACATATCCCTTGACCTCGCTCCGGAGAGCCTTCAGTGCCTCCTCGGGGGTCCGCAGCTCTGTGAACGTGTAGTGGCGCTTCTGCTTGTAGAAGTCGTAGACCGACTGCACGTAGGTGAACGCCCAGTTCTCCGGGTAGAGCAGATACAGGCGCGGAGCGGTGGCATTCGCCGCGCCCTGGAGACTGATAGTGAAGGCCTGTACGTCCAGTGCGCTGCGGATATCCCAGTCGTCCTGAAGCCTGACCACGAACGCCCTGCCGCGAGCCGGCACGTTTGAGCTGGTAGACGATCCCGGGACCGGAGGTCCGTGTCGAACGCGAGGTCCTGCAGACCAGGAGCTCCTTGTTCTCCGACAACTCATAGGTCCTTGTCACGGTGACCCGCGTGATCCCCTGGGAACCCCGGAGCGGGAAGGCCTCTTCGACCCGGAGTCGATCCTTCTCCAGTACCGCCTTCACGGATCGTTGCTCGCCCACCGGCATCATCAGGCCCATGAAGACGTTGCCCGGGAAGACCCTGTTCGTGATCGGTACGCGCACTTCGCGGCCGTCTGCCGGCAGGACCAGGGAGTCCAGGAAGAACCGGGAACCTCCCCAGCGGTTCACCACGACGATCCCTGCGGGACCTTTCTCAAGCCTTACCGAGAGGTTTCGGTAGAGATCAACGTCGGTGCTCTTTTCCGGCAACAACTCCCAGGAGCCGAAGATATCGGTTTCGGGCTGGGTGAACGCGGTGAGAACGTACAGGCAGAGAAGAACGCAGAGGGACATGATGCGCATGGAAATGCTCCTGTGGCAGAAGGGACGGGATCGAGGTGGACAGAAAGAAGGTACGGAAGGAGAACGAGAATAGGAAGGGACGGTCTCCCGTTGCCGACTACCGCTTGTAGACCAGCTTGAACAGATGGTCCCACCTGTTCGTCCTGAACCCGTGGAGAATGCTCATCAGCGCGAAGGATTCGAGCAGGCTTGACTGTTCGATCCCGCCGAGATCGTGAACGTTCCAGTGCCACGCGCCGAGGATGACCTCCACCGACTTTTTCGCAGCGGCGTCGTTCCCCGCGATGAACATGTCGAGGCGTTCGTCGCCCAGGCGGCCGTCGGTCATGTGCTTCGCCGAAAGCGTATTGAAGGCCTTGACGATCCTGGACGAGGGAAGCCACCGCTGGATCATCTCGCCGGCCGACGTGTCGGGGGCGATCGCCGAACGGGGAGGGATACCTTTTCTGAAGTCGATGGGGTTCGTGACGTCCACGACGACCTTCCCGGCAAACGCCCCCTGCCCGGCCAGCGTGATGGCGTTCTCGGCCCCGTTCCATCTGATGCAGAAGAAGAGCGGATCCCCGAATGCGGCTGCCTCCGCGAACGAACCGGTGCTGGCACGGGCTCCGTTCTCGCGGAGCCATGCCTGGACCTCCGGTTTGGTGATGTTCCGGGTTCCCATCATCACCTGGTGCCCGAGCGCCACAAGTCCCGAGCCGAGGGTCCGACCGACTTCACCGCTGCCGAGGACACCGATCTTCATGATACCCTTTCTGAGAGACGTCTGTCAAGAACTAACACGACCGCCCCCCGGACGGTTCCGCACGGACCGGATCCAATAGTACACCCCCCATGCGGCGGCGCACGGGGGGTGTCAGTGGAACTCCAGCCGGGGCGTGCTCTATGTGCCGCCCACGGTCATTTCTGCGATCTTGATCGTCGGGCCCGTCGTTGCATCCTTGAACGCAAGATCGTTCCCGACCATCTCGACCTGCTGCAGGATCTGCCCGAGGTTGCCCGAGATGGTGATCTCGGCCACCGGGTAGGCGATCTCCCCTTTCTCGATCCAGAGCCCGAAAGCGCCCCTCGAAATGTCACCGGTGGTCGGCACCAGACCGAATCCGATCGTGCCGGTCAACAAGAGCCCCTTGTCGACCGAACGGATGATCTCCTGAGGAGTGGATCCGCCCGCCGCGAGGTAGAGGTTGGTGGATCCGGCGCCGTTCCCCGTCGACTTCAGCTTCAGCTTCCGGGCGGCGTAGGTGTCGAGCAGGTAGTTGCGCAAAACACCGTTCTCCACCAGCACGGTCTTCCGGGCCGGCACCCCTTCGGTATCGAACGGCCTGGTACCCGGGCCGCCGGGGAGCTGACCATCATCCACGATCGTGATCCCCTCCTTCGCGATCTTCTCCCCGAGCCTGCCGGCGAGGAATGACTGATTCAGATAGACGTTTTCCCCGTCGACGCAGGTGCCGAAGAAGTCGAGAAGGCTGCCGGTCATCTCCGGCTCAAGAACAACCGGAACGTTCTGCGTGGACACCTTCCTCGCGCCGATCAGCCGGGTGACGCGATGGACGGCTTTCTTCGCGATCGCTTCGGGAGCCTCGAGCTTCGCCAGGCTGGTGGAGTTGTCGTACCATCCTTCGTCGAACAGGTTCGTCCCTTCGCCCGCCTGCAGGCTGACCCCGCAGGAGCAGGATGTCCGCCTGTACGTTCCCTGGAAGCCGCTCGAATTCGCGAGGAACACCTCGCCGATGTAGGTCTGGAAGGAGGCCCCGAAGCTCTTGTTGACCCGCTTGTCGGCCCGTGCGACCGCCTCAGTGGTCTTGGCCAGGGAGATCTTCGTTTCCGGCGCCATCTCCACGATCGCCGGGTCGTAGATCTTCAGCGCGTTGTAGTCTGCGGTCACCGGTTCCTTCTCCGGCAGTGCGGCCAGCGGGTCCGAACTCGCAAGGCGCGCACGGATGATGGCGTTCTTCACGAGCTTCTGCAGCGTCTCCGGCGTCAGGTCGGAGGAGTTGGCCCGGGCCATCTTCGTATCCACGAGTAGTCGCAGGTACAGCCCCTGCGAGCCGGCTTCGGTCAACTTCTCGATCTCTCCTTCGCGGACCTCCACGGAGAACTCCGTGCCGCGACGCAGGGAGACCTCCATCTGCGAGGCGCCGTTCTTCCGGCCGAACTCCACCAGCTCGGCCGCCAGGTTCATCATGTCGATGGTCTTCATGCGCGACCTCCCACCGTCATCTGACGGATCTTGAGCGTGGGTGTCCCGGCGCTCACGGGGCCGACTGCCCGTCCTTCCCGCAACTGCCGAGGAAGAACCTGGTGTCGTTGCCGATCATCTCCACCTCGTTCAGGATCTGCACGTTCGTGCCGATCAGTGTGGCGTTCTTCACCGGACGGGTGAGCTTGCCGTCCTCGATGAGATACCCCATGTTCACGGAGAAGGTGAACTTCCCGGAGTCGCTTACCTGTCCTCCCTGATAGGTCTCCGCAAAGAACCCTTTCTTGACCGAGCGGATGATCTCCTCCGCTTTCGCGTCGCCTGGAGCCAGAACAGTATTCGCCATACGCGGGATCGGGGCATACCGGAACGACATGCGGCGGCCGTGTCCGTTGGGCGACATCCCCATCAGTTTGGCGGACAGGCGGTCCTGCAGGAACCCGACCAGTGTCCCCTTGTCGATCAGCGGGGTCTTCAGCGGCACGATCCCTTCGTCGTCGACGTTCAGGCTACCGCGGCTGTGCGGGATCGTCGGGTCGTCGAAGATGGTCACGATCGGGTTGGCCACCTGCTTGCCGAGTTTGTCCCACATGATGGAGGTCTTTTTCCTGTTCCCATCCGCTTCCAGCGGATGCCCCACCGCCTCGTGGATCATCACTCCCGACTGCCGGCTCCCCAGTACCACCGGTTGTTCGCCCGCGGGGGGGTCGATCGCCGAGAGGAGCAGGATGGCGTCTTCGGACGCTTTGCGCCCGATCGACTCCGGCGTCTCTATGGAACTGTAGTAGCCGAGACCGACGCGTCCGCCTGCGGTCTTGAACCCGGTGTTCTTCACCCCCTTCTCCTCCGCCGTGGAGGAGACGATCATGATCGCCTGGGGCCGCACGTCGGAGATCAGCAACCCCTCGCTGTTCACGACGGTGACGTACTGGATCTCGTCCACCATCGTCACCTGGACCTTCGTCACACGGCGGTCATAGGACTGTGCCGCGGCGTATGCTTTTCGCACGACGTCCACCTTCCGGTCGAGCGCCACGTCCTCGAGCGGCTGCCGGCGGTCGTAGAGCATGAACGGAGATGTTTTCACCGTCAGGTCGGCCACCGAAAGCTTCGCGTTCCCCGCGGCGATCGCGGCCGCACTGAGGGCGGTCTGCCGCATTCTCTCCGGCGAGAGGTCGTCGGTGTACCCGTATCCGGTCTGCGCTCCTTTGATCACCCGGATGCCGACGCCGAGCGTGATGCCTTCGGACGAATCCTTCAGGATGTCCTCTTCCATCCGGACCGAGTTCACGATCTTGTATTCAAAGAAGAGCTCGGCGAAGTCGGCCCCCTTCGAGCCCGCGGCTTCCAGCGTCTTCGTCATCAGTTCGCGCGTGATGCCGAAGCGCTCCTCGAAGAACGTGACGGTCGGCGGCGGGGCGATCCCCTTGGCCAGCAGGTCGGACCAGAGGCCGTTCATCATTGTTCCGGCCAGCCCGAGGCCGCCGGCTCGCAGGAAGTCCCTGCGGTTAAGTGGAAGCATGATGGATCCTCCAAGTAATGGTGGAAGATGTCGGTAGGCACGCCTCTGGCAGGAGGCAGAGCGGGTTGGACACAACGCGTCACCTGTGGTACGGATCGGCGGCCGCGGATGTTGCGTCCCACGGTTCGTCCGGGCCCTGGAGGCCATCCCACCCCTCCCGGTCCCCGACGCGGTGTGTGCCGGGCGATGGACTGCACTGCCGGGGATCCAGATCTTCGTCGCCTTCACCACGGAAGCCCCCGAGGGGAGCCCGAGTTGCTCTTTCGAGCTGGTAAAGAAGACCAGTCCCTTGTATCCCATCAGGTATTCGTATTTCGTGGAAAACACGCCCCCTTCGCGCACGACAACAAGGGGCTCCGAGGCTTTTTGCAGAAGCGTCCGGAACTCGCCGGGCTGGATGCGTACGATGGCGCCGGAGGCCTTCGCGGCTTCGGCGATGGCGGCATGAACGGCTACAGCGGCAGTGCTCATGGTAGACTGCTCCTTGAATGGTGCAGGAAGACGCCTCACGAACTACAAACTGCAGCGGGCGCGGATCTCCTCCTCGGAGATCCCTGCCGCGCTGTACATGGCGAAGATGTTCTCCAGCGGGGTCTCCGGAGGGACCGTGTGCGACGCTGAGAGGATGTAGCCTCCGCCGGCCCCCAGCGTCTCGATCAGCTCCCGCGTTGCGGTACAGACCTCCGCCGCGGTTCCGTGCGGGAGGAGGTCTACCGTATCCACTCCTCCCATGAATGACAGATGCTGTCCGAATTCCCTCTTCAATTCCGAAGGGTCCATCCCGCGCGACGTGGTCTGGACGGGATTCAGGACGGTGATGCCGATCTCGATCAGGTCCGGTATGATCGGCCGTACCGCGCCGCAACAGTGATAGGCCACCGGCAGGCCGTTTTTCGTCCCCACCTCCACGATCCGGGCGAGGTGTGGTTTGATCCGTTTCCGCCAGACCGCGGGAC
>CAWEHG010000002.1:0-14195 GCA_963808715.1 Ignavibacteriota bacterium | reverse complement strand
GCCACCTGGAACCACCGGGGCTGGCGGGAATACATACGGGTGTTCTACTCGGAGGCCGGGACCGACGGAACGCTCTGGTCGGCATGCGGAAACGGGATCCTCCGGTCGACGGACCGCGGAGCCACATGGAGGGTCACCACGGACTGGCGGGTGACGGAGGTGCTGAAGGTGAAGCCGACCCGACTCACCCCTCGCGTGTCTTCGGCGCCAGCGCCTACGGGGTAGTGCGCTCGACCGATCTCGGGGTCACCTGGCAGCAGGTGGGGAAGAGCATCGCCGGCGGATTCGTCAGCGACGTTTGCGTGGACCGGTCGAACGGGAATCACGTCCTGGCGGCATCGGAACACGGGATATACAGATCCGTCGATGGCGGCGGAACATGGAGTCTTGCCGGAGCCCGAGAGAGTGGCATCCGGGTTCTGGTGCAGCATCCACTGCTCCCGAAGGTGTTCCTCGCGGGGACCGAGGAGCACGGCGTCCTGGTCTCCAGGGACGCCGGAAGGTCCTGGACCCGGTCGTCCTCCGGACTCGAGCACCATACCGTCTATGCGATCGCCGTCGACCTGGCGGGCGTGATCTTCGTCGGGACCCATGGCGGAGGGGTCTACAGGTCGGACGACGGGGGGAAGAGCTGGAAGCAGCGTACGGAGGGACTGACGAACCGCGACGTCCACGCGCTGGTGGTCAGCCGGCAGCACCCGGGCGTGGTCTACGCGGGAACCCTGAACGGGGGGCTCTTCAGGAGCGAGGATGAGGGAAGAGCTGGATCTGGTCCAGCCAGGAGGACGCACAGGTCTGGGGCCTCTCCTTTCCTCCGGGGCGCACCGCCAACCGTGAAACGTTTCGTTCCTGGCATCTGTCACTGTGGAGGAGTATGATCGCGTTCCTCACGATGTGTATCGTCCTGCTGTCCGGCGGAGTTGCGGCGCCTGAAGCGCAGGACTCCGCCTACGAGACCCGCGCCCGACGGCTTCTCGAGGTCGCGGCGGCGGAACCGGACATGAGTTTCTTCACCGCGGCGGCGAACATCCGCCTCGGGAGCGACCTTCCGGCCGCCTTCGCGATCATCGATTCGCTGACGCGCGACAAGGCGATCGGCGGGATGTTCTACGCCTACGCGCTCATCGGCACCTATCTCCACTGCCGAGCGGCTCTGCCCGATTCCCTTCACCGGAAGATCCGCGAGGCGTTCCGCGTCCGCACGATGTACCGGGGCGATACGGAGAACCACTGGGTGATGTACCATACCGGGCTCTACCTCGCCGCGCAGACCTGGCCCGGTGAGCCCGGTGACCGATGGTTCAACGGGCGGAGCTCGGCAGAGAATTTCCGCGACGGGGCGGAGTGGTTCGAGAATGGATGAAGATCACGACCACGCGCGGGCAGGGGGAATTCGACTCGCCCACCTACTTCACGGTATTCATTGGCCGATGCTCGTCCTGCAGGAGTTCGCCACGGATCCGGAGATGAAACGGCGCGCCGGCATGATGGTCGATCTGCTCCTGGCCGATTTCGGGGCGGAACATCTGGGTGGGAACTACGGAGGAGGACACAGCCGGGACTACCCCGACGACATGATCAACCCCCTCTCCGCACCGGCGACGATGTGGGCCTGGCTCTTTTTCGGCAACCCCGGTTCGAACCGTGGTCTGAACTCCGGTACCGGCCCCGCCACCGGGGGTCGTGGGAAGCGGCGCTCGGCGCCCTCTCGACCTATCGGGTCCCCCCGGTGGTCTATGCGATCGCAACCGACCGCTCGAAACCCTATGTGCATACGGAAACCAAACGGGTCAGCAATGTCATCCGGTTCGGCGAGGTCCGGAATCCGCCCGTCTACAAGTACACGTACATGACACCGGATTTCGTCATCGGTTCGCTGCAGGGAGGCATTCTGCAGCCCATCCAGCAACACACCTGGGACGTCACGTTTCTCTCGCCGAAACCGAACAACACGATCTTCACCCTGCATCCGTTCGCGTCCGGCCGTGAGCTGGCCATGTTCTTCCCGGAGGAGCAGCAGTTCCTTGCCGGAGAGGTCGACCGGTATCACAAGGTCTATACGAGTCCGGACAAGTGGAACTCCTCGTCTCCTACGAGCAGGTCTGCCAGCACAGGGTTCGCTGATCGTGCTCTATGATATCCCTCCGGGGACCGTACAGCAGCACACTGACGGGTTCTTCCCGAAGAATCTGGACGAACGGATCGTCGATCCTTCCGGGTGGATCTTCTGCCGGTCGGGAAAGACGATGGTGGGGCTCTACCCGACCGTGGCGGGGAACTGGATCGAAGAGGCGGTGAACTTCCGGCTCCGGACGCCGTCGGGCCGCAGCGGTTTCGTGGTCGAGGCGGCCGGCGGATCGGAGGGGTGGGCCGAATTCCAGGCCTCTCTCAGGAAGCGAACCCCGCGAGTGACCATGGGGACCAAAACCCCTTCCGTCAGGTTCGTGACGGCCGACGGCAAGGTGATGGAGTTTCGATGGGATGGGACACGGACCCTGGACGGGAAACCCCACTCGTTCGCAGGGTATGGCCTGTACCATGGACCGTTCGTGAACGGAGAGATCGGGACCGGGATCATCACGCTGACCGCGAGGGGAAGGACCCGGGTGCTCGACTTCGCCAGGGGGGTGGTGTCGGAGCGATGATGGACAGTCGGCTCGGAGACAGGATCACCGGTGCGGTTCTTCTGCTCCTGTTCTCCTCCCCGTTCGTTTTCGGGGCCGGCCCGGAGACGCGGCCTGAAGGCCCGCGAATGTATGCGGCGGTCTTCCTGGTCCGCGGTTCCGTCGCGGGAAGCAACCGCGGGACCTACGGGGGGTTCGTCCGCGACGGCCACGACACGGCCTGGACGAAGCTGAACCGGTCGAATGCCATCTGTTTCGGCCTCGGCTACACTGCACACGGCCCGCATGGGCTGCTCTATCTTGCGGGCGGCAACGGGGTGCACCGCTCGACGGACCTCGGCCTGACGTGGAAGGTGCTCACGGGATGGAGGACCGAGGAGATCCTGGCCGTCGTGCCGGATCCGGGCGATTCGAGGAGGATCTTCGCAGCGACGCCGTTCGGCGTCATCAGGAGCACGGACGGCGGAGAAACCTGGGTGCAGCGGAACGCAGGCTTCGCGAAGTGGTATGTGCAGCGTCTGCTCCTCGATCCGGCGGACCGGAAGACGCTCTACGCGCTGGTGGAGGATGACGTCTACCGGTCGACTGACGGCGCGGAGACGTGGGTTCCCCTCCGGAGCGGCGTCTCGCTACCGGTCGCCTTCGCCCAGGATCCCCTTGATCCTCGCACGATGCTCCTCGGATCGGAGGAGGATGGGGTGCGGAGGAGCACAGATGGGGGTCGGACATGGGACCCCGTCCACGATCTCGGGCGGGACCCCGTCTATGCGATACGATTCTCCGCGGATGCGAGCGAGGTGTATGCGGGGGGATACGGCACCGGGTTGTGGCGGAGCATCGACAGGGGGGAACGCTGGACGCGGGTGCCGTTCACGGTGGAGTGCGAGGCCATCACGGCGATCTCCATCGATCCCGCGGACAGGAACCATATGGTGATCGGGACCCACGCCGCCGGCGTGTATGAATCCACGGATCACGGGGTGCGGTGGAAGTTCGCCGGGCTCCGTGGTGCGATCGTCAAACAGATCGAATACTACCCATGAGCCTCTACCGCTTCATTGCTGCAGTGGTCCTGATCGGCGCCGCCGGTACGGCGGCAGCCCAGGAGTCCACGGTCTACGTATCGGTCGTCGCCACAAAGTTGTTCGTGGTGGGGGCGCCCAACCCGCAGACCGGCATCTTCTTCCAGCACCCATCCGCCGATACGGTCTGGGATCATACGGGACCGCAGAACATCCGCGCGTTCGGCTGTGCCCTCGGGCCGGGGGAGTCGGGACCCGCCCTGTATATCGCGGCCGGCAACGGGGTGCACCGATCCACCGACAACGGGAAGAGCTGGCGGATCACCACCACCTGGAAAATGACGGAGGTCCTCTGGGTGGAACCCGACCCTCGTGACCCGAACGTAGTATATGCGGCCACGCCGTACGGGGTCTTCGGGACGAGCGACGGGTGCGCCACGTGGCGGGATCTCAGCGCCGGCGGAGCGGGCGGATTCACCTCCTGCGTCCGGGTGGACGTCCGCGATTCCCACCGGCTGTACAGTGCCGCCGAGGACGGAGCGTTCAGGAGCCTTGACCGCGGGGTCACGTGGGAGCGCATGGCCCTCCATGTCCGCGGCGTCCGGGCCATCGCGCAACATCCGTCCGACCCGCGGGTCCTCATCGCCGGCACGGAGGAGAACGGGATCTACGTCTCGCGCAACGGCGGCGATTGGTGGGAAAAATCGGAGGCCGGGGTCGACCACACGACCTTCTATGCCGTGGCGTTCGCCCCGGGTGCACCGGACACCGTGTACGCTGCCGGCTATGTCACGGGAGTCTACCGGTCGGTGGATGGAGGGAGGCGCTGGAAACGCGTGAACCTGGGGCTGACCGATCTGACCTTCCATTCGCTCGCGGTTGATCCCCGCAACAGCCGGCGCGTGTATGCGGCATCCCACGGCGGCGGGATCTTCCGGACCGACGACGCCGGGGAAACCTGGCGCCACGTCGGCAAGGCCGGAGCCCAGGTCTGGCATATCGAGATCCACTGAACAGCTCACTGCACAGTTTCACTTACCGTCTGACAGGTCGTTCATGAAGGCATCACTGATCCTCCTCGTCTCGTTCCTCGCGGCGGGAACGGTTTTTTCCCAAGATCCGCAGCGCGTCCTGCAGGAATATCCCGTAAGGGCCGCCTACATCGCGGCCGCGTATGACACGGCCATGGCGCCGAGCTTCTACGCAGTGGCGGCCAGGTACGCGCACAACGTCCGCATCGCCGAAGCCGACACGATGTTCGTCGGCCTGCTGCGCGAACCCCGCGGAGACATGTTCTGGATGTTCCCGGTCATGGGAGCCTTCCTGCACGGACAGGGGAAGATGTCTGTCGCGACCGCTGCCGCAGTGCGCAATGCCTGGAAGACCTACGCCCCGTACAGGGGCGACACGGAAAACCACTGGGCCATGTACCATGCCACGCTGTTCCTCGCGGCGGAACAGTGGCCCGGCCTGCCGGGGAGCGAGTGGTTCAACGGCAAGAGCTCGGACGAGAACCTCCGTGACGCCCGCGAGTACCTCATCCACTGGGTGCAGGTGACCACCACGATCGGCCAGGGAGAGTTCGATTCTCCCGACTATTTTCCGGAATACGCCATCTCGATGGTGCTCCTCTCGCAGTTCGCCCGCGATCCGGAGATGAAGAAGCGCGGGACGATGATGATGGACTACCTGCTCGCCGACTTCGGGGCGGAACACCTCGACGGCCAGTACCTCGGGGGCTTCAGCCGCATCTACCAGCCCGCGGTGTTCAAACCCCTCCTCTCGGGAGCCTCGGCATTCGCCTATCTCTATTTCGGTTCGGGGGAGCCCACGCAAAGCGGATGGGTCCTGCTCCCCGCGTTGAGCGATTATCGTCCGCCGCGGATCGTTCTGGATATCGCCCTCGATCGTTCGGCACCCTACGTGCACCGAGAGCGGAAACGGGTGCGCAACGTGATCCGGTTCGGCTCCGAGAAGAACCCTCCCGTCTACAAGTATACCTATGTGACGAAGGATTACGGGATCGGGTCCCTCCAGGGAGGGATCCTGCAGCCGATCCAGCAGCATACGTGGGGCGTCCGGTACCTCTACGGACGGCCCTACACCACGATCTTCGGCCTGCATCCGTACTGGTCCAGCTGGGAGCTGGGGATGTTCTTCCCCGAGGAGCTCAAGCCGCTCATTGCGGACGTGACCGCCTCGAAGAGCACCTACAACAACCCGGACAAATGGACCGGCGGCTCACCGTTCGAACGGACATTCCAGGTGAAGAACACCCTGCTCGTGTTGTACGATATCCCCGGCGGTACCATGACCGAACATATCGACGGGTTCTTCCCGAGGAATCTCGAGGAGCGTATCGTCGATCCGTCGGGCTGGATCCTCTGCAAGGCGGGCGACACGTACGTCGGTTGGTATCCCCTGGCCGGGGGGGAGTGGATGGAAGAGCATGACACTCCGGGGCAGGAAAAGACCTCCGTCGGCTGGCCGAAGGACCTTCCCCGGAGTCAGGAAGCGGGGAACTGGCGGTTGCGAAGCCGGAACCTGCAGAACGGGTACGTCATCGAGGTGCGGTCGCGCGAGGAGGCCGGATCGTTCGACCGCTTCTGCGGTGCCCTGCGCGCACGGAAGCCCTCCGCCGTTCTGAAACCCGGAGCCGTTTCCGTCAGGTATGCGTCGCTGGGGAACGGCACCCTGGCCTTCGCGTTTCCCGACAGGCGAACGCTGAACGGCAAAGCGGTGGACCTCAGCGCCACGCCGCTGTTCGATGGCCCGTTCCTCAAGGCGGCCACGGGGAGCGAGAGGCTCGAGATACGTCATGGGAAGTCCGCCAGGATCCTCGATTTCAAAAAGCTCTCGATCACGGAACGCTGACGTCATGGCAACAACGACATCCGGTCCCCTGGACGTGGCCGTTGCGGGATTGTCCGTCGTCGATATCCTCGGTCGCCCGGTGGACCTGGCCAGGCTCCCGCGGCGCGGGGGACTGCAGGTGATCGACACCGTGACCATGACGACCGGCGGGAACGTGCCGAACTACGGCATCGATCTCGCGAAGCTGGGGCTCCGTGTCGGGGTGATCACCCGCGTCGGCAACGACGAGTTCGGCCGGTTCGTCACCCGCCGGTTCCAGGAACACGGTATCGACACGTCGGGCGTGATCGTGGACTCCCGCCGGCAGACCTCCTCCACATTCGTGGCGGTGGCTCCGGACGGGGAGCGCACGTTCCTGCATACGCGGGGCTGCATGGTGAACTTCCGGGCGAAGGACCTGCTGGCTCACACAGGGATGCTGCGGCGATCTTCGATCCTTGCGTTCGGCTACCTGGGCCTTCTGCCGGAATGCGAGCCGGAGCTCCCGGCGGCGTTCGCCCGGATCAGGAAGGCCGCGGGGGTGCGGATCCTCCTCGATACGGGAGGGAACCCCCGCCGCGATCCGCGGCTGCTGCGCGCCTCCTGCCGCACGTGGACTTTTTCGTCCCGAGCTACGAAGAGGCGGCGACCCTCACCGGGGGGAAGACCCCCGAACGTATCGTCGCGGAATGCCGCAAGGCCGGAGCGACAGGCGTGGTGGGGGTCAAACTTGGCGCCCGGGGGTGTTATGTGGACCACGACGGTCGATCGGCGTACATCCCCGCCCGGCGCGTGCGGACGGTCGTGGATGCGACGGGAGCAGGAGACGCGTTCGTCGCGGGGTTTCTTGCGGCGACGATCCGGGGAGCCGATCCGTTCGGTGCGGCCCGTTTCGGCAACGCCGTCGCAGCCAGCTGCGTCACCGCGATCGGTGCTTCCACGGCGATCCGCCGCTTCGAAGAATACCCGCGGATCAGGAACAGAGCAGGAGAAGGACGGACCCGATGATCCCGACCTATCATATCGTCTCCCATTCCCACTGGGACCGGGAATGGTACAAGACCTTCGAGCAGTTCCGCATGCATGTTGGTGGGGATGGTGGATGATCTGCTGCTGCTCCTCGAACGTGACCCGGCATTCGCCCATTTCACCCTGGACGGGCAGACGGTGGTTGTGGACGACTATCTTGCGGTCCGTCCCGAGAAACGGGAGGAGTTGCGGCGGCTGATCTCGTCGGGCAGAGTGCTCGTGGGTCCCTGGTACGTTTTGCCGGACGAGTTCCTGGTGAGCGCCGAAGCCACCGTGCGGAACCTGATGGAAGGGACCCGTTCGGCCCGGTCGATGGGCGGGGTCATGAACATCGGCTATATCCCGGATTCGTTCGGGCATATCGCGATGATGCCGGCCATCCTGAGCGGGTTCGGGATGGACAGCGCCGTGGTGTACCGGGGGTTCGGTGGAGAACCCGGACAGACCTCGTCGGAATACTGGTGGGAGTCGCCCGACGGCACGCGGTGCCTGATGACGCACCTGTTCCGGCACGGATACAGCGCAGGCTATTTCCACCAGGATTCCCAGGAAGAGATCGTCAGCCGCTTCGGCGCGATGAAGGCCGAACTCGACGCCCGCGCGGCGACCTCGCATCGTCTGATGCTCAACGGTGGCGACCACCACTGGCCCGACCCGAAACTCCCCGTCACGCTGGATCTGATCCGGCGTTCGTTCGACGGACGTTTCCTGCACAGCACCCTGCCTGCCTACCTCGATGCGGTCCGGAAGGAGCTCGGCCCGCTGCCGGAAGTGGCAGGCGAACTCCGGTTCGGCTACCGGTATGCCTTCGCGGTGCTCGGCGGGGTCTACTCCAGCAGGATGTACATCAAGCAGGCCAACTGGTCATGCCAGAACCTGCTCCAGCGCTACGTCGAGCCCCTGCACGCCATCGCGAGGCTGCAGGGCATGGCCTCGCACGCCCCGCTGGTGCGGCACGCCTGGCGGACCCTGATGCAGAACCACCCTCACGACAGCATCTGCGGCTGCAGCATCGACCCTGTCCACCGGGAGATGATGGTCCGCTTCAGCGCCGCGGAAGATATCGGGAGGTCGGTCATCGACCGCGCGATGGAAACGATCGTTCCCACGGATGACCGTGCCGCGGGAGATGACCGCGCACTGGTGGTCTTCAACCCGTCCCCCTTCCGGCGCTCCGGGGTCGTCGAAGCCGACCTCCGGTTCCACCTGCAGGACATCGTTGTCGGACTCAATCCTGATGTTGTTCTGGATCCGAAGCGGCCCGGACCGGAAGGATTCGTCCTGAAGGACGGCCGGGGGAGGGAAGTCCCCTACCAGCGACTCCACAGGAAAGAGGAGTACGACATCTCGTACTCGCAGTACAATTACCCGCGCCAGAGCTACGCCGAGCGGCACCGGATCCTGGTCGACATGCATGCGATGCCGGCGATGGGTGTGGCCGGACTTACCATCGAGCGGCGACGTGGATCCCCCCGATACGCCACCGCGCTCAGAACCGGGGGTCGGTTCCTTGAGAATGAAGCTCTGCGCGCGGAGGTGAACGCCAGGGGCGAGGTGACCCTGGTGGACAAACGGCGCGGACGGCGGTTCCCGGGACTCAACGTGTTCGAGGATTCGGGTGACGTGGGGGACGAGTACAACTACTCGTACCCGCGCCGCGACAAGATCGTCCGCTCACGGAGTGCGAAGGTGTCGCTGGTCGAACGAGGCCCGCTCCGGGCCTGCCTGCGCGTGACAACGACGATGCGGATCCCCGCGTCGGCTACCGCGGACCGCAAGGCGAGGTCGGCCCGGACCGTCCCGGTCAGGATCGTCAGCGACCTGTTCCTTGCGCACGACGCCGAGATGCTGGAGATCGTCACGACCGTGGACAACAGGGGGAGGGATCACCGGTTGCGGGTCCTCTTCCCGACCGGCGCGCGGACAGACATCGTCCACGCGGACTCGCAATTCTGCGTCGTGGAACGGCAGCAACGGACCTATCCGACGAAGCAGTTCACGATCGAGCACCCTGCGGCGGTGGCGCCTATGCAGCGGTTCGTCGCTGCCAATGACGGCAAGCGCGGCTTGCTCGTCCTCACCGACGGTCTGCCGGAATACGAGCTGCGGCTCGACCGCCCGCGGTCGATCGCGGTCACGCTTCTCCGGTGCGTGGGCCTGCTGGCCGGTGAAGACCTGATCACCCGTCCGGGGGGAAAGGCAGGGTGGCACAACGAGACGCCCGAGGCGCAGTGTCCGGGACTGCATACCTTCCGGTACGGGCTCCTGCCGCTGGAGGGTCCGTGGGAGAAGAACCTCGCCGCCGTCAACCAGGCGAGCGAGGCATTCCATCTGCCGCTCCTTGCGGTGCGTAGAAAGAACGCGGACCTGCCCCCGTTGCGCGGCAGCTTCTGTTCCCTCGACAACCCCCGGATCGTCTTCAGCGCCCTGAAAGAGTCCGAGGCCGGAGGGGACGTCGTGGTGCGGTTCTACAACTCTTCGAGGTCGCCGGAGGATGTCGTCCTCCGGTTCGCCGGCGCCCTCCAGCAGGCATGGCGCGCACGTCTCGACGAGACACCGGGGGATCCGCTCGAGGTCCGGGAGTCGAGACAACTCGCCCTGACCATGAAGCCCAACGAGATCGTCACACTGCTCGTGAGGATGATGCCATGAACGTCGCGCAGTTCGAACACGATGGGAATCCCCTGATCGGGATCCGTTCCTCCGGCTCGTGGATCAGCTACACCAAGGCCGCTGCGGTGTTCTACCTCCAGGTCCACAATATCCATACGGACCCGGCCTGGACGATCACGGATCTGCTGGAGCACGAGGAGTTCGACCTGGAAGAGCTCGCAGCGGTCGACACGTTCGTGCGGAGCAACCACCTGGAGAAGCTGTTCCGGGTCCCGAAGGAGGCGCGCATGAAGGCTCCCCTCGCGCGCCCGCGGAAGATCGTGGCCCTCGGACGGAATTACGCCCTTCACGCGAAGGAGGCGAACAAGCCTGTGCCCGACGAGCCGATCCTTTTCCTGAAGGCGGGATCGTCGGTGATCGGGCCCGACGAGCCGATCCGTGTTCCGACGGACGTCGGGAGGGTCGACCATGAAGTGGAACTGGCGGTGGTCATCGGAAGAACGGCGAAGGGGATCCGGCCGGACGAGGCCCTGTCGTACGTTGCGGGATATACCGTGCTGAACGACGTGACCGCAAGGGCGATGCAGGCCGCGGATCTGGCGAATCAGCAGCCCTGGTTCCGCTCGAAGAGCTTCGATACGTTCGGGCCGATGGGGCCGTGGATGGTGACCGCGGACGAGGTCAAGGATCCCGGACGCCTGCAGATCGAGTGCCGCGTCAACGGGAAGCTCCGGCAGCGGTCCAGCACGAAACATCTGGTCTTCCCGGTCCCGCAGGTGCTGGCGTACATCTCGCAAAGGATCACGCTGGAGCCGGGAGACGTCGTCTCGACCGGGACCCCTGAAGGGATCGGTCCGATCGTACCCGGGGATGACGTGGTCTGCCGGATCGAGAAGATCGGGGAGCTCCGGAACCCCGTCCGTAAGGCCTGACATGGAACCTCTCGTGCGCCTGCTTTCCGATCTGCTGGCCATCCCCAGCATGAATCCCATGGGGCGTGACCGCACGGGCGCAGAGTACGAGGAGGCTGCGGCGGCGGACTTCGTGGCGCGCGCGCTCGGGGCACTCGGAGCCGACGTCGATCGGCAGGAGGTCGCCCCGGGACGCCCGAATGTGATCGGGCGGTTCCATTCCGGAGCATCAGCAACGATCCTCCTGGAGGCCCACCTCGACACGGTTCCTTCAGGCGGGATGGAGATCGAGCCTTTCGTTCCGGTGGTGAGAGACGGACGCCTGTACGGCAGGGGCGCATGCGACACCAAGGGGTCGCTCGCCGCGTTCCTGTTCGCGGTGGGAGAAGCGGTGCGCCACCCGGCTGCGCTCCGCTACAACATCGTGTTCGCCGCGGTTGCGGACGAGGAGTTCGGCTTCACCGGCGCCCGGGAGGCCGTCACCCGGGGACTCCGCGCGGATTTCGGCATCGCGGGGGAACCCGACCCGGCTGCGGATCGTGAGGGCGCACAAGGGGGTCACCCGCTGGCGGATCCGTGCAGAAGGTAAAGCGGCCCATTCCGCTTACCCGGAACGGGGGACCAATGCCATCTACAGAATGGCGCCGGCGCTGGTCCGCCTCGAGCAATACGGCGCGATGCTGAAGAACGGCCCCGCGCATGAGGCGCTGGGGACCGGCTCGTTGAGCGTCGGCGTGATCGAGGGGGGGCAGGCGGTGAATATCGTCCCTGAGAGCTGCCACATCGATGTGGACCGGCGCACGCTGCCGGGCGAAAAAGAGCCGAGGTCCTGGGGGCGGTCAGATCGCTGCTGGAGGACCTCCCCGGGATCCGGATCGAGGAGCCGTACCTGGATGTTCCCGGCATGGACGTTCCGGAAACGGCTCCCGTGGTCGGACACCTGGCGAAGGCGATCCGGGAAGTGACCGGGAATGCTGTTGTCGAGACGGCCCCCTACGCGACCGACGCGGGGTTCTACAACCGTCACGGGATCCCCACGGTCGTCTTCGGCCCCGGGGATATCGCGCAGGCCCACACGGCCGATGAGTACATTGACATCGTTCAGCTCCATCAGGCATCGGAGATCGTGAAGCGCCTGCTCGCCTCCTGAGGCTCGGGCCGCGGCGATCCATTTCCTATGATCATCGGTTGCGACATCGGCGGCACAAAAACGGCGGTCGTCATCGGGAGCGCCGCCGGGACGATCACGTCGAAACGGCAGTTCCCCACCGAACCTCGCCGCGGTTTCGCGGCGGTGTTCGACGAATTGTGCGCCGCGATCGAAGATGCGCGGGGAACGCACCCGGGGGACCGCCGCGGCGATCAGCGTCTCCATCGGCGGCCCGCTCGACGTTCTGCAGGGGATCATCAAGTCCCCCCCGAACCTCCCCGGCTGGGATTCGGATCCCGCTGAAGACGATGCTCTTCGAGACGGTTCCGCCTTCCCGTGTACGTCGAGCACGACGGGAACGCGGGGGCGCTCGCGGAGTTCCACTTCGGCGCCGGCCGGGGATACAGGAACATCGTCTTCCTGACCATGGGAACGGGATTCGGGGCGGGACTGATCCTGAACGGGCAGCTCTACCGGGGCACAAGCGATGTCGCGGGGGAGATGGGCCACATCCGGGTTGCCGAAGACGGCCCCCCGTGCTTCGGAAAGGCCGGGATCCCTCGAAGGGTTATGCAGCGGAACGGGCATCGCGTTGCTGGGGAGATGATGTTCCCCGGGCGATGGCCGGGGGCGCCTCCGGGATCTACTCTTCGTGGAAAAGCGGGCGATCCGGAGGCGCGCGCGGTCTTCGCCCGCGCCTCCCGGGCTTTTGGACGCGGGTTGGCGATGATTGCCGGATCTGCTGAATCCGGAGACGATCATCCTGGGCGGACTCGGAATGCGCATAGAGGACGCGCTCGTCGGTCCGGCTCTCGAGGTCATCGCCGCCGAGGCGCTACCGCGCGGACTCGCGGCCTGCCAGGTCGTCCCCGCGGCACTCGGAGAATACATCGGGGACTATGCGGCGCTGTGCGCGGCCATTGACCAGGCCGGCTCCTGGATGATCCGGCAACCCGTATACGGGCATATGAACGAAACTCCATGCACCTATCCCCTATTCCGCTCCGAGCGAGCCCGATGCCGAGTCGCTTCGTCGGCATCCTGGGCGGGACCACCGCCGGACTCCGTCTCCCCTCATCGAGTATATCGTCGACGATGTCGTGCTGCGTCCCGTCGTGGCAAGCTGCTCGGCGGGCGGTGGAGCCCCGCGGGTCCCGGTCACCGACCGACGCCTGCGCGCCAATCTCGACAACGTCATCGCCTTCTGGCACCAGATGGGGTATGACTTCGTCCGGTTTGAAGCAGAGTCTCCCGTTCCGGGAGCGTCAGACCGATTGCGGATGCAGCCCGGGTTCGGACAAGGAACGCGCCTGGCCCGACGAGCACCAGGGGACGATCACGACCTGGGACGAATTCGAACAGTATCCGTGGCCGAATCGAGGATTTTGATTTCTTCCCCTTCGAGTATCTGAATGCCCATCTGCCGGACGGGATGGGGCTGATCAGCTGTCACGGCGGAGGGGTGTTCGAACACCTCTCCTGGATCATGTCGTTCGAAGGGTCTGCTCGCGCCCTCTGGAAGATCCCGCGCTCGTCCGGGCGGTTGCCGATCGGCTGGGGAGCTGATGACCCGATTCTACCAGCACATCTGCTGGACCTCGATCGTCTGGTCGCGGTCTTCCCCGGCGATGATATGGGGTACCGATCCGCCACGATGGTGTCCCCCCGTCATCTGCGGGAATATGTGCTCCCGTGGCATAAACGTTTTGCATCCATGGCGCACGGGCACGGTCTGCCCTATTTCCTCCACTCCTGCGGCAACATCCTGGCGATTATGGAGGATCTGCTGGAGGATTCGGGATTGACGGCAAACACTCCTACGAAGACGCGATCATTCCCGCGGAGGAATTCCAGCAGCGCTACGGCGAGAGGATCGCCGTGCTCGGCGGGGTGGACATCAACATCCTCTCGGGCGGTACTCCTGCACAGGTTCGCGCACAGACGCGCCTGTTGCTGGAAACATGCGGCGCGCGCGGGCGGTACGCGCTTGGTG
>CAWEHG010000001.1:0-4737 GCA_963808715.1 Ignavibacteriota bacterium | reverse complement strand
CTTCATCGCGCTCCTGTCGGCCGCGTTGCAGATCGCGCACCGCTCGTCCGAACTGCCGACGGTTCTGGAATCACCCCCGCCCGGGGAACACCGGGTCCGGCTGCTGGCGCTGGGGGACGTCAATCTGGGGCGGCACGTGGGACAGGTGCTGCTCGGCGGCGATACTCTTCACCCGTTCAGGTTCGTGCGGGACAGCCTGCTGCGGTTCGACGTCGTGTTCGCGAACCTGGAATCGGTGCTGTCAGACCAGGGTGGGGAGACGGAATCGCCCCGCAGCAACATGGTCTTCACCGGGCCCCCCGTTGGAGCCCGGACGCTCCGCCTCGGGGGCGTGACGCTCGTGTCGGTGGCCAACAACCACGCTCTGGACTACGGTCCAGACGCGCTCGCGGAAACCTGCAGGCTGCTCGACGCCGAGGGGATCGCTCACGCGGGAACGGTGGAGGCGGACAGGACCATCCGCCCGGCTGTTGTGGAACGGAACGGGATCCGGATCGCGCTGTTCGCGGTGACCGGTCTGATGAACGGGGCCCGGGGGACCTGGAGACGTCTGGTGGCGCCTGCCGACACCGCGCGGCTGCTGCCGGCGCTCAGGCGGTATCGGGACTCGGTGGACGTCGTGTGCGTCAGCTACCACGGCGGCGCGGAGTACGCGGACAGGCCCGACCGCGGGAGCCTGGACTTCATGCGCGCGGTCTCGGCGGCCGGTGCCCACCTGGTCTTCGGGCACCATCCGCACGTGCCGTACGGAGTGGAGGTCGTGGCGGGGAAACTGATCGTCCACTCTCTTGGCAACTTTGTGTTCCGCCAGCCGTCCAGGTTCTGGACGCAACGAGGCCTGGCGGTGTACGTGGAGCTGGTGAAAGACCGTACGGGGGTCCGCATCGACTCCGTCTCATGTCTCCCGGTGAGTGCCGGCTTCCAGCCGCGGTTTCTTTCGCCGGGAAGCGCCGACGCGGACACGACGGTCCGCCGGGCAGCCCGGTTCTCACGGGGGATCGTAATCGACTAGGATGGCAATGAACGGAAGAATCCACCTGGGTGTGCTCCTTGCCGCGTCGCTGGCCCTTCAGGGGTGCGGCTCGAGTGATCAGACGGTGACCCTGACGCCGGAGCAGCGGTTCGAGGAGGCGAAAGAACGGTTCGACAAAGAGGACTACCTCGATGCCGCCAACCTGTTCACCGTCATCACGCTCCAGTACCAGGGGAGCAAGGTCGCCGCGGACGCGCAGTTCTACCTCGCCGAATGCCGCTTCATGCGCGGCGACTACATCCTGGCCGCGTTCGAATACGGCGTCGTGAAACGGAACTATCCCGCCAGTCCGCGGGTGGCCGACGCCCAGTACAAGCTCGCTCTCTGCTACTACTACCGGGTCCCCCGGCCGCAGCTGGACCAGGAATACGCCCGCAAAGCGATCGACGAATTCCAGAGCTTCGTGGAGTACTACCCGAAGCACGAGTCGGTTCCGGACGCGGAAGCGAAGATCCGCGAGCTGACCCGGCAGCTGGCCCTCCGGCAATTCTCCGCCGCCGAGCTCTACTCGACCATGGGCTACACCAGGGCGGCGCTCTTCTACTACGACTCGGTGATCGAGAAGTATCACGACACCGAATTCGCGCCAAGGGCCTATCTCCGGAAGGCCGAGGTGCTGCGCGACAAGGGACGCGTGCCGGAAGCGATCGCGGAGCTCTCCAAACTCATCGCGCGCTACCCGCACAGCGAGGAGCTCCCCGATGCCTCGAAGCTCCGCGACAGGCTCGAGGAGAAAGGACGCTGAGATGCAGACCCGCCCGGTGAAGCACTCCCAGGTCGTGTCGACGCAGCTGGTCCTGCCCAACGACACGAACCAGCTCGGCAATCTGCTGGGCGGCATGCTGATGCACTGGATCGATATCGCCGCGGCCATCAGCGCCCAGCGGCATACGGGAAAGGTGTGCGTGACGGCTTCGGTGGACGAGCTGAACTTCCATGAGCCGATCCGCCTGGGAGACGTCGTGACCCTGAAGGCCTCCGTGAACCGCGCGTTCACCACGTCGATGGAGGTGGGTGTCGTGGTGACGGCCCAGACCCGCGGTGCCGAGGGGGAACGCCGCGCGAACAACGCCTACCTGACGTTCGTGGCGATCGACGAGCGCGGGAAACCGGTGCCGGTCCCCGCCGCCGTGCCGGAGACGGACGACGAGCGCCGCAGGTTCGATCAGGCGCTCGCACGGCGCGAACTGCGTCTCCAGCACCGCCGGTCATTGTGACCCATCCGCCGGGCCTGACGTGACACCTCCCGATTCCCCCAGGTCCCGAAGTTCCCCGCGCGGCGAAGCGGTCCTCGCCGTCCGGATCCTTGCCCCATGCCTGTTGGCCCTCGCCTGCGCGCCGGGCCTTGCCCAGCGACCCCAGATGTTCGGCCCCTACGTCCAACGCGAGATCTCCGGGATCCCGGTCGGCTTCTTTTCGGTCCCTCCCGAAGGCCCCCGCAGGGAATTCGGACTGGTGACGACCCAGCCGGCTGCCGTGTCGGTGATGAAACTGGCCACGGGAGATTCGCTCGCGATCGTCCGCCAGGTGAAGTTCGGAGGCTCCGCCCGCGCGGCGGCGTTCCTCGAGGGAAATCCCGCCCGCTCGGCCTCGTATGTGCTGCTGGCCGGCGACGGCGACTCGGTGCGGGTGCTCAGGGTGGGACGAAAGTCCGTGCAGGAACGTGTCACCCCGCTCCCTGGAAGGGCTGACGGGATCCTCTGCGCGGATATCGACAGCGATGGACTCCGCGAAGTGGTGGCCTACGGAAGAACCATCGCCGGGCTTTCAGTGCTGAAGCCCGGTTCGGGCGCTCTCCAGGGCCTGCAGGAACCGCTCTTCCCCGAACTCTCCGCAGCCGATGCGGAGGTCCTCGACACGGACGGCGACGGGGTGAACGACGTCTACCTCCTCGACTGGCTCGGCGACCGCCTTCTGTACTACGGGGGGATCGGCAGGGGGTCGTTCACGGAACCGTCGAGCACCGAGCTCCCCGGCGAACCCGGTACGTTCTCGGTCCTCTCGCGGGGAGCAGACCTGCTGGTCGCGGTGACCATCCCCTCGGCCCGACAGATCGTCGTCCTCTCCCGTGACTCCACCGATCGCCTGTCGGTCACCGCGGTGTGCAGCACGCCGTGGGAACCGGAACAGGTGAAGATACGGGAAGTGAACGGCGACGGACGACCGGACGTCGTCTGCTCCGGCGCCGGAGAGGTGGCGGTCTACGTGTCTGCCGGCAGGGGGATCTTCCGTTCGCCGCTGCACTTTCAGGCGGCCGGGGGAAGCTCCCTCTGGGCGCTCGAGGACGTGGACGGTGACAGGTTGCCCGACCTGCTTCTCGCGGATGCCGGACGCAGAACGATCGGCGCGGCGACCCGCACGAACCAGTCCTGGACCAGGGGCGTCGCATCCTACCTCGTGGGCACAAAGGTGGCGGACCTGCTGATCGCGGAGACCGGCGGCGACCGGCGAAACGATATTGTCGTGACGAGCGAGGGGGCCCTCACGGTCTACTCCCAGGTTCCCGGAGGACTGTTCGATCCTCAGACCTCCGTGGAGATGCCGGCGGGTGCGAGTCGGACGCTCGGGCTTGCGGCTGGTGCCCGCTCGCGATTTGTTGTCGCGTTCCCGCGCAGTGCGGAACTTGCGGCGGTGGCACTGCACGGCGATCCTGTGCTGGCCCTGTTCCCCGCCGGAGCGGATCCCTGGGTGCTGGCGACGGGGACCGATCCCTCCTCGGGGATGGCGTGGATCCTCTCCCGCTACCGCCCCGGAGGGGGAAAACTGTATTCCCTTGCGGCATACGAACAACTGAACGAGCGCCAGTATCTCGAGCGACGCATCGGAGGGAGCTTCACTGTCCGCGCATCGGTGGTGACCGCGCGGCCGGCGGTCGAAGGGTCAACGCCCACGCTGGTCGTGGCTGCGCGCGACCCCCGGGAAAATGCGCTGTCGTTGTTTTCGTATGCCCTCGGTGCGAGGGGCGAACCTTCCGGTGAGCGGCTCCTGGCCACCCTCCCGGACACTGTCGGCCACCTCGAGTGGATGGGGGTGGAAGACCTGGACCGGGATGGCCGGCTTGATCTGATCCTTGGTCTGCGTCGCCCGACCCGGAGGATCGTTATCCTGTACGGCCAGGATCGTCCGGCGAGTGCCGCGGAGCTCGTGATCGTGGAGGGGCTTGCAGGGGCGGATGAGCGCGGCCTCGAGGCTCGTGACGCTGATGGAGATGGATTCTGTGACCTCCTGGCGTTGGGTGACAGACGAAGGACGATCGAAGTGGCCTACGGCACGGGGCGTCGGTCGTTCGCGGCGTCGGTGGTGGCCGTGCAGACCGGGGAGATCCAGGCTTTTACGGCCGGTCCGCTGGTGGGCGAGTGCGACCTCGTGGTGGCGGAACCGCGCGGTATCATGACCGTGTTCCACTCTCCATTCAAGAGGGGCCGATGAACAGCGCCCGGTGCGTACTCCTGCTGTCGTTGCTGTCGGCCGCCGCCTTCGCCCAGGATGCGGGGCGCGGAGTTCGGGCGCTCATTCCGCTGCGCGAGGCCACTCGCGAGTTCCAGGCCACGGAAGAGGGGAACACCCTGCCGGTCAAGTGCGGCCTCCCCATCATCACCGCCACGATGCATCACCGACAGGAGCTCGCTCCGGAAAGAGCCAGGGCCCTGGCCCAGGTGATGTTCAGACCTGCCATGCAGACCTCCATTGCTTCAGGAGGGTTC